>CAVOVK010000012.1:0-255680 GCA_963699815.1 uncultured Acidimicrobiaceae bacterium | reverse complement strand
CACCGGGGCCGTGATGCGGCCGCGTCCACACGGGCTCGGGCCGGGTTATGGAGCGGACGTTATGCGTGGTTCTGCGGCGAGCATCATGGCCTGATCTGTGCGGGTCCGGTCGTGTTGCGGCGCCGCGATGCCGAGCGTCCGCGATGAGACGAACTGCGGCGCGGCTCTCGCCTCGATTCGGCGGCGGTGGAGCGACCGTGGCGCCTAGTCTTCGGAAGTGGTCGATGGCGACAGCGGTGGATCGATCCCATCTGGGGTGGTGACGTTTCTGTTCACCGACATCGAGGGGTCGACCCAGCGCTGGGCCGCCGACAGCGAGGCGATGGCTTCGTCGTTGCGTGTCCACGACGAGATCGTTCGATCGGCGATCGATCGGCACGGTGGCTATGTGTTCACGACCGCTGGCGACGCGTTTTGCGCAGCGTTTCAACGAGCGAGCGACGCTGTAGCTGCAGCGACTGCCGCTCAGGCTGCGCTGTCGGTCGTCGAATGGCCGGGCCCCGATCTGCGGGTCCGGATGGGCGTCCACCTCGGTGAGGCCGAGGAACGAGCAGGCGACTTCTTCGGTACGGCAGTCAACACGGCTGCACGAGTGGGAGCGGCCGGCCACGGCGGACAGGTCCTCGTCACCGACGCCGTCCGATCCGCGGCGGGGCTGGTGGTGACAGATCTCGGTACTCACGAACTGCGCGACGTGCCCGAACCGGTGCATCTTTGGCAGGTCGGCGAGGGTGAGTTCCCGCTGCTGCGAACCGTGGGGAGTCGATCCAACCTTCCGACGCCCGCCACTCGGCTGGTGGGTCGCGCCGAGGACGTCCGCGCGGTTCGCCTGATGCTCTTGGAGCACCGCCTCGTGACCCTCGTCGCCGTCGGCGGGGTCGGCAAGACGCGACTGGCGATCGAGGTCGCCGAGGCCGAGGCCCCGCATTGGCGCGACGGTGTGTGCTTCGTCGACCTGACGTCCGTGAACGATGACGACGACGTCGCCCGCGCTGTGGCCACGGCACTGCGGCTCGAGCTGCGGTCTGACGAGATCGCTGCCGAGGTCGCCGCGTACGTCGCCCGCCGGGAGCTGATGATTGTGCTCGACAACTGCGAGCACGTGATCGACGCGTGCGCACAGCTGGCGACACGCATCTTGGGAGCGGGTGGCCGGTCGGTCGTCGTGGCGACGAGTCGGGAGTCGCTGGACATCGACGGGGAGCGGGTGTTCCAGGTCTCCTCGCTCGATGCCGAGGGCCGCCAGAGTCCGGCGGTCCGACTGTTCGTCGACCGCGGAGTCGCCGTGGCGCCAGATTTCACAGTCGACGAGCACGAATGGGCGACGATCTCGGAGCTGTGTCGCCGGCTCGACGGTGTGCCGTTGGCGATCGAGCTGGCGGCATCACGAGTCAGGGTGATGTCCCCGGCGATGCTTCTTGAAGGCTTGGACGACCGATTCCGGCTGCTGTCGGGTGGACGCCGTCGGCAACGGCAGCGAACCCTCGAGGCGACGATCGACTGGAGCTACGACCTCCTCGACGCCCGACGAGCAGCAGACGTTCCGGGCGCTTGGCGTGTTCGCTGGTTCCTTTGATGCCGGAGCAGTCGCTGACATCTGCGAGATCAGCCGCGCGGACGCGATCGACCTCGTCGAGGCGTTGTACGCCCGGTCCCTCGTTGCTTCGGCCGACGAAGTAGCGCAGCGGTTCCGTCTGCTCGAGAGCCTGAAGGCATACGCCGAGGACCGCTTGGTCGACGCAGGGGAGGCGGACGCCGTGCGGGACGGTCACGCCGAGCACTTCGCACGGCGCAGCGCAACCGCGAACCCGACGGACGCGCAGAACATCGACCGGAACCTCCGGCTGCTCCCCGACCTGGCCAACCTGTTGCAAGCTGCCGATCTACTCGAGTCACAGCATCGCTGGGACGAACTCGCCGACCTCCTCTGGGGCCTCGGATTCGTGTCGACCGACCACGCCGATTCGATGCTGGGACGGATCCACCGTTGCGAGCGTCGAGTTTCCCTCCAGGACCGGCTCGACAGGCTCGCCCAGGCCGAGTTGTTCTGCACCATGACGCTCGCCGACTGGAATGCGTACGGCGCGGTGTGCGCCAAGCTGCGACGGTCCCCGAACGAGTCCACCGCAGCGTATGGATACCTCTATCTGGCGCTGGTCACCGGCCGGCACGCACCGGACGATGCGCGCTCGCTCATCGATCGTTTCGTCGATCTGGCCTCGGGCGCAACCGATGTCGACGTCGCTGGCGAAGCGGCGCTCTGGCGGGCGATGGTCGCCGCCATGGACGGGGACCTCGAGGCTGCGCGACCTCTCGCGGCCATCGCTGCCGACAGCTCGATCGGACAGACCGCCTTCGGTCTGATCGGCGCAGTCATCACCGGTATCGCCAGCTGGGCGAAGAGCGAGCCAACCGAACTCACGGCGATCGTCGATCGGATCGAGAGCGTCTTCGGCTCGTCTGAGCTGGCGGACCGTCTGTACGCCAACCCCCTGCGGTTCAGCCGAGCTCTCGCCCTGACCAGCGATGATCTCGAAGCCGCGCGTGTCGCCGTACGGCAGTTTTCGGTCGACGCCGCATCGGGGAGGAACGCGCAGGTGGCAGGCGATGCGGTCGCGCTCCTTGCCGAACTCGCCCGATGCGAAGGCGACATCGAACGCGCCCGCGAGCTGATCATGGACACCGGTCCCGGTCGGACACCAGCGTCGGTGGGCGCCATCCGACACATCGCCACGATCCTCGGGGTCGACGGCGAACTCCACGCTTCGTTCTGCTCGAACATGTCGGACCCGGACTGGATGATCGACCGTCCGAAGCGGACGCTCGCCCGCGAGCTGGAACGCCGGGGATGGGCCGAGACGACCTGACGCACGGGCTCGCCATTCACCGACAGAGAACCGATCGCGCCCGCACAGCACGCATCGAGGGAGCGCTGTATCCGGTGTTCTCTCGCACTGCGGCCGCCCATATCTCCGGGCCCTTGTTCCAGGGACGCAGATAGTCCCGGTCGGGAAAGTGCGGTGCGCTGCTTGGGCCGCAGTGCGGCGCAGGCTGGACGACGGAGTCCGTGATTCTGGGTGCGTGAAGTGTGCGGTTTCGTTAGGTTCCTGCGAGTCCGAGGAACACGACGTGTCCGCGCGACAGTCTGATCATGTCGTCGTCGCTCAGTTGGCCGATCCGTTCGCCGAGCTTGGATCGCGGGATGGTGGTGATCTTGTCGACCATCAGCCGACTGGGCTCTCGGATACCGGTGACCTCGTCGGCCTGGATGAGCAGTCGGATCAGGGGTGCGTCGGTGGGGTCGGTCGTGAACGCACAGACGGTCAGCGAGGCGGTGGCGTCGAAGCGGTCGTCTTGGACGATGACGACGGGTCGTGGTTTGCCGACGCACCCGCTGCCCGCCGAAGCGGTCCAGATTTCGCCGCGGTTCACTCGTCGTCGGCCAGCGCGTCGATGAATGCCTGGTCGTCGGCTGCGTGTCGGCTCGACGCGACGGCGAGCGACTGTTGGTGTGCCTGCTCGGTGAACTGTGGGGATCTGACGTCGGGGACCCAGATCTGGATGGGTCGTAGCCCCTGTTCCCGGAGTCGTTGGCAGTCCGCGCGGACACGAATGGCGGTGGGTGACGAAGACGGTCGACGAGCCATGAGCCCGATGTTACATGTAACGTCTGGAAATGTCACCCGCATGGTGCGCTTCCACCGCGATTTCGTTGCACCGCATCAGGGCCGATCTCACTCGACCGGCCCGCTGATACTCACAGGGATTATGTGCGTCAGTATCGGGCGGTTGCACTGTCGTCGTGATGGCGAGCAGGCGGAGTGGCTCAGGGCAAGTCGATGATGACGGCGATCGTCTCTCGGATCTGCGACAACGCCAGCGGCCCGACGTTGCCGAGCGTGCCGACGACCCGCGCTGGTGAGACGGCACGCACATGCTGACACTGCGCAGCCGAAGACTGCTCGAGCCCGTTGGCTGGGTCCGGCTCGATGACGACTTCGGTGTGAAAGCCTCGCAGTGTGCTCGTCAGCGGAACGACCTGGATCACGGTCGGTGCGGAATCGAGAATGCGTTGCGCGGTGACGACCACGGCCGGGTGGAGATAGCCGGCTTCGCGCCCTTCGGGCCGTCCGAGATCGAGGTTGACGATGTCACCCGAGCTCGGCATCGAGCCACGCGGTCTCGTCGTTGCGGAGGTCGCTCTGGAGTTGGCGACCGATGTGGTCCTGGCGGAGCGCTCGAACGGCCAGTGCGACTGTGTTGCCGACGGTGGTGTCGAACTCGGCCGCGAGGCGCTTCAGTTCGTCGTGGGTGCTCACATCGATCCGGACACTCGTGCTCTGCATGCAAATCAGCATACACAACGCGAAGGCTCACCGCTATTCCCGGGCACCCGGCTTGGGCCGCGATGCGGCGCGGGCTGCTCGTCGAGGATCGGACTATCGAGCGTACATTCTGTGCGGTTGTCGACGGTTGCTCGGCGCTCGCAGTGCCGGCGATGCGTGCAACGGCGGGGCGTCGACGAGGGTCTGCTCGGGTTTGGGTCGGTGCCTTCTGAATCTGGTATTGCCGCCGAGCGAGGAGTCTTGCGGCCGAGCGCCTGGTTGGTCGTGCCTGTGCGGGCCCTCAGAGACCGTCGGCGGCGAACCAGGCAGCGCCGGTGGTGTTCGTGACGAACACGATCGGTGCGAAGCACGGCGACGGGAGGGCGATTCGGGTTTCGACGTGACCATCTCCGCCCGGGTCGGTGTCGGTGGCGACGGTGACGGGGAAGGGTGTGGTCGTCAGGTTGACGGGCAGGTTGGTGGCGTCGAGGCATGAGACGACGATGGCCATCGAGGGGATGGTGTTCTTGCCGGTGTTCGGGCCTTGACCGTCCGCTCCGGCAGTCGAGCACCGAGCTGCTGGCCGACCAGGATCGCGAGCGCATCCGCGGCGACCATGCCGACCGTCGATCCCAACCACACACCGAACCAGCCGTGATCGGCGGCCAAGGTCACCGTTGCGAGCATCGTCTTGTCGCCCAGTTCGGCGAGGAAGAACGCGATCGCCACCGTGAAGAACACCGACCGCGACGCCCGACGACCGCGAGCATCATCGTTCTCGTCGAGCTCGTCGCCCCGGATCGTCCACGCCGCGAACCCCAAGAACGCCAACCCGGCCAGCACCGAGATCGCATCGGTCGGCAACGCGGCACCGATCGCCGCGCCGAGGCCGACGCTCACGAGATGCACCACCGCCGTCGCCGCCGTGATCGCCACCAGGATCGTCCACGCCCGATAGCGGGTCGCGAACGTCAACGCCATCAACTGGCTCTTGTCGCCGAGCTCGGCCACGAAGATCAAGCCGAAGCTCAACCACAACCCGTCCATCATCCGTCCTCCGGTTCCTGCCCGGACGAGGAACGGGACGCCTTCGAACGGGCATCAGTCGATGCCTGTCGAAGGTCTTGCTCACCCGCCAACAAGTGGCAGGCCCGGGGACCGGGGCTCATCACCCAGCATGTCGATCCACCAGCGAGGAACTACTCCCCTTCACCGACCAACGCTACCCCGACCACGAGCGCCCCCACCGAGCCACGACGCCCTCGGATCCCCCGGGCACCGGACCAGTCACGCTCGCTCCCACCGTCACTGGCGCGCCGTTGTCGAGACCGGACCCAACCGGCGCTACGGCTGTGGCGTGTCAGTTCCTGATTGTCCACCCGCACGAGCCCGAGGAACCCACATGACACCAATTCGACCGCCCCGCTTCCTGGCAACCCGCTTCGGAATCATCGCCGCCACCGTCGCAGGCTTCGCGATCGGCGCTGCCGGCTTCGCCGCTGCCCAACACGACGACCCCGCACCCGCGGCCGCCTCATCCGACGACGCCTCCACGACCATCCAGGTCTCCACCACCGTCGACGACACACCCGCCATCACCATCGACGACGACCGGCCGGGTACCACCATCGACCTGACGATCCCCGACCCCGTCGACGACGGACCCAGCACCACGATCGACGACGGACCCAGCACCACGATCGACGACGGACCCAGCACCACGATCGACGACGGACCCAGCACCACGATCGACGACGGACCCAGCACCACGATCGACGACGGACCCAGCACCACCGTCGACGACGGACCCAGCACCACGATCGACGACGGACCCAGCACCACCGTCGACGACGGACCCCGCACCACCGATCGACGACGGACCCAGCACCACCGTCGACGACGGACCCAGCACCACCGTCGACGACGGACCCAGCACCACCGTCGACGACGGACCCAGCACCACCGTCGACGACGGACCCAGCACCACCGTCGACGACGAACCCAGCACCACGATCGCCAGCAGCCTGCCGGCGCCATTCACGACGTCATACTCGTCGGCGGGCGGCTCGATCAACGTCACGTGGAACGGGGCTGCGTTCACGCTCGACTCGGTGTCGCCAGCGACAGGATTCCACGCCGAGATCGAGGACCAGGCGTGGGACCGAGTGCGCGTCGACTTCGAAGGCGACGATGTCGATGCACGGATCGAGGTCCGGATCAACGACGGCCAGTTGCGGGTCAGGATCGACTAAGAGTTGTGGAAGCGCCGCCCCGGTCGTCTCGCAAGCACACACCCTGCTCGCGAGACGCGCCGGGCGACGCCGGCTACCCCCGACGATTCCGTACCGTGAGCATGTGGCAACCGACCCGCACGAGCGCAACCGTCTCCTGCGCCGACGCGGCCGCGACGGAGGCTCAGACGTGTCTGCCGCAGTGAACGCACTCCAACCCGACACCACCGGAGCGCTCACACAAGGTGAGAGCCGGGCCGCTCGCCTCGCCCCGAACAACTTTGAGGCCCTGTTCGACGCCCACTACGAACGCCTCGTACGGGCCCTCACCGTCGTGGCCGGCAACCGCGACATCGCCGCCGACGCCGTCCAAGACGCATTCGTCAAAGCCCACCTGCACTGGAACAAGATCAGCAGTTACGACGATCCCTCCGGCTGGGTGCGCCGCGTCGCGATCAACCGGCTCCGCGACGAGCACCGCCGAACACGACGCAAACGACGCGCCCTCCAACGACTCCGATCACAACCAACCACCCCGAACGACGTCCCCGACATCGACGAGTTCACCCGCCTGCTCGCCGCCCTCCCACGCCAACAACGCCTCACCACCGCCCTCTACTACGTCGACAACCTCACCGTCGCCGAGATCGCCAGCACCCTCGACATCAGCGATGGCACCGTCAAGTCCCACCTCCACGACGCCCGCCGACGACTCCGACCCATCCTCGAGAACGAAGCACACCATGACTGAAGACTTCGACGACGACGCCCTCCGCAACGCAATCGGATCCCGCTCCGGTGGACCAGTCCACACCACCACCGCACGCCAAGCGGTCATCGCGCGCGCCGAACGCACCCGCACCGTACGGACCGGCGCCATCGTCGGCACCACCGGCCTCGTCGTCATCGCCGGACTGTACCTGCTCCCCAACATGGGCGACACCCAGCCTCAGCCAGCCGACCAACCCGCCGCCCCCACCATCGACACCATCGCAGCTCCCCCAACCACCACGAACCCAACCACCGACACCGCAACCACGACCCCCAGGGCCACCCGACCGACCACAACGACTGCCACCACACCACCCGACGCATCGTCGCCGACGGTTCCGGAGACCACGGCGCCATCCACCCCGTCGACCACGCCGGCACCACAACGAAACCCGACCCCCACCACGCAACCCGCATCCGCCCCGGCGACCAGTCCGTCAACGACGACCGCTCCGAGCGTGGCGCCGACCACGACCCTCGCGCCGACGACGACGGCTGCACCCGACCCGAGTGACCCGCCGTTCACTCAGCAATACGACTCCACCGGCGGCTCCATCACCGTCAACTGGAACGGCACGGCGTTGATCCTCGTCTCCACGAACCCCGCCACTGGCTACGTAACCGAAATCGAAGACCAATCAGCCGAGCGCATCCGCGTCCGATTCCGTAGCGACAGCAACGACTCGCGCATCGAAGTCCGCGTACGAGACGGCCACGTCGAACACACCATCAGCTGACCGACCGCACCACCACCGTTTCGGCGAGACGGGCGATCCGCGGCGAGGCCACGGATTGGCGGTGGCCGCCGAGGGCCCAGGCCGGACGACCGACGCGATTCTGGGGGTCTTGCCTCGCGAATGACAGAGGCGTAAGTCGGACGGTCTGATGAATGGGTCCGTGATGTTGGGGATGCCGGCGACACCGTTGTTGACGGTGGAGGAGGCCGCGGGTGTGTTGCGGATCGGCCAGTCGCTGGCCTATCAGTTGGCCGGCGAGTACAACGCCACCGGCGGCGTCTCCGGTCTGCCGATCATCCGACTCGCTGGCTGCCTGCGGGTACCCGGTTGGACGCTCCCCGAGCTCGCGTTGACTGGGCGGGTCGTGCGTCTCTGCGACGCCGTGCTCCCGGTCGAGGTCCCCGCTGATCTCCAAGGCCTCTGAACTGGCCCTTTATTGGAGCCGGGTGTGGGAATCGAACCCACGACCACATGATTACAAGTCAAGTGCTCTACCAACTGAGCTAACCCGGCAATACCTGGTCAGGAGGCTAATCCGGACCATCGACAACGGTACCTCGCCGCCACGGGACCGTATGAGGGACCGTATCGACATCAGGGACCGTAGCGACGGAGTGAGACGGTAGCCCGACACGCCGCCAAAGCATTGCAGCCGCGATGGGTTCGCCGTACGACGTCTTGTCGGATCGGTGCCACCTGAACGGCGCGGTCGGAGGATCAGCACGACCACCAAGCGGCCCGGCTCAGGACCTCGAAACTGTGTCACACCGTGAGGTCTTGATCGTCGTATGCGCAGCTCCAACGATTCACCCGACAACACCATCGTTTCGAACCCCAGCTCCGAACGGGAGGCCGACGAGACCGAAGGGGCACTCATCGGTTCCCTCGTTCATCAGTACGCCGTCCATCAGTTCCCAGACACGCACGAGCACGAGGGCGATCGGACGCTCGTCGGCGACATGGTTGCCGACTTGTGCATCTACCTCGCTGGACGAGGACACGCGGTGGAGGACATCGAGGCAATCATCGAACTCGGCTGGTTCCACTTCACGGAGGAGTCCATTCTGGCCGGTTGATGAGTGCAGTCAGACTGCCCCACACCAGCCCATGAGTGGCGCGTCATTCGCTCCCTGCTCGAGGGCGACGCAAGTCGCGGCGCACCGCGGACGTGACGCCGACCCTCGGATGCCCGGCGGGGCGCGATCGGCGGTGGAGCGATCGCGCTCGTCGCTTCGCTGGTGTTCTGGCGGCTCGACCTGCTCCACGGCCCGACCCTGTGGGACGGCGGGCGAGCCATCGTCGAGACGGTCCCGGCGGTGGTGCTTGGTGCGTTGGGTGGCTACCGGTACACACGCTGTGGTATTCCCGGCTGAATGGTGATTCACCGCGTTATCGGATGGTGAAATCTTTGCCGATGTCGCGTGAACAGGGTCCTTCGACCGTTGAGCCGATCGCGCCGGTCTGTTAGACCCACGACGTCCCGGCGGATTGCATCTCGAGCGTCCGCTCCATCTGTTCGGAGGATTCAGGTGTCTCACAGAAACCACAGGGCGTCATCGATTCGGCGGCGAGCGCTCGCCGCCGTGCTGGTGACTGCGGCACTCGGAATGAGCGTTGCCTCGTCGGTCGACGCCGGCGGCAAGGACGACCACGGCAGCGATCACGGCAAGGACGATCACGGCAAGAGCGACAAGGGTGACAGTCACGGTCATCACCGGGGCCGGCACGATCGCGGCAATGTACTCGTCGATCTGCAGTTGCTCGCGTTCAACGACTACCACGGTCATGTGACGGGCACGGATTCGGGGACGATCGACGGCCAGGCCGCCGGCGGTGGCGCCTACCTCGCCGCCAAGCTGAACGAACTGCGCGCAGGCGAGAAGAACTCGCTGACGGTCGCCGCCGGCGACCTGATCGGCGGATCGCCCTTCTTCTCGGGTCTGTTCCACGACGAGCCGTCGGTCGAGTCGCTCAACGCGCTCGGCCTCGACGTGTCGAGTGTCGGCAACCACGAGTTCGACGAGGGTGTCACCGAGCTGCTCCGCATGCAGAACGGTGGGTGTCATCCGGTCGACGGCTGCTACTTCCCCGACGAGCCGTACGCCGGTGCCGACTTCCCGTGGCTGGCCGCCAACGTGGTCGACACCTCGACCGGCAAGACCCCGCTGCCGCCGTACTGGATCCAGAAGGTCGACGGCATCAAGGTCGGCTTCATCGGCATGACGCTCGAGGCCACCCCCACCCTGGTGGCGGCGTCCGGCGTCGCCGGCTACGACTTCCTCGACGAGGCCGAGACCGCCAACAAGGTGGCGCAGCCGATCTCCGGCGCCAGGGCGTCCGTGCGATCGTGGTACTGCTCCACGAGGGTGGCATCCCCGACCCGATCGAGATCGACGGTTGCTCGGGTCTGACGGGCCCGATCGTCGAGATCAACGACAACCTCAGCCCGGACGATCGACGTGATGATCACCGGTCACACGCATCTGCCGTACAACTGCCGCCTCGCTGACGCGGCCGGCAACGACCGCATCGTGACGAGCGCCTTCTCGTTCGGCCGGGTCGTCTCCGAGATCGACCTGGTGCTCGACAAGCGCACCCGTGACGTCCGCCGCGACCTCTCGACGGCCACCAACCACGCCGTCATCCAGAGCGAGTTGAGTCCCGATCCGGCCGTCACCGCGGTCATCGACAAGTGGGCCCCGCTCGCCGACGCCATCGGCAGCGTCCCGGTCGGCACGATCACCGCCGACATCAACCGCGGCGGCAATCCCACCGGTTCCGATCGTGGCGTCGAGTCGCCGGCCGGCAACCTGGTCGCCGACGCCCAGTTCTGGTCGACCTCGGCGGCCGGCGCCGACGTTGCGTTCATGAACCCGGGAGGTGTCCGCTCCGATCTGACCTACGCATCGTCGCAGGACCCGCCGGAGGGCGACGGTGTCGTCACGTTCGGCGAGGCGCAGACGTTCCAGCCGTTCGGGAACACGCTGTAGACCTTCCCGATGACCGGGGCCCAGATCGTCTCGGTGCTCGAGCAGCAGTGCCAGCCGGCGGGTGGTCGTCCGGTCCTGCATCTCGGGGTGTCGGAGGGCTTCACCTACGACATGACCATCGACATCGAGCGCAATCTGACGGCAGGTACCAGCACGTGCGTCGGTATCTCGGTGACGAACGTGCAGCTCAACGGGGTGGCGCTCGATCCGGCCGCCACCTACCAGGTGACCGTCAACAACTTCCTCGCGGAGGGCGGCGACAACTTCACCACGTTCGCACAGGTCGATCCTGCCACGTGGGTCGACGGTGGCAACGACCTGCTGGCGATGGTCAACTACCTCGGCACGTTCAGCCCGGTCGCGCCTCCGAGCACCGATCGTGTGAACGAGACGATCACCGTCACCGACGTGTGACGACCACGGACAGCTGACGTCCTCGACGTCGCGGGCCCGGCTCCCTCGGGGGCCGGGCCCGTTCGCGTCCGCTCACCCGGACGGCACGGTCAGGGGCGGGTGTCGGGCGCGGTGCAGGCGTCGGGGTTCGCCGCCGCCCAGGCCGTGACCTCGGCGGCCGGGCCGCGCTGCTCGCCTGCTCGCCCGCTCGCCAGGCGTCGAGGTAGCGGGTACGGCCAGATCACGCCGCGGCGGACCGACCACTCCGTCGTTCGGGCACGATGGTGAGATCGAGAAGTGGAGGTGGCAGGCCGACGTGCGACCGCTGTCGCCCATCGTGCCGAGCACCCGGCCCGCCTCGACGACGCCACCGACGGCGAGGTCCTCGACGATCGACTCGAAGTGCGCCAGGTAGTAGCGGACCCCGTCGAAGCCGAGGATCGCGACCGACCGACCGCCGCGGGTCGCCCGATCGTCGACGGCCGGGTCGTGGCTGTCGACGCGGCGTACCTCGAGCTCCTCGCCCCACACGGGCGACACGAGGGTGGCGCCGCACCCGACGAAGATGTCGGTCGCCGGGTAGGTGCTGTGCGTCGGGCTCCAGGCGGCACGGCCGCCATCGGCGACGGGCAGCACGTACTGGGTCGACCGGTTGCGGTTCCCCGCGAACGGTCCGAGCGCAGATCGCATCGTCCCTGGTGGCAGGGCATCGACGTGGGCACGTTCATCCCCGACGGACCGCCACACACCGAATGCGGCTTGCACGTGGTGTCGATCGAACCTGGACAGTCCCTGGTCCTGCGATCCACCAGCCACCTGCCGATGAGCTGGCGAGACCGCGCCACCCTGGATTGGACCCGGACCTTCGTGATGACCCCGCGAGACGGTGACCGACGATGTTCGATATCACTTCCGATCCCGCCGGGGACATCACCGCGGTGCCTCACCACCGGCGGCTGGCTCGGCACCGTCCCGGCCGACTTCGTGATGTCCCGCGACCAATTGCACGGCACCGAACAACGCGCCGAACACCAGACGCTGGCGTCCTCGCCGCGTAGCGGCCGGCACCGCCCGGGCCGAACCCGCAAGGCCAAAGCCGGTGCGGTTGTGCGGGTCGGCACGATGCACGCCGGCAAGGGCCTCGAGTTCACACGGTTGGCCGTCGTCGGCGTGAACGCCGATCGGACGCTACGTCCGTTCGCCGTCACCCCGGAACTCGCGGATACCGTGCAACAACAAGCCGACCTTCAACGTGAGCGTTGCCTGCTCCACGTCGCACGGCCTCGTCGTTTCAGGGCAGGGTCACTTCGATGGAGGCGAGGATGCGGTTCATCGCGGACAGACGTCTTGGGGTGTGACGGTTTGGTATTCGATGATCACGTAGTAGTCGGTGCCAGCTTGTTGCGTGGCGGCGAAGAAGTACTCGGGAGTTGCCTGTTCCGCAGCCGTCGGCCGAAAGAACTTGCCGACAAAGACGCCGTCGTCATAGGGACCCGAGTCGGTGCTGTCACAATCGGCGACATAGTCGAACTCGAGACTGGCGAGGTACCCGGCCGGTGTCGGATAGGTCGTCGCCAGTGTTCGCGAGACGTGGATGTCGATCACGTGGGTACGTCCCACGAGTTCAACCAGGCGTCGATATCCGTCGATGCTGCGAGGAACGGATCGGGCGGTTTGCCGACCGGTCCACGGGAGATGTCGTTCCACTCGCGAGGAACATCGACGGCGATCGAGCCTGAGTCGTCGGTGATGGTGACGAATCGGGTTACGAGGAGGCATCGGTGAAGTATCCGAAGACGTCCACGATCAGGTGCACGAAACCGAACCGGTTGTACAGGTGGATCGCCCCGGGCAAATCCGGGTCGGCGCATTTGCGAGGTAGCGATAGCCGCGACACCACCTGGTTCGGAACTGTCTGGCCAGCCCCGAAGTTGACGTTCGACGCGAACGGAACCTGACAGAGGTCGTCCGGAAACACCGTGACAAAACCTGAGGTGGTGGGTTGGGTGGCCGTCACGTTGAGCACGACTGCCCCGGCACCGTTCGGTGGAACGCCGGCCCAGCCGGCCATCTGCAAGGTGGCACCTGAGTCCGCGAACGAACGGTTCGTCGAAGTCCTCGCGGCTGTCAAAAGTTCGAGACGGTTTCACACCCACGAACCGGCCCGCGTCGGCGAACCTGTGGTCGTCGTAGTAGCCGACCACATCGGCAATCACATGAACGCCGCCGAACCGGTTGAAGAACTTGACCACACCGCTCGTGGGAACCCGCACCACAACGAGATTCGGGACAGTCATGCCGGGCAGGTAGTTCAAGTTCGACGCCACCGGCGGTGATTTCGCATCACCGGGATACACCGTCAAGAAACTGGTTGCGGTCGGCTGGGTGATGGTGACGTTCATCACGACCCCGCTCACCCCGGTCGTCGGGATGCCACCCTTGCCGAGCACATTGAACGCCAACACCCCGTCCCGGCCCGATCGGACCAGCACCAACCCCACCGCTGCCAGTGCGGGTATCGAAATACCGGAACGGGTCGATCAGCACATGAATCGGCTGCCCAACCGTCCGCTGTCGCTGGTGTAGAACCCGACGACGTCGAAGATCACGTGGGCTGACCCGAACCGATTGTAGACACTGACCCGACCGGCATCGCCGATCGCGACCGTCACCAGATTCGGCACCGTCTGACCCGGCACATAGTTCAGGTTCGAGATCACCGGCCGCTTCAGGCCCGACGGCCACACCGTCAAGAAACTCGCCGCCGTTGGCTGGGTGACCGTCACATTCATCACCACCGCCGACACCCCGGACGGACGCGGCGACCACCCCGACCCGTGATCTGTACGTCGAACGCCTGATCCGCACCCAAGGGTCCTGCGACACCAGCAGCAACCGGCCCGCTCCACCGTATCCAGAATCCGAGCTGGCGTCAGGGACATGAACTCTCCGCCCGGCCGTTGCATCATCTCGAAAGAGCCGATGTCGCAGACGGTCCCTTGGGGCCTGGCAACTCCTCGCTGGTCCGTCGACTCGCAAGCGTTCCTCCGCTTCCAGGGTGTGCCGGGTTCCCACGTCGATTGCCGGGCTGCCGGGCAGGAACGCATCATCTTGTCGGACCGCCGTTGTCTTGGAGTTTGTCGAGCAACGGCCTGGCAAACCAGACGTCGCCGATCGCCGGCGTCGGCGCAGTCGAGCCCAAACCCGATGATGTTGTACCCAGCTGACACGGCCGAGCGATAACACAGGAAGTCAGCATCGCCTCGGTCGTTTGTGTTTGCCGGCGATGATGCTGTTTCTAATTTCATCGCCCCATCGCTTTGCACACCACCAGCGTTCGGCCAGAGAAGAGACGAGTTGTTCGTGATCGTGGTGTTCGCGATCAGCATGCTGCCATCAGGGGAGTTGTCGATTCCACCACCTGATGCGCTTCGATTGCCGCTGATCGTGCTGCCGATGACCTCCAGGTCACCGTCGTTCTCGATCCCACCACCACGATTGATGTTTGCGACGTTCCCTGAAATCGTGCTCTGGAGTACCGTTCACTGCCACTCACCGATATCCCGGAGTCAGCATTGTCTCTCACGGAACTCTGCACCAACAGGAGTGACGGGTCCGATGCGATGCCACCTCCCGGATTGTGGTGAATGTCGGACCGCCTGATCGTCAGATCTCCATTGTTCGTTATGGCTGAGAGCGGGTGCGCCTGGGGCGTTCCGGACCTCGAATCGGTCGATTGTCGCAGTGACGCCCGAATGGACCGACAGCCTTGTTCGTGGAGGGTCGCTCGGCCCATTTGTGACGGAACGCGGGGCCCCATCCACCAGAGAGCGTGACGTTCCGGTCGACTGACAAGATCGCCCCCTTCATCGCTGTAGACGCCCACAGCGATGTCGATGCGATCGCCGGCACCCGCCTTTCCGATCGCGGCCCCGATCGTCGCACAGGTGGTCGCAACGCTCAGACAGTCGGCAGCGTCATCCCCGTCGGTTGACACATACCATCGGCCAGCGGCGTTGACTGGTGCGGAGTCCACGAGCGACCCAGCCACAGTGGCCAAGACCGGACACAACACAGAGTGCCGAAATCGCCGAAACCCGACCAACCACACGTCACATAGGCATCAACTCCTTCCGCCACCGTCAACCCCAAGTGGCCAAGGACCTCGCGAACTTGCCTCGTTCGTCATCATCCCGCTGCTGCGCAAGCACCAACAGGGCCAGAAGTCACCCGTGTCCTCGGCCCGGCGACCATCTCCCACACGGCGGCACGCATGATGTTGTGCGAGTGACGCATTGTGACGACCTCGCACTTGGCACTTGCACGCAAACGCGAGGTGAGTACCGGTGAGAACGAGGCAGCGATGGGCGCTCGGGGCCTCGTGACAAGTCAAGTGCTCCACCAACTGAGCCAACCCGGCAAATACTGGGGCCGAGGCCAATGCGGGTCGTGGCGCGAACCGCTCCCCGACACTGGTCCCGAGAGCTGACCGGTCAGATCGCGTTCACGGCAACTCGCGCCAGGAGACGAGCTCGCCGGTGACGACGATTCGGTACTTCAGGCTGGTCGGGGCCCAGACGTCCGGATAGGCCGACTTGGTCTGGTCGAAACCGACCGTGCAGGCGATCATCGAGAACGTCGTCCCCGGATGGAACCGGGTGGCGCTTCAGGATGTTCGCCGGCTGCGCGTCGGTCAGATCGCGCCGCACCATCCGATACGTGTACTCACGCTTGTCGCTGGTGGTGACCGTGAACACGTCCCCCACGACCATCGTGTGCAGGTACCGGTACGGCCCGCCGTGCTCGGTTCGGTGGCCGAACACGGCGACGTTGGCGGACTGCCCCATCAGGCCGGTTCCGGCCCAATGCCAGGTGTAGCCGGAGTCGGTGACCACGTTGGGGTCGCCATCGAGCACCGAAGACGTCAAGAAGAAGCACGGCACACGGACCACCCACGGGGGCGGCGCCGGCGGCGGCGGCGGATTGACGAACGGCGGCAGTTGCGGTGCGAGCGGCGCACCGGTGAAGTAGCCGAACAGGTCGACCACGACGCTGGCGCCATGCGACGAGAACACCTGGTAGCCGTACTTCTCGGTGATCGGCGTGATCACGTGATTGGGCACGATCGCGCCCGCCACCATCCAGTTCACGTTCGACGTCGGGGGTCTGGGGACCCGCGCCGCTGACACGGTGAGGTAGCCGGGGGCGCGAGAGTCCACCCCGGTGACGTTGCAGACGATCGCCGACCCGTTCCTGCCGGAACCCAGGGGCACCCGACCCTCGACCACCCATCCCGGCCACAACCTGCCGATCTGTCCGGGCAGGCGCGTGTCGAGGATCCGTTGGGGGTCGACGGGCACGAACAGACCGTCGGTCGACGACGGGCTCTGCTCGCTCGTGAAGTACCCGTTGATGTCGACGATCAGCTTGGCCGCCGTCAACGAGTAGATCTTGATCCGCCGTTTCCCGCCGACCGTCGGCACGGGCACGATCACGGCGGAAGCCCGTGTATCGCCCGGATACGAAACGTTCAGGCTCGAGGTGGTGGGCTTCGAGTTGTCAGCTGTCGACGGGAGCGCCGTGAAGTAGCTCGGAGCGGTGCACTCGGTGGCGGTCAGGTTGATCACCACCGACGACGCATCCGCTGGCACGAAGCGGGTGACGTCGACTTCCGTGAACGATCCGTTCGCCGCGTACCCGAACGACTGGCGCGTGTCGATCGCGCGCGCTGCGGTTCGCCGTCCGACGAAACGACCGGCACGGACGGCGCCGGTGACCGGTTCGTAGTAACCGAGCAGATCGACGATCACCTCGCACGGCATCCGCTGGTACAGATCGACCGAGTTCTTGGAACCCACCTTGACCGTGACGAGGTTGGCGGTGACCTCTCCGGCACGCGGGAGGTTGAGATTGCTGACCAGCGGTATCGAACCACCGGACGGGAACACCGCGACCCAGTTCGGATCATTTCGATTCACCGCTGTGGCGGTGAGCACGACCGCGGAAGCCGTCGCTGGGACACCCGAACGGCCCCTGACCTGCACCCGGATGTGCCGATCGGAAATCCGGGTGAACGGGTGGGCGTTGGGGCGTCTCGTGTCGGCGACGCGAACGCCCTGGGGCAGCGGCGTGAACTTGCTGGCGCCGCGGGGAACTGCCGCCTCGGCGAAGCCCGACGGAAGCATGGTCGACACTGCGCCGGCGCCGGCGATGGCACCGGCTCCCTGTAGGAATCGGCGGCGGCCGACCGGACCGGGCAGAGCGTCTGGTCCAGAGCCGTCGTCGATGTGGTTGCTGTTCGAGAACGGGGTGGTGTGGTTCATGGTTTCGTCCGGTGTCGAGATATTTCGTAGGTCGCCAGCGCAGCAGCGGCCGAGACGTTCAGAGAGCTGAGGCGACCGCCCATCGGAATCGAGACGACCATGTCGCAGCGCTCGCGCACCAACTTCGACAATCCCGCCCCCTCGGCACCCAGCACCATGCACACTGCGTCGGATGCCAACTCGTCGATCTCGAACAACGAGCGATCGGCCGCATCGTCGAGCCCGATCACCCAGATACCGGCATCGCGCATCCGTTGGAGCGCGCTCGGCAATCCTGAGACGACGGCGATCGGAACATGTTCGACCGCTCCGGCCGACGCCTTTGCGACCGTCGGTGTCACGTGTACGGCGCGGTGCCGAGGCACGACGACCACGTCGACGCCAGCGCCGTCACAACTGCGCACGATCGCTCCGAGGTTGCCGGGGTCGGTGACACCGTCGACCGCCACGAGAAACGGCGGTTGTGATCCGCGTCGGCGTAGGAAATGCGCCAGATCGGCCTCCTGGAGAGGCGCTGCCATCGCCAGTACACCCTGCGGGGCCTCGGTGCGAGCGGTCGATTCGAGTCGCTTGCGCGCCACGTAGGTGACGGGCACCCGGTTCGCTGCGGCGATCGCAACGATGTCATCGACGGCGTCGGTGTCCTTGAGCTCACCCGAGATCCAGACTTCGTGGACCTTTCGACGCTGGGCCAACAACAGTTCGCGAACCGCCTGACGACCCTCGACTTGTTCGCCACCCAGCCCCTTGTCGCTGCGGCTCGGCTTGGAATCGCCCGGCTGGCGAATCGCGCCGGTTCGCCCGGCACCACGGCTGCGCGGCGGACCCGAACGACGACCCGCCGCGGCGCGTCCGCCGCGCCCCTGACCGGGCCCACGGCGTTGAGGCTTTCCCTTGGAGCTCATGGGGCGGCTCCGATCAGCACAGCGACCGCAAATGCGGCGATGCCCTCGCGACGGCCGATCGAGCCGAGGCCCTCGGCGCGACGACCGGCCACCGTGACCGGGGCTCCCGCTGCTGTGCTCAAGTTCCGTTCCATTTCGTCCTTTCGAGGCGCAAGCTTCGGCGCCTCGCACACAACCTTGACGTCGATGTTCCCGATCGTCCAGCCGGCTTGTCTCACGAGATCGGCAACCCTTGACAAGATCTTGAGCGAATCGGCGTCGCTCCATGCCGGATCGGTATCGGGGAAGTGCTCTCCGAGGTCGCCCAGTCCGGCAGCGCCGAGCAGGGCGTCCGCCGCGGCGTGCGCCGGAACGTCCGCATCACTGTGGCCGATCAGTCCGCGATCACCCTCGAATCGGCATCCACCGAGGACCAGCACCCGGCTCGGATCATCGCTGTGCCGATGGATGTCCACGCCCTGCCCGACCCGGATCAGACCGGATCGGGTCTGCCCCGGGTTCATTCGGTGTCCTGCCGACCGATCGGCCCGACAACACGACGCGCCCACTCGAGATCGTCGGGTCGGGTGATCTTTCGGTTCGCGTCGGCGCCCGGCACGACGACCACCGTGCCACCGAGCCCTTCGACGAGCGCAGCGTCGTCGGTCGCCTCATCGGCGCCCGCATGGGCTGCCCGCAGCACCGAAGCACGGAACGCCTGTGGGGTCTGCACGGCCACCAGCTTCGCACGGTCGAGGGTGGCGGTGACGCGACCGCGTGGATCGACGACCTTGATCGTGTCGGTGACCGGGACGCCCGGAATCGCGGCATCGGCACCCGCCAGCACGGCATCGATAACGCGTAGATAGAGCTCTCGGGAAGCCAGAGGCCGAGCCGCGTCGTGGATACAGATCACGTCCGCGTCCTCCGGCACCGCCCGCAGCCCCGCCCGAACGCTGGCGCTGCGGGTCGTCCCACCGGCCACACCCGACTCGCGCTCGGCATCGTCGGCAGGCACGACCAGCACCACGCCATCGGAAACCGCCTCGGCGATCCGGCGAGAGCGATCGATGACACGCTCGTCCCCGAGCGGTTCGTATTGCTTCGCTCGGCCGTACCGCTGGCCACTTCCTCCGCCGACCACGACGGTCCACACCTTCGGAGGACGACTCACCGACCAGAGGGTAGTACCGTGTCCGACACGATGACCGACCACATCGAACGCCTTTCGCGAACATCGTTCTTTGCCGACGCCGCCCCCGAAATGCTCGAACGCGTCGCGTTGGCCGGCCGCGAACGCTCGCTGACTCGAGGCGATGTGCTGTTCGAGGAGGGCGATCCGCCCGACGCCCTCTATCTGGTGGTCCTCGGCCGAATCGCGATCGCGATGTCCAGTCCGGTCGACCGCCGTGAGAGCGTCGTCGCGTTGATGGAACGCGGTGACCTGTTCGGCGAGCTGGGCCTGCTCGACGACGGTCCCCGGTCGGCGATGGCACGCGCCCTCGAGCCGTCGACGGTGCTCGAAGTGCCGTTCGGACCCGTGCGCCAGCTGTTCGAGGAGGACCCACGCCTGCTCTGGAACGTCACCCGGCTGCTGGCCACCCGTCTGCGGGTCATGGACGAGGTCCTGGCCGACTCGGTCTTCCTCGATGTCACCGGTCGCACGGCGAAGCGGCTGCTGGAGTTGGCGAACGGTTCCGACGAGTTCCAGCTCCCCGTCACCCAAGAGGAGTTGGCGGGCATGGTCGGAGCGTCGCGTGAACGGGTGAACAAGGCGATCGCCAGCTTCATCAAGCTGGGTTGGCTCGAACAACACGAACGCAACTACCACATCGTGCAACGCGACCGGCTCGAGCTCAGAGCCCGTTGATCCTCTGACACGATCGCGACATGCCTGTGCATCCGAATCATCATCTCGTTTCGTAGACCACGACGATCGCGCAACGCAACGGAGTAACCCACCCTCATGTTCCTCGCACTGAAAGAGATGGCCCGGGCCAAGACGCGCTTCGGGCTGCTCATCGCGGCGATCGGCATGCTCGTCTTCCTCATCTTGTTCCAGCAGTCGCTCCAGAACGGACTGCTGACATCGTTCGTCGGGGCGATCCGCAACCAATCGGCGCCCGTACTCGTGTACTCCGTCGACGGCCAGCGCGTGATCCAGGGCAGCGTCATCACCCCCGACCTCGAACAGTTGGTCCGAGCCGACGGCGCGGTCGGAGCGGCCGGTCGGATCGGTCTCGGCACGTTCACCGCCGAAACGGGCGGTGGCGAGCGGTTCGACACGACCGTGCTGGGCTACGAATCGAAGGATCTCGGTGCCCCGTCCTCGTTGGTCGAGGGGCGCTTCCCGTCGGCGCCCGGCGAGGCGATCGGCAGCGACGCCGACGCCTCGCAAGGGTTCGGGATCGGTGCCACGATCACCCTCCAACCCGGTGGCTACGAGCTGACGATCGTCGGTCTCGCGCGTGACGTGCAGCTCAACGCCGGGCCGACACTGTTCGCGGTCTACGACGACTACGTCGCCGCCGTTCGTTCGGTCAACCCCGACGCCCTCGACCCGCTGCCGAACGTGCTCGGCGTCGCGCCGGCCGATGGAGTCACCGACGCTGAGCTGGTCACCTCGGTCAATGCGCTCAGCCTCGATCTCGACGCCCTGACCAAGGCCGACGCAGCCGACGAGACGCCCGGTGTGTCACAGGTCCGTCAGTCGTTCCAGGTGATCTTCCTGCTGTACGGGCTCGTGGTCCCCTTCGTCACCGGCCTGTTCTTCCTGATCATCACGTTCCAGAAATCCGGGGCGCTGACCTTGCTGCACGCGATCGGCGCTCCGGCGTGGCGGCTCGTGAACTCGCTGCTGATCCAGGCCGTCATCATCATCGGTGTCGGCTATCTGATCGGTCTGGCGATCTACACACCGATCTCGCAGGTGCGCCTCGGCGGCATCCAGCTCCGGTTCGAGACGCAAGCCGTGATCTTCTGGGCGATTCTGCTGATGATCCTGGGGATCGGTAGTTCGCTGGTGTCGGCCAAACGGGTGTTGGCGATCGATCCGATCGAAGCCACGACGGGGGGCGCGAACCGATGAGACTCGCCCTCCGTGAACTCGTTCGCCGACCGGGACGGTTCGTCACGGCGACCGTGATCCTGACCCTGATCGCCGTTTTGCTGATGTTCCTGGGCGGTCTGCTCGACGGCCTGATCCGCACCTCGACCGGTGCCGTGCGGGCACAGGACGTCGACGCCATCGTGTACTCGGAATCGTCCCAGGCGTCCTTCTTGCGGAGCCGGATCGAACCCGCCACCAGAGCCGAGATCGAGCAACTCGACGGAATCACCGAGACCGGCGGGCTCGGGGTCGTACAGCTGGGTGCCCGCGTGCCCGGCAACGGGCCCCGTGATCTCGCCAACGTGGCGGTCTGGGGCTACGAGCTGGCGCCGACCGGCGTACCCGACCCGCCCGCGCCGGGCGAGGCCTGGGCCGATGAAATCCTCCAGTCCGACAATGTCGAGATCGGCGACCAGCTCCTGGTCGGACCGGCGCGCACGCCGATCACGGTCGTCGGATGGGTCAAGAACACGTCGTACAACGGGCAGAGCGGCCTGTGGACCAACGTCGACACGTGGCGCGAGGTGCTCACGGCCAACCGTCCCGACGCCGTGCTCGCCGACGGCGTCTTCCAGGCGATCGTCGTGAGGGGCGACGGCGACCAACCCGCTGACGTGGTCGCGACGATCGAGGCCGAGCTCGGCAACGACGTGCTGGCGCTCACCGTGCCGGAGGCGATCGACGAGATCCCCGGGGTCACCGAGCAGCAGACGACGTTCAACCAGATCCTCGGGGTGACGGTCGTGATCGCCCTGGTCGTCATCGCCCTGTTCTTCGCCCTGCTCACCGTCGAACGCACCGCCCTGTACGGGGTGCTCAAGGCGATCGGGGCGCGATCACGCACGATCTTCGCCGGCCTCGTCGTCCAGGCGGTCGTGGTCACGCTGATCGCGGCCACGATCGCCGGATTGCTCGTGATCGTGCTCGACCTGCTCATCCCACCCGGATCGATCCCGCTCTACATCTCCGCCGGCCGCATCGTGACCAGCATCGTCCTGCTGCTGGTCGCCGCGATCGCCGGTTGCGCCTTCTCACTCCGCCGCGTCCTCCACGTCGACCCGGCCTCCGCCCTCGGGAGTTCACAATGAGGAACGAGCCGCAGGCGGGCGACCATCGTACGGCCCGTTCGGTGGCGCAGCGAGCCGCACCTCGAGGACACCCAACATGAACCAGACCAATGACTCATGACCACCCCTGCACTGCACATGTCGGACGTCCGCAAGGTCTATCGCATGGGCGACACCGAGGTCGTCGCCCTCGACCACGCCGAAATGACCGTGGCGAGCGACGAGATCGTCGCCCTCGTCGGTCCGTCCGGGTCGGGCAAGACCACGCTGTGCTCGATCGCCGGCGGCATCCTGTCGGCGACCGAGGGGTCGGTCACCGTCGGCGGCGAGGAGATCACCGGCTACAACGACAAACAGCTCACCATGTTCCGCCAGAACCAGGTCGGCTTCGTGTTCCAGTCGGTCAACCTGGTGCCGTTCCTCACGGCCCGCGAGAACCTGCTGGTGGTCGACGAGCTCGGCCGTCGACAGGGCAAGCCGGCCCGCGAGCGCGCCGATCGCCTGCTCGAGGAGCTCGGGCTGACCGACCGCGCCAAGAACCTGCCGTCGCAGCTGTCGGGCGGCCAGAAGCAGCGGGTCGCGATCGGGCGGGCGCTCATGAACGAACCGAAGCTGGTGCTCTTCGACGAGCCGACCTCGGCGCTCGACACCGAGCTCGGGATGCAGGTGATGGAGCTGATCCGCTCGGAGATGAAATCGCGCGGCACGGCGGCGATCGTGGTGACCCACGACGAGCGGATCACCGAGTACTGCGACCGCACGGTGCACATCATCGACGGCGTGCTCGCCGCCTGAAGTTCTGCCGTCGCTCGACGCGGTGGCCGGATGGGAGGATGGTCCGGTGCCGCCGAACGTCCTCCTGATCACGCTCGACCAGTTCAGGGCCGATTGCCTGTCGATCGCCGGCCACCCGATCGTGCGGACACCGCACCTCGACGCGCTCGCCGGCGAGGGGGTGCGCTTCGCCCGGCATTACAGCCAGGCCGCCCCGTGCGGTCCCGGGCGGGCGTCGCTCTACACCGGCATGTACCAGGCGAACCACCGCGTCGTGGGCAACGGCACGCCGCTCGATCGACGCTTCGACAACGTCGCGCTCGACGGCCGGCGCGCCGGGTACTCTCCGGCGTTGTTCGGCTACACCGATCAGGCGATCGATCCCCGCGACGCCATCGGCCCTGACGACCCTCGCCTGTTCACCTACTGCGGTGTGCTGCCGGGCTTCGATGCGGTACTGCACCTGCCCGACGATCAGGGACCGTGGGTCGAGTGGCTGGCCGAACTCGGCTACGACACCACGATCGGTCCCGGACGGCTGCTGGCGACCGAGCACGAACGGCCCGAGGAGCACAGCGTCGGTGCGTTCCTCACCGACACTGTGATCGACTGGATCGGGGCGCAGCGCGAGCCGTGGTTCGCCCACGTCAGCCACCTCCGCCCGCACCCGCCGTACTCGGCACCCGGGCGCTGGGCGACGGCCTACGATCCGTCGAACACCGGTGACCCGATCGCTCCGGCCGACGAGCGTCCTGCGTATCACGCGGCTGCGGCCACGATCCCCGTGACGGCGGCGCCGACCGACCCCGACGAGCTCGCCCACATGCGGGCCCAGTACTTCGGATTGATCAGCCATGCGGACCACGAGGTCGGTCGAGTGCTGGAGGACGCTGCGCCGACTCGGACTGTGGGACGACACGGTGGTCGTCGTCACGTCCGATCACGGCGAGATGTTGGGCGATCACGGGCTGATGCAGAAGCTCGGATACTGGGAGCAGAGCTACGCGATCCCGTGCATCGTTCGCGATCCACGCCCTGCCGGCGGGCACGGCACGGTCGTCGACGCGTTCACCGAGAACGTCGATGTGATGCCCACCATCTGCGACGCGATCGATGTCCCGGTTCCGGCTCAATGTGACGGCTCGCCACTCACGACCTTCCTGCGCGGCGAAGTCCCCGATCGCTGGCGCTCCGCGGCCCACTGGGAGTACGACTGGCGCACGATGCTGATCGGTTCGGTGCCACCACGATCAGCCGTGGGACCGCACGCTCGAGCGTCAGCACCTCGCCGTGCATCGCACCGCCACTCATGCCTACGTGCAGTTCGGCAATGGTGAGTGGCTGTGCTTCGACCTCGCCGCCGACCCGACATGGCGCACCACGATCGACGATCCGGCCGTGGTGCTGCCACTCGTACAGGACCTGCTGGTCTGGCGATCCCAGCATGCCGACCGGACGTTCGCCGATCTGCTGCTCGATGAGAACGGCGGCACGGGACGCTGGCCGGAGGTCGCGTGGCGGACATGACGCTCCGATGTTGATCGCCACGATCGATACCGCAACCCGCGTAAGACGTGAACCATGTTGATCGCCACGGTCTTCGCGTTGACGGCAGCCGTGTTGCATGCCGGATGGAACCTGATCGCCAAACGATCGGTCGATCCGTTCCTGGCACTGTGGGGGCAGTTCATCGTCGCCGGCGCGGCGAGCGCGATCGTGCTCGCTCCGTTGGGCGGGCTACCGGCCTCCGGGTGGGCGTGGGCGCTGTTGAGCGGGGTGATCCACACGCCCTACGTGGTCGGTCTGGCGTGGGCGTACCGTCACGGCGATTTCTCGTTGGCATACCCGGTCGCCCACGGCGGTGGAGCACTACTCGCTGCGATCGGCGGCGTGGCGCTGCTCGGCGACGAGTTGCAGACACTTTCGATCGTTGCGATCGCGGTGATCGTCACCGGCATGGTGATGCTCGCCGCCGGAGCACCGCGTGCTCAGATTGTGATCGCGCTGCTGGTGGCGGCCACGATCGGCTCGTACACGGTGGTCGACAGCCACGCCGCGCGGCAGTACGGCGGCATCTCCTACGTGCTCGGCATGTTCATCATGATGAGCATCTGCGTGTCGTTGGCCGGGGTGATCGGCCGGCGGTCGACCGACTTGCGCAGCCTCGGCACGGACGCATGGTGGCGAAACGGGTTGGGCGGGATCATGACCGTCGTCACCTACGGGCTGGTACTGCTCGCCGTGCGCCGCGCTCCGGTCGGCTACGTCGCTGCCCTGCGCGAATCGAGCGTGTTGATCGCCACGGTGGTCGGGTGGCGGTTGCTCGGCGAACGGCGCGGTCACGCGCGCACGGCTGCGGCGGCGGTCATCGTGACCGGTCTGGTGCTGTTGGTGATCGCCGGCTGAACCCCGCGCCGGTGTGTCCGATGACACGCTCGTGGCCCGCAAGTTCCCCCGAACGACACCGATACTTGGACCGTGTCCACGAACCTGAGCGCTCGATCCCTGACCGGCTGGCTGGGCCGCCGGGCATGGTCGCGCGCCGGAGCCATCGCCGACGTGCTCGCCACGGGCCCGACGCGGCGCGTGTTCGCACTGACGACGCGGGCGGTGCTGTTCCTGCTCGGAACCGTGCTCATCGCCGGATCGGTCGCGGTGCTGCTGTGGAATCAACTCGGGCCGGGGCCGCTCGACGTGTTCATCGGCGCCGTACGCGCCCGAACCGGTCTGCCCCTGGCGCCCGCTGTGTGGCTCACGTTCGGCGTCATGACGTGTGCGGCATGGCTGCTCGGCCGGCGACCGGGCGTCGGCACGATCGTTGCCCCGTTCGTCATCGGTTCGGTGATGCAACTGATGCTCACCGGGCTCGACCGCTTCGCGATCCCCGATTCGCCGGTGCTGCGCATCACCGCTCAACTCGGAGCGATCGCCGGCATCGGCCTGGGCGCCGGAGCGCTGATCGTCTCAGGACTCGGAGCCGGCACGGGTGAACTACTCGCAGCTGCGGCATCCGACCGCAGCGGACACCCCGAGCCGCATGTCCGGATGGCGTTCGAGCTCAGCTGGCTCGCGTTGGGCACATTGCTCGGCGGGCCGATCGGTTACGGCACCGTGCTGGTCGCTCTGTTCATCGGCCCCTCGGTGGCCGCCGGCTATCGACTCGTCGACACGTTGGCCAGCCGAGCCAGACGGCAGATTGCTTCGACCCGCGCCACGCTCGTCGCGTTCGCTTCGTGACGCTCACCGGACCGTTCAGCACGCTCTGCAGCGAGCAGCACCGACGGCGGCGCATCTGGTGGCGGGTCGAGTCAGCCGGTGGACGATGCGCCGAGGGAACCGACCGCGAGCAGGACGATTACGCTGACCGACATGGGGCAACCAGCGCGCGAACACGGTCCGACCGATGTCGAACTGCTCGATGAGACGATCCCGGCCAACCTCCAGCGAACACTGACCGAGCACGGCGACCGCGAGGCCCTGGTGTCTCGGCACCAGGACATCAGATGGTCCTACGACGAGTTCGGCGAACGCGTTCGCCGACTCGCCAAGAGCTTGATGCACGCCGGGCTCGACGTCGGCGACCGGGTCGGCCTGTGGGCGCCGAACTATGCCGAGTGGACGTTGGTGCAGTTCGCCACGGCCGAGATCGGGGTCATCCTCGTCAACATCAACCCGGCCTATCGCACCCACGAGCTGTCGTACGCTCTCAATCAATCCGGGTGCCGCTGGGTGATCGCGGCCCCCGAGTTCAAGACCTCGAACTATGTCGAGATGGTCGCCTCGATCGCCGACGACGTGCCGTCGCTCGAACGGTCGGTGTTCTTCTGGACGGACGCGTGGAACGATCTGGCGGCCGGCACCGACGCGGTGTCGGACACCGAACTGGCGGCCCGACGCGATTCGCTGCGTGCCGACGATCCGATCAACATCCAGTACACGTCGGGGACGACCGGGTTCCCGAAGGGCGCCACGCTGACCCACAAGAACATCCTCAACAACGGTTACTTCACGACCGAGCTGCAGGGCATCACCCACGAGGACCGGCTGTGCATCCCGGTGCCCTTCTACCACTGCTTCGGCATGGTGATGGGCAACCTCGGGTGCACATCGCACGGCGCCACGATGGTGATCCCCGGTGACGCCTTCGACCCGACCGCCGTGCTCGAGGCGGTGCAGGCCGAGCGGTGCACGTCGCTGTACGGGGTGCCCACGATGTTCATCGCCGAGCTCGGCCACCCCGAGTTCGACTCGTACGACCTGTCGTCGCTGCGCACGGGCGTGATGGCCGGCTCGCCATGCCCGGTCGAGGTGATGAAGCAGTGCGTCGACCGCATGCACATGGTCGACGTCACGATCTGTTACGGCATGACCGAGACGTCGCCGGTGTCGACCCAGACGCTGCCCGACGACTCGCTGCACCACCGAACCGCCACGGTCGGCAAGGCCCACCCACATGTCGAGATCCGTGTCTCCGACCCCGAGACCGGCGAAACGGTCGAGCGCGGCGTCACCGGCGAGTTCTGCACCCGCGGCTACTCGGTGATGAGCGGGTATTGGGGCGACCCCGACAAGACCGCGGAGGCGATCGATGCCGACGGATGGATGCACACCGGCGACCTCGCGGTGATGGCCGACGACGGCTATTGCAACATCGTCGGTCGCATCAAGGACATGGTGATCCGCGGCGGCGAGAACATCTACCCACGCGAGATCGAAGAGTTCCTGTACGGCCATCCCGATGTCGAGGACGTGCAGGTGATCGGCGTACCGGACGTGAAGTACGGCGAGGAGCTGATGGCCTGGGTCAAGCTGCGACCGGGTGGCTCGGTCACTCCCGACGAGTTGCGCGACTACTGCCGCGGCAAGATCGCCCACTACAAGGTGCCGCGCTACGTGAAGCTGGTCGAGGAGTTCCCGATGACCGTCACCGGCAAGGTCCGCAAGGTGGAGATGCGCGAGACGTCGATCGCCGAACTCGACCTCGCCACCGCCGCCGACACCGAGATGGCATGAGCGCCGAACTCGTCGCGTCGATCACGGAGCGCTACGCCGAGCGCGGAGCTGGGTTGATGCACGAGATGAGCCTCACGGTCACCGAGGCCGAGCCGGGGCAGGTGAAATTCACGCTGCCCGTCGCCGAACGCTTGACCCACGGTGGCGGAGTGCTGTGCGGCCAGGCGATCCTCGCTTGCATGGACACCGCCATGGTGTTCGTGATGTTGTCGCTCGACGATGATCCCGACTCGAGCTTCACGACCGTGCAACTCCAGACATCCTTCAAACGTGGCGTCCCGGCCGACGTCGGCGAGGTCACGTTCGAGGCCCACGCCACCAAGACCGGCCGCACGCTGGTGTTCGGCGAGATCGACCTGTTCCTCCCCGATGGGAACCGGGCGGCCCACGCCACCACCACCTACATGTGGCTGTAACGGAACGGCGCCAGGCACCATTCCGTTACGCCACCACCGCTCAGCTCAACCCATCAGATCGAGGATCACTCGTTCCCAGAGCTCGGTGGTGAGTCGTAGCGATTCGACGTCGACTCGTTCGTTGTGGCCGTGGAACCGCAAGCCGAACTCGCTCGGGTCGAGCGACGGGCTGAACAGCCCCGCTCCGTACGAGACCGCGCCGAGATCACGGAAGACGCGGGCGTCCGTGAATCCGACGGAGAACTGAGCGTTCAGACGCGGCATCCGGGAACGGCACGTTGATCGCCCGCTGGAGCGCGTCCCAGAGCGGGGTGTCGGTACGGCTCATCGACGCCGAATCGTCCATCAGCACCTCGATCTCGACCCGGTCGAACAGATCGTCGCCGAGGGCGGCGCGCAGGTGACCGGTGACCTCTTCGGTGTGATCCCCCGGCATCGTGCGGATGTCGACGTCGAGGTCGACGATGTCGGGGATCACGTTGGTCTTCGGGCGCCCTTGGGTGGCGACCACGTTCGGCGAGAACGTCGTGTGCGTGCAGGCATGGAAGTGCCGCTGAGCGCCGAGGTGTGGCAGGTCGGCGAGCAGGTCATCGATCGTGCTCTCGTCGAGCATCGCCGCCTTCATGTCGTCGGGAAGACCGAGCGCATCCACCTGCCCGCGCCACAACTCGTGGAAGCGGGGCGTCGGCTGGTAGTCGGCCAACCGGGACACCACCTTGGCCGCAGTGATCAGCGCGTTGTCGGATCCGAACGGCATCGAGCCGTGCCCCGGAGTGCCGCGAATCCGCAAGCGCCGCCATGCGACGCCCTTCTCGCCGACATTGACGCCGACGCTTCGCTGGCCCTCGGCTCCGGTGTGCAAACCACCGCTCTCGGTCAACAGGTAGGTACACCGGATCGCATCGGGGTGCTGCTCGGCCACCCAACGCGCGCCGTGTGCGCTGCCGGCCTCCTCGTCGGCGACGGCGAAGTACAACAGGTCACCCTTGGGCCGGAACCCGCGCTGCACGAGCGACTTGAACACGACCGCCATCGACGACGTGAGGTTCAGCATGTCGACCGCACCGCGCCCCCACACTTCGTCGTTGCCGTCGGCGTCGCGGATCAGTTCGCCCCCGAACGGATCGTTTCGCCAGCCCTCGGGGTTGACCGGCACGACATCGGTGTGACCCATCAGACACAGCGACGGTGCGTCGGGGTCGGTTCCGGGCAGGCGTGCGACGAACGAGGCCCGATCGGGTGTGGGCTCCCACCGCTCGATGTCGACTCCCGGCCCCTCGACATAGCTCTGCAACACGTCGGAGTTCCTGGTCTCGTGGCCCGACTCGGCCGTGCCGTCGTTGACGCATTCGTTGCGAATCAGCGTCTGGAGCAATTCGACGGTGTCACCGGTCAGATCGGTTGCCATGTCGACAGTCTCGCGCCTGGCACCGGGCGCTGAACATTGCGGTCTTCCGACAATGGGTGGTAGTCCATCGGGATGGAGATCTCCGATGCGCTCGACTTCATCCGCGGACGGCATCACGGGGTGCTCGCCACGCACAAGCGCGACGGACGGCCGCAGTTGTCGAACGTCACCCACTTCCTCGGCGACGACGGCATCATCCGCATCTCGGTGACCGACGGCCGGGCGAAGACGCGAAACCTGAGGCGCGATCCTCGGGCGTCGCTCCATGTCGCACAGAGCGACTTCTGGGCGTACTGCGTGATCGAGGCCGACGTCGAACTGATGCCGGTTGCCGCAGACCCGGACGATCCCACCGTCGACGCCCTCGTCGCCTACTTCCAATCCGTCATGGGTGAACACGAGGATTGGGACGACTATCGCCGTGCGATGGTCGCCGACGCCCGCCTGCTGCTGTTGCTCCGACCCACACACGCGTACGGCATGCTGTCGCGATGAAGATCCACACCCAACCCGATCAGATGGGCGGTGTGTGGGCGAACGCGGCCGCCGTTCGGCACTCCCCACACGAGTTCACCATCGATTTCCTCCGCTGCGATTTCGACGACCAGGGCAAGGCCGCAGCCGGCATCCTCGTGCAGCGCGTCAACATGTCGCCGCTCTTCGTGACCCAGCTGATCACCGCCCTCCAGGAGAACTGGTCGAAATACGCGGACAAGGCCATGCCCAAAGAGCTGCTCGACGAGTTCACGATCGAGTCACCGCGCCTCGACAGCGGTGGGGACGAACCCAAACCCGGCGAAGACGGCTGAGAGGCGATCACCACCGATCCGCCGTTCCCACGTTGACGCGGGCGCAAGCGGGTCGCCACAGGATCGCTCTAGCCTGTCACACGCTGTGCGTTACTCGACACTGTTGTTCGACCTCGATCACACCCTGCTCGACTCCGATGCGTCGGAGATCGCGGCGTACGCCCACACGATGGCGATGATCGGGCTCGCCGACCCCGATGACCATTTCGAGCGGTATCTCCGGATCAACCACGGGATGTGGGCCGCAGTCGAGCGAGGCGAGATCCAACCGAGCGAGGTTCGTCACCGACGGTTCGAGCAGTTCGTCGACGAGGTCGGGATCGACGCCGACCCGATGGCCATGGCCGACGCATTCGTGTGGGGTCTCGGTGCGTACGGCGAGCTCTACGACGGAGCGCAGGCGATTCTCGACCGGCTCGCCGGGCGTGTTCGCATGGCGATGGTCACCAACGGGCTGAGCGACGTACAGCGGGCGCGCATCGATCGACTCGACCTCGACATGTACTTCGACGCGATCGTCATCTCGTCGGAGGTCGGCGCCACCAAGCCCCGCCCCGAGATCTTCGACATCGCGTTCGAACAGCTGGGCGTACCGTCGAAGGACACCGCCGTGATGATCGGCGACAGCCTCACCAGCGACATCCGCGGCGGTAGCGATTACGGCATCGACACGTGCTGGTTCAACTGGAGACGCGAGGCGGACCCCGGCGACCTGGCGATCACGCATCAGATCACGCAACTCGATCAGCTGCCGGCCGTCGTCGAGACGCCGGTCGGCTGAACGAACGCCACGTAGCCGGATATCGGTCACCCACCGGGACGCCGGCCGCCGTCGCCGCCCTGGATCAGCCCGCTAGAGGTAGAACCCGGTGACGTCGATGATGAAGTGCGTGGTGCCGCTCCCACCGGCGAAGACCTTGACGTGTCGACTGCCGTCCAGCTTGCTCACGCCTGCGTTGGCGACTGTGACGCCACTGCCCGCCCAGTTGATCGCAGATGCGCCGAGGACCGTCGCATCACCGGGCGAGACCGCCAGGAACCCGGCTCCCCCGGTGGCGGTGATGGTCAGGTTGTAGGTGATCGCCGTCGCGCCTGCCGGAACGGCGTTGGCAACGGTGACCGCGCCGCTGACGAGATCTCGCCCGTCGGCGACGGAGATCAACCGGCTCGCTCCGCTCGGGATCACGCCCGGGCCCGGCACCGGACGGCGGGAGTCGAACGCACGCACTGGATCGATCGGATGGAACGACCCGGCGGTACGCGGCCCAGCCAACTTGCGCCAGATTCCGGGTGTCCCATCGGCGACACAGGCCCACAGGTCAGAGGTTCCCGGCGCCGCCGGCGATCCATCGACCTCGCCGTGGAAGTGCTGGTCGGCCCGAGCAGCCGGTGTCCCGTTGATCGGGAGGATGCGGAGCCCGGCCTGGCCGCCACGGAGGCTCGCACCGTAGTGGGTGCCGGATCCGACGACGGCGGTGCCACCGTCCGCGCGTACCCCGACGCCACCGTTCCCGGCGCCACCGTCGGCGTACAGCGCGGTCCCATTGGCCTCTCGGTTCACGGCTTTCATCCCGACGCCCTTCGACGATTCGCTGTCGCCCTGCACACCGACCGCCGCCGCCGAGACCACCGAGGAATACCCGTACACCCCGACCGGGTTGATCGACCTGGTCGTCCAGCCGGCGAGCGCCGCGTCGACCGAGGAGCTCGTCGCGCTGAATGACTCGCCTGACTGGGCGAGGAAGCCGACGTCCTCCGTGCCGGTGAAGTTCACGGTGGTCGGGCTGGCCGAGGTGTTCACGCCACCTAGCAACACGTCGTTGGGGTCGGCAGCGGCGGCGGGCTGACCATGCAGCGCCGTGGCGGTGCCGACGACGGCGGCACCGGCGGCGGCACGTATCCAACCACGCCGCGTCAGCTGTTGCGGTTCGACCGATTGCCCGGTGGAGGACGCCTGCGCCGGACGCGGCACCAACTGTTCGAGCTGCCTGCGAAGGTCCGCGATCTCGGCCCGCAGCATTTCGATCTCGGTGTGCTCGTTCATGAACCCTCCATCACGTTGAGGGCATCAAGTCTCGCGCGACGTTCGTAGGGCGTCGATTCGCTCGATCTACCTCCTGCAGCGGCCCGTGTCGATCGGTGATCGCACACGCCGCCTCCACGTCAGCCGACCGAGTCGACCAAGGCCGCGACGGCAAGGCGTGGGCTGCTGAGCACCGGCACGTCGACCACGACCCGCTCGGCGGCGTCGGCCATCGACGCCTGGGCGAGCACGATCGCGTCGCAGCCGGCCGCGAGCGTGATGAGCGAATCGGCGATCAAGCCGAGATACCCGTCGCGGTCATCCGCCTCGAAGCGATCCCACGCACCGACGATCAATTCGACCTCGAGGTCGACCTCGACCCCACGGTCGGCGGCCACCGACTCGAGCAGTTCACGGGTCGGCGCGAGCGTGCTCTCGAGCGCGGCGACGATGCAGACCTTGCCCCCGATCGCGACGGCGCGCTCGGCCATCGCACGGTCGACGCGCTCGACATCGACACCGCTCCGACGCCCGATCATCTCGGCGGCGTCGCCGATCGTCGAGCACGTGCACACGATCACGTCGGCGCCCAGACGTTCGAGTTCTGCGAGCGAGCGAGCGATCCCGTCGGCCACTTCCGGATCGTCTGTGCCGACGCGGCGCGCCCGCTCGAGCGACGCCTCGTCGACCACCCACACAGCGGAACTCTGTGGGGCGAGCTCGGCAACGAGGTTCCGAAACGTCGGGACGTGTACGGGCGACGCGTGGAGAAACCCGATCGTGGACACGACCCCAAGTGTGACCGACGACGACCGCGGGACCTCGCTCGGACGGGTCTGTTCGTATGTGTCATTTAACGATATATCGTTATACTTATCGCAGGTGCAGATCGGATACGCCGAAAGGAAGCGAGATGACACACAGGATGAAACAACACCACCAACGCCACCGCGGACCGGACGGACATGGCCGCCACCGCGCTCGCCGCGGCGCCGTCGGCGCTGCGATCCTCGGGCTGCTCGACGAGCAGCCGATGCACGGCTACGACCTGATCACCGCCCTCGAAGAGCGCAGTGGTGGACGGTGGAAGCCCAGCGCCGGCTCGATCTACCCCGCGCTACGACGGCTCGAGTTCCACGGGCTGGTCACATCGACCGAGGTCGACGGCAAGCGCATGTTCGAGCTCACAGCGGCAGGACGAGAGCGTCTCGCCGAGTCGCAGGAGGCGGGCCACGCGACACCGTGGAACGACCACGGCCTCGGCAGTCACGGCGAACTGCGCCGAGCGATCGCCGAACTCAGCGGCCCCGCACGCCAGATCGGCCGCTTCGGATCGCCCGACCAGGTGACCGCCGCGGTTGCCGTGGTGAAGGCCACCACTGCCTCGCTGTACCGGCTGCTCGCCGACGGTGCCGCGCCGGAACCCGCGACGGGTGAAACGACCGGCGAAACCTCCGGCGAAACCTCGGGCGAAACGATCGACGAGAACGGCTGAGTCCCTACGCGGCCGCCTCAGTCGCGTTGTGTGCGGCCACTGAGGAAGTCGATCGATCTCGTCACGGTCGCAGCCACGAAGCGCTCGAGTTTCGGGGCTGCCATGAACCGGGCGGTGGCATCGAGGGGAAGCGGCGAACCGAGCCGAATTGCCTCGTCGGTGGCGGCGACGCTCATCTTCACTGCGTGGGCATGGACGATGAACGCTGTCGTCCCGTCGAGCAATGCCTCGTGTTGCAGCGAACGACCGTACGCGAGCAGGTCGTCGGAACGCGGCTCGACCTCGGCCCGCCGCCCCACCGTCGTGTGCCATTCGTGACGGCCGGTCCAGTTCGCCAGGAATGCGGTCCACAGCACGAGCCTGATCAGGTCCGGTGTGACCGGCGCGTGCGGCGGCATGCCAGCGTGCCGCACGTGCGTACGTCAGACCGTGCGTGATGTCGAGCCAGCCGAAGTCGTCGTGGAAGTCGAACTCGCCGCTGGGGTCGTAGCGCAGCATGCGCTCGCTCACCGCGGCCACGACGACATCGAGCACATCGTCGATCGAGGCACCGGTCGCGAACGCGGCGCCGGTGGCGAGCGCGGCCTCGGTGCGATCGTCGCCGAGCAGGGCGGTGACCAGCCGGCCGTCATCGGCCCACCTCCCGCTCGGTTCGGCCGCCACTTCCGCGATTCGATCGAGATCGAGTTGGGCGAGCCCGCGGTGGAACAGCTTCATGTACGGCAACTTGTCCTCACGTGTGCCGTAGACGAGCCGTGGCACCAGGTGCGGCAGCACGGTGTCGGCCCGCTCCCATCCGATCCGTTCGAGCAACTCGAACGCCTTCTGCGTGTAGATCGCACCGTGTCCGTACGAGAGCAGGTGGTCGCTGACCACGTCGGTGAACCAGGGGCGAACCTCGTCAGGCGTCGCACCCGTGTGCAGCGCACCCCTCAACACGGCCTGGGCCGGTTCGAGCTGCTCGGCTTCGACGAGGCGGCGGAACTCGCGGCAGCGGTTCGACGGGCAACGTGGCAATTGGATCTGGTAGCGCTTGCACCGGTCGATCGCGCTCGACCTCGGCGACACCAGCGATCGCCTGCACGATCGGGAGTGCGCGTTCGTCGTGCTCGTACCGATCGACCATCGAGAGGCAGTCGGTGAGCGAGGCGATCGCGTGCCCCCATCCGAAATCGGCGCGCGGCGCTCCGTAGGCAACCGCTTCCCAGATCAATTCGCCGGGGTTGGCATCGGCGCGGAGCAGTCGGATGATGTCGCGCGAGACCTGCCCGACGTAGTCGTTCTCGATGCCGCGCCGCAGGCTCGCCAGCAACTGGGGTCGCAGCTCTGCCGGGTCAGGCTGCGAGAACGCCACGGACAGGACGCCGTCTCCGGCGACGTGGACGGGATAGGTGCGAACGTCCTCCTCGCCGAGCACGCAGGCCCCATCGGACACACGGAACTTCCAGTTGTGCCAGGCGCATGTGATCAGGTCACCGTCGAGCTCACCCGTGGTCAGCCCGTACCCCTCGTGGGGGCAGGCCTGGTCAAGGGCGAACATCCCCTCACTCGTGCGAACCAGGCAGATCCGGTGTCCGTCGACCTTGACCATCTTCATCGCCGCGACCGCGAGATCATCGATGTGGCCGACCACGGTTCCGGTGCCGTCGCGGGGTGCCTCGTGCTGAGCTGTCGTGTCCACGACAGCCCACGGTATAACTTCAAGCATGGTTGAAGTCAAGCGGTTCACCATCGGGGAAGTCGGCCGGCGTACCGGGGTCGCGACATCCGCTCTGCGGTTCTACGAGGAGCACGGCCTCATCCACTCCGAGCGCAACGCCGCCGGGCATCGGCGCTATCACGCCGACGTCATGCGACGGGTCAGCTTCATCCGTACCGCCCAACGGGTCGGGCTGAGCCTCGGCGAGATCGACGAGGCGCTCTCGTCGCTACCGGACCAGCGGACACCGACGGCCAAGGACTGGGATCGACTGGCCGGCTCGTGGCGGCCGCGCCTCGACGAGCAGATCGCACTGTTGACCCGAATCCGCGACCAACTCGACGAGTGCATCGGCTGTGGTTGCCTGTCGCTCGCCTCGTGCGGGCTGTGGAACCCGAACGACGCAGCCGCCGGGATGGGGCCCGGGCCGCGGTACCTCCTCGGTGACGAGCGACCCGATCTGCCAGAAACACATCCTGACCAGGGCCTGTGAGGATCGCTCAGGCGCTGTGAGACCTCACGTCCAGCCGGTTCCGCGCGTCGACCGGTTCTGTGAGACCCTCGGTGAGGGTGTTCCTGCACGGTGGTGCCATGTCTCCACCCGATCTCGCAGCTCCCACCACCGGCCGCCGGCTCACCCTCGAATGGGACCGGCTCCGCACTCGTCCCGATGCACTGCGCCAAGCCGCAGGGTGGGGGCTCGTGGAGGCCCGCCTCGCGGACCTCGACCAGGTGTTGAAGGCGGTCGGATTCGAGACGCCCGCCACGGCGGACACCGAGCGACGCCTGCGGGCCCTGTTGCTCGCCGCCTCACATGACGAGCTGGCGGCCAGGGTGCTCGTGCAGCGTTTGCTACCCGGCCTGCTGGCGGTGGTTCGCCGACGCCGACGCAGCGGATACGGCGATGCCGCCTTCGACGAGCTGCTGGCGACCCTGTGGATCTCGATCCGCACCTACAACCCCCGGCGCAAGCCGGGGTGTCTCGCCGCGGCGCTGATCTCCGACGCCGACTATCGGGCGTTCCGATCGGCCGAACGCAGACGGTCGGCCACGGAACGCCCGGTCGTCATCGACGAATCGCACGTCGCAGCTCCGTCTCCGTGCGCCAGCGACGAACTCGACGAGCTGCTGGGCGACGCGCTCGCCGCAGGCGTATCCGCCGGTGACATCGAACTGATGCGTCAGCTGGTCGACTCACCACGGACGATCGACCTGGCCCGCGAGCTGCAGGTGACGCCCAGAACGATCCGCAACCGTCGGGATCGGATCACCGGCCGGTTGCGCGAGGTTGCGCTCGCTGCGTGAAGTTCGGCCTGCGCTTCTCGAGAAACGAGTTGATCCCCTCCTGCCCGTCGGGGGTCACGACCCCGGCGGCCATCACCTCGATCGCGTACGAGTACGCCTTCGGCTGGTCCATGTCGACCTGGGCGTAGAACGCGCGCTTGCCGACCGCCTTCGACAGCGCGCTGCCGCGGATCGAGCGCCTCATCAGATCGTCGACGGCGTCGTCGAGCTCGTCGTCGGGAACGGCACGGTTGATCAGGCCCCACTCGGCGGCTGTGGCGGCAGGCACGACGTCGCCGGTGATCGCCATCTCGAGCGCCCGTTTGCGGCCGATCTGGCGGGCGACCGCGACCAGCGGCGTATTGCAGAACAAACCGCCCTTGCCGCCGGGCAGGGCGAACCCGGCCGACTCGGCGGCGATCGCCATGTCGCAGGTGGCGACGAGCTGGCACCCCGCCGCGGTGGCGAGCTTGGCGACCTTGGCGATCACGACCTGTGGGATGTGCTGCACCATGTTCATCATGTCGGTACACACGTGCAACAGGTGCTGGGCGTCGGGCAATTCGACCCCCACCATGTCGCCGAAGTTGTGACCCGCCGAGAACACCGGGCCCTCGGCGGCGATGATGACGCCGAGCGCATCGGAGTCACCGATCTCGCGCAACACGTCGGTGAGTTCGAGCATCACGTCGAGCGCGAGCGAGTTGCGCTTGGCGGGGTTGTCGAGGGTCACGGTCGTGACCGGGCCCTCCACGGAAACGTCCACATACTGCCGATCCATGTCGCCAGACTACGGTCGTCGCCGCGTCGGCCTGCGACCGGGAAGATCACGGCTGTCGTGATGCGACGTACAGGAGGTCAGAGATGCAATTCGGAATCATGTTCGCCAACACCGGTCACGGCTCGTCGCCCGACGGTGCGAAGGCCGTGGTGCAGGCGGCCGAGGCAGGCGGCTTCACGACCGCCTGGACGGTCGAGCACGTCGTCGTGCCATCCGGGTACGAGTCGAAGTATCCCTACGACCAGAGTGGCAAGATGGCCGGCGGCGCCGAGGATTTCGACCTGCCCGACCCGCTGATCTGGTTGACGTGGGCGGCCGCCCACACGACGACGCTGCGGCTCGGCACCGGCATCCTGATCGCCACCCAGCGCAACCCGGTGATCACGGCCAAGGCGGTCGCCACGCTCGACCACCTGTCGGGCGGCCGCGTCGAGTTGGGTGTCGGGGTGGGCTGGCTGAAGGAGGAGTTCGACGCGCTCGGGGTTCCGTTCGCGGCCCGCGGCAAGCGTCTCGACGAGTACATCGACGCGATCCGTGCGCTCTGGACGCAGGACAAGGCCAGCTTCAACGGCGAGTTCGTCGACTTCGACAACTGCATCTCGCGCCCGCGGCCGGTCAACGCCACCGTGCCGATCGTGATCGGCGGCCACACCGCGGCGGCGGCTCGACGGGCCGGCGCACGAGGCGACGCCTTCTTCCCCGGCAGCGCAACAGCGGGAGAGATCAGCGAACTGATCGACGTGATGAAGCGGACTGCCGCCGAGCACGGCCGCGATGGAGATGCGATACCCGTGTACGCGATGGCGATGGGCAAGCCGGGCGATGCCCTCTATGGCCGGATCGATTCGTTGGCCGCGGTCGGCGTCGCCCAAACGATCGTGGCGACATTCCGCCCCGACCGGCTCGCTGAGGTCGGCCACGATCTGGTGTCGCGTTTCGGCTGAACTCGCGGCCGCGCGCCAACGTTCGGTCAGTTCTTGCGCACAGTTCTCTCAAGACGCGTGAGATGTTCATCGGGTCGCTGGCCTGAGTTCATGCCGTACGCGTACTGTCGACACCAGGCGACACATCTCACGTCCGGCGGACCTCGGCGGTGTTGTTCGTTTCGGCTCGTTCGGACGTCGACCAGACGAAGGAGATCCCCTGATGTCGATTTTCCGAACGCGAGGGTGGCGAGCCCTCTCGGTATTCACACTGCTCGCAACAGGACTCGTGGTGTCGGCCGGCGCCGAGACCACCGCTTTATCGCCCGGTGTCGTCATCAGCCAGGTTTATGGAGGTGGCGGCAACAGCGGCGCTACCTATACCAACGACTTCGTCGAGCTCTTCAATCGCGGTTCGTCGCCGGTGTCGGTCACCGGCTGGTCGGTGCAGTACGCATCCTCTTCGGGCACAACCTGGCAGACCACCGCGCTCAGCGGAACGCTGCAACCCGGCCAGTACTTCCTCGTACAGCAGGCGACGGGGGCGGGCGGTACCACGCCACTCCCCACACCCGACGTCGCCGGATCGATAGCGATGAGCGCCACGAGCGGCAAGGTGGCCCTCGTCGACAGCACCGCTGCGCTGAGCGGGAGTTGTCCGACGAGCACTACTGATCTCGTCGGCTACGGCTCGGCCAATTGCTTCGAGGGCGCAGGTGCTGCGCCCGGACTCAGCAACACCACCGCAGCGATCCGCGCCAGCAACGGCTGCACCGAGACCGACCACAACGCGGCCGACTTCGCCGCCGGCTCGCCGAGCCCACGCAACACGGCGACGCCGCTGGCCCCGTGCACAGGGCCACCCGCCGATCCCGTGATCAATGAGTTCGTCGCCAACCACACGGGCACCGACAGCGAAGCATTCGTCGAGTTGTTCGGTGCCCCGTCGACGGACTACTCGGCGTTCACCGTGCTCGAGATCGAAGGTGACAACCCGAATCAAGGCATCATCGATGCCGCACTTCCGGTCGCGACAACGAACGGATCGGGCTACTGGACCGACGACGAGGACATGGAGAACGACGCCATCACGATCTTGCTGGTCGAAGGGTTCACAGGCAGCGTGGGCACCGACCTCGACACCGACGACGACGGCTCATTCGACCTGGCACCCTGGGCACGGATCGTCGACGACGTCGCAGTCGCCGACAACGGGGCGTTGGAACAGACATACTCGACGACGGTTCTGGCGCCCGGATTCGGCGGCAGCCCGTTCACGCCGGGTGGTGCATCGCGCATCCCCAACGGCGTCGACACCGACTCCGCCACCGATTGGACCCTGAACGACTTCGATGGGTTCGGATTTCCCGACTTCCCGGGTTCACCTGCGATCGGCGAGGCCGAGAACACGCCAGGTGCCGCAAACATCGCCATCACGATCGCCACGGACCCGGTCGGCGTGTGCGGTGATCCCGCGACGCTGATCCACGACATCCAGGGTTCAGGCCTCAGCAGCCCCGACGTCGGCAGCGTTCGCGAGATCGAGGGCATCGTCACCGGCGACTTCGAGGGCCCAACCGAGCTCAGCGGCTTCTTCATGCAAGAGGAAGGCAACGACCACGACGGCGACTCCACGACCTCGGAAGGCATCTTCGTGTTCAACGCAGGGGTCGACTCCGTCGACACCGGCGACACCGTACGCGTGCGCGGCACGGTCGCGGAATACTTCGGTCTCACCGAGATCAACAACGTCGAGAGCGTCACGAGCTGCCCGCCGACCGGAACCACCACACCGGAAGCATGGACCCTTCCGGTCAGCACAGTCGGCGACTGGGAATGGGTCGAGGGCATGGAAATCACGATCGCTCAGACGCTCCACGCGTCGGGCAACTTCACGCAGGCACGGTACGGCGAAGTCGACCTGTCGATCGGCGGCCCGCTCGACAACCCGACCAACGTCGTGGCGCCCGGTGCACCGGCAATCGCCCTGCAGGACCTGAACGACCGCAGCCGGATCCAACTCGACGATGCCAGCAACGTCCAGAACCCGTTGCCGCTTCCGCCCTACCTCGGCCTCGACGACACCCTGCGCACGGGCGACACGTTGCCGGGCATCACGGGCAACGTGAACTACTCGTTCGGCGTGTACCAGATCGAACCGACGCAGACGATCAACTTCACTCGCGTCAACGCAAGGACATCCGTGCCCGACGTCGGGGGTTCGATCCAGGTCGCGTCCGCCAACGTGTTGAACTACTTCACGACGGTCGACGACGGCACGCCGATCTGTGGGCCACTGGGCAACCAGGACTGTCGTGGCGCCGACACCGCCGATGAGCTCACGCGTCAGCGCGACAAGCTGGTGACCGAGATCAGCGGCATGGACGCCGAGGTGATCGGCCTGATGGAGATCGAGAACCATCCCGCCGACGTGCCGACGGCCGACCTCGTCTCTGGACTCAACGATGCGACGGCACCGGGCACCTACGACTACATCGCGACCGGCGCGATCGGCACCGACGCTATCCGCGTTGCGTTGTTGTACCAGCCGGCCGCCGTGACACCAATCGGCAGCTTCGACGTACTCGACAGCAGCGATGATCCGCTTTTCGACGACACCCTCAACCGGCCGATGCTGGTGCAGACGTTCGTCGAGAACGCGAACAGGAGCAACCTTCACAGTTGCCGTCAACCACCTCAAGTCGAAGGGCTCCGACTGCAATGCCGTCGGCGACCCCGATACCGGTGACGGCCAGGGCAACTGCAACATCACGCGTACCAACGCCGCCCAGGCGATCGTCGACCATCTCGCGACCGACCCGACCGACAGCGGGAGCGGCAACTTCTTGATCATCGGCGACCTCAACTCGTACGCCAAGGAAGACCCGATCACCGCGATCAAGGCCGGCGCCTACACGGATCTGATCGAGGCGTTCGTCGGCACCGGTTTCGCCGACGGCGCCTACTCGTACAACTTCTTCAGCCAGTCCGGCTACCTCGATCACGCCCTGGCGAGCCCATCGATCTCGGACAAAGTGACCGGTGCAGCCTTCTGGCACGTCAACTCCGATGAGCCGTCGGGGCTGGACTACAACAACTTCAACCAGCCCGGCCTGTATCACCCCGACGAGTTCCGGTCCTCCGATCACGATCCGGTCGTGATCGGCCTCGATCTGGCGACCCCCAGAGGCTTGAAGGAGACGGCGAGATCTGACCTCGCAGCGCTGCTCCCGACCGGCGACTCGAAGAACGACACCGCGATCGGCAAGGCGATCGGCGCGATCGACGACAGCCTCGACCCCGACCTGTGGCTCGACGAGTCGTACCTCAACGGCAAGTACGGCAACAAGGTCTTCGACGAGGAGAAGGAGGCGGTCAAGGAGCTCGGCAAGGTCGCCGGGTCGGCGGCGCCGGGCGCCCAGGCCGCGATCGACCAGTTGCTCGCCGCCGACGATCTGCTGGCCAACGCGGCGCTCGACATCGCCATCAACACCGGTGGCAAGGCGAGCGACATCGCCAAGGCCCAGTCCGAGCTGGCGAAGGCCGCCGACGAGATCGCCGACGGCGACTTCGACAAGGCGATCGACCACTACAAGAAGGCGTGGCAGCACGCCGTAACGGCCGTCGAGGACGCCCGCTACGCGACGTTCAACGCATCGCTGAACCGGTTCAACGAGGGCGACCTCGCGTTCGAACTCGCCACCGCCGGTAGCCTCCAGCCGGCGGCGATCGCCGAGATCATCCAGCGTGCACGGCCCGAAGTGTTGCTGATCAACGAGTTCGACTACGACGCCGGTGGCGTCGCAGCGGCGCGGTTCCAGCAGAACTACCTGTCGATCGGCCAGGGCGGGGCCGATCCGATCGACTACCCGTTCCGCTACGTGGCGCCGTCGAACACCGGCATCGACTCCGGATTCGATCTCAACAACGACGGGTTCTTCGGTGGACCCGATGACGCGTTCGGATTCGGGTTCTTCCCCGGGCAGTACGGCATGGTCGTCTACTCGATGCACCCGATCGACGTCGACGAGATCCGCACGTTCCAGAACTTCCTCTGGAAGGACATGCCGGGAGCGCTGTTGCCCGAGCTTCCGCCGGGCACGCCATGGTTCTCACCGGACGAGCTCGATGTGGTGCGGCTTTCTTCGAAGAGCCACTGGGACGTACCGATGTGGATCGGTGACCGCGAGGTGCACTTCCTCGTCAGCCATCCGACGCCACCGGTGTTCGACGGTGACGAGGATCGCAATGGACGGCGAAACAGTGACGAGATCCGCTTGTGGGCCGACTACGTGATGGGTGGCGCGACGTCGTCGTACATCTACGACGACGCCGGCAACTTCGGCGGGCTGAACGATGGCGACCGGTTCGTGATCGCCGGCGACCAGAACTCCGACCCGCTCGACGGTGACAGCCTCCCTGGCTCGATCCAGCAGTTGCTCGACAGCCCGAAGGTCAACACCCAGGTGACGCCGGACAGCCTCGGCGGTCCGGAGCAATCAGCGCTGCAAGGTGGCGCCAATACGACCCACCTCGGCGACCCGGCATTCGACACCGCCGACTTCGCCGACAGCGCGCCTGGCAATCTGCGGGCCGACTACGTGTTGCCGTCGAGGAACATGGAGATCGACGACGCAGCGGTCTTCTGGCCTCTCAGCTCGGATCCGCTGTTCGCGCTGGTCGGCACCTTCCCGTTCCCGAGCTCGGATCACCGCCTCGTGTGGGTCGACGTCGACGTCCACTGAGCACGACAGCGACGAGGGCCACCGCGGTGACCCTCGTCGCGTCACCGGTCGCGGCCTCGACGAGGGCCCCGGATCGGGTATGAATGGAGGCTGAGACATGCCTCGACCACCCCGTAGCGCCCAGGAGCACGACCCAGCGATGACCAAACTGCCCACGGACCGACCGTCACGAGTCGTCATCGAGCCGGTCGCGCCGGTCGTCGACGGCGGCATCTTCGCCGCCAAGGCCGGGCTCGGGGAGCCGGTGACCGTGCGGGCCGACGTGTTCGGTGATGGCCACGACGCCGTCAACGCAGCGGTTCGTTGGCGCCGCGCCGCACCGACGAGTCGGGGCGGCAAGTGGATCGAGATCGCGATGGAGTTCGACGGCAACGATCGCTGGCACGCCACGTTCATGCCGACCAAGCTCGGCCGCCACGAGTTCGAGGTGATCGGCTGGTCGGATCACCCCGAGACGTGGCGGAACGGCACGGAACGCAAGATCGACGCCGACGTCGACGTCACGGTCGAGCTGATGGCGGGCCAAGCGATCGTGCGGGAACTGCTCGAACGAGCACGCGCTGTCAAGTCTGCGCAGAGCGCCGACGTCGCGCGGCTCGAGGCATGGCTCTCCGAGCTCACCGACGGTGGCACTGCGATGGTCAGCGAGGACTGGGCCGACATCTTCTGGCGGTACGCCGATCGCGAGCCGCTCGCCACCGGCGGCGCGCTGTCACTCGACGTCGATCCCGAGCGCGCTCGATTCAGCGCCTGGTACGAGTTCTTCCCGCGCTCGACGATCGCTCCCGCCACTGGTCACGCCACGCTGCGCGACGCGATCGACCGCCTCGACTACGTCGCCGCGATGGGGTTCGACGTGCTCTACCTACCGCCGATCCACCCGATCGGCGAAGCGAACCGGAAGGGCCGCAACAACACCACGGAGGCCGAACCCGACGACGTCGGCAGCCCCTGGGGCATCGCCGATCACCTCGCCGTACATCCCGATCTGGGCACGCTCGACGACGTGCACGCGCTCGCATCCGCCTGCCGCGAGCGCGGTATCGAGCCGGCGCTCGACATCGCGTTCCAGTGCACGCCCGATCACCCCTGGGTCACCGAACACCCCAAGTGGTTCGCCCATCGTGCCGACGGCACCATTCAATATGCCGAGAACCCGCCCAAGAAGTACCAGGACATCTACCCGATCGACTTCGAGTCGTCCGACTGGAAGGCGCTCTGGCGCGGGCTCGCCGGGGTGATCCGGTTCTGGATCGATCAGGGCATCACCATCTTCCGGGTCGACAACCCCCACACCAAGGCATTCCCGTTCTGGGAATGGGCGATCGACTCGATCCGCAGCGACCATCCCGAGACGATCTTCCTCGCCGAGGCGTTCACGCGACCGCGGGTGATGGAGCGGCTCGCCAAGGTCGGGTTCAACCAGTCGTACACGTACTTCGCATGGCGCAGCCAGGCCTGGGAGCTGCGGGAGTACTTCAGCGATCTCGCCACCCGCACGGTCGACTCGTACCGACCGAATGCGTGGCCCAACACCCCCGACATCCTCACCGAGCAACTGCAGCACGGAGGCCGGGAGATGTTCGTCAACCGCGCCATCCTCGCCGCGACGCTGTCGGCCAACTGGGGTGTCTACGGCCCCGCATTCGAGCTGCTCGAGCATCGGGCGATCAAACCCGGCTCGGAGGAGTATCTCGATTCCGAGAAGTACCAGCTGCGCACGTGGCATCTCGACGATCCCGACTCGATCGCACCGTTGCTCACGCGGCTCAACCAGATCCGTCGCTCGCAACCGGCGATGCAACACCTGCGCACGCTCCAGTTCCACGACACCGACTCCGGCGACCTGCTGTGCTTCTCGAAGACCGACCCGCTCGGGGTCGGCGACCCGATCCTGTGCATCGTCAATGTCGACACCCGCAATCGGCGAGCCGGCAACGTGCACATCGACCCCGCGACGTTCGGGATCGGTCTCGGCGACGACGACGAGTTCGAGGTGCACGATCTGCTCGGTGGCGGGGTGTACCGCTGGCGCGGTTGGCACAACTACGTCGAGCTCACGCCCGGCCGTGGTGGCGCCGCCCACGTGTTCGCGGTCCGCCGCATCGACCCACCTGCGCCCGCATCGGCCACCGACCCGACAAAGACCACGACATGAGCGTCGTCAAGCAGCCCAAGCGCCGTGCCCGCCCACGCGGATCGAGCGGCCGCGGCGCAGCGGAGTCCGGCCCCGACCATCAGGACTGGTTCAAGGACGCCGTCATCTACGAGCTCCACGTGCGGGCGTTCCAGGATGCGAACGGCGATGGCACCGGCGACTTCGACGGTCTCACTTCGCGGCTCGACTATCTCGTCGATCTCGGCGTCACCGCGCTGTGGCTGCTGCCGTTCTACCCGTCACCGCTGCGCGACGACGGCTACGACATCGCCGACTACCGCTCGGTGCACCCCGACTACGGCAACATGCGCTCGTTCAAGCGCTTCCTCGCGGCGGCGCACGACCGCGACCTCAAGGTGATCACGGAGCTGGTCATCAACCACACGAGCGACCAACACGTCTGGTTCCAGCGTGCCCGTCGCGCCCCGGCCGGTTCGCCCGAACGCGACTTCTACGTGTGGACCGACGACCCGAGCCAATGGGGCGACGCCCGCATCATCTTCCAGGACTTCGAGGCGTCGAACTGGACCTGGGACCCGGTCGCCCAGCAGTACTACTGGCACCGCTTCTACTCCCACCAACCCGACCTCAACTTCGACAACCCGGCGGTCGAGACCGCGATCCTCGAATTGCTCGACTACTGGCTCGACATGGGTGTCGACGGGTTGCGCCTCGACGCGATCCCCTATCTGTACGAACGCGACGGGACGAACTGCGAGAACCTGCCCGAGACGCACGCCTTCCTGAAGCGGATGCGGGCCCACATGGACCGCAACTACGGCGACCGCATGTTCCTGGCCGAGGCGAACCAGTGGCCGGAGGACGCGGTCGCCTACTTCGGCGACGGCGACGAGTGCCACATGAACTTCCACTTCCCGCTGATGCCGCGCATGTTCATGGCGGTGCAGATGGAGAACCGCACCCCGATCACCGACATCCTCGAACAGACGCCGTTGCCCCCCGACGGGTGCCAGTGGGCCACGTTCCTGCGCAACCACGACGAGCTCACACTCGAGATGGTCACCGACGAGGAACGCCAGATGATGCTGCGGGCCTATGCCCACGACACGGAGATGCGCATCAACCTCGGCATCCGGCGCCGACTGGCCCCGCTGTTGGGCAACGACCGCCGCAAGATCGAACTGCTGAACGGTTTGCTGTTCTCGCTGCCCGGCACGCCGGTGCTGTACTACGGCGACGAGATCGGCATGGGCGACAACGTCTATCTCGGCGATCGCGACGGCGTCCGCACACCGATGCAATGGTCGTCCGACCGCAACGGCGGCTTCTCCGGGTCGAACCCACACCGGCTGTACCTCCCGCTGATCACCGAGCAGGGCTACCACTACGAAAGCCTCAACGTCGACACCCAGACCAACGACTCGGCGTCGCTGTTGTCGTGGATGCGCCAACTGATCGCACTGCGCAAACGCCGTCCCGTACTGGGGCGCGGCACGATCGAATTCCTCGACCCCGACAATCCGCACGTGCTCGCGTTCGTTCGGGCCCTGCCCGACGAGGAGCCGTTCCTGTGCGTCGCGAACCTGTCACGGCTCGCCCAGCACGTCGAGCTCGACCTTCGCGACTTCTCCCATCACGTGCCTGTCGAGGCATTCGGTCACACTCGGTTCGCCACGGTGTCCGATTCGCCGTACCACCTCACGCTCGCCCCGTACGGCTTCTTCTGGTTCTCGCTCGAGGCACCACGGGATGGGGTGGAGGACGCGGTCGAGCTGCCGATCTTGCGCGGGTCATGGGCCGAGGTGCTGCGCCGGCGCGCCGCTCTCTCACGCGCGCTGGGGCAGTGGTTGCCGACCCGGCGCTGGTACGCGGGCAAGGAGCTGACCACCCGCGAGGTGGTGATCGAAGACGCGGTGCCGCTGCGCCATCCCGAGGCCGATGTGTCGCTGTTGATCGTCCGGGTCGCGTTCACCGAGGGCGACGATCACCGGTACGCCGTGCCGGTCATGCGCGCCACCGGCCGTCTGGCGATCCTGGCGGCGAGCGAGACACCCGGCGCCGTGATCGCATCGCTCGACGACGGCGCCGTGTTGGTCGACGCGATGGCCGGCCCCGACGGAGCGATGGCAGTGGCCGCCGCTGCGCTCAACCGGCGCACGACGGCTGCTCGGCATGGCACCGCACGCGGATTGCCGCAGCGACCAGGTGTCGCGCGACTGGTCAAGTCGTCCCGTGATCTGGTGCCGCTGGGAGTCGAGCAGTCCAACTCTTCGGTGATCGTCGCAAATCAGCTGATCGCCAAACTCGTGCGGCGACTCGAGCCGGGGCCGAACCCCGACGTCGAGCTCCCGGCCCACCTCACCGCTCACGGGTTCGCCCAGGTGCCGGGGGTAGCAGCGACGCTCGAGATCGATCTGGCGGGCGAATCGCTGCCGGCCGACGTCGTCATCGTCCATGACGCGATCGCGAACGACGGTGACCTGTGGTCGTGGACACTCGACGAGCTGGCGCTCGGCATCGAGCACCGCAGCGAGTTCGGTGGCGCCAACGACCAGACCCAGTGGATGGCCGAACTGCTCGGGCGTCGCACGGCCGAGCTGCACGCGGCGCTGGCGGCATCGGACGGCACCGACCACATGGCGCCCCTGCCGTTCACCTTGCTGTGGCAACGCTCGCTGCTGCAGACCCTGCGCAACAGCGTGCGTTCCACCCAGCGCGCGCTGGCGCGGGCCAAGCTCGACACCCCTGCGGCGCTCGCACTGCGTGAACCCGTCGACGCCGTGTTGGGTCGATTCGACACGTTGCGCACCGACAAGCTGGACGCTCGCCGCATCCGGGTCCACGGCGATCTGCACCTCGGTCAGATCCTGCGGTCGGGCAACGACATCACGTTCATCGATTTCGAAGGCGAGCCCGGTCGACCGATCGGCGAGCGCCGCATCATGAAGTCACCCTTGACCGACGTCGCGGGGCTGTTGCGGTCGGTCGACTACGCCGGTCGGAGTGCGCTCGATACCGCCGTTGAACGCGGCCTGGTGGCCGAGGTCGACCGATCTCAGGTCGATGACAGCCGCTCCGCCTGGACGCGTGCGACGTGTACGACGATCGTCGACTCGTATCTCACCACGGCGGCCGACGCCGGCCTCGTGCCGACCGACCGCGCGGCGGCCGACCTGCTGCTCGACGCGTACGCTCTCCAGAAGGGGTTGTACGAGGTGCGTTACGAATTGGCGAACCGGCCCGACTGGGTCCACTGGCCGCTGGCGGCCGTCGCCGAGATGATCGCGCCATGACCCATCCATCCGTCTATCAGCGGCCGGCACTTCGCCGCCGCAGCGAGGCAACGTCACGATGACGAACGCATCGATCCCCGATCTCGACCTGCACCTGCTGGGCGAAGGTACACATCGCCGCCTACACGAACAGCTCGGCGCCCAACCAGGTGTCGGTGGCTGTCGATTCGCGGTGTGGGCACCGTCGGCACGAGCGGTGCACGTCATCGGCGACTTCGACGGCTGGGTCGGCGAGGTCGAGCTCCACCCGCAGGGCTCGTCGGGTGTCTGGTCGGGATGGGTCGACGGGGCGGGAGTCGGCACCACGTACCGGTTCCGGATCACGGCACAGTCGGGTGTCCGTATCGACAAGAGCGACCCGATCGGCGCGGCACACCACGGCGCACCGTCGGTCGACTCGGTCGTCGCCGACCTGGATCACACATGGGGCGACGGCGACTGGATGGCGACGCGGGGCGAGCGCCACCGGCTCGATGCCCCGATGTCGATCTACGAGATGCACCTCGGGTCGTGGGGCCGCACCGTCACCGAGGGCCGGCGCTTCCCGAACTATCGAGACCTCGCCGACCCGCTCGCCGATCACTGCCTCGCACACGGCTTCACCCACGTCGAGCTGCTGCCGATCATGGAGCACCCGTTCTACGGGTCGTGGGGCTATCAGACCACCGGCTACTTCGCCCCCACCGCGCGGCATGGCTCGCCGACGGATCTGATGGCGATGATCGATCGGCTGCACCAGCGCGGGCTCGGGGTGCTGCTCGACTGGGTGCCCTCGCACTTCCCGACCGACCCGAGCGGTCTCGCCGAGTTCGACGGCACCCACCTCTACGAACACGCCGACCCGCGACAGGGGTTCCACCCCGACTGGAACTCGGCGATCTTCAACTACGGCCGCAACGAGGTGCGGGCGTTCCTGATCTCCAGCGCGATGTGCTGGCTCGAGCGGTATCACGTCGACGGCCTGCGGGTCGACGCGGTGGCGTCGATGCTGTACCTCGACTACTCGCGCAACGCCGGCGAGTGGATCCCCAACATCTACGGCGGTCGGGAGAACCTCGAGGCGATCGCGTTCCTGCGGCAGTTCAACGAAGCGGTCTACGGCGAACACCCCGACATCGTCACCCATGCCGAGGAATCGACGGCCTACGCCGGAGTCAGCCGGCCGACCTATCTCGGCGGCCTCGGCTTCGGTGGCAAATGGGACATGGGATGGATGCACGACACGCTGCAGTACATGCAGCGCGACCCGATCCATCGCGCCTGGCACCACGGTGAGGTCACGTTCCGTTCCGTCTACATGGGCAGCGAGCACTACGTGTTGCCGCTCAGCCACGACGAGGTCGTGCACGGCAAGGGATCGTTGCTCAGCAAGATGCCCGGCGACGATTGGCAGCAGTTCGCCAACCTGCGCCTGCTGTACGCGATGCAGTGGTTCCAGCCCGGCAAGAAGCTGCTGTTCATGGGCTGCGAGCTGGCCACCCGGTCGGAGTGGAATCACGACGGCACGCTCGACTGGGGGCTGCACGACATTCCGATGCATCAGGGAGTGCGGCAGTTGATCACCGAGCTCAACCGGCTGTACCGGAGCGAACCGGCGCTGCACCGCGGCGACACCGATGCCGGTGCCGGCGGCCCGGGCATGCAGTGGGTCGAGGCCCACGACGCGGCCAGGGGTGTGTTCGCCTGGCTGCGCACCGACCCGACCGGCGACGCACGGCCGGTGCTGGTGGTGCTCAACGCCACCCCCACGCCGCAGGAGAACTATCGCCTCGGCGTTCCGGTGGCCGGCACCTGGAACGAGTTGCTGAACACCGACTCGGAACTGTTCGGCGGCGCCGGTATCGGCAACCTCGGCAGCGTCGAGACGGTGCCGCTCGACTCGCACGACCGTCACCAGTCGATCGTGATCACGGTGCCGCCGCTCGCCGCGCTCGCGTTCGCACCCGCACCCTGATTCATCGGCCGATGCCTGCGGGTCGGTAGTTTCGGCAGATGGCACACACGAGGCGTCTCACCGAACTCTCCCGCTCGATCTCCGGACGGCGAGCCATCGTCACCGGGGCTGCCAGCGGCATCGGACGCGCGACCGCCCGCCTGTTCGCCGACGAGGGAGCACACGTCGTGGTCGCCGATCTCGGCGCCGAGCGCGTCCATCACGTCGTCGACGAGATCCGGGCCGTGCATGGCGAGGATGCCGCGCTCGGTGTCGTCTGCGACGTGGCCTCGGCCGAACAGCTGCGAGATCTGGTGGACGTGACCATCGCCGAGTTCGGCGGCATCGACATCGTGATCAACAACGCGGGCGTGGCGCTACCGACCTCGATGTTCGAAGATGACGACCTGTTCGAGTCGAACTGGGCCGCCACGCTCGACATCAACCTGACCGCTCACGCGCGCCTCGTTCGGTTCGCACTGCCGTCGCTCACCAGCTCGGACGGCGGGCGCGTCGTGAACATCGCCTCGACCGAGGCGATCGTCACGACCGCCGGCATGGCCGCCTACACCGCGACCAAGGCAGGCGTGGTCGGGTTGACCAAGAGCATGGCGGTCGAGTTGGGCAGCCACGGCGTGACGGTCAACTGTGTGTGCCCCGGCCCGATCCTGACCGGCATGACCGAGACGATCCCCGACAAGGCCAAGCAGACGTACGCGCGGCGGCGGGTGCCGTTGCGGCGCTACGGCGTGCCCGAGGAGGTGGCGCACATGACGCTCAACCTGTGCCTGCCGTCGTCGAGCTACGTCAACGGCGCGATCATCCCCGTCGACGGCGGGATGAGCATCCGGCACACCTGATCTGTTTCAGGTGAGTGGGCGGGACCACTCGCGGCGACGGGCCCACAGGCGCGTCAGGACGGTGGCGGCCACGACGACCATCAACGGCTCGTAGGGCACACGGTACCGGTAGTTCCCGTAGTACAGGAATCCGTACAGGAACACAGCGGTCAGGAACGATGCTGCGATCAACCGACCGGCGCGGGTCACCCAGAACGATCTGCCCAGCACGACGCGCCGAACACGGTGAACGCCAGCAACGCGTAATAGGCGGCGTCGGCGATGATGCCGATCCGCTCGACGTCGATCGCTGAGATCGGTGGGCCGTCGGGCGCATCGTTCACCCAGTCGAGCGCATACGAGTCGCCACGGTTCAGATGGATCAACTTCAGTGGGATCAGTTCCAGTTCGCGCACCGGGTGCGTGAACATGTACTCGAGGGCGTCGTTGCGCAGCGCCTTGCTCGATTGCAGCTCACGGAGCGGCACCGTCTCGTCGAACTGCTCGAAGTACGAATCCGGTGGGTAGGTCTGGGCCCCGGTCGCCCCGGGGTTGTGGCCGGACCACAGGGTTTGGCTGGCGTTCGTGGCGACCGGGACGAAGGCGTCCATCACGATGGCATTGCGGATCGTCCAGGGCAGCAGCACCATGACGGCGACCGCTGCGATCGCCGCGACTCGCTTGGCGAGCTCGACCCTGGGCAACTCATGCCAGAACGCGACGATCGGCAACAGCCCCCAGGTCAGGGCCTCACCCCGGATCAGCCCGCCGAGGCCGATGATCACACCGATCGCCACTAGCCATCCCCAAGTCGGCGTGGCGCGGGCGAGCACGATGAACAACACGACGAAGACCGCGGTGTAGAGCGTCTCGGTCACCAACACGTCGGTCCACAGGATCGGGCCGGGTAGCACGCCCAAGATCGCGCCGGCGACCACGGCGGTCCGCCGGTCGATCGCCCGCTCGACGAACACCATCAGGCCGACAACGGTCAACGCTCCGACGAGGGCATTGAACAGCTCGCCGACGAGCGGGTCGGTGCCGAACACCCAATACAGGGCGCCCAGCGCCGCGCTGTAGCCGGGTGGCCAGCGGGCCGACGGACCCACCCCCAACCCACCGAAGCCGTGCCCGTTGGAGACGCTCACGGCGCTGGCGTGATAGTCGAGCGCGTCGTTGAATGCCCAGCGGCCGACGCGATCTACCCGGAGCACCCATGTGACCCGGAGCAACAACGCCGCCGCGAACAGCGTGACGTGTGGGAACCATCGCCACGCGGCCACCGGCGCGAGCCGATCGGGGAGGTGGATCCGGGCAACGATGCGCACATCGTGCCACACGGTCGGTCGCGGCCGGCCGTGGTTCGGTGGGCGGTTGCACCGCCGGCTCGGCTATGTCATCGTGGACGAGTCGCTGCGTCGTCACCAAGGGGGTCCGTGATGAGTGATGAGATGTTCGTCGATGCCGAGTTACTGCGGTCGGAGGTGCGCCAGAAGTACAAGGAGGTCGCCGTCGACCCCGCTGGCACGTTCCACTTCCACACCGGACGTCCCCTGGCCGCCCGTTTGGGTTACGACGACGCGATGGTGGCGGCGCTGCCCGACGCCGCCGTCGAGTCGTTCGCCGGGGTCGCGAATCCGTTCTCGCTCATCCAGCCTTCGCCCGGTGAGCGCGTGGTCGACATCGGCTCGGGCGCCGGGTTCGACATCTTCATCGCGGCCGGGTTCGTCGGTGACATGGGCCAGGTTGTCGGGGTCGACATGACGCCGGAGATGCTGGACAAGGCGCAATCGACCGCGGCGGAAATGGGCTTGTCACAGGTCGAATTCCGATACGGGCTCGCCGAGGAGCTGCCGGTCGAGAACGGGTGGGCCGACGTCGTCATCTCCGATGGCGCGTTCAACCTGTGCGCTGACAAGCAAGCGGTTTTCGACGAGGTGATGCGGGTGCTGCGCCCCGGGGGGCGGCTGCAGATGGCCGACATCGCCAACGGCAACGAGGTGCCGGAGGAAGCGGTCCGCGACGTCGATCTCTGGACCGCTTGAATTGCCGGTGGCCTGCCGTGTGCAGGCTGGATGGAAATGATGCGGCAGACCGGCTTTGTCGACATCCAGGTCGGCGAGGCCGTCGACGTGTTCGGAGGTGCGAGCGGCGAGGCGAACGCTCGCACGTTCGCGGTGTACGGGTACTCGTTCCTCGCTCACAAACCCGTCTGAGTCGCGCCCCGCCAGCGGGCGAAGGTCTCGGTTCAAGACGCGTATGTCGGTGTTGACGCGTCCGCGTCCTTGAAGAACATGAACTCGCCAGACCACCCAGGAACGTCGTCGAATCGCTCGGCGGTGCCCGTTCAGTCTTCGATCTCGCGACTCGGCTCCAGGATCACGACCGCGGTCTCACCGGAGCGGGCGTGCAGCGAAGCCGTCGAGGTTCTTGTCGATCTCTCGCCACCTGGCCCACAGGCGCTCCCGTTCGTCACCCTGTGCGACTCGGCCAGTGACGAGGCGCGGACCGTCGGCAAGTTCGACCCGGGCCTCCGGATTGGCTTGCAGGTTCAGCCACCACGCTGGTTCGCCTTCTCCCCAGCCGTTCATGGCCATCGTCACGAGGTTCGGACCGTCTTCGAAGTAGCCCACCATCACGCTGCGTTCCCGGCCGGTGCGGCGACCGACCACCGTCAGACGCATCGTGCCCCAGCCGTTCGGTTTCGGCCGCCACAGACCCAGACGTCCACCGGTCACGCGGTAGATGCCGCGATGCGTGTGCCAGGCGAGACGAATGAACCAACGTGGCGGAAGTCGCGGCGACTTGTCAATTCGTTCGGGCATGACGGTTTCCTTCCCGATCGGTGCAAGCCTCACGCTAACGGAGCCGTTGGAACACCGCGATGCGATCCGCCGGCAGGAAGCACCGGGGACGGCGAGGCCCGTGCGTAGCACCACGCCAACGGCAGGCACTTTCCGATCGAGAACGGCAGCCACAAGGTCACATCGGAAGGTGCCGCGTCAGTCGGTGACGAGGTCGGCGAGGCGGTCGAGGCCCTTGCGCAGCTCGGAGTTCATGCGCCTGGCGATGATCCGCCACAGCCAGCCGAAGCCTCGCGCCGGTTCGATGCCCTGGGTGTAGGTAATCGTGCATGCGCCCGCGCCCTCGGCGGTGAGCGCAACCGATTCGGCCACCGACGCGACGATCGGTGGCCCTTTCACGACCGAGAACGCGAACAGCGATCCCGGTTCCCATGCGGTGAACACCTCGCCGAGGGTGAGGCCGCCCATCGACACCTCGCGGCGTCCGTCGACTCCGGCCGGTTCGCCGGTGACCCGCACCGATTTCAGGGCGGTGAACCACTCGGGCCACGTTTCGTGGTCGGCGATCCACGCCCACACCGCGTCGACCGATGCATCGATGCGGCGGCTACGGGTGATGACGATCGGAGCCGTCGGGATCCAGTCGGGCTCGCGACGCGGCAGGGTACTCATCGTGCGCCCCCAGGGACTCGAACCCTGAACCAATGGGTTAAAAGCCCACTGCTCTACCATTGAGCTAGAGGCGCGGGACCGGCGCGATTCGCGGGAGAAAACCCCCGCTCGTCGACACCGGGCCTACTGCGTTCGCAAGCGTAGAGGCTCTCTCTGCGCCAGCAACACCCGATTCGGCCGGCTCCTTGCTCAGAACCGTGTTCCGGGCGCGCCGGACCCGATCTTTCGAACAGAATCCGGCGGATCAGGCGGCGATCGGTGGGGCGAGGCCCTGTCGGTGCACGTGCATCGACATCGCGTTCACACCGACGGCGTAGGTGATCAGGTTCAACAACTGACGGCGGCACCCGACCGAATGCGCTCGCCGCGGCCACAGCGTGTCGTCGCGGTGTCGGTTGATGCTCTCGGCGTCGTTGCGTCTCTTGTAGAGCGTTTCGAAATCCGGATCGCCTGGTGGGATCTGGCGGACGTTCTCGGCCCGGTTGAACTTGCGCTGCTTGTCCTCGTCGTTGCTGTGCAACCGGACGGTCACGATGCCGCCGCCGAGGCGTTCGGGAAGCCGGTAGTCGTTGTTCCAGCGAAAGGTGCCGCGCTGATCCTCGTTGCGATGCGTGCGAACCCGCTCGAGCGGCACGAACACCGACTCCCCCGTTTCGGTGATCTCCCCCAACCCGATCCGGCCATCCTTCGCGATCAGATGAACGATCAACGCAACAGTGCCCTTCAGAGTGGCAGGGTGTGTCGGAGAACGCCGCTCGCGGTGGTCCGCTCGGCGAGGGTGCGGACGAAATCGACGACGCTGATGTGGACTTCTTCGCCGCCGGTCCCGTGCACGAAGGTGCCGCCGGCGGGACCGTCGAGGACGAGGGTGAACGGCTCGCGGTGGGTGGCCGCCCATTCGGCGATGATGTCGGCGAGGATGCGTCCGTCGTGGGCGGCGTCGTGGTCGGGTTCCACGGCGATGGCGTGGGCGATGTCGATCCGGTGAGCCCACACGTCTCGTGTGAAGCCGATGTCGAACAGGTACGACAAGGGCTGGCGTCCGACGGGTTCGGGTAGGTTCAGCAGCTTCAGGCCGGCGATCGGTCGGGGCATCTTGGTGCGCGACTTCAGCGCCTTGGCCGACACCGTGGTCCATTCGGAGATCAGTTGCTCGGTTGTCGCCGAGGCGCGCTCGCGGACCTGCAACTCGTTCATTCCATCCCACCAGAACGGCGAACCGAGTTCCTTGCAGATCGGCTTGCCACCACGTTTCTGGCGGAGGAACTCGCGCGGCGATGCCTGGCCTGCGGCGGAGCCGACGAGGTGGGCCGCCATCGCACGGACGTCCCACAGGGTGCATTCGGTCAGCGTGTTCCACTGCGTGGGGCTCAGCGACTCCATCAGCTCGGCGAACTTCCGGTTCTCGACAGCGGTGATCCGCATGGCTTCGCCATGATCGATTCGGGCGATCGAGGCGACGTCGACGGTTGCGGTTGGGGTCTGATTCACTTCTTCACTCTCCTGGTCGTGGCTGGCTTCTTCGTTGGACGAACGGAGCGTCGGTCGACGTCGGCGACGAGCGCCTCGACGACACGGCGGGCTAGGTGCACCCACCGCTCGCCGCCGGGATCGTTCGCAACTTGCTGATGGGCCAGTCCCGACACGATCGCCGAGAAGACGTCGACGTCAGCGGGGCCGTCTACGCCTGCGGCGTGCAGCCGTTCGGTCATGAGGTCGACGAACTGCCGGGCGGGTTCCATCGCCGCATCAGACGGTTCAAATCCGGCGATGGTGCGTTGGAAGAGCAGTTGGTGGCGAACGACGTCCTCGCTCGAGAACCGGACGAGATCCTCGACGACGGTGACGAGTTCCTCCCGCGGGTCTGCGAGAGGTTCGCGTGCCCGACAGCGATCGAGTAGCTGTCGTTGGCCGTCCTCGAACATCGCGTCGTACAGGCCGAGCTTCGACTCGAAGTACGCATACAGCGAGGGCTGGCGGAGATCGACGCTGTCAGCGAGGTCGCGAAGCGAGATGCCGGCAAGACCATCGCGTCGGGCCAGCGACCACGCATTGTCGATGATCCGGCGCGCTTGGCCATGTGTCGCTGACCGCGCCGGTCCGGTGCGGCCGCTGGGTCCTTCTCATTCGCAGGCGTTTGTCTATCAGTCATAGATCATCTATGGATGATAGTGAACCTCGGACAGTGAGAAGTCAAGACAAATCCGAAGGGGCGAACGAGATGGCGAGCGATGAGGTTGATGCCCGCGCGCATGACGAAGCTGACCAGCCGGTCGAGGTCGTCACGGATTCAGACACCGCGGCAGCTCGATTTCGAGACGACCGTCGAAGGGCGTGACCAGCGCCGCCGCTGATGCGGCCCACCGGTATTGCGCCGAGGAGGTAGTTCCCGCGTTCGGGATTGACATGACGCACGCCACCCCGCGGGTCGGCCATATCGCCGGCGAAGCGGGGGATGACGTGGACGTGGAGATGGGCAACGGTCTGGCCTGCTGCTGTGCCAGCGTTGGAGCCGACGTTGTAGCCATCAGGGGAGAGCTCGACGTCGAGACGCCGCTTCACGCCATTGATCAACGCAAGGATCGCGTGCTGCTCCTGATCGGTGGCTTCCCACCAGGTCTCCACCACACGTCGCGGGATGACCAACGTGTGGCCGGGGCTCACGGGATAGCTGTGGCGGATCGCGAATGCCAGATCGTTGATCCCGATCCAGTCGCCAGGGTCTACGTCGAGGAAGACTGACATCTGAAATGGACACCACGTGCAAGACTGCACGCCGGAGAACAACCAAGGGGCGGACATGAACGAGTCGTTCGACATCATCATCGTCGGTGGGGGGTTGGCGGGATCGTCCACCGCCACGGTGCTGGCAGGGGCCGGGCTCGACGTGCTCGTCCTCGAGCGAGAAACCGAGTTCCGCGACCGGGTACGAGGCGAATGGCTGGCACCGTGGGGCATCCTCGAAGCCGAGGCGCTCGGCATCCGCGGCATCATCGACTCGGTGGCACACGCCAACCTGATCACCCGTCACGTCGGCTACGACGAGACGCTCACCCCCGACGAAGCCGAAGCGCGAGCCGTCGACTTCATCGCACTCGGGATAGGTGGCTGCCTCGGCGTCGGCCACCCCCAACTCCAAGAGGCGCTGCTGACCCACGCCGCCGAGCAGGGCGCCACCGTCAGGCGGGGAACAAGCCCGGCCCGGGTCGCCCCCGGAACCACGCCGACGGTCACCTATTCCCTCGACGGCGTCGACCACACCGCGACCGCCCGACTGGTGGTGGCGGCCGACGGCCGCGGGTCGGGAATCCGCAAGCATCTCGCGATCGAGCTGCACTCGACCGAACCGCAGGTGATCATGGCCGGCATGCTCGTCGACGGAACCCACGACTGGCCGAGCGACCAACAGGCCATCGGCGTCGCGGAGGACTTCCACTACCTGGTGTTCCCGCAGGCCGACCGGCGCGCCCGGCTGTACGGGGCCTGGGACGTCGCCGACAAGCACCGCTACTCCGGTGACGGCCGCGAACGCCGATTCCTCGAGTCGTTCCGCCTGCCGTTCCTCACCGTGCCCGATGCGATCGCCGACGCCACACCCGCCGGCCCGCTCGCCGGGTACCCGATGACCGACACGTGGACCGACGAGGTGGCCGCCGACGGTGTGGTATTGATCGGCGACTCGGCCGGCTGGAGCGACCCGATCATCGGGCAGGGCTTGTCGGTCACCTTCCGCGACGTCCACCTGATCTCCGACGTGATCACCGCCACGGACGACTGGTCGATGGCGGCCTTCGACGCGTACCGCGACGAGCGACGCGAGCGGATGCGCCGCCTGCGGTACGCGAGCGTGGGCAGCTACCTGTTGAACGGGTTCGGTCCCGATGCGAGAGCAAGGCGGGTCCGCCTGCGAGAGAAGTTCACCGTCGACCCGATGAGTTCGCCGGTGATCAGCGCTTTCGTCGGTGCATGGGTGCTCCCGGAAGAGGCCTACTCCGACGAAGCCTGGAACGCTCTCGTCGCCGTCTGAACACTTCATGCGCGCCGGCAGGAGGCCCTTGGCGGTCGGCGTGCATCGCGTTCGCACCGATGGCCCAGGTGATCAGATTCGACAGCAGACCTCGCGCGCCGCGCAGAGGGCACCGCCACCCGCCCGTCATCCCTACACTCCGAGCATGTCACGGGCATGTCATCACTGTGCTGTCGAACTCGCGGACGATGCGAGGTTCTGTGACCAATGCGGCCAGTCGGTGGTGCCGCAGTGCCCGACGTGCGGCGCCGAGACGGCGCCAGGCGCCCGGTTCTGCTCCAGTTGTGGCGCGGCACTGGAGGCGACGGCACCGAGCGTCGGCCAGGAGGCCCGCAAGATCGTGAGTGTGCTGTTCGCCGACGTCGTCGGTTTCACCGAGCACACCGAGCGATCCGACCCCGAGGACGTGCGCGCTCGCCTGACCTTCTTCCATCGCCAGATGCGCGAAGACGTCGAACGGCACGGCGGCCGCATCGAGAAGTTGATCGGCGATGGTGTGTTCGCCGTGTTCGGTGCTCCCATCGCCCACGAAGACGATCCCGAACGGGCGGTCCGCTCCGCGCTCCGGGCTCAAGAGTCGATCGTCGGCCTCAACGAACGTCACCCCGATCTCGGGCTCCGCGTTCGTATGTCCGTCACCACCGGCGAGGCGATCGTTCAGCTCGACACGTCGACCCCAGATCGTGAGGGAGTCATCGGCGACGTCGTGAATACCGCCTCCCGATTGGAGGCCGTGGCGGAGCCCGGCTCCATCGTGGTCGACCAGCGAACCCGTGCGGCCACCAGCTCCACCATCGACTACGCCCCGCTCCCACCCGTCAGCCTGAAGGGGAAGTCGGAGCCGGTTCAGATCTGGCGGGCCGTCGCCGCTCGGGCGAGATTCGGTGTGGCCGTGGGTGACGCCGAGCCGACCCAGTTCGTCGGCCGCGAACGCGAGCTCGGTCTGCTCGTCGACGCGCTGGATCGGACGATCGAGCGCTCTGCCTCACAGCTCGTCACGATCACCGGAGAGCCAGGCGTCGGCAAGTCGCGGATGCTACGAGAGCTGATGGGTGTCGTCGATGAGCGTCCCGACTTGCTGTGGTGGCGACAGGGCAGATGCCTCCCCTATGGCGACCAGACGACGTTCTCCGCGCTCGATGAGCTGGTGAAGGCCCAGGCCGGGATCCTGGAGAGCGAACCGGCGAGGATTGCCGGCGAGAAGCTGCGGGTGGCAGTCGACGCCCTCATCTCCGACGAAGCCGACCGAAGCTGGGTCACCTCGACGCTCGAACCATTGATCGGTATCGGCGGCGGGGCGGGCGGCGGAGCGGACGAACTCGTCCCGGGCTGGCGGCGGTTCTTCGGGGCGATGGCCCAACAGCGGCCACTCGTCATCGTGATCGAGGACCTGCACTGGGCCGAGCCGGCGATGATCGAGTTCCTCGGCGAGCTCGCAGGATGGGCATTCGACCTGCCCATCCTGCTGGTGTGCACCGCCCGGCCCGAGCTGTATGCAGACCATCCGGACTGGGGGGGCGGACACCGCAACGGAGTCACGATCGGACTCGATCCCCTCGCAGACGATGACGTCGCCAGGCTCCTCGCCGACCTTCTGCCGAAACGGCTCGTGGACGCCGAACTCCGGCAGACCCTGCTCGAGCGCTGCGGTGGCAACCCGCTGTACGCGATCGAGTACGCCCGACTCGTCGGTGAGGGCGGCGAGCTGGCACCTCCCGATTCGGTGCAGGCGCTGATCGCCTCCCGGCTCGACCTGCTCCCGGCCGGCGCCCGAGCGATCGCCCAGACGGCCTCGGTGGTGGGCCGGGTGTTCTGGTCGAAGGCACTGGCGTTTGCGATGTCGGTGCCTGCCACCGCGGTCGCGGCCGGGATTCGTGAGCTGGTCGACCGAGATCTCGTCTGGCCGGTCCGCGCTCCATCCATGACCGGCCAGGAGGAGTACTCCTTCCGGCACATCCTCGTTCGCGATGTCGCCTACGGTCAGATCCCGAGGGCCGACCGGGCCACGCTGCACGAGGAGATCGCCCGCTGGATCGAGGCAATCGTCGCCGACAACGACGACGTGGTCGGAATTCTGGCGCATCACTATGACCGGGCGCTCGAACTACGCGACTCGCTGGGAGAGGCCCGGCCCGACCTGCGATCGCAGGCACTGCGGTTCACCATCGCCGCCGCCGAGCGGGCGGTTCGACTGGACGTCCGCAGCGCGATCGAGCTGTATCGGCGGGCTGCCGAGCTCACGACCGAGGAGATTCGGCGCGCCGAGATATTCGCCGATGTCGCCGTCCTCGAGATGGACATGGCCATGATGGACGACGCCCACGCCCACTACGACGACGCCACCGAAATCTTCGGTCGGCTCGGCATGACGGCTCGGAAGGCCCAATCGGATTCGAACCGCGCCAAGGCCTTCTGGATACAGGGCGACAAGCGGTCGAGCGATGAGCAACACCAGCGTGCCATCCAAGCAATCGAGGGGCTGGACGACGGACCCGAGGTGGCGTTCGTTCTCCGGCAGTACGCCGACAGCCTCTTCCTGGCGGGCAACTGGGAGGCGGCGGCAGAAGTCGGCGAGCGCGCCCTCGCAGTGTCGCGAACGTTCAGCTCGCCCTCCGACGTGGGGATGGCGCTGCGGACGCTCGGTGGCGCACTTGCCTCCGGACCTGACCAGGCGAGGGGCGTCGAGATGTGCCGGGAGGCGTACCGGATCGGACAGGATCTCGGTGACATCACGTTCCCGTATCACGCCAACAACCTCCACGCGTTGCTGCAGGTCATGGAGGGTCCGGAAGCTGCGATCACCGTCATCGAACCGGCCGTGGCGTTTCTCGAGCGGCGAGGGCAGGAAGCGACGCTGGATTTCACCCGATCGTCGCGGGTGGAGAGCCTCGGCTGGCTCGGTCGCTGGGACGAGGCCGAGTCGGAGCTCACCGACATCATCGATCGCGACCTGGCACGGGGAGGCACACAGATCGTCACGATGGCGCGGATGCAGCTGATGCTCATCCTCGTCTATCGGAGTCGGTACGCAGAGGCGTATGACATGCTCAGCCCCACGATGGATCGCGCCCGGGAAATCCAGGATCCCCAAGTGTTGCTTCCTTCCCTGTCGGCAGCGATCCCGGCAGCCGCACGTGCCGGACACGTCGATGAAGCTCGCACGTTGATCGGCGAGCTCGAAGCGTTGGCCTTCGATCGCTCCGCATCGACGTTGTTGGCGATGGCGTTGCTGCCCGGTGTCGACCTCATGGCCGAACTCGATGGTCCAGCGCTCGAGCGAATGGTCGCGACGGCCGAACGACGCTTTCCGACTGCCAATCACAGTCTCGACGCCTGCCTGGGGGTGATCGATCAGGCCCACGGGCGACACCGCGACGCCGTCGATCGGCTCTCCGGCGCCGCCGTCGGGTTCGAGCGTTTGAACGCCCGCGTCCAGGAACACCAGTGCCGGATCCTCGAAGCGCGTTCCCGACTCCAGCTCGGGGAGAAGGACGCCGTCGCGCAGCTGCTCGAGACCGCAGGGGCCTTCTTCACCCCGATCGGCGGGCGATACTTCGTCGACGCGATCGAATCGATCCGTTCGGAGGCGGCGGGGTGAACGCGATCGCACTCGAACCCGCGAGCGCCTGAACCACAGCCGTCACGCCGGACCTCTCCGTGATCCGGTTCGACAGCTGACGCCGTGCGCCGACCGACTGTGCCCGCCACGAAGCCGGTTACTGCTGACCGCCGCAGCCGTCAGCGGTCGGCGCGGACCCAGGGGCGGTCCGGGTCGAACAGGTGGAGATCGAAGCGTTGCGAGAGTTCCTCGAACACACGAATTCCGCGCACGCTGTTGCCGTAGCTGTCGAGTCGCGGTGCGAACGTGGCGATCCCACCCACGCCGGGGAGGATGCCGAGGATGCCGCCACCGACTCCGCTCTTGGCGGGGATCCCGACGGTGAAGGCCCACTCGCCGGCGTAGTCGTACATCCCGCACGTCAGGGCCACGGTGACGCGGCCGCCGACATCATGCTCGTCTATCCGGAGGGCAACTACATCCTGCGTCGGACGATCGCCCGTTCCTCCAGATCGGTGAGACGAAGTACGGCAAGGCCTGGCTCGATCTCGCCGTTCGGTCGCAAGCGGACATGGCGACGGCCGCCAAGGTCGCGTTGTCGTCGATGTCGGCCACCGCGGTCGTGAACCTGTCGGTCGGCCCGCCGTACGACCTCGGCATCTACCGCGCCGGAACGCACGAACTGCAGCACATACGGATCGACGGCGATTCGCCGTTCCTCGAACGGCTGTCACGGGTGTGGAGCGAACACACGCACGCTGCCGTGGACGCTCTGCCCGAGGTCGAACCCGGTGACATCAAGGTGCTCGACTCCGACGCACCACCCGCCTGACCTCCCACCCAGCGCCCGCTCGTTTCCGGCTCGTCCGCGGCCTCGCAGACACGGACTCCGGACCGCGGGTGTCTGAGAGGTGAACCTGCGTGGGCCTCAACGTCTGGCGGGGGATGGATCGCTCCCACGAACTCAGCCCGAGCCCAGGCGTCGGACAAAATGCGGCTTCTGCGTCTCCACACGGCGAACTCCTTGCCGCCACCCGCGTCGAGCGGTTCTGGACGAGGCTCCGTTCCGGAGTCGAGCGCGGCGTGGTCTGCGCGATGGACACGGCTGCAGCGATGTGGTCGACCGCGCCTTCCGGGTCGTCGTAGCGTCCGAAGAGGGTGTCACCCATGCCGACGGCGATCGCGCCGGCGGCGAAGAACTCGGCCATGTTGTCGAGCGTCACGCCTCCCGTGGCCATGAACGGGCGTTGCTGATAGGCCGGGGCCACTTGGGCGAGCCAGGCGGGCCCGGGTGGGTCGGCCGGGAAGAACTTCAAGACGTCCGCACCCGAACGGATGGCGAGTTGGATCTCGGCAGGCGTCTGGACGCCGGGCAGCGTCAACATGCCCAGTTCGGAGCTGCACCTGGCGGTCTCCTGGTCGATTCCCGGAAGCACGCAGAACGTAGCGCCCGCCTCAGCCGCCGATGTGGCCTGCTCGATGGTCCAGGTCGTACCGACACCGACCGAGGCTCGATCGCCGAACCGCTCGACCAGCATCGCGACGTCGTCGACGGCGCGGTCGTAGTCGTGGGTGATCTCCAGCGAACGGACGCCACCTTCGACGAGCCGGTCGGCCAGCGGGACGAGGTGCTCGGCGGGGATCTGCCGCAGGACCGCCATGATGCGATCCTGCTCGAGGCAGTGGAGTGCGTGGGCTCGCTTGTCGGTCATGGGCGCTCCTCGATAGCTCAGCGGTTGGATACGAGTCTGACCGGTACCGGACCAGACCCACCGCATCGGAGCCCTGAGCTTGGAGCCCGCGCGGCGGGGGCATGTGTGGAGGGATTGGTCGCTGGACTCTTGGGGGCGGGTGACGGGCGACGGACGATCAGGTTGGAACCGAGAACCTGAGCGACGCCGTCGAACGCGCTGCCGACGACGTGGACGACAACGACCTCGCCCATTCGTCGGCCGACCTTCATCCTGTCCGAACTCCAAACGGCGGGCGATGCGAGCGCAACCGGGGTGGGACAGAGGGCGTGGGCGAGCCAGAGCCGGGTTCTCCACACACCGGAGCTCGCGGGAGTCCGGCTTCCGAACTCTTCAGCAGATCTCTCGATGGTCGCCAAGACCCGGCGGCGACGGGTCGTCAAACTGGGTCGAGGGTCGACGGGCGGGCGCCGGGGCCGGCACTGGACACGCTCCCGGGGCGCGGACTGCCATGATGGTGGCGTGAGCATCCTCGTCACCGGCGGCACCGGTTTCATCGGCGCCGAGATCGTCCGCATGCTGCACGCGCGAGGCGACGGCCCGATTCATGTCGCCCAACGGTCCGGCAACCTCGGACGGCTCGGTGCGCTCGCCGATCAGGTCACCTTGCATCGGGCCGATCTGTCGGATCCCGACCAGGTCTCCCAGCTCATACGCGCCGTGCGACCCCGCGTGCTGTATCACTTCGGTGCGATGCTCTCCGGCCCCGGCGAGGCCGATCCCCAGGCGTTGCTGCAGGCCAACGTCGTCGGCGTGATCCAGCTCTTCGAGGAGGCCCGCACCGTCGGGACCGAACAGATCCTCTTCGCCAGCAGCATCGGGACCTACGGACGCGATCTTGCGCCGGGGCCGATCGACGATCTCAGCCTTCAGCGACCCAAGCTCGTGTACGGCGTGAGCAAGGTGTTCGGTGAGAACCTCGGGGCCTGGTACCGGGCCAGGTACGGGATCGACTACCGAGGTCTGCGGTATCCGGCGATCGTCGGGCCCGGCGTCACGACCCGGAGCACGGTCCAGTACACGTCTTGGGTGATCGAACACGCCGCACGCGGCGAACCATTCGACGTCTGGGCGCCGCCCGAGACCAAGGCACCGATCCTCTACTACAAGGACGCCGCCCGTGCCGCGCTCGACCTCCTGGCGGCACCGGCCGACCGGATCCAGATGATCAACTACCTCGTGGATGGCGTTCCGCCGACCCCGACCGCCGCCGAGTTGGTCGGAGCGGTTCGGCGAGCCATCCCCGACGCCCGTATCGGATTCGTCGACGACCCGGAGCTCACACCCTTCGTCAGCCTCGTCCGGCCGATCGACGACCGCTTCGCGCGCGAGGAGTGGAACTGGTCACCGGCGTTCGATCTCGACGCGATGATCGAGGACGTCATTCGGGAGGTCCGCGACGCGAGCTGATCTCCCCCATCAACGTTCGGCAGGAGTCGGCGCTCCGACAGATCGCAGAACTTCTCGATCGGCCCGAGGGCCCGATGTCCGGTTATCCCCAGCGAAGTTCCGGTGGAGTTTCGCGGCACGCGACATCGATGAGGACCGGACGGCGTAGCTGATCGTAGTTGCCGAGGCCGGTTTCACCGTCGTCGTAGCGAAGCAGCCGTACAACCTGGCGATCCTCGGTATCGGCGCAGCTGACCGGTGGATCGGCGTGCCCGATGATGGCGTCGAGCGGTGGGTGGTCGGCGGTCACTCGCTCGGAGGTGCGATGGCGTCGAGCTACGCGTCGGACGAACGACCGGTGTTGGCCGGCCGTTGCTCTACGCGGCCTGCCCGATCGGGGATCTGTCCGACCGAGATCTCGCCGTGGCGTCGGTGTCGGGGACTCGCGACGGCCTCGCCACCCCGGACGAGATCGCCGACTCGGTTGACGATCTGCCGCCGACGACCACGTTCGTCGCGATCGAGGGTGCGATCCACGCCTACTTCGGCGACTACGGGTCGCAACGAGGAGACGTCGAACCCACGGTCGACCGAGCGACGGCACAGCGCGACATCCTCGCCGCGACCGCTCACCCTGCTCCGCCGGATCGACGCCGACCGCTGAGCAAAGCGGCGCAGGCGCAGCGCCGCGCTCGGGACCGGCAAAAGACTTGGAAGGTTGCCGCTTCCGAAGCACCGACCAGGTCAGTCGGGGTTGCGCGCCTGGCTCGAGAGGCGCAGGACCGGAAGAAGAACTGGAACATCACGGTTGTGATGGACCTCAGGAACGCGGCGTGCCCGATTTCGCCAGATCCGTTCCCAGCGTCATTGCGCGCCACCCGACGTGCAACCAGGACTCGGTTCGCTCCCCTCCCAGCGGCGCGGGCGCATGTGAGGACCCTCGGTTACGGACCACCGGCCGCATCACACAGGACGCTTCAGCTCCGCGCTTCGTAGGTGAAGTCGTCGGGGAACTGAACGGCCGTGCGCCACCACGCCTCGGTCGACTCGGCGTCGGCCGTCGTCAGGTCGAGCGAGTTCCAGATGAATGCCTGCTCCATCTGGTCACCGAGAGCCAGGAGCCGATCGGCCAATCGAACCTGGCCCACATCCCAGTCTTCGAGCGCGGTCACCGGGTCGTCGTGATGGCCAAGGACTTCGAGCAGGCTCTGGATGTTGTTGTAGCCCTTGAACACGCCGGAGCCGGTGAACGGCTGAGCGACGGCGCCGGCGTCACCGATCAGGCACGCAGACCCGCGGTGGTACGCGGGCATCTGCGCCGTGTAGATCAGCTGCACATAGGTGTGCTCGGTGGCGCGCACCATCGCGCCGTAGTACTCGGGCAACTCAGCCTCCATCGCGGCCTTCAGTGACGCCTCGGCCTCGGGACGGACCTCACCGGGCGGGATCGCCCCTTCCCGCGTTCGGCCCGACCGATCGACCATGAAGGTGGGGAGCTCGTCGTCCGGCACGGGGATGTAGGCCGCCCAGTTGACGAGCCGCTCACCCGGTCGCGTGGATCCATCCTCGCCGGGGACGAAATAGCACACGAAGTTCCCCGGCATCGTCGGGTACGAGATCCGCGGGCAGTTGCTGCCGAGCACTTCCGGGTCGGCCAGCTCCGTCTCGGGGAGCAGGCCGCGCCAGAGCTGGTAGCCGCGGTAGCGCAGATGGACATCGGGAAACAGGAGCCGTCGACCGAGCGACTGGTAGCCGTCGGCGAACACCACCAGGTCGGCCGTCACCGCCCCTCCCTGTTCGAAGCTGACCGTCAACTGACCCTCATCGTCTTCGGCGACATCGGCGACGACGGCCGAGCGGTGGTACCGGTCGTCGGGAACGCGACGACGGAGCTGGCCCCACAGCGCGCTCCAGTGGAACGCAGCGAGCTGCATCGGCATCTCCCACGGCACGCTGCCGGTCTCGGGGGCGTCGTCCGTCCGGACCACGAACGGCATGGCATCGGCGACCAGGTACGGCATGTCGGGATCGACGACGTCCTCGTCCATCAGACCCTGCAACACGGGCACCGGCGTCCCGATGCCGCCGCCCCGCCCGACGAGACCACCAGGCGAACGCTCGTACACGTGCACGTCATGACCGGCGCGGCTCAACAGGATCGCGGCAGAGCATCCGGCAATCGAGCCACCGACCACCGCCACCTTCAGTTGGCGCATCCCAGACCCCCCATTCGGCCCAGCCTGATCCTAAACGCGCCCCGGGGCGCCGCCGAACCAGGTCCGATTGGCACGCCTGCGCCCCGCCAGAACACGGTTCAACGAAACCTGCTTCCATCTGTCCCCGGAAACGATGGATGGGGTCGCCATCGTGAACCGCCGAATCAGGGCGCAAGCTTCGACGGTCGTACCACACCCACGTCGTCGGCCGGAAGAAACCGTCGAATCGAACGGTCGGCGCTCGGAACGCCGGGCCGTCACTTCACTGAGCGGCTCCCGCCTGACTTCGGCAGACCCGCGGCCTCGGCGAAGGCGCGAAGTTCACGTGCGACGTCGCCCATCGGCTGGAACGCGACTTCGGTGATGCCCTGTCCGGCCAGGCGTTCGAGCCGGGCCGGAAGCTCACGGCCATGACAGGTCAGTGGGGTCACCGACATGGAGTCACCGGTCACCACCTCCCGGTCGATGGCATTGAGTTCGGTCAGATGTCCGGTGTGGAGCTCGAGGTGGCGGGAGTCCTCGGGCACGGCGTTCGCCAACTCCAGGAAACGCTCGGCATTCGGAAAACCGTCGAGTCGCGGGTCACGTTGCTCGAGGAACGCGTGGTACGCCACCGCCACGCCGGGCCCCGCTGTGTCGATCACCCGTTGGCTGTGCATGGTCTCGTCGTCGTCGAGGATCGTGCCGAACCCGAGCAGAATCACATCGGCAATACCGTTGTAGTCGGCGTCAGGCCGGGGACGGGAGGTGAACACCCCGCATCCCGAGTCGGCAGCGGCGCCCAAACCCCGAGGCCCGTTGACGCCCATGATCCACGGAACCTCGATGGGGCGCTCAGGCGCCTGGCCGGGCCAATGCAGCATGCGAGTCAACTTGCCGTCGACCTCGACGTCCTCTCCTCGCAGCAGCGCCTGCACGTCGGACACCATCGCGGGGAAGTCGTTCCAGCTGAGCGGCTTCTGCCCCATCGCCCGCCGACCGGTGAACCCGGTTCCCGCCCCGACGACGACCCGGTCCTGGCCCACCAGGCCGACCAAGGTGGCAATCGCAGCGGCCGTTGCCATCGGGTGCCGGAGGCTGGGAATGAGGACCCCTGGTCCCAGGCGAATGCTCTGTGTTCTCACGGCAGCCAGAGCCAAGGTCATCCAACAATCGAGCTGAAGCGCCGGCGTGTCGTACACCCAGGCCGACTCGTACCCGAGCTCCTCGGCCAGCGCGATGTGGTCGGGCGTTTCGGGCACCGGCGGAAACGCACAACTGATCGAAACCATGCATGGACCCTACTCATCGACAACCGAGCCGACAGCCGTGGCGATCAGCACCGTGCGCTCTGCGGTCGAGGCGCGAGACACGGCGTCGGGCGGGGTTGATCCAACTGCTCCCGGGCCACCAGGGTTTGCGCAGAGGCACAGGACCGGCAGAAAACCTGGAAGCAACCCCTGGTCGTCGTACGCGGGGCCGGCCGTGCGATCCACCAGGGTAGAGGCTGTGATGGCGCCGACAGCGTTCGATGCCAGCCCGACCCGCGTGAGATCGGCGGCGCGGGCGTGCCAGAGCCGTTCTTTCAGTTCGAGAACGCGTCAGGCGGCGACGGGTGGGACGAGGGCTTGTCGGTGCACGTGCATCGACATCGCGTTGACACCCACCGCATGCGTGATGGGCTCTCTGGTGGCAGGGGGCACAACGAAGTTGAAGCTCCTCCACGACGGTGTGGCCGGTTCGGGCGAAGTCGGGGACATGGTCGTACTCGAGCAGCGTCGTGGCTCCGCAGTCGACGCAGACTCGGTCGCGTTCCTTCACCACTCGCTTCTGGCGGGTGCTCGGGTGGCGGCGTTTGGCGCTGGCGTTGATCGGGCGGTTGTTGGCGTCGTGGATCAGCGCTCGGATGAACGCCTCCGGCGCGATCCGCTCGACCACCGACATCGGCAGCGCCGTGCCGTCGTCGAGGCTCGCGCCGTCCTCGTGCACGTGCACGATCACCTCGGTCGTCAACGCGCGGGCGCCTTCGCGCAGCAGGTGTGCCAGCGCGTCGGCGTGCTGCTGGGCGAGGGTCGGCCACTGCTGGATCGGCGTGGTGGCGTTCGGCCGAGTGCTCATCACCCGGGTGGTGAGTTGGCTCATCAGCACGCCGGCGATCAGCGGCGGGAGCCGGGCGGTGAAGGTGACGAGGCCGTCGGGTTCGTTCCGCCACGTCACCGAGCGCTGCTCGTGCTGGTGACGCTCCAGCTCGGCGTCGTTGCTCGTGCGGTGCAGCCATGCGGCGATCGCCCGCGGCATCGCGCCCGCGGGCACGTCGGCGGCGATCGCGGCGAGCTGCTGCTGGTTCTCCGGCGTGGCGATGCGCGACAGGGTGCGCACCTTGCTGTACGACAGCTCGTCGGCCTCGAACAGGTCGACGATCAGCGGCAACACGCGCAGCCGGCGCCCCGACGCGGATCCACTCTCTGGCGGTGCACACCTCGATGTCGGCGACGCCGGCGATCCAATGGGCGGCGGAGGCAGCGCTGGTGGCCATCCACTCGCCGGAGTCGGCGAAGTCGGCGGCCAGGCCGATCACCGTTCGCTGGCTGGTCGACCACGTGGTCAGTGCGTCGTTCAGGTCATGCGATAGGCGCAGCCCGGGCGGGATGGGGGTGGTGAGGGCGGCCATGCGAGCCTCCAGTTCGTTCGCTGGATTGTCGGACCGCCCGTTAGCGAGGGGCTTGGTCGAGCTCGCTCGACCTCAGCGTAGTCAGGGGCTGTCACAGGGTTCGGAGGCTGCGTTGCCACGCGTCCGCGGACGCGTGGCAACGCCACCTCGGAGCGCTCGGCTCGTCAGCAGCCGGTGGCGGCCTGGAGGGTTCGGCATGCTTGGGCCATCCGGTTCGGTGGGAGCGTGGTCACGCGGCGCCGGAAGGTGGTGCGGGGGATGGTGTGGATGTTGTCGAAGTTGACGACGCAGTCCGTCGGCACGCCGTCGGCCGGCGTGAGCGCCAGCTCGGACACCACGCCGCGCACGGTGCGTGTCAGGGCGGCGACGACGACGGAACCGATCCGGTCGGCCACCGGGTCGCGAGTGAGGACCAGGACGGGGCGGTCGCCGCCGGGGGTGGCCGCAAACCAGATCTCACCCCGTTGCATCGGCCCAGTCCTGCCAGTCTTCGGCCGGGCCCCAGTCGGCGATGGTCGCCAGGGCCGACTCGCCGTCGGTGAGCGGCAGGGCCTCCCACCGGTCGACGTCGTGCTCTGCGGCCAGCCGGTTGAGGTGCTGGCGCACCGCGTCGCGCAGGAGCACCGATCGGTCGATGCCGAGCTCGTCCGCCCACCGCTGGATCGCCGCTGCGTCCTCCTCGTCGACGCGAAAGCTGAGCATTGTCATACAAAAACTATAGCTCGTCATACGTTTCTCTGGCACGCCGCGACCTCCCGTTCATTGCTGGATCGTCGGACCGCCCGCTTGGCGAGGGGCTTGGTCGAGCTCGCTCGACCTCAGCGTAGTGAGGGGCGGTCGCAGAGTTCTGTGGGTTCTCTGGCCACGCGTCCGCGGGCGTGTCCGGTCGTCGATTCGGAGCGGACAGTAGGGTCAGCTCGATGGCTGGACCTTCCGAGCGGGCGTTCGAGACGGCGATCTGCGAGTCGCTCGTTTCGTCGGGTGGCTGCTCGGCGGTGAAGGTGGGCAACGCCGCCGATCGGGACGACGATTTCTCTGCTGACCTGGCGCTCGACACGGCGGAGCTGTTCTCCTTCATCGGGGCGACGCAGCCGGAGGAGTGGGACAAGGTGCGCCGGTCGCACTCGTCGCCCGACGAGGCGCAGCGGGCGTTCGCCGCGCGGCTCTCGAAGGAGCTGGACAGCCGGGGGACGGTCGACGTGCTGCGGCACGTTCACCGAAACGTGAGTCGTGAGGGCCGAGGTGGGACGAGTCACGAGATCGACGTACTTGCCGAGAAGGTCGACGAGCTGCTCACCCTCACGGTCGCGATCGAGTGCAAGGCATGGACGAGTACGATCGACAAGGCGTAATCTCCAAGTTCGCCGACGTGTGTCACGACCTCGGCATCGGCAACCCACTGGTGGTGTCGCTCAACGGTGCCCAACCGGGGGCGCTCGCGATGGCCGAGCAGCGGGGCGTCACGATCTGGGGCCAAGACGAGATCTCGCGCCACGTCGGTGCCTCAGCGGTCCTCGATCTGCAGCATCGGCCGATGGTCGAAGAAGTCGGCTTCCCAAGCCACCTCGATGCCGACGGTGCCGAGAAGCTCGTGGCCAAGGCGACCAGCGGCACGCTCGGGCTCGGCAAGGAGACGGTGACGGTGACCGGCAATGTCTGGCTACCCGTGGCCGTCGTGCCGCTCACCCTGCTGAAGGCTGTGGCAATGCGAAGGAAGTCGGCAACTACCCAGATGTGGGCGGTCTACGACCTCATCGGTGGCACGTTCCTCACCGGCCTCGACGAGGAACCGGAGCGGACACCAGTCGCAATCGAGAGCCCAAAGATCGCTCCCCACCTGAAGCCCAACGACCCGGTCAAACATCTGAACCAGGTCGTCGAGCGTTTCGAGAAGGCCACCCGCGACGACACGATCAAGAAGTACCGATCACAGTTGGACAACCTCGGCGTCCCATGCGACGCAACCGCTCATGTGTGGGATCTGGTGGCGGCCACACAGTGACCTTGCGATGCCTTGCCCGGCGAGGCTGTGGCGCCGCGTCAGCGTGCGGACCCGGGCGGGAACGACACGGGCAGCACGCGCGGACCGCGCACCTGACCGCCCGCCCACTTCGTCGGCTCGCGATCGCTCACGTGGAACTCGGGGATGCGTTCCAGCCACGCGCTGATCGCGACGTTCATCTCGAGCCGGGCGAGATTCGAGCCGGCGCACCGGTGAATACCCGAACCGAACGCGATGTGACGGTTCCTGGGCGCGGTCGATGATGAACTCATCGGGGTTCTCGAACTGCTCGGGATCGTGGCAGGCCGCCGGGAAGTTCATCAGCACCTTGTCGCCGCGATTGATGTGGACGTCGTCGTACTCGATGTCGGTCTCGGCGATGCGGGCCATGGTGACCGGCGCGTAGTAGCGCAGGAACTCCTCGATAGCGAACAGCATGATGTCGGGCTCGTCGAGCAGCCGCCGACGGTCGTCGGGGTTCGTGCCGAGATGCCACAACGCCGAGCCGATCGAGCTCCACGTGGTATCGATACCGGCAACGATCAACAGATTCGTGATGCCGACGACGACCTGGGGCGTGATCTGCGCCTCGGGCATGTCGAGCTCCATGAACAGCAGCTCGGTGAGCAGATCCTCCTGCGGGTCCTCCTGACGCTTGGCGACCTCGGCGCCGATGAAGGTGAGCATCTCGTCACGGGCCTTCATGCGCATCACCGGATCGTTGAGTCCTGCACCGAGCAGCGCATTGACCCAGTCGACGAACTGGTCGGCCATGCCCGGGTCGACGCCGATCAGGTGGGCGATCACCCGCGGCGGGATCTGCTGGGAGTAGTCGACGGCAGCATCGCACTCGCCGGCCTCGATGAACCCGTCGATCAGCGAGTGGCAGAGATCCTCGGTGAACTGCCGGTGCGCCTCGACGGCGCGGGGCGCGAACGCCGGCAGCAGCATGCGGCGGGTCCAGGTGTGGATCGGTGGGTCGGCGGTGATCGGCGCGGCGGCGATCATCTGCTCGTAGCGCGACATCTCCGGAGCATTCGGCGCCGGGGGCATGACCAGCACCTGGCGCGAGCTCAGCTCGGAGGTCATCTTGGCCAGCGCCCGGAGGTCGTCGAACTTGGTGGGATTCCAGGAGCCGCCGAGGCGATCGGTGTGGGCGATCGGGCACTTCGCACGCATCTCCGCCCAGATCGGCACCGGGTTCTCGATGTAGTCGTCGTCGCGGATGTCGTAGTCGGTCGTCCAATCTTCGACCGGGCCACCCGGCGACCAGATCTCTTCGCTCGTCGCCAACTTCATCTTGGCGTGCATGTCGTCGGTCGCACTCATGACCATGCCCCTTCCCCGTCGGCGACGCCGACATCTGGCTCGTTTCCCCGCCACCGTAGGGGACTCGGCGGTCCCGTCACCGACCGAAGCCGCCCCCGACCACCCGCCGTCGTGAGCGCTCGACTGCGGTCTCCCGATCGGGTGGATGGACCGTTCCTCCGGCGGACGTGGTCAACATGTCGAAGAACCACTGCTCGTAGTCCGGGGTCAGGCTGAGCGGCGTCTCGCCCTTGGCGATCGCCTGATGGCCGAGCCAGTCGGTCAGCGAGGCCCACATCTCATCGAGGCCCGCCTGGATCGACGCGTCGGCGGCGGCCTGTTTCGAGGCCCGCGCCATGAAGACCACGTACTGGAACGCGATGCCGTACTCGCAGGCCCCGCCGTGGCGCATCGTCTGACGGAAGTAGTTGTACGGGCCGTCGAACAAGGCTTGGGTCGCGAGCTTGGCCGGGTGACGCACCGCGAGCGCCTGTTGCGTTGCGGTCGTGTAGGAGATGCCGAGGGTTCCGATCGGCCCGCACCAGGGCTGAGCCGCCAGCCACGTCATGGTGGCCTCACCGTCGTCCGCCTCGTTCCGGAGGAACTGGAACTCACCGTCGGACGAGTAGCGCCCACGCACGTCCTGCACCACATAGACGTAGCCACGTTCGGCGAAGAACCTGCCGGTCTCCACCTGAGCCGGCCGACCCTTGTCGTACGGCGAGCGCTCCAACAGCACCGGCAACTCACCGCTCAGCGGTTCACCGTCCAGAGCGGGAACGTAGACATCGGCGAACAGGGTTGCACCGTCGGCCATGACGATGCCGACGTCGCGTCGGACCACGACGTCGTACTCATCGGCCGAGCCGGCATGGCCCACCGGCCGGCTCGACATCTAGGACTGCCCCGTGATCCGAGCAGCCTTGACGCCACGATCGATCGTCAGGTTCACGCCGCTGATGAAGCTCGACGACGACTCATCGGCCAGGAACAGGAGCGCCGGTGCCATCTCGTGTGGCTGTGCGATCCGACCGGCCGACTCGATCGCCCGATCGATGACCTCTGCTCCGAGACCGACCACGAAGTCACCGGCGATCGGAGTGTTCGTCACACCCGGGCAGATGCTGTTCATCCTCACGCCGTGCGCCAACGACACGGCCGACCCCCGCAGCGTGTAGTAGCAGACCGCTTCCTTCGACAACCAGTAGCCGTCGCCGACCAACTCGCTGTTGGAGGCCACCCACGCCATGGTCTCGTCGAACGACTCGATGCCCAACAGCTCGGCGAGCTCGGTCTGGCGCATCTGCCAGTTCCGCCCTGCGGTCGACGCGACGTGTACCACCGCGCTGCCCTCCGGCATCCTGGGCAGCAGGTTCTCCGTCAGCATGCGGAGACCGAACCAGTTGACCGCCATCACCTGCGCCGGGGTGAATCGACCACCGTTCGGCACGCCTGCGCTGTTCAACAGCGCATCGACGCCGACTGCGCCTCGGCAACAAGTCTTCATCGCCGATCTCCTCGGCCAGCCGAAGCGCATCGACGCCGGCCGGCAGTGCTCGAATCAGGTCGGTGATCGACGCCGGATCGCCGAGATCTGCCTGGTAGCTCGTGTGCGTGCCCGGTGCAATGGGGGCCAGATCGACGGCGTGGACGTCAGCATCGGTTCTGTTCAGGAGTTCGAGGGTTGCGGCGCCGATGCCGCTGGCCGCACCGGTCAGCACGATCGTCTTGCCATCGAAGCGGAGCAGGTCGTGCACGGCTGCATTCTCTCAGGGACGTCAGCGCGTGCTCCGATCCGACTGGAACGTGATTCATCAGCTCGGCTGCGCCAACCTCACCCCGCCGACGAACCATCGGGAATATCCGGCCAGACCGTCTCTGGTATCGGCCGCCTGTCAGGTCAGCGACCGGTCGTCATCCGACCGGAGCCAAGCCGGGTTCGTCACCAACACGGCGAAGACTCACATTGGGAATGCGGTGGTCCTTGGAGCCGGCCGCCGGGGTCGGGGCCGGCTGATTCGGCGATCTACACACTTCCTCCCGAGGATCTTCAGCCTGGCTCCAAGACCCCGGGGCCGCCAATCGTCAGCGTGGGATCCATGAACAGCACCATGATCCCCAACCAGCCCATCCACCCGTCCACGAGCGACTCAGCGTTCTTCCAACTCGTCGGTGATCTCGACTTCGGTCGTCCGCTCCCGAACCAGTGGCAACGCCGTGGCGTCGAGTCGGGCACGATTTGCCGATCGTCTCCGGTCGATCGGCTACAGCATCTCCATTGGTGGCCCTTCGTAACTCACGCAACCCGTCAGCTGAGTCCTTCCGGCGGGTAATCCTCGCCGGAACCGCCGGATCGGACATCGGCCACGAACGCATCCGCGTCGCCGGCGGCGTCGGGTGGCGGGATGAGGTGGGTGAGCACGAGCGTCCCGACGCCGAGCTCGGCAGCCTGCCGCCCGATCAGCCGGGTATCAGCGTGGTAGTCGAGCACGAACCGACGATGGTCGATCACCCAGCGGGTCAGGACGACGTCTTGCACCCCCACGACGTGATCACTGTGGTGATGCGTGACGAACAGGGCGGCAAGATCCGGCAGCCACACACCGACCTGGGTGAGGCGCATGACCGTGGAGCGTCCGGCGTCGAACTGGAGCGAGGTGTCGTCGTGGCGCACGAGTACACCGGGGCCGGCCCGCGTCGCCGACGGGATCGGACAGCCGTGTGATCGTGACCGTCGTCGTCGTGGCCGTCATCATGACGCATGATGGGGACGTGCATGAGTTGGCGGCGCCCCCGGCCCCCAGACAGACCGGTCCATCGGTGTGGCGCGCGGCAGACGTGGCCGATCCCTCGGGCTGGACGTGGCAGCTCGACGGCGATCAGATCGACGCGCTCGTCGACCTCGCCCGACGGGCACCGGACGTCGATGTCGTCGCCGTCGACACGCCGCCGCCCGTGCCGCCTCCGCTGGCCGACGCCGTCGAGCACCTTCGCGACGAGTTGCTGCACGGGCGCGCCTTCCGACTCGTGCGCGGCTTCCCCGCCGACGACGTCGACGACTCGACGCCGCCACCGCCTTCGTGGTGCTCGGGCGCTGGCTCGGCTCTCCCCGATCGCAGAACGCCGTCGGCGACCTGCTCGGACACGTTCGCGACGTCGGCGTCGACGCCGCCGACCCGAACGTACGGATCTACCAGACCAATCGCCGCCAGACGTTCCATACCGACTCGACCGACGTCGTCGGTCTGATGTGCCTCGAGACCGGCGGCATCGGGCGGCGAGTCGATGCTGGTGAGCGCCGGCGCGATCTACAACGAGATGCTCGACCGTGCCCCCGAGCTCGCAGCGGTGCTGTTCCGCCCGATCGCCACCGATCGTCGAGGCGAGGTGCCGTCCGGCGCGACCGGGTGGTTCTCGATCCCGGTGCTCAACTGGCACGCCGGCCACCTGACGGTGCTGTACCAGCGGCAGTACATCGAGTCGGCACAGCGCTTCGACGAAGTCCCTCGACTGACCGACCAGGTCCTGCGCGGCGCTCGACCTGTTCGACGAGGTCGCCAACGACCCTGCGATGTACCTCACGATGGACTTCCGTCGCGGTGACATGCAGTTCGTGCACAACCACTCGCTGCTCCACGACCGCGCCGGCTTCACCGACAAGCCAGGTTCACCACGACATCTGCTGCGGTTGTGGCTGTCGATGCCCGGGGATCGCGAACTCCCACCCGTCTTCGCCGAGCGCTACGGCTCGGTCGAGATCGGCAATCGTGGTGGCATCGTCGTCTGAGAACTCACCGGCAGCCGTGACTCGGACCCCGGCGTTCGCTCAGCGGATCAGGGCGACCGCGCCCACGAGGAGCGAACTCCAGGCTGCGACGAAGGTCACCATCCACTTGATCAGGCGGTTCGTCCCGTTCAGCATCTCCATGCGCATGTCCGCGAATCCGACGTGCATCTCGCTCCGCAACGACGTGTCGAGCGCACGAAGATCGGCCTTCGTGGCGACTTCGTTCCAGGTGACGGGTGGTAGGTGGGCCATGAGCGTGTCGGCCTCCTCCGGTCCGAGCACGGCATCGAGCTTGCGGTACAGATCGAGTCGTGTGCGGTCGTCGACCGTCATGTTCGTTCTCCGCGAGGTGCCGGGCGTCGAGGGGAAGTCGGTACCGGTCACCGTATCAACGGGGTGTCCCGGCGGGCTGTCACGGTGTTCATCGGAATTCGGGGTGCCGAGCCCGCGAGTCGTTCGTCATCTGACCGCGGGCCTGCCACGGCGATCGGTGGTCAGGTCCCCGTTCGGTGCAGGGCTGGGTTGGGCGATCGACGTTCGGAGGGGCACCGATGCATCGCTATGACGTAGTCGTCATCGGAGGGGGGATCGCCGGTTCGGCGTTGGCCGCGGCCGTGGCTCCAGCCGGACTCGACGTGCTCGTCTTCGAACGTGTGACCGAATTCCGCGACAAGGTGCGCGGTGAGTACATGCAGCCGTGGGGCGCGGTCGAGATGCTGCAGATGCGGCTCGACGACGTGCTGCTCGCGGCCGGCGGCGGCTGATGGCCAGCGATCCGCTGGTGATGGCACTGCGGGCGAACCCACTCATGGGCCCCGAACGCGCCCCCGCCGAGGCGTTCACCGAGGAAACGATCGGTCGGGCGTTGGCGTTCGTCTGAGCACGTAGCTGTCACCGTCGGAGCCACCCGAGACCGTGGAGTGAGCGGAGCTCGACCAACCCGGCTCGGAGAACCTGGCGGCTGGCTACACCTGCTCGTCCTCGAGACATCGCCGCACCCGTCACGCTGCCGGTGGCAACTTGTCGGACAACTCGACCGCAATCATCTGGATCGTGTCGGCGGTGAGCGTGCCGGGCTCGAGGATCTTGAGTACGAGTTCGGCTGGGGAGCTGATGAACACCCCGTTGATCTCGAACTGGTGGCTGCCGTACGGCGGCCACGCCGCGCCGACGAAGCACATGCACGGATGTACCGGCACGCCGTCGAGCCCGAGAGGAGCGAGCACCTCGGTGACGGCTGCAGTCTGTTGGTCGAGGACGCGGGTGGTTTGGGTGCGGTCGCGGTGGTTGACGTACAGCCGGTAGTCGTCTTGGAACCAGCCGCCGATGTTGCGTCGTTCGACGTCGCCCTGCCAGTTCTTGGCGTCGATCACCCACACACCGGTCGGTGCGATCACGATGTGGTCGATGTTGGCGGTCGTCGCCGGCCGTTGCCGGTCGTGGAGCACCACGGCGTGACCGTCGAGTTCGTCGTCGAGTCGTCGCCCGAGCTCGACTTCACCGTCGGCGCCGGGTGTTCCGTGATCGATCGCGGGCGGCGGCGGTAGGGGCAGCTCGACGGCCGCAGCCTGGTCCGACGTCGGGTTGGTGTCGGCGGGTCGGCACGATGTGCAGGTGACCTTCTTGGTGGTCGGGTCGTGCCAGCCGGTCGAGCCGACCAGCATGTGAGCGCCACACACCATGCAGGTACCCGCGTACTTGAGCATGATCAGCCGCACCCATCCAGTCTGGTCCACCGGAACGGTCTCACGAGCCGCGTCGACTCCACCCCTGGTACGGCGTCAATGGTCTGCAGCGATCAGGGCCCATGACCTCTCGCTCACGATTCTGGTCGTGGTGAGCGGCTCGGGCGCATCAGCAGGAAACCAGGTTCCTCGCCACGAGCCTCCGCTCGCCACTCCAACGATACGCGACGAGCGGCCCACCCTTGTCGACGCTGTAATCGACGCAGACCGCCGTTCGCCCGAGCATCGTCGGCTTGCCCGAGAACCAGTAGTGGCCGAACACCACGGGTATTGCATCCGTGTACCGAGGGACCTCGCCGGGCTCCAATCCACGGTCCGGGAGTGCGTCCAAGGTTTGCTGGTTCTTCGACAGCAAGGTCGTCCCGTTCGGGATCCAGACAGCGGCCGCGAGCGTGGTCGCGTTCGGGTCCCACCAGCGCACTCTCGCCCGTTTGCGACGGTTGCCATCCTTGTCGTAGTAGCAGGCGTCCTTCAGATCGACCTCTGGACCCTTCAGGACGTTCTCGATCGCTTCGTAGGTGCGATGCCCCTTCGTGGTGCCTTCGATCACGACCCGATCGTTGAGCGTGGCATCCTCGTCGAGCGCACGCGAGAGGTGGGCGATGTCATCGGGACTCCAGCAGGCGTGGACGACACGCAAACCATCGAGGTCGAGCCACAAGGGCATCTCCCGGAACCAAGCGAGGATCGAGGAGTGGAGCGGCGAACCGAACCCGACCTCGTCCAGGAACTTGCGGTGTTGCTTGCGGTTCTTTGCGCTGTGTGGTCTGCAGTAGTCGAGATGTGCCGGGTCGACGGTCGCGTAGGCGACAGCGTTGAACTCGTGGTTGCCGAGCACGACAAGCGCTGAGCCCGCGTCGACCATGTTGCGCACGACTCGAAGTGTGTCGAGTTGGCGATCGCGTCTCCGATCGATGAGGTCGCCGACGAAGATGGCCATGCGCTCGTCGTGCGACCAGGCGCCCTGCTTGCTCCGGTAGCCCAGTTGTTCGAGGAGCGCAGTGAGTTGCTCGACGTGTCCGTGCACATCTCCGATCACGTCGTAACCGGTCATGGCTCCATAGTGACCGATTCGCCCTTGGCTCGTCGTGCCCCGGCCGACGTTCGCACGGCCATCATCATCGGGCCCGCAAACGGGCGATCGCACGATGGCGTTGCGGACGGCCGTCCACGAGATCAACGAGGCGATCGGTCGCGTCGACGGCGAGCTAGGCGTGGTCGACGATCGAGTCACGTCGGGATCGTTCGACACGCCGTCGCTTCACAAGAGCACATAGGGTCGGTCATCGGCGGTTATCCATCGGCGATCAGACCAGTACGGAGATTTCATCATGCGCTTGCGTTTCGGCACCTTCATGGCACCGTTCCACCCACCGGAGCACAACCCGACCCTGTCGCTCGAGGCCGACCTCGACCTTCTGCAGCACATGGACACGCTCGGTTTCGACGAGGCGTGGATCGGTGAGCACCACTCTGCCGGCAGCGAGATCATCGCCTCCCCCGAGATCTTCATCGCCGCCGCGGCCGCACGCACCAAGCGCATCAAGCTCGGCACCGGCGTCGTGTCACTGCCGTACCACAACCCGCTGTGGACGGCCGAGCGAATCGTGTTGCTCGACCATCTGACTCGCGGTCGCATCATGCTCGGGGTCGGACCCGGCGCACTGCCGACCGATGCCGCGATGCTCGGCCTCGAACCCAGCGAGATGCGCCCGCTGCTCGAGGAGTACATGGCGATCGTGATGCAGCTGCTCACCAGTGACGAGCCGGTCAACTACTCCTCGGATCGCCTGACCCTCGAGAATGCCCGGCTGCACCTGCGCCCGTATTCCGATCCGCTGTTCGACATCGCCGTCGCCGCGGTCGCGTCCCCCTCGGGCGCGAAGCTCGCCGGCAAGTACGGCGCCGGCGTGCTGTCGCTCGGTGCGACGGTGGCGATCGGCATGGACGTGCTGGCGCACCACTGGACCATCCAGGAGGCCGTCGCCGCACAGCACGGGCAGGTGGCCGACCGCGACAAGTGGCGCCTCGTCGGGCTGATGCACCTGGCCGAGTCCGAAGAGCAGGCACGCCAGGACGTCGAGTACGGCATCACGCAGTGGTTCCGGTACTTCCAGAACGTCGCGGCGTTCCCGCAGATGGCCGTCGAGGGCGGCGACATCGACGAGATGGTCGACTTCGTGAACGGTGGCCTCGGCGTGATCGGCACCCCCGACCAGGCCATCGCCCAGATCGAGGAGCTGCTCGAACAGTCCAACGGTGGCTTCGGCGCCTATCTGACACTGAGCCACAACTGGGCCAACAACCAGGCGACCAAGAAGAGCTACGAGTTGTTCGCCCGTCACGTGATGCCGCGCTTCCAGGGCAGCGTCGGCAGCCTCATCGGCGCAGCCGATCGGGCACGGCAGTCCCGCCCCGAACTCGCCGAGAAGCAGTTGACGGCCGTCGACGAGGCGACCCAGCGATACGAAGCGGAGATGGCCGGCAACTGACTCGCAACGCGTCACCGACCGGACCCTCGCGCGCCGATCGGCGTGGCGTCAACCTGTCACGCTTTTCGTGAGCGCTCACGAAAAGCGTGACAGAGAACGGGTCGGTCCGTCGCGACCGGGTCGGTCCATAGCGGCTGGGCACGTCATCGGTCGGCCGAGCGGCGGGTGGCGAGGGCGGCGAGCTCGGAGCGGTTCGACAGGCCGAGCTTGGCGAAGATGTGGCTGACGTGCACCTTGACGGTGCCGCGTGCCACGAACATCCGCTCCGCGATCTGTGGGTTGGTGAGGCCCTCGGCGACGAGCTCGACGACACGACGCTCGGTCGGGGTGAGGCTCGCCCACCCTGCATGCTGGGACGCTTGCGTTCTCCACGCGCCCGCGAGACGTACTCGACCGCCTCGTCGAGTCCGAGCGTCGACACCCTCGGCCCAGTACTCCTCGACGGCATCAGCACCGAGCACCCCGACGAACGACGCTCGCCACCGTTCGATCGTCTCGCCGACGGGTGCAGGAGTGGCCAGGCCGATCTCCGTCGCCGGGCCGCTGCCGCAGCAAAGCACCGGAGCGCCTCGGCCGAGCTGTCGACCGACGCGGCGATGCAGCCGAGTTGCTCGACGTCGCCACCACGTCGGGGCGGCGGCCGAGCCGGACGAACACGACCAGCGCCGAATGGACGAGGGCGTCGGCCTCCTCGAGGTCGTCGCGGGCGAGTGCCACGGCACGAGCGTTCGAGGTCGACGATCGCTGCGACCCATTCGTTGCCGAGACGCGTCGGCCAGCCCTGCCAGATCGTCGAGCAGGGCGTCGGCCGCGATCGAGATCGCCGTCGATACCGGTGAGCGGCGGCCAGCGGCATGCCCATCGTGGCCAGCAGGAACGGAATCCCGTGCTGGCGTTGGGCGTCGTAGGCGGGAGCCAGCAGCTCGATCGGCCGACGTCGGCATCGGCCTGTGCGATCGCCACCCGACCGAGGTTGCGCCAACAGATCGGCGGTCGGCGAGCCCTCCGCCCGACGCCGAGGCGCGTGCGAGCAGTTCCGCGCTTCGTCGGCGGGCTCCGTCGAGATCGCCCTCCATGACGTCGATCGCCCACAGCCACGCCTTGCTCATCCCTGCCGGTGACCGGCTCCCCGACCTGGTCACACATCTCGATCGCCGTGTCGAGCTCGGTGCGAGCCGAGGCCAGCTCACCCCGCCGGCTCAGGAAGTACCCGCGCAACCCGTGGTACCAGGCGAGGAAGTAGGTGGCGTCGAGTGGTGCGGCGCGGTCTCGCAGCACCTCGAGGTCGGCCAGCACGAGCGTCTCGTCCTGTGCCGCCCAGCCCGCCGCCGTCATCATCTTGCTGCTGTTCAGAACCGCCCAGTGATCGCCGATCCGGGTGCCGAGCTCGACGCTCCGCTCGAGACCGGGTCGGGCCTGCAGAGGGATCCATGATCGCCGTCGCGAACCCGATCGTGTTGAGGGCACGGGCGCGCGTCCAGTCGTCGTCGAACAACTCGGCCTGTTCGAGCGCCTCGGGCGCCCGAATGGTCATCGTCTCGACGTCGCCGCCGTACAAGCCGATGTGCGCCGCTCCCCAGCACGCACGGCCACGCCACGGAGTCGGTTCGCTGTCGGCTTGGTCGAGGAGACGCCGGAACCATCGGCTCGCCCGACCGAGGTGCCCGCGCAACTCCCAGAACAGGGTCATCGACGTCGCGAGTCGTAGCGCCTGCTCCCGCCGTCCGGTGACATCGGCGAAGTCGAGGGCGGCTTCCAGGTTGTCGTGTTCGAGCTCGAGCATCGCCAACAGCTGAGCGCTGTCACGGAACGCAATCTCGGGTTCGACCGACTCGACGAGTCGCCAGGAAGTGCTCGAGGTGGAGCGCAGCGGACCCGATCGACCTCACCGGAGTCGACGAGTCGTCCGTGGAGGAACTGGCGGACCGACTCGAGGAAGCGGTAGCGCGACGGGCCGCCCGCATGATCGACCCGTATCACCGATTTGTCGACCAGGTGCGTGAGCAGGTCGAGGACGCGGTACGCGTCGATCTGGTCATCGACGGCGACCGCCTCGGCTGCATCGAGCGTGAAGGCGGACATCACGGCGAGACGACGAGCGACCGTCTGCTCGTCGGGCTCGAGGAGGTCGTAGCTCCAGGCGACCGACGCCTCGAGCGTCTGCTGGCGCGCCAGCGACGTCCGACTGCCCCCGGTCAACAACCGGAAGCGGTCGGTGAGCGCCGCCTCGATGCCGGCCGGACTCATCATCCGGACCCGTGCCGCCGCGAGCTCGACCGCGAGGGGGATGCCGTCGAGGCGATCGACGATCCGGGCGATGGTGACCGTGTCGTCATCGCCCGGATCGAAGTCCGGACGGACACTGCGTGCGCGCTGCACGAACAGCTCGACTCCCGCTGCCTCGTCGAGCGAGGGAACACGCCACGTGGTTTCGCCCGTGACACCGAGCGGCTCGCGACTGGTGGTCAGGACGCGGAGCTTCGGGCACCGCCGGAGCAACTGCTCGACGACGGGCCGGACGCCACCGAGCACGTGCTCGCAGTTGTCGACCACCAGCAGACCGTCGAACGGCTGGAGCCGATCGGCGAGGGTGTCGATCAGCGGGCGACCGAACTCCTCGCGCAGGCCGAACACCTGGGCGAACTCGGCGGCCACGAGATCCGGGTCGCCCACCGGTGCCAGCTCGATGTACCACACCCCGTCGGGAGAGTGCTCGACTTCGGCCCACGCCGTGTGCAACGCGAGGCGGCTCTTCCCGCAGCCGCCCGACCCGGTGATCGTCAGGAGTCGCCGCCGACCGATCTCCGAACGCAGGGACGAGACCTCGGCATCTCGTCCGACGAAGCTCGACAGCGGGAGCGACAAGGTTGGTCCTGTCGGCGACTGTGAGCGTCGGTGGGAGAACCGGCCATGGTCGATTCTGCCCTGATGGTCGAGTGTGCTGTCCATGACCCGATCGTCGTCGACGCAGGAGGGGTAGACATCTGCCAGATGGCATATATGCCACCTGGCAGATGTTTGCGCCCGACCGACACGCTCATGATCGCTGCATCGGGTCGCACACCGGCGGCCCCGACACAGGGAGAACCATGATGACGACGACCATGACGACACCGCAGCACGATCACCGACACCGCAGCCGCCTTCTTCGAAGCGTGCGAATCCGGGCAGGGTTGGGCTGCGTGCGCCCAGTACTGCCATCCGGACGCCACATTCTCGGCCCAGTCGGAAGCTCTCGGCGAGGTGACCTCGATCGAGGCGTACAGCCGACTGGATGCAGGGCCTCCACACGTTCATGAGCGACGTCTCCTACGAGATCAAGGGGTTCGGCACCGACGCCGATCGCAACTGCGTCGTGGCGTACGCCGTGTTCTCGGGAACGCACACGCGGTGAAGGCGGCCCGCTCCCGGCGACCGGCAAGAGCACGACCAGCGACTACGCCTACGCGCTGCAGTTCGAGGGCGACAAGATCGCTCACCTGACGAAGATCTGGCACTCCGGCCTGGCGATGCAGGAACTCGGCTGGGCCTGACGGCAGGGCTCAGGCGCCGCCATCGATGCGGTCCGAGCATGGGGCGCCCTGCCACGGCAGGCGTTCCCATGTCGGCCGCATCCGTTCCGGTCAACCGGCTGGGCGAACGGGTCATCGGGGCACACCAGGTGTCGCGCCGGGCCCACAGGCACGGGACCGGCGCGATTCGCGGTCACCATCGGGTGCAAGGCCGGGTACAAGGCCCGGGCCGACCTCAACGAGCGCTCGTCCCCGGCGCAGGTTCTCAGTCGTCGGGGCGGGCGTAGCGTGCGACGAACTCCTGCATCCGTTCCGCGGCGCGGGGGTTCGATTCGCATGATCGATCGGAGTCGTTCGGTGGAGAGCACGTGGGCGCCGAGATGGCTCGTGGCCGTCACGGTCGCCGCGCTGGCCGTGCCTGTCAACACACCGCGCTCCCCGACCAGCGCATCGGGGCCGAGGGTCGCGACCACCTCGCCGTCGATGATGACGTCCGCGGTTCCCTCGGCGATCACGAAGGCGTCCGGCGACGGCTCGCCCTGTCGGACCAGAGATTCGCCGGCGTCGAAGGCGAGCGGATACGACGTCTCGGCGAGCACGGCGAGTTCGTCGTCGGAGCACGCCGCGAAGAACTCGCTCGACAGCGAGTAGCCGCATGCGTGCTCCGATCTCGTCCTGTTCGACGGCCGGTGGGTGGGCATCGAGATGGTGCCGGTAACGGCGACGCCACTCCAGGTCAGCGGCCGACGGGCGGACGGGTGCCCCGGACGCACCATCGGCCCTCGGCGCGGCGAGCTCGACCGAGGCGACGCCGCGGAACGCGAGGCGATCGCGGTGCCGTGGATGGTCACCGGCGACGTCGAGGGTGGGGAACCGCACCGCCACCTGCCGGAACAGCGCGTCGATCTCGGTCGTCGCAAGTGACGCCCCGAGGCAGTGGTGGATGCCTCCGCCGAACGTGAGCGGGTGGATGTCGGTCCGGGTGAGGTCGAGCGCGTCGGGCGACTCGTACCGGCTCGGGTCGCGGTTGGCCGCGCCGAGCATCAGGAACACCGAGTCGCCGGTAGGGATCGTGACGCCTCCGACCTCGACGTCCTGGGTGGCGACCCGGTTCGCGAGCTGGAGCGGGGTGTCGTGGCGGAGCAACTCCGGTGCGAGGTTGGCGGCCAGATCGGGTTGCGAGCGCAGCAGTTCGTACTGATCGGGCTCGTCGAGGAAGCTCACGATCGCGTTGCCGATGAGGTTCGTCGTCGTCTCGAAGCCGGCGACGAACAGCAGCAGCAACATGTCGTTGAGTTCGCCGTCGTCGAGGGCGTCGTCGGCGTCGTCGGTCACCAACGCACTCAGCAGGTCGTCGGTCGGCTGGGCCCGCCGTCGAGCGATGAGGTCACCGAGGTAGCCGGCGCAGAACTCGTACGCCTCGTCGGCAGCATCGAGCTTCTCCTTCGTCGTGGGGATCTCGAGGCACTGGGTGAGCGCGAGGACCGGATCTCGGAAGCGGGGCAGGTCGTCGGCGGGGATACCGAGCAGCTCTCCGATCACGGCCACCGGGAGCCGGAACGCGATGCCGTCCATGAAGTCGCCACCACCCGCGGCCTCGAACTCGTCGAGCAGGCCGGAGACGAGCTCGTCGACCCGTGGTCGCAGCTCCTGGACACGACGCGGCGTGAAGGCCCGCGAGACCCGAGAGCGCAGCCGTGAATGATCGGGCGGGTCGGTCATCAGCATCGTGCGACTGATCGACGAGGTGGACGACCGGGTACGCCACGATCCCGACACCGCATCCATCGAGGCTCGGCGAACCGTCGCTCGAATCGGGGATCGCGCAGAACGGACCGGCAGTCGTCGTACCCCGTCAACAGCCACGCCCGCATGCGTTCGCTGCGGTGCACCGGCGCCAGTTCACGCAGCCGGTGGTAGCGCGGGTGCGGATCACGTCGACCTTCCTCGGTGAAGAAGAGCTCCTCGACGACCTCTTCGGCTGCCGACGTGTCTCGTTCCGGTCGGGTGTCGGTCGATGTCATCTGCGGATCCTCCCTGCTCGGTTCCCCGGTCTCACACCGAGCCGTCCGGCGAAGGGCGAGTGCGGGAGCGGCACGGCAAGCCCCGGGCGCCGAGCCACGCGCCCCGCAACCTCGCGAACGACGCCGGGCTGCCCATCGAAGCTAGCCAACCGGTCGCCACAGCGGAAGAGACACCCGTCACGCCTGCTACCGCGCGACGTCTATGGGCAACGCCGTCAGCAGCATGGAGTGAAGGACCACGAACGAGAGGTAGGTGACCACCGGCGATTCGACTGCGACCCGATCTTTCGACCGGAATGCCGGATCGAGCGACGATCGACGGAGCGAGGCCCTGTCGATGGTGTGGGGCGACCATGACGGTGCCGCCGACGGGAGGTTCGTGGAGGCTGCTCGGGCTGGGGCGGTCGTCAGCCCGCTGCGCTACGGCGACGGTCGATCACCCGCCAGGCGAGCAGAACGAGCACGGCTCCGAGAATCGAGAAGATGACCCCACCAGGTTGCAGAGCACCCTCGTCCTTGTCCCAGCCGAACAGTGCCCAGGCCAGAAACCCCCCGGCAAAGGACCCGACGATTCCGAGCAGGACGGTCCACCAGAATCCGATGGCGTCACGGCCTGGCACGAGCAACCGAGCGACGAACCCGGCGACCATCCCGACGACGAGCAGATACATGACGGTCCAGAAATTGAACAATGCGTCCTCCCAGGTCACTCGAACGGCTACACCGCGGCAAACGGTGGAGGCGAGGCTAGACGAGTAGTTCCAAGGGATTCGCGCGCTCCGCGCGATCATCCACCACATGCGCAGCGAGGGTGTCCAGGATCAGGGGGCTTACACAAACCCTGATCCTGAAAGAACAGCGCATGAACCCTGACCTGGACACCCTCGCCACACGACTCTACGTCACCATCGACGACATGCTCGCCGCTCACCCTCAGTGGGCGCCAGAACGACCCACCATCGGGATCGCCCCGAAACTCTCCGACGCAGAACTGCTCACCCTTGCCGTCATCCAAGCCCTACTCGGCTTCACGTCCGAAGCCCGATTCATCCGCCACGCTCAAGCACACCTGAGCCCATGGTTTCCCTACATCCCCGACAGGCCCGGCTACAACAAACGCCTCCGTCACGCCGGCGAGCTGTTCCACCACGTCATCGCTGCGCTCACCCGAGCGTGCCCGTCGGCGACTGATGATCTCTGGTTGGTGGACTCCACACCGGTCGAATGCGGCCGAAGCCGTGAAACGACGAAACGCTCAAACCTGGCCGGGTTCGCCGAATACGGCTACTGCGCTTCACACTCACGGTTCTTCTGGGACTGCGACTGCATCTGATCACCACGACCAGCGGTCTACCCCTGGCGTTCGCTTTGACCGGAGCCAAAGCCGATGAACGCGACACCTGCCTCGACATGATCGCGTTCGCCGGCCTCGACACCGAAGGCACCACGCTGATCGCGGACAAGGGTTACCGGCGAGCCAGTTTCGAGACCGAACTCAACGACGCTGGAATCACACTCATCCGACCGAACCTGAAATCGGAGAAACCACGAGATGGGCGACGATTCCTCAAAGCGTTCCGCCAGATCATCGAGTCGGTCAATCAGACCTTCAAAGCCCAACTCGACCTCGAACGACACGGCGGACGAACACGCTCAGGAGTCGCCGCCCAGTCCTTCAACGCATCCTCGCACTCACCGCCGCAATCTGGCACAACGAAACCAGCGGTACCACCGGCCCAGCACGATCCCTCCTCGCCTACGACCACTGATACCCCTTGGAACCAATCATCTAGAGCAGACGGTCGACCACGGCCAATGGGTGATCGATGACAGCCCGGGTCATGTAGCCACGGCGCGGATGGTCAGCGAGGTGGGTCGCGCTCGGGTTCGGCTCGCCACCACGCCGTTCCGGATCGCCGTCGCCCGGTTGTGCGAAGTGCGCAACGTCGCGGCGAGCACTTCGAGTCCACGTCCCCAAGCAGGCGAGCGCCCATCTGACCGCCGCCGGTCCTCCCCGCTACCAGGCCGCTGTCAACGGCGTCGTTCAGATCACCGTCGGGTTGTTGGCTCGCCTCGCCAGGCGGCTCGGCGGTTGGGTGGGCCGGTGTTGTGGATGGTGCCGTCGGGGAAGCTGATCGGTGAGTTCTCGGTTGGGGCCCAGCTGCACGTTCCAGCCGTGCGTCGTGGATCTTGGTGTGGTGGTGGGCGCAGAACGGCAGCAAGTTCGCCAGGTCGGTGCGACCGCCGTGGCGCCACCAGATGATGTGATGCAGCTTGCAGCGGGAGTAGCGCACCGCACAGCCCGGAATCGCACACGTCGCATACAACGCTCGCAACGCCCGCCGTTGGGCGCGGTTGGCCAGCCGGGTGGTACGACCCAGATCGAGCTCGCCCGGAGCGTGCAGGATCACCCCGTTGCGCACGATCACCGCATGCACATCGGTGTGTCGTCACCGGCACATCTCGGCCAGCACCCGGGTCGGGATCTCGACCGGGATCCCCCAATCGACCGTCGGGCCGCCGGCACCGTTGGGTGCATCAGCGTCGACGACCACGATCACCTCGCGGCGACCCGGCCGCCCCACCCGCCCGGCACCAACCCGCGCCGTCGAGTATCAGGCGTTGGAATGCCAACGCCCGCAGATGCTGCTGCTTGAGCACCGGATCGGTCGGACACGTCTCGGGCGTCTGCTCGGCGAACAAGGCCTGCACGGTGGCTTCGAGCCGGGCGTCGAGCTCGACACCCGACAACGGGTCGAACCGGCCGTCGAAACGCCACATACCCTCGCCATCGGTCCACACCCGCAACGAGGTCTTGCGGCGCTGCCGCTCGAGCCGATCGATCCCGTCGTCACGTTCGGTCGCCCGCGCCTCGAGCGCCAACCGGCGGCGGAACTCCTCGACCGTCGCCGCCGATGCGACATCGACCAACCCGGCGACCCGCTCGAAGTACTCGCCACGCTGTGAGTCGGTGAGCGGCTTGGCCTTCGACGTGATCGCATCGACATGAGCCGCCGTCACCGCCGCCGCATCCAACGCGTCCGCGAACCCGGGCACCTTGCCCAACGTGTCAGCCCGCTCCTTCGCCTTGGCCGCATCGTGCAACGACTAACGTGTGCACTCAGCGATCGTCTTCTCCGGGAACGACACCTGCGCCGCCAACGCCGCCGCCAGCCGGGCATCCGCAGCCGCCAACCACGACTTGACCTGCGCCGACGCCGTGATCGCCGCCTCGATCACCGAACGCCCGGCAGCCGGATCGCCACTCGTCGACGACACCTCCCGCACCCGCTCGACGACCGACGAAACATCCATACCCCCATCATGACCAAGGGGTACCACAGAGTATCGAACACACGTACTGGGTATCCGGTTAGCTCCAGTGGCCACCAGATGTGGTGGTCGAACGCATCCGCCTGCCGCCGTCCGGCACCATCGGTAGTGGTCGCTGGAGTCAAGCAGAGATGCAATACACACGTTCGATACTCTGTGCCCACCAGCTAGCCGTCAGCTGTGCGTTGGTCCACCCAATCGATCAACGCAACCGAGTGCAGCGCACCTGGGACCCTGGCGATCCTCGACAGAGATCCTTGCTCGTCGACACTGGACCGCAGCGACGTCCTCGACTCCGTCGCCGACTCCGTCGACCGAATCGGCGCGTTCGGGCAGTTACGGAACGCCGACGCCACATCACCGACCGCCGAAACGATCGATCGGCCGGGTTTCCACCTCGGAGCATCACCGCAAAGATCGGGTGATGGGACGATCCGGTGACGGGTGTCGCCGCCGCCTGCGTAGACCCGCACCGCGCCATCGGGAGCGGACGGCGAACCGTCCGTTCCCGGCCTACTTGCAGACGTCGTTACCGGCGAGCCAGGCCGCGCCCCGCTCGTACAGTGCCTCGAGCTCCGGGCCGGTCCAGCCGGGCATGTCGCGCTTGACCGTGTAGCCGATACGGGTCTGGAGATAGGCGAGATGTCGGTATCCCATCGGGAACTGCATCAGCAGCTCCCGGTCGAGTTCGAGCCGGGCCGCAGGATCGACCGGATCGAGCCGATCCTTCTCGTAGATCGGTTGGCGCACAACAAGCCCCCAACGACCGTCACGGCGCTCGAAGAAGTCGTAGAAGCGGCCCGTACAGACGACATCGCACGAGACGCCGTCGACGTCCGCGCGCTGATGGATCTCCATACGGGTCTGAGAAATCGCCCGGTCACCCTCGACCTCGACCGAGTTGCCCCCGAGCACGTGCAGGATTCGCACGCCCTTGTCGAACCCGGTGCGACTGATCTCGGCGAACTCGTGAGCCGTGCCCTGGAACCACGTGGCCATCATCTTCCCCGGCAGGTGCCACACCGTGTAGAAGCGATCCCACTGGCCGGCGTCGCGCCAGATCACCCAGTCGTCGACCAGTCGCCGAATCTGCTCCCGATCGTCCCCGTACGCCTGCACGTCACGAGAGTACTCCTCGTCGCAGACGCCTCGTCGCGTACCCGGGGCCGTGTGCCCGGGGGTCGCGTACCCGCTGTCGCGTGCCCGGGGTCGTGTGCCCGGGGTCGTGTACCCGGGGCCGCGTACCCGTGGTCGCGTCGTCGGGCGAACGTCCCCACGACATCGGCTACCCGCGCAGCCGCGTCGATATCCGGGGTCCACACCGCCGCTCGGTCGAGGTGAGCCGCCCACGTCGATCCGCGAGTGTTCCTCCAGTGCTCGATGGATCACCGACGGGCTCACCGGCGGTTGGCACCTGGCCACCCTCGACATACCGGTCGACGCCAACGAATGCGGATGACCGACGGACGCCGTGTGTCGTTCCAGGCTCGGCACGGTCATCTTCGTCGAGGGCGGGAGGTCGATCCGGCGCACCTGACACCCCGGCCGTCGTCCCACTACGGTGAGCGGCGTGTGCGACACGATGGTCATCGTGGGAGCGAGCGGAGTGCTGTTCGCGAAGAATTCCGACCGCGATCCCAACGAGGCGCAGTTGCTGGAGTGGCAGCCGCGACGCTCGAACCCGGCCGGCACGCGAGTGCGCTGCACCTGGATCGAGATCGAGCAGGCGGCCGAGACCCACGCCGTGTTGCTGAGCCGGCCGTTCTGGATGTTCGGCGCCGAGATGGGCGCCAACGAGCACGGTGTCGTGATCGGCAACGAGGCCGTGTTCACCCGCGCTCCCGCTCAGTCGCTCGGGCTGACCGGGATGGACCTGCTCCGCCTCGCCCTCGAACGAGCCTCGACCGCAGCGGGAGCGGTCTCCGTGATCACCGATCTGCTGGAGCGCCACGGCCAGGGTGGCGGCTGCGGTCACGAGGACCGCAACTTCTCCTACGACAACAGCTACATCGTGGCCGACCCGTGCGAGGCGTTCGTGCTCGAGACCGCCGGACGCGAGTGGGCAGTCGAGCACGTGACGGCCGGCGCCAGATCGATCAGCAACGGCCTCACCATCGCCGAGTTCGCAGACGGGCGCTCGCAGCGTGTGCGGACCCACTTCTCCCGCTGTCGGGTCCGTCGAGCACTCACCCAGTCGCGCTGCCGACCACGCGACGACCGCTGGAGATCTGATGTCGATCCTGCGCGACCACGGTGGACCGCGCCCGCGGTACTCACCGATCACCGGCGCGATGTCGGCGCCGTGCATGCACGCAGGCGGGCTGGCCGCCGCGTCGCAGACGACGGCATCGTGGGTCGCCGACCTCGGGACCGACGCCATCCGCCACTGGTGCACCGCGACCGCGGCACCCTGCACCGGGCTGTTCAAACCGGTGCATGTCGACCAGCCGCTCGATCTCGGGCCCGACCCGACCGACCGGTTCGACGCTCGGTCCCCATGGTGGCGGCACGAACTCCTGCACCGGCGCTGCCTCGCCGATCCCGACCGACTGTTCCAGCGCTTCACAGCCGAACGTGACCAGGTCGAGGCCCGCTGGCTGGCCGACCCGCCCGACCCGGTCGCCGCCTTCGCCGAGGCCGATCGCCTGCTCGAACGGTGGTCCGATGCGGTGTGGGCGGACCCGGAGGCCGACACCCGCCCCGCCTGGGTGCGGCGCTACTGGCGCGTGCGCAACCAGCGGGCGGGACTGCCCGCTGGGCCGATCCGTCACCGGTGGGACGTGGGTCATGACGGACCTCGCATCGAGTGGCGCACCGGGCGACCAGCCCTACCCCACGTCGGCCGCCACGTCGGCCGCGTTCGCCTCCCATGTCAACGCCGGCAAGGTCACGGCGTTCCAGGCGCTCGGGCTCGATCTCGTGATGGGTGAGCGCAGCGGCCCCCGGTTCCGCGACGCGTTCGATGGGCGATGGCTGTACAACTGCCACTGCAACGGCGGGGTGTTCAACCTCGGGCACCGCCATCCGGGCGTGATCGCCGCCGTCCGGGACGCGCTCGACCACCTCGACATCGGCAACCACCACCTGGTGTCGGGCTGGCGGGCGGTGCTGGCCGAGCGCCTCGCGCTCAGCACCGGCGGACTCCTGCCCGGCGTGGTGTTCGGTGTCGCCGGTGGCGAGGCGATCGACCTGGGCATCAAGGTCGCCCGCGCCCACACCGGCCGCAGCGGTGTCGTCTCGGCGATCGGCGGGTACCACGGTCACACGGGGCTGGCCATGGCTGCCGGCGATCCGGAGTACCGCGATCCGTTCGGGCCGAACCTGCCGGGCTTCGTGCAGGTCCCGTTCGACGATCTCGCGGCCCTCGAGCGGGCGGTCGACGACACGACTGCAGCCGTGATCCTCGAATCGATCCCAGCCACGCTGGGGATGCCGATCCCATCGGCGGGATACCTCGCCGCCGTCCAGCAGTTGTGTCGCGATCGGGGCGCGTGTTTCGTGCTCGACGAGGTGCAGACCGGTCTCGGTCGAACCGGCACGATGTGGTACTTCCAGCAGGAGGGCCTCGAGCCGGACCTGATGGTCATCGGCAAAGGGCTGAGCGGTGGCGTGTATCCGATCACCGCAACGCTCATGACCGCCGAGATCCACGCGTTCTTCGAGGCTCACCCGTTCGTGCACATCTCGACGTTCGGCGGATCCGAGCTCGGATGCGTCGCCGCGCTGGCGGTGCTCGACATCATCGAGTCCCCGGGATTCCTCGACCGCGTCCTCGAGCTCGGCGAACGGTTCGAAGCCGGCCTCGCCGGGCTCGACCTCGAGTTGCGCCGGCGGGGAATGTTCATGGGACTCAAGCTCGCCCACGACGGTGACGCGCTGCTCGCGGCGCGCGATCTGATCGCGACGGGGGTCTTCGCGGTGTTCGCCAACAACGACACGTCGGTACTCCAACTCCTGCCGCCGCTGATCATCACCGACGACGAAGCGGACGAGATCATCGCGATCGTGCGGGCCGCCCTCGGGTGACGACGAGATGAGGCCCGGATGATCGCGGACGCAGAGCTGATCGAACTCGAACGCGACGTCGAGCACGCCCTGCGATCCGGCGATGTCGACAGGTCTCCGGCTGTTGGGAGCAGGCGAGATATCGCTCGTGCTCGGTGCCGGTGCCGGCGCCGACCCGATGTGGGCCTGCAAACGGCTGCCACCCTTTCCCACGGATGATGTGGCCGACCGCTACCGCACGGCGATCGACCGGTACGTCGCCGAATTGACCGGTCGCGGCATCGAGGTGCTCTCCACCGACGTCCGGCAGGTCAGTGCCCGCGATGGGCGCACCGTGTTGTACTGCGTGCAACCGGTCCTCCCGGCCGGGTCGCTCGCAGTCGACATCGCGCGGCTCGATCACGACCGCGGACGAACGCTGCTCGCCGAGATCCTCGACGTCGTGATCGCCACCGTCGGCACCCAGGTCGGACTGGATGCCCAACTCTCGAACTGGGCCGTCGCCGATGGTCGACTCACCTACTTCGACATCACGACGCCGCTGCTCCGCCGGCCCGACCGCACCTCCGAGCTCGACACGGAGGTGTTCCTGGCGTCGATCCCCTGGGCACTGCGTGCGCCCGTTCGAAGGTTCGTGGTCCCGGCCATCATCGAGCGATACCACGACGCCCGCTCGGTGATCCTCGACCTGGCGGCCAACCTGCTCAAGGAGCACCTCGACGAGCTCGTACCGGCCTTGCTGGACGCGACCGCGAGCCGGATCGATCCACCGCTGTCGGAGGCGGAAGTTCGTCGCGACCGGAGCAGCGACGCTCGCACCTGGGCCGCGCTACAGGCGATCCGGCGAATCGATCGAGCGTGGCAGCGCCAGGTCCGGCGGCGGCCATACCCGTTCCTGCTGCCTGCGTCGCTCGATACCTGACCTCCGTGACATCGCCCGGCAGCGGAGATGGCCAGGATCCGGGGAGCACCGCCGTGGCCCGGCGCCAACGATGACGACGCGCCGGGCCGATGGGCGAGACCCCGCCCGATCACGTCGCGTTCTCGTGGAACCAACCGCGCTCTGCTGCAAGCAAGAGCACGCTCGGCACATCGATCACGAGCGGCCCGCCGAGCGAGAGGGTGACGACGGGTGGATCGGTTCCGCTCAGCACCACCTCCCGCTCGCCGTCGAACGCGAGCACACCGGCGGTCGACCGCAGGCGGAGCGGCTCGCCGGGATCGAGTGTGGCCACCTCGACCACTCCGACCGAACGAATCAGACCTGGCGCGATCGGCGCGATCACGGCGCGGTTCGACGTCCCGAGCACCAGATGTCGACCACCGGAAGCATCCCGGCCGCAGGGCGCCACGGCAGCAGCGATCGCCGACAGACCGATCGCCCCCGGCTCGGCGATGGTGACGACGATCTCGCGCAGTGCGTCGGGCTCCCAGATCGCCCGGGCGCCGACATCGGTGGCGTCGACGACCGCGACGTCGACCAGCGCGAGTTCCACTCGGTCGCCGATGCTCACCTCCAGCCGTTTGGCGCGGGCGCATCCCTCGGCGATCGCGCATCGCCCCGAGGCGACGAGACCGGTTGCCAGCCCCGCGACGGTGGCGTCGGTCATCACGCCGAACGCGTTGTTCGTGCCGGTCGACAGTGCGAGGACCGGTGTGTCGTCGATGGCGGACGCCACCACCCGCACCGTGCCGTCGCCGCCGAGCACGACGATCGCACCCACTCCGGCGGCGACCATCGCGATGGTCGCGGCGCGCGTGTCGGCGGGCGTCTGAGTCACGTCCATCGCCACGAACTCGACCTCGGGCCAGGCGCCGTCGCGATCGACCCGATGATGTTGCTCGGCGCGTTCGACGCCGAGCGTCAGCCCCGACACGTCTGGCATCATCAGCACCCGATCGACGCCCGACGCGCCGAGCCCCGCCAGCAGGCGACGGATGACGTTCACCTTCTCGAGGTTCGTCGCGATCGACGCGCCCGAGACGAGGCGGCGCAGGTCGTGGCCTGATGCCGGGTTGGCGATCAGGCCGACGGTGACGCCGGGCGACGAGGTCACGCGGTCACTCGATGACGGCGATCACGGCGCCCTGGTTGCTGACCGCTTCCTCGGCGACGACGTGCCGCAGCACCCCCGACGCCACGGCATGAACATCCGCCGACACCTTGTCGACCTGGACCTCGGCGATCAGCTGACCATCGGCGACGGTCTCGCCGTCGCGCGCGAACCAGGTACCCACGACACCCTCGCCCGTCGGGTCCTTCTCGGACAGCACGGGGAACGTGATCTCGACGCTCATCGCGACCTCACGCCATCAACAGCTTGGCTTCGGCAACGATCTTGTCGGTCTTCGGGAGCACGAACGTCTCGAGCGGCCGGGCGTACGGGATCGGCGTGTCGGGCACCGCGAGCCGGCGGACCGGCGCCTCGAGCATCGTCGGGTCGGTCTCTGCGACGATCGCCGCGATCTCGCCGGTCAGCCCGAACGAGCGATAGTCCTCGTCGACGACGAGCAGCCGTCCGGTCTTGCCGACCGAGTCGAGCACCGCCTGCCGATCGAGCGGCACGAGACTGCGCAGATCGATCACCTCGGCGCTGATGCCGTCGGCCGAAAGTTGTTCGGCGGCGTCGAGCGCATGGTGCACCGACAGCGACAGGGTGATGATCGAGACGTCGGTACCCGCACGGGCCACCGCCGCCTCGCCGATCGGCACCGTGTACGCCTCCTCGGGGACGACATCGATCGAGCGGGCGTTCTTGGCCATCCAGACGAGCCCCATGATCCCCTTGTGGAACAGGTAGAGCACCGGGTTGTCGTCGCGGATCGCGGAGATCATCAGCCCCTTCGCGTCGTACGGGTTCGAGGGCACCACGACCTTCAACCCCGGCAGATGGGCGAACGTGCCCCACAGGCACTGGGAGTGCTGGGCGGCGTCGGAGTAGCCGCCCCCGACCGATGCCATCAGCACCATCGGCACCTTCACGCCGCCGCCGGACTCGTAGTGGATCTTCGCCATGTGGTTGTAGATCTGGTCCATGCAGACCCCGAAGAAGTCGATGAACATCAGCTCGACGACGGGACGCAGACCCTCGGTGGCGGCGCCGATGCCGGCACCGATGAACGCCGTCTCGGAGATCGGCGTGTCGATGATGCGCTCGGCGCCGAACTCGCCGAGCAGGTCGCCGGTGGCACCGAAGATGCCGCCGTACGCACCGACGTCCTCGCCCATCACGAAGACCCGGTCATCGATGCGCATCTCCTGGGCGATGCCCTCGGAGATGGCCTTCGCCGTCGAGAGACGGCGGGTGGAAGTTTCTGTTGCGGTCATGTCGATCTCCTCAGGCGAACACGTGGTCGAGGGCGTCGGAACCGGCGGGCTCCGGGCTGGACTTGGCGAACTCGATCGCCGCTTCGATCTCGGCCGACATCTCGGCGGCGATCGATGCGACGTCGGCGTCGGTGAGCACACCGGCAGCCTTCAGTCGCTCGGCGTAGGCGGGGATCGGGTCGCGCTCGTCGAGCGTCTCGAGTTCGGCGCCCCGGTAGGCCTGGGCGTCACCTTCGAAGTGACCCCACAAGCGGACGGTGTGGATCTCGAGCAGGCTCGGACCCTGTCCGGCCCGGGCTCGCTCGACGGCTTCGCGGCGACCTCGCTGATCGCATCGACGTCGTTGCCCTCGACGCGCACGCCGGGGATGCCGTAGCCGGCGGCCCGGTCGGCGTTGGAGGCCACGGATGTGGACGCCGACCGCGGCACCGAGATCGCCCAGTCGTTGTCCTCGATGACGAACACGACCGGCAGGTTCCAGAGGGCGGCCAGATTGAGCGACTCGTGGAACGCGCCCTGGTTGGCGGCGCCGTCGCCGGCGGCTGCCACCGACACCCTGCCCTTGCCTTCCCGCTTGAACGCCATCGCCTGCCCGCACGAGACGGGATACCCCTCGGCGATGATGCCCGAACACGAGAAATGGGTCTCGGGATCGAACAGGTGCATGTGGCCGCCCTTGCCCTTGCAGAGCCCGGTCGTGCGGCCGAAGATCTCGGCCATCATCTTGTTGATGTCGATCCCGTGGGCGATCGCCAGGTGATGCGGCCGGTGGGGACCAGTGATCGCATCGTCGCCGCGGAGGTGCTCGCAGATGCCGACCGCGACCGGTTCCTGCCCGGCTGCCAGGTGCATCTCACCGGGTATCTGACCGGCGCCGATGTCCCACGCCGGTGTCTTGTCGACGTGGTACTCGCGCAGCACGGCTGCTTCGAAGGCGCGGATCCGCACCATCCCGCGGTACCGGTCCAAGCGGATGTCGTTACTCATCTGGGCCCCCTTCGGGTCGTTCGGCTACCGACTTCCATCCTGTACCCGCCGGGTCGAATCGGCAAGCGCGCGGACATCGCGAACGAACTCGGAGATCTACGGGTTCGGATGGACATGTCGTGCTCGAATCCAGCTTCGCTTCGTGGGCGGCCGAACAACCGGCGGCTCGCGGCGCAGTCAGCCGACGGCCCCCAACTCCACCGCCCCCGGCGTCGGAGACCGGTCAGCGATCACCGTGATCAGCGTCTCGTCGTCGATGTCCTGGTAGCCGAGCAGTCCGCCGAGACGGCCGTGGAGGCGGTGGAAGCCAGCTCGACAGAGCTGCACAGAGCTGCTCGGTGATCGCTGACGTCGCAGGCTCTCGGCGGGCGGCGCCCGGTGGCGTCCGACGGCTCGAGCGAACTGGTGACTCCGGTACTGTGACGTCGTGACGATCGACGGGGCACGCTCGGCCGAACTGGGACGGCTGGCCGACGCGAATCTCTTGGCGAGCTGGGCGAGCCTCGGATCGAACGCCGGCGGTTCGGTCGGGCGAATCCGACCGATCCACGTTCGTGGCGTCAGGCATACCCGTGGCGTTCTTCAACGGCGCGTTCGTGACCGGTCGGGTCGCCGACCCCGGCCGCGTGGTCGCGGATGCAGTCGCCTTCATGGCCGAGCGCGAGGTTCCCTGGCTGCTCTGGGTTCGCGAGGGCATCGACGACGGGCTGCTCGCCGCCGGCCGGCGCGCCGGACTCAGAGATGCGGGAGGCCCACCCGGAATGGTGTTGCCGTCGATTCCAGCCCAGCCCGCCGGCACCTGACGAGCTCGACATCACGATCGTCTCGGACACGAACGAGCTGGAGACGTTCCGCGATCTGACCGCGCGCGGCTTCGACATGCCGCTCGAGATCGTGAACCGCTTCGTCGCCGAGCAACTGCTCGATGTCTCTTCGATCACGATGGTCGTCGGATCGGTCGACGCGACTCCGGTGTCGTGCGCACTGGTCTCCGTCACCGGCGTCACCGCCGGCATCTACAACGTCGCGACACCCGCCGAACACCGCCGTCGCGGGTACGGAGCGGCCGTGACCTGGGCGGCGATCGATCAGGGCGCCCGACAGGGATGCGACCACTCGATCCTGCAGGCGTCGGATATGGGGGCGCCGATCTACCGGTCGATGGGTTTCGTCGACATCGGCAGGTACGTGCAGCTCGAAGGGCCACCGACCACCAACTGACGGGGCGGACATCGCTCCGCGTACAGCAACAATCATCGAGTTGATGAGCACAACATGAGTCCGAATCAACAGCAGTCCGAAGCCTGGAACGGGCCCGAATCGCGCCATTACGTCGACCACGCCGATCGGTACGACCGTCAGCTGGCCCCGGTCACCGACCTACTGCTGGAACGAGCCGCGATCGAACCCACACACGCGGTGCTCGACGTCGCCTGCGGCTCCGGTGCCACCGCGTTGCTCGCGGCGCGGCAGGCCCGCAGCGTGCTCGGCATCGACATCTCGGAACCGTTGGTGCAGTTGGCGACGGACCGGGCGCGGCAGACCTCCACCGGCAACGCTGAGTTCGTCGTCGCCGATGCCCAGATCCACGACTTCGGTGACGGGCGGTTCGATGTGGTGATCAGCCAGTTCGGGCTGATGTTCTTCGACGATCCCGTCGCAGCATTCTCGAACCTCCGACGAGCGATGGCCACCGACGGGAGGATCGTGTTCTCGACCTGGCAGGGCCTCGACGCCAATCAATGGCTGGCGCCTGTCGTGAGCGCACTCGGTCGCTACGCGGACGTCCCCGACCTCGGCGGTCTCGCCAACGGTGGTGGCATGTTCGCGCTGCAGGACGCCACGGAGACGGCTGCACTCCTCGATTCGGCGGGTTTTGCCGACGTCACGGTGGAGCCGCCGCTCCGACCGTGACGCTCGGAGGAGGTGGCACCTTGCAGGAGTCCACCGACTTCCTGCTCGGGATGGGCATCGTGCGAGGACTGCTCGGTCGGCTCGACGCCGAGCACCACGCCCTGGCGACCCGCGCGGTGCGCGACGAACTCGAGCAACGCTACGAACCGGGTGTCGGAGTCCGACTCGGCGTCGGGGTGTGGCTGGTATCGGCTCGCAGGTAGAACGACGAGATCGACGTCGACGCTGCTCGCGCTGACGCGACCACTTCATCTCGTTGCTGACTTCCAGGCGTGCCGGCAATCGGACGGGCGGCTGATCCGCCTGCCCGCCGTCGTAGCCCCCGCACCTGACCGTGATCGATCACGACCCGAGCACGGACAGGCGCACCACAGATCATCGGTTCCACCACCGGTCGGCCTCCTCCGATCGCAGCCTTCGCCACCCGGGCGCGCTCGACCGTTCCGGCGGTCGACGATCCGGCGGACCGGACGCCGCTGATGCAGATCGGCTCACCGCTCGTCCAGGCGAACATCGACCAGATCGACGCCACACAGGTCGGCGAGAGCCTCGACGACGAGGTCGTGGTCGGCACGTTGCGGCAGACCGGACACGGTCACCACACCGACGAACCCGACGCCATCGACCGCGATGGGGAAGCTGCCACCGTGGCAGGCCACGTCTCGTTCCGGCAGTCCCATGAGCTCGAGCTGAGATCGACCGTCACGTTCGGATTCGAGCCCGACCGCATACGACGGGCGACGGAGCAACTCGACCACGTTTCGCTTGCGGCGGGCCCAATCGGCATTGGCGGGCGTCGTGCCACGCATCGCATGCAGGAACACGGTCTCGCCGGCGAGCCGCACTTCGATGGTGACGGCGGCACCACGATCGATCGCTCGACGGCGAAGGTCGTCGCCGAGCCGCCACGCGACATCCTCGTCGAACGCTGACGGGCGGAGCCGGCGTCGTTGTTCGTCGATGCGTTCGAGATCATTGGTCATCGCCGTACGGTACCGAAGCTGCGGGATGCGTATCCTCGGGACGCACTGCCACGTGAGTTCTGTCCGATGATGGCGGGTGTTCGATCGAGGAGGTCATCGATGAGTTTCGCGCAGCGCACGTTCGTGGTCGGGGTCGACGCCAGCGAGGACGCAGATCGGGCCCTCCAGTGGACGCGGGACGCAGCGGGCCCCGACGATCGGATCGTCGCCGTCCATGCCTGGGATCTGGCCACCCTCGTAGGGGTCGACTCGGCGACATCGGTCCCGGCCGTAGAGCTCGGCGATCTGGCGAAGCAGGGGTTGGCCGAGATGGTGGAACGTCAGGACGATCCTCGCATCGAGGGCGTCACGCACCAGGGTCACGCCGGACGGGGGATCGTCGAAGAGGCCAATCATCAAGGTGCGGATGCCGTGGTGGTCGGTCACCGCGGATCCGGACGGGCTTCCCTGATACTGGGCTCGACGGCGAATCACGTCATCCACCACACCGAACTTCCGGTCGTCGTCGTACGCGGCGACCGGGACGCGCCACCCGGACACGTCGTGATCGGCACCGACGACGATCTCGACGGCGACGACAGCGTCTCGGTCCGCGCCCTCCGATGGGCGTACACCCTCGCGGGTGTCCGCGTGATCGACGTCGCTCACTCGTGGTTCGTGCCGTCGGTGGCCGCCGGACGGTTCTCGAACCCAGGTGCCGACTTCGCCGAACAGGATCAGGCTGCGGTAGCCATCGCACAACGCGTCATCGACGCCGCCGGCGAAGCCCCCGAGGGTGTGTCCGTCCGCGCCCGACCGCTCAACGGTACGCCGGAGTTCGCGCTCATCGAGGCCTCGCGTGACGCCGACCTGGTCGTCGTCGGATCTCGCGGTCGGGGCGGATTCACCGGGTTGATCCTCGGTTCGACGAGCCTCGACCTCGCGTCACACGGCCACTGCCCCATCGCGATCCTCCGCTGAGGTCGGTGTCCCCGGAGCACCGGAGCACCGGAGGCGAACGACGAGACGTAGCGGTCGGATCGGCGGACACCTGGCTGGAGCAGATCCGGTCCGGACCAGCGCGGACCGCGGGTGGGCAGTCGATCCCTGCCCACGATCCAGCGATCGAACGCGGTTCGTTCCGTTTCGCCGGTCGTCGTGGAGCACCGCCGAGGCGGTCCCCCTCCGATTCCCGCAACTCCCCCGGATCGGACCCGCCCGGGTCGGGGTCAGCGAAGAACGAAGCCCTCGTAGCCGGACTCGGCGCACTGTCGGAGCCGATCGAGGTAGGCGTCGCTCATCGGCATGTTGAGAAGCTGGCGGCGTTTGCCAGGGATATTGGCAGCCATGTACCACGAGTCGGTGCGCCCGAAGAGGGTGGCGTCGGCGACCATCGCGAGCAATGCGCTCCATGCCTCACCGCTCGCGGCGTCGACTCGAACGCCGTCAGCCCACGCCCTCGCAGATGACCGAGGAACTCGGCGACCCAGTCGCCCTGGATCTCGGCGCACACGGGCCCGTTGCAGAACGCAGTCGTGCTCTGCGGGCCGTACAGCATCAGCATGTTGGGGAAGCCGTGCACCGCCATGCCCATGTGCGTGTCGACACCGTGGGACCATTGCTCCGCGAGGGATCGGCCGTCACGGCCGCGCAGGTCGATCGCCGTGAGACCGCCGGTGTTGGCGTCGAAACCCGTCGCGAGCACGAGCACGTCGAGATCGTGCTCGCCCGCGGTGGTACGCACGCCCGACGCCGTGATCGTCTGGATCGGCGTGGCCGTCAGATCGACGAGTTCGACGTTCGGCTGGTTGAAGCATTCGTAGTAGTTCTGTTCGAGCGATGGGCGCTTGGTCCCGAACGGATATGGCGGGTCGGTCGGGGCGAGCAGTTCAGCGACGACCGGGTCGTCGATGCGCGATCGCGTCTTGTCACGCCAGAACTCGTAGGCGGTCCGGTTGGCGGCCTCGTGGACGAGGATGTCGTTGAACGTGCCCACCCAGAAGTGAAAGCCCCCTTTCCGCCACGCATCCTCGTACACCCGGGCTCGCTCCTCGGCCGACACCTCGAGTGCGCTGACGTCGAGACTTTCGATGTCGGCAAAACTGCCGGGCGGCGCGTTCCGCCGGCGGAACATCTCCGGATGGTCCCGTTTGGCCACCTCCTGGTCGGCACGGCTCAGCCGGCGTTGTCCCATCGGCAGCGCCGTCACGGGCGTGCGCTGGAAGACGGTGAGGTGACGTGCATCACCGGCCGCCTCCTGGATGACCTGGACACCGCTCGCACCGGTGCCGAGCACGCCGACACGGCGATCCGCGAAACTCACTCCCGCCTCCGGCCACAACGCCGTGTGGTGACAGATCCCCTCGAAGTCGGCCAATCCGGGCAGGTCGGGGATGTAGGGCCGTGAACCGAAGCCGGTGCACATCACGAGGAAGCGGCAGTCGTAGACGAGGCCGGCATCGCTGGTGACGGTCCATCGGCTGCGCTCGGGGTCATAGTGGGCCGAGGCGACCCTGGTGTCGAGGTCGATGTCGCGGCGCAGGTCGAGCACGGATGCGACGTGGTCGAAATACGCGACCAACTCGTCGCGGCTGGGGAATCGCTCGCTCCACGTCCACTCACGCCACACCTCGGGCAGCGAGTACTCGTAGTTGGGGACATGGGAATCGACGCGAGCCCCCGGGTAGCGGTTGTTCTGCCACACGCCACCCACGCCGCTGCTCGCTTCCACGAGACGCACGGCATACCCCTCGTCGCGGAGGCGATACAGCTGGTAGAGCCCACTGAACCCCGCCCCGACGATCAGGACGTCGTACGAACGTGTTGGCACCGAACGACACCTCCTCGTGAGACGACGGTACTGCTCCGCGAGCCGACCATCCGACTCGGACGCGAGCATTCGCGGTGGGGGCGGCAGCCCGGCGCCCGCCCCGACGCCGGCCCGAGACCCGGTGACAGAATGAGAGCATGACAAGTCTGATGACCGGCGACCGCTTCACCTGGGAGAGCGTCCAGGTCGACGGCAACCTGATCTGGTACCGAGTGGGCGGGCCGGTCGACGCGCCGCCCATGGTCCACGTGCACGGCTTCGCGATTTCCGGTACGTACCTGATGCCGACCGCGGAGTTGCTCACCGACTCGTTCCGGGTCTACATCCCCGATCTGCCTGGCTTCGGGCGAAGCCCCAAGCCACCCAAGCAGATGAGCGTCGAAGCGCTCGGCACCGCGCTCAACCACTTCATGGACGCGGTCGGTCTCGAGTCGGCAGTGTTGGTGGGGAACTCATTGGGCTGCGCCATCATCTGCGAGCTGATCGACGAGGCACCGGCAAAGGTGTCCAAAGCGGTCCTGGTCGCACTCGCCGGTGGGCAACACAACCAGCCGCTCGTCAAAGGTCTCGGCCAGATGGCCCGCGACGGTCTGCACGAGCCGCTCCGGCTCCTGCCCGTGGTCACCCCGGACTACCTGCGCTTCGGTTTCATCCGAGCGTGGAAGCTGTTCGGCTGGATGACCAGATTCCCGGCCTATGAGCGATTCACTGCCATGAAGCTGCCGGTTCTGGTCGTGATCGGGAGCGAGGATCCGCTACGCCCGCCCTGGAAGCGCATCTCGCAGGTCATGGCCGACCTTCCACACGGGTTGTCGATGGTCGTGTTCCAGGGAGCGGCGCACGCGATCAACTTCACCCATCCCGACGAGTTGGCGCACTGCATCCGCCGGTACGTGGCGGACGAGCCGCTCACGATGGACGCCAAGAACCCCTCGGGTGTACCGGTCCTCCAGCTACAGCGCCCGGTCTGACGCCGGTTCGACATCCCGGCCACGTCGGCGACTCGCGACGGCTCGGCACATCCAGGGCAGTAGATCGATGACCACGCGTCCGGGTTATCGTCGCAGCAACCGATCGATCGACACGGAGGACCGACCGTGACAGCACATGCAGCATCGGAGAAGTCCGACCGAGCCGTTCACAGCATCGGATGAGTGCGATCGGAGTGCGCACGACCCACGTCGGATCGCTCCCCCGTCCCACCGCCGTCGCGCGGTTGCTGGGCGACCGGGAGGCGGGCGACGTCGTCGATCCCGCCGAGTTCGAGACGGTGATCGGGTCGGCCGTCGAACAGGTCGTGCGGCGTCAGGTCGAGGTGGGCATCGACGTGGTGTCCGACGGTGAGATGTCGAAGATCTCGTACAGCACCTATGTGAAGGACCGGCTGAGCGGTTTCGACGGCGACACCCCGCGACGACCCGCGCTCGACCTCGCGCCGTATCCCGACCTGATGGCGCGCGATGACAGCCGCCAACGGTGGGTCCCAGGTGTTCCAGCGCCAGTCGTGCGTCGGCCCGGTTCGGTACGTCGGCCACGAAGACCTGAATGCGGACCTGGCCCGTATGGCCACTGCCGTCGATGCGGCCGGGGCATCGGCAGCATTCCTCAATGCCGCCTCGCCGGGGTTGGTGACCGCCTTTCAACCCAACGCCTTCTATTCCAGCCATGCCGAGTACGTCGCCGCCGTGGGCGACGCGATGCAGGTCGAGTACGAGGCGATCGTCGACGCCGGCTTCCAGCTGCAGCTCGACTGCCCCGATCTGGCGATGGCCCGCCACACCGGCTTCCAGGACCTCACCGACGACGAATTCGTCGGCGCGTGCCGAGCTGCACGTCGAGGTGCTCAACCATGCGACGCGACGGATCGACCCGGGCCGCATGCGGATGCACCTGTGCTGGGGCAACTACGAGGGCCCGCACGATCATGACATCGAGCTCGACCGCATCCTTCCCACGGTGCTGCGGGCGCGACCGTCGACGGTGCTGTTCGAGGCCGCGAACCCTCGCCACAGCCACGAGTGGGAGGTCTGGACCCGGACCGACATCCCCGATGACAAGATCCTCGCACCGGGGGTGATCACCTCGACCGTGAACTACGTCGATCATCCGCGACGGGTCGCCCAGTTGCTGCACCCGTTCGTCGAGCTGGTCGGAGCCGACCGTGTGATCGCCGCCACCGACTGCGGCTTCGGTACGTTCGCAGGGCTCGGACGGATCGATCCCGACGTCGTGTTCAAGAAGCTCTCGAGCCTGGTCGAGGGTGCCGCCATTGCGACGGCGGCCGCAGGGTGACCCGATGAACGACGAGACCGCCGCGCTGATCGCCGAACGAGCTTGCGAACGTCTCGTGATCGACTCGGCCGCCCACAACGACGAGCGTGATTGGCAGGCATTGTCCGAGCTCTACACACTCGATGCGCAACTCGTACGGCCGTCGGGTCAGGTGATCAGTGGGCGAGAGGCGATCGAGGCCTCCTACCGAGCGGGACCGGTCGAACGGCGAACCCGGCACGTCTGCACGAACATCCGCGTGACGCTCAACGGCCACCACGCTGCTTCGGCCACCACCCTGGTCCTCATCTACTCCTGGACGGCGCCGGCCAGCGAGGGTTCGACCGACGTACCCGTCATCGGCACACCGGCGCTGGGGGAGTTCGCCGACACGCTCGTGCGCGGCCCGCACGGATGGCGGATCTCCCAACGGGTCGCCTACCTGCTCGCAAAGCCGGCCGAACACTGACGCCGACACCGACCGGCGACACGTCAGGGCTCGGACCCCGCACAAGGGTGGTCGTGGGCCACCGCGGCGAGCGCTCCGGAAGGTGCCGCCGTGTTCGTCGACGAGGTCAGGACAGACGGGCGAGGAGGTCGGCGCACCAGGCGACGTATCCGTCGGCTCCATCCATGTTGCGTCCTTCGGCAAGCGCCAACGCTTCCGCCGCCACCTCCGCTGCGCGGTCGGTATCCCCGCGACTCTCGAGTGAGCGCGCCCACTCGTAGCGGTAGTGGCATCCGTAGGGAACGGCCGTAGCGCGGTCCGCCAGCGCGATCGAATCCCGATAGTGGCCGTCGGCGATCTCGTGCCAGCCGAGTTGATCGGCGACGCAGGCGAGACCGATGTCACTGGCGTCGGCGATACTCGTGCCGGTGTAGTTCATCAGGCCGGCGAACGGAGCGAGAGCATCATAGAGCAGGCGACAGGTCTCGTCATCGGCGTCGACGTACGGGGCCAGACGAGCCAAACCACACATCGTGACCGGATACTCGACATCATGTTTGACGTTTGTGCATCCGTCGGCAGCCAGCCAGTCGTATTGCTCGCGCACCTCGTCGGCTCGACCCGCGAAGTAGCAGGCCCCGGCGAGCGCCACCCGCCACACGGGGAGTTCCGGCTGCGACTCGACCAGCTCCTCGAGCAGCGGCACCAGTTCGCCCGACCGTCCCTGCGCACGGCGAACGTTGTACATGATGGCGCCGTACGTGCCCATCGCCCTGTCGCTCAGCCCGTGGTGCTGGGCGAAGGTCAGTGCGGCACCGGCCTCGGCCTCGGCGCGATCCACGTCGCCGACATGCACGGCGAGCATCGCAGAGGCGCACATCGATCGCCAGATCGACCCGGACAGCCTCGCGTTCATCGCGGCGTCCTTCAGCTGCCGGAGATACTCCAACGACCGCTCGGTGTCACCGATCACCGCGCTGCCGGCACACAGGTTCTCGAGGGCTTCCATGTACTGCGAGGTTCCTGGCTGCGCCAGCGCCAGCGCCTCCTCGGAATACGCTGACAACTCGCGGACGTACGGTTTGGTCGTTTCGAACAACGCCCACGCCCGCGACAACACCCTGGACAGGCTCTCGGCGTCGCCGCAAGCTCGTGCCGTCTCGAGTGCCGCTCTGCCGATGCTGGTGCGTTCGTCGACCTCTGCCGACCAGTAGATCGCGGGCGAGAGCATGGCCAACAGGCCGAGCGCGAAGCGCAGACGGTTCATCACCGAGCCCGACCAGCGATTCGCGGATCAACTCCACCAGCTCGACATCGGTGGCCGAGGAGCTCTGGATCCAATCCAACGCGATCGTCGCCCGCAAGTCTGACCGGATCGCCGAGACGGCGAGCTGTCACGGCAGCGTCGAAGCCGGCCTGGCGGAACTCGACGTCGCCGGACGCGCGCGCAGCGTGTCGACCCGTTCGATCTCGATGTCGGCCTTCAGAGCGAGATCGGCGTCGCCGACCAGTTCGAGCGCACCGAGCGCTCGATCGTACGAGCGGGTAGCCGCCTCGAAGGCGAGATCGGCCACCGCGCGACGAGCAGCTCTGACGCAATAGTCGACGGCCACGAGGGGATCGCCGGCCAGGGCGCCTTCTGCGAAGTGGTGGGCGAGTTGGTCGACATGTTCTGGATGGTCGCCGTAGCGCCCGGCCAACGCACTGCCGACCTTCCAATGCAGGCGCACGCGTCGGTTGGTCGACAGCTCTTCGTACAGGGTCGACCGCACGAGGGCGTGTGAGAACGCGTAGCGACCGTACGAACCGGCGACCTCGCGGATCACCGAGGCACGCGCGGCCTCGTCGAGGGCATCGAACAACTCGTCGCCGGCCGGTCCGTCGGCCGACTCGATCACCGCGAGATCGAACTCGGGTCCGATCACGGCTGCGATCGACAGCGCTGCGTTCGCAGACGGCGAGAGGGCCGACAGCCGCCGACCCACGACTTCACGAATTCCCTCGGGGATGCCGACGTCGCCCAATCGGTAGTCGCTGACCCAGCGGCCGTCGCGCTGCACGATGTAGCCCGACTCGGCCAGATGGCGGATCATCTCGCTCAAGAAGAACGGATTCCCCTCGGTCTCGCGGTGGACCGCTCGCGCGAGTTCGAGCGCCGGCTCGTCCAGATCGTGACCGGCCGCCAGCTCCATGAACGAATAGATCTCGGCCAGATCGAGACCACCCAGATCGACACGCTCGACACCGGTTTCCCGGCGGAGGTCGGCCAGTACGTCGGCCAGCGGATGTGACCGGTCGAGATCGGTGTCCCGATAGGTACCCAGCACGAGCAGGCCGATCGGTTCCGAACGTCGCAGGAGGTACCTGAGCAGCAGCAGCGACGGTTTGTCGGCCCAGTGGATGTCATCGAGCACCAGCGCCACCGGGTCGGTTCGAGCGATGGCGGCGAACGCGTCGGCGACGGCTTCGAATAGTCGGTGGCGCTCGGCGTCGGCATCGCCGACCGGCACGATCGTCAGACCCGGAATACGCTTCGACAGTTCGGGGACGAGAACCGACAGCTCGGCGGCGAACGGTCCGAGGTCGTCGCTCAGCCGATCATCGGAGATCGAACCGACGAAGAGCCTGAGCGCTTCCGCAAACGGCTGGTACGGAACGTCGAGTTCCTCGTCGCAACGGCCCCACAGGACGAGCCCTCCATCGTGGTGGGCCGTCCGCACGAATTCGGTCACCAGGCGGGTCTTCCCCACCCCCGGCTCACCGGAGATCAGGACCACCCTGCATCGTTGCTCGATCGCCTCTTTCCACGCGGCGTGGACGAGTTCGAGCTCGGCTGCACGGCCCGCGAACGCAAACGATGGATCGGTGTCGACGAACCCGGGCAGCGGCACATTCGCGACGGCGTCACCCGTTCCCCATTCGACCTCCGACACATTGATCGCCGCAGGCAACCCCTTCAGCTCGCGCGGACCCAGGGCATTCACGACGAGGTCGATACGGCTACCGGCGAGCGCGCCGACGAGATCGCTGATCAGGATCTGGTCGGTGTCGGCGGCCGAGCACAGGCGTGACGCCTCGACGACAGGGGTACCGAACCAATCGTCGTCCTCGAAGGTGGCGTCGCCGGCGCTGACGCCGATCCGGATGTGGAGATGCTGACCTGCTGCTCGACGATTGCGTCGGGCGACCGCCCGCTGCATCTCGACGGCACTGATCAACGCGCTCTGCTGCGCTGGAGTACGACGCCATCACGGCGTCGCCGATCGTCTTGACGAGTCGACCGTTTGTCGACGCGATCGCTTCGTTGAGGTCGTCGAAGTGCAGCCGGCGCAGGTCGTCGGCGGCGACATCGCCGATCGCTGAGGAGATCTCGGTCGAACCGACGACATCGGTGAACAGGATCGTGACCAGCCCCGACGTACCGGACATCCGAACCCCCTTGCTGATGGCGCCGATCCGGAACAGCGTAGACGAGGGGCACCAAGGCAGTCGAAGGGGCCCTGCCACACTGCGAGGCCCTCCGCACGCCCATCCACATGGGACGACCGAATGGGCGAGGTGCGGGCGTGTTCTGAGGAATTCTGGCCGGAGCTGTTGACATCGGCCGCTTCCATCGCCAAGATACCTGACTATGTCAGGCAAAACGAACATTGACAGGAAAACCTGGCGCCGTCAGGAAACGATGAGTGAGATCGTGGACGCCGCATGGGAGCTCAGCCGAGCAAACGGACTGGGCAACTTCTCGATGCGCGAACTCGGTACCCGGGTGGGGATGCGTGCCCAATCGCTCTACTCCTACTTCGCCTCGAAGCACGAGATCTACGACGCGATGTACCTCCAGGGCAACCTCAGCCTGATCGAGACGATGGCCGGCTTCGCCGCCGGCGCCGACCCCGAGGACGACCCGGCCGTGACCATCGCCGAGATGGTGCGATCGTTCGTGAGGTTCTGCACCAGCGACCCGACGCGGTACCAGCTGATGTTCCAGCGCACGATCCGCGACTTCGTGCCCTCCGACGAGAGCTATGCGAAAGCCAGGGAAGCCTACGAACTGGCCTTCGCTCCACTCGGTGGGCTCGACCTCGACGACGCCGACCGCGACCTGTTCACGGCCGTCATGAGCGGTCTCGTCGCACAACAGATCTCCAACGACCCCGACGGCGACCGCTGGGAGCGCCTCGTGCCGCGAGCCACGAACATGCTCCTATCGGAGCTCGGCTCCGCCCGCTCACATCGCTGATCCCCTTCGACGACCGCCTCAATCAACCGAACAAGGAGTACGACATGAACACCGCCACCAACACCGCCGACATCGCACCCGTCACACACGCCGAGGCGATGGACCTACAGGCCGAGGAACTCGAGCGAACGGTCGAGTTGCTCGGCTCCCTCACAGCCGACGACTGGACCGCCCGGACCGACTGCCCCGACTGGGACGTCCGACTGATGTACCTCCACGTACTCGGCGCGTGCGAGGCCGGAGCGTCGATGCGCGAGAACGTGCATCAGCTCGCCACGGCCCGATCCCGCCGCAAGAAGGAGGGAGGCCCGTTGGAAGCCGCCCTGTCGTGGGTCCAGGTCCACGACCGCGCCGAGCTGACCCCCGAAGAGCTCGTGGCACAGCTCTCCAAGATCGCGCCGAAGGCCGTCCGGGGGCGCCGACGCACACCCGGCCTCATGCGCAACCACGCCAAGCTGAAGATCGACGGTCCGGTTCACGAGACCTGGAAGCTCGGCTACCTGATCGACACCATCTACCTGCGCGACATGTGGATGCACCGGATCGACGCATCCCGGGCAACCGGGCGACCAATGGTGCTCACCGCCGACCACGACGGGCGGATCGTCGCCGACGTCGTGCGCGAGTGGGCGAGCCGTCACGGACGTTCGTTCCAACTCGACCTGGACGGCCCTGCCGGCGGAAGTTTCGCCTACGAGCCGGACGCGCCCGACGCCGAACGCCTCTCGCTCGACGCCGTCGAGTTCTGCCGCGCCCTGGCCGGCCGCGCCGAGGCGACCGCCCTGCTCACCACGATCGTTCCGTTCTAGAAACGTCCAGAAAGGACAACACCATGAACACCACCACCATGAACACCACCATCGACGAGGTCGGGGACGGCATCTATCGCATCTCCACCTTCGTTCCCGACGTCGGGCTCGCGTTCAACCAGATCCTCCTGGTCGCCGACGAGCCGTTCCTGTTCCACCTCGGCATGCGCGCCCTGTTTCCCGCGGTGAGCGAGGCGGTGGCACGGGTCGTGCCACTCGATCGTCTTCGCTGGCTGAGTTTCGGTCACGTCGAGGCCGACGAGTGCGGCGCGATGAACCAATGGCTCGCAGCAGCCCCTTCTGCACAGGTTGCATTCGGCGGACTCGGGTGCATGGTCTCGGTGAACGATCTCGCCGACCGGCCGCCGCTCCCGCTGGAGGACCAGCAGGTGCTCGAACTCGGCGGAAAGCGCGTGCGCTACATCGCCACCCCACACGTGCCGCACGGGTGGGACGCCGGCATCTTCTACGAGGAGACGACCAAGACGCTCCTGTGCGGAGACCTGTTCACCCAGCTGGGCGAACATCCGGCGACGAGCGACGACTCACCCCTCGCCGCGACGATCGAGACCGAGCAACAATTCGGGTACACGGCGGCCGCGCCCCACACTGCAGCAACACTCGACGCACTCGCCGACCTTCGCCCCACGTCGCTGGCACTGATGCATGGGGCCACCCATCACGGCCCCGGCGACACGTGGCTCCGCGAGCTCGCCGACTCGCACCGCGTGCCGGTCGCCGCCGCCTGACCACGCATCGGATCGGTCTCCGACGAGACCGGAGTTGATCCTGCTCGGCTGTGAACCGTTGATCTGCACCAAACGGCATCGGGCTGGCGGGCGAGCCCCGGCAACCCTGTACGCGCCGGCCCAGCACTCGCCCGCCATCCCCGAACGAACCGATCGAGATCGGTTCATGCTGCGACGATCGACACCGTTCCGGCGTTGCCGTCGACGCGGAGCTGCATGCCGTTGGCGACGCGAGTGGTGGCGTCGATGGTTCCGACGACCGATGGGAACCCCATCTCGCGGCCCATGATCGCCGCGTGCGAGATGAAGCTTCCATGATCGGTGACGACTGCACCCACCGTCGCCAGGAACGCGTTGAACGACTCGCCCGTCGCGGTCGTCACGAGCACGTCGCCCTCCTGGAGTTCGAGCAGGTCGTCGAAGTTCCGGACGATGCGAGCCGGTCCCTCGTAGACCCCACCGCTGCCACCGATGCCGATGATGGTCAGGTCGTCACCCATCGGGGCGTCGACGCCGCCGAACACCCCCTCGAGATAGAAGCCGAGCGCCGACATCACGCGCGCGAGCGGGGGCGGCAATTGATCGACGGGCGGGGGCGGCGGTGCGGGCGGGCCCAGTGTCTCCGGCGCTCCAGCGGCACTGGCCCGCTTCCGCGTCGCCACTCTGGCGGACAACTCGTCGGCGCTCGGGGTGGGAGATCCGTCGAGCAGGGCATCGATCTCCGCCGAGCGGAGGTCGAGGGTGTCGTACATGAACGAGATCCTGCCGGCCTCGAACAATCGGCGACCGAGCTCGATCAAGGCCAACCGCAACAGCCCGACGGCCGCGGCGTCGCTGTAGAGACCCCGTTCGTCGCGAAGCCGGTAGACGAAGCGGGCTTCGGCGAGCAAGTCCTCGAACTCGTCGCGGTGCTCCTCCGGCACCGCTTCGCGCAGCTCCTGGACGACGGCGTCGGAGCGACGAACAGCAGCGTCGCGATTGTGATCGAGACAGGCCCGGATTCGCTCGAGCACGATGTCGGGCCGCTCGCCGATCGTGGGATTGGTGAGATCGAAGCCGGCGGCCAGCCGGTGGCCCGCAGCGAGCAGGTACTCGTCGACGGCCGGGATCCGCCGGCGCAGCTCGCTCAAGCGCTCTGCCGGCGGCCCGTCGCCGCCGAGCAGGGCCCGGGCCTCTGCGTCGTCGGTCAGGACGTCGATCGCCGGGATCAGCTCGGGAGGAACGATTCCCGAGACCGGGGACCAGCCGTCGAAGACCGCGAACATGGGCACCGGGTTCTGTCCCGTCCACTCGACAGCGCGGCAGGATGAAATCACCCACCGGGATCATCGCCATCGCGTTGAAACTGTGGTGTTGGCACCACATCTCGGCGAGATGTTCGATACAGCGATGGAGATGGCTGCGAAGGCCTTCGGTGTCGAGCGAGGCGAGATCGACACCCGCCAGCCGGGCGTGCTTCTCGATCGCCGCCGGCTTGCATTCCTCGTCCCAGAAACGAACGGCTTCGCGCCAGATCCGCTGCTCGAAGGCTGCCGCCGCCAAGCCGGTACGTCGACCGATCTCTGCGCCGATCTCGTCGGGCGACTTGGGCCCGTCGGGACCGGGCGCGTCGAAGGGCTGGGGCTGGACGTACGGGAACCCGTTCACGTATTCCAGCACCAACGTGTCGAGCAGCACACCCCATGGCGCGAACGCTTCGCGAAACCCTTTCGCGAACCCGGCCGGATAGATCTCCTGCAACAGCGGCGTCACCGCGACGGGTAGATGGGCACGATCCTGTCTCCATGGCCCAGGCCCTGGCGGCACCCAGGTCGTCTCAGCCGCTTCGTGCGCTTCATCGTTCATCGTGCACCCCCATGTATCCCACCCGCAGGTCCGGGCGGCTTCTCCCCAGACCGTACTACCGCGACGACCGGGCAGATTTCGGAACCGTCCGGCGGCATCCAGGACGAACGCCACCGGGTAGTCCGATCTGCCCCTCGCCCACGGCTCACGGCCTGTGGAAGCCTCCCCTCCACGAGTCGACGGGTACACGACGAGGAGCCACCGGTGGCCAAACAGCACGGGGCGCTCGGGTGCGGCCAGGTCGGCGTCGCGAGCCGGCCGGCGCCGTGGTTCAGACCGGGCTGAGTTCGGTCACCGGGCCATCGATCTCGTGGCAGGTCTGTACCGCCTCCCAAGCCTCTTCGGCCAGGCCCTCCGGGGCACGTCGCACCCCCCATTCGGTGGCGAGCTGAACGAGAGCGTCGACGGCCAGCGGGTCGAAGTGACTGCCGGCACCCGCTTCGATGTGTGCCAACGCCTCCTGCGGGCCCCACCCCTTGCGATAGGCGCGATCCGACGTCAGCGCATCCCACACGTCGGCGACGGCGACCACTCTCGCCTCGAGCGGAATCTCCGATCCCTTCAGACCCTTCGGATAGCCCTTGCCGTCGACTCGCTCGTGATGGTGAAGGATCACCGAGAGCGCCTCGTTGAGCGACGGCGCCGCGGAGGCCATCTGGTACCCGAGCGCAGGGTGCGTCTCGATCACCGCCCGCTCTTCCGGCGTCAACCTTCCCGGCTTGTTGAGGATGTGGTCGGGAATTCCGATCTTGCCGAGATCGTGCAGGAAACCGCCACGCGCGATCGCGCGGAGCCGATCCGAGGACAGACGCATCCGAATGCCGATCTCGACGGCGAGCCGAGCCGTTCGCTCGCTGTGACCATGGGTGTACGCGTCCTTGATCTCGACCGCTCTGACCAGAGATCGCAACGCTTCCGGGTAGCCGCGCTCGATGTGGTCGAACGGGTCGTCGTGGAACGCCTGGCGCAGCACATCGGTGATCGCGCGTTGGCTGACACCCCGCTGGAAGATGGCGTAGACAGCGGCACCGAAGCCCGCCAGCAGGAATCCGTGGTAGTCCCACCAGGACAACTGGCCGAAGCGCCCGTGCTGGAACGCGGTCACCGCGGCGATCGACATCGCCGCCGCGAGCACGATCGCGAACTGCACGATGTCACGGCCGAGCTGCCACCGTCGCCAGTGTGTCCAGATCGAGGCGAGCAGCATCACGACCGTCGCGACGCTCACGAAGTCGAACACGTTCTCCTCCCACGCCAGACCGGCCGCACCGGCGAACAGACGCTCGTCGAGCGCCGCGGCGACGACCAGCGACATCATCGGAGCACCGGCCAGCAGGGCGCTCGCCACCGGCCGACGCTGCACGAAACGGTTGGGCCTCCAAGCAGCGGGGCGCCCCGCCATCAGCAGGGTCACGGCAAAGACGACGAGTGCCAGATGCGGAAAACGCGCGACCCATTGGTTGCCGGCTCGTCCGTGCTCCCCCGGCGTCAGCAGGCCGTGTCCGAGCATGAACAACCCGACGGCCGAGCAACCGATCCCGAGCCACACTGCCGCGGGATGCCGAGATCGGACCGCTGACAAGACGGCGACGACCGCAGTCGCGAGCGCACACGCGGCGATACCGGTGACCACGACCAGGTGGAGCTGGGCGTCGAAGAACGCGAGGTCGAGTCGTGGCGCGAGCCGCAGCACGACGAGCCCGGCGAGCGGGATGCCGAGCAGTACCAGGAGCAACCGAATGCTCCGAATTCGAGTCATGTGCAGCTATCGGCCCGGGAAGCGTCGCAGTTGAGACGGACGGATCAGATCCGAGCGTCATGTGTAGCCAAGGAAATAGTTTCCTATACTAATGATTGTGCCGCTTCCCAGCCCGACGACCGATTCGACGGCCGAACCCGATCTCGGCTGGACCGTTGGTGACATCGACCGCCTGCGGCTCGTGCTGTTGCGGCTGGCTCGCCGGATCCGCACCAACTCGTCGGGGCGCATCACACCATCGCAGCTCGCTGTGCTCGCCACCGTCGTCCGGCACGGGCAACTGACCATCGGCCAGATCGCCGAACACGAGCACGTCAAGCCACCCTCCGCCAGCAAGATCGTCGGCACCCTCGAGCAAGCGGGCCTCGTCGAGCGTCGCACGGATCCAGACGACCGACGGTGCGCACACATCGCTGCCACCACCGATGGCATCGCCCACCTCGATGGTGTCCGGGCGGCCGGGCGCACGTGGTTGTCCTCGCAGGTGGGCACCCTCGACCCCGACCACGTGGCTGTCATCGAGGCGGCGTTGCCGGCACTCGAGCAACTGCTCGGGGGCGCGGAGTGAACGCCAACGTCGCCGCCCTCTCGCGCCGCACGTTCGCGTCGCTTCGATTCCGCAACTACCGGCTCTACTTCGTCAGCCAGATCATCTCGTTCAGCGGCACATGGATGCAAGCGATCGCGCTCGCTTGGTTGGTGCTGCAGCTCACGGGCAGCGGTACCGCGCTCGGCACCGTCATGGCGATGCAGTTCCTGCCGACGCTGCTGCTGGCCCCGATCGGCGGCATGCTCGCCGATCGTTTCGACAAGCGGCGACTCATCATCGGGACCCAGTCCATCGCCGGGCTGTTGGCCCTCACGCTCGGTGCCGTCACCCTGACCGGAGTGGTCGAGCTGTGGATGGTCTATGCGCTCGCCGCCGGCTTCGGCGCCGTCACAGCACTCGACAACCCCAGTCGCCAGACCTTCGTGATGGAGATGGTGGGCCCCGCCGACGTCAGCAATGCGGTCACCCTCAACAGCGTCGTCGTCAACGCCGCCCGCGTGATCGGTCCGGCGATCGGCGGAATCATCATCGCGACGGTGGGAGTCGGTGAGTGCTTCGTCGTCAACGGTTTGAGCTATCTGGCGGTTGTCGCCGCGATGTTCCTGATCCGAAGCGATCAACTGCATCCATCGGCGCGCAGCCCGCGGGCCCCGCGTCAGTTGCGCGACGGCTTCCGATATGCATGGGCGGACCCCACGCTGCGCACGACGCTCATCATGTTGGTGCTGATCGGCACATTCACGTTCGAGTTCTCCACCACGTTGCCGTTGCTGGCCGAGTTCACGTTCGGGGCCGGTCCGACGGGTCTGGCGATCATGACGTCGTTGATGGGTGTCGGTGCGGTCATCGGCGGGCTGGCGATCGCATCGATCGGACCACCGACGCCTGTTCGCCTCGTCGGGGTCGCGGCCGGGTTCGGCGTCGCCGTCGGCCTGATCGCGGTCATGCCAACCATCGAACTCGTGTATGTGATGATGCCGCTCGTCGGCTCGGCGAGCGTGGCCACGATCGCAATGTCCAACGCCACCCTCCAGCTCCACTCCGACGCGAAGTTCCGGGGCCGGGTGATGTCACTGTTCTCGATGGCGTTGATCGGCTCGACGCCCATCGGCGGCCCGATCGTCGGTTGGCTGGGCGAGCACGTCAGCCCTCGATTCGCCCTGCTCGTCGGCGCGATCGGTGCGCTCGCGGCGGCCGGATACGGCTGGTCGCAGCTCGCAGCACACCACGAGGTGCCGGAGGGTCGGCGTCCAACGATGCTCGAAGCCGCGATCGACGCCCGCTGACGTTTTGTCTGCCTGCGGCCCGACCATGCAGGCGTCGGGCGATCACGCATGCATGTCGGTCGCTCGGTTCGGCGGCGGTCGGTGATTCGCGGGTTCCGTCGCCTGTGATACTGGATCCATGGATCTCGCCACCGGAAGCCCCGACGAGGCCGGATTCTCCGCCGAACGCCTCGATCTGATCCGTGCTCGCGCCGATCGATGGGTAGCGGACCGCGACGTCCATCGCACCCTCGTTCTGCTGGCGGCGCGCCACGGAGTGATCGGTTTCCACGAAGCGTTCGGCGTCGACGGCCCCGAGCCCGATGCGGCACCGGTGGCGGTCGACGCGATCTTCCCGTTCATGTCGCAGTCCAAGTCGATCACCGCGACGATGATCATGATGCTGGTGGAGGACGGACTCGTCGGGCTCAGTCGACCCGTGCACGACTACCTGCCCGAGTTCGTCGGTGAGCGCAAGGAGCAGATCCTCGTCTACCACCTCCTCACCCACACGAGCGGCATCGAGGAATCCGACTTCTTCTTGGCCACCGCCCGCGTCCTGCCACGGATGCTCGCCAACGTGACGGACACGCCCGACGGCCAGCATCCGGTCACCCACCTCATGCTCGAGCTGGCGTACGCCTGGCCGGCTCCGTACCCTGCCGGCGAGGCGATGCGCTACTCCAACCTCAACTATCTCCTACTGGGCGAGATCGTGCGACGGATCGGGAGACGATCGTTGGACGACTTCGCCCGCGAGCGGATCTTCGAGCCGCTCGGCATGGTCGACAGTTCGTTCGGACTCCCCGACGAGCGGGCCGATCGCCTCGTCCGGCGGAGCTTCGACGACAACCCGGCCGAACGCTCCCTGCACTCGGCGCGTGGGCGCGGCATGCTCGGCGGCATGGGCGGTGCGTACGGCACGGCGCTGGACCTGGCCGCGTTCGCCCAGCTGTTCGTCAACGACGGCACGGCTGGTGGGCGACGGATCCTGCACCCCACGTCGGTGGCGCGGATGACGACCGACCAGATCCCTGGGGTACCCGCCCACTTCTTCGCCCAGAAGCTGCACTCGGGGTCGATGGGCTACGGATGGCTCGCAGCCCAGACCGAACCGACGATGGGATGGCCGACGCTACCGCTCGGGTCGATCACGCACGGAGGAGCCGGCCTGGTCATGCCGTGGGCCGACCCGTCGACGGGTGTCGTCGGCGTGTTCTGCTCGGTGGCCGACCGCTATCGATCTGCCATCACCCCCGGCGAGGTGCGGCACCACGCCGACTTGTTCGCCAACCTCGTCACGTCCGCCGTCGTCGACTGAGCAGACCGCGCCGACCCCCGACCGTCGAACCCCGACTGCTGGATCCTGGTCAGGGTTCGAGACCGGCTCCTCGGTCGTGACACGACGCCCCGACGTCGTCCTGGCGTGGACCTTGCTCGAAGAGTTCTGCGAGCGCAACGCCGACCGTCACCTCGGTGAGTTCGCCGACGACCGAACAACCTCGCCGAGATCGATGGGGAGAAGTCCCGGCCGAGCGTTCGAGCCGGGATGGAACTACGGAACTGCCACGCCGCGGAGGGCGGCCCGCAGTGCCTCGATGTCCGGAGATCCGAAGACCACCCGCGAGCCGGTGGCGACGTAGACGAGATCGAGGTTGACCCCGGCGTGGGCGATCTTGCCCGTCAAGTCGGCGAGTTCACCTGAGCGGTCCTGACATTGGACGACCACGACCTCGCGTTCGCGGGTGATCGACACGCTGTGCACCACCGCCAGGGCATGGCGCACGGGTTCGGCGTGCGGGACGAGGATGTGCACCTCGGCGGAGTGTCCGGCGCCGAGGGCCGTGACCGCCGCGATGTTGATGCCCGCATCACTGAGCGCCGCCGCAACCCGGGCCAGGGCCCCAGGTGTGTCGTCCTCCAATTCGATCACCATGTCGGTCGCCATCGTGTCGTCTCCCGTCTCCTCGTCTGGTTGCCTGCAATCGTCGCGCGGCACCGGGCTTCGACACCAACGCCTGATCGACCCACGTGACCAGGACGTCCGTCTCGCCCGTCGCCGAACGACTCCCGCACCGGTCGATCACCGTCCGGTACGAGGCGATCGGTCATGACCCGGTCGTCCAGCCGGGGGTGAAACGAGCCACGAGAGACGCGAATCCACGTCAGGCGCGACGCCGCTACAACATGTTCTCGGCCAACCGGTCGGCGACGGTTTGGAGCAGCTTCCAACCGAGACCCGGAACCTCGTCGATCGCGATCTGGAGGGCCTGCTGCGGCAGCACCAACACCTCCATCGGGGTGATGCTCGTCACCGTGGCGAGGTGATCACGATGCAAGAGCAGGCCGAGCTCGCCGACGAAGTCACCGGGACCGAGCTCAGCCAGCTTGCGACAGTTACGCGTCACCACCGCATGGCCCGCAACGATCACGTACGCCTCACGCGACGGCTGACCGGCCGAGCACAGCACCTGATCGGGTTCGAGCAGCTCGTGACGCGTCGATTGTGCCAGATGCTTCAGTTCACGCTTGGAACAGCCGGCGAACAGCGGCAGCGCGGCCAGATGATCGATCTGACTCGTGACCGCCACCGTGCGCGCGGCCAGGGGGCGACCCTCATCGGGGAACGGCAACATCGCTCTCATACCCCGACGGTACGACTCGCCCACCATGCGCGACGAGAGGCTTCGGTCCCAAACCGGGGCCGAGGGCGGCAGTGGCAGGGGCGAAAGGCTCTGGAAGCGACCACCGCTTCGCCGCGCCTCATGGACACGGGAACCAACGATGAAAGCCACAACGCCGTGAGACACGAGGTCGCCCGTTTCCAGGTCGACGCGACGACGTACGTCAGCCCCGACGGCACCGCCACTTCCGAACTCCCCGCCTGGGCGAGAGATCGCGACGAGTTGATCACGATGTACCGCGCGATGGTGATGACCCGCACCTTCGACGCCAAGGCCGTCGCCCTCCAACGCACCGGCCGGCTCGGAACGTTCGCGTCGTCGCTCGGACAGGAAGCGGTCGCCGTCGGAATCGGCGCTGCGATGGCGTTCGACGACGTGCTCGTGCCGTCGTTTCGCGAGCAGGGCGCCCAGTTCTTGCGCGGCGTCGTGCCGAACGAACTGCTGCTGTATTGGGGCGGCGACGAACGAGGCAACGACTTCGCCCACCAACCCCACGATTTCCCGATCTGCGTGCCGATCGGCACGCAGGCGGCGCATGCGATCGGCGTCGCACTCGCGATGCAACTCCACGACGAACATCGCGTCACCGTCTGCGCGATCGGCGACGGCGCCACATCGCGCGGCGACGTCTACGAGTCGATGAACTTCGCCGGGGTGCGCCGCCTGCCAGTGGTATTCGTGATCAACAACAATCAATGGGCGATCTCGGTGCCGCGCAGCTCACAGTCTGCAGCCCAGACGTTGGCCCAGAAAGCGATCGCGGCAGGATTCATCGGCGAACAGGTCGACGGCAACGACGTGATCGCGGTTCGGGCGGTGATGGCCGAGGCGCTCGACCGGGCCCGTTCGGGCGAGGGGCCGACACTGGTCGAGGCGCTCACCTACCGGCTCACCGACCACACCACGGCCGACGATGCCAGCCGTTACCGCTCGGACGAGGAGGTGAGCGAGCATTGGAAGGCGGACCCGGTGGCCCGCCTGCGCGCGCTGATGGTCGCGAACGGCTGGTGGGGCCGCGAACAAGAAGAGCATCTGCATGCCGAGTGCGCCGCCGAGATCGACGCTGCCGTGCGCGACTACGAGGGGTACGAACCCATGCCGCCGAGCTCGATGTTCGCTCACCTGTACGCGTCGCTACCCCACGCCTACGACCGCCAACTCGCCGAATTGATCGCTGCTCGGGGCAAGGACGATGGGTGAGCAACTGACGCTCGTCGAAGCAGTGCGCCTGGCCATCGGTCGCGCCATGCAGGACGACGACGCCGTGATCGTGCTCGGCGAGGACGTCGGAGTCAACGGTGGTGTGTTCCGCGCCACCGACGGGCTCGGCGCCCGATTCGGACCCGACCGGGTGATCGACACGCCGATCTCCGAAGCGATGTTCGTCGGGCTCGCGGTCGGACTGGCGACCCAAGGATTCCGCCCGATCGTCGAGATTCCAGTTCATGGGCTTTCTGTATCCAGGGCTCGACCAACTGGCCAACCACGCCAGTCGCCTGCGCAATCGCACCCGCGGCCGCCTGACGTGCCCGATGGTCGTGCGGGCACCGTACGGCGGTGGCGTCCACGCACCCGAGCACCACTCCGAGAGCTTCGAAGCGATGATCGCCCACATTCCCGGACTGCGGGTGGTCATCCCTTCGTCTCCGTCGAAGGCCTACGGCCTGCTGCTCGCTGCGATCCGCGATCCGGATCCCGTCGTGTTCCTCGAACCGAAGCGCATGTACCGATCGGCTCGAGAGGAGATCGACGACGATGGTGGAGCACTGCCGCTCGACCGGTGCTTCCCCCTGCGGCACGGCGACGACCTGACGCTGGTGACGTGGGGTGCGAGCACGATCGAGACGCTCGCCGCAGCCGACGAACTGGCGGGCGAGGGGGTGGGTGCCGACGTGATCGACGTCGCCAGTATCAAGCCCCTCGACATGGACACGATCCTGCGCTCGGTCGAGCGCACCGGACGATGTGTCATCGTGCACGAGGCGCCGCGCACCGGCGGCGTCGGCGCAGAGATCGCAGCGGCATTGGCCGACGAGGGTCTCACCAGTTTGCTCGCACCGGTCACCCGGGTGACCGGCTACGACACCGTGATGCCGCTGTTCCGCAATGAGCACCACTACCTACCGAGCACACGACGGGTACTCGACGCCGCCCATCGAGTGATGGAGTTCGCATGACCACGTTCTTCCTGCCCGACATCGGTGAAGGTCTCCAGGAGGCCGAGATCGTCACCTGGCACGTCGGAGTCGGCGATCACGTGGTCACCGATCAGCCGCTCGTGTCGGTCGAAACGGACAAGGCGGTCGTGGAGATCCCATCGCCGATGTCCGGCCACATCGCCGCCCTCCACGGCCAACCCGGCGACCTCGTCGACGTCGGCGCCGCGCTGGTGGACTTCACCGAGGGCGACACGGCCGACGCCGGCGCAATCGTCGGCGCGCTGCCGCCCGTCGAAGCTGCGACCGATGCCTCGCTCACCGGGCCGGCCTCGGCGAGCGTTCCCGTTGATCATCCGGTCGGTCGGGCGACGCCCGCGGTCCGAGCACTGGCGTCGGCCCTCGAGGTCGACCTCGCCACCGTGGTGCCCACTGGCCCCGACGGCACGGTGACCAGAGCAGACGTCGAGGCAGCGACCACCGGGCACGGCCTCGACACCGATCGTGCCGTCGACGACGAGTCTGTCGAGCCGCTGCGCGGAGTGCGCCGTTCGATGGATGCCAACATGACTCGCGCCCACGCCCAGGTGGTGCCCGCCACCGTGACCGACGAGGCCGACATCGGCGACTGGGCGGCGGGAACCGACGCGACGGTGCGATTGCTGCGCGCGGTCGCCGCGGCCTGCGAGGCCGAGCCGGCCCTCAACGCGTCATATCTCGGCCGTGATCGCGGACGGCGGCTGAACGATGCCGTCGATGTCGGCCTCGCCGTCGATACCGAGCACGGTCTGTTCGTGCCGGTGCTGCGCGACGTCGCCCACCGCGATGGGGTCGATCTGCGAAGCGGGCTCGACGAGATGCACGCCGACATCGTCGCCCGTACGGTGCCGGCCGAGCACCTTCGCGGCGCGACGATCACGCTCTCGAACTTCGGCAGCATCGGCGGGCGTCACGCCGCTCTGGTGATCGTGCCACCACAGGTCGCGATCATCGGTGCCGGCCGCGCCCGCGACGCGGCCGCGGCACACAACGGTCAGCTCGCCATCCGTCGGATGCTCCCGCTGTCGCTCACGTTCGACCACCGCGTCGTCATGGGTGGCGAAGCCACCCGATTCCTGAACGCCCTGAAACTCGATCTGGAGGCGCCGACGTGAGCACCGACATCGCGGCACCGGACCAACCGTTCCGCTTCACCGACGATCTCGGACCGTCGAAGGTCGTGCACGTGACCGAACGCACGACCGGGCTGCGTGCGACGGTCGTGATCGACAACATCGCGATCGGACCGGCGATCGGCGGCGTGCGCATGGCCCCCGACGTCACCACCGAGGAATGCTTCCGGCTGGCCCGCGCCATGACACTCAAGAATGCTGCCGCCGGGCTGCACCACGGCGGCGGCAAGGCCGTGATCGTCGGCGATCCGATGGTGTCGCTCGCCGACAAGGAACCCCTGATCCGTGCGTTCGCCGACGCGATCGAGGATCTCACCGACTACATACCCGGACCCGACATGGGCACCGACGAGACCTGTATGGCATGGATCCACGATCAGATCGGCCGTGCCATCGGACTGCCGAGCGTGCTGGGAGGGATCCCACTCGACATGGTCGGAGCCACCGGCTACGGATTGGCCGCCGCGATCGACGTCGCCGCCGAACACATCGGCATGTCACTCGTCGGGGCCCGCGTGGCGGTACAGGGCTTCGGGGCCGTCGGCCGCAACGTCGCCAAGTTCCTCGACGAACGCGGCTGCATCCTCGTGGCGGCGGCCGACCTCGGAGGCTGCGTCATCGATCGACACGGTCTCGATCTCAACGAGCTGTTGACCACCAAGACGACCGAATCGGTCGTCGCGCATTCCGCCGGCGAGTTGATCGACCGCGATGCGATCGTCGGCGTCGAGTGCGACATCTGGATCCCCGCCGCGCGGCCGAACGTGTTGCACGCCGGAAATGTCGACATGGTGCGCGCCCGCATCGTCGCCCAGGGAGCCAACATCCCGGCGACGGCCGAGGCAGAGAAGCGCCTACACGAGCGCGGCGTACTCGTGTTGCCCGACTTCGTCGCCAACGCCGGCGGCGTCATCTGCGGTGCGATCGAGTATTCCGGAGGAACCGCCGATGACGCGTTCAGGATGATCGACGACCAGGTCCGCTCGAACACCGCAGCGATGCTCGAGCAGTCTGCGGCGACGGGCGAGCCGCCGAGGACCGCGGCGATGGGAGCGGCCCGCGACCGAGTCCTGGCGGCGATGGCGACACACCATTTCCGCTGAACACCCCCGAACGACGTTGGACGAGTCACACAGGGTGACGCGCCGATGCCCAGCGCCACGCACCCATGGCGACGCCCGACGAGAACACGAACCCGATGGCGAGCGGCGTGATCGTGCCGTCGAACTGCCGGTCGATCAGCCCGCCGATCAGCGACCCGACCACACCAGGAACCATGCCGAGTATCGCAGCACCGGTGCCGGCGACGCCGCCGAGCGGCTCCATGGCCGCCGCGTTGAGGTTCGGGATCAACAGCTGTTGGAAGAACAGCACCGTCCCGAGCAACACCAGGAAGAGCCAGAACGGCGGCGTCCCCGATGTGGCAACCGCGACGACGACCAGGCCCACTGCCGCGGTCACATTCGCGCCGAAGCCGAGCGCGATGATCCGGTTCAGCCCGAGCCGCTCGACGAAGCGGCCGTTGAGAAACATGGCCCCGCCCATCGTGATCGCGATCGCCCCGAAGAAGACGGGAAACCACGACCCGAGCCCGAACACCTGATCGAGGATGATCTCGGAGCTCGCGAGATAGGACATGAACGCCCCGAACAGGGCCGTCAGCGAGAGCAGATACCCGAGCGTTCCGGGTGTCGCCAGCACCGTTCGGCAGCTGCGCCAGAGATCCTTGCCACCGAGCGTGCGCTGGCTCGCGGCCGTCAAGGTCTCCGGCAGGAGGGTGACCGACAGAGCGACCACGACGGCGACCACAGCGCACATCCAGAACACCGCCTGCCACGGCGCGATCAACAGCATGCCGGCGGCCAACGCTGGCGCGAACGTGGGGACGAGGATGAACACCGCCATGATCAGCGACATCTGCTTGGCCATCTGCTCGCCTGAATAGGCGTCGCGCACCATCGCGGTCGCCGCGACCCGAGGTCCGGCCGAGCCGAGCCCCCACACGAAACGGGCGACGAGCATCACACCGAGCGACGGAGCGAGGATCGAACCGATCGCACCGACCACGTACAGCGCGAGCCCGCCCCACATGACCGGGCGCCGACCGAACCGGTCGGCCAGCAGCCCCGCCGGCAACAAACCCAGCGACGACCCGATGAAGAAGAACGTGATGAGTCCGGTGACCGCCGTCGCACCCTCTTCGAGGTCGAGTGCCCGACGTATCTCCGGGAACGCCGGCAGCACGCTGTCGATGGCCAACGCGGTGACCGCCATGCACATCGCCAGCACACCGATGAAGGCCCGCGAACCCGGCACCAGCGCGGCCCGGCGGCGGGTGGCGGTGGTGATGTCGACGGCGGTCACCCGGACAGGCTAGGGATTCGTCGCCGACCGAGCTACCAGCCGAGCTCGCCGCAGATGCGCTGCGGGGACGCCTCATCGGGTCCTTGTCCTCTGACGGGCGATCGGCAAACCTGTGAGATTCGAGAGTGATGGATACACACCCAGATCCGAACGTGCTCGCGTCGCTGCGAGGCAAGAGCCTGCTCACCACGCACGACTGGTCGACCGCCGAACTCGATGCCGTGCTGGCCGTCGCCGCGCGCTTCCAGCAGCTCGACCGAGCCGGCTCGTCGCGCGCGCTGCTGCCGAACGAGCTCGCCTACGCGATGTTCTTCGACAACTCGACCCGCACCAAGTCGGCGTGGGCCGGCGCCGCCGCCCGGCTCGGTATGCAACCCGTGATCGTGGACGGCTCGTCGACGCAGGTCGAGCACGGCGAAACGGCCGGCGAAACCGGCGCGATGCTCGGCATGAACGCCCACGCGCTCGGCATCCGACACGACCTCATCATCGGCGAAGGCAACACCTTCATGCACGAGGTGAAGCAGGGCATCGACGACTACCTCGCCGCCACCGATGATCCACGCCGCGTACCGATCGTCAATCTCCAGTGCGACGTCGACCACCCCACCCAGACGCTCGCCGACCTGTTGTGGCTGCGCGAGCACTTCGGGGGCGACATCGCCGGCAAGCGGATCGCCGTGTCGTGGGCGTACTCACCCAGCTACGCCAAACCGCTCTCGGTGCCACAGGGGCTGGTGTCGTTGCTGACGCGATTCGGCGCCCACGTGACACTCGCCCACCCCGACGGTTACGACCTGTTGCCCGATCCGGTGCGCTGGGCCCACGAGGGCGCCGCACAATCGGGCGGGTCGTTCCATGTCACCGACGACATGGACGCCGCGTTCGCAGGCGCCGACGCGGTGTACCCGAAGTCGTGGGGGCCGAAGGCACTGATGTTCGAGCGGGTCGCCGCCAATCGTGCCCGCGATCGGCCGGACTGGGCGACATCGAACAACGCGCACTCGCGCTCAACGCCGCCCACCGCGACTGGATCTGCGACGAGCGTCGTATGGCGCTCACCGAAGATGCGCTGTACCTGCACTGCCTGCCCGCCGACATCGGCGACGAGGTATCGCCGGCCGTCATGGACCGCTTCCGTGTAGCGGTCGCCGAAGAAGCCAACAAGAAGCTGTACGTGGTCATGGCCCTGCTCGCTGCCGCGAAGGTCGACGACCTCGCCGCCCGCCTCGCCTGACCCCCGAACCAACCAACTGGAGAACTGACATGTCGCTCGACGAGAGGGTTGCCGAACTGGCGGCCCGATACCGCCCATTGGCCGTGGAGATCCTGCAGGAAGCGGTCCGGATCCCTGCCGACCAGGTCGACCTTCCCGAGGACGAGGGAGGCGATCCACAGGCCGGGCTGAGCAATCACGAACGCCGGCGACTCGAGATGCTGCGCGAGCGCATCATCGAGATCGGCGCCGTTCGACGTCCCGAAGATGTCGGATTCGACGACTTCGGCAACCTGGTCTGGGTGCTCCAGGACGACGGCGACGGCGTGGACCCGGACGACAAGAAGGTGATCTACCTCGACGGCCACTCGGACACGGTGCAGGCGCTGCGCGAGCAGTGGCACGCCAAGCTCGGCGGCGCGGTCGATCCCTACGACGGCCTGATCGACGCATCGAGACTCGACCGCGACGCGGTCCGCGCCGAGCTCGGCTACCTGCCGCCCGACGACGAATGGGAACACCTCGTGTTCGGACGTGGTACGGCCGACCAACTGGCCGGCGTGATCTCCCAGATCGTCGCCTCCAAGATCATGCTCGAGCTCGCACCAGAAGGTGCACTGCGCGGCGTCATCATCCGCTCGTACGCGACGGTCGCCGAAGAGGACAACGACGGCGGCGGGCCCGCGCTATGTCGTCGAGCAACGTGCTGCCCGGCGCCGCCCCGAACCTGATCCCCGACGTGGTCATCTTCACCGAGGGCACCGGCGACAATCGTCAAGGGCGCGCTCGGGATCTACCGCGGCCAGCGCGGCCGAATGCAGATCCAGGTCACCGTCACCGGCCGGTCGTGCCACGGCTCGATGCCGCACCTCGGACTCAATCCGCTCGAGCACGGCGGCGCGATCCTCGCCGAGGCCGCCCAGCAGGCGGCGAGCAAGGGGTTCGCCCAGCACGACTTCCTCGGTGCCGGAACGCGGACGGCGTCGTGGGCGATGCTCGACACCCCGAGCGACTGTGCCGTGCCGGAGCGACTTCGTCTTTCGGTTCGACCGGCGTCTGACGGTCGGCGAGACACCGGAGATCGCGATCGCAGAGGTCGAACGACTCGATGCGATCCAGGCTGCCCGCGACGCCGGGCTGACGGTCGACATCGACGTACCCGTCTACGAACTCCCGACGATCACCGGCTTCGTACCCGGCAACGACCAGATCTACCCCGGCTGGGTCACCCCCGAGGACCACCCGGCGATCGCCGCGGCCGTCGACACCTATCACCGTGTGGTCAGCCCGTTCATCGAGGAGCCACCCGGTGGGGCCACCGCCGGCGCCCGACGCCGCGAGCCACGAGTCGACCGATGGGTCTTCTCCACCGACGGTGTGGGCTTCCCGACGCCGACCGACGCCGGGGTGATCGATGTTCCCTCCACGAAGCAATGGGTCACCTCGGGCCCGATGGTGCATCCCCCGATGTTCGGTATCGGTGCCGGCGTCGAGCAGAACACCCACCGCATCGGCGAGAACATCGACCAGCGCGAGCTCGAGCACGCGATCGCGGTGATCGCCCGCTTCCCGAGCGTGTTCGCGGCGAACTGAGATGCGAATCGTCGCCGCCTTGGGCGGGAACGCCCTGCTCAGACGCGGCGAGCGACCCGACTCCGACATCCAGGAACACAACGTCGAGTCGCCGATCGCGGCACTCGCTCCGCTCGCCCGCGACCACGAACTCGTCATCACCCATGGCAACGGGCCCCAGGTCGGGGTGCTCGCGCTCGAATCGGCCAGCGATCCGTCGCTCAGCCATCCCCTACCCCCTCGACATGTTGGGCGCCGAGACCCAGGGCCTGATCGGCTACTGGCTCGCGCAGGCGCTCCAGCAACCACCTGCCCGACCGGAGCTCGTCGCGGCGCTCGTCACCCAGACGGTCGTCGATCCCGACGACCCCGCGTTCGATCACCCGACCAAGTTCGTCGGCCCGGTCTACGACGAGGACGAGCTCCGCGCGTGGTCGCGCGGCGAACGCGGTTGGGACGATCGGTCGCGATGGCGATCGATGGCGACGAGTCGTCGCATCAGCCCGGTCCGGTTCGACATCGTCGAGACGCCGATCATCCGGTTGCTGCTCGAGCGCCGGGTCATCGTCGTCTGCGCCGGCGGCGGCGGGATACCGGTCAGCGAGTCCCCCGTGGGTCGAACGTGGACCGGCGTCGAGGCGGTGATCGACAAGGATCTCACCACGGCTCTGCTCGCCGAACGACTCGACGCCGACGCCTTCCTGGTACTGACCGACGTCGACGCCGTGTACCGCGGGTTCGGGACACCGACGGCGGAACGGATCACCGACACCACCGCCGCCGAGCTCCGGCGATTCCCGTTCCCGGCCGGCTCGATGGGCCCGAAGATCGAGGCCGCCTGCCGATTCGTCGACGGCACGGCCGGCTTCGCGGCGATCGGCTCGTTGGCCGACGCCGCGGCAATTCTCGAAGGAACCCGCGGCACCCGCATCGACCGCGGCGACCACCGACGACCGGCTCGGCCACACCGAGCGGCGAGGGTCAGCGCCGACGCTGACGACCGCTACGCTGCCGCGATGGCCACCTACTCCTGCCCCACCTGTGGAATGTCCGTCAACGCAACGTGCGGTGCGTGCGACGCTCCGCTCGTGAACGATTCGATCCAGCGCGACGACGGCTCGTCGGTGCAGGTGTCGAAGTGCCCGAACGGGCACGGCAAGATCAAGTCACCGATGTGTTGCGGTGCCGACATGTCGTGTTCGATCGCCTGACCCCCACCTGAGACCAGGCGGTTCCAGGCGGTTCCCGGCCGATCCGGCGAGTTCAGCCGCCGAGCGCTCGGTTCGAGGCGACGAACGAAGCGAGCGTCAGGACACTGAGCGCCAGCATCGACCACGGCAGCACCACCGCGCCGCTGACGTCGAACCATTGGCCGATCAACCACGGGAACACCAGCCCACCCAGGCCGGCGCCTCCGACGAACCACGCGGTCGCTGATCCCGTCACGCGGATTCGGCGCTCGAGGTAGTTGAACATCGCTGGGAACTGTGGCGCCGTGGCGACCCCCATCAACACCGCGCCGAGCCACACCGCGGTGGCCCTTCCGTCGCCGACCACCAACACGATCGCGGCAACGACCGAGAGCCCGCACGACGCCGCCAGCAGCGACTTGGGTCGCACCCGTTCGCCGAACACACTCGACGCCACCCGACCGGCCGTGAAGCCGACCCAGAATGCGGTGGTCAACCACGTCGCGGCGAGATCGCTGAACTCGATCTCCTCGGCGTAGGTGTGGACCCAACCGGCGAATCCCACCTCGAGCCCGACGTACACGAAGAAGAACACCGACAGCACGATCAACAACGAACGCGTCGTGTCGGTGTGTTCCTCGCGGACGACGGTCGGTGACGACGGGGCCGGCGCGATCAGCACCACGATCGCGAAGAGCCCGCACAGCGCGGTCGCCAGATAGCACGCGAACTCGAGCCCGAGATACACCACGAGCGGGGCGGACAGCGCCCCCAAGCCGAAGAACAGGTGCAGGATGTTCATCGCACGACCGACACCATCACCCAGCTCCCAGATCAGCAAGGTGTTGGCGCCGACGTCGACCGAGCCGGCACCGAAACCGACGAGAACGAATGTGACGAACAGTGTCGGCAGCGTGTCGAGCGAGGGCACGAACGCGATCCCGATCGCCAGCAGGAACAACGCCCCGGCATACACGTGATGGGGGTGGAAGCGATCGAACAGCTGGCCGGCGATGAACGAACCGGCGATGTAGCCACACGACATGCCCACGAACAGCACACCGATGCCGCCGAGGTCGGTTTCTGCGCGATCGCGCAACTCGGACAGAGCGGGACCGAGGATGCTCACCGACATCCCCAGCACGAAGAAGCTGAGGAGATACGCCGCTACGGGGAGTCGCAGCTCAGGCGTCGAGGTTCGGATCAACGGGCACAGCCGCAGCCACCACCGCAGCAGCCACCACCGCCGGGGCCCGACGCGGCCTCCGGTGACGATCCGGCGCTGGCGAACATCGACAGCAGCCGCACGGTTTCGGCGTGGCCCGCGGGACACGCGGTCGGCGCATCGGACTCGCTCATCGGGCGGCGCACCTCGAACAGGTCGCCGCACATACGGCATCGGTACTCGTACATCGGCATTGGCCCAGATCGTAGCCAGGTACTGGCCCGCGGGCCTCCCGTCGCAGCGGGACTTCGACCGGATGCCAAACTGCGAGATGCCAAGCGTGAGCATCGACGTCACCCCACGACAGCTCGCGGAGTCCGTTGCCGCCCTCGTGCGGATACCGAGCGTGAATCCGTTGCACAGCGGTGCGAAGGCATTGGACGCCGGCCCGATCGGCGAGCTGGCGCTGGCCCAGCACCTGGCCGCGAGGTTCCGCGAGCTGGGTGCCGCCGAGGTCGTACTCGACGAGGTCCTCGACGGCAGGCCCAACGTCTACGGCATGTTCACCGGTCGCACGGACCGTCTGGTCGTGCTCGACGTGCACACCGACACGGTCACGGTCGAGCACATGACCGATCCGCCGTTCGACGGCCGGATCGAGGGTGGTGCGGTCTGGGGCAGGGGTGCGCTCGACACCAAGGCCTCGCTCGGTGTCATCCTCGCACTGCTCGAATCTTGGGCAACCGCCGCCGTGCGACCCGAACCGACCCTGGTGGTGGTGGGCTCGGTCGCGGAGGAGGCCGGAGGGCTGCTCGGAGCGACGCGGTTCCGACCGTGGGCCGACCAGCGCGGACTCGACGTCGACCAGATGATCGTCGCCGAGCCGACCAAGTTGTCTCCGATCCACGGTCACAAGGGCGGCACCGCGCTGCGGATCGAAGCGATCGGAACCGCTGCCCACAGTGCCCTTCCGCACCTCGGTCAGAACGCGATCGAGGCGATGGCACCCGTCATCGCCGCGTTGCAGGCCGAACACGAACGGCTGCAGACCGTCGCCCCCACCACGGAGCTCGGTACCGGAACCCTCTCGGTCACCATGATCGAGGGCGGTACCGGCAGCAATGTGATCCCCGCCTCGTGCGTGCTCTCGGTGTCCCGGCGCATCGTGCCCGGTGAGGACCCCACCCAGGTGTTCCACCGACTCGCCGAGATCGCCGCCGAGGCCTGCCCGCTCCCGACCGATATCACCTGGCCGTACCCGCCCGCGGAGGACGGCCAGTTGGGCTCGAAGGCGTTCTATCAACCGGCCGAGACGCCGCTCACCCAATCGCTCGCCGCCTGGGCCGGCACGTCGCCGGCGGTGGCCCCGTTCGGCACGAACGCATTGCGGTACGTCGATTTCGCCCGCGAACTCGCGGTGTTCGGACCCGGGTCGATCGACGACGCCCACCAGGCCACCGAGCACGTGTTGATCGATGACCTCGTCACCCTTGCGCAGGTGTACACCCGGTGGCTCCGACCTGCGTGACGTTCGTTCCACAATTTACTTGTGTACATGTAGATATCTTTATATAGTGCATCCATGGGGATGGCGGCTGAGACATTGCTCGGGGTGATTCGTGCGATCGGTGAGCAGACGAGACTCCGCATCGTCGCCCTCCTACAGCACGGTGAACTGACCGTCTCCGACCTCACCGACATCCTCGGACAATCCCAGCCACGCATCTCGCGGCACCTGAAGCTGCTCGCAGACGCCGGAATCGTCGACAAACACCGCGAAGGCACCTGGATCTTCTTCGAACTGGTCACCGACGGCATGATCGGCGATCTGGTGATCGATCTGATCGGCCGCACGGATCGACACGATCCAGTCCTGGCCGCCGACCGCGACCGGCTCGCGATCGTGCGCAGCCGTCGCGCGGCAAACGCCCAGGAATACTTCGCGGCGGTGGCGGAGCGGTGGGACGAAGAGCGACTCCTCCATGCACCGGACGAGACGGTCGAGGCTCTACTCCTCGACGCGATCGCAGGCGAACCGTTCGAGACGGTGCTCGATCTCGGGACCGGCACCGGCCGGATGCTCCAGGTGCTCGCCCGACATGCAGCGGCACGTCGACATCCGATCCGGCGTGCCGTGGGCCTCGACAACAGCCATTCGATGCTCGCCGTCGCCCGCGCCAACCTCGAGCGGGCGGAAATCCGCAACGTCGATCTACGACAAGGCGATGTACACAGCCCGCCGTTCGAACGGGACGTGTTCGATCTGATCGTCATCCACCAAGTGCTGCACTTCCTCGAAGATCCCGCCCACGCCGTTCGGGAGGCCGCCAAACTGCTCGCACCGGCCGGCCGCCTCGTCATCGTCGACTTCGCACCCCACGGCCTCGAGTTCCTCCGCACCGAGCATGCCCATCGACGTCTCGGGTTCCGCGCCGACACGGTCGCGACATGGCTCGAGCAGTGCGGCCTCGAAGTGTCGGCGACTCGCACCATCGACGCACCCACCGGTGGGACCGACGAACGGCTGACCGTCTCGCTCTGGCTGGCCACCGACCGGCGGGTCGCCACCGTTGCCCACGAGAATCTCCGGGAGACACCGTCATGAACCCGTCGGTCAGCTTCGAGATCTTCCCACCCAAGTGCGCGGACAGCATGTCTCGGCTCCACGGCGTGCTCGGTGAGCTACAGCAGGCCGACCCGGCCTTCGTGTCGGTGACCTACGGCGCCGGCGGTACCGATCGGCATCGCTCGTTCGACGCGATCGCCGCCGCACGAGCCGCCGACGCGGCGGTGGCCGGCCATCTCACGTGCGTCGGCCAGTCGCGAGGCGAGATCGAGGAAGTCATCGATCGGTTCGTCGAGCTGGGTGTCCGTCAGGTCGTCGCCCTGCGCGGCGACCCGAGCGGCGGCGTCGACGGCTGCTACACACCTCATCCGGACGGATTCGACACCACGGCGGACCTGGTGGCAGCCATCAAGGAACGGAGCTCGCTCGAGGTGGCCGTCTCCGCGTACCCCGAACGGCACCCGCAGTCGCCATCACTCGATCACGACCTCGACGTGCTCGCCGACAAGGTGGCGGCCGGCGCCGATCGGGCGATGACGCAGATGTTCTTCGACAACGAGCAGTTCCTTCGCTACCGCGACGCGGTTCGCGCCCGCGACATCGACGTGCCGATCGTTCCCGGCATCTTCCCGATCCACTCCTTCGAGGCCGTGGCTCGGTTCGCGGCGAAGTGCGGCGCCTCGATCCCCGGGCGAATCGCCGAGCGATTCGCCGGACTCGATGACGACATCGAGACAACGCAGAAGATCGCCGCTGAACTCGCTGCCGAACAGATCGAGGAACTCGTCGACAACGGCGTCGATCACGTCCACCTCTACACGTTGAACCGCGCCGAGTTGGCACTCGCCGTGTGCAGCCTGCTCGAACTCACGAACTGAACGAGGACCCACGATGCCGACCAGCGCACTACAGGCCGCCGCACACGAGCGAATCCTGATTCTCGACGGTGCCAGCGGCAGCGAGTTCCAAACGGTCGGCCTCACCGAGACCGAGCTCCGAGGCAGCAGGTTCGCCGACCACCCATCGTCACTCGCCGGCGATCTCGATCTGCTGGTGCTCACCCAACCGGACGCCGTTCGCGACCTCCACGCCCGCTACCTGCTCGCCGGCGCCGACATCATCACCACCTGCACGTTCTCGTCGACAACGATCGCCCAGAGCGAGTACGGCCTCGACCAGCCCGAGCTGATCCATGAGATCAACCTCTCGGCGGCCGGGCTTGCCCGTGGGGCCGTCGACGCCGCGATGCGACGCGACGGACGCAGACGATTTGTCGCTGGTGCGATCGGGCCGACGAACATCACGCTGTCGCTGTCGCCTCGCGTCGAGGATCCCGCATTCCGGGCCCGTACGTTCCGGGAGATCGCGTCCGCGTACCGGCGGACAGATCGCCGGTCTCGTCGAGGGTGGCGTCGACGTGCTGCTCATCGAGACGATCTTCGACACGCTCAATGCCAAAGCGGCGATCTGGGCGGCACGGCGCCATGCCGCCGAGACGGGAATCTCGACACCGCTGATGATCTCCGGCACGATCACCGATCGCTCGGGCCGGACGCTGTCGGGGCAGACCGTCGGTGCTTTCTGGCAATCGGTCCGGCACGCCGATCCGATCTCGATCGGGCTCAACTGCGCCCTCGGCGGGGCAGAGATGCGTCCGTATGTCCAGGAGCTGTCGGGCATCGCCGACACACTCGTGTGCGCATATCCGAACGCCGGCCTGCCGAACGCACTGGGCTGCTACGACGAAACACCCGAGCAGACCGCCGAGATCCTCGGTGAGTTCGCACGCGCCGGCTTCGTCAACATCGTCGGAGGTTGCTGTGGCACGACGCCCGCCCACATCGAGGCGATCGCAGAGGCCGTCGAAGATGTGACCCCTCGTCATCCTGCAACTCGCCAGACGGCGCTGCAGCTCTCGGGACTCGAACCGTTCACGCTCACCGACGACATCCCGTTCGTCAACGTGGGCGAGCGCACGAACGTCACGGGTTCGGCGATGTTCCGGCGGTTGATCACCAACGGCGAGTTCGCCGAGGCGCTGGTCGTCGCTCGGCAACAAGTCGAAAACGGTGCCCAGATCATCGACATCAACATGGACGAGGGCCTGCTCGACTCGACGCAGGCGATGGTGACCTTCCTCAACCTGATCGCCGGTGAACCCGACATCGCCCGCGTCCCGATCATGCTCGACTCGTCGAAGTTCGAGGTGATCGAGGCCGGACTCGAATGCGTGCAGGGCAAGGCGGTGGTCAACTCGATCTCGATGAAGGAAGGGGTCGAGCCGTTCCTCGCCCAGGCCCGAGTGTGCCGCGACCACGGCGCCGCGGTGATCGTGATGGCCTTCGACGAGGACGGCCAGGCCGACGACGCCGACCGCAAGATCGAAATCTGCAGTCGAGCGTTCGAGCTGCTCACGACCGAACTCGATTTCCCACCCGAGGACATCATCTTCGACCCGAACATCTTCGCTGTCGCCACAGGCATCCCAGAACACGATCGCTACGGCCTCGACTTCATCGAGGCAACCGCCGAACTTCGCCGACGCTTCCCGACCTCACACATTTCGGGTGGCGTCTCGAATCTCTCGTTCGCATTCCGTGGCAACGACCGTGTGCGCGAGGCGATGCACTCGGTGTTCTTGTTCCATGCGATCCGAGCCGGCATGCGCCTGGGCATCGTCAATGCGGGTCAGCTCGGGGTGTACGAGCAGATCGATCGGGAGCTGCGCGAGCTCTGCGAGGACGTCGTGCTCGCCCGCCGCACCGATGCCGCAGAACGATTGCTCGAGGCGGCCACCCAGTACGTCGGAGACGGTGCAACCCGACGCGAGCGGGTGGGACTGGAATGGCGCGACTGGGACGTCGACAAGCGCATCGAACACTCGCTGGTCAATGGCATCACCGAATTCGTCGAGATCGACGTCGAGGAGTCGCGGGTGCGAATGGGTTCGCCGGTGTCGGTGATCGAGGGTCCCCTGATGGACGGCATGAACGTCGTCGGTGATCTGTTCGGGTCCGGTCGGATGTTCCTGCCGCAGGTGGTCAAGTCCGCCCGCGTGATGAAGCTTGCCGTCGCCTATCTCACACCGTTCCTCGAGGCCGAACGCGAAGCGACGATCGCTGCCGGCGGCACGGTCACCGACAGGGCGAAGGGCACCGTCGTCCTCGCGACCGTGAAGGGCGACGTGCACGACATCGGCAAGAACATCGTGGGCGTCGTGCTTGGCTGCGCCAACTACGAGATCGTCGACCTCGGCGTGATGGTGCACGCCCAGACGATCCTCGATGTCGCGCGCGATCGACACGCCGACGTGATCGGCCTGTCGGGACTGATCACGCCCTCGCTCGACGAGATGGTCAACGTGGCGAGCGAGATGCAGCGTCGGAAGTTCTCCGTCCCGCTCTTGATCGGTGGCGCCACCACCAGCCGCATCCACACGGCGTTACGGGTCACCCCCGCCTACCCGAACGGACCGGTGGTGCACGTCGCCGACGCATCGCGAGCGGCGGGCGTGATCTCGAAGCTCCTGTCCGACGACGCCGGCCAACGTGTCGACTTCATGAGCGATCTCGACGCCGAATACGCCCGCGTCATCGCGGCCCACGAGCGGGCCGAGGTCGAGCGCAACCGGCTCGACCTCGATGCTGCACGGCGGAACGCGGCCGGATTCTCGTTCGACGCGGGGTCGGTCGTCACCCCTTCGTTCACAGGCGTGCACACACTCGAATCCATCGATCTCGGCGACCTCGTTCCGTACTTCGACTGGACCCCGTTCTTCCACGCGTGGGGCTTGCGCGGTCGCTACCCGGCGATCCTCGAGGACGCGGAGCTCGCCGACGCTGCCAGACCGCTGTTCGACGATGCCCGCCGCATGCTCGAACAGATCGTCGGCGGCCAATGGTTCGCTCCGCGGGCGGTCGTGGGCTTCTGGCCGGCCCATCGAGGTACCGGCGATGCCATCGACGACATCGTCCTACCTCTGCATGGTCGGCGCCTGCACGGGCTCCGCCAGCAGCTCAAGCGCCGCGACAGCAAGCCGAACAGCTCGATCGCCGATTTCATCGCCCCGGAGGACGCTCCCGTCACCGATCACGTCGGAGCGTTCGCGGTCACGGCCGGGCCGGAAGAACTGGCGATAGCCGAGCGTTTCGAGGCGGCCCACGACGATTACTCGTCGATCCTCGTCAAGGCGCTCGCCGACCGCGTCGCCGAGGCGCTCGCGGAGATGACACATGCTCGTGTGCGCCGCGAGCTGTGGGGATACGCACCCGACGAGAGCTTCACGCCGGACGAGCTGATCGGTGAGCCGTACCGAGGCATCCGGCCCGCACCGGGCTATCCGGCCCAGCCCGATCACTCCGAGAAGGTGACGATCTTCGAACTGCTCGAAGCCGAACAGCGGATCGGTGTGTCGCTCACGGAGTCGTACGCGATGACCCCTGGGTCATCGGTGTCGGGCCTGTATTTCGCCCATCCGGACGCGGCCTACTTCGCGGTCGGACGGATCCAGCGCGACCAGGTCGAAAGCTACGCCAGTCGCAAGGGCCTCAGCATTGAGGCCACCGAGCGCCTGCTCGGCACCATTCTGGCCTACCAACCGTGAGCCCGTGGATCTTCGAAGCGCTACCTGCGAGCGTGCCGCACGCGTGGCCGACGGGCGGGGCCGGTCGACGTGCCGATCGTTTCGTGACCGATCAGGTCACCAGCTGGTGGCGATGTACTGGGTCTCGCAGAACTCGTAGATGCCTTCGTCGCTTCCCTCGCGACCAAGGCCCGACTGCTTCATCCCCCCGAACGGTGCAGCCGGATCGCTGACGGCACCACGGTTCAGCCCGATCATGCCGGCCTGGATCCGCTCGCTGGTGCGTAGACCCTTCGCGAGGTCGCGGGTGTACACGTAGCCGGTCAAGCCCATCTCGGTGTCGTTCGCCTGGCGGATCATCTCGTCGTGATCGGTGAACGAGATCACCGGGGCGACCGGACCGAAGATCTCACAACCGGCGATCGGCGCGTCGTGCGGCACATTGCCGAGCACGGTCGGGAGGTAGAAGCAACCGGCGCCCTCGACCCGCGAGCCTCCGACCGCGACCGTGGCACCGGCGCCGACTGCCGACTGCACCAGGCCGTCGACGTCCTCGACCGCCTTCTTGTTGATGAGCGGCCCGCACGTGACGTCCTCGTCGAACCCACTCCCGATCTTCACCCCGCCCATCGCTGCCGCGAACTTCGCGGTGAACTCGTCGGCCACACCGGCCTCGGCGTAGAACCGGTTCGCGGCGGTACAGGTCTCGGCGGAGTGGCGCATCTTGGCCACCATCGCCCCCTCGACCGCGGCGTCGACATCGGCGTCGTCGAACACGATGAACGGTGCGTTGCCACCCAGCTCCATGACCGTCTTCAACACTCGATCGGCCGCCCGTCGCAACAGCACGCGGCCGACCTCGGTCGAGCCCGTGAACGACAGCATGCGAACCGCCCGATGGTCGACCGCGGCGTCGAACCAGGCGCCCGACGTGCTGGTGGGCACCACGTTGACGAGGCCACCGGGCACGCCGGCCTCCTGCAACAGATCGGCGATCCGCAGAGCTGTCAGCGGTGCTTCTCGCGGCGGCTTGATCACCACCGCGTTGCCCGCTCCGAGGGCCGGGGCGAGCTTGCGGGTGATCATCGCCGCCGGGAAATTCCACGGGGTGACCATCAACACGACGCCGACCGGAGGGTGATGCACGATGATCTTGTTCGCACCCGACGGCGCAGTGCCGATCGAGCCGCGGATACGCACGGTCTCCTCGGCGTTCCAACGGAAGAACTCGGCGGCGTACGCGATCTCGCCTTTGGCGTCGGCCATCGGTTTGCCGTGCTCGCGCACGATCAACGATGCCAGCTCGTCGGTGTGATCGATCATGATCTGCCAGCAACTCCGCAAGATCTCACTGCGAACGCGGGGGGCCGTCGCCGCCCAACCGACCTGGGCGGCCTCCGCTGCGTCGCACGCCGCGATCGCGTCGGCCGGTGTGCCGTCGGCGACCTCGGCCACCTGCTCGTCGGTGGCGGGATCCAAGACCGCGATCCGCCCGTCTTGCGACCCCTGCCGCCACACCCCGCCGATCAACAGTTCGTTGCGCATGCCCAGAATGTATCTCTCGTGGGCCGGGCCGACCGCAAGCCGAAGGGCCCGGTGCCGTACGGTCGAGGCCATGTCGCAAAGCCAGGAGTCAACAACAGTCGGGTCGGAGTTCGCGGGTCGCGTCGTCCTGGTCACCGGGTCGTCGAGCGGGATCGGTCAGCAGATCGCCCATCGCTTCTCCGCACTCGGCGCGTCGGTCGTGGTGAACTCCTCATCGTCGATCGCGGCCGGCGAGCAGGTCGCCGGCGAGCTGCCGGGTGAAGCCATCTACGTGCGTGCCGACATCAGCGATCCCGACCAGGCTCGCAGCCTCGTCGAGGCCACGATCGAGCGGTTCGGGCGGCTCGACGTGCTGGTCAACAACGCCGGCTGGACCACCGTGGTCGACCACCGCGACATCGATGCGCTGACCGACGAGATCTTCCGCAAGACGTTCGACGTCAACGTCCTCGGAACCTGGTGGCTGACCAAGGCGGCGATGCCCCATCTCCGCGAGGTCGACGACGGCAACATCGTGAACATCACCTCGATCGCCGGTGTTCGGCCGGTCGGATCGTCGATCGCCTACGCCATGTCGAAAGCAGCCTTGAACCACATGACGTTGCTGCTCGCCAAGTCACACGGGCCGGTTCGGGTCAATGCCGTGGCACCGGGGCTCGTCGCCACCCCCTGGACCAGCGACTGGGACGACCAACACGCCAGGGTCGCTGCTCGCGCACCGGTGCCGAGATCGGCCACCCCCGACGACATCGCCGAGGCCACGCTCGCTCTCGTTCGCAACCGCTACACAACCGGTGACATCATGGTCGTCGACGGTGGCTACACGCTGGTCGTCTGACCCCGGCGGCCCAGGTCGCGACGACGTTCACATTTCGTCGTTCGGGCCGGGTGTTCTACTGTACGGCCGGGAGTTCACGAAGGGGGCCACATGGCTAAGCATGCGTATCACGACCACCTCAAGCAGGTGCCGCTCTTCGCGGACCTCGACGAGGACGAGCTCGACGTGGTGGCGCGCTGCGCCACCCAGCTCGACTATCCGCCGGGCAAGGTGCTGATGACAGAAGGTGGATCGGCGCACGAGATGTTCGTGGTCGTCGAGGGCACCGTCGAGGTCACCCGTGAGGGCGAGCACATCGCCGACCTCGGGCCGGGCTCATTCGCCGGCGAGATGGCACTGCTGACGCACGCCCGTCGCAACTCCACCGTGACCACCAAGACAAAGGCGTCGGTGCTGCACCTCGACGGGCGAGGGTTCACCGGCATCGTCCGCGATGTGCCGACGATCGCCGCCAAGATGCTGCCGGTCATCGCCGCCCGCGTCACGGAGAACGCCGATCATGACGAGCACTGACCGGCAGCATCACTGACCCCGGCAAGGGTGTGACTCGCCGGTCGCGTCAGGCGCGTACCGCGCTCTCGACTCGGCCGTCCGCGTGCCGTGCGAACCGAGCGCCGTCGACGCCGTGCACCGGATCATCGCGGTCCCATGGCCAGCCCCCGAACTGGGTACGCTGGTAGTCGTCGAACGCCTGCTGGATCTCGGCCCTGGTGTTCATCACGAACGGTCCGTACTGCGCCACCGGTTCACCGAGCGGTCGTCCCTGCAGCATCAGGATCTCGGTCGACCCGGAAGCTGTGAGTGTCAGATCGCGAGTGGCGTCGACCACTGCGCCCGTCGACGCAGCGATCGGAACGCCGTCGATCTCGAGGCCCGCCCCGTCGAACACGTAGAGAATTCGGTTCGTGCGGTCGCCGGCGGCTGCCGGCAACGAGAACTGCGTGCCGGCATCCATCACGATATGCCAGATCGCGACGTCTGCTTCGGCGCGTGACGCCCACGAAGCGGGTGGAGGTGTCGGCGGTTCTCGTGTCCCGAGCGATCCGGCGATCACGGTGACTTCGACGGTGCGGCCATCGCCATCGGTCTCGACGTGGCGCGGAATGTCGTGATCCCAGAACATCGAGAAGTGGGCGTCGACCATCTTGTCGACGGCGGGCAGGTTGATCCAGATCTGGAACAACTCGGTCGTGTTCGGGAGATCACGATCGAGCAACGGGAACATCTCGGCGTGGACGATGCCGCTCCCGGCGGTCATCCACTGCACGTCGCCGCGGCCGTAGCGAGCCGCGGCACCGAGCGAGTCGGAGTGGTCGACGAGGCCCTGGCGCACATAGGTGACCGTTTCGAATCCGCGATGTGGATGGGCAGGAAACCCCGGAACGACCTGACCGTGGTACATCCGCCATCCGTCGATGCCCTCGAAGTCCTGGCCGATCGGTCGACCCGACAGGGACGCCGCCGGCCCGAGCAGGTCGTTGGCCGCCGGGTAGCGGTCGAGGTGGTGCACACAGAACAAGAACGGGTCGGCGGTGGGCCATTGAAAGCCGAGCGGGACGGTCTGCAACACCGGCGATGTCATCCCTGCAGCGTAGAGCGATCGTCCATCGAAGTCGCCTCGAGCCTCGATACCAACCAGGGTCGGCTCGGTCGAGCGGTGTCGCCGAGCACCACGACGATGTAGGCGATCGCCACGAACATCACAACCGCGAGCACCAGCGCGGCCTGAGTCAATCCGGCCGTGTCGGCCAGCCAGCCGACCAGGATCGGGCCGAGCACCACACCGCCGTCCTGCATCATGCCGAGCGCCGCGAGGAACGGCCCCGCGTCGGCGGGTGCCAGATCGCCCCCCAATGTCAGCATCGTTCCGGCACTCATCCCGTTGCCGATCCCCATGATCACCCCGGCGACGACCGCTCCGCTCGTGGTGTCGCTGAGACCCAGCACGAGCAGCCCGACACCCAGCAGGCTGAACGCCGGAACGATCGCGTGAAGACGGCCGAAACGGTCCATCAGCCAGCCGGCGACCGGGAACAACAACAGATCGGCGCCGGTTCCGATCGCGACCAACGCACCCACCGCGGTCGCGCTGAGCCCCAGATCGTCACCGATCAACGGGACCACCACGTTGCGTCCCTCGCGCACCGTCATCACGAGCGCCGTGCCGGTGCCGGCGAGCAGCAGCAGACCGCGGTGCATACGCAATGCCTCGTGCAGCCCTGACCAGGGAACGGTCGGTCGCTCGAAACGACCGACCCCCGGACGATCGCGACGAACAGCCAGAAACGGAACCAGCCCGCACAAGGTCGTCACACCGCACACCGCGAACGTGGCAGAGAACCCGACCAAGTCGACGAGCGCGCCGCCGACCAGCGGGCCGACGAAGAACGCCAGCCGCACCCCTCCACCCAGGTAGGACATGCCACGGCCGCGCAAGCGCACGGCTGCTTCCGTGTTGACGATCATCTGCACCGAGATGCGCAGACCGACCGCACCCATGCCGTACATCAATCGGAAGGCGACCAGAGCCAGGACCGCGGTGCTGATGCCGAGCAGAGCGGAGGTGACACCCGTCGCCACCGTGGCGACGACGAACAGCACCTCGGGCCCGTATCGCCCGGCCGCACTGCCCGCGGGCAATCCGCCCAGGACTGCACCGAGTCCGAGCGAAGCGAGGACGACAGCCACCACCGTGTATGACAGGCCGGCGTCGCGCAGGTACAGCGGCACGACCGGCAGCAACATGCCGCGCCCGAGCTGGGCGAGTATCCATGGCACATACACCTCGAAGGCGAGCCGGCGCGCGAGCGATCGTCCGGTCTCACTCGGTTGGGCGGTCACCCCTGCAGCGTAGAGTCGAGGCCGATGACCGAGCCCAACGCAGCCCCCGCTCACACCAGTCGAACGGACCACGACTCGATCGAAGGTTCGATCAACACGTCGATCCACGGATCGATTCTGGGCAACCGTGTGATCCGAACCGAAGACCCTGGCCTGCTCACGGGAACGAACAGGTACCTCGCGGATCTGGCGCTCGAACGCCCGCTCCACGCGGTCTTCGTCCGATCGGACCTGGCACACGGAACGATCACCTCGATCGATGTCGCCGGCGCCAAGTCGATGCCCGGCGTCGTCGACGTGTGGACCGCGGCCGAGTTGGGCATCGCACCGCACCACGGATTCGCGAAGATCCACGACGACTTCGCCAGGCCGCCCTTGGCAACCGATCGCGTGCGGTTCGTCGGCGAGGCGATCGCTGTCGTGTTCGCCGAGACACAGGCACAGGGTGTCGACGCGGCCCAGGCCGTCTGGGCCGACATCGAGCCGCTGCCGTCGGTCACCGACCCAGAGGCCGCGCTCGCAGAGCATGCGCCGGTCCTGTTCCCCGAACACGGCAACAATCTCGCCGTCGCCGAATCGCCCGACGCGCCGCTCGATCTACCGGCCACGTCCGATGTCGTCGTGCGCGGCCGCTATGTCAACCAACGCATCGCGGTCGCCCCCATGGAACCGCACGGCTGCGCCGCGGCGCCGGCCGCCGACGGTCGCATCACGTTCTGGCCGTCCAACCAGTTCCCCCACTACGTCAAGGGCCAGATCGCCGCGAGCCTGAATTGGTCACCCGACGACATCCACGTCATCACCCCACAGGTCGGTGGCGGGTTCGGTGGCAAGGCCGGTATGCAGCACGAATACGGGGTCGTCGCAGCAGCAGCCAAGCGCCTGAACCGAGCGGTGATCTGGGTCCCCAGCCGCACCGAGGACATGCAGGCGATGGCGCACAGCCGCGGCCAGGTGCAGTACGCCGAACTGGGCTGCCGTGACGACGGCACGTTCACGGGATTGCGGGTCCGATTGGTGGGTGACGGCGGTGCCTATCCGGGGATCGGTGCCGCCCTGCCGTCGGGCACCCGCCGGATGTCCCACGGCACCTACGACTTCGCCGCGATCGACTTCGACGTCGCGGTCGCGGCGACCAACACGTCACCCACCGGCGCCTACCGCGGTGCCGGGCGCCCCGAGGCGACGGCCCTGCTCGAGCGGCTCGTCGACCAGGCCTCGCACGAGCTCGGTATCGATCCGATCGAGTTGCGCGAACAGAACCTGCTGGGCGACGACGTTTTTCCGTTCACCACACTGACGGGCAACGTGTACGACAGCGGTAGCTACCGCCTGCCGCTGCGGACCGCCGCCGAGGCGATCGGCTACGACAGGCTGCGTCGCGAGCAGGCCGAGCGCCGCGAGCGCGGCGACACGCTGCAGATCGGTATCGGTGTCGCCGCATACGTGGAGATCACAGGTGGCGGCGGGTCACCCGAGTACGGCAGGGTCGAGGTCCACACCGACGGCAGCGCGACGCTGTACTGCGGCACGCTCTCGCACGGTCAGGGACATCAGACCACGTACGCGATGTTGCTCAGCGACCAGACCGGCATCCCCGTCGAGCGCATCACGCTGGTCGACGGTGACACCGACCGGGTGCCCCAAGGTGGTGGAACGGGAGGTTCGCGCTCGCTGCAGACCGGCGGCTCGGCGATCCATCGGGCAACCGAGATCATGGTCGAACAGGCGCGCAGGTTGGCCGCTCAGATCCTCGAGGCCGACGCTGCCGACATCGTCATCGATCGCTCTGCGGGCACGATCGGTGTGGCGGGTGTGCCGGCGTCTGCACTCACCTGGGGCGAGCTGGCGGCCAAGTCGGAGGAGTTCGGCGACGCCCCGCTGGAGGCCGAGCACGTCTTCCAGTCGGAAGGGGCATCGTTCCCGTTCGGTGCCCACATCGCCGTTGCCGAGGTCGACACCGAGACCGGACGGGCCAGCCTGGTGCGTCATGTCGCCGTCGACGACTGTGGCACGGTGATCAACCAGCTGCTCGTCGAAGGTCAGCAACACGGCGGCATCGCGAGCGGCGTCGGACAGGCGTTGTTCGAGGAGATCCGGTACGACCACAGCGGCAACCCGGTCACCGGCAACTTCGCCGACTACGGGTTGCCGTCCGCGGCGGAGATGCCGAGCTTCGAAGTGCACTCGACCGAGACACCGTCGCCGCTCAACCCGTTGGGCGCCAAGGGCATCGGCGAAGCGGCCACGATCGGCTCGACCCCTGCGATCCAGAACGCCGTCATCGACGCCGTGTCACACCTCGGCGTGCGCCACATCGACATGCCGTGCACCGCTGAACGGGTGTGGGCCGCGATCGACGCCGCCGCGCGTGGCGAGGCCGACCCCTGGCGCGATCCCCCACCGATCTTCGCGACGCTCCCCAAGGGTCTCGAAGGCGACGACGAGGCGGCCGCAGCCGCCGATGGCATCTGACGCCGGCCGTGCTCGGTCGGTGCTCCGAGCCGGCGGCACTCAGAACCGGATCGCGAAGATGTCGACCGTGAGCTCGCGGCCGTCGACCGCTCCCACCCCGACCGCCACTGCCTCATTCATCCAGGCGAGCCGCTCGGAGGCTGTTTCGAACACGACGCCTTCCAGAATCCCGTCGGGCCGACCGCGACCTGTTCCCCGGTAGGCGACCGTCTCGTCGCCGTCCGTGATGATCGTGTGGACATCGAGCCGCGAAATGCCGTTCGATCCGACCGCGATGTGATCGACGCCGGACACCCTGCGTTCGCCCTCCCAGTGCGGAGACGTCGCGACGCCTTCGAACGGCACCTCGACGCGATGACCAGCCGGGGTACGGCCGATCTGCAGGGGGTGCAGTGTCACCGTCAGGCTCATCATGGCTTCGTCGTCCAGCCACGGGTTCGTCATCGCGCGACGGTATCCCATCGCTCGATGCCAGCCATGCCGAGGAGCACGCCCCGACGGTTGCCACCCGACGCTCGGGCGGTCACGTTGTTTCGGTGACGACGTCGATCACGCTGGCCCACTGGTCGAAGCGGCGCAGCGCTTCGGCGGCCGACTTGGTGATCGACGCGAGGCGCGGGTCGCCCTCGGGGGCACGCACGACCAGCCGCAACCGACGCGGCTCACGACGCACCGAGAACGAGATCGGGGGCTTCGGGCCGTCGACGTCTTCGGGCCCCACCACGCCGGCCATCAGCAGCTCGCGCCGAAGCGCCGACACATGTGCGGCGCCCGACCGCGCCGCCTCGTCACAGGTACCGACGAGGTCGGCGCCGGCCATGTGCGTGCCGGGTCCGAACGAGACCGCATGATGAGGATCGCCGGAGATCACGACAGGGATCCGATGCCGAGCGGCGCACAACGCGCCCCGTTCGGACGGTGTCATGTCGACGCCCGCACGGCTGACCACCGCGACGTCGACGTCCCCGTGGTCGAGTGGGCAATCGCCGACGACCTCGAGGCCGCGGCACGGCGACGACGGGTCTGCAGGCTCGCAGCCCACGACGTCGTGGCCGGCGGCACGCAGCTCTGCTTCGGCGGTAGCGCCGGCGCCTGGGGCACCTTCGACCAACAACACTTTCATCGGACACTCCTTCACGGTCAGATCCAACAAGCCTGCCTGCCGGCCGGCTCGTCGGAATAGGGCCGTTGGTCCTGCCACTCCCTGCGTTCTCCCGAGGCACCTCTGATCGGCAACGATGAGCAGATGCACGCACCGCTGGAAGGCATTCGAGTCCTCGACTTCACGAGAGTCCTGGCCGGCCCGCACTGCACGCGCATGTTCGCCGATCTCGGTGCAGAGGTGATCAAGGTCGAACCGCCCGCCGGCGACGTCACTCGTTTCACCGCTCCGCGCCGGAATTCGATGCCGACCTACTTTGCCCAGCAGAACACGGGTAAACGCGCGATCAGCCTCGATCTCACCCGGCCGGCGGCCGCCGAGTTGATGCTCGATCTGGCCGACCTGTGCGACATCGTGATCGAGAACTACCGCCCGGGTGTGATGGAGCGGTTCGGACTCGGCTACGAGGCGATCTCGGCCCGCAACCCGCGCATCATCTATGCCTCGATCAACGGGTACGGCTCGAGCGGGCCGTGGAAGAACCGGCGAGCGTACGCCCCGGTCGTGCAGGCCGAGGTCGGGCTCACCAAATCGCAGGGTGATCACGGTGGCGGCGGGGAGTATCGCAACGACCGCCACAGCCACGCCGACGTGTACACGTCGCTCGATGCCGCTGCCGGGGTGCTGGCCGCGCTGTACCAACGTGAGAAGACCGGGCGCGGCCAGTGGATCGACATCGCCATGGCGCAGGTGATGCTGTACGTCAACGAACACGTCCACGACGAACTGTGGGACGGCCACGACGACGCGAACTGGGTGCGCAGCTTCGGCAACGAGCATCAGCCGGTGGTCGAATTGGCCAACGGTGAACACGTGATCATCGCCGGTCATCCGGCCGCACCTGGCAACTTCCAGATGTACATCGGAGCGATCGGGCGGCTCGAGCTCGAGGACGACCCCCGGTTCGCGACAGCGGCCGGCCGGCAGGAGCACCTCGACGACCTGCTCGGCTACATCCGCGAGTACGCCCTGACGGTGCCCGATGCCGAGGCGATGGAGGCCCGGTGCAGCGAGTTCAAGCTGGCCGTCGGCACGATCCGTTCGGTCGCCGACGTATGCGACAGCGACTGGGCGCGCGAGCGCGATGTCGTGCGGGAGGTCGACGATCGCGGGGGCGGCACCTTCCGCATTCCGAACGCTCCGTGGAAGTTCAGCGACGGGCCCGACGTCGGTGTCAAGGGGATGCCACGGTACCGCGGCGAGGACAACGCGGAGGTGCTCAGCGAGCTGCTGGGCCTCGGGTCCGACGAGATCGCGGCGCTCACCGGTTCGGGCGTCCTGTCCCAGCACGTGCCACGCCAACGGTGACGATCAGTGCCACTGACCTTCCCCGTCGCGCCGATGAAGGCGACCCTCGGCACCTTGCCGACCGATGACGACCGGTGGGCCTACGAGGTCAAGTGGGACGGCTATCGCACCTTGGCGTTCGTCGACGGTGGAACGGTTCGTCTGCAGTCGACCAATCTGCACGACGTCACCGCCTCCTATCCCGAACTCGGTGAGTTGCCGACGGGCGTGCACGCCGCGACCGCCGTGCTCGACGGCGAGCTGGTGGTGCTCGACGACGATGGCAAGCCGCGGTTCGAGCTGATGCAACGCCACACCAGGCAAGCCGTGCTCCACGTGTTCGACGTGCTGCGCATCGACGACCACGACACCATCGAGCTGCCCTACGAGGACCGACGACGCCTGCTCGGCCAGCTCGTCGAGCCGGGAGCCAACTGGCTCGTCCCCGGCCACCGTGTCGGTGGTGGCGCCGCGTTGCTCGCGGCGACCGACGAGCAGGAACTCGAAGGCGTCATGGCGAAACGTCTGGGCACCACCTACGTGCCGGGCAAGCGATCACAGAACTGGCGCAAGATCAAGCATCGCCGGCGCGTCGACATGGTGATCGGTGGCTACACGACCGGCGAGGGAAACCGAGCCTCGACGTTCGGGTCACTGCTCGTCGGCCGCTACGAGGGGACGACCCTCGTGTTCGCAGGTGGCGTCGGAACCGGCTTCGATCAGGCGACGTTGGAAGCACTGGTGGTGCGGCTGCGCGATCTCGAGGTTTCCACCTGCCCGTTCGATCCCCCACCACCCTCCGCGTACCGACACAACGCCCGCTGGGTCGAGCCCAGTTCGACTGCGACGATCGAGATCACCGAGTTCACCAATGACGGACTGGTTCGCCACGCCAGTTTCGTCGAGCTGCACGAAGGGACACGCTGATGCCCGGCCCGAACGAACTGCTCGCCATCGCCGAGCGACACGACGCAAACGATCCGTTGGCCGGCTGGCGCGACGAGTTCCACGTTGCCGACCCCGACCTCGCCTACCTCGACGGGAACTCGCTCGGTATGCCGCCGAAACGCACCTTCGACCGGGTCGAGCGGTTGCTCCGCGACGAATGGGCAGGCGGACTGATCCGGAGCTGGGAACACTGGCTCGACATGCCGCAACGGGTCGGCGACCAACTGGCACCGTTGATCGGGGCGGCCCCGGGCCAGGTCGCGGTGCACGACTCGACGACGGTCAATCTGTACCAGATCATCCGGGCCGCACTGAGGCTGCGACCCGATCGCTCGGTGATCGCCATCGATCCGGGTGACTTCCCGACCGATCGGTACGTGGTCGACAGCATCGCCGCGGCGGACGACCTGTCCGTGCGAGCAGGATTCGACCGGCTCGACGACGTCGCGGTGGCGGTCCGATCCATGATCGACTACCGCACCGCGGAGATCACCGACATCGTCGCCGAGACGGCGCGGGCGACGGCGGCCGGAGCGCTCGTGGTGTGGGACCTGTCGCACGCGGCCGGCCTCCATCCGGTCGGCCTCGACGCCGCCGGGGCACAGCTGGCGGTGGGGTGTACCTACAAGTTCCTCAACGGCGGACCCGGCGCCCCGGCGTTCACCTATGTGGCAGCCGATCTGATCGATCAGCTCGACGAACCGTTCCACGGGTGGTTCGCACAGACCGAACAGTTCGACATGGGTCCGACGTTCAGTCCCCGCGACGACATCGGTCGCGTGCTGATCGGTACGCCCGGCATGCTCGGGCTGGTGGCCGCGCAATGCGGCATCGAAGTCACCGCCGAAGCCGGCATCGATGCGATCCGGGCCAAGTCGATCGAGCTCGGCCGGTTCGGGCTCGAGTGCTGCGACGCGCTCGGCCTGGCCTCCCGCACGCCACGACACGACGATCGGCGCGGCGGGCACCTGTGCGTCAACCATCCCGACGCCAAGCGGCTCAACCCGTTGTTGACGAGCGAACACGACGTGCTCGCCGACTTCCGCGAACCCGACGTGATTCGCCTCGGCTGTTCACCGCTGACCACCAGGTTCGGCGACGTCGCACGCGCCACCCTGGCGATCGCCGAGCTCGGCGGCTGACAGGAACCGACGGTTCAATCCGACGGGCGATAGATCGAGTCGAGCTTCGCCGGTCCACCGCCCTCGACGACCACCCGTCCCTCGGCGACGAGCTTGGCGAGGTGGGCCCACACGCTGCGACCGGCGGGCTTGTGGAGTTCTCCGCGAACGTCGGCGTACAGCAACACGACGATGTCGGGGATCGAGGCTCGACCGTCCCGAACAGCGCCCAACACCCCTCGCTCGCGCTCGAGCCGGTGGGCGACCAACGCTTCGACGTACGTACGGCCGTCGTCGCGGGGCGGGCCGTGGGTCGGCCACAGCATGGCGTCCCCTCGACCCGCCACGCGACGCAGCGAGTCGATGTAGGCAACCATGTCACCGTCGGGTGGCGACACCACCGTGGTGCTCCACCCCATCACGTGATCGCCGGTGAACAACGCCGATTCCTCCTCGAGTGTCCAGCACGTGTGGTTCGAGGTGTGGCCCGGGGTGTGCACGGCACGCATCGTCAACCCGGGTGCCGAGACCACCACGTCGCCGTCGGCCACGGCTTCGGTCGGCACGAAATCATGGTCGGTCGACTCCTCGATCTCGACGCCGTCGTCGGGTGGCTCGACCGGGTCGGCGCCAGGCGCCGGCCGCGGGTGCGGTCCGAAGCCGAACGTGGGGGCACCCGTCTCGCCGTGCAGCCAGGTCGCCAGTGGAGAGTGGTCGGCATGGCAATGGGTCACGAGGATCGCCCGCACTCGCTCACCTGCCAGCGCCGCGGCCAGGGCGTCACGGTGGGCATCGAGTCGGGGTCCTGGATCGATCACGACGACATCGCCGTGACCGACGATGTAGGTGCCCGTTCCCCGGTAGGTGAACTTGGACGGGTTGTCGGCGACCACCCGGCGGATCAGTGGGCTGACCGGTTCGGCGACGCCGTACTCGACCACGTCGAGCGTGTGGAAGACCGGTCCGCTCACGCGTCGAACACCGGGCGAACCCGACCGACCGGCCGGCCGTGCCCGAGGATGGGTTTGCCGAGCGCGCCCGGATCGACGATGACGCCGACGGCTGCGAATGCGGCAGCCAGCACGATGCCGGCCGCCCGGCCATCGCCATCACCGATCTTCACGGCAGCGGCCCGACCGTCGGGCAGGGCGGCCGCGAAAACGCCCTCGGCACCGTCTTTCGCCATCAGTTCGGGGACGAGACGCATGATGCGCGTCGCGTCGCGGTGTTCGCCGGCGACCAGATCCGGGCAGCCGGTCATCGCCCGCCACACACTGCCGCGCTCGATGGCCAGCGTGCGGAATCCGCGCGCCAACCCGACGAGCGACAGCACGTGGGCGGGAGCACCGCACCCGTCGACACCGATATGGGCCACGCCGCCCACCAGGTCGGAGATCCGAGCGGTGATTGCCAGTTGCAGCGGATGGTCGAACGCGAGATAGCCGTCGACCTCCCAGCCGTTCGCGACGCACGTGGCGACCATCGCCGCGTGCTTGCCCGAACAGTTCTGGTACACCGAGGCGCGCTTCCCTCCGGCGGCCAGCAGCCGGTCGGCACTGTCGCTGTCGATCGGCAGGTCCGGCGTGTTGTGCAATGAGGTGTCGTCGAGCCCCGCGCCGGCGAGAATCCGGCGCGCGGTGGCAACGTGGCGGTCCGTGCCGTCGTGGCTGGCACAGGCCAGGGCCAACTCGTCGGCATCGAGGCGCAGGCCCATTCGAACCATCGCGTCGGCCTGCATCGGCTTGTTCGACGAGCGTGGATAGATGTCGACCGTCGGGTCGCCGACGCCGAGCGCGATCTCTCCCCCCGAGTCGAGCACCACGATCGCGCCGTGGTGCACGCTCTCGTCGAATCCTGACCGATCGGTGACGGCGACGGGGCGATACGCGTCCACGACACGCGGCTGTGTCACGTGCGCCCCGGCATGCGTCTTCGCCCGGGAATGTTCATGGCGGTCAGCTCGCTGTCGATCACGTCGTGTCGTTCTCCCCACTCGCTGACGAGGGCCTGCACCATCGCCGCGGCAGGGAGCGCGAGCACGGCCCCGGCCGCGCCCAGCAACGAAAAGCCACCCAGCGCGGCCCCGAAGGCAACCGCCGGGTGCAATTCCATCGTGCGGGCCGTGATCCGCGGTGCGAAGAAGTAGTTCTCGACCTGCTGGTACACGATGATGAACCCGAGGACGACCGCGGCCTTGACCGGGGAATCGAGAAATGTGATCAACACCGGCAGGATTCCGGCGATGTAGGTGCCGACCACGGGAAGGAATTGGCTGACCAGACCCACCCACAGAGCGAGCGGAATCGGGGCCTGGATGTCGGCCGCCTGGAACACGATCCAGTGGAACAGCGCCGACAGTAACGCCAGCAGGGCCCGCGAGTACAGGTAGCCACCCGTCTTGGTGATCGCCAGTTCCCATGCGCTGAGCACCATCCGCTGGCGATCGGGCCGTAGCCGACTGCAGATCGCGCGGCGCAAACGCGGACCATCGGCGACCAGGTAGTACGTGAACAGCAGCACCGAGAGACCCTTCAACAAGCCGTCGAGCGCCTGCAACGACAGCCGCACGACCTGGTCTTGTTGGCTGCGGATGAACTCCTGGACCGGACCGTCGGGGCGATTGAACTCGTCGACCACCTCCTGCGGGTCGAGCGATGTGCCGAACGTGTCGTTGATGTGACCGACCGATTCGAGGATGTAGTCCTCGGAGTTCTGGAGCAGGTCGACGATCTGCGTACCCACCAGGTTGCCGATCGCCGCGACGAACACGCCGGCGGCCAGCATCACGCCGAACAGGATCGTCATGGTGGCACGGCCGCGACGCCATCCACGCCGGGCGAGACGGTTGACGCCGGGTTCGATCGCGAGCGCCAGGAACAGCGAGATCACCAGCAGCAAGATGAGTCCGCTGAGCCGGCCCCAGAGGTGCTTCACCACCCCGACCATCATGAAACCGAGCCAGAACACGACGATCGCTCGGATCACCCAACCCGGCATACGCGCTCCGCCGAGTGGATCGGCGGGGGCGGGGTCGAGGCGACCGGACGATCCCTCCTCGGTCGAGGTGACCAGCGGATCGACCGCCGGATGCTGTTCGTCGGACACGACGCGAGCGTAGTGACGCCGGGGTTCACCACCGAGCATGCCCGACACGAAGCCGCCCGGCATGTGCCACGTGTGCCCGAGCCATGCGACCTCGAATCACATGGCACGATGATGTGATGCAGATCGACGATGTGCGCACCTGGGTGGCAGATCAGGTGCGAAACAGCGTGGCGGGACCTCGCGAACATGCCACCGAGCGTCGAGCGGCGTTGTTCGACGCTCCGGGCGAGCGTTGGTTCGAGGCCGATTCGCCGATCCATCGGGTGCACAGCGACAGCGCGATGTTCATCGGCGGGCTGCGAGCACTGCTGTTGCAGTCGCTGCATCCGCATGCGATGGCAGGGGTCGCGCAGCACAGCGACTACCGCCACGATCCGTGGGGAAGGCTGCAACGCACGGCCGACTTCCTCGCGGCGACCACGTTCGGCCCGGTCGAACAGGCCGAGGCGGCGGTCGCCCGCGTGCGCGCCGTGCACGAACACGTGACCGGTATCGCCGACGACGGACTGCCGTACCGGGCCAACGACCCACACCTGCTGCAATGGGTCCACATCGTGGAGGTCGACAGCTTCCTCGGGGCCAATCGCCGCTACGGCGCAGCGCCCCTGACCGACGCGGAGGCCGACCGGTACGTCGCCCAGATGGCGGTCATCGCCCACGAGCTGGGCGTGCCCTCGCCGCCCAGATCGGTTCGCGAGCTGCACGACACGATCTCGTCGTATCGACCCGAGCTGCGAGCGACGCACGACTCGAGCCAGGTCGCGCGATTCCTGTTGCTCCAGCCGCCGATGCATCCCGTTGCTCGACCCGCCTACGGTGTGCTCTCGGCGGCAGCGGTCGCGCTGCTCCCCCGCTGGGCTCGCCTGCCACTGCGCCTTCCGTGGCTGCCCGTCACCGAGCTGATCGCCGTGCGCCCGGCCGGACTGGCTCTCACCCGGGGTTTGCGCTGGGCTTTGCAGTCCGAACAGCGCTAGAGATGTACCCGGCCTCGGCGGTGTGCAGCGAGCCGTTGCACGGGTCGCGGTGCGTTCAGCAGGGTGCGGCGATCACCCGGGCCAGCGTCGGCGCGAGGTCACCGGGCCCCACCACCCGGACGCGTTCGAGGCCCAACCATTCGGCCATCAATGTCAACTCAGCGGCCAACTCGGCTGCCACGTCGCCGTCGGGGATTCCCGGTTCGCCCCACGCGCTCTGCACGAGCAGCGTCCCGTTCGCCCGGTCAGCCTTCAGATCGACGCGTGCGACCAGTTCGTCGCCCAGCAGGAACGGCAGCACGTAGTACCCGTATTGGCGTTTGGGCTCGGGGACATAGATCTCGATGCGGTAGCGGAAGCCGAACAGCTGCTCGGCCCGGTCTCGGTTCCACACGACGGGATCGAACGGGCTCAGCAGGGCGCGAGCCGAGATGCGGCGCGGCGTCACGGCGTCCGGGTGCAGGTAGCCGGGTTGCGACCATCCCTCGACTTCCACCTGGATCAGGCGGCCCTCCTCCACGAGTTCGGGGATCAGTGGGCGCACCGGTGGGTTGCCTTGTCGGTGGTAGTCGGCCAGTTCGACCAGTGTGGCCACACCGTGGTGTTTGGCTGCGAGTACCAGCAGTTCCTTGCGGGCCTCGTTCTCGGGCGGGGTCGGACGCTCGAGGATGTGACTGGGGATCATCCGCTCGACGACGTCGTACAAGCGGGCGAAGTCGTTCGGTCGGCGACGTGCCCCGAGACGCCCCTCGTGGAACAGCGCCTCGAGCGCGATCTTGCCGTCGTCGTAGTCCCACCAGGTTCCCTTCTTGCCGACCCGCTGCTTCAGATCGCCGGCGACGATCGGGCCGTTGTCGACCACGTGGTGGTACACCCGCTCGATGAAATCGTGGCGGTCGGCAATCAGGCGCCGGAAAGAACCCCACCGGTGCGGTGATCGCATCCGCCAGCGGTAGAGGTGGTGGTGCTCGCTGGGCACGTGGCTGGCCTCGTGGACCCAGTATTCGAACAGTTCGCCGTCCGCGGAGGCGTCGTCGATCAGTGTGCGGGGATGCCGACCGAGCCGTGCGAACAGCGGCAACTCCTGGCTGCGCACCAGCACATTGACCGAGTCGATCTGGATCAGACCCATCCGATCGAGCACACGTCGGAGGTGACGACGGTCGACGCGCCCGGTCGGGCGCGGATCGGCGAAGCCTTGCGCGCCGAGTGCGATCCGTCGGGCCTGCGAGGCCGAAAGCGAGGTACTGCCCATCGCCCTCCCCGACCTGCCGAGGTTCAGTCGTCGTGCTGTGTGATGGTGACCGAGTTGATGACGACGTCCTGCTTGGGACGATCGCCGCCGCCGGTCGGCACGTTCTGCATCGCGTCGAGCACGTCGAGGCCCTTCACGATCTTGCCGAACAGGCTGTACTGGGGTGGCAGCGCAGCGCCGTTGGGGCCGGAGATCAAGAAGAACTGGCTGCCGTTCGTGTTGGGCCCGGCGTTGGCCATGGCGACCGATCCGATCTCGTACTGGCCCGGGCGCGGCAGCTCGTCTTCGAACTTGTAGCCGGGGCCGCCGCGGCCGGTGCCGGTTGGGTCGCCACCTTGGCACATGAAGCCGCTGATGATGCGGTGGAAGATGACTCCGTCGTAGTAGTGGTTCAGAGCGAGGAACACGAAGCTGTTGACGGTCTTGGGTGCCTTGATCGGGTCGAGCGCGATCACCATCTCACCCATCGAGGTGCTCATCGTGGCTGTGTAGCGCTTGGCTGGGTCGATCCCCATCTCGGGTGGAGTGGAGAACTTCTGCTGCTTGGGCGCGGAACCATCGAAGGGCGGGAACGTGCTGGACATGCACGAAACCCTACCCAGCCCGATTGCGAGTTGTGCCAGGCAACCCAGCGGATACGTCGCTTCGCTCGTATCGATACATGCGTCGATACATGCGGAGGTGAGTCGACCCGCTCGCCGGGAGGATCGACGGATCAAACGTCGGTTCGACAACAGTGTCACACCCCCGTGCGCATGATGGGGCATGGAGATCGATGCGGTCGTCGAGCGGGTGCGGGAGGTTGCTGCGGTGCGTGCCGATACCGCCGCCGGGCCGGCTTCGATCGAGGCGGCGTTGCGCGCTTCGTCACAGTTGCGGTCGTGGTTGGCATCGTCGGATGCCGCCTTGACGGCCCGGCTGGCGGCACAGGTGTCGTTCCCGGAGAAGACGATCGCCGACTGCACACGCTCCACCTTGAACGAAGCAGCAAGGTCGAAGGAGCGGTCCGACACGTTGGGCAAGATCCCGTCGTTGGCCGACGCCCTCGACCATGCGTCGGTAACACCCGGTCATGTCGACGCTGTCACCAAGGCCACCAAATCGTTGGACCACGACGAACAGCGCACAGAACTGTTCGACCGCGTCAGCGGGTTGATCGATGTGGCCACTGCCGCCACCGTTGAAGAGTTCCGGCGGCGGTTGGCGATCGAAGTCAAGAACATCCAACGCGACGACGGCATCGATCGCCTCGAACGCCAACGCCGAGCCACCCGGCTACGAAGCTGGGTCGACTCGGACGGCATGTGGCGTTTCGACGGCCGCTTCGATCCGGTGACCGGCGTCGGGTTGGCGGCTCGGCTCGACGCTGCCGTGCAAGCCCTGTTCGCCGAGGCGGTCCCCGACACCAGCCCAACCGACCCGATCGAGAAACAACACCATCTGCGAGCACTGGCCTTCGCCCGACTGCTCTCCGAACGAGACGGTGTCGGTGCCGGGCGACCCGGGCGACCCGAGTACGTCGTCGTGATCGACTCATCCCAACCCGACGGCGTCGGCGGACCGGCCATCGACTGGGGCATCCCCGTCGAAGTACCCGCCCGGGTGCTGGCCGACATGTGCGGTGACGGTGACCTGCACACCGTCGTCGTCCGCAACGGGGTCGTGGTCCACGCCCCCGGCGAACTCGACCTGGGTCGTTCGACCCGACTCGCCAACCGAGCCCAACGCCGTGCGCTACGAGCGCTGTACTCCGGCTGCGCGATCCCTGGATGTTCGGTGCGCTACGACCGTTGCAGGCTCCACCACGTCGTGTGGTGGCGCAACGGCGGACGAACCGACCTCCACAATCTGGTGCCGCTGTGCACCCACCACCACACCAAGGTCCACAGCGACGGCTGGACACTCGCAATGGGCGCCCACCGCGATACTCTCGATCCGTTTCCCCGACGGCACCATCCGCAACACCGACCCACCCCACCGCCAAGCCGCCTGAACCGGCGCGCGGCCGCACCCATCCGGCGATGCCTGCACGAATCACTGCAGCTTCAGAATTGCTGCACCCTCATCCGATTCGAGATGGGCCGCTCTCATGTTCAACGCCGACGTGCCCGTCTCGATCGCCGCGGGTGGTCGCACCCAGCTGCTTCACCCGTCAGACCGACCCAACGTTGTCCGTTCCCGCAACCAGCTGCTTCATCCGTCGCACCGACCCAGCGTTGTCCGTTCCCGCACTCGTCCACCAGCGCCTGGCCACAGCGGCGCCGGAACAGTTCGACGTCGGGACGGCCACTCCGGGCGCTTCAGGCGGTGACGGTGACGCCCTTCCAGAAAGCGACGCGGTCCTTGATCTCGGCGGCCGCGTCCTTGGGTGCAGGGTAGTACCAGGCCGCGGCCCGGTTCCTCTCGCTGCCGACCACGATGTCGTAGTAGCTGGAGGTGCCTTTCCACGGGCACACCGACGTGTGATCGCTGGGGGTCAACAAATCGGCGTTGACCGATTCGATCGGGAAGTAGTGGTTGCCCTCGACGATCACCGTGTCATCGGACTGGGCGATGATCGTGTCATTCCAAGATGCTGATGCCATGCCGCTCACAACCCGGAAGGCCACCGGGGTGTTCCCGTGAATCGTATGCTCGCCGAGATGGGTGCCTCGATATCACTGCATCGCCGGCTCGACTGGAGCGATACCGACGCCGCCGGCTACTGGCACCACTCGACGTTCTGGAAGTTCGCAGAGGCGGGCGAGGCCGAGCTGGCCAGGTCGCTCGGCTTGAGCGACCTGATGTTCGGCTCGACGCCGCGACGTTCGGTGTCAGCCGAGTTCCACCGGCGGCTGTTCTTCGACGACGAGGTGACGATCACATTCACCGTCGATGCGGTGGGACGCACGTCGGCGACCTATCTGATCACGGTGTCGGTCGACGACGGGCTGGCCGCCGAGGGGCGATTGGTCGTCGTGCTCGTCGACGACGACGGGCGACCACGCGGCTGGCCCGACGAGGCCGCTGCTCTGCTACGGGGCTGAACCCCCCGACGACGACTACGAGCCGACGACGAGCGGGGTGAACGATGTCGCCCGAGGGTCTGCACCTGGGGTGAGGGCACCGAGCTCCTTGTTGAAGTTGTAGCCCCAGCACACGGCCGTCATGTTGTCGAGCACGGCACACGTGCTGTTCCCGGAGGTCCCATCGGCCGCATCGATCGAGACGATCGAACCCTGGTACCCCTTCACCTCGGTGGGTGTGGGGCTGTCCGCGACGCTGCCGTTGCCGAGCTTGCCGTTGCCGCCGAAGCCCCAACACTTGGCCCCACCGTTGATGAGGCTCACACACGAGTAGGACGAGCCGACATCGATCGATGCGACACCGGTCAGGCCCGCCACGGCGACCGGCGTGGTCTGGGAGCCGGTGGGGCCACCGTTGCCGAGCAGTGTCCCTTTCGCCCCCCAGCACTGCACGGTGCCGTCGCCGAGGCGGGCGCAGGTGAGGTTCTGACCGGCGCTGATCTCGACGGCGTTCGTCAGTCCGACGACGGGCGCCGGTGTCGGTCGGCTGACCGCTGTGCCGTCACCGAGGACTCCGTTGCCATTGGCGCCCCAGCATGCCGCTGTACCGTCCGTGAACAGGGCGCAGGTGTAGGCGAAGCCGGCGTCGATCGACGAGACGGTCTTGCCGCCGGGCAGACCGGCGACGGTGACCGCGGTGAGCCGTTGGGTCTTGGTGCCGTCACCGAGCTGCCCGCTGGTGTTGAAACCCCAGCACTTCACGGTGCCGTCACCCAGCAGGGCGCAGGCGTGCTTCCATCCGGCACTGATCTGCACGGCGTTGCTGAGACCCTGGACGGTCGTGGGGACGAGCCGATTCTGCGTGGTGCCGTCACCGAGCTGGCCGGCGCTGTTGAGGCCCCAGCACGCTGCTTTCGCGTCCGCCAGCACCGCGCAGCTGAAGCGTTCGCTGACTTCGATGTCGGTGACACCGGTGAGATTCGGAATCCGCACCGGCAGGTTGCTGGCCGTGGACCCGAAGCCCGAGGTGTCACCCACTCCGATCTCACCATTCTCATGGAAGCCCCAGCACGTCACCCCTCCGTCATCGTCGAGCGCACACCCGTGGTTGGAGCCGAACGACACCTCGACGAGACCCTTCACGGCGGCTTCGGGCACGTGCCCGCTCACGTCGACGATCAGGTCCGAGGCGGCCAACGTGAAGATGCAGACCTTGCCGCCGGCACCGATCTTCGCGAACACCGAGTTCGGCGCCACATCACCCGCCAGATAGTTGATGTTCGAGGTGAGGGGTCGGGGCTCGCCGCAGGGGTAGACGGTGACGTAACCGGGGGCCGCCGGATTGATCGCGGTGACGTTGAGGAACACCGCCTCTGCATCGCCGGGCACGCCGCCACGACCGGCCACCTTCAACTCGACGGTGGCGCCCGCCGCCCGTCTGCCGATGCCTTGGAACAGACCGTCGATCGTCTTCAGCGTCGGTCCCACCCGGGTCTCGAGGATCCGCGACGGCACCACGGTGCCCGGCGTACCGCCGGCCGGCACATACCCGTTGACGTCGGCGATGATGTCGGACGCCGCCTTCGTGTAGATACACACCTTGCCGCCGTCACCGATCTTCGCCAGCACGGCATTCGGGACGACGTCACCCGGGCCGTAGTTCACGTTCGACGTCAACGGGAGCGGTGATCCACACGGATACGCGGTCAGAAACCCTGGGCCGTCAGGGCTCACCGCCGTGAGATTCAAGAACACGGCGTCGGCGTTCGCTGGAACGCCGCCACGTCCTGCCACCTTCAACTCGACGGTCGCGCCAGCGGATCGCTTGCCCGCCCCTTGGAACAGACCGTCGATCGTCTTCGCGTTCGGGCCGATACGGGTCTCGAGGAGTCTCGCCGGCACGGCGGTCTTCGGGCTCCCACCGACGGGCACGTACCCGTTGACGTCGGCGATGATGTCGGACGCCGCCTTCGTATAGATACATACCTTGCCGCCGTCACCGATCTTCGCCAGCACCGCATTCGGGACGACGTCACCCGGGCCGTAGTTCACGTTCGACGTCAACGGGAGCGGTGATCCACACGGATACGCGGTCAGAAACCCTGGGCCGTCAGGGCTCACCGCCGTGAGATTCAAGAAGACCGCGTCGGCATCGACGGGCACCCCGCCGCGGCCCGCCACCTTCAACTCGACGGTCGCGCCAGCGGATCGCTTGCCGATCCCCTCGAACGATCCATCGATCGTCTTGAGCGTCGGCCCGACGCGGGTCTCCAGGAGCCTGGCCGGCACCACCGATACGAGGTCGAGGGTGTGGGACGCATTGGCGACCTGGGCGCTGGGCAGCGCGGCGACCAACCCCACGGTGATCGTCATCGCCAGCGCCAGCAGCACGCCTGCCACACGGTGGCGATCCGGGCGAGGCGGTACACCGCAGTCCAGGGGGCGATCCGGGCGGGACTGGCGCTGTACTGACATCCGACCAACCTCACACGCAACGCTCAACGCCCGCTAAACGCTCCAGGCGCGGCAAGTCTCGCGCCGATGATCGACGTCGGCTGTCACACCCGCAGGTCATGATGGGGACCATGGCCAAAACCAGGATCGAACACGTGTGCACCGACTGCGGCACCGCTCATCCCAAGTGGGCGGGTCAGTGCACGTCGTGCGGCCAGTGGAACACCCTCGTCGAGGAAGTCACGTCGGCCGAGGTGCCCATCATCGCCCCCGCTGCCGGGCCGGCGGCACCGATCACCGATATCGACCCCCTGGTCAGCCGGCCGGTCACCACCGGCCTCGGCGAGCTCGATCGCGTGCTGGGCGGCGGCGTGGTGCCCGGTTCGGTCACGCTGCTCGGCGGCGAGCCGGGTATCGGCAAGAGCACACTGCTGCTGCAGTTGTTGGCGGCGTGGCCAGGTCGTGCCCTGTACGTCACCGCCGAGGAGAGCGCGCAACAGGTCCGCTTGCGGGCCGAGCGACTCGACGCCGTGCGGCCCGAACTGTGGCTCCATGCCGAGACCGCACTGCCCCACGTGCTCGCGGCGATCGACGACACCAAGCCCGACTTCGTGGTGATCGACTCGATCCAAACGGTCCACGATCCGTCGCTCGGCTCGCCGCCCGGCTCGGTCGTGCAGGTGCGGGGCTGCGCTCAACAGCTGGTCACCGTCGCGAAGCGATCCGGCATCCCGATCATGTTGGTCGGTCACGTCACCAAAGAGGGGTCGCTGGCCGGCCCGCGCGTGCTCGAACACATCGTCGACACCGTGTTGTCGTTTGAGGGCGAGCGGCATCATGCGCTGCGACTTCTGCGCGCCACCAAGCACCGCTTCGGTCCCACCAACGAGCTCGGCCTGTTCGAGATGGCGGGAGCCGGCCTGATCGGTGTGCCCGATCCCAGCCATCTGTTCCTCGGCGATCGCCGCACCGGAGTGCCCGGCTCCGCGATCGCCCCCACCATCGAGGGGCAACGCCCGTTGGTCGTCGAGGTCCAGGCGCTCACCACACCGGCGCCGCCCAACGTGCCCGGGCGCCGCACCACGCAAGGCGTCGACAGCAATCGCCTGGCGTTGCTGCTGGCGGTGTTGCAGCAACGGGCGCGCATCAACGTGCAGTCGCAGGACGTGTACGCGTCGACGGTCGGCGGCATCCGGCTGGTCGAACCGGGGCTCGACCTCGCGATCTGCATGGCGATCGTCAGCGCGATCAACGACCGTCCGCTGCCACCCGATCTGGTGGCCTTCGGCGAGGTCGGCCTCGGCGGTGAGGTCCGGCAGGTCACCAACGCCCAGCGCCGCCTCAGCGAGACGGCACGGCTCGGCTTCAAGCGCGTGATCGCGCCGCTCACGTCGCCGGCACCCGACGACGACCGGCTGCGGATGCTGCGCGTCACCACCCTGCCCGAGGCCCTGGCCGCCGCCGGATTGATCTGAACCACGACGAAACTCAGCCCCGGTCTGATCTATGCCGGTCCGACGCTCAGCCGCCGGATTGATCTGAACCACGACGAAACTCAGCCCCGGTCTGATCTATGCCGGTCCGACGCTCAGCCGCCGGTCTGAATGAGCACCGGGGGCGGCTCGGGTGGCGGGTTGATCAGGTCGAGCACCAGCGGTCCGTACGGCAGGCCGGTCATCGTCAGCACGCTGCTGTCACACGTGTACGAGGTGCTCGCCCCATCGGGCCCGTTGAACACCGAGGCGGAGACCCCTCCGACATCGGCCGTCGAGTCACCCTGCAGCCCCGAAACGGTCAGCCGCCCTCCGTCCGAGTCATATCTCCCGTTCTCGGTCCCGGTGATCGTCGTCTCCGGTGCTCCGAGGCCGGCCACGATCGGTTTGACCCGCAGGTCTCTGTCGGTACGCAGCGTGCCGTCAGCGGTGAACTCGAACTCGTAGCTCCCGTCGATCCGCAGTTCGAGGTTGGGAATCGCAGCACCTTCGGAGGAGATCAACGTGACGATGTAGTCGGCGAACGTCTGGAGCTGCAGGCCCCACGTGCCGAGCAGACACGGGTCGCAGACGGCGTCCTCGGCGTTGGTGACCTCCGTGAGGAGCGTGCGCGGCTCGTCGACGGTCGTGACCACGACGATGTACGAGATCGGGTCCTCGCACGTCGGCCGCACGTCGACGGGCATCTTCGTCCACGCATTGATGTCGTCGAACTCCCGTCGATCGGCGACTGCGTAGAGGGTGGCGTCGTTCGTGTTCTGCTCGAAGTGCGTGCCCTTGACGTAGCGGGTCCGGTGTCTGGTCGCTCGCATCGGCATCGTGTCGTAGTCGATCGTTTGCTCGCGGTCGATGGTGAACGCGGAGTCGAAGCTGACTCCGCCGCCCACGGTGCCCCCGCCCGGGTCGAACACCGCATCGACAACGAAGGCGGTCACGAAGTCCTGCCAGATCTCGTCCATCCGATCGACCGACGCCAGCGAATCGAGCGTTGCACCGGCGCTGGACACGGACTCGAGCAGATCGATCACCCCGGTCGCGCCTTCGACATTAGCGAAGTATTGGAAGAACACGGTGTTCTCGTACGACATCCCGGTCGGATCGTTGGTCAGCGAGTTGACGTCGAACGTCGACGTCCACGCGTGTTCGTCATTCGCTGCCGGGTACACCACGTTGCTGAAGTACTCGGCCGAGCCTTCCAACCACCACTTGTGAGTGTCGTACGGCTCGGTCTCGTACGACCAGTCCTGCACACAGTGGAACGTCTCGTGCGCAACCGTTTGGAGGAATGATTCGGTCGCCTCTTCCGACGCAGCTGGGAACAGCGTGATCGGACAGGGTGCGCCGTCGTCGAAGTACGACTGCTGAGCGAGGGCCGTGCCGCTGTCCGTCAAGCTGAACACGGCGTTGATGTCACCGACGGTGGCGAGTTCGCCGTACACGACGACACTGGTGGCGAGACCGTCCAGTGCGGTCTCGACCAGGGCTCGACGCCCTTCATCGTCCTCCCATGCCGTCGGGTAGTACACCCGCAGCTGGTTGCCCCCGATCATGGCCTCGACGAAGTAGAAGCACGCGCCACCGGTGTCGAGATCCGAGTCGTCCGAGATGCCGTTGGCCAGGATGTCGATACAGTCGAGACCCACGATGTCGATCGGACCGGCGGCCGACGCCGTGACGAACGAGGCGTTCGCGAACCCCGAGACACCCGAACCCGGAGCCGGTTCGCTGATCCGGTCGAGTAGGTCCTGGCTCGGCGAATAGATCGCCAACGAAGCTTGCAGGAGGTCGGCGTCGTCGGCGCTGAGCTCGCCGCCTCGGATGAGGTCCGCGGCCTGGCGGGTCAGTCCGGTGAGACCGGCCTCCATCACGTCGTCCAGTCCGAGCCCGTCGGTCGGTTCGGTCCTCCCGCTGACGCCGTCGAGCGCCCTGGCGATTCCTTCGGCCTGTGAGAACGACCCGGCTTCGACACCGCGCCGCACCTGGGCCAACAGATCGACCGGCAGCGAGATCGCCTCGACTTCCTCCCCGTCGAGACCGATCGTCGACACCATGTCGGGCGGTGGCACCGGGATCGCTGGTTGCTCGAACTCGACCGGATCGGTGACGACCGGCGAGTCGGACGGGGGCGAATCCGATGGCGCTCCCGAATCGTCGGGCACCGATGGCGCCAATACCGTTGGTTCGGTGTTTTCGGGCGTCGCGTCGTCGTCGCCACTGCACGCCGCCGGCACCAGCACAGCCAGCAGCACCACCGGAAGCAACGGGCCGCGCACAGTCCTGAGCGAGAGGTTCGTCGGTCGAATCATGCGGCCCATCGGTACCAGGCACCGCCCAACCGACGCTCAACGCAACACGCTGCGGCGACTGCCGTGATCGAGGCCATTCGGCCGGCACGATGAGCAGCCCGATCGTTACGAGAACTACGAGCGGCCGAGGGCGGCCGTCATCTACAATCAAGAGATGCCCAACCGGTCCCGAGGAACCAATGAGGCGATGCGCGACGGCCTCGCCCGCGTTTCTCCCGGTACCCCGCTGCGCGATGGCATCGACCGGGTCGTTCGTTCCAAGGCCGGAGCGCTACTCGTACTCAGCGACGATCCAGAAGTGCTGTCGATCTGCTCGGGCGGGTTTCTCGTCGATTCTCCGTTCAGCCCGCAACGGCTTTCCGAGCTGGCCAAGATGGACGGCGCGATCATCATCAGCAAGGACGGCAACCGCATCGCGCGTGCCAACGTGCACCTGGTGCCCGATCCCACGGTGCCCACCAGCGAGACCGGCACCCGCCACCGCACCGCCGAACGGGTCGCCCGATCTCTCGACGTTCCGGTGATCTCCGCGTCCGAGGAGATGGGCGTGATCAATGTGTACGCGGGCGGCACCAAACGCCAGCTGCAAGAGACCGGTCGCCTGCTCGATCGTGCCAACCAGGCGTTGCAGACGCTCGAGCGCTACAAGGTTCGTCTCGACGACGCGATCGGCAACCTCACTGCGCTCGAGGTGGAAGACGTCGTCACGGTTCGTGACGTGGTCGCGGTGGTGCAGCGCGGCGAGATGGTCACCCGCATCGCGGACGAAATCGAGACGATGATCATCGAACTCGGGGTCGATGCCCGTCTGCTGCGCCTGCAGCTCGACGAGATCTACACCGAGATCGACGACGAGCTCGAACTGGTGGTGGCCGACTACCTGCCGCCCCATCGCAACGTCGAGGACACACTGGCCGAGACGTCGCGCATGCGCGACGACGACGTGCTCGATCCGCGCATGACGCTGGCCACCCTGCACCTGCCCGACGCCGAACTCGATCACGAGATCGCTCCCAAGGGCCTGCGCCTGCTGCGCCGTGTCAACGCCTTGCCACCCGACCTGGCGATCCGGATCGCGAACGAGTTCGGGGCGCTCGCCCGACTGCGACCGCGCCACGATCGACGATCTGATGGGCGTCGAAGGCGTCGACGAGGCAACCGCGGGCAGCGTGAAGGAGACCCTGGCCCGGGTCACCGAGAACACGATCCTCGAGCAGTACAGCTGACCGCCCCGCCACGCCAGGAGTTGCCCGATGCCCTTCCGTCACGTCGTCATGTTCAAGTGGGAAGAGGGTCTCGGCCACGACCACGTCGATCGGGTGCGGGAGGGCCTCAACTCGATGCCCAGGGTGATCGACGAGATCCGCGGCTATGTGCACGGCACCGATGTCGGCGTGTCGGAGGGCAACTTCGACTATGTGGTGGTCGCCGACTTCGAGAACATCGACGCATGGCGCGTCTACCGCGACCACCCGCACCACGTGTTGTTCATCGAAGAGGTCATCAAGGGCAACGTCGCCGAGCGGGCCGCGATCCAATACGTCACCGGCCCCACCTGAGAGACCAAGACCCCGTTCCGGTCGCGAAACCGCGTCGCCTGTGTGGCGAAACGCTGATCAGAACGGAATCAGCGCGAGGGATTGAGCAGCTCGCGACGCAGCTCGACGAGCTTGGGCGAGGGTTCCCCATCACTCCACGGGTCGGCGTTGATCACCCGCTCGTAGCTCTCCCATTCCTGGCGCACGCCTGCATGGTCGCCGGCGCGCGCGTGCGCCTTCATCCGCAGGCCGATCAACTCCTCGTGACCGGGCAGCACCATCAGACCCCGACCCGTCGCACGGAACACTCCGCCGATGTCACCGAGCGAGAGGCAATGGGCGGCAAGTTCGGCGGCTGCAGTGGTGGCCAGAAGCACGAGGTTCGATGTGATCCCCTCCGCATCGGGCCAGAGATACGACGTGCCCTCGAACGGCAGACCGCTGATCAGTTCGACGACGGGTGACAAGGCGGCGATCGCCTGCGCCGGCGGTTGCAGGCGCGCGGCAGCGAGCGCCTGCTCGACCAGCTCGGCATCCGTACGCACGAGCACGTGTAAGGGCAGCGATTCGGTCATCGTGCGGCCCACCCATTCGTCGCCCTCGGGCGGGTCGACCAATCGGGCCAGCGACCGGCGCGCTTCGGACACGACGTTGGCGAAGGTGGCATCGCGGACGTCGAGCTCCCACAATGCCGTACGGGCAGCCGACCGAGTCGAATGGTCGCGGTGAGTCGCCAACCATGCAATCAACTCCCGAGCCTTCGAGCGCTCGAACGTGACAGCTTCGCCCTCGCCGGAGATGACCTCGACCGGGCCCAGCACACGAACCATCAGACGCCACCCGAGCCCACGTTCCACGTCACCGTCCGCGGCGTCGTCCTCCTCCGGCAACCCGAAGGTCACGGGGAAACTGGTCGTGCCGAACCGGGCCTCATCACGGTCGTCACCACCGCCGACTTCGTGGTCGGGGCCAACGGCGTCGTGAGCGGGACCGCCCACGTCGGCGTCGTCGCCCACGACGATCGTGTCGTCGTTCTCGAGTTCCATCGTGCCGACCGGCTCGGGTGCCGGGTCGCGGACGTCGAGGAGCTCAGCGAGTTCAGCGAGCCCGGCAGACCTGAGCCCGATCGGCAACAAGCGAAGGCCGATCGGTTCGAGCTGCCACATGTCACCATCGGGGACCAACCGGTACGACGGGCCCTGGATCGGCGACGCCGACAACACCGCCATGCCGGTGCGTGACGATGGCGGGGCGAGAGTGCCGACCGTCGATCCGGCCAATACGACCGCCGGCTCCCACGCCTCACCAGCGACCGCGCGGGAACGCAGCTCGAACGTGCTGACCGTCGCCGAGGCTGTCGACCCCACCACCTCACGAGCGGCGTCGAAGGCGCCGGGACCGTCGATCGCCGGCACATGGAGCCGATGGCCGAGAAACGCCTCCTCGGGCACACCGAGCCCGATCAACGTCGTCACCTCAGCCAGAACCGATCCAGCCAGTGTCGCTGCCACTGCGGCGACGATCGCATCGGCGTGATCGGCCGAACCACCGATCTCGATGGCCTCGCAGGCCTCGAGATCCACATATACGTCGCGGCCCTCGGGATCTCGACCCAGTTGGATCATGGTGGGGCACGGCGACCCGATACGTGAAAGGTCCTCGACGGGCGGCTCGATCGGGGTCGATGCCACAAGGTGCCAGGTGTCCAGCGCACCGAACCACGGCGCCGGCAGCACCGCTCGGTCCGCGAGACGCAGCTCGAGGTCGCCGTCGGGGGTGACCGACACGGCCAGCACCCGAGTGCCTTGTTCGACGAGCGCGCTCGCCACAGATCGAATGGCCATGTCGAGACGCCTTGGCCGGTCACCGAGATCAACCGATCGCAAATTGCGTTCGATCGACGCCGGCCCCGACGCCGGCGCGGGGAGACGGCTCCGTGGCCGCGCTCGGCGCAGGTAGTTGCGCCGACGAACTGCGAGCAGGGTCAGAACGCCGGCCGACAGCATTGCGGCGTTCGGGAGCGTGAGGAGCTCGGGTCCCTGCGAAGGCTGCTCGTCGAACTCCTCCTCGTCTGTCCCGCCGACGGCAGGCGCCGTGTCGACCGAGACCGACTGGGCAGGCTCGGGGACGGGCATCGCTGCCGAGTCGGATGCGTGATCGTGGCTCCGGTGCAGCTCGCCGTCGACTCTGTCCTCGGAGGTCACCACGTCCGGGACTACATCCAACTCGTCGGATGCAGAACTGACGTCGGCACCAGGGGCTCCCGACTCCCACACATTGTCCGGATGGGCCGATTCGGGCCCAAGCAATGCCTCGTCGGATGCAGAACTGACGTCGGCACCAGGGGCTCCCGACTCCCACACATTGTCCGGATGGGCCGATTCGGGCCCAAGCAATGCCTCGTCGTCACGATCGGCGCTTGGAAGATCCAGTTCCCATCCAGGGTGGAGCAGATCGGGATCGAGGAGTTGGCGACCGTCATCGAAAGAGCGGCCGTGGTTGAGCTCGTAGATCTCGGGCCAACGTGTCGGATCACCCAGCTCGCCGTCGGCGATCGACCAGAGTGATTCACCAAGTTCGACGACGTGTGATGTCGACGGAGTCGGTGAGGCGACGGCACCGGTAGTCAGCGGAGGGAGTTCGAGCACCCATCCGATGTCGAGGAACGCTGCATTCGTGAAGTGTCGACCGTCCGGCATCCGTGTACCGAGATTGAGCTCGAGCAGACGCTCGGCGAAGTCGGCGACCGCACCAGGATCGGGCCCGACGAGGTACTCGGCGATGCCGTAGATCGAATCGCCCCGCCGCACCACATAGCGTCCTGGTTCGTTCTGACTTGGCGACACACCTTCGACGAGGTCGACGCCACCTGCGTTGCCGGCCCTGTAGGAGGCGCCGAAAATGCGCTTGGCGACCCATTCGTCGTCGGGCGGAGCCACGGGCGGCTCGTTGTGCGACACAAGTGCCGCTGCGACGCGACGCGTGGGCAACAGCTGGGGTCCATCGCGGGCCCCAGCACGCGATGGGATGGTGAACACGGGAACGACGACGAGCAGACCGGTCGCGATCACCCGGCCCAGGGACTGCGGCATACCGAGCCCACGGACATCGGGCACGGAGAGCCCGTCGTGACGAGCCATGTGCACGACTTCGGTTACGATCGTGACCGCGAGGACGACGAGAGCACACCACGCCACGATCAGCGACAGACGAATCAAGACATCGGCAATCGTGTCGTCGGTCAACCGGCCGGTCAGGGCCCGCCCGACCCGGTCCGCGCTCCAATCGGCGGGGGCCGGAACCCCGTTCAGCGGATTGACTCCACCGAACCGCGCCACGGGAGGCGGCGGCCAAGACCAAGGGCAAACCGCCGAACAGGGCGATGAGCAGCGCAAGCGATCGGCCGAGCGCCGCCAGACGTGAACCTGCCCGTCGAATGGTCACGTCGGGCCCCCTGCCGAGCTGGCGTCATCGCGACTCTCACGCCTGGAGTGGGGGCCGCGCGACCTCGAAGTCCGAATCTTGCATCGCGTGGAACGGGAGAGCCGACCCATCACGAGCCGGCCTCGGCCCTGGCGGACCCGACGCCGACCACATCACCGGCGGGATCCTTGATCTCGACCTCAACGGTCACGGTGGCATCGACGACGCTGATCAGCAGCACCGAACCATCGACGTCGAACTCACCGAAAAGACGGTCGGCGACGCGCAACGCCTGTTCACGGGCGTTGGGCACGTCGACGACGAGCGTGACCGGGCCGCCTGCGCGCAACGAGGACACCTGAACCTGTTGCGCACCCGATCGCGCCGCCTGGAACGCGATCGACTGGGCGGCAGAACGGTTCGTGATGCGGCGGTTCACGTCACGGGCCAACCAGATCACCCCGCCGGCGGTGAACGCGAACAGCAGAACCAGTGCCGTCACCATCGCCGTGCCGTGCTCGCCACGTCCACGGCTGCGACGACCACGAGTGGGAACGATCTCGCCCCGAGCGCTCACGGCGGCCCCGAAGACCGGAAGAAGTCGATGCTGGCCACCGCAGTGACCACCTGCTCGGCGGAGCCCGACTGCACGACCTCGATTCCGCGATCCGACAGGTTGCACCGGATCGTGACCTCGACGAGCCCGACGCTGATCCCGGACGCAGGTCCCCCAGGTCGGGGATACAGGACACCGACCGAAGGATCCGAGCATGCATCCGAATCGACCAGCATCGCCCTCGCGACCTCGTTGGCGGCGATCGAAGCCGAGCCCGCATCGCGCTCCAATGCAGCGGCCTGCGCACTGGCCTCGGCCGCCGAGCGCAGTTGTGCCCGAGCATCGACGCCCCGACCGAGCGCAACGACGAGGATCGCCAACCCGATGGCTGCTGGAGCGATCAACACCAAGCCGAGGGCATCTGCCGTGCCCCGGTCGCGCTCTGTCCTCACGGGCGGAAACCTTCGATCGGTAGTGCCTCGGTGACGTCGACCGGCGCCGAGGTGCCGCGGATGATGCCTGGTGCCGCGACCCGTGACTCGTACCACGACGAAATCGCCCTGGGGTGTGATCTCGACCTCTGATTGTGCGATATCGGCGCCGTTTCGGAGCGCTGTTTCGGCGGACGCCTCGACGGCAGCTGGGCTGTTGCCGCCGCGGGCCACGAGGGCTGCGGCGTCGCGGGCGACGGATCGAGCCTCGGTGCGTGCATGGGTCCACATCGACGCCTGGAAGGCCGCGAAGGCAATCACCACGAAGACCGGTGTGAGCAGCACCGTGGTCAAGCTGGACGAGCCGCGATCGTGATCGCGTGTGGAACTCATCGGTCGAATCGGGTCAGGGGGCCGACGGCGAGATGATCGGGTCGTCGGCCTTGTCCTTGATCTGCCCCCACAAGATGGTGGCGATCACGGCCACGCTCACCCCTGCAGCGACGAACCACAGTACTTGTTCGAGCGATACCGCACCACGGTCGCGCTCGGCGGGCGCCGCTTCATCGACCATTGCTGAATCCACCAGCTTGCGAGCGATCGCATAGATCTGATGGGTCACCGCGGTGGTCGTCGTGGTGATCTCGTTCATGGATGTTCTCCTTTGTGTCTCTTGGTCACGGATGTCTCGCGATCACGGAAAGCTCAGCGCTGGGTAGATGACGAGGCCCATGAAGATCAACGCCATTCCGACGATCGGCGTCGTCAAACGACTGGTGCGGAGCCTGGCCTCGGACTCTTGCTCGGTGGCGAGCGCCGTGCGCAATGTGGCGCACTTCGCTGCCAGGGTTCGAGCAACCGGGGCACCTTCCGCTGCGCTGAGCGCGGCGGTCGAAGCGACCTGTTCGAGCTCGTCGAGACCCAGCTCGCTGCCGGTGCGTTGCAGGGCGTCGGTCGAACTGAGACCGCGAGCGCGGGACTCGCGCATCCTTCGGCGCAGCTCGCCGAACAGTCGGCCGTCGCCGGCTCGAGCAGCCTGCTCGAGAGCGCCCTCGTAGCCCGTATTCCCGGCCAGCAGCATGGTGACGACGTCGAGATACGCCGACACCTGATATCGGAGATCGGTCCGAACGCCTGTCGAGCGCTCGATCGTCGCCGTGTGGACGACGAGCGGGCCGAGCACGGCGCATGTCAGCGCCGCGACGATGGGCACGAACCAGCCGAGGCCGACGAGGCCGAGCGCTTGGAGCAGCCACACCACGAGCGGAGGCGCTACGAACCCGGCGACCGCCGCCAGCACCAAAGTGATCACGTGTTCTTCGAGCGAACGGCCGACGAGACGCAGTTGCGAGTCGCTCGGCACCAGTTGCGGATGGTTCGCTGCGGCACGGACGAGCGGGGTCACGACTCGCCGGCGGTAGCGACGCCCGGTAGCCGGTCCGACAACCGTCCCACTCACCAGGCCAGCCGTGGTACCCGGGGAGGCCCGCTGAAGATGCTCGATCACACGCTTGAGTGACGGCGTCGGCTGCAGCCACCCACTGGCCACCAACAGCGACCCGACGACACCGATCGCTGTGAACAGCACGATCGAGCCGGTAGGAGTCATGTGGCCGTCGTCCGAGAGCGGTTGGGGCCTGTCGACGTGAGGAAGCGACTCGGACGGGGAAAGGTAGCGAGCCGTTGGACCCTGGCGATCAAGACCACGTACCCGGCCAGCGACGCAGACAGGAACAGCTGTCCGGTCGGTTCGTCGTAGGCAGCTAGGTACTGGCTGCGCCCCAACACGAGCAGGCCCACGACGAGTGCACCCATGATCGACGTCAGCGCCTGCACCTCGCGGCGCGTCGGGGCTCGCTCGGCCTCGACCAGTCGTCGCCGATCGACCTGTTGGCGCGTCTGTTCGGCAAGTGCCGTGAGGACCGGAACCGTTCGAGCTCCGCGTTGCACTGCAATCGACAGACCGGTCGCGACGAGGTCGGCAAGCGGGTCGTCGAGATCGTCGGCGAATCGTCGAAAGACGATGTCGGGGTCCTGCCGGCCGAGACCGGCGGCGAGCCGTCTCACCTCGGCCCTGATGATCGGCGAACAGGTACCGACCGTGGAGGTGATCGCGCCGATGGGTTGTTCCCCGGCGAGCAACACGTCGCGGACGTTCTCGATCCAGCTGGCGAGTGCGTCGAGCCGGGCGACCTCGCCGGTCATCGGTCGTTGTCGACGCTGCCAACCTCCGATCACCCAGAATGCTCCCACACCGACGACGGCACCCGGCAAGAGCCAGCCAGATATCGCGAACACGAGCAATCCGACCAACGAGGCGGGCACGAATCGGCCGCCGATCCGCCGCACCGTGGCGACGGCGAACGACGGTGCCGGCGCGACGTCGGGTCGGATGGCAATGATCGCGATCCCCAGCACGAACAGCACAGACAGCATGACGAGGAGCGGCAACGTCACAATCCTCCCGAGGGCGAGAAGAGGTCGGGGTCGTAACCCGCGAGACGCAGCCGTTGCAGGTGGCGCGCCGACAGCGGGGCCTGCTGCACCAGCTCGCCGCCGTGGCCGATTCCCCAGACCTCTGTCGTGGCGAGGCCGCCGCGCTCGCCGAGACCACCGATCTCGATGATCGACGTGACTCGCCGAACGGGGGCACCCTCGAGCTCCTCGTTCCGAACGAGGTCGACATGGATGATGAAGTCGACCGTCTGTGCAATCAAGCTCCAGACTGCGAACTCGGGGAGGCTGGTATCCGACTTGGAGACGTAGTAGGCGAGCCGCTGCACCACGACATCGGACGTGTGGGCGTGAATCGTCGCCAACGAGCCGCGCTTGCACATCGAGGCGACATCGAGCATGTCGAGTGCTTCGTCCTCGACGAGTTCACCGACCACGACCCGGTCGGGGTTGAGACGCCGGGTCAACTCGACGAGCTGCCGCGTGCCGATCTCGCCTTGGCCCTCGGCGTTCGAGTGGCGCGTGAAAAGCGCCGGTGCATCGGGATGACGGGGGTCGTCCTCGAGCCGCAACTCGAGCAGGTTCTTCTCGACCGTGATGATCCGTTCTCGCGGCGAGACTTCGCCGAGCAGCTCGGTGAGCAACGTCGTCTTGCCGGCGCCAGGGGGTCCGGAGACGAGCACCGTGAATCCACATCGGATCATGGCGCGCAACCTCGGCACGAGACCGGCAGGGAACAGGCCGCGCCGCGCCAGTCCGTCGAGCCCCTCGTGACGCAGCACGAAACGTCGAATCGCGATACGCGGGTGGGTCGAGATGCCGTGCTCGGTGCGGCCGCCCAGCACCATCACCACGCGCGAACCGTCGTCAGCTTGAAACGTGAGCATCGGTGACTGCGTGTCGAGGCGCCCCTCCCCGGTTCCCGACATCCGGCGGGCGAGGCGCTTCTGATACGCCGTCAGATCTGCGGACGAGTCCCAGAGTGCACCGACATCGACCTTGCGTCCGTCGCTGAACGTCACCCACGTGGACACATGCGAGTTGACGTCGATCTCCTCGACCGTCGGGTCACACATGTAGGGCTCGAGGGGTCCCGACCCGGTCAGCTCGGCGACTACTCGCAAACGGATGTCACGGTCGGCGGGCTCAGCGAGCGGTGGGTCACCGCGATGCATGCGATCCTGGTTGACGCCGGCGAGTTCCTCGCTCAACCACGCACCGACCAAGAGCTGTTGACGACGCGCGTCACCCGCGAGCGGCACCTCGGCCGTGGCGATGCCTTCGTGACGGTCGGTCTCGTCCTGCTCGATCGCTTCGACCAGGCGCGAGGCCACTCGATCGGTGACGGATCGCACCAGTGCCGAGATGTCGTCGCCCGGCGCGCGCATCACCCGGTTCATCGAGCAACCCCTGACTTCCCGTCGGCGTTGGCTGCAAAGGAACGCTCGACGACGGCGGCGAGGTCTCCGGCCGCCTTCAGCAAGGGAAAGCGAGCGAGTCGCCGACTCGACACACCGGTGCGACCTCCGAAGACGGCAGCGGCCAGTTCGTCGACCGGCAGCCCGACGATCGGGAGAACGCCAACGGATTCACCCAGGAACGACTCGACGTCGCCGACGGCGAACGGGGCAGCGCCGATCACTGCGACGACCGCAGCCGTCGGCAGCGACATGATGGCCTCCAGCTGGTCGGCAAGGCGTTGCAGACGCACTGCAGCCGCCCGAGGCGACTGCGTCGCCTGACGGTGTACGACCACGGTGACGGCGGCCGCTCCGAGGAACGGATGCGCGGCCGGCGACGGCTGGACACGGCCGGTGTCCGCGACGACGACCGGTGAATACCGGTCGGCGAGGCACGTCACGAGCGACCGGGCCGACTCGGCGACCGCCTGTGCCGCCTCGCCCGAACGGGGAGGCGCCGGAATGACGCGCAGGCCCGAGTTCGCGGCACGCACGTGACGTTCGACCTCGGTCCACGAACCGTCGAGGACCCGCGTGACCACCGTTGAGAGTGAGGGGGACACCGGCAAGTCGAACCAGGCAGCCAGATCACCCCCGGCCGGGTCGGCCTCGACCAGGAGTGCATCGTGCGATGCGGGCCATGCAGAGGCAAGCGCCACGGCGGTGGTGGTGCAGGCATCGCCGGCGATCGCGACGATCGCCATCAGCCAATCGCCTCAATGGCCGGATCCGCGCCAGGGTCGAGCACCACGACTCGAACGTCGTCGCCGGCGGCAACCCGGGCGGCGTCGGCCTCGGGCAGCTCGACCGACAAGCCGAATACGCCCGTGATGTTGTCGGCGTCGTCGCCGCGAGCGACGACCCGCCCGGTGGTGACGAACACGTCGTCGTCGCTGTTCGACGGCAGCACGACGATCAGCACGCGTGAGCGCTCACGCAGCCCGGACGGCACGCGGGTGGGGCGGATCTCTACTGCCACGACGCTCGAGCCCGCCGACACGAGCGGAGTGGATTGGACGAGTTGGGGCACCATCAAGGTGCCTGACGCGATGTACACCCGTGCGAATTGACCGACGATCTGGCCGAGCTGATTCGCGGCCACCGTGGGAACAGTGGGGTCGACATCGACCTCGACGCTGCGCATGTCGGCGCTGGTGATCACCTCGCCTGCACGGACATTTCGAACGACCTGCAGCACTTCGGTCGTGTCGTCGAGAGCCGCGTACACGAGCACGTTGCCGCCGATCGCCACTGCGGAGAGGGCAACCCCCAGCGCGATTCGGGCGCGGCGGCGGGAGGTCGGGCGAAAGCCGCGCGGCTCGCCATGCGTCGAAGTCGGGACGAGCGTCACGTTCGCCCACGATCGATCGGTCACTGCCACGAAACGACCCCCGTGTCGAGCAGACCGAACGTGACGAGCGAGACCGTCGCGCCCAGCACGAGACCGGGACCGAGAGGAAGCGACTCGCGACGTCGGGCCAAACCCACGCCACTGGTCGCGGCGGCTGCGACACAGACCACCGCAAGGCCGAGCCGAGGATCGATCGGCCCGAGCGCGGCACCGAGTAGCGCACCGAGCTTCACGTCCCCGAAGCCGAGTGCGCGTGGTTCGGCCACATGTACCAGGAACATCGGGCCCGCGCACGCGACCACACCGAGCACTGCCGCGAGGAGCGCTTCGCCACCTTGCCCGGTGCCGGCCTCGTGGAGGAGTAAGCCGATCAGCGGTACCGCAGCGAGGGCGAGCAAGCGGTCCGGGAGGCGACCCGACCGGGCATCGACGACCGCTGCGAGCCCGCCGGCCGCGACGACCATCCCGATCAACACCCCGGCTGCCCCCCACGACTCGGCAGCGATCAGGGTGACAGCGGTGGTGGCAGTGGCGAACGCGACCCAACCCACCATCGTCACTGGGAATCGTTCATGCATGATCACCACGTCCATGGTCCCCCAGACCGTTATCGGTAGCGTGATAACATCGTTAGCAGTCCGGATGGTCACTCGACGAACTCGGACACACCGACAATGTGGGCACCAACGGCGCGAGGAGGGAAACTGGCGCTCGCTGATCCTCATCCTGAACAATCGCGAACACTTACAGCTCGCGCGTGCACGCCGGTTCACCATGCGGCAGGCTGGTGCACATGAGTGACATGAACATCCCCACCACCGAGGAGTTGAAGCTGCGCCTCACCCCGATGCAGTTCCACGTCACCCAGGAAGCCGGCACCGAGCGGCCCTTCACCGGCGAATACTGGGACACCAAGGATCCCGGCACCTACCACTGCATCGTGTGCGGCGAGCAGCTGTTCGACAGCGACACCAAGTTCGACGCCCACTGCGGTTGGCCGAGCTTCTCCGAGTCGCTCGGCACCGACAAGATCGAGTACATCACCGACCGCTCGCTCGGCATGACGCGCACCGAGGTGCGATGCGCGAAGTGCAAGGCCCACCTCGGGCACGTGTTCCCCGACGGCCCGCCCCCCACCGGTCAGCGCTACTGCATCAACTCGGCCAGCATCGGCCTCGAACGCCGCCCCGCCTGAGCAGCCCGCACGTCGGGCACATCCGACCGGCACGTCTGGACACCCGACAGGCGCCACAGGGCGTGCGAGACTGCACGCCATGAGCCCGATCGCAGGCTGGGGAGATGCCGAACGCCGCCTGACCCCGCACGTCAGCGTGCTGGTCGGCGACCACAACGGAAGGTACCCGTCGGGCAACTCGCTCGTCGTCCGGGGCGAGGGCGAGGCGGTGATCATCGACCCGTCGGTGACGGTGGTCGCCAAGGGCGGCGCCCCGGTACCGGTCGACGCGGTCATCAACTCGCACAGCCACGAGGATCACATGCCCGGCAACGGCTTGTTCACCGAGGCCCGGATCCACATCCACGACGAAGATCTGCCCGGCGCCCGCAGTCTCGACGGGCTGATGGACGTGTACGGCCTGAGCGGCCAACCCCGCGCCGACTTCAGCAAGCAGGTGGTCGAGGAGTTCAACTACACACCGCGGCCCGACGCAGAAGGGTTCACCGACGGGCACGTGTGGGACCTCGGGCAGACACAGATCGAGGCGGTCCACCTGCCCGGCCACACACGCGGGCACAGCGGGTTCCGCATCACGGGCGGCGTCTTCTTCCTGAGCGACATCGACCTCACCGGATTCGGTCCGTACTACGGCGACGTGTGGAGCGACCTCGAAGACTTCGAACGCTCGCTGATCCAGATCCGCGACGAAGAGGCCGACTACTACGTCACGTTCCACCACAAAGGCGTGATCGAGGGGCGGGCGGCCTTCCTCGAGCTACTCGACGAATTCCACGCCGTCATCCCCCGGCGCCACGAGGCGATGCTGGCCTATCTGGTCGAGCCGCACTCGATCGACGAGATGGCCGACCATCGCTTCGTGTACCGCCCCCACGTGGATCACGTGTTCGCCGACAACGTCGAGCACCGCTGCGCGGCGATGCACGTGCAGCGCATGCTCGTTCGCGGCGAAGCGGTCGAGGTCGCCCCAGGACACTTCCAAGCCGTCTGATCAGGGCCGTTCAGCGATCGTTGAGCGCGCGCGTCGATACTGGCGGGAGTACCACCACCGGGGTGGACACCAGCACGGAGCGAGGAGACCAAGCATGCGCCGGACGATGATCAGTTTCGCGGTAGCAGCACTGGCGCTGAGCGGATGTGGCGGCGGTGACGACGACACAGCCGCCGCCGAGCCACCGGCTGCCACGACTGCCGACAACGCCGACGACGGCACCAGCCCGTCCACCGACGCGCCCGACGACGACACCAGCCCGTCCACCGACGCGCCCGACGACGGCACCGACGACACAGCCGCACCGTCCGACGACGTGGCCACGGATTCACCGCCCTCGTCCGGTCTGGCCGAGAACACAGCTGTCGTGACGATCGGCGACGAGCGCTACGAGTTCGACGTCACACCCACCGCGGTCCAGCGCTGCGACCCCAACTTCTTCGGAGCGTTCTGGGTACTCGGCAAGGATGCCGACAACAACTCGGTCGAGATGTTGATCCCACCGGAGGGCGACCCGAACTTCGAGGAGTCCCCGTCCGTCAGCGTCGGCGACAAGGTACGCGACATCGAGTGGAGGGCTGATCCCGATCATGAAATGGCCGGTGTCGACCCCGGTGAGAGCCAGGTCGACTCGTCGACCGTCGATGGGACGCATCTGACCGGAACCGCAACCTTCGTCGACCTCAACGCCACGTATGCATTCCAAGGCGGAGTCGGCGACGAACCCGAACCCGTCACGGGCACCTTCGAAGTGCTCTGCGCGGACGGCTGATCCTCCCCGTCGCGTGGCCACCGTCCAACGCCGCGCCGCCCACAACCTAAGGTCGACCGTCATGGTCTCGTCGCTGCTCGGTCGCGACGCCGAATCGGCGCTGGCAGACGCTGTGCTGTTCGGCCGCGAGAACGGTGCGGTGTTCGCCGGCCCGCACGGCGTGGGACGGTCGGCACTGCTCGATGCGATCGCGGAACGCGCCCGCGAGATCGGCATGACGACCCATCGGATCCACGGCTCGCCCGCGCTGACCGACGTGCCGTTCGGAGCCGCATCGCAATTGCTCGCGGGCGAGGACACCCAGGAACGACTGAGCGCGATCCGCCTGACCGAACGCCGACTCTCGTCCTCGAACGGTCTGGACGATTCGGCCGGTTCGGTCGTCATCGTCGACGACGCCCACGACCTCGACACCGCCACGATCGGTTTGCTCCACGCACTCGCCGTCGGCCGTCGGGTGCGGCTGGTTCTCGCCCTGATCGACGAGCCGTGGACGCCACCGTCGCTCACGCGGCTCTGGAAGGACGCCCATCTGGTTCGGCACGAGCTCGAACCGCTGTCACGACCGCTGACCAGAACGCTGGTGGAACGCGAGCTTGCGGGACCGGTCGCCGACGACGTCGAACGCACGGTCTGGGAACTGACCCAAGGCCTGCCGATGTTCGTCACGCTGATCTGCGAGTCGGGGCGGTTCGTTCGTGTCGGAAACCTGTTGCGCCTCGACGGTGACCCCACCGATACTCCCAGGGTCAACGCCGCCGTCGAGTCGTTGCTCGCGCGCCTGCCCAGCGACGCACTGAGGTCACTGGCAGCACTGTCGACCGCCGGCGAATTGGAGATCGAACTCCTCGATGCGGTCGCCGGCCCTGAGGCCACGTCCGAGCTCGAACGACGGCGACTCGTGGCGCGAACCGAGGTGGGGCTCGCGGCCAGCCCACCCATCTGTGCCCGGGTCGCACACCGCAACCTGACCACCCACGGGCAGCGCCGGATCGCTGCGTCGCTGGCGACGGCGATGTGGCAACGGCCCGAGCTGTCAGGTCACGATCTGGTTCGAGCCGTCGGCTGGACGCTCGATGCCGGCGAGCCGTGCGACGCCGACGTGATGACACGGGCGTCGCAGCAGGCGCTCGCCCTCGGCGACTTCGCGGCGGCGAAGACCATCGGCACCGCGGCGATGACCCAACTCGGCGCTCCGGCGAACTGGGAACCGGCGTTCGTGGTCGCCCAGGCTCAACGACAGCTCGGGATGGGCATGCGGGCCGAGCCCACGTTCGAGATTGCATCCCATGCTCCGCTGGCCGCGGACCGGGTGACGGTCGGAATTGCACGTGCCCACAACCTGGCGATCGGCTGCGGACGGTTCGCGGCAGCGTTGTCACTGCTCGAGGACCTCAGCAACTCGATCGACGCGCCGCCGCTCGTGCGCCAGATCGCCGCCGAGTGCACCTTCATCGGTGCGGTGATCGGCGACTTCCGAACGGTGGACGCGAACGGCGGGCGTGCTGTTGGACGACCCCGATCTCGACGACTTCACAGCGGTCACTGCCACCAACGGGTTGGCCTTCGCCTCGGTCATGCTGCTGGACCTCGACCGGTTCGACCGTGATCTGCCGCGGTTTCGGGCGGGAGCCGAACGGCTGGAGACCGTCTATCCGCTCGCCGTCGACCAGTGCGATCTGGTCACTGCCGTGGCGGTGGCCCAGGGTCGGATCGATGACGCCGTCGACCTGTGCACGATTCGACGCGAGCGCGGCATGGACGAGGCGTGGGGTGCCGGCGACGGTGCGTGGGCCACGATCGAGGCGTTTGCCCGTTCGTTCCGGGTCGACTCCTCGATCAAGGACGTCGCACGACGCGCCGCGATCGGACTGCAGAGCCTCGATCCGCTCGGGATGCGCCACGTCGGTACCGGCCTCGCAGCCGTGGCGCTGATGCAGTGCGGCGCAGTCGACGAAGCGAACCTCGTCTACGCCCGGGTATGCCCGCCGAAAGGAGAGGGCGATCGGCGATCCAGCGAACTGGTCCAGTCCAGGCTCACCGCCTGGCAGGCAGCGAGTGCCGGCGATTCCCGGCGCGCGGCGAGTCTCGTGTGCGCGGCGGCACGCACGGCGATCGACTATGGGCAGCTGCTGTGGGGCGTGCTCGGCTTGCACGACGCGATCGATTCGGTCACGGTGAGGAGGCCAACGACTTGCTGATCGGGGTGCGATCGAGCGGACACACCGACGCGAGCCCGCTGCTCGACGCGATCTGCCACCACGCCGGTGCCGTCGTCGATACGGATCCCGTCGCGATGCTGGCCGCGTCCGACGGATTCATCCAGATCGGGGCCACACGGTGGGCCGCCGAGGCGGCGGCGCAGGCCGGGCACGTGTTCATCGACCGCCGTCAAACCCGGGAGGCCGGCCGCGTGTTGGCTCGCGCCCAACTGGTTGGTGGTGGCAGGTTGCCCACGACACCGACCGGGCGGACGCTGACCCCGGCGCTCACCGACCGCCAGGCCGAGATCGTGCGGTCGCTCCTACGCGGAGCGACCGCCAGGGAGGTCGCCGAACGGCTGTCGCTGTCAGTCCGGACGATCGAGAACCACATCGCAGCCGTCTACCGCTCGCTGGATGTGTCGAGCCGAGCCGAACTCGCCGATGCGCTCGACATTCGCATCGATCTTTCCCATCGGATTGAGTAGGCAGTCGTCGAGCGTTGAGTAGTCAATTCGCTTGAGACGATCGCATCACCGCGACAGGATGGTCGTGACGGGGGAACGACGGCAATCGACGGGGGTCAGAGCATGGCCGGGCGACAGGGGACACCGAACGATCGAGGAACGCAGGCGCGACCTGGTCGGGCAAGCGTCACACGTTTCGGGGTGCTCGGCACGCTGGACGTCTGCAGCGAGCGCATCGTGCCCATCACGCGAGCGTCCCATCGCCGGATGCTCTCCCTGCTCCTGCTCGACGCCGAGCGACGGTTGCCGATCGGAACCCTGATCGACCGGTTCTGGCCCGGCTGCCCGCCGGCCACCGCGAAGGCCGCCGTGCACACCCACATGTCGGCGCTGCGTCACCAGCTCCCCGAGCGCTCGATCATCACCGAGGGTGACGGATATCGACTCGTGCTCGACACCGCTCGACTCGACAGTGATGACTTCTCGGATCTGGCGCGTCGCGCGTTCACGCTGGCCCGTGAGCGCAGTTGGCAGCGGGCGCTCGCCGCTGCCGACACCGCGGTCGGGCTATGGCGCGGCGAACCGTTCGAGGAACTCGCCGTCGACGAGTTCGCTCAACCCGAGATCGGACGGCTCAAGGAGTTGCGGGCGGCGGTGCTCGAGACACGGGCCGAATCCCTGCTGTGGCTCGGCCGAGCCGGTGAAGCGCTACCGGATCTGGAGTGGTCGGTGCGCCAGTTCCCGCTGCGCGAGGGGTTTTCGACGCTGTTGGCTCGGGCCCGGCAACAAACGGGATCGCATGCCGAGGCACTCAGGTCGCTGCGCCAAACCGAGCGAGCGCTGGCCGAACTCGGTCTCGAGCCATCTCCGGCGCTGCGCGCCCTCGAGCTACAGATCCTCACCCACGCCGCCGACACGGTGGGGTTCGCGCGACAGATCCACCCGTTGCGGTCGGCCTGACAGTACGCGGCGCCGTCACCGCGTCGATCGGCGTGATCGAACGCGCCGTCTCGGGCGAACGGTTCTGCGTGACGACGGCGAGGACGGACCCTCGTTGTGTCGCGCCGTGGTACTCGGGCTGATCACCGTCAGCCCGAGCCGGGTCGGGACGATCTGGATCATGTCGGGTCGGCGTACTCCTCGATCATTCGCCACGCGTCCTGGCTGAGGTGATGTGCAAGATCGTGCAAGGCCCTCGCCGTCGCCAGTTCCTCCCCGACCTGGGGAAGCGTCGGATCGACCGGGTTTCGACGCGATCGACCGACACCCGCCAGGCCGCGATCGCCAGCATCGAGGTGCGCGATCACTTCACAGTGATCGCCGTCCTCGCGGATGTCGAGCCGCACGTCCCAATGGCGTTGAACGGTATCCATGCCTCCATGGTCTGCCCACGATGGCGCACCCGCCAGGGCACAACGTCACTGCCGGGGTATCGACCCGTCGTCAGCCGGCGACGTCGGCGACCGCAGCCTGGTACTCGGCGATGCGAGCGAGGTGACCGTCGACGTCGGTGGGGCCCGCATTGTGGGTGGCGACCGACAGGTGCGTGGCGCCGAGGTCCTTCCACCTCTGGGCATGGGCCTGCCAGCGCTCAGGCGTCCCGCCACCCCATTGGGCCTGGGCGTGGACGGTGAAGCCCTCCCACGGCAGGCCGGCGGCGGCGCGGATCCTGCGCATCTCGGCGAGCCGTTGCGCCGATTTCTCGTTGGGGCCACCGAGCGGAATCCAACCGTCACCGAGGCGTGCGCACCGCTCGATCAACGCCGGGGCCGAGCCGCCGAACAGCACCGGGATCGGCTGGGTCGGACGGGGCAGGATGCTGGCGTGTTCGAACGAGTGATAGGTGCCGTGGTAGCTGAAGACATCCTGTGACCACAGCCGGCGCATCAGATCGACCTGCTCTTCCTGGCGACGGCCACGATTGCCGAACTCCTCGTTGAGGGCGTCGTACTCGACGGTGTTCCAGCCGACGCCGATGCCGAGTCGGAGCCGATTGTTCGACAGGATCGCAACCTCGGCAGCCTGCTTCGCAGCCAGCACCGTCTGACGCTGGGGCAGGATCATGATCGCCGTCACGAGGTCGACCCGCGAGGTGCACGCGGCGAGGAACCCGTAGAACACGAACGGCTCGTGGAACGCCGTGTTCGAGTCGTACGGGCCTTCGAACCCGCCCGGCCGGTTGCGGTCGACACCGACCACATGGTCGTAGATCAGCAGATGGGTGACACCGAGCTCCTCGGCACCCTGCGCGTACGCCCTGATCGCGCCCGGATCCGTACCGATCTCATTGTGTGGGATGACCGCCCCGATCTCCATGCCGCATACCTACCAGTTGCGACCTGTGCACGGGAACCCGGCGAAGAGATCACCAGGAGCCGGAGCCACCACCGCCACCGCCACCGCCACCACCGCCGCCACCGCCGAATCCACCGCCGCCTCCGGAGCCCGAGCTCGACGGTGCTGTTCGCGACGATCTCACCGAGGAGCCCATCCGATCGATCAGGATCGGACCGGCGACCACACGCGCCGGTGCCGGAACGTTGGCGCGGTCGAGCGCCCGTGCCCAGGCGTCGGCCTCCCCGAGCGCAACCGCCCAGGCGCTGTACTCGCGCAGCAACCCGTGCTCCCACGCCCATTCGACATGGGAGCTCTCGCTCGAGTCGAGAAACCGACGGAACGATTCGGTTCGCAGCGCCAATGCCGAGCCCTGGGCGCTGCGGGCGGGCAGCAGCGTGCGATAGACGAAGAAGGCGACCACCGCTGGGAGCAGCAGGCCCAACGCGAGCGCCAGCGGCCACGTGCGTAGCCATCCGAGGAATGCAAGCGGCACCAGACCCGACCCATATCAGCAACAAGGCGCCCACCATCATCACCACGAACGGCGATCCGTTCACCTTGGGGTTGACACCGCTGCCGGGCGGCATGTGTTTCCACCAACCGCTCTGGGCGATCCGCCTGCGCTGATGTACGACGACCGATGCCCACGCCGATGCGAACGACGAGCTGTAGGTGCCCGTGACGAACGGATCCTCCGGCGCTCAGGAACCGATCGAGCAGCTTGGCGTCGGCCGCATCGAGCGCTCCCGCGATTCGGACCGGTGCCGATCGCCAAGTCCTCGCCGGACGGCTCCAGCGTGATCGCCTCGTGACCGGCCAGACCCGAGAGCCACGCCTCGACCGTGTCGTCACCGATCCGTTCGACAGCAGCACGGCAGCCTCCCACGGCGCGATGCCGCGGGGCGGCACGAACTCGATGGTGGCCATGTCGGCGAGTTCGTCATCGGGCACGAGCCTCACGGGAGGAGGAGGCTCGACGGCGCCATCCGCCCTCGGTGCAGCCATCGTCCGTAGGCCGCGTCAGCGGCACCGCCGGCGAACACTTCGTTGCGAACCGTTTGACGCGCCCATCGGTACACACGATCGCACCAGCAACCCGACCGGGATCATCGCCAATGCGACCCGCCAGCGATGGTCCGGACGACGATCCGGCAGGTCGGGAACCGGGATCGGATCGGCGCGGTGAACGCCACGATGTCGCCCTGGATCCACACACCCTCGTGTTCGGGAAGCGGTACGAACTCGACGCGATACTGCGGCGGCTCGGTGCCGGGAACGCGATCGAGTGTGCAGCCTCCGATCGCTCCCGGGCGCCGACGTTGCAGCCGGTGTCGGCGAGCTCGACGCCTTGACGACGATCTCGAACCGGCCCGTCTCGTTGTCGCCGACCCAACCGTCACCGGCCGGTGCCACGATGTCGAGCAACAGGCCGAGTTCGGACAGCATCGTGTCGGGGTAGGTGTAGGACAGCACGTACCGGTGCTGGTTCTTGATCGTCGTGTCGGGGTCACCGATTCGAATCCGGGTGATGTTGCCCTCGTCGACGACGCTCAGATCGTCCGGGGCATCGGGGGAACTGGCAACGACATCGGTCGGGACCCGAAGTCGTTCGGGATCAAGCGCTCGTAGCCGTGTCTGGCGGATGCCGAAGTCCTGATCGACGTACTCGGTGATGCGGATCGTGTCGTCGGATCGAGGTTCGACGACGATCGTCTTGGCGTCGAATCGTTCCTCGTGCGACCCGGCTCCGATCACCCCGAAGGCGGCGAGCAACGTGGTGCCGACGATCGCGGCGCCGACGATCGCGTGGCGTACGATCCAGATCTTGCCGAGCATGCCACCATTCTGTCGCGTCACGGAATGGTGCACCCCAGTTCGCCCCGGCGCACACTCCTGGAGCCTTCGGAGCGGGTCAGGTCGCGTGGCGCGCGACCACCAACGTGTCGAGCGCCGTACGGTCCCCGTCATCGGTGTGCACGCGGCGTTCGGCGACCTCTGCACGCTCGACCTCGAGCGTGTCGCCGATCGCGGCGACGACCTGAGCGGGCGTGGTGAGCACGTCGGGATGCTGAGGGCCGCCATAGCCGTGTTCGAGATTCGACAGATCATGGCTGACGAGCACCAGCGTTCCACCCGGAGCGACCGCTGCCGCAGCCTTTCGGAGGATCGGGCTCAGCTCGGCGTCGACGAGCTGCAGGTAGGCGACGACCACGAGGTCGTAGCCACCGGGGGTCGGTTCGTAACTCCCCAGATCAGCGACGTCGGTGCTGAGCACGACACCGCGCAGTTGCTCGGCGATGCGGCGGGCCTTGTCGATCGCCACCACCGAATAGTCGACGGCGGTCGAGTCCCAGCCGAGCTCGGCCAGCCATATTCGCGTCGCTGACCCTCGCCGGCCGCCAGATCGATCGCTCTACCGACGGGCAGGTCGCGGGCAGTGCTGCTCGACGAACACGTTCGGACCCGCCGACCACACCAGCTCGCTGTCCGTGTATCGCTCGTCCCATTGACCGGCGTCCATGGCTACAGCGTACGCGCCCGGCGTTTCCGTCGCTGAGCTGGCAGGATCATCGTGTGCCGAGCACCATGAACTGGATGAATTTTGGTCGTTGCGATGCTCGCGCTCCGTGTTCACCACTGCGCACGGGTTCGTCGAGGCGATCGTTTCGTTCATCGACGGAGCCTCGGTCACCGAGCAGGCCGACCGGGGCGAACAACAGCCGGTCACCGACCCGCCGCAGCCGACGACCACGCCCTACGGGCTTCCGGTCACCGATGCGGCGTGCTCGTGCCGGGCACGTCACACTCCACATACCCGGCGACCGACATATTCGTCGGATGCGGCGCGGCGCTCGTGTCACCGGTGCACGGCACCGTGATCGAGGTTCGAAGCGTCGACTCGTGGGACCCCGCCGTCGACAACCCGGCAACCCGGGGTGGCAGGTCGGTGGCGATCCTGTGGTCGACGGTGTGCGCTACTACCTGGCGCACTTCGACAGCATCGAACCCGACCTCGCGGTCGGCCAGACCGTCGTGCTCGGTCAGGCGTTGGGCACGATGGGCGAATCGGGTCGCACATCGGCGTGCCATCTCCATTTCTCGATCTCGCCGCCGTGCCCTGGCCAGGAATGGTCCGTCCGGGCGGTGTCGTGTGGCCCTACCCGTATCTCGACGCCTGGCGCACAGGCGAACAGCTCAGCCCCGTGGCAGAGGTCGAACGGTGGGTGATCGACCATCCGACGGCGTGTGCCGAGGCCATGGCCGACCCATTCGCCCCTGACGCCTGAGCGTCGCTGACAGCCGACCGGCCCGAGCGCCGTCATCGAGAGTGGGCGTCGATCCGGCAACGAGCCATTCGGCCGGTTCGATGTTCGACCGGTCGCTCGGCCAATCCATCAGTCGGCGGCGACTCCGCACCGGGCGAACCGATAGCCGGTCACCGCGCCGACGAAGGCGAGCGGTACGACCTCGAGCATCGCGTGCCCGCGATCCCGACAGCGTCGGGCCGCGCATCGAATCGGCGAGGACCAGACGAGGCCGGATGCGATCGCGGTCGCGAAGGAGGCCGCAGCAGCACACAGCGCATCGGTATCGGCGACACGCAAGGGTCCACGTCGCAACAAGAACGGCCATGCACCGGCGACCAGGAACGGCGCCAGGTGGTAGGTGACCGTCGGACGCCACAGGGCCAGGCGATCCACGCGGGCGATCACGCCGGTACCGATCGCACCGCGGTCGGTGTTCGACCACACCGACGGCGTTCGAGATTGCTGGTCGGTTCGCGTCCATACTCCGACAAACCCCGCGATCCGAGCGACCATTCCTGGGGCGACCACCACCGGTCTCGGGTCGGCCGAGGCAGCCCCTGGGCATTCACCGTACGAATCGTTACCGGTGGGTAGCGCGACCTACTGTGGGCCCATGAGCACGGTCGATTCCAGATCTGCGCCACCGCGTCCACTCCTGCGGGTCATGGAATCACGGGCCGTGTTCGAGCTCGGTGCCGTGATGGCCGCCTCCCCGCTGCTGCGAGCGTTCGGCCGCGGTGACAACCATCCGGTCTTGATCCTGCCGGGTTTCCTCGCCGGCGACTCGTCGACGGCACCGTTGCGATCGATCCTGCAGAGTCAGGGATACTGGGTCCACGGGTGGCGGTTGGGCCGCAACCTCGGCCCGACACCCGACGTCGTCGACGGGTTGGTCGATCGCCTCCAAGAACTGCACGATCGCCACCAACGACCGGTCAGCCTGATCGGATGGAGCCTCGGCGGCATCTACGCCCGCCGGCTGGCCCGCAAGTGGCCAGAACTCGTGCGCCAGGTGATCACGCTCGGCAGCCCGTTCCGCATCAAACCCACCGATCGCAGCGCAGCGTCAGCCCTGTTCGACCGGCTGCAGCCCACCCACGACGATCGGCCTCGACGAACTGCTCCCGAGCTCGAACGCCGGCCCGCTCGAGGTGCCGGCTACCGCGATCTACACCCGCACCGACGGCGTCGTGCGGTGGTGGCAGTGCATCGAGGCAAGATCGGCGCCCAGGCCGAGAACATCGAGGTGCTCGGCAGCCACAGCGGGCTCGGGTTCAACCCCGCCGCGATCTTGGCGATCAGCGACCGGCTGGCACAACCGGCCGACGATTGGCGCCCGTTCCGCCCGCCGCTCGGGACCCGCCGGATCTTCCCGCGACCGGCCGACTGGCGCCGCGACCTCACCGACGAGCTCGTCGAAGCGCTTCGCTGATCCGGGCGGTCCGCCCGGACACCGCACACGCGACGAATCGATCAGCGAGCTGACCCGATCACGGTGCCCGACGAGGCACCGCACACGCTCGCTGATCGATCATCGCTGTTGGGGTCCATCCCCGCCACGGTCGATGCCGCACGAGTGGACCGTCGAACCAGTCAGACGAGCTGCGGCTCCTGGTGATCACTCCGGGTGGCAGGCCCGACGAGGTCATCCTGCTTGCGGGTGGCGAACAGCCCGAAGGCAGCCAGGGCGACCAGCAACACGCCGGGGACCACGAAGAACCACGTGAACAGCCGGAAGTCGGGAAGGCTGGCGATCTGGTCGTAATTGTCCTGCTGGGTCTCCATCGTGACGACGAGTGGCTCGTAGTGATCGAGACCGGCAGGAACCTGCTCGAAGATGGCCACGTTCTGGCCCATGAGCGTCAACAGGTTCTCGAAGTCCTGCTGCATCTGGGGCAGGCCCTGCATCATCTGGGTCATCGCCGGGAACTCGGTGGCCAAGTACGCCCCGGCCTGCTCCTCGGTCATGCCCGTCGCGGTCGCGACGGCCGGCACCAGGTTCTGGGTTTCGGCCCCCATTGCCCCGATTCCAGCCAGGTAGCTGTTGAACCGGTCGATATTCTCCTGGGTCATCGCAGGAACGACGTCACCGAGTGGTACGAACACGTCGTAGTAGTAGTCCGAAGTCTTCTGCACGTTCTGCTCGTCCATGATCGGAGCGAATGCGTCGATCATCTCCTGACCGTCGGCTGCCTTGCTGGGCAGCCCCATCGCGAACGGCGCAGCGATCAGCAACAATCCGACCACCAGCACGCCCCACATCATCTTGCGGCACATGGAAATTCCCTTTCCACCGCGCGGGGCGCGGCTACGGCCTCCATCGTCGTCCTCGTCCCGGCCCGGCAGGGAGGATGTTGGAGTGATCGTTTCGTGGTGGTCCCCGTTCGGCGGGGGCCTGTTCGGTACGGTCCAGGTTCTGGGTTCCGGTCTGACTCACCTCACCGGCTGACGCTGCGGTTGTCTTGATATCGATTCGTCGGCCGGAACCCAGATTTCCTGGCGCTCACCCGCGTCGATGGTGTGACTGTTCGTCCTGTTCCAGCAGGTCGAACTGGCACGTTGCACCGTTGGAGTGAGTGCGCGCCACCCCTTGACCAATGGAAGGTAGGGATGGCGATGACCATCATCGTAGAACCAACTCGCGCTGTGACGGGCGGTGTCGACACACACTTGGACGTGCATGTCGCGGCTGTTCTCGACGAGATCGGCGGTCTGTTGGCCACCGAATCGTTCGAGGCGAACCGGGGCGGTGAGGACAAACTTGTCGGCTGGCTGGGATCGTTCGGTCTGCTGGCACGCGTGGGTGTCGAGGGCACCGGCTCCTACGGTGCCGGCCTCGCTCGCCTCCTCGCAGCGTCAGGTGTTGATGTCGTCGAGGTGGATCGCCCGAACCGGCAGCTGCGCCGACGCGAGGGCAAGACCGACACGTTGGATGCCATCGAGGCGGCGCGTGCTGCACAGTCCGGTCGAGCGACCGGCAGAGCAAAGTCGAGGGACGGCAACGTCGAAGCGATCCGGGCGTTGGTCGTCGCGAAGCGCAGTGCCCGAACCACCAAGACCAAGTCGCTCAACCAGATCCGGCATCTCGGCTTCACCGCTCCGAACCCTTTACGCGAACGGCTCAGCGGGCTCACTGCTGCTCGCCTGGCCGTCGAGGCAGCATCCATGCGCCCGCGGGCGGGCACTGATGCGGTGACGTTCGCGACCAAGACCTCGCTGCGCATTCTCGGGCGCCGAGTCCTCGCGATCGATGCCGAACTCATCGAGCTCGACAAGCTGCTCAACGAGCTCGTCACCGCGACCGCACCCCGACTCCTCGAGTTGCACGGCGTCGGCATCCACACCGCCGCACTGCTACTCGTCACCGCCGGCGACAACCCGCAACGCCTGCGCAGCGAAGCCTCATGGGCTCACCTGTGCGGCGTGTCACCAATCCAAGCTTCATCGGGCAAAGTCACCCGCCACCGCCTGAACCGGGGCGGGGACCGCCAAGCCAACCATGCCCTCTGGCAGATCGCGCTGACCCGCATGAGCAGCGACAAGCGAACACGCGCCTACGTCGAGCGGCGCACCGCGGATGGCAAGTCGAAAGCCGAGATCATGCGCATCTTGAAGCGCTACATCGCCCGCGAGGTCTTCGTGCTGCTTCCCCGCGACTGACACCATCACCGGCGATGGGCTTGACCCATCCATCAACCGGCTGACGCCAACGCTGTCTCACCAACGAACCGTCAGCCCATCGCCCGAACAACCGAATTCGCCGCGTCGGCGACGGCGGTACTGACCTCATAAGAGCCTGGCCCCGGACCTCCGAGTGCCTCATCCCTGTCCTGTCACAACACCACCGCCGACGCCACAAAACTGGCCCTTGACAAACATAGGAGCATCGATATGGACCTTGGTCCCTCCATGTCCGGACATACGTCCAGGCGCGGACGCCGGTAGGTTCACGACATGTCCCGCCCACCAGCCACGCAGTACTCGATCTCGTTGCGCCTCACGCTCGACAACGTGCCAGGCGTCCTCGGGCGGTTGGCCTCCGCCATCGGCGAAGCCGGCGGCAACATCTTCGCCGTCGACTCGTTCGTGGCCAAGGGCTCGGTGGTCGACCGCGACATCGTGGTCAACTGCCGCAGCGTCGAGCACCAGATCGAGGTGGTCGAGTCCGTTCGCAACACGGCGGGGATCACGCTCCACGACTGGTGGGACCGCACCTTCCGAATGCACGAGGGCGGAAAGATCGAGGTGTTGCCGCTGTGCCCGGTGGGCGACCAGGAAGACCTCTCGATGGCCTACACCCCTGGCGTCGCCCGGGTGTGTACGGCGATCGCCGACGACGTGTCGCTCGCCGACGAGTACACGATCCGCAAGAACACAGTGGCGATCGTGAGCGACGGTACGGCCGTACTCGGGCTCGGCAACATCGGCCCCAAGGCTGCGCTGCCCGTGATGGAGGGCAAGGCTCTGCTGTTCAAGGAGTTCGGTGGCGTCGACGCGTTCCCGATCTGCCTCGACGTGTCGACGCCCGAGCAGATCATCGAGACCGTCGTGCGTCTGGCGCCGACGTTCGGGGGCATCAACCTCGAGGACATCGCCGCGCCCGGTGCATTCCAGGTCGAGGAGGCGTTGAAGGAACTGCTCGACATCCCGGTCTTCCACGACGATCAGCACGGCACCGCAGTCGTCACGCTGGCGGCGCTCGAGAATGCCCTGCGGATCACCGGGAAGCGCATGAAGGACCTGGCGATCGTGATCTCCGGGGTCGGCGCGGCAGGTGTCGCGATCGGCAAGATCCTGCTGGGGGCAGGCGCCATCGACATCGTCGGCGTCGACTCGCAGGGTGCCGTCTACGACGGTCGCGAGGGCCTCAATACCTGGAAGCAGTGGTTCGCCGAGAACACGAATCCCGATGGCAAGCGAGGGACCCTGTCGAACGTGATCGCCGGGGCCGACGTGTTCATCGGGGTCAGCGCACCCGATGTCCTCACCGTCGATGACGTGATGGCGATGGCCGACGACCCGATCGTGTTCGCGATGGCCAACCCCGATCCGGAGATCCGACCCGAACTGGTCGAGGGCCTCGTGAGGGTGATGGGCACGGGTCGCAGCGACTACCCCAACCAGATCAACAACGTGCTCGCGTTCCCAGGCATCTTCCGCGGCGCTCTCGATGCCCGCGCCACCGACATCACCGAGAACATGAAACTCGCCGCCGCCGAAGCGATCGCCGAGTCGGTCACCGACGAGCAACTCTGCGAGACGTTCATCATGCCCCCGGTGTTCGACAAGTCGGTCTCGCAACGCGTCGCCGTCGCCGTGGCCGCGGCGGCGGTCGCCGACGGTGTGTGCCGCTAGTCGGGAGTTGTGCCAGGATCCCAGCACGTGGGTCGCTGCGCTCCTCGTCATTCCGAATTTCCCCGCGACGACTGATCGCAGTTCGCCGGTCGACTCACGCTCCGGGCACAACTCCCGACTTCGCGGACTCGTCGACGAGGGTGCGGGTGAAGTTCAATGGACATGAGTTCCCGACGACAGGAGTTGACATGAGTGGACCAGCAGACATCTGGGTGCAGACCGCCGACACGTTCGAGCAGCACCTCGACGCAGTTACCGACGATCAGTGGGCGGCTGCATCACCGTGCACGGAGTGGACCGTGCGCGAGCTCGTGGATCACGCCGTCGGGGCGCAGCGTCAACTGGGTGGCGTGTTCGGAGCGTCCGTCGAGGAGGGTGCCGACTGGGCGACCGTCCGCGCCGCAGTTCAGACCGCGATCTCCGACCCGGCCAACCTCGAGGGCAACGCGCCGCCGCAGGTGTTCGGTGGCATGCCCAAGCACCAGGTGCTCGGCATCGCCGTCGGTGACCTGTTGCTCCATGCGTGGGACGTGGCCCGCGCGATCGGCGCCGACGAGACGTTGCCGGCCGAAGCGGTGCAGGCCGTCTACATGGGCTTCCAGCGGATGCCCGAGCCGATGCTGCGCTCGAGCGGCATGTTCGGCCCGGCGATCGAGGTCGCCGACGACGCCAGCGAGCAGGACAAGCTGCTCGCCTTCACCGGCCGCCAACCCTGACCCCGATCAGCACGGCAGGCGCGAGCACCGACAGGGCACCTAGACCGGCAAGCCACCACCGGCGACGAGTGCCTGGCTGAACGGGCGGGCGAGCTGACGGAGCTGCTCGCAGCCGTCTTCGCCGATCGCCTCGTACGGGGCGAGAGCGAGGGCATCGGTACGGTCCTCGACCCATTGCCGCCGCTCGGCGCCGAGCTTCGACAGCGTGCCGTCGGGATCGAGCAGGCCCCGGTCGATCAGACGATCGACGGCCGCGGTCCAGGCCTCGTCACTCCAGTCTCGTGTGGCCTGCAGCATCTCCGGAGCGACATCACCTGTTCCACCGTGCATGATCAACGCCTCGATGCCCGAGACGTCGTCGGCGACGAGCGCTGCGACGTGACCGTCCCCACGGAACTCGCGCAACAACGTCTGGGCGTGCCACAACACGAGATGCGGTTCGTCCGGCCACGCCAGGCTGGCGTGGCCGGCGAACAGCGGACGACCTTCGAGACGATCACAGGCCGCGAGCGCGGCGCTGCGAGCGAGCCGGGATGCAGCGACCATCTCCTCGCTCGCCACCGCATCACCGAGCAGTCGGCGCAGGGCGCGATCGGCGGCCATGAAGCGAGCATCGATCAGTTCCTCGGGCCGGGTCTCCTGCCACACCTTCGGGATCGCAGCGCGCACCGATTCGGGGTTGTAGTTGTAGAACGCCGCGATCACGAGCTCGGCCGACGCCTCTCCCAAAGGCGCCGAACGTGAGGCGAAGTAGCCGACCTGATGATCCGCGACACCGGCCAGTCGGTAGTGCTCGAATGCTTCGGGAACGAAATAGATCATCACGTGGATCGGCTCGAGCGTGCGCCAGGTCTTGCGAGCGATGATCGGGTCCATACGAGCGACGGTACCCCTCGCGGCATCTCGCGCCTTGCCTCGAACGGCGCCGGCACAGCGTCGGGATCAGGTGGCTTGGCCGGCGAACTGTGCGTGGTGGAGACGCGAATACGGACCGTCGTGGGCCAACAGTTCGTCGTGACTTCCCTGCTCGACGATACGACCATCGTCCATTACGAGGATCACGTCGGCACCGCGGATGGTCGACAGTCGGTGGGCGATCACGAAACTCGTGCGTTGCGATCGCAGCGCGTTCATCGCCTCCTGGATGAGTACTTCGGTGCGAGTGTCGACCGAGCTGGTGGCCTCGTCGAGGATCAAGATCGACGGGTCGGCCAAGAACGCCCTCGCGATCGTGATCAACTGCTTCTCACCGGCCGAGATGTTGTCGCCCTCGTCGTTGATCACCGTGTCGTAGCCACTGGGCAGCGAGTGGACGAAACGGTCGACGTATGTGACGCGGGCTGCCTCGCGGATCTGTTCGTCGGTGGCGTCGGGGTTGCCGTACGCGAGGTTGTCACGGATCGTGCCGCCGAAGAGCCACGTGTCCTGCAACACCATCCCCACCTTGGAGCGCAGCTCCTTGCGCGGGAAACTCGAGATGTCGCGGCCATCGAGGCTGATCGTGCCCGAGTCCAGATCGTAGAACCGCATCAACAAGTTGACGAGCGTCGTCTTGCCGGCACCCGTGGGGCCGACGATCGCGATCGTCTGGCCCGGCTCGGCGGTGACGTTGAGACCCTCGATCAGCGGCTTGTCGGGGCTGTACGAGAAGTGCACATCGTCGAACACGATGCGGCCGCGCACGGGTGCCGGATCGACCGTGTCGGACTGCTCGGTGGTTTGCTCGTCGGCATCGAGCAGTTCGAGTACCCGCTCGAGCGAGGCGATGCCCGACTGGAACGTCGCCGTCATCGAGGCGAGGTGGGTCAGCGGCTGCGAGAATTGACGGGCGTACTGGATCAGCGCCTGCATGTCACCGACCGACATCGCCCCGGTCGAGATCCGTAGCCCACCAACGACGGCGATCAGGATGAACTGGATATTGCCCATGAAGACCATCATCGGCTGGATCAGACTGGCCGTGAACTGGGCTGTGTAGCTGGCCTCGAACAACTCGTCGTTGTCCTCTCGGAAGCGGGCTTCGACGTCACGCTGACGGCCGAACGTCTTCACGATCGCATGGCCCGTGAACACTTCCTCCGCCTGGGCGTTGAGGCTTCCGGTGTGTCGCCACTGCGCCATGAACCTGGGGCGGGCGCGGGTACCGATCACCTTCATCAACCACACCGACGTCGGAACCGTCGCGAGTGCGATCGTCGCCATCAGCGGTGAGATCGTGTACATCATCACCGTCACGCCGACCACCGTCAGCAGCGACGCCAGGATCTGACTCAGGGTTTGCGCCAGGCTCTGCGACAGGTTGTCGATGTCGTTCGTGACGCGGCTCAACAGGTCGCCACGCGACTGGCCATCGACGTAGCTCAGCGGGAGCCGGTTGATCTTGTGCTCGACCGATTGGCGCAGGTCGAACATCGCCCGCTGCAACACCCCGGCCAGGATGTACGCCTGCGTATATCCGAGCACCCACGCCGCCAGATACAACCCGGCGACGACGATCAGTTTGCGATGCAGGGCGGCGAAGTCGATGCCGCCGCCGATCACACCGCTCACGATGATGTCGGTCGCCTGACCCAGCAGCCGCGGGCCCAAGACGGTCAGGACGACACTGGCGACAGTCAGCGCGGCCACCAGGACCAAGCGCGGCTTCTCGCTGCCGAGGATCATGCCCAGCCTGCGCAGCGATGCCCTGAAGTTCTTGCTGCGTTCGGTGGGCATGGCGGCGCCGCCGCCCGGCCCGAAGGTACCGCGGCGTGCCTCGTGCCCCGTGGTGGTGAGAACTTCCTGATCCTCGTCGCTCATCTCGTGATCGCTCACGCCACCGCTCCTTCCCCGAGTTGCGAGGCAACGATCTCGGCGTAGGTCGGGCAGCCTGCGATCAGCTCGTCGTGGGTGCCCGTTCCGACCAGGCGGCCGTCTTCGATCACGAGGATCTGATCTGCCTCGGCGATGGTCGACACGCGCTGAGCCACGATCACGACTGCGGCGTCGCGCGGTGTGTGGTTCGAGCGCAGCTCGCAGACGGGCGTCCGTGGCGAGGTCGAGTGCCGAGAACGAGTCGTCGAACACATAGATCTCGGGGTTGGCCACGAGCGCCCTGGCGATCGACAACCGCTGCCGTTGACCGCCCGACACGTTCGAGCCACCCTGCTCGATGCGACTCCCCAACCCATCCGGCATCGATTGCACAAAACCGTCGGCCTGAGCGATCTCGAGCGCCTTCCACAACTCGTCGTCGGTGGCATCGGGACGGCCGAAGCGGAGATTGGACGCGACCGTTCCGGAGAACAGGAACGCCTTCTGCGGCACGTAGCCGATCTTGCCCCACAACAGATCGGGGTCGAGGTGGCGGACATCGACCCCATCGACGAGCACCTCGCCGCCGCTCGCGTCGAACAACCGGGCGATCAGGTTGACCAGCGTCGTCTTGCCGGCACCGGTGCTGCCGATGATCGCCGTGGTCTCACCGGCGGCGACGCGAAAGCTGATGCCGCACAGCACCGGCTCCTGGGCACCGGCGTAGCGGAAATCGACGTTGCGGAACTCGAGGGTGCCGCGCTCGGGCACCTCGGCGACAGGGTTCTCGGGAGGACGAACGGACGACTCGGTCCCGAGCACCTCGACGATCCGATCGGCCGCCACGGCGGCGCGCGGAATCATCGATGCCATGAACGTCGACATCACGACGGCGATCAGGATCTGGATCAGGTAGCTGAGATACGCAACCAACGAACCGACCTCCATCTTGCCGTCCGCGATGCGGTCGGCGCCGATCCACAAGACCGCCAGGCTCGAGATGTTGATGATGAATCCGACCGTGGGGAACGTGGCGGCCATCAGTCGGCTGGTGCGCAGCGACGTCTCGGTGAGGTCGGCGTTGGCGACCGCGAATCGTTCCGCCTCCTGAGGCTCACGGACGAACGCACGCACGACCCGGATCCCGGTGATCTGCTCGCGCAGCACGCGGTTCACACGATCGATCCGGATCTGCATTTGCTGGAATGCCGGGACCATCCGCGCCACGATCGATCCGAGCAACAGCACCGCACCGGGGATCGCGAAGACCAGGATCACCGAGAGCCCGAGGTCTTCGCGCATCGCGAGAACGATGCCGATCACCATCGTGAGCGGGGCAGCGATCATCATCGTCGCCCCCAGCACCACCAGCATCTGCACCTGCTGCACATCGTTGGTGATGCGGGTGATCAACGACGGGGCACCGAACTTGCCGACCTCGCGCGCCGAGTAGTCGGTGACCTGATGGAACAGATCACGGCGCAGGTCGCGACCGAAACCCATCGCCGCCTTGGCGCCGTACCAGACCGCCGCGGCCGCGAACACGATCTGCACCAGGCTGAAGCCCAGCATCACCGCGCCGGTACGCCAGATGTAGCCGTTGTCCCCGGGCAGCACGCCATTGTTGATGAGGTCGGCGTTGAGCGTCGGCAGGGCGAGCGTGGCGCTGGTCTGGATCGCCTGGAGGATGACCACGAGCCACAGCACGCCCCGGTACGGGGCGAGGTGGGTGCGCAACAGCTGGCGCAAGCTCACGAGCGGCCTTCCCCTCCGGTGGCCGTGCCGTGAAGGAACAGGTCGACGATCTCCGCCGCGGATCGGGGCTCGGCGGTCATCATCGGGTGGGTCAACGACAGGGTCAGAGCCCGCAACAGGCGGGCCGCGTCGACCGGTTCGATCCGGAGCCGCCCAGGCTCCTCCGCGAACAGGGCGGCGAGCGCGGCGCTGTCGGGCAACGGTTTGTGATCGGCGGGTTGGTGCTGCCGGCCCAGCTGGGAGACGAGCTTCCAGATGTCGACGATCCGGCGTTGGGTCAGTTCGGTCGCCAGCACCAGACGTTGTTCGAACGGAGCCGAGCGGCTGATCTCACCGACGGCACGCTCGAACGGCGCAAGATCGATCGCCACCTCCAACGCGGCTGCGAGCAGTTCGTGCTTGTCGGCGAAGACGTTGAAGATCGTTCCCTCGGAGACCCCTGCCGCCCTGGCGATCTGGCGAGTGGTGACGCCTGACCCGCATTCGATCAACAGCGGGAGGACCGCGTCGATGATGGCGGCCCGCCGCTCGGCGGCAGGCATCGGAGCAGAGCGACGTCCGAGCGCGGCAGGGGCAGAGGAATCCGACACGAGAACCGACGCTATCTCGATGAGTGAGCGCTCACTCATTTGACCGGGAAGATCCCCCTCCGGCGCATCCTTCGCCGACCGACCTCTCGGAGTTCGGTGCGCAATCGCGTCGGTGGGTACGCTCCGCAAGCTCGGTGACGGCGTCGAGCGCCTCCATGAACTCGGCGACGATGGGCGAGTTCGTCGGCGACGAGGCGGCCGACGTCGAGCTGGGCCAGGTCGTACTGGGCACCTCACCACGGTCACCGTGGTCGACTGCCCCTTCGGCGACCACCGAGATGCCCGATCGAAGCTGCTCGTCGTCGATTGCCGGCGCGGGCGTCCCGGAAGATCCACGAGCACCCGATCCGGCAGCTCCAGCTCGGCGACCTCCGAGAGGAGAACCGACCCTGAGCGTCATGTTCGGCTGGTTCCCGGTTCGCCGGCTCCCCGACCACGAGCGAACCACCCACACATGAACCGTGAGACCCGGCCCGGGCCGGACCGTCGCGCCGAACTCGAGATCGGCTGGGTCGACGGAGACGCCCAGCTCCTCGCACAGCTCCCGCACGAGCGCATCGGCAGGGACCTCACCGGGCTCGACGTGTCCGCCCGGCAGATCCAGAGGTTCGGGTTCCGCCCACGCCGACGGTGCCGATGACACATCAGCACCCGATCACCGTCGACCAGCACCGCCGCTGCGATCTCCTGAGTTTCGGGAACCATCGACCTGCTCACCGTTCCATCGTCGCACTCGTGTCGAGTCGAGGAACGGAACCCTCTCGACGGCTACGCGAACTGCGTCCATGTCCGACGTGTTCTCGATGATCGCCGACGAGCGTCAGCCTCACCGCCGATCTGCTCGACACGCTGACCGACGAGCAGTGGAACACCCCCAGCCTGTGCTCGCGATGGCGGGTCAGCGAGGTGGCAGCGACATCTCGTGATGCCGTTCTCCGTGTCGCTTCCACAGACGCTCGTACCAATGCTGAACGAACCGCTTCGACCTCGACCAGGTCTCGGATCGCTTCGCCAGGGACGAATCCCGGTCGAATGCGGATCGGGCGGCGACCATACGAGCGAACGCGGACCACCGCTTCACGCCGCCGGGTCTCGGACCCGAGGCCCCCCTGACCGACATCATCGTGCACACCCAGGACATCTGCCGGCCGCTGGCGATCACCAGGGACGTACCCGCCGAACGGGCAGCGGTCGTGCTCGACTTCCTGGTGTCGCCGAAGGCCACCCGCGGCTTCGTCTCCGAGGGTCTGGTCGACGGTTTGGCGCTCGCGACCACCGACAACGGCTGGCACCACGGCACCGGCGCCGACGTGACGGGGCCGGCTGCGTCGATGATGTCGGCGATCAGCGGCCGAGGTAGCGCGCTCGACGAACTGTCGGGCGACGGGGTCGACACCCTACGAACTCGCCTGGACGTGTGACCCAGATCCCGCCCTCGCTACCACCGACCGACGACCCCGAGCGCGATGATCGGTCGATGGCCGACGAGTTCATCGAGATCGAACGCAACGACACCGTGTGGCGGTTCGAGCGAGAGTTCCTCCAGTCGAACTGGAGGTGCCTGTACGGAAACGGCTGTCAGGGCATCCTCCGCGAACCTGCTGCAGAGCTGAACCAGGGTTGCTGCTCGATCGGCGCCCACTTCGGTGACGGACCTTCCGGAGTGGAAGAGGCCATGACGGTGGCCGCATTCGCATCGGTGCTCAGCCCCATCCATTGGCAGTATCACGGCACCGCACATGCCGACGCGAGAGGTGGCGTCGTCGGCATCTTCAGCGATGACGGTCGATCGCACACGCGTGTGGTCGACGGCGCCTGCATCTTCCTCAATCGCCCGGGTTTCCCCGGTGGCGAGGGCTGCGCGCTGCACATTGCGGCCGAGGAATCGAACGAGTCACCCACCGAGTGGAAGCCGTCGGTGTGTTGGCAGCTCCCCCTGCGCATCGACTGGCAGGACATCGACGCCGACCGCGAGTCGGCGACGGTGCGCCGCTGGACTCGAAGCGACTGGAGCGAGCACGGCAAGACGATGGCGTGGTGCTGCACCGAACGATCGGACGGCGGCGAGGCTTACTCGGGCAGCGAGCAGGTCATCGACTCGCTTCGTGGTTCGTTGACCGCGCTCGCGGGCGAGGACGTGTACGTCGAGTTGCGACGACGCCTCGACGGCGGCTGAGCGGCGTGATCGAGTTCTCGCTGGAAGCGGGCGATGGCCGACGCGAACCCCACGGCGGTGATCGCCGCGAATCTGACGGTGCTTGGATCGGCCGCCGAACGCCTCGAGTGGGTCGCCTCCCGACGCGAACGCCCACGTCAGACCGGCTGTCGCGACGCCGGTGCGCAGCGGCGTCGAGTCTTTTGTAGCGTTCAGGGGGTGACCGCCATGAGACCGCGGCCGACGGCGTCCGCCACGTCGACCGATCGCGCACTACCCCGGCTCTCCGTCGCGGTCGGACTCGCTGTCGGGGCAGTGACAGTGGCATCCATCGCAGCTGCATCCATCGCCGAGATCAACAAGCCGGCAACCGTCGATGTCGCGGCCGAACGCCTCGACGGTGCGGATTCCGACGGTTCGAGCGGCGGGCCGAGCCTCGATCCGTTCGTGTGTCGCGACTATGCGGCCTCGGTCGCCGGCCAAGTCAGCGATCCGACGATCACCGAGATCTCCGGTATGGCCCGCGGGCGACGTGACGAGTCCGTGTTGTGGGTCCACGAGGATTCGGGCGCCATGGCGGACGTCCATGCGCTGACGCTCAGCGGAACTGTCCGCCGAACGTTCCGGCTGGCAGGTGCGCAAGCCAAGGACTGGGAGGACATGGCGGTCGGGCCCGGACCGGATGCCGGCACCAACTACCTCTACCTCGGCGACATCGGCGACAACGCAAAAGCACGCGACGACATCGTCGTATACCGCGTCCCGGAACCGGCGGTCAGCAATGGAGCATTGACGACCCTGTCCGGCGTCGCAGCGATCAGGCTCCAGTACCCGGACGGCAAGTACAACAGCGAAGCGATGGCGGTGGGTGCCGACGGCACGATCTATGTGATCACCAAGTCGACGGTCACCAAGGTGTACATGGCGCCATATCCGCAGTCGACGACCGACATCAACATCATGAAGCCGGTTCCGGCCGGCACGCTGGCGCCGAACGTGGACATGTCGGGGGCCGACATCCGCATGGACGGGCGAGCGATCATCGTGCGCGGGTACCGCGACGCGTGGACGTGGCCGATCAAGCCGGGGGAGTCGATGGCGGCAACACTCGCCCGCACACCGTGCAAGACGCCCACCTATCGACCCGAGACGCAGGGCGAGGCGATCGCCTTTCTCGCCAACGATGGCTCGTACACCACCACCGGCGAGATGTCTCGCGCGTTCGTTCGCCAGTTCACGCTCTGAGAAACGAGCACGGCGAACGGTCACGAGCCGCCTCGTCGGGGGGTCGGCAACCGAGCGCCGGCCATCGGTCGAGGCAGGGCGGACGCAATCAGCCCGGCGTGAACGGGTCCTCGACGACCGACTGATCAGTCTTCGAGTCCGTTCTCGCGGAAGTAGCTCCAGGCGTCCACCATCGAGCCATCCGGCAGCTCACACATCGGCTCGGGGCCCGAGGTCGTCCCACCTTGATCCTCACAGAACACGGCCGCTGGATTCGCCAGGCCGGCACCGGCGCCGGCCTGCGAGCGGTAGTACTCCCAGGCATCGACGACCGAACCGTCCGGCAGTTCGCACATGGGCTCTTCGCCGGCCACCGAGCCGCCCTGCTCCTCGCAGAACACGGCGGCGGGATTGGCGATCCGGGGCTCGTCATTCTCGGTTCCGGTGCCACAGCCAGCGGCGACGATCAGCATCGACACCGTGGCAATCGCTGTCACCAATCGAGCTTTCATACTTGAATTGTGCGCCCGCCAGCTGTCTCCGACAAGCGCGGCCCGGACACCGTCCGAGCACTCGAGCGCCCGCCGACGGCTGACGGTCAGACCGTCAGGGAACGTTGGGCTGCAGGCGGCAACGGCTGACGAAACAGGCCGGGCGGAACCGGGGCCCCCACCCGCACGAGCGCCAGGTGCCACGACGGCGAAGAGCCCAACGCCCAACGGAGGCCGTTGACGGCAGCGGCACCGACGCGACCGGCACCGCGCGATGGGTGCAGCCCGATCACCTCGGCGATCCGCTCGGGAAGCGTGTCGACCGCAGCGGCATACAGCAATTTGTAGCCGACCTTGACCGGCAGGGAGAGCGGCGGGTTCCTGAGGAAGTCGATCGAGTTGGCCATCGCCTGCGTGCGGGCGATGTCGGGGTGGTCGTTCACCCAGTGGGTGAGCTCGTCCGCGGTCACCGGTAGCGGTGCCGCGCCGAGCAGGGCGCCGATCCGCGTCTGCTCCTCGACGAAACGATCCGCCTCACCGGAGGTGAGCGGCTGCGGACCGTACGCCTGATAGGCGGCGAGGAACGACTCGGTCAACACGTTGTGCACCCACGCCGCCATCTCCGGCTGACCGGCCGAATACGGACGATCGCGTTCGCTGCGGCCGTGCACCGGACCGTGCGCACCGCGAACGGTCGCGACCGAAGCCTCGACCTCCGGCATCGCCCCGTACGTGGTCTCGGTGACGTACACCGACGTTCGCGTGAGGCGCCCGAGCGGATCGTCGCGGTAGCGAGAGTGCTGCTCGACCCCGGCGACGACCTCCGGGTGCGCCGTCTGTACCAAGAGCGCCCGGATCCCGCCGACGAACGCGGTCGCATCGCCGATCACCCGCCACGAGACCGAGTCGGGACCCAGCAAACCGGGATCGGGCGCATACGTCATCGTGTGCTCGAGCGGGGTCGGTCCGTGCGAGAACAGGCCGGTGGTAGTCGCGACCACGCGTTGCTTGAGTCCACCGACGGCGTCGCCGATCGCCTTGCTGACCCTCATCGTTCGGACGCTACCGCTCGGATGAACCCGCGTCCTGTTGGGCGCCGTGATCAGCGGCGCTGGGCGTCGAGCATCGGGCCGTACAGCGTGCGTTGGTAGTCGGCGACCATGCGGGCGGCGGTGACCTTCGGCCCGAGCGTGCGCCAGTTGTGACGCATGCGGTCGATCCAGAGCGTCGACGGTACGCCGATGACGTCGGCGTGGAACTCGGCGGCGATCTCGGCGAGCAGCTCGAGTGTCGCCACCGCCTCCTCGTCGTCGCGGACGTGATCGACGGCGGCCTCCGATGTGGGGATGTTCCACCCATTGAGACCGTCGGACATCTCGGCCCACCAGCCATCGAGGATCGAGCAGTTCAACACACCGTTGAGCGCCGCCTTCTCGCCGCTGGTACCCGATGCTTCGCGCGGGCGAACGGGGTTGTTCAGCCATACGTCGCACCCGAAGTACATCGCCCGCGCCACGGAGATGTCGTAGTCGGGCAGGAAGCTGAATCGGCCATTGGCGTCGGGCGTGCCACCGAAGGCGACGATGTCGGCCAAGAGGCTCTTGCCCGGGCCGTCGGCCGGATGCGCCTTGCCGGCGAACACGAAGTGGACCGGGCGATCGTCGTTGGCGAGCAGCGCTGCCAGCGTGTCGGCCCGCCGCAGCAACAAGTTGGCGCGCTTGTAGGTCGCGAACCGGCGTGCGAACCCGATCACCAGGGCGTCGGGTGCGAGCGTGACACCGGCTCGCTCGGCAAGCAGATCGGTCAGTGGTTCCCGCGTGGCAGTGCGGCTCGCCGAGATCACGTCGGCCCCGACGCCATCGATGTTCGCCCAGGCCGCCCGGTCACCGCGATCCCAACCATCGCCGAGTTCGGCATCGAAGAGATCCTGCAGGTGAGGGCTGACCCACGTGCGGGCATGCACGCCGTTGGTCACCGAGGTGATCGCCGAGCCGCCGGGCACCATCGAGAACAGCCCGCGGCTCACCTCGCCGTGCAACTTCGAGACGCCATTGGAGCGAGCGGCGATGTGCAGGCACAGCGCGGCCATGTTGAACACCCCGGCGCCGTCGTGCGGATCCTGACCGAGCGCAGCCAACCTGTCGATCGACTCGCCCCAGGCCTCGGCCCAGGGACGCAGGTGGGGATCGATCAGCGAGCGTGGGAAGCGGTCGATACCCGCAGGAACGGGGGTGTGTGTGGTGAACAGCACACGCGGTTTCACACGCTCGACGGCGCTCGCCAGCGTGGTCGCCCCACCCGGCGCACGCGCCTGATCGAGCAACGTGAGCGTCAGGAATCCGGCATGGCCCTCGTTCGAGTGGTAGACGCCGGGCTTCCAGCCGACCGCCGTGACGGCGCGGGCACCACCGACGCCCAGCACGAGTTCTTGTTCGAGGCGATGCAGTTGGTCACCGCTGTAGAGCCGATCGGTGATCGACCGGTCGGACTCGGAGTTGGTCGGCAGCTCGGTGTCGAGCAGCAGCAGTGGGATACGGCCCACGTCGAGCCGCCAGACCCTGGCGTACACAAGACGATCCGCGATCGGCACCTCGACGACGACGCCCGTGTCGGTGCAGCCGAAATCGGTGGGGTCATAGCTCTCGATCCGTTCGACTTGCCGGCCGTCCTCGATGAACTGGCGGAAGAAGCCGTGCCGGTAGAACAGCCCGACGGCCGCCAGTGAGGTACCGATGTCGCTCGCAGACTTGAGGTGATCGCCGGCCAGAATGCCGAGCCCACCCGAGTACTGGGGGACGACCTCGCTGATCCCGAACTCGGGGGAGAAGTAGACGATGTCGGGGTCGACGACCGCGGTCGCCATGGTCTCGTTCAGACCGGCGAGTTGATCGGCGACCGACGACACGAAGTCGCCATCGTCGAGCAGTGCGTCGACCTGCCCGTCGTCGAGAGCGCGTACCGCCTGCACGGGGTGTCGGTCGGTTTCTGCCGTCGGTAGCGCAGACAGCAGATCGGACGTGCGATAGTGCCACGTCCAGCGATGGTTTGAGGCGAGTGAGCCGAGGGCTTCCCGCATTGCGGTGCGATCCACGTGGTGCTCCAGATCCGGGGGGTCGGTTACCTGAGCAGGCAAACCTATCGCTTGAACGACCGACCGGTCGATGGTGTCACAGTGACGAAGTCCTCTTGCCCGTTCGGTCTCCGTGCGCAACCATGCAAGCAGGGGCCGAGCGCCCCGGGAGGAGGTCGAGGGTGATGAGCAACACAATCGTCCAGCCCGATCAGCGATATCTCATCGTCGAGTCGCCGTACGAGGTATCGCACTGGCGACCGCTCGTGAATTTCGTGCTGTTCATTCCTCACGGCATCGTGCTGTGGGCCTTGCAGATCCTTGCTCGCGCCGTGTTCTTCATCTACTGGCTGATGTTGGTCTTCACGGGGAAGCTGCACCCGAGCCTGTACGGCGTGATCACGATGTACGAGCGGTACAGCGCCCGCGCCTGCGGCTTTCTGATCGGGTACTCCGAGACGTATCCACCGTTCGACTTCGATACGGGAACAGCCGAGAACGGGGCCTACCCCCCTGTTCGGCTGACGCTGCCCTCGACACCTGAGGCAGTGCCACGATCAGCGGCGTTCAACCTGCTCCTGGCGATTCCCCATTACGTCGTCCTGGCGGTGTATTCGATCGGTGCGATCGCGGTCGCGCTCGTCGGATGGTTCGCAGTGCTGTTCACCGGCGCCTGGCCGCAAGGAATGCGCGACTTCCTGGTCCGCGTCAGCAACTATTACTACCGCATCTGGACCTACGTCATGATGGTCGAGAACGAGTACCCGAAGTTCGGTCTGCCGACAGCCTGACTTCGGCTCGGCGGACTTCGTGAGGATCATCCGTCGCATCTGTGCCCAGATCGTGCGGCCACCCTCGAACGACAGTGCCGTGGCGGGAACAGACGCTCCTGATCGGCAGCAGCCAGCGTCCGGATTCGAGCGTGGAGAGGGGCCCGTGTCCGATGGGACGAAACGGCGCTCATTAACTTTTGCTAGCGAATGCTTGCAAAAGTTAGCAGTCCTCGATATCGTTGTACTCGACCGAAGACGCGGCACATGTCGCGCATCTCAACAAGAGGAACCCCCATGCCTGCCACCACTGCCAAGAAGACCGCCACACGCAAGCCGGCCGCCAAGAAGACCGCCGCCCGCAAGCCCGTCGCCAAGAAGACCGCCGCCCCCAAGCCGGCCGCCAAGATCTCGATGCCGACCATGCCGACCATGCCAGCCATGCCAGCCATGCCGACCATGCCAGCAGTCGACGAGTTCACCACTCGCGTCGAGGATGCGATGGTCGATGCCGTCAAGTTCATGCGTGACGTCACCAACACCTCCGTCGGCGTCGCCGTCGTCGTCCAGGATCGCTTGGTGCACCGCGGCGCGACCGAAACGGCCACCTACCCGAACTTCCTCGAAGAGGCAAAGGCCAAGGGCGAGGCTCGTATGACCGAGCTCCAGGACCGTTTCGAGCCGATCGTGCAGCGAGTCGCCGACCGCTTCGAGCCGATCACCGAGCGCTTCGAGGCCAACCTCCCAGCACCCGTGAAGGACGCCCTCGAGACCAACCGCGAGCGGGTTCGCAAGCTGCTCGCCGCCTGATCATCTCTGACCATCGACGGAGCGTCGGGTCCGGGCCACACGGCTCGGGCCCGACGCTCCGTCGTTTTCGCTGCGGGATTCGTCGCCGTCGGCACACCATCGTCCTGTCGCGCACGGGCTCCGATGGACCGGGCGCTCTTGTGAACCCTGCTGCAGAGGCGGATGATGGGGATGGAGGGCGCGATGCGTGGACTACGTACCGGATTCGTCCTGGCGCTGTTGATCGCCGCGTCGGGGTGTGGGTCAGACGATTCGGCCTCCACGACGAACGTGCCGGGCACGCCGACGGGCACCACCGTGCCGACGATCAGCGATCCGACGACCACCGACACACCCGACACGTCCGTCGCACCCGACACGTCCGTCGCACAGCCGTCGATCACGACCGCGCCGACGGAGACCACCGCACCATCCGCCACGACCGCGACGCCGACCCTCATCGACGTGAAGGTGTACTTCATGCGCGACGAGCGATTGGTCATCGCCCACCGGAGTGTGCCCGGCCCCGCCGTGCTGCGTGGGGCACTGTCCGAACTTCTGCTCGGCCCAACCGCCGACGAGTCCGCCTCCGGATTGGTTTCGGCGGTGCCGGACGGCACCGAACTGCTCGACGTCGATCTTGCCGACCACTTGGCGACGGTCGACCTGAGCTCGCACTTCGAGAGTGGTGGTGGCACGTTGTCGATGACGGCACGCATCGCCCAAGTCGTGTTCACCGCGACGCAGTTCACCAACTCCGATCGCGTCCAGTTCTGGTTGGAGGGCGCACCGATCGAGTACCTGGGCGGCGAAGGCATCATCCTCGACGCCCCACAGGCTCGCATGGACATCGACCGCAACTTGTCCGGCAGTGTGATCATCGACGCCCCCGCCTCCGACGCCACGGTGAGTAGCCCGTTCACGGTCACCGGCGAGGGAGACGTGTTCGAGGCCCAATTCCCGATCGAGGTGTGGGCGAACGGCGAACAGGTCGGAGGCGTCGCGCCGGTCACGGCAGGAGCGTGGGGTACCTGGGCCGACTTCGAGGTGACCATCACGCTCGACGCGCCGGCGGGCCCGGTCGAGCTGGTCGCCTACGACCCGGGCGGATGCGGCACCGCACCCGAGTGCCCGGAGATCATCAAGACGGTGGTCCCGCTCACCTTCACCGGCTGAGCGATACTCGAGTCGGCTGTCGGTGAATCGGTGCCCACGATCGTCGGGACTGGCGACCCTATGGGGTCGATCAGTGACGTCGTACAATTTCGGGCAGTCACTTTGTCCTCGCCCGCCGCGGGGCGGTCGGGTGTCGACACGACGATCAGGAGGTCGGCGATGGACGACGGCAGACCGACACGACTCACACGACGCGGGTTTCTCGCCGGCACGATCGCGGCCGTGCTCGCCGCGTGCAGCGACAGCGGTGAAGACGGAAGCATCACTTCATCGACGAGTAGCACGGAGACAACGAGTCCACCTGCGACCGCGACGCCGACCACGGCTGCCGCGCCGGCCACCTCGGCCGCGACCACGACCACGACACTGCCGCTCGGATCCGACCCGTTCTCGCTCGGTGTGGCATCGGGGGATCCGCTCTCGGATTCGGTGATCCTCTGGACCCGTCTCCTCCCGACCGAGCCGCTGCCCGACACAGACATCGAAGTCGACTGGGAGGTGGCCACCGATCCCGGCATGTCCGACATCGTGGCAACCGGGTCCGCGATGGCGGTCGCGGCACTGGGCCACTCGGTGCACGTGGACGCAACAGGTCTCGAACCCGACACCGAGTACCACTACCGGTTCCGTGTCGATCAGTTCGAGACGACTCCCGCCCGCACCCGCACCTTTGCGGCGCCCGGCACGACGCCCGAGCGATTCCGGTTCGCCTTCTCGTCGTGCCAGAACTGGGAGCAGGGCTACTACGCCGCCTACCGCGACCTCGTCGAGCAGGGCAATGTCGACGCATTCGTCTTCCTCGGCGACTACATCTACGAGTACGCCAGCGGCGGCTACTCCGACGAGCGAGGCCGCACGACCGGCCAGGACTTCGAATGCGAATCGGTCGAGCAGTATCGCGAGCGCTACGCCCTGTATCACGGCGATCCGTTGCTACAGGCCGCCCATGCCCTCGTGCCGTGGATCATCACGTGGGACGATCACGAAGTCGACAACGACTACGCAGGCGCGAGCAGCGAGGAAGATGCGGAGCAGCAAGCCTTCCTGGCGCGGCGCGCTGCCGGTTATCAGGTCTGGTACGAGCACATGCCGGTCCGGCTCGAGCCGCCGACCGGCGCCGACTACCCCATCTATCGCTCGTTCGCCCACGGCGACCTGCTGCGCTTCCACGTGCTCGACACACGGCAGTACCGAGCCGATCAGCAGCGTGGAGACGCGTTCGTCGACGTGATCGGCCAGGCCCTCCAGGTCCGCGACGACGAGCTGGCGTTCTCGCCCGAGCAGACGATGCTCGGGGCCCCACAACTCCAATGGGTGGTCGATGGCGTCACGGCGTCGAACGCGATCTGGGATGTGCTCGCCCAGCAGGTGTTCATGTTCGGGGGCAATGCCGTCGTGGGCGCCGAACCGCCCGTCGTGGTGGTCGACACGTGGGACGGTTACGCGGGTGAACGCCAGGAATTGCTCGATGCCGTCGGGCCCGCCGCCGACAACTTGATCGTGCTCACCGGTGACTTCCACTCGGCTGCGGTCGCCGATCTGCGCGCCGACCCGTTCGATCTGACGCTGCCGATCGTCGGCTCGGAATTCATGGCCAGCAGCATCTCGTCCTCGTTCTTCGGCGACGACGACGTCATCAAGGCACTGGTTCAGGCGGCCCTGGCGGGAAACCCGCAGCTCAAATGGTTCGATACCCGGCGCGGCTACACGATGTGCGAGGTCACACCCGACCGCTGGCACGCAACCTTCCGAGCCGTCGCCGACGAGTTCGACGAGTCGTCACCCGTCGAGACGGTCACCGAATGGGAGGTCGTGGCCGGGACCCCTGGCGTCGTCCAACTCACCTGACACCATCCGGCCGAGCGGCCGTCTGGGTACGCCAGGAACGCCGTCGTCGCAAGGGCCACCTCGATGAGCAGCACGCGTCCCTCGACCCTGGCCTCGATCTGGTGGTCGCCAGGCACCAGGCGGATCGATGTGATCTTGGCCCGCCCGCGGCTGAACGGCATCGGTCAGGACGCGCCGGCCGCTCCGACGAAGTCCGCGCTCGTGGTCACGATCGCGAACCGATCAGCGAGTTCGGCCAGGGCGACTTGGTGGATGACCTCAGCCTTGATCGGGTCGGCACCTGCGGCCCCCGGCAAGTCGCGTGTGGCGCAGAGCATCGCTGACCACCGTTGTGTCATAGCCGTGGTCGATCGCTGAACGAACCGTAGAGCTGACGCACATGTGGGTCATGAAACCGACGATGGTCAGCGCCTTGAGACCGATCCGCTTCAGCTCTGCGTCCAGATCGGTCACCGCGAAGGCGTTCGGAAGTGTCTTGCGCACCACGATCTCCCCCGTGTCGGGTGTCACGGCTGCGATCGGTGCACCACCGGCCATCGGATCGAACATGCCGCCGGGTCGGCCCTCGTGCATCACATGGACGACCGGCGAGCCTGCCGTGCGGGCCGTCGCGAGCAATGCGGCGATCACCCCGACAGCCTCGTCGACTCCGGTCAATGGCACGAGTCCGGTCGTGTATTCCTGCTGGGCATCGATGACCACCAGCACTGTCGAATCCAGTGCCGGTGGCTTGGCCGGCAGCCCGGCAGCAGATCGAAGGGTGAACGGAGTCGGGCCGGCGGTCATGACCATGATCATCGCTCAACTGCCGGTGTTTCGCCACGACCCTGGCAGTCTCCCACTCGCCATCGGTCGCCCACCACGGAGCCTTCGGAGCGTCATCCCCTCCCGACGAGGACTGCTCCGGCCCCCACTGGCTCGTGTGTCGCAGTCCTCGAGTCGAACCGCCGAAGGTCCGGCGCAACTCGTGCGGACGGCTCGCGATGAATTCGGCGTGCGGGCTGTTCGCGTTGGAACGTGCGGTCCACCGTCAGCCGTCGGTGAACCCCACCACGTCGACGATGATGTGCGCCGAGGCGGAGGTGAAGACGCAGAGCTTGCCATCGGCCGACAGCTTCGCGATCGTCTCGTTCGGCCGGGTCGTGCCGACGAAGTAGTTGAGACTCGACACGACCGGGCGCGCACCGCACTGGTAGACGGTGACGAATCCCGGTGCGAGCGCATCGGTCACCGTGATGTTGGCGATCACCGATTCGACGCTGCGCAGGCCGGCTCGCCCTTCGATCGGAATCTCCCATGTCGTACCGCCCCGACGACGACCCGTGTTCCGGTACTGGTTGTCGACGGTCGACTCGTCGCGACTGTCGGCAACTCGAATCGGGGTGAGCGGTGTGAAGCCGACCACGTCGCCGGCGTAGCCGACCACGTCCACGATGACATCGACGTCGGTGAGTGTGTACACGCAGATCATGCCGTCCGGCGAGAGTTTGGCAACGAGTTCGTTGGGCCGCGTGATGCCGACGTCGTAGTTCAGCGACGACGCGACCGGACGCTCACCGCACGGGTACAGGGTCGCGAACCCCGGTCCGATGCCGCCGGTCACCGTCACGTTGAGGGCGGCGGTCACCGCGGACGCAGGTACGCCACCCCGACCAGCGATCTGGATCTCCCATGTGGTGCCGCCGCGACGTCGGCCGGTGGCCCGGTACTTGCCGTCGAACGTCGTCTCGGCCCGACTGTCCGCGTAACGCCTTGGTGTCAGCGGATGGTACGTCGAGTCGGTGACATGCCCGACCACGTCGACGATGACGTCTGCCGTGGTCAGCGTGTATACGCAGATCGATCCCCTCGGTGACAGCTTCGCGATCACTTCGTTCGGCTCGACCGCTCCGGGCACGTAGTTCACCGACGAGGCGGTCGGCAACACACCGCACGGGTAGACGGTCGCAAAGCCCGGCCCGACACCGTTGAGCACCGTCAGGTTGACGATCGCTGCGGTGGCCCCGAGCGGCACACCGTTGCGGCCCGCCACCGCGATCTCCCACGTCGTACCGCCAGCACGGGGCCCCGTATTCCGGTACTGGTTGTCGAACGTCGGCATGTTCCGGGAGTCGGCGAACCGCGCCGGCTCGAGCGGCGTGAACACCCGTGGTCCGGCGGAACATGCGGACTCACATCCGAGCGTCGTGACGGTTTGAGTGGGCGCCCAATCGCTCTTCCCGAACTCATTGCGGGCGCGTACGGTGACCTGGTATTTGATCCCCGGATCGAGATCCGCGAAGCGATAGTTGATGGCCGGTTCGGTCACCGCATGTTTCGTCCATGGACCCCACGTGGCCCCATTCGCCCTACGAATCCGGACGTCGTACCCCGCGTCGCCATTCGGGGCCCGGTGCCACCTGTACTTGATGCTGGTGCGGGTCCACTCGAGCTCGCGCAGCAACGGAGGCGTGAGCCGCTTGCCCGGCTCGTCGACCACGGGCTCCGACCAGGCACTCCAGCCGGCGTCGTTGTGGAACGACACCCGCGCCCGGTAGGTCTTGCCGGCGATCAGGCCCGTGAATGTGGTTGCGTTCTGCGTGGGTGGAAGCGTCCTGTCGATGGCCGAACCGAATCCGGGGACGGTGGGGTGATACTGCTCGAGGCGCACCCGGACCTGGTCGACGTCGCCGGCCCGCGCCGACGGGGTGATCTTGAGTTGTTCGACGCCAGGCTCGACCTTGGCGGTTGGCTTGTCGGGTGTCAGCGACCACGACGACGGGAAACAACTGTTGTCGGAGTCCAACGTGAAGACCCGATTCCCGAGGGACTGCGGCCCTGCAGGAATCAGATCCCACTCCGAGTACCCCAGATCTTCGGGGTACCGCAGCGTCGCGCCGCCGTAACAGGCCTGGAGTGTCGGGACGGGAAACCGAGTGAGGCTTCCCGCCGAGCTCCTGTACTCGAGGTGCAGGTAAGGCCCCGCGCACGGATACTTCGAGCCCGTGTTGCCCATCGTCCCGATCACGGTGTCCGGCGTGACGAGCTGTCCCTCGACGGCCTCGATCGAGTTGAGGTGGCTGTACCTCGTGCGGCCCGCCGGACCGTGATCGATCCACACCCATGTGCCGGCGGTGGGTCCATCTTGCGGGCAGGACCGGTCGGTGCCGCCGATGTGCAAGATGCCGACGCCGGCGGCGTAGATCGGATCGCCGAACTCGCCGCCGATGTCCATCGCGTCGTAGTCGTGATAGGGCCCTGGGCAGTTGGTCTTGACGCACGCCACTTGCGCCGAACTCCGCAGCGGCCACCAGATCGGCTCACTGAACGGATGATCGGGATCAGGGCTTCTGGATTCGAGCGCGGCCTCCGACGGCGAGGATGTCCCAGCGATCGCCGAAAAGATGAGAAGGCCCAGGGGGAGCAGGCGTCGAAACTTCATCAAACTGTCATCGTCACGAGGTCACCGGTCCTTGAGGACCTAGTCGACGCACGATAGCACCGTGATCGCGTGCACGGACCGCGACTCGGGGGCGCGGTAGCTCCGTTCGCGCCGCGAACCTGGCTTCCGGCGCCATCAATCGAAATCTCCCGATGTTCGACGCAGCTCGTCCAGGCCTCGCACGACATCGCTCGCGTGGGCGGCGCCGAGGTCGAGCTGGGAGAACACCTGTTCGTTGAGCAACACCGTGCACGACTCCACCAGTGATCTGCCGGCCGCCGTGATCTCGGCCAGCACGCTGCGACCGTCGTCGGGGTTCGTGCGCCGCTCGACGAACCCCGCCTCCTCCAGCCGCTGCACGGCGTTGGTGACACTGGCGGGATGCACCTGCAGACGCTCGCCGATCTTGCCGACCGGCAGTTCACCTCGCCGCGTGAACGCCAACAGACGCAGCACCTCGAAGCGAGCGAACGTCAATCCGTGCGGCCGCAACAACGCCTCGATCGCGGGCCAGCAACAGCTGCTGGACACGCATGATCGACGTCACCAGCGCCATGCCGTCGGCCGCATCGGCCCAGCCGGCGTCGATCCAGTTCCGACGGGCGAGCTCGATCGGGTCGTGTTGCGAGTTCCACCCTCGACCTACATGGACATTACTTGGACATCAAAGTAATCTGCCAGGCATGGCGATCCAGCAGCCCACCAACCGCGACATGTGGCAGGCGGCATTCGAGGCCTCGACCCTGCGCGACGCCGACTTCCAGACGATGTCAGGGATCCCACTCGAACCGGTCTACGGCCCCGACGACGGCGAGTTCCCCGGCCAGTTCCCGTACACCCGTGGCCCGTACGCCTCGATGTATCGCTCCCGGCTGTGGACGATGCGGATGTTCGCGGGATTCGGCACCGCCGACGACACCAACTGGCGCTTCAAGGAGATCATCAAGGCCGGTGGCACCGGATTGTCGACGGCGTTCGACATGCCCACCCTGCTCGGTATCGACAGCGACGACCCGATGGCCCTCGGCGAGGTCGGGCGGTGCGGCGTCGCGATCGACACGATCGCCGACATGGAGGATCTCTACCGCGGTATCGACCTCGGCGAGATCACCACGTCGATGACGATCAACTCCCCGGCCGCTGTGATCTTCGCAATGTTCGTGGCCCAGGCCGAGAAGGCGGGCATCCCCCGGTCGCTACTCGGCGGCACGCTGCAGAACGACATCCTCAAGGAGTACCAGGCCCAGAAGGAGTTCGTGTTCCCCCCTCGCCAGTCGATGCGCCTGGTGCGCGACACGATCGACTTCACCGCGGCCGAGATGCCACGCTGGCACAGCATCTCGATCTCCGGCTACCACATCCGCGAGGCCGGTTCGACCGCTGTCGAAGAGCTGGCGTTCACGCTGGCCAACGGATTCGCCTACGTCGAGCTGGCGATGCAGGCCGGGCTGCCGGTCGACGTCTTCGCCCCGCGCCTCAGCTTCTTCTTCAACGCCCACATCGACTTCTTCGAGGAGATCGCCAAGTACCGCGCCGCCCGACGGATCTGGGCACGCTGGATGAAGGAGCGCTACGGCGCCTCCAGCGAACGCTCGATGCAGCTTCGATTCCATTGCCAGACCGCCGGCGTGTCGCTCACCGCACAGCAGCCGGAGGTCAACATCGTGCGCACGGCGATCGAGGCGCTGGCCGGTGTGTTGGGCGGCGCCCAATCGCTGCACACCAACTCGATGGACGAGGCCCTCGCACTGCCGACCGAGAAGGCCGCCCGCATCGCCCTGCGCACCCAACAGGTGATCGCCCACGAGACCAACGTCGCCCACGTCGCCGACCCGCTCGGTGGGTCGTACTTCGTCGAGGCCCTCACCGACGAAATGGAGTCCCAGGCCGAGGAACTGTTCGCCTACCTCGACGAGCTGGGCGACGGCTCGATGCTGGAGGGCGCCATCAAGGGCATCGAGGAGAACTGGTTCCAGGGCAAGATCGCCGACTCGGCCTACGACCTCGAGCGCCAGCTCAACGCCGGTCGCCGCATCACGGTCGGCGTCAACGCCTACACCGAGGGCAACGACGAGGCACAGATCGACCTGCTCCAGATCACCACCGAGGACGAGGCGCGCCAGCGCAAGCGGCTCGACCAGGTGCGCCACGATCGCGATCAACACGCCGTCGACTCGGCGCTGGCACGAATCCGCAGCCGAAGCCGCCGACGACAGTGCGAACCTGATGCCGGCCCTGATCGACGCCGTGAAGGTGTACGCCACGCTCGGTGAGATCATGGGCACGATGGAGTCCGAGTTCGGTCGCCACGTCGAAGTGCCGGTGATCTGATGGGGTTCGATCATGTCCGGTGAACGGATCCTGATCGCCAAGGTCGGACTCGACGGGCACGACCGGGGTATCAAAGTCGTCGCCCGGATCCTGCGCGACGCCGGCTACGAGGTGATCTACACCGGTCTGTTCCAGACCCCCGAAACCGTCGCCGCAGCGGCGGTCGACGAGGACGTCGACGCGATCGGGCTGTCGATGCTGTCGGGCGCCCACATGACGCTCGCCCCGCTGGTGGTCGAAGAGGTCCGCAAGCGCGGCAGCGAGATCCCCGTGATCCTCGGCGGGATCGTTCCCGACCACGATCTCGAGGCGTTCCGCGAGGCCGGAATCACGACCGTGCTGACCCCCGGCGCGACCGCGGTGGAGATCGCCGAGCAGGTGGCCGCCGCCCTCGCGGCGGCGAGCACCCACGCCGATTGACCGGCCACACCCCCTCATCCGTCGAGTCCGCCGTCGACGGTACCCGCACCGACCTTCGGCCCTGGACGTGATCGGGTCGGCGTACTTGTGTGGAAGGTGACCTGAGCCGACGGAGGCTGACGATGACACGCAAGCGCGTTCTGATCCTCGGCGCCGGTGGGCGCGACTTCCACGACTTCAACGTCGTCTTCCGTGACGATCCCGAGGTCGTGGTCGTCGCGATCACCGCCGCCCAGATTCCCAACATCGACCAGCGCACCTACCCGTTGGCGCTGAGCGGTCCGCTCTATCCCGACGGCGTCCCGATCCGCCCACAGGAAGAGTTCGAGCAGCTCGTCACCGACTTGAGGGTCGACGAGGCGGTGGTCAGCTATTCCGACCTCGCCCACGTCGACGTCATGCATCTGGTCTCGCGAGCCCTCGCCACCGGAGTCGATGTCCGGTTCCTCGGGCCTGCCAACACGATGCTCACCTCCGACACCCCGGTGATCGCGGTGGTCGCATCGCGCACCGGAGTCGGCAAGAGCCAGACCAGCCGCCACATCGGGCGGCTGCTGACCGAGGCAGGACTGCGGGTCGCGCTGGTGCGCCACCCGATGCCGTACGGCGACCTGGAACCGATGCGCGTCCAGCGCTTCGCCACGCTCGCCGAGATCGATGCAGCCAACCCCACCATCGAGGAGCGCGAGGAGTACGAGGAACCGGTGCGGCGTGGGCTCGTGATGTACGCGGGCGTCGACTACGCCGCGATTCTCGAGCGGGCCGGCTCAGAGGCCGACGTCATCGTGTGGGACGGGGGCAACAACGACCTCCCGTTCTTCCGACCCGACCTCACGATCTGCCTCGCCGACGCGCTGCCGACCCGGCCACGAGCTCGCCTATCACCCGGGCGAGGTGAACCTCCGGATGGCCGACATCGTCGTGATCAACAAGGTCGACTCGGCCGGCCCGGCGGAGATCGGCGAGATCCGGCGCAACATCGCCACCGTCGCCCCCGGCGGCGATCGTGGTCGAAGCGGCGTCACCGGTGACGCTCGACCCCGGTCCCGACCTCGCGGGTGCCCGAGTGCTCGTGGTCGAGGACGGACCGACCGTCACCCATGGCGGAATGCCGTTCGGAGCCGGCGTCGTGGCGTCGCGGGCGGCGGGGGCGTTCGCGTTCGTCGACCCACGCTCGTGGGCGGTCGGCCAGATCGCTGAGACATTCGAACGGTACCCCGACATCGGTGCGCTGCTGCCGGCAATGGGATACGGCGACCAACAGTTGGCCGATCTCGAGGCAACCATCCAGGCCGTGCCCTGCGACGTGGTGGTGACCGGCACACCGATCGACCTGGCCCACATCATCGACCCCGGCCATCCGGTGCGTCACGCTCGATACGAGTACGCCGATGCAGGCACCCCGTCACTCACCGAGGCACTGCGCCCCTTCATCGACGCGCTCGTGGCACCTCGGGACCCGGCGACGACCCACTGACCTTCGGCCCTGGCTCGCCCACCGGCCGACGATGTTTCCTAGAGGTGGGGAACAGCGCGACTCGTCCTCGTCCTCCGGCATCGGGCGCGGCCGAGCCATCGAAAGGAGGCGACCATGATCGGGACGATCGAAACTCACGCCTGTCCATATTGCGAACTGCGCTTCAGGTACCACGAAGAGGTCAAGGACCACATCGTCCACGACCATCCGAGCCACGCCGAATTCGTCGCGACCGTCGAGATGCGCGAGCTCCCTCACGAGTGACGGGCGCGGTCGCGACCATCGCTCCACAGCGGGCCGACCGCGACGCACCAGCAGGATCGACGGGTGACTAACGTCGGCGACATGACAGGGGATGTGGGCCGCACGATCACCGCGGCCGTACATGATGCGGCCCACGCCAAGAACGGGCTCGCCGTCGCCGCCGCGCTCAACTGCATCGAGCCCGAAGCACTCGCAGCCTTCTTCCACGACAGCATCGCCGGCGACCTCGAAGTCGTGGCGCTCGCCACGGGGCTGCCGGCATCGCCGGGCGCGGCGACCGGCAGGATCGTGCTCACCTCCGACGCGGCGATCACCGCCGGCGAGCAGGGCGAGCACGTGATCCTCGTCCGCCGCGAGACCACGCCGGACGACGTGCTCGGGATGCGGGCCGCGCAAGGCATCCTCACCACGCGCGGCGGCATGGTCAGCCATGCCGCCGTGGTCGCGCGGGGTTGGGGCATCCCGGCCATCGTCGGCGCCGGCGAGGTACGGATCGAGGGCGACACGCTCAAGATCGGTGACCGCCAGCTGCGTGCCGGCGACGAGATCACCATCGACGGCAGCACCGGCCACATCTATCCGGGAGCGCTCGCGATCTCCGGCAGCACCGCTCCGCCGGAACTCACCACCCTGCTGGCGTGGGCCGACAGTGTGGCAGCGGGTCACGTACAGGTGCGCGCCAACGCCGACACCGAAGGCGATGCCACCGTCGGGCGCGAGCTGGGGGCACAAGGCATCGGGCTGTGCCGCACCGAGCACATGTTCCTGTCGGCCGACCGACTGGCAGCGATGCGCCGATTCATCCTGAGCGACGATGCCCACAGCGAGGCTGCCGCGCTGATGGAACTCGAAGCCGCCCAGATCTCGGACTTCGAAACAGTCCTCGAAGCGATGGACGGACTGCCGGTCACGGTCCGTCTGCTCGATCCGCCGCTGCACGAGTTCCTCCCGGATCTCCTCGACCTGACCGCGCGTGAAGCGCTCGGCACACTGACCGAGTCGGAATCGATCGCGATCGAGTCCGTACGCCGCCTGCACGAGTCGAACCCGATGATCGGCACGCGCGGTGTGCGCCTGGGCGTGGTGCGCAGCGGCGTGTACGAGATGCAGGTGCGAGCCCTCTGCCGCGCTGCCGCGAATCTGTTCGAGCGGGGCAAACGACCCCATGTCGAGGTGATGATCCCGCTCGTCGTCGATGCAGAGGAACTGCGGACCGCTCGAGGCTGGGTGACCGGAGTGCTCGATCAGATCGGTCATCCCGAGTTGGCGTCGAACGTCGTCACGATCGGCGCGATGATCGAGACCCCCCGCGCCGCGTTGACCGCAGGCAAGTTGGCCGAGCATGCCGACTTCTTCTCGTTCGGCACCAACGACCTCACCCAGATGACGTTCGCATTCAGCCGGGACGACGTCGAATCAAGCCTGCTTCCCGCCTACCAGGCGCAGGGAATCCTGCCGGCCAACCCGTTCGCAGTGCTCGACGAGCCCGGCGTCGGTGAACTGATTCGCATCGCCGTCGCCGCAGCCCGATCCGCAAAACCCGACATCAAGCTGGGCGCCTGCGGCGAACACGCCGGCCACCCGGCCTCGGCCGACTTCCTGGTGCGGCTCGGCCTCGACTCGGTGAGCTGTTCGCCCTTCCGGGTGCCGCTCGCCAGGTTGGGCGTCGCCCAGGCCTTGCTGGCATGCGGTCGGGTGCACGTCAACGACGTCGAGTTCGATTTCGCCGAACCGGCGCCCCCTCTCGACGGCTCCCAGCCGGCCTCCCATGCCGGCGAACACGCCGCCGACAAGGCTGCGGCATTCGCCGCCATGGCACGAGCCACTCATTCAGCCGCCGACGAGGCGCTCGTGCTCCACGTCTTGCGGGTCAAGGGCTTCGTCACGGTCGACGGATTCATCCAGAGTCTCGGCCACCATCCGCACGACATCCTGGTCCGACTCATCGACGAAGGACTGGTCCGTCACATCGAACAACGCCAGATGTTCGGCCTGCTCCCCGCCGGCAAAGACCGGCATACGACCCTGCTCGACAGCCTGGCCGACGACGTCACCCGGATCGGCCTGAGCGAGCACTACCCGGCGTTCATGGCGCTCAACGACGACTTCAAGCAGCTGTGTACCGACTGGCAGATCCGTGGCGGCGCTCCGAACGACCACACCGATGCCGAGTACGACCGCGGCTGCGTCGCACGGTTGCTGCAGCTGGCGACGACATCTCGTCCGGTCGTCGACGGTTTCGCTGGGGCACTGCCGCGGATGGCCCGGTACAACGATCGCCTTGCCGTCGCCGCCGACTGCGTCGACAAGGGAGAGGTCAAACGATTCACGGGCGTGATGTGCGAATCCTTCCATGACGTCTGGATGGAGTTGCACGAAGACCTCATCGTGCTCCAACGCATCGATCGCACCGAAGAGGGAAGCTTCTGACCTGACCGCCTCGGCGCGGCACACTGCCGGTCGGACACGCTCAGACGACGGTCACCGAAGGCGTACGATCAGACCACGATGGCCGACCACGATCGCGAGCCGAGCGCGCTGCGCAGGCTGAGAGACTTCACGGGTGAGCTGCGTCGGCCGCAGCATCGCGAGTACGCCCACCTGCTCGGCGACGATGGCCATCTCGACCGACACGAGCAGCTGCGCATCATGGCGCTGCTGCTCCCCGCCCAGAACCGCACGTCGGTGGTGCGTTTCGCGCTCGATGCTCACGCTCTCGGTCACGATCGCCGTGATGGGGCTGGCGGCCGACTCGGCCGCCGTGGTGATCGGAGCGATGTTGATCGCTCCGCTGATGACGCCGATCATGTCGTTCTCGGCGGCTGTCGGGCTCGGGCTGGGCAAACGCGCCACACAAGCAGCGTTCCTGGTCATCGCCGGGGCGCTGTGGGCCGTCGTCTTCGCCGTCGTGCTCGCACGCCTGCTGCCGACCGTCACGATCGGCGCCGAGGTTCTCGCCCGCACCCGGCCCGACGTTCGCGACCTGATCGTGGCGATCGCAGCAGGGGCCGCGGGCGCCTACGCCACCGCCCGCGAAGACATGTCCGGGGCGCTTCCCGGTGTCGCCGTGGCGGTGGCCCTCGTGCCGCCGCTCGCGGCAACGGGCATCCTCATCGACGCCGACCGCAGGGTGCTGGCGGAGGGCTCGGCACTGCTGTTCCTGACCAACTTGCTGGCGATCATCGTGAGCGCGTTGATCGTCCTGCTGGCCACGGGCGTGATCCCGACGATCCGACTGTGCTTCCAGAGTTCACGAATCGCGATGACGACCCTCGGCATCGTGTTCGCCACGATGGCGATCGCGGTTCCCCTCACCACTCGTTCACTCGACGCCGCGTCCTCCTCGCGGCTGCAGAGCGACATCGCCGACACCGTCGAGGACTGGCTCGACGCGAGACAGCTCGATGTCGCCAACATCGACGTCAGCGACGCCAAGGTCACGGTCGAGCTGACCGGCCTCGAGGAGCCCCCGGATGCATACGTACTGGCACAGCGGCTGGTACCCGTCCTCGGTGACGGCGCCGAAGCCGTCGTGCGCTGGGATCAGCGTGCGCAGGGTATCGCCCGCGCCGACACGCCGCCCGTCGCCGACCCCGCCGATGTGGCGCGTGGCGTGATCGACGAGTGGATCGAGAGTGTCGCGACAGACGGCGTCCAGCTCGAGGTGCTCGACCTCGAGTACGACAAGGGCAACGTCGACGTCGTCCTCAGCGGGCCTTCGGCTCCCCCGAGCGACCCCAATCTGTCCGACGAGGTGGCGGACGCTGTCGGCAGTTCGGTCGTGCTCCGCGTGCGATGGATCCAGTCGTTCGATCCCGGCCTGACGGCGGAACCCACCGACGTGCGGCTCGAACGGGTGGTGCGAGCGTGGATCGGCCCACGATCGAGCGTGCGCCTGATCGCCACCCAGATCGTGGGGAGCGACATATTCGTCGACCTCGGGGCCGAGGGCACCCCCTTGGGGCTCGACGCGCTCCGCCGCATCGGGCTCGACGCGATCGAGGGCTCGACGCGGCTCGAAGTCAGACTGCTACCGATCGAGGTCGTCTCGATCGGCGTCGACGACTACCAGACGCCCGTGCTGGACTAGCCGTTCGACATCAGCCGCCAGGTGTCGGCACCGAGAGGTCGAACGCCACGTCGAGGCCATCGCTGCGCAGAGCGCTGAGCTGCACCCGCCCACCGAGATCCGCTGACGGGAAGCGCACCAGCTGACGGGTGGTGGCACCCGCCTCGATCCGTTCGTCACCCCAGGCACCGGTCGCCTCGACACCCATGCCGGCCGCAGCCGGTTCGAGGACCGCCGCGAACGCGAACACCTCCAGTGCGACATCGGTGGTGTTGTCGATCTCGATCACGACGAACACATCGCTCGAGTTCGCGACATAAGCGGAGATCACATGGGCGACCATCCCATCGCGGTCGGCGATCGAACCATCACCGACGATTCGTCCGGCGAGGGCGACGCCGTCGATCGAGAAGTCGGACACACGGCCGCTGCCGGGGTCGATGACCACGTCGCTGAACATGGCACACTCGTCGGCCGCTCCACACAGCTGCACGCCATCGGCGTTCTCGACCACCGAGCGTGACCCGGTCACACCGAGCAGGTCGCGAGCGATCGTCTGATACTCGAAGTAGAGGGCCGCGTCGCTGGCGGGTACGGCGGCGACCTCCGGGAGCGTCATGCCGGTGCCGCCGATCGCAGCCAAGCCGTCGAAGTACGCGGCGGTCAGGTCCGGCGCCACGGTCACCGTGGTCGGCACCACCGGTGGTCACCGTCGTGGACGTGGTCGGCGTCGTGTCGTCTCCACTGCTGCACGCGGTCAGACAGCACGCGACCACGACCGGGATCATCGACGACTTCCTCATGCTCCGTACGCACCGGCGACCGACACGGTCACGGCGTGTGCTCGGCGAGGAACCGCTTGATGGTGCCGTCGACGGCCACCAAGGCGTCGCCTTGCTTCCAATCCTCGACCAGGGTGGCATGGGGAACGGCCTGCGCGAGCTGGCGAGAGATCGACGACGGGTGGTACAGATCGTCGCCCATCGCGACCAGCATCGGCGTGGTACACGTCGCGCTCTGTTCGACGCTGGCCGTCAAGACGAACTCACCATCCCACATGCGGCTGCGGAACGCCTCCCAATCGTCGCGACCCATGTCGGGGTGCTGATCGGCGACCAGGGCGACCCACTGATCGAACATGTCGTACAAGGCCTCTCGATTCTCGTCGATCCCGACCGGTTGCAGCACGACGGCCGACACGAACCGTTCGGGAGCCGCCGTGAGCAGTCCCATGATGTACGGCCCACCGATGCACATGCCGACGACGTGACAACGTTCGACGCCGAGGTGATCCAGCAACGCGAGCTGATCGGCGGTGTACGTCGCCCAGCCGTCGCCGGCCGAGACGGGCCCGGTGGAACGACCGGCATTGCGCTGGTCCATTCCGATCACGCGGTAGTCGTCCGACAGCGCCACCCTCGGATTCCAGGGCATGTTGCCCCACAAGTCGTTGGCGGACCGCATGCCACCCGGAGCGATCAGCAACACCGGAAATCCATCGCCCTCGATGTCGTAGTGGAGCGACACCGAACCGTTCTCGAAGACTGCCATCGCCCCATTCTGCCCGAGTCGAGCACCCGATCGAGGGTGTCCCGCCATGACGCTACGGCCAGGACCATCGCCTCTGGCGCAGCCCTGGTGACCGACCGACAATGATGGGGCCGACAAGGCGGCGCGAGGCAGCGCAGAAACGGAGGTCGTGATGGGTGACGCGCGAGTCGGCCCGGTAGTGGTCGGTATCGACGGATCGGCGAACGCTCAGCGCGCCCTGATCCAAGCCGGCCGACACGCACGCCAGTCCGGGGCCTCATTGCTCGTGATCCATGCGATCGGGTTGACCGAGGTGATCGACGGCAAGCACGTTCCGACCCACGACCACCAACAGGAGATCGCCGATCACGTCGACGACTGGTGCGAGGCGCTGCGCACCGATGGCCACGGCGACTTCGAGGTGCGCCTCGTCCACGGTCCACCGGTCGACGTGGTGCTGCGGACCGCCCACGAAGAGGATGCATCGGTGATCGTGGTCGGGCGACGCGGTGTCAGCGATCGACCCGAGCTTCGCCTCGGCAGCACGGCCCACCAGATCGTCGAGCACAGTCACTGTCCCGTACTCGTGATCCCGCCGATCGGCCATTCGACTGCAGTCAGCGATCCGTCCGGCTGACCGCAATTCCCATGACGTCCATTCCGACACTTCCGTGGGCGTCACCGATCGCCGAGATCATCGGCGATGTCGCCGCCGACCCGACCTCGGGGCTGACGTCACGAGAAGCGGCGCGGCGCCTGGAGCAAGCCGGCCCGAACGAGATAGCAACCGCACCGCCGACACCGTGGTGGCGTCGCTTGGCGCACCAGTTCACGGATCCGCTCGTCGTCTTGTTGCTGATCGCGATCGTGATCTCTCTCGTCGCATGGTGGAGCGATGGGGGCGACGCGACCCCACTCGAAGCGATCGTGATCGGTGCGATCGTGTTGCTGAACGCGGGCATCGGCTTCTGGCAGGAGAGCAAGGCGATCAAGGCGGTTGCTGCCCTCCAGCGGCTCAGCGCCACCCGCACGAGCGTCGTCCGCGACGGCGTCATCGATCGCATCCCCACCAGCGAGTTGGTCGTCGGCGACCTCGTGCTGTTGGCCGAGGGCGACGCAATCGGAGCCGACTGCCGCCTGGCTTCGTCGTCGTCGTTGCAGGTCGCCGAGGCGCCCGCTCACCGGTGAGAGCACACCGGTCGCGAAGTCGACCCTGATCATCGACGCCGAGGCACCGCTGGCCGATCGGACCAACATGGCGTTCAGCGGCACCGCCGTCGTGCGCGGACGCGGCGAGGGCATCGTGGTGGCCACCGGCATGGACAGCCAGATCGGCCGGATCGCCACGATGCTCGATCAGCAGGATGCTCCGACTCCACTCCAACAGCAGATCGCATGGCTCGGAAGATGGCTCGGCATCGCAGTCGTGGTGCTGTCGGCGCTGATCGTCGGCGCCGTACTGGTCACCGCGGAGGAGCGCACGTTCGACACGACCGTCGACGCCCGTTGATCGGCGTGTCACTCGCGGTCGCCGCGGTGCCCGAAGGGCTTCCGGCGATCCTGTCGGTAGTACTCGCCCTGGGTGTGCAGCGCATGGCGCGCGAACGGGCGATCGTCAAGCGGCTGTCGTCGGTCGAGACGCTCGGGTCGGCCTCGGTGATCTGCACGGACAAGACCGGAACGCTGACCCGCAACGAGATGACGATCGTGGAGATCGTCACGGCCTCCGGCGCGGCCCGCATCACCGGCGTCGGGTACGAACCGATCGGCGAACTGGTCGTGACCGGAACGCCGGTGACGCACGACGGGCTGATGGCGGAGGTGGCGGCGGCGCTCAATGCCGGAAGCCTCGCCAACGATGCCTCGCTTCGAGAACACGAGCCGGGGGCATGGACCGTCCACGGCGATCCGACGGAGGCCGCGTTCCTCGTCGCCGAACAGAAGATCGGGATCGCACCGACCGGGAGGCCGGCGGATCGCGTCGCAGAGATCCCCTTCTCCGCCGAGCGTCGCCGGATGACCACCGTCCACCGCGGCAACGGCAGCAACGGCGATGACACCGTGGTGGTGAACGCGACTACGGAGTTCACGTTGTTCAGCAAGGGCGCTCCAGATGTGATCCTCGAGCGCTGCACGCATGAACTACTCGGCGATCAGGTCGTAGCCCTCACGGCCGAGCGTCGCCGAGCCATCGCCGCGCAGGTGGATCATCTCGCTTCGAATGCGCTGCGCACGATCGCCGTCGCGTCCCGACCTTTCGATCCGGCCATCCTCGAACCTCCCCGTCCTGAGGCCCAGCCGCCCGAGTTCGGCGAGGATCACGAACGCGACTTGATACATCTCGGAGTCGTCGGCATCCTCGACCCGCCTCGTGCCGAGGCCGCCGCGGCGATCGCCGAAGCTCACGCCGCCGGCATCCGGGTCGTGATGATCACCGGCGACCATCCGACGACGGCGGTCAAGATCGGCGAGTCGCTCGGCATCAGGAGCGACGATCGCCCGACGCACGGCGTCTCGGGGCGCGAGCTGCAGGACGCCGACGACGCCCAGTTTGCGACCCTCGTTCGCTCGAGCGACGTGTTCGCCCGCGTCGAACCCGAACACAAGCTCAAGATCGTCGAATCGCTGCAGGCCGACGGCGAGATCGTCTCGATGACCGGCGACGGCGTCAACGATGCGCCCGCGCTACGTCGTGCCGACATCGGGGTCGCGATGGGCACCACGGGTACGGAAGTGTCGAAGGAAGCGGCCGACATGATCCTGGCCGACGACAACTTCGCGACGATCCTGCTCGCGGTCCGGGAAGGTCGCGAGATCTTCGCCGACATCCGCAAGGTCTTGCGGTATCTCCTCGCGTCGAACACCGGCGAGGTGTTGGTGATGGTCGTCGGCGTGCTCGCCGCGTCCGCACTGGGTCTCCACGCCGTTGGCGGAGATGCGGCGGTACCGCTGCTCGCCACTCAGATCCTCTGGATCAATCTGCTCACCGACGGTGCATTGGCACTGGCGCTCGGCGTCGACCCAGCCGTCGAGAACGTGATGGATCGGCCGCCGCGCCGCCTCACCGACCGGGTGATCAATGGCGAGATGCTCGTCACCATCGTGCTGATCGGATTGACAGCGGCCACGGCCGCGCTCGTCGCCCTCGACCTGCGCCTCCCCGGTGGTTTGCTGGGCGGCGACGGCGACATCAAGACCGCCCGTACCATGGCGTTCAGCACGTTGGTGATCGGCCAGATCTTCAACGCCTTCAACGCCCGGTCTGACCGGGTCAGCGCCTTCGTCCGCCCCTTCGAGAACAGGATCCTGTGGGCGTCGGTCATCGTGACGGTCGGGCTGCAGGTGGTCGTCGTCCACCTCTCGTGGATGCAGCGGGCATTCGATACCGCACCGCTCGACGCCACCGAATGGCTCATCACCGTGGCATTGGCCTCAGCCGTCTTGTGGGTCGACGAGCTGCGCAAGCTCGTCTATCGGATCAGGCGCGCCGGCTGAGGACCCGGTCGGCGATTTCGGCCGCGAGTTCAGCGGGCGTCCGACCCTCGGTGTCGAGCTGTTCGAACCGGGCGTACGCCTCGGCCCGCTCGGCGAGCAGCTCGGTGATCCGGACGCGTACGTCGTCGCCTGAGAGCAACGGCCGTTCGACGGCCCGGTCGTCGCCCGCGACGCGGGCCAGGATGGTGTCGACCGATGCCGTCAGACAGAACACTTCACCGGTGGCCGTGAGCCGGGCCGCGTTCGACCGCGTCGAGCAACAGCCGGCCACCTGTGGAGATCACGAGTTGCCGGCGCGCGGCGAGCTCGTCCGCAACGGAGCGTTCCAGGCGCCGAAACTCACCCTCGCCCGACTCGCGAAAGATGGCGGGGATCGGGCCATGGCGCTGCTCGATCAGTTGGTCGGTGTCGACGAACTCGTAGCCCAGTCGCTCGGCCAGCAATCGCCCGACCGTGGTCTTGCCGGTGGCCATGAACCCCGTCAGCACCACGTTGCCCGGGCGGGGCCTCGGTGAATCCTCCATGACGGACGTCAGACTATGCCGTCCTAGGGTGACCGGGTGAGCGAGATACCCGAGACCTGGACCGTCGTGGCCCGCAATCTGCCCGACCACGCCGGCAATGTGATCCACACCGATGCCGGAGCGATCGCCGCCGGATTCGAGTCTGCGCTGGTCGCCGGCGTCACGACCTATGCCTACCTCACCCACCCGCTGGTCACTGCCTGGGGCGTCGATTGGCTGACGCGGGCGGCGGGCGAGGTGCGGTTTCGGGCCCCGGTGTTCGCCGACCATCGGGTCGACTGCGTGCCGACTCGCGTCGACGGCAGCGACGACGTCCTGGTCGAGGCGGTCTGCCGATCGCAATCGGTCAATCCTCGGGTCACCTTCCGAGCCATCCGTGACGCCGGCCCACCCCCGCCGATGCGTCCGGGCGAGATGCTCGCGTCGCGCCGGATCACACTCGCCGGCGAGTTCGGCGACGACTATGGCCGGCGGGCAGGCGACGACATCGAGTTGTACCAGCGCGAGGGCATCGTGCACCCGGCCGTGTGGCCGGCAATCGGCAACCGGGTGATGTCGACCGATCTCGTCAACGGTCCCTGGATCCACACCCGCAGCATCATCCGGCACCACGCGCCGGGCCCGGCGGGCGCCACCGTCGATGTGCATGCAACCGTCATCGACCGCTTCGAGCGCCACGGTCAGCGAGCGGTGATCGACGTGCTGATCGAGCACGAGGGACGTCCGATCGCCACGCTCGAGCACGAGGCGATCGTCGACCTCACACCCGCATCGCTCTGAGATCCTCCGTGTCGATCGGCACACAGATTCGACGCCTACGGTGCAGACATGACCGAGCGGATACGTCCGTTCAGGATCGACGTTCCACACGAGGAACTCGACGACCTGCACCGGCGCCTACAGAACACTCGATGGCCCGACCGCGAGGTGGTCGATGACTGGTCACAGGGCGTTCCACTCGCCTACATGCAAGAGATCTGCAGGTACTGGGCCGACGACTACGACTGGCGGGCACTCCGCCGTCCTCGAAGCACCGGACACCTTCGTCGCCGACCTGCGCGAGTTCTTCCGCCGCTTTCGCTGACGCAGTCTTCTAGAGCTCGAGTATGAAGGTCGAGCCGCCGCCGTCGCCCACGTGGCGGCACACGCACAAGCCGTGCTGGCCGCTCGGCGGCACCCAGGAGCGGGTCGCGGCGTCACGGGTCGCGAGCCGCGCGACCGGGATCTCGACGTGCACCGCCTCGGTGGCACCGGTCGCCACCTCGACGCGGCGGAAGCCGACCAGCCGGCGCGGGCGCCCGGGTTCGGGCAGTGATGCGTAGACCTGGACCACATCGGCACCGTCGCGGTCACCCGTGTTCGTGATCGATCCAGTCACGACGATCTCGTCACCCGAGATCTCCGCCACGAACCGACCGAACTCGAAGGTCGTGTACGACAGGCCGAATCCGAACGGATACGTCGGGGTGTGGCCGTCGCGCTCGGACAGCCACCAGCCGTGCCACACGTCGTAGACCACGCGATCCGCCTCGCGATCGAAGTCTGGGAGGTGCGACTCGTCGGCCGCGACCGTGAACGGCAGACGGGCCGACGGGTTCACGTGACCGAACAACACATCGGCCAGGCCGTGCCCGGCCTGCTGACCGCCGTACCAGGCTTGGACGATCGCCGGAACCGATTCGTGCCAGTCGGCCATCACCACGGAACTGCCGGCCTGGATCACCACGATGGTGCGAGGATTGGCTGCGGACACCGCCTGGATCAGGGTCGCGTCGTGTGGCCGAAGCCGAATCGATTCGCGATCGCCGCCTTTCGAGAACCCCAGCCCGGGGCGGGCGAGGAGATGATCGGGCTTGACCGTCGGCAGCGATCGCTCGAGCGAGGCCTCGAATGTCTCGACGACCTCCGGCTCATCGGCGGCCGGGAACAGGTGACTCAGATCCGTGCCCGTGTCCCCGATGAACTCACCCTCGTCGTCCGCGGTGTAGCCGACCGACCACGATGGCCACATCGGCGGTGCCCGCCGAGGCGGCGGCCCGCTCGACATCCGAGCCGTCGTCGTGTTCCAGCCTCAACCGCTCGCGGCCGCACGTATGCCGTCGAGCACGTTGATGTTGTCGAGTGAGTACACATCGCTCGACCCGCCGTCGCCGAGATTGGTCTGACCGGCGAGCGCTCCGACGACCGCGATCCGCCCCAGTGTCGATGCGTCGAGCGGAAGGCACGGACGATCGCCGACGGCTTCATTGCGCAGCAGCACCACCGAGCGGGCAGCCACGTCGCGAGCCAGCGCAACGTGTTCGGGCGCACCGACGACCGACATCGGAGGATCCGGTGCCGACAGCACAGCATCGAACCGCAACAGCGTCGAGATCACATTGATGATCGCCCGGTCGACTTCGTCCCACGATGCCTCACCGGCCTCGAGCGCCGCCGGGAGCTTCGAGTAACGGATCATGCGCCAGGGCATCTCGATGTCGAGCCCTGCGTGCAGTGAGGTCGCAGCGTCGCGGAGGCCGAAGATCCAGTCGCTGATCACGAACCCGTCGAAACCCCACTCGTCGCGGAGGATCCCGGTCAGCAACTCGCGTGACTCGCCACACCATTCGCCGTTGACCCGGTTGTAGGCGCTCATCACGCAGGCGACACCTTCGTCGATGATCCGCTTGAAGTGCGGCAGGTACACCTCGTGCAGGGCCTCGTCGGCGACCTCGACATCGACACGGAACCGAGCGTTCTCCATCGAGTTGGCAGCGAAGTGCTTGACGGTCGCCATCGCATGGCGCTGGATCCCCCTCGTCGAGCGCGGCCCCCATCTCACCGACGTGATGCGGATCCTCCCCGTAGGTCTCCTGGGCGCGGCCCCACGCCGGATGGCGTAACAGATTGACGCACACACCGCCGTAGAGCGTGGCCCCCGAGGCCCGCAGTTCGCGACCGATCACCTCGCCGATTCGTTGTTCGAGATCAGGGTCCCAGGTGGCACCGCGCGCCATCGACACCGGGAAGCAGGTGGCATTGCCGATCACCACGCCGCGTGGTCCGTCAGAAAACGCGATCCCGGGCATCCCGACCCGTTCGACGACGGCACCGTAGAACGGCGCTTCGTGATAACCACCCGCGCCGAGGAACTTCAGCCCGACCCACGTGGGCGCATCGCCGTCGAGGCACCACAACTTCTCGTCCGGCGTCATGGCCTCCACGACAGCTGTTGCTGCTGCCCGAGGGGTCGCGCCTCCGGCCGCCACGGCTGCCCGGGCCGCATCGAAGGGGGACAACGTCGTGTCGGCGTCCATGTCGTCAAACAGTACGGCCTCACCTCAGCTGCGGCGAGGTCGTGAGGCCCCGGGGGACTCGACTGCTGCTCGGGGGCAGCCGTCACCGTGCCGCCGGCGCGATCGACCTCGACCGGCTCCGATCGGCGAGGTGCAGCGTGGCATCCTCGACCGAGATGACTCGGGAAACCCGAGTGACGGAGGCGACGCTGTTCATGCGCTCGCGGCCGTCGATCGGTGCGCTCGATGCGGCTCGTCCGCGAACGTCACCACCCCACCAACGTGAGCGGCTCGCGCCGCCGCGGCCGACTGAGTCGGCGGCTGCGCCCTCCCATTCCGCGGCCGCCTGCAGTAGCGTCGAGTCATGTCGCTGATCTCCGTTGCCGAGCTCGCAGATCGGTTCGACGATCCGAACATGGTCATCTGCGACGTTCGGTTCTACCTCGCGGATCACGCCCAGGGCCGCCGCGAGTACGACGCCGCTCACCTTCCGGGCGCCCGATTCGTCGACCTGCACACCGACCTCGCGGGTGGACCCGGCGGTGGGCGCCACCCTCTGCCGACCGTCGACGAGTTCACCTCACTCCTCGGACGACTCGGGATCGGACCGGGCTCGTTCGTGGTCGTCTACGACAGCGCCGGCGGTGCCACGGCCTCACGGCTGTGGTGGATGCTCCGCTCGATCGGTCACGGCCAGGTCGCCGTCCTCGACGGCGGTTACCCGGCATGGATCGCAGCAGGACACCCCGTCACGAGCGACACACCGGCACCGGCCGAGGGTTCATACCCACCTGTACCTGATTGGACGGGCATCGTCGACGCCGATGCCGTCGCCCAAAGCGCCGCGCTCGGCGGCACCCTGATCGATGCGCGGTCACCCGAACGGCTTCCGCGGCGAACATGAGCCCATCGATGCCCGGGCCGGGCACATTCCAGGGGCGATCAACCGCTTCCACGGCGCAAACGTCGATGCGGACGGCCTGATGCTGCCGCCTGCCCAGGTGGCCGAACTGTTCGCGGGCGTCGGAAGCAATCCGATCGTGTACTGCGGCAGCGGCGTCACCGCATGCCACAACCTGTTGGCGATGTCGCTGGTCGGGCTGACGGGCGGACGCCTGTACCCCGGTTCGTGGAGCGAGTGGTCGGCCGACCCCGAACGCCCGGTCGCCGTGGACGACTGATCAGCCCGTCGCTGCCGACTGCTTGGCCGGCGACTTCTTCCCGGCCGACCGCTCTGGCCGGCAGCTTCTTCGGGCGCCGACTTCTTCGGGGCCGAGCCCTTGGCCGCGGCTTCTTCGCGGCCGACTTCTTCGCGGCCGACCGCTTGGCCGGCGGCTTCTTCGGGGCCGACTTCTTCGGGGCCGAGCCCTTGGCCGGCGGCTTCTTCGCGGCCGACTTCTTCGCGGCCGACCGCTTGGCCGGCGGCTTCTTCGGCGGCCGACTTCTTCGGGGCCGAGCCCTTGGCCGGCGGCTTCTTGGGCACAACCTTTTGCATGTCGCCACGCCGTTGCGCGGCGGCCTGCCTGTGGCACCGCCCACTCGGCGCCGGACGCCTCGAACAAGCGGGTCACCTCGTCGATATGGAGGTCGACGAGCTCCCAGAGATCGGGTACCAGACTCTCGGTCGGCAACCAGCCCGAAGTCGAGTTTGTCGCCGTACGAATGCACGGTGATGTTGAAGCCGACGCCGTTGCTGATCGTCGAGACGGGGATGTAGTGATCGAGCTTGGCGCCTGCGAAATAGAGCTCTTCGCGCGGACCGGGCACGTTGGAGATCACCACGTTGATCGGCAGATTGATGCGGTCGGACAGTCGCGCGATCAGACGCACGGCCGCGGTCGCGATGACCGGCGAAGTCGCATCCGTCGCCTGCATGATCGCGTCGGCGGGCACCAGATCGAGCTGCTGTTTGGCCTCCTGCATGGCTGCCTTGCACAGGGCGACACGTTCGATCGGATCGTCACAGTTGGTCGGGAGTTCGGCGATGATCGACGACACCCGATTCGTCCACGGGTCCTCCTCCATGCCGGTACGGATCGACACGGGCACCATCGCCCGCAACGGCTCGTCGGGCAGCGCGTCACGGCGCAACAGGTACTCACGCAGCGCACCCGCACAGATCGCCATCACGACGTCGTTGACGGTGCCGCTCGTCGCATCCTTCAGCTGCTTGATGTTGGCGAGCGCCGTCGAGCGCATGGCGAACCTACGGTTGGGACCCACGCTCTTGTTCCACGGCGTCGGCGGTGCGGGCGTGAGCGGCATCGTGATGCGTTTCACCTGCTCGGACAGAGCAGAGGCCTGCTCGGACCGACCCGCGGTCGACGTGATCAACTCGCGGGAGCGAACGGCGATCTCGCTGACGCTGGACAGCCCGGCGGCGTCAGCGAAGTTGCGGACCATCCTCAGCGACAACCTCGCCGCTTTGACCGGGTTGGCGAGCAGGTGATTGACCGTGCGCTTCAGCAGCTCGGAGTCGGTCGGAATCGATTCACCCTCCCAGGCGACCGGCTCGTAGGGCCATGGCGCATCGGCACTCTCATCGGTGATCAGCTTGAGCATGATCACGCCGGCCGCGCCGTCGATCGTGGCGTGGTGGGTCTTGGTGAGCAACGCCCAGCGACCGTCACCGAGGCCCTCGATCACGTAGACCTCCCACAGCGGGCGGCTGCGATCCATGGGTCGACCGATGATGCGGGCGACCTGCTCGGCCAACTGGTCAGCAGCCCCGGGCGGCGCCAGGCCGATCTGACGGACGTGGAAGTCGAGATCGAAGTTCGGATCATCGATCCAGTAGGGGTGGTCGAGCCCGAACGGCACCTCGACCACGCGACGGCGGAACGGCTCGAGGTGACCGACGAGCGATCCGAAGCGTTCGTAGACCGCCGCATATGGATCGAAGTCGGGGGACGGACGCTCGTAGATCGCGAGACCGTTCACGTGACCGTAGGTATTCGGCGTCTCCATGTACAGGAACGACGCATCGAGCCCGGAGAGTTGCTTCATCGTGGTGTCCTTCGTTCAGCTCGAATAGAGCGCATCGATGTCGTCGGCAAAGTGACCGAGGATGCCGCGCCGCTTGAGTTTCGATGTCGGTGTCAACAGATCGGTGTCGGGAAGCCATTCGTCTCCCAACACCTTGACCTTCTTCACGGCCTCGGCGTTGTTGAAGGTCGACATCGCGTCGGCAAGGCCGGCCTCGATCTCGGCGACCACGTCAGGGTTGTTCGCCAGTGCAGTCATCGTCGCGGCGTCGCCCTCGAGCCCGTGTACAGCTGCCCATGCCTTCGCCGAATCAGGGTCGAGCACCACCAGCGCCGTCACGAACGGGCGCTGCTCACCGATCGCGCAGGCCTGTCCGACGAGCGGAATGCCCTTGAGGGCTGCCTCGAGGTTGGCGGGGCTGATGTTCTTGCCGCCGGCGGTGATGATCAATTCCTTCTTGCGGTCGACGATGCGCAGGTAGCCGTCATCGTCGATTTCGCCGATGTCGCCCGTGTGCACCCAACCGTCGGGGTCCATCGTTTGAGCGGTCTGCTCGGGGTTGTCGAGATAGCCCTCGAACATGTTGCCACCACGCGCCAGAACCTCGCCGTCGTCGCCGAGCTTCATCTCGACACCAGGCACCGCCCGGCCGACGAAACCCGGCTTGGCGAGATGTGACCAGGTGAGCACGGCGGTGGTCTCCGACATGCCGTAGCCCTCGCTGAGCGGTACACCGATGGTGCGGAACCAGGACATCACCTCGGCGGGCAGCGGCGCCGCCCCACTGATGCAGACCTCGGCCTGATCGAGCCCCAACATCGCCTTGACAGGCGCGAACGCCCCCTGATCGAGCTGAGCGTACGTCGCCGCCTCCTGCTCGCTGGCGGTACCTGCCGCGACCTTCTCGGCGATCGGTGCGGCCGCCGCAAGTGCCCCGGCGAACGCCTGTGCCCCATCCGGATTGGCCGAGAGCGCGGCTTGCACGCCGGCGTACAGCTTTTCCCACACGCGGGGGACGCCGATGAAGAACTGGGGGTGTACCTCGGCGGTGATCTTGGCGACCATCGCAGAGTCGGGGCAGCAGTTGACCTGGGTGGCGAACTCGACCAAGTAGTAGTGGCCCAGCAAGCGCTCCATGATGTGCGCCATCGGAAGGTACGAGACATGGCGAAATCCCGTCAACTCCTCGAGGCCCGTCTGCTCACGCATCGAGGCGCTGATCGACTCGAGCGTCCAACACACGTTGCGGTTGCTCAACATCACGCCCTTGGGTGGGCCGGTCGTGCCGGAGGTGTAGATGATCGTGGCGAGATCGTCGGGGTCGCCGGCCTGGGCGGCCTCGGCGAGGTCGGCGGGCTCGGATGCGAGCAGGTCGGCATGACGGACGCTCTCTGGTGGGGTGATGTCGGACGGCTGAACGAGCACCATCGTCTCGAGCGTGCCGAGTCGGTCCGCCACCGCGTCGAAACGACCACGGAACGCATCGTTCTCGAGGATCGCCAGCTTGGCGCCGCAGTGGTTGACGAGGTAGTCGATCTGCTCGGGCGCCGACGAGTTGTAGATGGAAACCGGCGTCGCTCCACAGAACAACACCGCCAGGTCGAGGGCGTGGAACTCGGGTCGGTTGGTGAGCATCAACACGACTCGATCACCCTTCTCGATGCCGAGGTTGCGCAAACCGGTGGTCAACCGGGCCACGTCGTCGGCAACCTGTGCGAGTGTTTGGCTGCGCCACTCGCCGTCGGCCCCCTTCCAGCGCAGCACCTCGGCGTCGGCGTGGCGCTCGAGATTCGCGAGAAACCGCATGGGGACGGTCTGTCCGGCAACCGCCTGATCGAGTTCGTGTGTCGTCGTCATTGCTGTGTCGGTCCCTCGCTCGAAGTCGTCGTTCGGAATGCTGTTCATCGCCTCATCGGCGACGCGATCAGCGACGGCCAGTCTGGCACGACATTCGAAGACCGACACAGGGCCGACGATCTCGCATCGAGTCGACGGGTCCGCGCCGCCATGGGCCGGCCCACGGAGCCACATCGGGGCGATGTGGTACACCAGAGACGTGTCCTGCGACAGCGTGATCCCACGATGTCGACGGAGTCCGGAACCCGACATGCTCGAGCGTCATCGCGAGGAGGACCGACATGAGCGTTGACGTCACCGCCACCATCGTCATCGAATGCCCGATCGAGCAGGTCGCGGCGTACGCGGGCGATCCGTCGAACATCCCAGTGTGGTGCCGCCGTATCACGTCAGCGGAGTGGCAGACCGAACCACCGATGATGCTCGGCTCGCTCGTCACGTTCCGGGCACGCTTCTTGGGCAGGGACCTCGTGTACACCTACGAGATCGTCGAGCTCACCCCAGGGGAGCAGGTGGCGATGCGAACCGCTCACGGGCCCTTCCCCATGAACACGATCTACACCTGGCGTCCCGTCGGCCAACGTGTGACCCACATGACGCTGCACAACCACGGTGAGCCTCGGGGCTTCTCACGGCTCGTGGCGCCGCTGATGGCCGCGGCGATGCGACGGGCCATGGGCCAGGACCTCACCCGACTCAAACAGCTCCTCGAGGCCACCTGAACGATCAAGGACCGCTGCCGTGATCTGGCGTCCCTGCCGGCGACCGGGCATGACACACTGACGAGATGGACATACCAGATCGGATCTCCACAGTCGAGCAGCTCGAAGCACTGTATCGCCGGCCCAGCGAACGGGCCGTGAGCAAGCAGTTCTCGGCGATCGATCCGAGCATGGCGACATTCATCGATCGTTGCCCGTTCGTGGTCCTGGCGACGTCGAACGGGCACGGATCCGTCGACGCGTCACCGCGCGGCGGCCCACCCGGTTTCGTGCGCCGACTCGACGACGGTCACATCGCGATCCCCGACCTGAACGGCAACAACCGACTCGACAGCTACCGCAACCTGGTCGAGCATCCGTACGCCGGCGTGCTGATGATCGTGCCCGGGAACGAAGAGACGTTGCGGATCAACGGTCCGGCCGTGCTCACCACCGATCCCCAATTGCTGGCGGGCTTCACCACGGATTTGCGCACTCCCAAGATGGCGCTCGTGATCGAGACAGCGGAGATCTTCGGCCATTGCGCGAAGGCGTTCCGGCGAGCGGCGATGTGGCGAGCCGGAAGCGTGGGGTGAGTTCGCCGACGCGCCCGACCTCGCCGAGATGTACGCCTGCACCTGGAGCACCGACGAGGACGAGGTGCGTGCCGCGCTGGGGGCCTCGTACGACGACGATCTCTCCCGGGACTGAACGACTCGGACGTCACGCCAGGGACAACCTCCCCGGTCGTCACAACTAGGCGGTGTCGGCGGTGGTCTGGGTGCCCTCGTGCACCCAGACGGGCGTTTCGAGCGGCATCAGGCCGATCTCCCAGATCCAGTCCATGGCCGGAACGCTGACGCGGACGCAACCGTGGGATGCCGGATAGTCAGGGAACGTTGTTCGAGCCGTGCACGGCGATACCACCGGTGAAGTACTTGGGCCGGTAGATCTCGCCGAGATCACCTTCCCACCAACCTTCGGCGCGCTCGCGGTACACGTCGTGCAGGCCGTTGCGGGTGATCGAGTCTCCGACCTGACGCTCGCCGGGTGAGTTCTTGTCGGGCTCGTCGTAGGGCTTTTCACTGCCTGTCGAGGTATTGAGCACCCACTCGGACTTGCCGTCGATCACGAAGAACAACAGCTGCAAACCCTTGTCGATCTCGACCAGCGTGCCGGCATCGGCGCGCCCGTGCGGCCGCTCGGTGACGGCGGTCATCTTCGCAGCGGTCTCGTCGCCCAGCACGCCGTCGGTGACGAGGCCGTAGTACTTCTGGAACGCCATGACGGCTTGCGTCGTCGTCAGGCCGTAGTCGCCGTTGGCCGATTGCAGCCAGAAACCGAGTTCGAGCAGACGCTCCTGGGCCCGCTGGGTCTCCGGTCCGCTACCGGTGCCGACGCCGACGATCGGTGGATCGGCCTCTGGAACGGCGATGATGTTGACCGGAATCGTGGTGGTCGTCGTGGCAGGCACCGTCGTCGTGGTGGTGGTCGATGCCTCGGTCGTGGTGGGCTCGGCGATGGTCGTGTCGGGCACCGTGGTGGTAGTCGGCGCGACCGTGACGGTCGGAATCGGCTCGACCGGGTCGGGTGCCGGCGTGCTGGCGAGCGTCGTGGTGGCAGCACGCGGGCAACACCACCGCCGCCCCGATCGCCAGACCACCTCTCAACCACATACGACCTGCAACGCTACCCAATAGCACCTCCGCTGACAGGGCACTGCTCGTGGATTCCCGCGAAATTCGTGCACTTTTCATTCACGTCGATGAGAAACCCACCCTGTGGCGGGCTCGATTCCCGGCCGCCGCGATGCGCTGGGGCACGCATGTTCGGGCCTGATATCCACACTCGAGTCCAGCAGAACTCGTGACACGACGCCGCCGACGAACCGTGATCAGTACAACGCGACGCCAACAGGGAGATCGCACCAGATCGTCAGCGCGTACTTCGTGCCATCGACCAAAGGCGTGGCCTCGTGCGGATGGGTGACGAGCGAGGGCCAGGCGAGCAGCGAGCCGACCGGTTGGGTGGTGTTGTCGAAACCCTGACGCGGGAAGCTGAGCGAGGCACCGCGGTAACCGTCGTTCAGGCGCACGGTGGCGGACACCTGGGCGACGTCCTGATGCAGCCGCAGCGACGTCTGTTCACCCGTCCGGTACCTGATCACGAACGCATCGCGCAGGCCGGCGTATTCGATCAGCGGCCACGCCATCTCGAGCTGCGGCCAGATGCGGACGCCGATGTCATCCTGAACGGCCTGGAAGAGTGCCGGGCTGATGGTCGCGAGCGACACTTCGTGACCCGGCACCGGGTCGTCCGGGTCGGGCTGGAAGCCACCGACCGCTTCGGCAGCACGGATCACCGCCGCACAGAACGACGGCGTCCAGAACGGCACCAGCAAGAGCTCGGCACCGACCTCGGACACACCGGAACGTCCGTCGACCGCCCCCCGGTAGCCGAGGATCATCTCGAGATCCGACGGATCACCGGGCGCGTGGTCACGGTGGTGGTCGCCGTACGGATCGATGGTCACAGGCGGGTCAGTCACGGCATCGATCGTTGCAGGTCGGCCAGTTGCGATGGGGACACCGGCAGTCGAGCAGGATCGAATCGCTCCAACAGCACATCGGTCGTGACGACTTCGCCGGCCGAAGCCAGATCGAGCGATCGCGCCAGCATCGTCAACACATCGGCTGTGGTCGCGCCCTGCCCACGCAGTTCAGCGAGAGTGACAGCGCCATGGCGCTTCGCCAGACGCTGACCGTCATCGCCGAGCACGAGCGGGACGTGGAGGTACTCGGGCGTCGCTATCCCGAGCAGGCGCTGCAGCAGGATCTGGCGTGGGGTGGACGCGAGCAGATCATCGCCGCGCACGACCTGGGTGATCCCCTGAGCGCCATCGTCGACCACCACCGCCAGGTTGTACGCCGGCACCCCATCGGCGCGCGCGAGCACCACGTCGTCGACGGCGCCCCCCACCCGGCCGTTCAGGAGGTCGCCGAACTCGATCATCTCGCCTTCGGTGCGCAACCGGATCGCCGGTCGGCGACCTGCCGCGATCCGGGCAGCCTGCTCCGCGGCGCTCAGATCGCGACACGTGCCCGGATAAGCGCCATCGGGCAGGTGCGCATGCGGGGCGTGAGCCGCCGCATCGATCTCCGCTCGGATCTCCCGGCGCGTGCAAAAGCACGGGTACACCAACCCGAGGGCCCGCAACCGCTCGATCTCGGCTCGATACAGATCGAATCGTTCGCTCTGGCGAACCACCTCGCCGTCCCAATCCAATCCGATCGCCGCGAGATCGTCGAGCTGCAGTTGCTCGTGAGCAGCCGATGACGTGGCTCGGTCGAGGTCTTCCATTCGAACCACGAAGCTGCGGCCCGAGCTGCGGGCGGTCAACCACGCCACGAGTGCCGTTCGGAGATTGCCGAGGTGCAGCTCACCGGTTGGTGAGGGTGCGAAGCGGCCGACCATGCCAGCATTCTGGCCGGAGCGCTTGCCGACGCGGCACCCCCCGGCACGATTCGGGCCGACTGGCTGAACGGGTGACAGGCTGGCAGGGTGCGAGCCGATCGGCAGCTCAACCGCCGCGAGCGGATGGCGGTCATCCTCGAGCGCGACGGTGCCGAGTGTGTGTGGTGCCGGCGAGCCCTCGAGGTCGGCCTGGTCGTGGCCACCACCGAGCACCTGGTGCCGCGCATCAAGGGCGGGCCGAGCTGGATCGAGAACGAACTCGCAGCCTGCCGTCGCTGCAATGGTGAGCGAGGACATCGGACACCCGGCGAATGGTTCGACGAGTGCGAACGCCGGGGCTGGAATCCCAACCGCGCCACGATCGTGCGCGCCCTGCGTTCGCTGCAGGTGGCGATCTCCGAACGCGGTGGGCAGCGTCGCGCCCGTCCGTATGTCGCCTCCCAGCTCCGTCGGCTCGATCACGACCTGACCGCGTGAGGGGTAGGTGACATGTAGATGTCGAACTCGAGGTCCCTTCGGCAACGCATCGGGCGAGCGCCGTATCATGCGGTGACATGGTGTGCGACCAGTGCGGCCGAGCGGTGCAGGAGGGCGATCGGTTCTGCACGGGCTGTGGTGTCTCGCTACTCGAGGTCACCGACGGCAACGCATCGACCGACGCAGTCGAACCCGACGCGAGCGTGATCCTCGACGAGCCCACCGAGCTGACGCCGACGACGGAACGATCCACGCCGCCGTCGACGCCACCGACGCGGCCGGAGCCGCCGAAGGCGACGATCCCCCGACCACCGGCGGCACACTCCCCGCAGTCGAAGGCGACGAGGGTTGGGTCGGCGACGATCTGATCTGGGCCGCAACCGGCGCCGTTGCGGTCCAGACCGACACGCCCGACGGCCCGACGGGCGATGGGATCACGGCCAACCTGCCGGCCACCGTTGCGGTCCAGACCGACACGCCCGACGGCCCGACGGGCGATGGGATCACGGCCAACCTGCCGGCCACCGAGGCGGTCCAGACCGACACGCCCGACGGCCCGACGGGCGATGGGATCACGGCCAACCTGCCGGCCACCGAGGCGGTCCCCGACGTTTGGAAGGAGCAGATCGGCGATGATCCGGTCGGACTCGATGCCGCGACGGCAACGCCGTACGACCTGGTCGAACCAGGATCGTCGCTCGGCGTCACCACGACGATCGCTCCTGTCACCACAGCCGAGATGCCGGCATTCTCCGACGCCGGCCAGACGCGACCCTGGTTCGAATTCGGCGCCGTCAGTCTGATCGCACTGCTCACAGGTGTCGTGACCTTGGCCAGCTTGTTCACCGACATCGTCAACGTCACCAGCGACACACGGCTCGCGCCCAGTGACGACACGCCCTTCGGTTTCCGCACCGGATCATGGATCGCCGACGATCTGGCGGACAACCTCTCGATCGCCGGCCTACTGGCGATCATCCTCATGGTCGCGGGCGGCGTAGCCGCTGGTTTCCACTGGCGCTGGGGGGCCGGCCTGGCCGGCGGCGCCGGTCTTGCGGTCGCAGGGCTGGCCGCTTTGACGGTCGGTCTGGCACAAATCCCGATCGACGCCGCTCACGCATTCGCTGCGATTCCGAGTGAACAGCAGTTCACCCTCACCATCACGCGCGACCTCGGCTACTGGTTGACCGTCGCAGCGGGAGCACTCGGTGTGGTGCTGTTCTTCGCCGCAATCAACGACGCCACGGCCGACCGGCGCAGCGGGCTCAACCCGTGGATCGCCGCCCTCGGGGCGCTGGCCGCCGTCGTGGCGGCAGGCGGCCCCCTCCTGCCCGAAGGGCAGGCGGTGTTCAGCGACAATTGGTATCTGATCGACGGCCCGGGTGAGGCGCCGGCGATGCTCCTGGTCGGTCGTCTGGTGCAGCTCGGGTTGCTGGTGCTCGCCGGGGTGATCGGGTTTCTCACCGTGCGCCGATGGGGATTGGGGCTCGCGATCGGGGGAACGATCCCGATCGTGTGGCTCGCGGCGAGCACCCTGTTCGAGCTCACGGATCGGCCCGTCGGCCCAGGCTTTCGAAACCCTGGCGCGGTCGACATGCACATCCACGGCGTGACGATCATCGGTGTGAGTGCGATCGCCGCCATGTCGGTGCTGGCGGTGATCGCTGCATACGACCAAGGCGTCCGCGAACGACACTGATCCGCCGTAGCTGCAGGACTGCCCACTCCCGGTCGCTCACTGGTAGAACGCCATGGTGACCACGATCGAATTCCGTAGCGACAACTCAGCCGGCGTCGCCCCCGAGATCCTGGCGGCGATCGCCGACGCCAACGTCGGTTCGGCGATCGCCTACGGCGCCGACGAAACGACAGCCCGACTCGAGCATCGCATCCGCGAGGTGTTCGAGCACGACACCGCCCGTGTGTTCCCCGTCACCAGCGGCACGGCGGCCAACGCGCTGGCATTGACGGCGCTGTCCCCACCGTGGGGTGCGGTGTTGTGCCACGAGACCGCCCACATCCTCAACAGCGAGGGAGGCGCCACGTCGATGCTCGGCGGTGGTGCGGTGATGAAGGGTGTGCCGGGCGAGGACTTCCGGATGACGCCCGACGCTCTGCGGGCAGCGCTCGGCTCGATCACCTGGGGTGACCCGCACCACTCGCAACCGTCGGTGTTGTCGTTCACACAGCCCACCGACATGGGCACGATCTATCCGCTCCGAGAGGTGGCCGAACTGGCTGCGATCGCCCATGGCAGCGGACTGAAGGTGCATCTCGACGGTGCCCGCTTCGCGAACGCCTTGATCGCGCTCGAGTGCTCGGCGGCCGACCTCACGTGGCGGGCCGGCGTCGACGCCGTTTCGCTCGGAGCGACGAAGAACGGAGGGCTCTCCGCCGAGGCGATCGTCGTGTTCGACAGCGGTGCCGCCGACGAACTCGTGTATCGAACCAAGCGCTCGGGTCACGTCACCTCGAAGATGCGTTTCCAGTCGGCGCAGATCCTCGCCTACCTCGCCGACGATCTCTGGTTGCGATTGGCCCGACGATCCAACGACCGGATGGCGCAGCTCGCCGCTGGATTGGCCGAGCTGGGCGTTGACTTCGTCAACCGGCCAGACGTCAACATGCTCTTCGTACGACTGCCGGCCGAGATCATCGACCGCCTCGAGCGGGCTGGCCTGCTGTTCTATCGGATGGGCCACGACTCGATTCGGCTCGTCACCAGCTGGCAGACCACCGAGGACGAGATCGCTGCCGCCCTCGACCGCTTCGAGTCCGCCCTCGCGTAAGTTGGGAGCTGTGGCCGGCACGACTCCCAACTCGGCGCTCTACGGAGCGGGAGCTCGGGCGCTCCAGGACGCGTTCGACTCCCGACGGCTGGCCGACGTGTTGCACGACTTCACGGTGCACGCCGAGTTGAACGCCGACGACATCGCACTGATCCAAGCCCAATCGACGGTGTGGATCTCGACGGTCGATGCCGAGGGGTGGCCGGACGTCTCCTACAAGGGTGGCGCCGTGGGCTTCGTCGAAGTCGTCGACCCTTCAGAGCTCCGGATCCCCAGCTATGACGGCAACGGCATGATGCGCACCATGGGCAACATCGCCGACACCGGCAAGGTGGGCCTGCTGTTCATCGACACCGAACGCCCGTGGCGCATGCGGGTGCACGGCACGGCCCGGGTGTCGATCGACTCGTCCGACATCGCCCGGCATCACGGCGCGCAGGCCGTGATCATCGTCTCGATCGGCCGCGTGTTCCCGAACTGCGGCCGCTACATCCACCAGGACGGCGAGATCTCTACGTACGTGCCGGCTCGTGGTCACGAGCCCCCGGTTCCCGAGTGGAAGCGGATGGAGTTGCTGCGGGCGGCACTCCCGCAGTCGGATCGAGATCGCCTCGACGCCGAGGAATGAGCGAGTCGCTCGCCGGCACACCGGTGCGGGTGCCGACTTGGACGATGGTCGGGATCCGGTCGGCGAGCAGAACGCCGCGGCCAGGAGGTAGTCGCAGACCGGGCCGCACCACCAACCGCACGCCGGTGGTCTGCAAGAACTCGCCCGGGTCGTCGGGCTGGAGCATCAGCACGCGCCGCGCCCGACGCAGCAGACCCACCATGGCGCTGCTGGTGTAGCCCGTCATCGACCGTGATTCGAGGGCACCCGCCACGCGCAGAGAGTCGTACGCGACGAGGCGTTCGAGGACCGGGGTGATGGTCGGATCGTCGAACGTGTCGACGTCGTCGATGATCAGTACGAACCGTCGATCGAGGCCAGCGAGCGCCAACTCGTTCGCGAGCCGATCGAGGAAGGGGGCCACCTCGATCATTCGCCCGAAGGCCGCCCGCTCGAACCCGTGGCCCGCGAGCGGGCTGCTCGACGGCCCGACGACGAACACCTCGGAGTCGCGCCCGAGCGCCATCGCCACGGTGGCGAGCGCAGTCGAGCGACCCGAACGAGGCGGTCCGACGACGGCCAGGCTGGTCCATTCGAGATCGACGACTGCGGGGGCGCCCGACACGTCGGCGGCGCCGATCACGGCATGCAGCGCACCGGTGACGCCTTCGCACCGTCGATCGAGCGAACCCTGATCGAGCTCGAGGTGATCCGGTAGCGGTGCGCTCGACAGTTCCGTGGTACGGGCGCCCTCACCGGCCGAGCCGATCGCCGCCAAGGCCTCGGCCTGCGAGCGGGCCAGCGGATCGCACGACACCGAGGCGATCTGGATCGCGGCCGCACCATCCAGCAGCCCACGCCCCGGCGTGAGGTCGAGGCCGCGGGCACGCCCGAGGGGCACGCCGTGCTCGGCATACGAACCCTCGTCGGCGAGGCGGAGGATGAGACGATTGGCCACCGCCGAATGCAGCCGTGACGGCACCGCGGCACGCCGATCAGCCGTGATGATGGTGTGGATGCCGGCCTGTCGACCGTCGATCACGAGGCGGGTCAGGAGATCGCTCCACAGTTCCGACGACATGCCCAGCCCACCGCGCGGTTCGAACAGGGTGCTCGCCAAGCCACCGAATCCGTCGATCAGCACGACGATCCTCGCGAGCGGTGGCTGATCACGGTTGTACGCCGTGAGGTGTTCGGCTCCGGCATCGGCGAGCAACCGGCGGCGGCGATCGAGCTCGGCGTCCAGTCTCACGAGGTGCCTTGTCACCGCCTCGAGATCGTCGCCGGTCGCGACGTCGATCACCGACGGCAGCATCCGCAACCCGATCAATCCGCGCGACGCGAAGTCGAGCACCATCGTCGCCACCTCACCGTGGCCCGCCCCGCGACAGCGATCGAGCGACGCGGCGACCGTGCGCAGCAGCGTGGTCTTGCCCGACCCGCCACTGCCGAACACCAACCAGCCGCCGCCCTGCTCGAGGTCGACGAGGCCAGGGTGTTGGTCCTGGCGATCGGGCGCGTCGACCAGCCCCATCGCCACGAAGCGGCCGGGCTGGAGGCGGGCATCGTCGGTCGCCGGGTCGGCGAGGACCTCGTCGAGCAGCACGACGTCGGGCAGCGCGTCGCGCCACGGCCTGCGCCGGGGCGGATGGTCAGCGCGTCGATCGGCCTCGACCATCGCGTCGAGCAGGGCACCCAGATGGGTGGCCGGCGCCGAATCCGTGCCGGGTGCTCCCGGTGCGATCGTCCTCGGCGAGTCGTCGGTCCGCGTGTACGTGCCGACCAGCACCGGGTGGTGTGGGTCACCGCTGACGAGCGGAGCGCCGGAGAACGCGCTCTGGAACTCGACGAGTCGGCCGGGACCGAGCCGTAGAAGCCCGCGCCCGCGCAGAGGCACCGGGATGTCGGCGGCCTCCGGGCCACCGATGATCGCACTCGACTCGGCCCGGTCGAGCATGCGCAGAGAGATCCGCAGATTGGCGTTGGCCAGGATGTTCTCGTTGACCGACCCCGACGGACGCTGGGTCGCGAGGACGAGATGGATGCCGAGGCTGCGACCGCGCTGGGCGATGTCGACGACACCGTCGACGAACTCGGGCACCTCCTTCACGAGGGTGGCGAACTCGTCGACGACGATCACCAGCGAGGGTGGCGCCTCGTCGGGAGCGACCTCGAGCATCTCTGCGAGATCCTTGGCCCGACCCTCCATGATCGACATGCGATGGTTGAGTTCGGCGCTCAGCGAGGTCAGCGCTCGCAGCGACAGCTCCGCCCCGAGATTGGTCACATGACCCACGGTGTGTGGCATCCGTTCGAAGACCTGGGACGAGGCACCGCCCTTGTAGTCGACGAACAGGAAGTTGAGCCGAGTCGGAGGGTGGTGGACGGCGAGTGCCGCCACGATCGACTGCAACAGTTCGCTCTTGCCCGACCCCGACGTGCCTCCGATCAGGGCATGCGGCCCATCGTGGACGAGGTCGAGCACGACGGGTCCGTCGGCGCCCACCCCGATCGGAAAGCTCAGCCCGTAGTCGTTCGCTCGCCGCCACTGCTGTTCGACCCACTGGGCGGACGGCTTGCCGACACCGAGCAGGTCGAGCAGCGGCACCATCCGCGGGATCGACGATGTCATCGATGCTGTCGATGCATCGCGAATCGGTGCCAACGTCCTGGCGACCTGATCGGCCAGCTCGGGACGCGCGTGCTCGACTTCGAGTTCCTGATCGGGAATCTCCGGATCGGTGGCCCAGAGCCGACCGACCATCGCGGCACCGGCCGCCCGGCCCACGCCGAGCGTGCGGGTTGCGTACCTCGTGACGTTGGCGGCCGACGATGCCATCCACACCACGCTGATACCGGCCTGCGGAGCCATTTCCAGCAGCCGGACCACCTCTGCAGGATCGGGCGAGAGCTCGGCGTCGAGGAACACCAGCAGGCGCGGCCAGCAGCGCTCGACGGCGCGATCCGACTCGTCGGTCGAACGGAACGTCGCGACCTCGGTCAATCGGTCGATGAGCTCGTCTGCGTCGGCACGGCAGGTGACGAGATGGCCTCCACCGAGCGGCGATGTGACGGAGCGGAGGTGCGGTAGCCACTTCATCCACCCGAGCGGTCGGCAAGCGGCGACGGCTACCGCAATCGTGAGGTCTTCCGGGCTGTGGAGCGTTGCGGCCTGGATGGCCAGGGAAGCAGCGACACCCTCGACGAGACCGTGTTCGCCGTGCAGACCGAGCACGACGTCCCTACAGAGGTCGACGGTGACAGGCACGTGGTCGAGTACGTCGAGGCCCTCCAGCGCGGTGCTGGCCTCACGGCGGAGATCGTCGTCGCCACCGGACTCGAGTTCGATCGGGAACCGAACGCACGCGCGGAGCCGAGGCCCAACCTCAGCCGCAAGAAGTCCGGCGCGCCTCGTCCTCGCGACCACAGGTCGATCGTGCGCAGCTCGGCGCGCCGGACCAGGTCGGCCAGATCCGGCGCCGCCCGCAGACGGTCGATCCGCTCGGCGTGTCGGAGGGCCTCGACCCGCCGACGCACCGCGACCAGATCGGCGCGGAACGCGACGAGCCGGTCACCGAAGTTGCGGCGCCCGGATCGGCGTTCCTCGATGGCTGTGGCGATCATCACGATCGGTGAGATCAAGGTGAGCGCGAGGAACTGCACCTGACGCGTGAACGCGTACATCGTCAGACCCGCAGCGAGTGGGGCGAGTGCCGCGAACACCTGGAGCTTACGCGGCTCGGGTCGGCTGGGGATCGGCCCGATCGCCGCGTTCGCCCGCTCGACCACGATCGGCGGCCGGTACGGGGTGCGGTGGAACTCGATCCAGCCCAGCCGTTCGGGTTGTTCGCGCCCGCTCCGCTCGAACGCCCGGAACGCGAACCGGCTGCCACCGAGCGCGACCACGTCATCGCCGGAGAGAGGCGTGGCGCCAACGACCTCGACGTCGTTCACCGTCACGCCGTTCGCCGCGCTCGGCCTCGGGATCAACGTGGCGCGGCATGCTCCGCCGACCTCGATGTCGACGTGATGGCGTGACACCGATGGGTCAGCGATCAGCAGGTCGACGCCGGTGCCCCGTCCGATCGAATATCGACCTGGTGGCAGCAACCACGAACGACCCGAATCCGGCCCTGCGGTCACATCGACGGACACTGCCCGGGTCGGCAGCCGCGGGGCGCCGGCGGCGAGGCCGGGCGGACCGACCGTGAGTTCGTCGCCAGACATCACGCCGGCGCCGGCGACGAGCTCGTCGGGCCTCAACGATCGGCCGAGTCGCATCGACGTCAACCTTGCACCCTCGATTCGCTCGTCGACGTGTTGGCACAGGGCGACGGTCAGCTCACCGACGGTGTGGGACGGGTCGACGACGACGACCACATCGTCGACCCGTCCGCCCGAACCCTGCACGCGCAGGATCATGTCCACCGGTAACCCCGTGCGCCGGTCTGATGACAGCGATCAGCGATCCGCGGCGACGACGCTCTGGACCTGGCGCGCTATGTAGGCGGACAAGGCCTGCTCGGTCTCGTCGCACTTCGCATGTGCAGCGGTGGTGAATCCGCCGACGGCATCGATCGCAGCCAGCTTTGCATTGCCCTCCCAGTCGGTCGCCTGCAGGCGCTGGAAGTTGGTGGTGAGACCATCGCGCAGCTGGGCGAAGCGCTCAGTGACGACGGGGACCATGGCCTCGAGCGCGGCCGTGTCGACATCGACGTAGTCGACGGTCTGAGGCGTGGATGGCGTGATCGGACGGTTGTCGATCTGGATCTGGATCGGCGCGCCCCCGAGCGAGGTGGCGATGTTGGAGGTCGATCGACGCACGGCGTCGGCCATCGCCCCCATGTCGAGGTGCAGGCGGTTCGCGAAGTCGGCAGACATCCGTCCACACTCGGTCTTGAATGCCACTGCATTCGGACCGAAGTAGCGGACGGCGACGACGTCGACGACGAGTTCGACGAGCGAACGGTGCATCGTCTCGAACGCCGCTTGGGCTGCACGTCCGTAGCCACGAACACTCTCCGGGTTGACTCGAATCAGGGTCATGTGGTTCCTCCGCTGGGTCGCCCGGATTCCGGGATGGGCCCAACCGTACGGAAGCCCAGGACTCGGATGAAGGGGCAGGAGTCCCCCACTCCGACCGCTGTCGACTGCGATGCGAACCGGGAGTGCCGCCAGTCCGTGACACCCGGACGACAGGTCCAGCGTCGCCGACTACAGGACTCGCAGCCGAGGGATCCCGGCCGACTCGTCGTTGAGCGTACGATCGATGTGATGTCGAGCGGACCGGGTGACCAGCGCTTGTCGCGGGTGCTCGAGTTCGATCGAGCGGCGTGGACGCTGCGCCTGAACATCGCCGTCAAGATCGGTTTGGTCGTCGCCTTCTTCGTGGCGATCGTCTTCGTGCCGGACTCGGTGGACGGCAAGGCGATGCCGATGCGTGCCCCACTGTTCATGGCGTCCGCAGTGCTGGTCCCGGTGATCGGTCGGCGACGACACTGGAGCCCGTACGCCCACACCGGGGATCTGCTGTTGGCTGCCCCATTCCTGCTCGACACGCTCGGCAATCTGGTCGGGATGTACGACGAGTATCCGCAGACCGATGACGTGCTGCACGCGTTGAACTGGGTGTTGCTGGTGGCGGCGTTTCACGCGTTCCGCTTTCGCAATGTCGACGACCGTAGGGACGCCGTCCTACTGGGCTATGGGTTCGGTGCGATCGCGATCGTCTGGTGGGAGATTCTGGAGTGGCTCGTCTCGACCGACGGGATCGGTGGCGCCGACGGACTGTCATTGACGTATGGCGACACCATCGGTGACCTGCTTCTGTCGAGCACCGGAGGTCTGGTCGGGTCGGTTCTGGCCGTCGCGCTGCTCGGACCGAAACGAGCGTGAGTTGGGAGATCTGCCAAGGGGATGCGAGCCGGACCGTGCTACGACCGGCGAGACCGACGGTTCGCCGCCGAGCTGGACCGGGCCACGCCCCGCCACTACCGCTCCACGCTGCAACACTGTGTCGATGATCCGGACGGTCTCGCTCCTGGCCATCGCAGCGGCGTTTTCCGTCGCATCGTGCGGAAACGACGACGCTGCGTCCACATCGACGAGCGAACCAGCGACGAGCACGACCGCCGGATCTCCGGGCGATGGGCTGTTTCCCGACGTGCTCTCCGTCACCGCCACCCAGAGCGACGACGGCAGCTGGACGTTCAACGTCACGGTCAGCTCGCCGTACGACTCACCCGATCGCTATGCCGACGCATGGCGAGTGCTCGCCCCCGACGGTTCAGAACTCGGCATCCGTGAACTACTCCACGACCATGCCGGCGAACAGCCCTTCACCCGATCCCTCTCCGGCGTCGAGATACCCGACGGCATCACCCGAGTGACCGTGGAAGCCAGAGACCAGGAGAACGGCTGGGGTGGCGCGACCGTCAGCTTCGTGCTCGACTGGCGCGGCGCGCGAAGGGGGACTTGAACTCTGATTCGAGGGGTTATCCACAATCCGCTCCGAACCAGGAAATGTCGATCTAGCTGGTCAGATGCAACCTACAGTGCCGTAACGTGCTGACGGCTTCCACCCGGTTTCTACCCGTCCGGTAGAAGTTCCGGTAGAAGAATCGGTAGAAGTCGGGGTCGGGCGATCACCCGTGACAGCAGGTTGCCGTCGAGGTGAGGGTGGTGTCACTTATGACCTGTTTGGCGGAACCCTGATCTTCAGGCTCACGCCAAACTCGAATCAAACTCCTGCGCGAGCGAGTCGACGGAGTGACTCGATGGCATCGACGGCGTCAGCTCGCACTGCGGTACTTGAAGAGTGCCTTGCGGGCCGCTTTGGCAACGCCCTTGTCGGGGTGGTGGCCGCCGACGGCGGCGAGCACTTCGCCGGTGGCGAGACCGGGGACTCGCCATGCCGTGTTCAACATCGCGTCGATCCCGGGATCGCCGGCCGCCGGGACCGCCCACGCTGCCGCGGCCGAGTCGGGGCCCCACAGTTCGATGACAGTGTGGAGCAAGCGGACCCATCCCTCGGGGTCGCCGGCGCGGTCCATCTCGTCCGGGGAGGCAGCCAGCGTGTCGACGCGGAAGACGGTGACGAAGTCGGCGAGGTCGGGATGCTCCCCCAGCTTCTCGACGGCCGCAGCGGCAGGTGTCCCGATCCGCAGGAGCGCCCGGAAGCCGAGTCCTCGCCCGGTCTCGTCGGCGTCCGGCAGCGCTGCGCACAGCTCATCGGCGGCCCGATCGCCGTGGTGGTCGACCCACGCGTCGATCTCCCCGCGCGCCACGTCGTCGGCAAGGTCGCCGGCGGCGCGGAGCAGCTCGGCTGCTGGCACATCACGAAGGGCTCCGACGATCGGCGCGTCCGTCAGCTTCGACGCCATCCGTTGCATCGCCCACAAGCCGAGCGGAGAAAGCTGCACCACGCCGCCGCTGCGCTCGACGGTGCCGTACTTCCCGGTCGTGCGGATCTCCTCGGCGACTTCGACGATGCCAAGCTCTTCGAGCCGATCCAGAGCATGTCGCAATGCGTTCTCGACCAGGATGCGGTGATGCGCGAGCTTGTCGGCCGGAAGGTCCGACAGGTCGTACTCGTCCTGCAGCACGTTCCACATCGTTTCGGCCAAATCATCGACATCCCGTGGCTCGCGCTCGCGGTACAGCTCCAGCAACAGCGGTGAGAGCTGGGCATCGAGTTCGTCGGCGTACCAACCCCAGCCGTAATTGTCCTTTCGGTAGCGGTGCTGCGTCGGACCGATGCGCTTCAGCATCACGAGGAGCGCGCCGTAGACGGCATCGAGCGGCGTGTCGACCCAGTCGGCGTTTGCGCCCGGAAGCAGCTTGGTTCCTTCGGTCTCGAGCATCAGGGTCTCGAGCGCGATTCGGTACGTCCAGTCGACGTCGCTGAGCTCCTCGCTGCTCTTCGTCTTGAACGCACGGTCGCCGATCTGCTCGTCGAACCGGTCGTCGGTGCCGAGCACGTCGACCAGCTCCTTGCCATCGGCGAGCTTGAGATTCCCGCGATCGGTCACGGTGCGGCCGGCGCCGCAGTATCGGACCAACGCTGTCAGGCGCCGGACCAGCACGGTGTCGGCAGCCAGCGTCCGAAGCTCGTGCTCGGGCGCGAGCACGACCGGTGGCATCGAGCCGAACACGGCACGCAGCAGCCCATCACCCGGCGCGGGGAGCCGACCGAGGATCTGGTCACGCTCACCGAGGGTGCGCGAATTGAAGTCCTCCATCCATCGCCCGATCGCATCCTCGTCGGACAGTTCGACACCCTCGGCCAACGCTGTCGACCACATCCGCTTGCCGAAGGACCAGTTGTCCTCGTCGTTCATCGCCGAGATGAATCTCGACGCCGACAGCTCCACGTACTCGGCGAGCACCTCGAACGGGGGCGAGTGGTCAGGTCGACGGCCGACCAAGAACCGGAGGAACGATGCGAAGCCCGCTGGGACGTCGGCGATCGCCTCTCCGTCGAGCAGCACCTTGGCCGGATACAGCCCGAACAGAACCTCGTCCAGATCGGCCGGCGACCAGTTCAGGAGGTCGCCGTCGAGATAGCCCCACTTGAAGTCGAGGACCTGCTCCGCGACTCGCTCGAACCCTTCACCACCGGATGCTGCGAAGTCCTCGATCAGCCGATCACGCGCCCGCTCGAACGCCTCCTGGTCATCTGGCCCGAACACTTCATTCACCCGGCCCACGGTAGCGACTTGCCGTCTGACGACCCGCTCCACGAGCCACGGCGATCAAGCTCCCGGCGAGTTATGCCATAGATGTTCGAGCACCGAGCCATCGAAACAAGTTGGCCATAACTCAGTGGTGCGGCTGATCATCGTGCGGTGGCGGTGCCGGCGGTGAGCACGAGGAAGCGGCCCACCAATGCCGCCGCGAACGACTCGATCGACAGGATGGGACTTGGGCTTCCGACAGTGCGTGCCGGACGATCGAGCGCAAGGACACACGCCGCGTCGAGCGTCCGCGATGCGACGAGTTGTGGCACACGCTCGACGCCGGCCGCGTCGGTTGAACGGTCCTCCGCGACTCGAATCGCACCGATCCAGGGACGGGGCTCGAACAACGCCGAGTTGCGAGTGACATCGCGCCAGACGTGCGCCGCCCTGAGCTCGAGCCTGTCGAGGGAGGCGGGGTCGAGAGCGTCGGTGGCGGCATCGATCAAAACGACCTGGCGTCCAGCGGTGCGCACTTCCACCGACCAGTCGGCTGGTGGCGTCCCGACTCGCACGTCGGCTTCGAACCCGACCGTCGATGCCGCGACCTCGACGAGGTCACGTGCCCACCGGACCAGCCCCTGAGCGTCGAGAGGCTGGCCAGCGAGCAGAGCGTCGCGCTGCACGGCAAGGTCTGGAATCGAAATACTCATGGCTCGATCATGACTGCCGGGTGTCGCAGCTCGGCCCGAATCGGGAGGGGACGGGGTATGAGCTTTGCGCTACTGCAAAGCGCACTGCAAACAACAGCGCAGGGGTTCGACGGCCTTGACCTCGGGGCACGCAGCGATCGTCGGTACTGCAAACCCCTACTGACAAGAAGGACTCGGCCGGAACCCTTCCGACTCGTGGACCCCTGCGCCTCTCGCCATCGATATCAGATGATGGCGTGGTGCCAGGGTTTGACATCCTGAACTACGTGCCTATGCCCTTCGGCGGC
>CAVOVK010000011.1:0-15318 GCA_963699815.1 uncultured Acidimicrobiaceae bacterium | reverse complement strand
GCCGCTACGAGCGGTCTCGGCCGCCCTCGAACGGCGTGATTATCGAGTGGCCTCCGGCGGTCGAGAGGCGTGCGACTTCGCCGGATATCTCTCGCCTGGCGGAGCGTTACAGCTCGCGATTACCGGGCACCCTCGAGCGGGAGCGCGGACCGACGATGCTCGGCAAGCGAGGAGATCGCTGGTGCTAGGCCAGTTCGTGGTCGAGGAAGCGGACGACGTCGGCGGCGGTGCGGCGGGCTTCGCGCACGTAGGGCACGGTGATGGGCCAGACGTGGAAGAGGCCCGCGCTCCGTTGTAGTTCTGCCCTGCCGCCGACGGCGCGGCAGCGGTCGACGAGGCGCAACGAGTCATCGAGCAGGGTTTCGGAGTTGTCTACCGTGATGAACAGGGGAGGGAGGCCCGACAGGTCACCGAACAGTGGCGAGATTCCGGGAGTGTTCAGATCGATGTGGCCCGCGTAGAACGCCGCCGCGGTGCGCAGCGCGGCTGCCGAGAGCATGTCATCGGTGTCGTCATTGGTGTCGACGCTGCCGCCGGAGCACGTGAGGTCGACCCACGGAGAGAACAAGACGGCGGCGCCTGGCATCGGGAGGCCCTCCGCTCTGGCCCGCTGGAGGAGGGCCAACGCCAAGCCCCCACCGGCCGAGTCGCCGGCAACTGCCACTGTGGCCGGATCGACACCGGTGTCGAGGAGGCCCCGATAAGTATCGATTGCGTCGTCGAGCGCAGCCGGGTATGGATCTTCCGGTGCCAGTCGGTAGTCGACGAGCAGCACCTCAGCCGCAATACCGGAGGCCAGGCGCGCAGCGAGGTTTCGGTAGGTGCTGGGACGCCCGGCGATGTAGTAACCGCCGTGCAGATACAGGATGTGGCGACGTGCTGCGGGCACTCCAACCCACTCACCGGTTGCCCGCCCATACTCGCCCACCGCAATCGGTCGATGCTCCACCTGCCGGCCGAGCATGCTGGGTGGAGGACGCCCGTCGGTTGCCTTGCGGATCTGCTCAACGAAGCCATCGCTGATCGACTTCGGTTTGATGCTGCGGCGAATGGCGACACGGATCAGGCGGGCGGCGAGAGACGGCATCGGTCGACAGATCATGACACGGGCGAGCAGTCGAGGCCCAGGCTTCCTCGATCCTCGCTGTGGCTCAGAGGGAACCCGTGAAGATCCCGACACAGCCAACGACCTCGACCGCCGAGTCGGTGAAGTGCTGGGACAATGCCAACCGCAGACCATCGAGACTGTCGTTGACGTTGGTGAAGATGCCGTGTTTGTTGTTGCGGTCCATGACCTGTCGTGCCAGCCAGATTCGCCGCACACCGTCGTGGAGCAACGTCGCTCCGAACACGACCCCTCCTGGGTTCATGAGCGCTTTCAGATTTTCGAAGACGACGGCTTTGGTAGCGATGTCGCCGGGAATGCAGTGCAGCACATAGTTCAACCCGACGGAATCGAACTTGACGACGTCGAACGGGATCGGCTCCAGCACGTTGGCCTCGTAGACCTCGGGGTTGTATCGATCGATGCGGCGGCTGGAAACTTCGAGACAGTTGGTGTTCGGGTCCATCAACGCAACGCGCGGAGAAGACGACTCGAACCGGCAGCGGTCCAGGAAGTACCCGGTCCCGACTCCCACGTCGAGATGGTTCGTCGAAACGTGTTGGTTGTAGTGCTGCAAGATCCGCCCAGAAGGGCACTTCCACGCCACGCGCGAGAAGAACCCGAGTATCGCCCCGTCGTAAACGGCGAGCGCACGTTTGGTGTAGAACGCGTGGCCCGCTTCGACCTGATCGGATGTCGCGTTCATCTCCCCCAGTCCCTTCGGCCAATGTCTGCACCCTAATAGCGCTATATCAGGGCATCGTCCGAGTTCTGCCGGGCCAGAGGGCACCCGATATCGACGGCGGCCGAGGGTCGATCAACCGAGCGAACGATCCGGCATTATTGGCGTGACGAGGCACATGCCGATCGTGGCAGGCTGGGTGGATGCCCGTTCGGACGACCACGATCGACCGCGCAACGACGCTGCACAGTCCACCGTCGCTGGTGTTTGCGGTGGTCATCTCACCCGACACCGCACGATTGATCGACCCCGCCGTCCGCGAGTGGCGGGCAGACACCCGTCCGATCGGCATGGGCACGCGCTTCAGTATTCGTGGCCGCCTCGGCCGATTGCCGATCCGTGGAACGAGCGAAGTGATCGCATGGGATCCGCCGACGTTTGCCGAGTTCCGCAGCGTCGCTCCGACGTGGCCGTTCTGTATGACTGCTCGGCATCGATTCGACGAACACTCGGGTGGCGGAACGGACTACACGTGGACGATCTCATTCCACGAGCGGAGCATTGTCGCCCGACCGCTCATCGCGATCGGCACACGCCTTTTCAAGCAGGCGCTTGCTGCCCAGGCCGACGCGCTCACCCACTATCTCGACAAACGACCGGAGGACGAACTACCGCCCTCACTCTGATCGCCAACAGCGACAGCGATCTTTCTTCGTCTCTCCGTCTCGCCGAGGAAGTACGTGACGACCTCACCACGGGCGCGGTCTCGCCGTTCCGCGTCGTGTGCGAACTCGAGCACGTCGCGCACCCAGCCCGTGAAGACGTCGGCCATGGAATCGGGGACGCCGAGCACGAGCCCGATCACCCGGACCGGGATCTGCTGGGCGTAGTCGACGGCAGCACGAGTGCGAGTCCGAGCACGAACACGACCCAGACGATGAGGAGGTCTTGCATGACCTGCCAGATCGGGTCGAGCAAGTTCGGTGCGGTGGTGATCAGGTCGGCGAGGGCGCCCCGGAAGCCGGCGTCGGTTTCGTCGGCGCCGCTGGCGCTCCACAGCAACAACGCCAGGGTGACGAGGAGCGTGACGACATCGGTCGGGCGTCGAACACGCTTGGCATGGCGTGAGACGGCGAATGCCTGCGACGGCATGCGCGGCACGAAGGACGCACGACGCGACGACGCGCGCGACCTGGTCAGGGTGTCCGTGAGTTCGAGGTCGGTGGCCTCGGTCGCTGGCGGCGAACCGTCACCGATCATCTGCACCGTTTCGGACGATCGAGGCGTGATCGACGTCGCCGACGGCGGACCGAGCGAAACTCGTCGGTCGGACGCGTGGCATCTGCACGATCGCTGCATCTGCCTCGTCGGTTTTGGTGTAGCGGCTCCCTCCGAGACCAGCGGTGACACCGTGCAGCACCACGCTGAATGCGATCGTCATGGCGACCACGCCGACCGCGTCGTCGAGCAGCGTCGACGTCTCGAGGCTCTCGACGGCGAGGACGGCGAACACGACCGAGGCCAGACCTCTGGGGCCGAACCAGGCGACGAACAACACATCGCTGCCCTTGAGACCCGACCCGAGCAGGCACAGCGCAACCGGCAGGATCCGCACCAGCGTCAGACTCAGCAGCGCGTAGGCAACCACCTCGACGGTCAGGTGGTCGAACGCGATCGGGAGCAATGCGGCTCCGAACACGAACCACACCACCAGCGCCAGGAGTTCGCCACCGAGTTCGGTCAGTTCGCCGGCTCGTTCCGGATCCGCGGCATCCGCACGCAGGGTGGCGCCGAACGCGATCCCGGCGACGAACGCCGCGATGAATCCATTCCCGTCGATCGCGAGTGCTGCTTGGAACGCGCCGAGCGCGATGGCCAGTGTCGCTATTCGCCGACCACCATGACCGATCCATCCCCGTCGCCCCGAGACGTTGATCAGCGCAGCGCCACCGATACCGAGGACCAGTCCGGCGACGACGCCGAGCCCGAGTTCGCTCAGGGCCTTGCCGGCCTCGGCCGACTCGCTGTCGGTCACGAGGCCGAGCTGGCTGGCGGCAACCGCCAGCATGAAGGTGACGATCGGGGTGGCAATGCCGTCGTTGAGCCCGCTCTCCACGTTGAGCGCCCGCCGAAGCCGCATCGGAACGCGCTGGTCGTTGATCACCTGAACGCTCAGTGCCGCATCGGTGGGCGCCAGAGCGGCGCCGATGAAACCGGCGAGCGCCCACGGGAACGAGTCGAACAACACCGCGGCAAGGATCCCGCCCAGAGCGATCGACAGCGGCAGCCCGATCCCAAGGAGACGAACCGGGAGCGACAGGTCGTGACGCAACTGGGCCAGATTGATCCGGGATGCATCGGAGAAGAGCACGAGCGCAAGCGTCACTTCGGCGAGCACGTGGAGTGCGTCGACCTCGATGTCGATGCGCACCGGCCCCCAGTTGGGATTGGCGAGCAGGTAGCCGACAACGACGAAGACGAGCGGTCCGGTCACACTGTGGCGACCCAGCAACCCGGAGAGTGCAGCCCAGGTGAGGACGAGCAGTGCAATGACGAGTGCGGCGGACTCCGACATGTTCCCATCATCCTCCGGGTCGGCGCTTGAGGACGTCATCCACATTGGTCGATTGCGCCATCACGGTCGACCCCCTCGCCGACCCGTCGGTCAGATGCGGAGGCGCTGGTAGTTGTTCTCGAACTCGTCGAGGACGATCGTGTTCGGCGGGTCGTCGTCGTACGTGACCGCCATCACGAGATCCTCGTCGAGCGTCCGGGCTCGGTACTGCCATCCGTCGGGCATCGACAGGCGATCTCCGAGCGTCGGCAGCCTGTCGACGGTGTTGTCGGGATCGATCATCTGAGAGGCGCTCTGCATGACGAACACGGTTCCCTCGGGGGACACCAACTCGTACACCTCCGTGCCGGCGCCGAAGAACCAGGTCGTCGTGCGCCGGGAGATCGTCTCGTGGTATGGAACCTGCTTGCCGGCGATGAACGCGTCGAAGTCCGGAACGACGAACGTGCCGTAGGTGTACATGGGGATGGGGCCGAGCATGCTGAGCTCGCCCCCGTTGAACGCCTGCGCAGTGAACCGATCGGCCAGGAAACGGCGCGGCCCGTTGAAGCGGACTCCGTCGCCGCCGTACTCCTTCTTCAGCTCCTCCGGGTCGAGGGCCCGGAAGCTCGCGTCGAACTCGTCGTCGGGGACGTCATCGACGACACCGAGGGAATTGAAGTAATCGCCGGACCCACCAGGGCCGTCGGCGTCCCTCATCATGATCAGGACCTCGGCGTGGTGCTTGCCGTGCCTGTTCTCGCCCGAAACCTGGACAGAACCGTCGCTCTTCGATGTCATGGTGTGTCTCCTCATTCTTCGTTGGGATGACTTCACGCTAAGAACGCCGACTCGGTGGCACATCCACCGAACCGGGTGATCCGCCGCTGTCGCCGGTGTAGAGCGACGGGAAGGGGTCAGGGAAGGTCGATGATGACGGAAATCGTCTCGCGGATCTGCGACAACACGAGCGGCCCGACGTTGCCGCGTGCGGCAACGACCCGCGCCGGCGAGACGGCGCGCACATGCTGGCACTGCGCCGCAGACGGCTGCTCGAGCCCGTTCGCCGGATCCGGCTCGATGACGACTTCGGTGTGGAAGCCCCGGAGCGTGCTCGTGAGGGGCACGACCTGGATCACGGTCGGTGCGGCGTCGAGAATGCGCTGCGCGGTGACCACGACGGCTGGGTGGAGATGACCGGCTTCGCGCCCTTCGGGTCGTCCGAGATCGAGGTCGACGACGTCACCCGAGTTCTGCATCGAGCCACGCGGTCTCGTCGCCGCGCAGGTCGCTGTGGAGCTGCCGACCGATGTGGTCTTGGCGTAGCGCACGGACGGCGAGGGTCACCGTGTTGCCGACGGTGGTGTCGAATTCGGCCGCAAGGCGTTTCAGTTCCTCATGGGTGGCGACGTCGATCCGCACACTCGTACTCTGCATGCAGATCAGCATACACAGCCCAATGATCTTGTCGTCTCCCGGAGCTGGATGGTCAGGTCACTCGGTTGATCGGCGGACATTGCCACGTCCCCGCCAGGACCGTGGGACCGGGCCGGTACATCCGCAGGATGACGAACCACGGCTGGGTCGCCGACGTCGGCAGCCAGTTCCCATCCTCGGCACCGCCGGGTGCCTCGGGCCGCAGGTACAGGGTGATGCCGCCGTCGTCGGTGGTCATCAGGTGGTCGGAGTGGTCGCCGATCGAGTACCGGTCCGCCGAGTTGGGGATGAGGTTGAGGTCGGCTGCGGTGTAGGACGCCAGGGACCAGAACGCATCGACTGGCGGAAGCTGGTCGGCCCCGAAGTGCACTTCGTAACGACCCTGAGGCGAGAAGGGCACCCCGTCAGCGTCCTGGAAGTTCAACAGGTACACCGACTCGGCGGGATCGTTCGCGGCGATGCCGGCCAGGCACTGGTCTGCGGCCCGCTCGAGGAACCGATCACCGAAGCGCCCCACCTCGGGCGGCGGGTAGCGCCATCCGTTCACGAGGGTGGCCCACTCGCCACTGGCGAACTGCTGGTGCACCAGCGCCGTCCCGGCAGCGGCGGCGCGGGCCAGCGCTTCCTTGACGACGTCGGGCTGGGCCTCGACGTCGAGACCGGGACCGATGCCGATGCCCCGCAGTTGTTCCAGCACCACGGCGTGGTGAGACGGTGGCGGGTTCTCGGCGAGCATCGCGTTGAGCGTCTTCCACGGCCCCAACGGGTCTGTCGGCAGCGCAGGGGTGTAGACGTCCCGACGGTCCGGCATCGTGGCGCCCTCGACGCCCCAGAGGCTGAGCGGCGTGAGACGGTACTGGTGCTGCATCTCCCGCGCCGCCGTGAGATCTGCCGCGCCGTTCACGAACGTCCGACCGAGGACGAGCACCCACGGGGTGGGAGCGGTCTCCACCCGTCGGACCCCATCGGGCAGATCGCCTTCCCAGCCGGGGCCGACGATCGCGAAGTCACCGGCAGCGCTCCCGGTGGTGCGCTGTCCGACGTAGTCGAAGTTGTCCGAGGAGAACCCGGCGAGCTGGAAGGTGAAGTAGCGCTCGCCCATGTCCGGGTGCGACAGGATCACCGGCTCGTCGCGCAGGTCGAGCCAGGCCAACGAGTAGATCGTGTCGGTGCTCGGCGAGCCGCCGTCACGATACGAGGCGTCGAGCAGGCGCCCGGCGTGCCAGAAATGGTTGACCGCCGCGTAGGGAACGACCTCCGTATCACGCTCGATCGTCACCCATGCGTGGCGGAGCTGGCCGTAGAAGATGTACGGGAAGCCGTAGATGAAGGCCTGCACCCCGGCCGTGTAGGCGTACTCGGCCCGCCAGTCGGGGTGCAGCGGCTCGGACGTGCTGTTCGATGGACTCTTCGCGGTCTCTGACATCGAGCCGCCCTCCTTCTCGTCGGTTACCACGGATTACGGCTGGAAGTTCATCTGGCCCGCACCGGTGCGGTCGTAGACGTTGAAGAACTCGTCGGCCATGATCGTGGCGACACCGTTCTCCGGCGTCTCGATCAACTCCTCCTCCAACGTGACGGCCCGGAACTTCCAGCCGGCCGGCAGCTTCTCGAAGTAGCTCGCCCCATTGGTGAGAAAATCGTCATAGGTGAACTTCGGCTCGAGGCCCAACTGGAAGCCCTTCATGATCCAGGTGTTGCCATCGGCATCGTCGAGGAGCATGGCCTTCGTCCCTGCGGGCCAGCCCAGCCGGCTGTCCCGTGCGATGGTCATCGGCTCGTAGGGCGCCACGGCGGAGACCGCGCCGGCCTCCTTCATGTCGAGTTGGCCCACCCATGGGGCCTTGATGCCGTTGAAGTCCCGCACCTTGCCGACCTGCGCTTCCGCCCAGTCGGGCGTCCAGATCTTCGGTCCGTTCAACGACGCACCGAGCAGGTCGTACTCCGCCTTCAACGCATCGAAATCGATGCCTTCCACGAGGGCCTGGGGAGCGGTGTCCTTCGACTCGGGGATTCCCCAGTCGCCGAACATCGGGTTGTGACAGGCGGCGACGATGGCGCCCGTCTCCGCCTTCTGTCCGGCGAGGAAGATCTCGATGTAGCGCACCCGGTGCATCCCGTCGACGCGGCCGAGCACCGCACCCTCGCTGTCGCTCAACACCACGGGTTCATCGTTCTGATCGGTTGCCATCGTGGGCTCCTTCACGCAGTGGTGCTTATGGTTCGGACGCTACGGAGCACGACGCCACGTGGCCTCGCCCAATCCGGGTGATCCTGAGCTCGACGACCCGGAAGACCAGGAGAGCCACCCTTCCTCGTGGGAAGCGTGGCTCTGACTTGTGAACGTCGAATGGCGCCGAAGCGCTGGCGTTTCGCCGAACCGATTCAGGCTTTCGGCATCGTCACGTCACGACCGTGGACCGAGAGGGCCCAGATGATCGCCACGTTCAGTCCGATGAGGAGCGCGCTCCAGATTGGGTAGTACGGCAGCCACATGAAGTTCACCACGGCACTGAGGCCGGCGACGATGATGCCGATGGTGCGGCCGAACAGGTTGCCCATCCCGATCAGGATGCCGGAGATGAAGAGCACGAGGCCTCCGAGGAGATGGATCCATCCCCACGTCGTGGTATCGAACTCGAACACCCACTTCTGTCCGACCACGTAGAACTCGTCGTCGACGAGGCCGACGAGGCCGGCGATGAAGTGGAACGAGCCGGCGATCATCAGCATCACGCTGGCGAAGAGCGCGTAGCCCACCGCCCATGAGCTTCTCTCTGTAGTCATGTCATTCTCCTGTGTTGGTTCGAGGCGAGCACGGTGTGCGCTCGCCGCGTGATCGACTCAGCGCCGGTCGCGCCGATCCTCTCGACGGTCTTGGCGTCGGCCGACGCCGTGCGCAACAACGGCAGCGGTTCCGACGACCGCTGCGGTTCGGGCGACGGGTGCGCCGACGACGCCGCGGCGGGCTCTGCGTGCTGGGCGGAGGGGCATGTCAATCTCCTTCTGTGATCGAGGCCTCGTCGGCCTCGAGGGATGCGATGATGGCCTGGATCGGGATTCGCCCCGATGCGATCAGTTGACCGCCGGCACGGCGAGCCGCCGAGGCGAACGGGGCTGCCCAGGTGTTCTCCCAGACGATGACTCCGGCGGTCGTGCCGTTCTCCATCGCCTCGGCGAGCCTGGCCACGTCGTCGGCAGCCAGGATCTCGGCGATCTCTGCTTCCAGCGCGACGAGTTCCTCGACCGCGTCGAGATCATCGATCTCCAACGCGTCGATCGAACCGTCGTCACCCTTCTGCAGGATCAGTACGTCGAGGATGCGAATCGTGCCCGCCTCGGCGAGCGCAGCGAGTTCCGCGGCCATCTCGCCGGTGAAGTTCGCCGTGTCCGGCGGGAATTCCACGACGAGATAGTCGACGGGACCGAGTTCATCGAGTTCGTCCATTGCGGCGACTCCTTTCCGGGCGACAGCCCGACATCAAATGAGCCGAACGGCTCGACACCAGCATCCGCGCATGCAGGGCCCCGATCATCACCCATCGGGGGTGATTGCGTTCGCTCGTCGGACGGTGGTAGGGCGGCGAATCCCCCGGATTGGGCGAGGTGTCGCGCCGTTCGAGAGCGCAAGCTCGTTGCAGGGGCACCATCAGGGTGCGCCGTAAGTCGGGCCGATTCGATCGGCCATGTCAGGAAGGGTTCATCATGCTCGCAGCGTGGCAAGTCGGAGAAGTGTTCTGGTCGATGCTCTGGTTCAGCGCCGACGCGCGATCCGCGTTGCTCGCACACGCGACGATGGGCACGCTGGTGCCAGCAGGGCTCCTCGCCGTGGCCGTCTCATCGGGTGTCCTGGTCGCTGCCTGGTGACGGTTTCTCGGACCGGTCCGGGACACGCGATCGCCCGACGGGAGGTCACAGACGAGCGGCGTCACTGCGCACGTTCTTGAGCGCCTGGCCGAGCGCGTAGGTGCCGGTCTGCGTGGCGGCGAGGTGTCTGCGAGGCTGAGCCAGTGGGTGCGTTGAGTGGTGCGGCCGATAGGTGGTCGGGCATGGTCGCTCTCGGGAGCGGCATCGTGGTGTACATCGGACCCGGGGCAACCGCCGATCTGCATCGACACGACGCCATCCAGATCGTTTGGAGCCCCGATCGACCCGTGGGCGTGGGCACCGCGAACGGGTCGGCTCTCACTCACGCAGCGATCGTTCCCTCGAGAGAGCGCCACAATCTCGAATCGGACGGTGCCCCGGTCCGCATCGTTCTCATCGAGCCTTCGGGCCCGCTCGGACAGCGCCTCGACGCGTTCGCTCGGCAGCGGCCCGATCTCGCTCACCTGGCCCCGACCGACTTCGCGTTGCCGACCACGGTGGACGCCACGGTGATCGTCAGGTGGGGACGCTCGCTCGCCATGTCGTTGATCGGCGATGCTTCGTCGGCCGGCGCCGACGACGTTCGAATCGAGCTGCGGGATGCGACTCGCTTCATCGATGATCATCTTGATCGTGCCCCACGGCTCACTGACACTGCGGGTCATCTCGGGCTCTCGCCGCGACAGCTCCGCCGGAGCTTCGCCGACGAGATCGGCATACCGTTTCGACGCTACGTGTTGTGGCGACGACTTCGCCGTGTCCTTCTCGCCGTTCGAGATGGTGCAGATCTCACCACCGCAGCCGCCGGTGCGGGCTTCGCCGACTCGGCGCACTTCAGCCGCACATTCCGTCAGACGTTCGGCCTCACGCCGTCGGAGATCTTGCCGCTGCTCACCGTCGCCGAGGCCGACTTCGTTGACGGCTGACCCCGGTTGGCCGCTTCGTTCAAGCATCCGGCACCGTCGTCTGCGCTCACTGGAGGCATGTCTTCGACCACCGCACCAATGCAACCATCGCCGGAGCTGCTCGCCGCGACGGCGCTGCTCGACTACAACGCACCGTCGATCCGCCAGCTCATCGAGCAGAGGGGCTGGCGCAACCTCGAACCGGACGAGCGGATCGGTGCCGTCTACGACTACGTCCGCAACGAGATCGACTTCGGATACAACGCCGACGACGACGTGCCCGCCAGCCGCGTTCTCGCCGATGGCTACGGCCAGTGCAACACCAAGGCCACCCTGCTCATGGCGCTCCTGCGCGCAGTCGAGATCCCGTGCCGATTCCATGCCGCCACCATCGACAAGCGGCTGCAGAAAGGGATCGTCCCCTCCGTCGTCTATCCGCTCGCGCCCTCCGAGATCCTCCACGCCTGGGTCGAGGTGCAGATCGATGACGAATGGCGGCGTCTCGAGGGTGTCATCCTCGACGATGAGTACCTCGACGGGCTTCGCTGCCGACTCGGCCGACCGACCGGCGAACTCCTCGGCTACGCCGTCGGCACCAACGATGTCGAACGGCCAGCCATCGAATGGGGCGGTGACCACACCGAGATCCAGATGACCGGAGTTACACGAGACCTCGGCACCCAACACGACCCCGACACCTACTACCGAACCGCAGGCACCAACCTCAGGGGCATCAAGGCATTCCTCTACCAACGCCTCATCCGCCACCTCATGAACCGCACCGTCACCTCGATTCGAAGAAGCAGCGCCGACACGCGCACATAGCCGGCACAGCGCGCAAGCGCCGCCGAGTGGTATCGGCGTCGCCGCCCGGTCGCGCATTTCCGTGCGGGTAGGCCGAGCACACCCGTGCCGTTCGCGAGCGGGTGCGACTGCTGGATCGGCTCGTTGATATGGGTGGTCTGCCTACGGGGTGGCACTGAGCGTTCGAGCTGTGAACGCGACCCACCAGGCTGCTGCAACCCAGCAGAAGGAACGGTGCAACGACGACGAGTAGCGCGAGCGCAGCCCGCGGCACAACCTGTTCGTCGCTCACGCATTGGGTCTCGTCGAGATCGGATCTCGAACGGTGCTGGGGCGACGGCTGTCGCTCGCCGGCTGCCACCGACACGCATGTTCTCAAGCGCCGGCACTTGATGCTTCGTCAGTGGCTCAGGCCCCATGCGGTACGGTCCGAACCGGGTTCTCATGGGAGACAGCACGATCGGGACGACGACGGTGATGTTCACCGATCTGGTGGGATCAACCGAGTTGCGCTCCAGGGTCGGCGAGGACGCCGCCGAGATCTTGCGCCGCCGGCACGATGCGGTCCTCGCCGAGGCGATCAGATCGAACGGCGGCCGGGTGGTGAAGCATCTGGGTGACGGCGTGATGGCGACGTTCGCCAGTGCTGCGCATGCGGTGGGTGCTGCCGTGGCGTTGCAGCAATCGATCGACCGTGCAAATCGTCGACCCGGCGCGGAGCAACTGCGGGTGCGCGTTGGGATCTCGGTGGGCGACGTGGCCTTCGAGGGGGACGACTGTTTCGGTCTGGCTGTGGTGGAGGCACAACGGCTGGAGGCGTCAGCAGATCCGGGCACGATCCGGTGTGCCGAGTTGGTGATGCGCCTCGGCCGTGGCCGCGGTGGTCATGAATTCCGGCTGCTCGGCGATCTCGACCTGAAGGGGCTCCCCGATCCGCTCGCTGCCTGCGAGGTGCTGTGGGAGCCGTTGGCGGAGCAAGTGACCGCAGAGACCGAGATCGAGCTCCCGCCGGTGCTCGCCGGGGTCGGGCTGCCGTTCTCGGGTCGTGACGATGTACTCCAGTGGCTGGTCGAGCGTTGGAAGGAGTGTGCTGGCGGCCGCTTCGGGGTGGTGCTTCTCGCCGGCGAGCCAGGCGCCGGCAAGACGCGCCTCGCGCAGGAACTCGCTCGGTGGGTTCAGATCGACGGCGCCGGACATGGCGCCGCCGAATGGCCGGCCACCGGCGCGCTCGTCCTCGCCGGCCGCTGCGACGAGGACGTGAACATGCCGTTCCAGGCGTTCAGCACGGCACTCGAGTGGTTCGTGCGACATGCGCCGTCCAGCACGGTGAGCGCAGCGTTGGGCGACTTCCCGGGCGATCTCAGTCGTCTGGTGCCACACCTCGGCACGCTCGTCGCCGATCTTCCGCCGCCGTTGCACGACAAGCCCGACGCCGAGCGGTTCCGGCTGTTCCAGGCGGTGGAGTCGTGGTTGTCGGTCGGAGGGGCTGATCGTCCGCGACTGTTCGTGATCGACGATCTGCACTGTGCCGACAGGGCGACGTTGCTGCTACTGCGTCAGCTGATCACCAACCATCCCGCGGGCCTGATGGTGCTGTGCACCTATCGCGACACCGACGTCGATCGGGCTCATCCGCTGGCTGCGATGCTCGCTGACTTCCGTCGGATGGACCGTGTGACACGGGTTTCGGTGGGCGGTCTCGGCGAGGACGGCGTGCGCGAGTTGTTCGTGCGTGCCGGTGGCCACGATCTCGACGAGGCGGGGCTGCAGTTCGCACGGCTCGTGCAGCGCGAGACGTCGGGCAACCCGTTCTTCGTGGTTGAGGTGCTACGACACCTGGCCGAGACGGGTGCGTTGGTGGAGAGCGATGGCCGCTGGACGAGCGATCTCAGCCCGGAAGAGGTCGGCATTCCGGAGGGGATCCGTGACGTTGTCGGCCAGCGCCTCAGTCGTCTCGGCGCCGATGTGGAGCGGGTGCTGCGCTTGGCTGCGGTGATCGGCTACGAGTTCCGCCTCGACCTGCTCAGCGACGTGGCCGGCGCGGACGCCGACGTTGTGCTCGATGCGCTCGACGCGGCGGTTGCAGCGAACCTGGTGATCGAGATCGGCGTGGATCGGCACCGCTTCGCCCATGGACTGGTGCGTGAGACGCTGCACGACGAGTTGTCGTCGAGCCGCCGGGCTCGTCAGCACCGCAAGGTGGCCGAGGCGCTCGAAGCACGCCATGCGGGCGACATCGACGAGGTGATCACCGAGCTGGCGACGCACTGGGCGGAGGCGTCGGCGGGCGGTGATTCGACACGGGCAATCGAGGTCGCCGAGCGGGCGGGCGACCTGGCGATGAGACGCGGCGCATACGAGAACGGCGTGGGTTGGTTCGAGCGTGCGCGCGAGTTGATGGACGACGGCGACCTGACGGTGCCGGAGCGCCGCCGGGTGCTGGTGAAGCTGGCGGCGGCGCAGACCTATTCGGGTGCTGTAGCCGAGGGTCGGGTGAACGCGCTCACCGGCGCGCGGGCGGCGATCTCGGCGGGCGACGCAGACACGGCCGTCGATGCGCTGGGCATCAGTGCGCGAGCGAGTCTGAGCGAAGCCGATGCTGAAGATCCGGAGCGCGTCGCGGTAATCCGGGACGCATTGGCGCTGGCGGGGTTGACCGACCTGCAGCGGGCGGTTCTCCTCGGCGAGTTGGCGAAGGAGTTGATCTTCGAACGAGACATTCCCGGACGGCGACGCGCGTTGGAGGAGCAACAGGCGCTCCTTCCCCACCTGCCGGTGCTGGAGCGGGCGCGACTCATCACACGTCCCGGTGCCTCGAGTCTTTCCGGGATGAATCGGGACGACCTGCGCGCGGGGATTGGTTTCGTCGCCGAGGCAATCGAACTGGAGACCGCTCCGTCGGTTCGACGTCAGATGGCCGGCAGCTTGTGGTTCTGGGCAGCCATGGCCGGTGACCGCGCCACGATGGACGATGCGTTGGCGGCGGCGCTCGAAGGACGGCCTGTTGGGGCGTACCTGCCCAACCTGCCCAGCATGCTCTACGAATCCATGAGCCTGACGATGGCCGGCGATCTCGAGGCGGCCGAGTCGACGGGAGCCGAGGTCGTGCGCATGATGGAGGTGCTCGGTCTTCCAGAAGCCGGGGTGTACCGCATCGCCTTCATGCTGGCCAATACACGCGAGCGCGGGACGCTCTGCGAGCGCGGATCGGTCGCCGACGCCATCGGCGGACTTGGTCATCCAACTGGTCCGGCCCGATCGATCGCCGCGTTCATCCGGTTCCTCGCCGGTGACCTGGACCCGGTCCTCGAGCAGCTGGAGGCGATCGAGGGCGAGGAGTTCGCCGACGGCGGCGGCTATCCGACCAGCATGGCGTGCTGGTGCGAGATCGTGCCCACATTGGGCAGCCCGGAGCAGCAGCGTCTCTTCGTCGATCGGCTCATCGACAAGACCGGTCTCAATCTGATGACCGGCGGTGCGTATTTCGGGCCGGTGGATCGCTTTCTCGCAATGCTCTACGACGCACTGGGCAAGCACCAGCGTGCCGACGAGTTCTTCTTTGCCGCGGTCGAACAGCAGGAGGCGATCAAGAGCCCACCGTGGGTCGCACGGACACAACTCGACTGGGCGGAGTCGCTGATAGCTCGCGGGGACGACGTGCGAGCGCAGTCATCGCTCGACGCAGCGGCCCATGCAATTGGCGACCTCGACCTCACCGAGAGCCGGTCACGCCTGGCTGCGTTGACCCAGCACCTCGTTGGATCCCATCCTCACTGAGAGTGCCGGGTCCTTCTCCCGACCACTGCGTCGCTCATGCGAGGAAGAGATGTGAATCCGCCGTCAACTGCGCCGGTGGGGGTTTGATGGAGACCTGCCCAATCTTGACCCGGCGTGGGTCGAAGAGATTTCAGCGGAATGAGCACGTGCATTCTCGAGCAGTGAACCGCTCGCAGTCGTGCCGATC
>CAVOVK010000010.1:0-34330 GCA_963699815.1 uncultured Acidimicrobiaceae bacterium | reverse complement strand
GCGTTCTGGTCATCTGGTCCGAACACTTCATTCACCCGACCCACGGTAGCGACCTGGTCGAGGCCCCCTCGTCGGGCGGCGGGCTCGGCAACGTGGCGACCGTGATCGGCGACCTGTTGCAGGAGGACGCCATCAACGGTGACGCGCTCGCCGACGCCGCCGCCGACTACCCCAGCGCCGTCGCACAGCGGACCGGCTACCTCGTCGAGTACATGGCCGGAGAGATGGATGTTCCGATCCAGCTCGACCGGCTCGGGCAACTCCTCGACGACGCGACCTACACCGTGCTCGATCCTCAACGACCACGCACCGGCGAGCACGACCGCCGCTGGCGCATGATCGTCAACGCCGACATCGAGCACGACCTGTGATCACCGACGCCGACATCGCCCACTGGCGCGCTGACGGATGCGCGTCCCGATCTATCGTCGAGATCATGGATCGGGAAGTGGTCGACAGGGTGATCACGCTGTTCGAGGGCCGTGGCCAACTCGATCGGATCGACCACGCTGATGAGGCTGCTGCTCGCACGTGCCTCAACCGCGCCGCCGATCGCCTCACGGCGGCGACGATCCTCGGCGAGGCTGAGCTGTGGGAGTCGGCGTTCACCACCGCCTACGACGCATATCGCACTGCGGCCGATGCAATCGTGTTGAAACTCGGGTACCGCGTGCCCGCGACGCAGGGCGGCCACCGGATCGCGACCGACATCGCGCACGCCGCCATCCAGCATGCGTCGGATGCCTATGCGCCGGCGAGCGCTGAGCGCATCCGGCAAGGTCGTCACGAGTCCGAGTACTTCGATCCCGCACGGCCGATCGACAAGACCCCCGGCGACGCTCAATGGGCGATCGAACTCGCTCGCGCCGCAGTCACAGCGGTCGAGGCCGAGCTTTCAGCCGGCTGACTCACGGCCGACCGCGATCGGGACCATCGGACGGCTCATGATCGTGTCGTGGAACGAACCCTCGCCAGCTGTGAGCCAGTCGGCCTCGCGAATGGTGACCTGCACCGGCCGCCCAAGTCGCTTGGACGCCGCCTCGACCTGCGCGTAAAGCACGTCGCGGTCTGGCTCGCCCAACACCAACAGGTCGATGTCCTCGACGGGACGTTCGCTTTCGTGGCCGAGATAGCGGGCGGCCCACGATCCGAATACATACGCTTCGACCACGTCTTGGAGATTGCCGATTGCGGCTGCAAGCACCGCGGGGACACCGAATGCCCGCACGAGAACACTTGCTAGCCCTTCGTAGTAAGGGCTCGCCGTGTTGGCTCGGACGAGCCGAGTGTTTCCGACCTTGCGGGACACGAGCAGACCGGCCCGCTCGGCTCGATTGATCTCACGATGCACCGATGGGAACGGCACCTCGAGCCTCGTTGCGAGTTCCGTCAGACTGAGTTCGAGTCCTGGGTCGCCGAGAAGCAACGCCAGGAGATCCGCCTGCTGACGCGACCGAAGTATCGGTAGGAGCGGCGGGGAGGCTCTATCCACAAGTTGGATAGTATCTCTCACTTTACGGACATACAAGCGCGGATCGAGCCTCGGTGACGCAAGAAACTGCGACGAGAGCCGACCAACGCCCTTCGAGCCAGTCAGTGGCCGATCAAACAAGACGGATGTCGCTTAGCGCTGTTTCGCTGGTGTCCCAATTCGCATCCACCCGTCGCGGAACTCCTCGAAAGTCATTCCGTGGCCGTTGTCCTCGATCTCTATGCTGTCGCCATCGAAACCGAGAGTGACGAGGGTGGCGTCGGCGTCGTAGGAGTTCTTGATCAACTCGGCGAGCGCAATATGCGGCCGTCCAACGAGACGTTCACCGAGCTGCCGGAGCAGAGCTGCATCAACGGTGAACTCGATCCGCTCCATAGCCCGTGATCCTATGTCAGGAGTGGGTCCTTGCCGGTTGAGCATTTCCTTGCGCGCGCAAGGGTAGAAGTCCGGTAGAAGTCACCCATTCCAGACGCGAAGAAACCCCTGCTGAACAGGGGTTTCTCTGTGCGCGAGGGGGGACTTGAACCCCCACGCCCTTGCGGACACCAGCACCTGAAGCTGGCGCGTCTGCCATTCCGCCACTCGCGCAAACTGGAAGGCGTCAGGCTAACCCCTCGGCCATCTCGCCGACAACGCCGATACGTGGCCCGGACCGACGCCACAGCAGCCGCCCACCATCGACGCGCCGGCCGCGACCCAACGCTCGGCGAAGTCGAGATAGATCTCGGGTGTCACCTCGAGCCGCAGGTCGTTGATGGTCGTGTTGGCGCCGTCGTGCTCACCGACCTCGAACACGTTGGCGTACACCCCGATCGGCAGATCGGTCGCCGCAGCGGCCTCGCGGATCGCGACGACCATCACCTCGGGCTGGCTGCAGTTGAAGGCGATCAGTTCGGCCCCCATCGCCTCGGCAGCGAAGATCGCGTCGGACACCAACTCACCCGAGCGCAGCCGTGAGCTGTCGGCGCCACGTTCCGACGAGTGGATCGCTCCGCCGTGGCGCCCATCGGCCGCGACGTCGACGTGGAACGTTTCGTCCTCCAACGTGTACGAGACCCACAACGGCCGCCCATCGCCGACAGCGTCGAGCACCGAACGCACCAACCCGGCCTCGGCGATCGACGATGCCGTCTCGACGAGCCACACGTCGACGAACGGCGCCTGCGCCTCGACCAACACCTTGATGATCGGCAACGCGTGCTCGGCGATGAACCGGTCCGGCCGGTATGACCCCAACGCCGGTGGCAGCGAGCCGGCAACCCGCAACCCGAAATCGTCGGCGACCGAACGAGCCAGCTCGCCGGCCAATGCCGCCAGTCGCCGACCGTCCGATGCGAAGCGCTCGGCACCGATGTGGAAGGGCACCACGGCATAGGCGTTGGTGGTCAGCACCTCCGCCCCCGCCCGTGCGAACGCCTGATGGGCCTGACGTACGTGATCGGGCGATTCGATCAGCGCCAGCGCCGACCATTCGGGCTGACGAAACGGCGCCCCCATCCGCTTGAGTTCGCGCCCCATCCCGCCATCGAGCACCGTGACACGATTCATCGATCGCACAGTAGCGGTGCCGGTTGACGGACGCCTGCCCCCAGTAGCCTTGCCCAGACGATGGGGATGCAAGGACTGGAACGTCGTCTGGAGCGTATGGTCGAGGGCGTGTTCAGACGTTCGCGCAACTCCATCCGCCCGATCGAGCTCGGTCGTCGCCTCATCCGTGAGATGGACGACCACCGATCGATCGATGTCAAGGGTCAACGAATCGTGCCCAACGACTTCACCGTGCTGCTCTCAGCGCAGGACCACACCGGCTTCGCCGACATCGAAGACGCACTGCGCACCGAACTGGTCGAGGCCTGCCGCGAGTACGCGCGCGAGGAGGGCTACCACTTCATGGGCCCCGTCACCGTCGAGTTGCAGGTCGACAACTCGCTCAAGCCCGGCCGGTTCGGTATCGCCTCACAGCTCAAGCAGCCCGAGCCGGGCAAGCGGCCCGGCACGATCGTGATGCCGAGCGGCGACCGCATCCAGCTCAAGGACGACAAGAACTTGATCGGGCGCCTCGCCGACTGCGCGGTCATGGTGTCCGACGGCAACACCAGCCGTCATCACGCCCAGATCCATCGCGCCGGCAGCCGCTTCGTCATCTCCGACCTCGGCTCGACCAACGGCACCTCCGTCAACGGCGAGCGGCTCATCTCCGATCACCTGCTCGCCGACGGCGACATCATCACGGTCGGTTCCGTCAACCTCCGCTTCGAAGCATCCTGACACCGGCTCTCCGGGCCGACCGATCTCACTGCTCACATCGACCACTCCTCACACGACTCACACTGCGACCGCCAACGCCATGACCGACCAGGTACTCGACATCTTGAAGCTGGTGCTGCTGGCACTGCTGTACCTGTTCTTCGCGCGCGTGTTGTGGGCGGTCTGGAGCGAGGTGCGCCAGCCCGCCAACATCCGCGGCGGTGCCGACGTCGTCCATCAGGCACCGGCCTCGACGTCATCGCCCGCACCGCCGCAACCGAAACCCGGTCGGCGATCGACCAAAGCGGCACGGGGCAAAGGCGGCATACCAGGCCGGCTCGTGATCCTCGAGCCGAAAGAGCGGCGCGGCACATCCTTCGCGATCGGCGCGGAGGTCGGCATCGGACGTGACGCCGACAACACGATCGTGATCACCGGCGACTCGTACATCTCGGGGCGACACGCCCGAATCTCGCTGGCCGACGGCTGCGTCATCGTCGAAGACCTCGAGTCGCGCAACGGCACCTACCTCAACGGCACCCGACTCGCTCAACGCCAGACCGTGCATCCGGGCGACCGCATCCAGGTCGGCTACACCGTGTTGGAAGCTCAATGAACGCCACGATCAGCCCCACGATGAGTTCGATCACCGTCGGCATGGCGAAGGGCACCTGGTGACGACCCTGCTGCGGTGGGGCAGCGCCACCCACGAAGGACAGCTCCGCGCCCAGAACGAAGACCACGCTCACGCCGGCGAGATGTTGTTCGTCGTCGCCGACGGAATGGGCGGCCACCTCGCAGGCGAGGTGGCCAGCGAGATGGCCGTCACCCGGCTGGCGACCCGCCTGCCGGCTGGCGTCGACAACACCCTCGACGATCTGGTCGCGGCCGTCAACGAAGCCAACGTCGAGATCTACAACGGGTCGATCAACGACGTCGCCCAGTCGGGGATGGGCACCACCGTCACGGCGATCGCGGTCGTCACCGACCCGATCGACGGCAAAGCACTCGGCATCGCCAACGTCGGCGACTCGCGCATCTACGTGCTGCGGCACGGCAAGCTGCGTCAGGTCACCGTCGACCACAGCTTCGTGCAGGAACTGGTCGCCGAGGGGGCGATCACCCGCGCCGAAGCCCGCGTCCACCCGCGCCGCAACATCGTCACTCGAGCCCTCGGGATCGAGCCGACCGTGCGGGTCGACTCATGGACGATGCGGATCATCCGCGGCGACCGATTCGTGCTGTGCAGTGACGGCCTCGTCGACGAGGTCGACGACGACGAGATCACCCGGATCATCCTGGCTCATCCCGACGATCCCGACGCAGCGGCCCAAGCCCTCGTCGATGCGGCCAACGCCGCCGGTGGACGAGACAACATCACGGTCGTGATCGTCGATGTGCTCGAGGGCGACGACCCACCCGACCCGACCGAGGAGTTCGACGTCATTCCCGTGTGGAGCGACGACAATCTCGACAACACCGGTGAGCAGCAGATCGTCAGCGATCCGCTGCCGGAGACCGAGACGACCGGCGTCGCCGCGGTGGTGCCGGTGCTCGCCGACGACAAGGAATCCCCGCCCCCGCCGGGCCCCGCAGCACCAGCCCCAGAGCCACCGAAACAGACGCGGTGGTCGCCTCGTGCGGTTCGTGCTGATGCTCGGCGTCGCCGCGGTGCTCGTGCTCGGCTTCGCGATTCTCGCCGCCTGGGCCCGCAGCGGCTACTTCGTGGCCTTCGACGACAGTGGTCAGGTCGGCATCTACCAGGGCAAGAAGGACGGGATGCTGTGGTTCGAGCCCACCCTCGAGGCCACCGGCCAGTATTCCCGCGACGAGCTCGACGACGAGTCGATCATGCTGGTCGAGCTGCGCCCCGAGTTCGAGTCACAGGCGAGCGCCGCCCAATTCGTGGCCGAACGCCTCTCGCCCGCCGCCACGACCACCGCGACCACGACCACCACGACCACGACCACCACGACCACGACCACCACCACTTCTCCCACCACTACGACGGTCGCTGACACCGAAGGTTCCACCTCCGAGTCCACATCGGGGAACTGATGTCGCTCGAGGCGCTGCCCGTCGCAGCCAAGATGGTTGCTCGGCGCCGCTCGACCGAGCTGGCACTGATCGCGATGGTCGCCGCCATCACCGGAGTCGCCTACACGCTGGCATCGCTCGGCGCGAACGCTCAGATACCGGCCCGTATCGGCCCGTTCCTCGGATTGCTGCTGCTGTTGATCGGCATCGCTCACGTCGCCGTGCGCAAACTTGCCAAGGGCGCCGACGCCACGATGCTCCCGCTCGCCGTGCTGCTGCACGGGTTGGGGTACGTGATGATCACCCGTCTCGACGAGCGGCTCTCCGGCCTGCAATCGCTGTGGAGCCTCGTCGCGATCGCCGCGTTCGTCGGCACCTTGCTGTTCGTCCAACGCGCGACCGATCTCGCCCACTACAAGTGGACCCTGTTCTTCGTCGGGGCCGGCCTGCTGCTGCTGCCGATGGTGCCCGGGCTCGGCGTCAACGTGAACGGCGCCCGCATCTGGGTCCATCTCGGCCCCCTCAGCTTCCAGCCCGGAGAGTTCGCCAAGCTCGCACTCGCAGGATTCTTCGCCGCCTACCTCGCCGAGCGCCGAGAGCTGATCGCCGCCTCGACGTGGAAGGTCGGACCGTTCCGGTTGCCGGAGCTGCAGTACATCGCGCCGATCCTCGTCGCCTGGGCATTCGCCGTGATGGTGATGGTCGGCGAGCGGGACCTGGGGTCGTCGCTGCTGTTCTTCACGCTGTTCGTCGTGATGATGTGGGTTGCCACCGAGCGCGCCAGCTATCTCGTGATCGGCTTCGCGTTGTTCGGCCTGGCGGCGCTCGCGTCATTCCGGTTGTTCGGCCACGTGGAGACGCGCGTCGACATTTGGCTCGACCCGTGGGCGGACGAGTACGGCAAGGGCTTCCAGATCGTCCAAGCGCTCTACGGGCTCGGCGATGGCGGCATCTTCGGCACCGGGCTGGGGCGTGGCAGCCCCGACAAGGTGCCCTTGGCTCAGAACGACTTCATCTTCGCCGCGATCGGCGAGGAGATGGGACTGGTCGGCGCGACGACGGTGCTGATGGCCTACCTGCTGCTGATCGGCGCCGGACTCCGCGTCGCGCTGCGCACCGACCGCACCTTCGAGAAGCTGCTCGCAGTCGGGCTCACGACGATCGTCGGCATGCAGGCGTTCATCATCGTGGGCGGCGTGATCAAGGTCGTGCCACTGACCGGCATCACGCTCCCCTTCGTCAGCTACGGCGGATCATCGCTGCTGTCGAACTACATCCTGCTCGCCCTCCTGTTGCGCCTCAGCGATTCCGGCGCCCGGCGGCTGGGCGAGCTGCCCGACGAGCCCACCCCGCGCGAGCGTTGGGCCGCCTGGCGGCTACGTCGCCACGGTCGCCGGACCGGATTGACCGACACCGAGATGCACGAGGTGCTCTCGTGAGCGACCGCGCGGCCAGGGAGGTCTCGTGAACCGGCGGATCCAGCAGCTGGCGGCGGTGATGATCGCGCTGTACGTCCTGTTGTTCGCCGCGCTCAACTACTGGCAGGTCAACCGCACCGAGGAGCTGGCCTCCGAGCCGGGCAACACCCGCGCCTTGATCCGCCAGTTCGACACGCCACGCGGCCCGATCGTCACCGCCGACGGCGTCGTCGCTGCGATGTCGGTGCAGGCACCAGGCGACAGCGACGTCAAGTTCCAACGCCGCTACCCCACCGGCGACCTGTTTGCCGACATCACCGGCTACTACACGTTCGGACTCGGCGCCAGCCAGCTCGAGCAGTCCAAGTCGGACGTGCTCACCGGCGACACGTTCACCCAGCAGGTTCGTGCGATCGAGAACATCCTCAGTCGCACCAACGACAACTCCGGCGAGGTGCGCCTGACCTTCCGCGAGGACATGCAGAGCGTCGCGAAGTTCCTGCTCGGCCCCCGCGAGGGCTCGATCGTGCTGATGGAGATCGACACGGGCGCCGTGATCTCGATGTGGAGCTATCCCAGCTTCGACCCGAATCTGGTGGCCGACCCCGACTACGAGACCGCCTTCGAGTACGTCACCGAGCTCCAGACGGACGATCGCGACCCGTTGCTCGCCAACGCCTACCAGCAGCGCTACATGCCCGGTTCGACCTTCAAGGTGCTGACCACCGGGGTCGCCCTCGACGAAGGTGTGATCTCGCTGGACAGCTACTGGGAGCCCGAGCGCGAGTACGTGCCACCTCAAACCTCCGACCCGATCGAGAACTACGGCGGTTCGATCTGTGGGGGCGACCTCACCGAGGTGTTCCGGCGCTCGTGCAACACCCCGTTCGCCCGCATCGGTCAGGACCTCGGGCCGGACCGGTTCCAGACGGGCATCTTTCGGTGGGGCGTCGGCGAGAAGATCCCGATCGACATGCCTGGTGCGGCGGCGAGCACCATCGGTGATTTCACGGACATCGACCAGAACCTCCCACTCCTGTCGATGCGAGCGTTCGGGCAGAATGACGACCAGATGGTGCCACTCCACATGGCGATGGTCGCGGCCACCGTCGCCAACGACGGCGTCATGATGAAGCCGTTCGTCGTGGACGCAGAGCTCGATCACGGCGGTCGCATCATCAACCGCACCCAACCCGATGTGTGGAAGCGCCCGATCAGCCGCAAGACCGCCGACATCGTGAAGGGTCTGATGGTCGAGGTCGCCGAGAGCGGCACCGCGAGTTGCTGCATCGCCCTCGACGGAGGAATTCCCGTCGCCGCCAAGACCGGCACTGCCCAGCTGAACGGCCCCGATGAACCAGAACGCTCACACGCATGGATCGTGGCGTTCGCTCCGGTCGAGCAACCGAAGTACGCCGTCGCCGTGATGCTCAAGGGCACCGACGCCGAGATCTCCGCCGGTACCGGCGGCCGACTGGCAGGTCCGATCGCCAAAGCGATGCTCGACGCGATGTTCGAGATCGAACCCCCGGCACTTCCCGTCGAGACCCCCGCCGCGACACCCGACGACGGAAGCGGCTGACCGTGTACTTGACCGAGCGGTCGATAACCTCGTGGAGCGTTCGTTCCGCCCTGTCCTGGATGGTCGAACCGAGGCAACGACCATGAGCAACAGCGGTGACGCAACGGTCATCAACGACCGGTACGAGATCCACAAGCGAGTAGGACGCGGCGGCATGGCCGACGTGTTCTTGGCGCGCGACCTGCTACTCGACCGCCAGGTCGCGATCAAGATCCTGTTCCCGGAATTCGCGATCGACCCGAACTTCGTCGAGCGCTTCCGACGCGAGGCCCAAGCCGCCGCCAACCTCAGCCACCCCAACATCGTCAACGTGTACGACTGGGGCAAGTACGAGGGCACCTACTTCATCGCCATGGAGTACGTGCAAGGTCGCACGCTGGCCGAGATCCTCAAGACCAACAAGCAGCTCACCCCCACCCAGGCCGCCGAGATCGCTTCCGAGGTCGCCGCCGCATTGGGGTTCGCCCACGAGGCCGAACTCGCCCACCGCGACATCAAACCGGCCAACATCCTCATCGGCTCGAACGGCCAGGTGAAGGTCGCCGATTTCGGCATCGCCCGGGCGATGAATTCGGCCACCGAGTCGAACCTCACCCAAGCCGGCTCGGTCATGGGAACGGCATCGTACTTCTCGCCCGAGCAGGCCCAGGGCGCTCAACCCGACCCACGCAGCGACCTGTACTCGCTCGGCATCGTGATGTACGAGATGGTGGCCGGCAAGCCGCCATTCGTCGGTGACAATGCGGTCAGCATCGCCTACAAGCAGGTGCACGACCAGCCGACACCGCTCAACCAGCTCGTCGAGGGCGTACCCCGGCCGTTCGAGGCGATCGTCGCCAAGCTGCTCGCCAAGGACCCGAAGCTGCGCTATCCCAGTGCCCACGCGCTGCGCGACGATCTGCGCCGGTTTCGCAACGGCGAGCAGGTGCAAGCGCTCGTCGCGGCCGCCGCCATGCCGGTCGCACAGTCGCCGTCCGGCGAACGGCCGACCGGCTCCACCCAGCCCGTCGGTACGACCCCCCTGATCGTCGTGCCCACGTACCCGGCGGGCAACTCGGCGCACCCCCAGATCGCCGGTGCCCCGACGGCGGCAATGCCCGCCCAGCCGGGTCCGGACCTGACGGCTTACCCGCCGGGCGCTTCCCCCGAGGCGCGCTACTACCAGGACCACAACTCGCGCACCGGCTGGTACGCCCTGGCCGCGTTCATCGCGTTGGTGGCGCTCGTGGCCGGGGGCGTGCTGCTCTACCAGGGCCTCACCAAGGAAGCCGAGACGGCCACGACGGCACTCACTCTCGACGACTACACCAACCAGCCGCTGCAATCGGTCACCGGAGCGCTCAAGGCACTCGGGCTGCCCTACGAGGTGTTTCCCGAGGAGAACCCGCAGGTCAACGAAGACTTCGTATGGCGTACGGTGCCAGTGGCGGGCACCGTGGTCACCGAAGGCACGGTGATCGAGTTGTACTACAACCCGACGAGAGCGCTCGTGATCGTGCCCAACGTCGAGGGTCGCAGCCTCGCCGACGCGGTCGCGATACTGGGCAACAACGGCTTCCGGATCGAGGAGATCACGGAGCTGAGCGACGTGACGGCCGGTCTCGTGATCCGAACCGAGCCCGCCGCCGAGACGCCCGTGCCGCAAGAGCAGGTCATCCGTGTCGTCGTGTCGGGTGGTCCCGATCAGGTGGCGATTCCGGCGACGGTCATCAACGACCCGGTCGACGTCGCGAGATCACTGCTCGAGTCCGCCCAGTACGGGCTGGTGGTCACCACTGTCGAGCAGGTCGACGAAGACATCGAGGCGGGCATCGTGATCGACACCAACCCGGCCCCGAACACACTGGTCGCGCGCGGTTCCACGGTCCAGTTGATCGTCAGCTCGGGGCCCGGCCAGGTACGTGTGCCACCACTGGTGGGTCTGACCGAGGGGCAGGCGCGCAACCTGCTCGACGAGGCGGGTCTCGCAATCTCCGGACCCACCTACCAGCAGCTCGAGCCCGGTGATGCCCGCGACGGCACCGTGCTCGAGCAGAGCGTGCCCCAGGGCACCGAGGTCGACAAGGGCACGGCGATCGCGATCGTCGTCGGTCAGGCCGTCGTGGCCGAAACGACCACCACGACGACCACGACCTTGCCGCCCACGACCACCACCCAAGCCCCCACGACCACCCAACCGGCGACCACCACCACGCCGGTCACGTCGGCCCCCTGACCCTGCGGACCCCGGTTCGCACCGGCGGCATCGAAAACCGACGACGCGACCGTCGGGGGAGCGATCCGAGCGCGGTCAGCCCGTGCGGTCGAGGAAGTTGCGCAGCAGATCGTGACCGCAGCCGGTCAGGATGCTCTCGGGATGGAACTGCACTCCCTCGACATCGAGATGACGGTGGCGAACACCCATCACGATGCCGTCGACCGATCGAGCCGTCACCTCCAGGACGTCGGGGACCGTGGCGGGATCGAGCACGAGCGAGTGATATCGGGTGGCCGTCAAGGGCGATGGCAGACCAGCGAACACGCCGGTGCCGCCGTGCTCGATCGGCGACGTCTTGCCGTGCATCAGCTGGGGGGCTCGAACCACCCGGGCGCCGTACACGTGTCCGATCGCCTGATGGCCGAGACAAACGCCCAGCACCGGTATGCCTGCCGCCGCGAACGCGCTCACCGCATCGCAGATGATGCCGGAGGTCTCGGGTCGCCCTGGGCCGGGCGACAGCAACACCCCGTCGGGCTCGAGGCCCAACGCCTCGGCAACCGTCAGCTGATCATTGCGGTACACGACGGGGTCGGCGCCGAGTTCTCCGACGTACTGCACCAGGTTGTAGACGAAGCTGTCGTACGAGTCGATCACCAGGATGCGAGCCACGCCGACACGATACCGATGCCACCAGACGCGTCCCGCCCCGGTTCGGCCTCTAGACTCGCGATCCGTGGCACCTCCAAAGCGCAAGACAGGTGGCGGTCGTACGACGCCAAAGGGCACTCGTCCCGGCGAACAGCATTTCGCCAACCCGGAAGAGAACGAGCGCGGCGTTCACACGTCATCGCGCTACACCCCACCGGTCACGTCCCAGATGAAGGCACCCAAGCCGTGGGTGCCGGTGCTCATGGTGACCCTGTTCCTGGTGGGCATGGTGGTCATCATCCTGCGCAACTTGGTCTTCACCGGGAACAATTTGCTCACGTTGGTCGGGCTCGGATGCATCCTCGCCGGCCTGTACACGGCGACCAAGTGGCGCTAGCACGCTGAGCATCCGATTCACCTCTTTGCGGGGTGTTTTCCACACGCCGCAAATGACAATCGTGTGACTAACCCCAGACTTATCCACAGATCTGTGGACAGTCGTACGTAGCTCAGTCGAACAGCGGCGCGACGACGGTCATCTCTTCGAGGCAATGCTTCGGGGGTGGCGGATCCTCGTCGGGGGCGAGCATCATCCGCAACTCCACACCGCAGACATCGCACCGATACCTGACGTTCATCTTGCGAAGCTCGCCAGGCTCGGGGGGCGGCGCGGGGGGCGCCGAGAGCGCGGTGAGCATCGCCATCCCGGTCTTCCAGAGCACGACCATGAGCACCAGGCCGCAGAGCACCCACACGAGACTCCCCACAGACACGGCCAGGATCATGCCTCCACGCTAGCGGGTTATCCCCAGCCCTGTGGGTAGCGGGAATTCGACCATAACCAGGTGATTGGGACGAAATCGACCGCCTCTGAGCAGGAGTAGCGCGCAATATGCGATCCTGGCCCGTCCCCGCCGGGTTCGCTCAGGGCTCAGCCGAGGCGCTCGATGATCGTCGCATTCGCCATGCCGCCGCCCTCGCAGATCGTCTGTAGTCCATAGCGTCCACCGGTCCGTTCGAGTTCGTTGAGCAACGTCGCCATCAGCCTCGCTCCCGAGCATCCGAGCGGGTGGCCGATCGCGATCGCCCCACCGTTGACGTTGACCCGGCTCATGTCCGGATGATGCTCGCGGGCCCACGCCACCACGACGGCGGCGAACGCTTCGTTGATCTCGACCAGGTCGATGTCGGCGAGCGACAGGCCCGCTCGGTCGAGCACCTTGTCGGTCGCGGGGATCGGAGCGGTCAGCATCAGCCGGGGGTCGGCGCCCGCGAGCGCGAACTCCACGAAACGCGCACGAGGGGTGAGCCCCAACACATTCGCCCGCTCCTCGCTCATGATCAGCATCGCCGCTGCGCCGTCGGTGATCTGCGACGAGTTGCCAGCCGTGACCCGACCGCCCTCCTCTTCGGGGACGAACGACGGCTTCAGCATCGCCAGCGTCTCGAGGGTGGTCTCGCGGAGCCCCTCGTCGCGTGTCATCATCTGGCCGTCGGCGCCGAGTACCGGCAGGATTTCGCGCTCGAAGCGACCCTCCGCCGTGGCTCGCGCCGCACGCTGTTGAGACTGCACGCCGATCGCATCCATCTCGTCGCGGGTGATGTTCCACTTGTCGGCGATCAGCTCGGCTGAGATGCCCTGTGGCACCAGACCGCCCTGCGGGGCGTAGCGGGCTCCGAGCCGTGGGCCGAACGGGTAGCCGAATCTGCCGTCGGCCATCGACGAGCCCATCGGCACCCTCGTCATCACCTCGACTCCGCCGGCGACCACCACGTCGTAGGCACCGGCGATCACGCCCTGAGCCGCGAAGTGGGCAGCCTGTTGGCTCGAGCCGCACTGGCGATCGACCGTGGTACCGGGCACCGACTCGGGCCAGCCGGCGGCCAGCACTGCGTTGCGGGCGACGTTCACCGCCTGCTCACCCACCTGCATCACGCAGCCGAACACGACGTCGTCGACAACACCGGGGTCGAGATCGTTGCGTCGTTGCAATGCCTCGAGCGTGTGCGCCGCGAGATCGACCGGGTGCCAGTCCTTGAGCTTGCCGTTACGCCGGCCGAGCGGTGTGCGGATTGCATCGACGATCACGGCGGTGGTCATGTAGCGAGTCTGCTCGCGGAGACGGCTGTTGGCAGAACCGGACGTCGGCGAGGAGGCTGCCGAGACAGTCGGATTCAGTGATCGATGGCATAGCCGTCACGAGGATCGAGCAACACGAATCGCTCGAGTCCCAGCGTGACCTGGCCGTCGGTTGTCAGGTGCTCACGGAAGGAACCCTGAGTGGCGATGGTGATCCGCCCACTCCCGACCCGGCACCGGAGGGTTGTCACCGGTCCGAGACGCTGCGTCCGCTCCACCGTGGCGCGCACCGACCCGTGCTCGTCGAGCCGCCACCACTGCGGACGCACCACCATCTGCAGACGCCTGCCATCGTGAGCGATCAAGGCAGGGCGCCAGCTGCGCAGCCGGAAGCCGTCGTGCTGGATCCACGCACCGAGCTCGTCGGTCACGATCCGGACCTCGAGCACCTCCGCGTCGCCCGTCATCAGTGCGGCCGCTGCAGTTCGTGGAGCATTGAAGAGTTCGAGCGGCGTACCGATCTGGGTGATCCGCCCGGCGTCGATCACGGCGAGTCGATCACACAGCACCATTGCGTCGAGACGATCGTTGGTGGCGATCAGCGTGGTCACACCCACCGCGCGCTGGATCATCGTCAACTCGGTCCGGATTGCTTCGGCGCGGTGGGCGTCGAGATGGGCGAACGGCTCGTCGAGCAGCAACACATCGGGGAAACGCACGAGGGCCCGTGCGATCTGCACCACCTGGGCCTCGCCCGCGGACAGTCGACTCGGCGATCGCTCCAACAGCGCCTCGATGTGTAGGGCGCGGGCCTCGGCCCCCACCCTCCGACGGATCTCCTCGGCGGTCGCTCGGCGCAACTCCAACGGAAAAGCGATGTTGCGAGCTACGGACCGTGAGGGCACCAGAGCCGGGCGCTGGAAGACCATGGCGACATTGCGCTCACGTGGGGCACGATCGGTGACGTCGACACCATCGAACCTGACAGCGCCGGATGACTGACGTTCGATGCCGGCGATGACCCGCAGAGCCGATGTCTTGCCGCTGCCGGACGGGCCGATCAGTCCCAGGACGGATCCCGGCTCGGCACGCAGATCGATCCCGCGCAGGATCGCGACCCGCCGCTGAGTCACGACAACGTGGTCGAGCTCCACCGACGTCATCCTCACCCCCTCGTCGAACATCCGGACTGCGCCTCAGGGTAGATGCGGCCGCGGGTCCGCGGTAGCCGCCCATCGACAGCATGGCGGTCGATCGAGCCCGGCACGAGCACCCCGACTCGGGGGTCGGGCACGCCGTTCAGGGGGCGAGCGCTTTGACGATCAGGTCGAGGAAGAACTCGATCTCGTCGTCGGTCAGGTCGGCGAGCTCGACGAAACGCTTGGCGACGAAAGGGCCCTGGACGAAGTACATGGCCAGCTCGAGGTCGAGACCTGGATCGACCTCACCTCGGGCCATGCCGCGCTGAATCGCGATCCGCAGCGGCGTGTGCCGCATCGCTTGCGCGTGGTGATAGACCTCGGCGAATTCTGGGTCGTCGACCGCACGGCTGAGCATCGAGGCGAACAACTGACGGAAGGTGTCATGACGGACCACGCCGCGGAACGCCATGACGATCTCGCGCAGATCGTCACGCAGTGCACCGTGATCCGGAGTGGCCACGACCTCGATCAGTTCATCGATCGCCGCGACGGCGAGCTCGTCGGCGTTCGCGAAGTGACGGTAGATCGTGCTCTTCGCGACGCCCGACTGACGGGCCACCTCGTCGATGGTGCACGCGCCGATGCCGCACTCGGTGATGATCTGCTGCGCAGCACTGATCATCTTGGTGCGAGCGGTTGCACTCAACGGTCGGGACATACTGCTACGGTAACGTATCGGTATCTACCGAGATTTCACGCATTGGCGCGCCGAATGTGGCGAACGACGATTGTGACACTCGACACGTTACGCTACGATGCCGTTGCGTTTCGGCTCCGCGACGGCTAGAACTGTTCGACATCGCTCGTCGGGCGACCGCTTCTCAACCACCCCTCGGAGAACAAGATGTATCGCTCACTCGCCCGCTGGTGCTATCACCACCGCTGGACCGTCGTCGCAATCTGGATCGCACTGATCGTCGGGCTCAACGCCCTCGGTGGCGCGATCGGTTCGTCGTTCAACGGCGAGTTCGAGACGCCCGCCTCGGAAAGCTCGGCCGGCTTCGAGACCGTCACCGAGTACTTCCCCGGTGCCGGCAGCGCATTCGGTGGTCAGATCGTTTTCCAGTCGGCCGCGGGCATCAACCGTCCGGAGATCGCCGAGCCGATGACCGAGCTGTTCGATGAGGTGGCCAAGATCGAAGGCGTCACCGTCATCAGCCCCTACTCGCCGTTCGGCGCCGACCAGATCAATGACGACGGCACCATCGCCTTCGCCCAGCTCAACCTCGCCAACGACATCGATGAAACCGAGTCGGCGTCGATCGGCGCCGACATCGACAAGATGCTGCCAGAGGTCGAGGGTCTCCGAATCGAGATCGGCGGGGCCGCCTTCGCCGAGTTCGAACCACCACAGTCCGAGTTGATCGGTCTGGCATTCGCGATCGTGGTGCTGATCCTCGCCTTCGGCTCGGTGTTGGCGATGGGCCTGCCGATCGGCATTGCGATCGCGGGCGTCGGTGCCGGCGGTTTCGGGCTCGTCGCACTGCTCACGAACGTGGTCACGATCCCTGAGTTCGCACCGCTGATCGGCATCATGATCGGGCTCGGCGTCGGCATCGACTACGCCCTGTTCATCATCACCAGGTATCGCGAGCTCACCCGGGCCGGTGCCACGTCCGAACAGGCGACCGTCGGAGCGATGGACACCGCCGGTCGTGCGGTCGTGTTCGCCGGCATCACGGTGGTGCTCTCGCTGTTGGGCATGCTGTTGATCGGCCTCAAGTTCGTCGCCGGCCTCGGCATCGCAGCGGCGGCCACCGTCGCCCTGACGCTGCTCGCGTCGATCACCTTGCTGCCCGCGCTGCTGGCACTCGCCGGCGACCGCATCGAGGTCACCCGCTGGCGCGGCCTGATCTCCGCAGGCTTCGCTGCGCTCGCCCTGCTGGGCCTGGGCCTGAAGATCCCTGCGCTCGCGGCGATCGGTGCCCTGTTCTTCATCGGCACCTTGCTCGCCAGCCTCGCCGTCAAACCGTTGCGCTCCACCGTGCCACCCCGGCCCGAGCGGCCGATCCGCGAAACATGGGCGTATCGGTGGAGCCGGATCGTGCAGGCCCGCCCCTGGACCGGGGTGCTGGTCGCCGGCGGCATTCTGTTGCTCCTCACGGCGCCGGTGCTCGGCCTGCGCCTCGGGTTCTCCGACGAAGGCAACTTCTCCGAGGACACCACCACCCGCCAGGCCTACGACCTGGTCGCCGACGGATTCGGTCCTGGCTTCAACGGCCCGTTCCTGCTCGCCATCGAAGTCGACGACCCGGGCGATTTCCAGACGGTCCAGCAACTCGCGACGGTCATCGCCGACGATCCCGGCGTCGACTCGGTGTCCCAGCCGTTCCCCAGCGATCAGACCGATCCATCGGCATCCGAGGCGTTCATCCTGCGGATCACGCCCACTACCAGCCCGCAGGACGCCGAAACCGAGGACACCGTCGCTCGGCTCCGCACCGAGGTCATCCCACCGGTCATCGAAGGCACCGACATCACGGCGAACCTCACCGGCTCGGTACCTGCCAACATCGACTTCAGTGACTATCTCGGTGGCCGCATCCCTGTGTTCTACGGTGCCGTGCTGGCCGTGTCGTTCCTGTTGCTGATGATGGTGTTCCGCTCGCTGCTGGTGCCGCTCAAGGCGGTCATCATGAACATGCTGTCGATCTCCGCCGCCTACGGCGTCGTCGTCGCCATCTTCCAGTGGGGTTGGTTGGGCGGCCTGACAGGCATCGAGCCGGCGCCGATCGAACCGTTCGTCCCGATGATGCTGTTCGCGATCGTGTTCGGTCTGTCGATGGACTACGAGGTGTTCCTGCTGTCCCGTGTGAAGGAGGAGTACGACCGCACCGGCGATCCCGTCAACTCCGTCGCCGACGGCCTCGCCGCAACCGCCCGGGTCATCACCGCCGCGGCCGCGATCATGGTCGTCGTGTTCGGTGCCTTCCTGCTCGAGGACAACCGCATCGTCAAGCTGTTCGGCACCGGCCTGGCCCTTGCCGTGCTACTGGACGCCACCCTCGTGCGCATGTTGCTGGTGCCCGCCACGATGGAACTGCTCGGTTCGAAGAACTGGTGGTTCCCCAAGTGGCTCGACCGCGTCGTCCCGACCCTCAATGTCGAGGGCCACGAACTCGAGGAACTCCATGCCAACCTCGGTGGCACCGGAACCGAGGTCGACGCGAGGGTCCCCGTCGACGCATAGCGTCACCGGGCCTCGGCCCCGGTGACGCTCATCCAGATCCGTCGTCATCTCCCTGGCAATCGTCATCGAGTCGACGGTTCATCCAGGTGATGGCGGCAATCTCGTCGTCGCTGAGCCGCGCTGCGAACCTCGCCTGGACCGACCGGCGGTAGGTGATGCTCATCTCACGCCACAGGGTGCGGCCCCGCGTGGTGAGTTCCACCTCGACGGCGCGATGATCGTCGGGATCGACATTGCGGTGGCGAGCGATCCATCCCTCCTCCTCGAGTCGATCGAGGCGTCGGCTGAGGCTGGAAGGCGGAATTCGCATCTGGGCCGCGATGTCCTGCGGACGGGCGCGCCCGTCGAGGCGCCGCAAGGTGACGAGCACATCGAACCAGCCGAGGGGCACCGCCCATTCCAACCGCAGATCGTCGTCGATCCCACGCGTGACGTCGGCGACGATCGACTGGAGATCGCGCCAGGCCGCGACCCGAGCGGCGTCGAGGCGAGGCATGAACGGCTCAGTCGGTGGCCTTGAGCACGGCCGCGAAAGCGGATACCGCTTCGTCGATCTCGCTCGCGGTGACGACCAGGGGCGGCATCCACCGCACGATGTTGCCGTAGGTACCAGCGTTCATCAGGATCAAGCGGCCCTCGCGCAGACAGTGCTCGAGGACCGCCGGAACGCGAGCCGGGTCCTCGAAGCTCGCGCCGACCATCAGGCCCGGTCCCCGTACTTGGCGCAGCGCGGGATAGCGCTCCTTCAACTCGCTCAAGCCGTCGCGGAGCTGGTTGCCACGGGCGCGCACGTTGTCCATGAACGCCTGGCTCGCTCATGACCTCGATGGTGGCGAGCGCCGCCGCGCAACCGATCGGATTGCCGCCATAGGTGCCACCGTGGCTTCCCTTGGTCCACTGATCGTCGAGCTCGCGCCGCGTACCGAGCGCCGAGAACGGAAAGCCCGATGCGATGCCCTTGGCCATGCAGATGATGTCGGGATCGACGCCGAGGTGATCGACCGCGAACCAGCTCCCGGTGCGGCCGAACCCGCTCTGCACCTCGTCGGCGATGAACATGATGCCGTGCTCGCGGCAACGCTCGACGATGCCCTCGAGGAAGGCCTTCGGCGCCGGGATGTAGCCACCCTCACCCAACACCGGTTCGACGATCACGGCCGCGGTCTCGGACGGCGCGGTCTGGGTGAGCAGCAAGCGGTCGAACGCCCGCAACGATGCATTGATCGTCGCCTCCTGATCGCTCGCCAAGGGATCAGGGAAGGGCGCCACGAACACGCCGCTCGGCAGCGGCGCGTGGCCGGCGCGATAGATCGTCTTCGAGGTCGTCATCGCCATCGCGAGGTGGGTGCGACCATGGAACGACCCCTGGAACACGACGACGTTCTGGCGCTTGGTGACCTGCTTGGCCAGCTTGACCGCCGCCTCCGTGATCTCGGCGCCGGAGTTCGCGAAGAAGAAGGTGTCGATGCTGGACGGCGTGATGTCGTTCAGCTTCGCCGCCAGCGGCTCCATCAGGTCGTGTGTGAACACGTTGGCCTGAGCGTGTACGAACCGTTCGGCCTGGGCCGCGATCGCGGCGGTGACCTTGGGGTGGCAGTGGCCGGTCGAGTTGACGGCGATGCCCGCCGCGAAATCGAGGTACTCGTGACCATCGGTGGTGGTGACACGACATCCCCGGCCCGTGGCGACCTCGAGATCGGTCACCTTGAACCACACGTTCGAGAGGTTCGACATATCGAGAGCCTAGACAGCGCACCGTATCCGCCGCACACTCCGCGGCGGCCAGCTCACGTTGCGTCGAACGCCACCACTCCTGGTTCGGTACCCGGTCACATCGAAGCGGCGCGGGCGAGCGCATCGTCCCAGCTGACCGACTCGAGCAGCGGTTTGCGGAACGGCATCACATGACGCGGCATGTTGAGTCCCAGTACGCCGCGGAGCCGACCGTGCCGCCCGAACAGGGCGGTGAACTGGCGGTCGGCGATCGAGCCGGCCACGACCCGCACCTCGTCGTCCGGGCCGGCGCAACCGAGGAACTGGACGCGCCGGTCGTACTGCTCACTCCAGAAGAACGGAACCGGGGCGTAGGCGGCGGTGGGTCGACCCGCCGCTTCGGCCATCAGGTTGTTCGCCGCGTGAGCGCCCTGCTCGGCGGCGTTCGTCCAGTGCTCCACGCGCATCTCCTCGTCGAACAGCCGATTGTGCCACCGCGTCACGTCGCCGGCCGCGTACACGAACGGCACGCCCGCGTTGAGGTCAGGGCCGCACACGACGCCGTCGGTCACCACCAGGCCCGACCCTGCGAGCCACTCGACGGCGGGCGACACCCCGATTCCGACCACCACCACATCGGCCGGTTCGAGCACACCGCCGTTCACCAGCACACCGCGCGGCGCAAAGCCGTCGACCGTCACGTCGCAGCGGATCTCGACGCCGCGGTCGCCGTGAACGGCTGCGACCGCCGCACCCATCTCGGCCCCGAGCGCGCGCATCAGCGGCGCCGGCCCGCCCTCGAGCACCACGACGTCGTTGCCGAGCTGCTGAGCGGTGGCAGCGACCTCCAGCCCGATGAAGCCGGCGCCGATCACGACCACCTGTTTGCCTCCGTCGATGATCCGGTTCCTGAGTGTCAGCGCATCGTCGAGAGTGCGCAACACGACCACGTGCTCGTACTCCTCCTGGTCGGGGAGCCGACGCGGAAGCGAACCGGTGGCGATGACCAACCCGTCATACGACACCGTCGATCCGTCGGCCAGCCCGACCTCGCGTGCCGCGGTGTCGAGACCGGTCGCGGCGACGCCCGTGCGCCACGTCGCCTGGAGCGATCCCATGTCGTCGGGCTTGCGCAGTGCAATCCGTTCGGCCTCCCACTCACCCGACAACAAGCGCTTCGACAGCGGTGGGCGGTCGTAGGGCATGTGACGTTCGGCGCCGATCACGGTGACCGCCCCGCCGTAGCCGCCCGAGCGCAACGTCTCGACCGCCCGCAATCCCGCCAAGGACGCCCCGACCACGACCACCTCGTTCATCATGGTTCGATTCGTAGCACGTCTGCTCCGTACGGTGGGGACCGTGACCGAACCACCCCGCTCGACATCGACGAGATCAACACCATGGTGCGCGAGCAGTTCCCTGGCACGGGCAACCGCTGCATCGAGATCGGCGCCGACTTCGCCGTCGCCGCGTACGACGTGCAACCCACCGACATCCGGCCCGGAGGCTTCGTCTCCGGACCCTGCCAGTTCGCCATCGCCGACTGCGCATTGTGGTTCCTGTCGTTCGTGGCGCTGGGGCGCATCGAACCGATGGCGCTCACGTCGGAGCTGTCGATCCGTTTCCTCCGGCCTGCCCAGGGCGAACGCATCATCTGCAAGGCCACCCTCGAGGCGGTCAGTCGCCGCAACGTCGTGGGCACCGCTCACGTATGGTGTCAGGATCGACCCGACCGGATCACCGCTGCCGCACAGGGCACCTACGCCGTCCCACTCCCGAGGTGAAACCGTGAGCGAACGACCGCGCTTTCATCTGGCATTCCCCGTCGACGACCTGGCAGCCGCACGCCGGTTCTACGGCGGCGTGCTCGGTTGTGCCGAAGGTCGATCGGCCGACCACTGGGTCGACTTCGATCTGTACGGCCATCAGATCGTCGCTCATCTGGTCGAGCGACCACCCGAGCGAACACACAATCCGGTCGACGGCGACGAGGTGCCGGTGCCCCACTTCGGGCTCTTGCTGCGGCCCCTCGAATGGAACGAACTGGCGGATCGCCTGCGAGCCGCCGGGACCCCATTCGTGATCGAGCCCCACACCCGATTCGTCGGCGAGCCGGGTGAACAATCGACGATGTTCGTACTCGACCCGGCCGGCAATGCGCTCGAGTTCAAGGCCTTCGAGCACGACGAGATGATCTTCCGCCGCTGACGCGTTCGAACCGGACCGCCTCCGGCTGGTCATACCGAACGGAACGTGATGCTCAGGCACGGTCCGCTGGTGCGGCCGACCTTGGGCACGGTGTGCTCCCAGTCGTGTTGGCAGGCACCACCCATCACGAACAGATCGCCGTTGCCCAGGTTCCATCCAACCGAGGAGCCCCGCCACGTCGGCGCAGCCGCAACGGTCGCGGGGCACCGACGCTGACGATGGCGATCAGCGGATTGGTGACGACGTGACGATGCCGATCGCCGTGCCAGGCGACCGAATCCTTGCCGTCGCGGTACAGGTTGAAGCCGATCGAATCGAACGGCTCGCCGTAGCGCTCGGCCAGTAGAAGACGGATGTCGCGCAAGATCGGCAGCGGTTCGGGTGTGCCGTGCTCGGCGCGCCACCATGCCGACAGTCGCGGCTCGTCGACGATCCGGTCGTACATCCGGACCCCGGTGCGCTGCCGGAATGGGAGCGCAGCGACCAGTTCGTCGTAGATCTGATCGGATCCGCTCAGCCAGGCCGGCGCAAGATCGACCCACGTGGTCGTATCGAGATCGAGGCGACACAGCCCGTCGAACGTGGCGTCGAATTCCGGCGCCAGTGTGCCGAACAGTGAACCCTGATAGAACATGTGTTCGATTGTCGCGCCGAATCCACCAGGGCGCAAGCGGTGCTGGTCGTGCGAGAGCCCAGCCGTCGGTGCGGCGCTCGGTCGGCCGACGATCATCCTGCCGGCGCACGATCGTGACCAGGACGGTCGCCCGACGAATCGCTCGATCTCCACCGAACCACGCCGTGTGCGACGCCGACCCCTGGATCACGCGGCAGACTGTCGACGTCATGGAGCGAATCGACGATGCCGGCGACGAACGCCTTCGCGATTATCGAGAGCTCAAGGACGCCGTCGCCAGGCGCCGCATCGAAGGTGACGAGTTCTTCATCGCCGAGGGTCCCGTGGCGATCGAGCGACTGATCGCGTCCGCCCATCGTGTGCGTTCGGTCGTGGTGTCCGAGCGCAAGTACGAACGGATGGCTGCGCTGTTCGATGATCTCGACGCGCCGGTCTACGTGGTCGACAAGCGGCTGCTGCTCGACATCGTCGGCTTCGACCTGCACCGCGGGGCGATCGCCGCTGCCGATCGACTTCCCCGACCGACGATCGACGACGTCATCGGCACTCATCGCAGAATCGCCGTGCTCGAGGGTCTCAACGACCCCGAGAACCTGGGGGCGATAGCCCGTTCGGCTCGCGCATTCGGCATCGAGGCCCTCGTGCTCGATCCCACCTGCATCGACCCCTACACCCGGCGCACCGTACGTGTCAGCATGGGAGAGATCTTGTTCCTGTGCTCTGCACGCGTTGTGCCCGAGGCCTGGCCGGGCGTGCTCGACGTCATCGCAGCGGCCGGGTTCGAGACGTGGGCGATGACACCCCGCGCCGACAGCTGCAACATCTGGGAGCTCGATGTGCCGCCCCGGCTCGCGGTGCTGCTCGGAGCCGAAGGCCCGGGCCTGTCGACGCCTGCCCTCGGCGCCGCCACCCACCGGGTCCGACTGCCGATCGATCCATCCGTCGACTCGCTGAACGTCGGTGCCGCAGCGGCGGTGGCGTTCGCCATCGTCGACCGTCAGAATCGAACACCGTGATCGTCGATCTCCCCTCCCACCCCGGGTACCGCGAGCCCGCCTCGTTCGCAGGGCCGGAGCACCCGATGCGCCAACTCACCAGGGCCATGGCATTCGGCGAACCGTGGACATCGCGTGACGCCGAGCGCGTCGCGACGGTGTTCGACGGTTTGGCCGCCGAGTGGAGCGAGCGACACGTCGACCCCATCAAGGCCGCACCCGTACTCGACGCGATCGAACGCGGCGGACCCCCGCTCGACGCGCGGTGGATCGAGCTGGGATCCGGTACCGGCGCAGGAGCCCGGCTGCTGCACGGTGTCGTCCGCGAACAGGTATCGGTCGATCTGTCCGAACAGATGCTCGCCCATGCGCCGACGGGTCTGGCCCCGAAGGTCCGAGCCGACTCGTCGCGGTTGCCGTTCGTCGATGACGCGGCCGGCGTCGTGTTGATGATCAACATGCTTCTGTTCCCCGCCGAGGTCGACCGCATCCTCCGGCCCGACGGCCACGTGGTGTGGATCAACACGCTCGGTGACCAGACGCCGATCCATCTGCCACCGGCGGACGTGGCGGCGGCACTGCCTGGTGATTGGACCGGCGTCGCCTCGAACGCAGGCACCGGTTCGTGGGCCGTGCTCCGGCGGTCCTGATCGCGCCTCGGTGCGCGAAGCTCGGTACATGAGCGAACAACCGATCTCCCGCTTCGAGACGCCCGACCTCGACGACCTCCCCGACGACATCCGCGAGCAGATCCTGGCGGTGCAGGAGAAGTCTGGATTCGTTCCCAACGTCTTCCTGGCGTTCGCCCGGCGCCCGGCCGAATTCCGGGCCTTCTTCGCCTTCCACGATGCGCTGATGGATTCGAACGAGGGGTTGAGCAAGGCAGAACGCGAGCTGATCGTGGTTGCCACGTCGGCCATGAACGGCTGTCTGTACTGCGTCGTCGCCCATGGAGCGATCCTGCGAATCCGAATGAAGAACCCACTGATCGCCGATCAAGTCGCCACCAACCCGGCCAAGGCCGACCTCAGCGAGCGCGAGCGCCACATCGTCGAGTTCGCCCTCAAGGTGGCCCGCGATTCGGCGAACGTCGGCGACGCCGATCTCGATGCGATGAGGGCCAACGGCTTCACCGACGACGAGATCTGGGACATCGGGGCGATCACCGCGTTGTTCGCCCTGTCGAATCGCTACGCGAACTTCACGGGGATGCGGCCCAACCCCGAGTTCTACGGCATGGCGCGCTGAGGAACTCCTTGCTCGACGCGAACCAGATCGTCTCGTGCGGCGTACTGTCGGCCGTGACGGCCAACCGGGTTCGGATTCCCAGCGGTCATGGCATGCTCGGGCAGCTTCCACCGGTGGATACGCGGGGCGATCAGCGTCACCATTTCGACGACACCTGCTCCGCTGATTCCGCCGGGGCCGCGTTCGTCGTAACGTCGAACGCGGGAAACGTAGATCGACGGAAGGGACGTTCGTGGAATTCGACCTGATGACCGGTGCCGGCACCTGGGCCGACACCGCAGACTTCGCACGATTGCTCGAGGCGAACGGATTCTCCGGGATGCTGTTCACGGAAACGTCCGAGGTGCCGTGGATGAAGATCGCGGCGGCGGCGATGGCGGCGCCCGAACTGCACTTCAGCACCGGGATCGCCGTCGCGTTCCCGCGCAGTCCGATGATCTCGGCAGCGGTCGCGTGGGAGATGGCGCACAACACCCGGGGCCGCTTCCGGTTGGGGCTCGGCAGCCAGGTCAAAGGTCATGTCGTGCGCCGCTACTCCGCCGAGTTCAAGCCGGCTGCGGCCCGGCTACGCGACTACGTAGCGGCCGTGAAGGCCTGTCTGCGTGCGTTCCGCGGCGACGAAGCGCTCGCCCACGACGGTCCGTTCTACCAGCTGAACTATCTGCCAGCGGCGTGGTCGCCGCCGCGTCACGAGTTCGGCGACGTGAAGGTCGACATCAGCGCCGTGGGGCCCCTGATGACGAGGGTCGCGGGCGAGGTTGCCGACGGCGTGCACGTACACCCGTTGCACTCGATGCACTACATCGAGCAGAGACTGTTGCCCGGCATCGGGGTCGGTGCCGCATCCGCGGGGCGAGGCGCCCACGAGATCGAGCTCACGATCCCGGTCTTCGCGGCGCCTGGCGACAGCCACGAGGAACGGGCAGCGCTGGTGGCACGGGCCCGCAGCCAGATCGCGTTCTACGGGTCGACGCCCAACTACGCGTTCCAGTTCGACGATCTCGGATACGAGGGCGTCACAGCCGAACTCGGGAAGTTGATCCGGCAGGGCAAGATCGACGAGATGTCGGCGCTGATCACCGACGACATGCTCGAGCACTATGCCGTGGTGTGCGAGTGGGACGAGCTCGCCGACCGGCTGATCGAGCGCTACTCGGGCACGGCGTCCCGGCTCGTGATGTACCTCGCCGAGGAGTCGATCCGTCGCGACCCGAAGGCCGTGGAAAGATGGGGTGAGGTGGCCGGCGCCGTACGCAGTGCGCAATAGTCGACACATCCGGCTGGTTCGATGACTGCTCCAGCGGATGACGGTTCTGACGAAGGTGTGGCAGGAGGACATCCATGACCGCTCGACGCCCAACCGACGCCACCGCGGTGTTTGCCGTGGCTGCCGTGGTTCTGGCCGCGATCATGCTCGCCGTGACCACCGCCGTCGCCGCCGGCTTGATCGGCGTCCCTGGCACCCAGTCCACCGGAGCGTCGGGAGATGTGCCCGGCGCTCCTGCCGACTCGGATGGGGCGACGGCTGATCGCGATGCCGATCCGGATGTGGTGGTGCAAACGGCCGCCGAGGCGATGCGGGAGGTGACGAGCGTGGAATTCGAGCTCGAACGCACCGGCGCTCCGGTGTTCATCGATCAGTTCGAACGGATCGCGCTCGATGAACTGCGAGGTCAGTTCACGGTGCCCAACCTGGCGCAGGCAGAACTGACCGTCACGGTCAACGACAACCTCGTGACCAAGCTGGGGGCCGTCGCGATCGACTCCGAGGTGTGGATCTCGAATCCGGTCACCGGCGACTTCGAGACCCTGCCGGACGGCTACGACATCGACCCGTCGAAGTTCTTCGACCCCGAGAACGGATGGCGACCGTTGTTGGCCGAGCTCCGCGACGTGGAGCTCGTGGGGGTCGACGATCGAGGCGGTGACCGGTACCACCTGCGCGGTGTCGCCCCCGCTGCCCAGGTCCGCGAGATTACGGTCGGTCTGGTGAGGAACCAGGACGTCGAGGTCGATCTGTGGATCCATCCTTCCACCTACCTGGTCACCGCAGCCGAGTTCACCACGGTCATCGACGGGGCCGAGTCGGATTGGGTGCTCGCCCTCGACAATTTCGGCGACGAGTTCACCATCAACCCACCCGAGAACGTGAGCAGCTGACGTGGTCGACACCACGACGACTGCGCCGGACGGTCGCCCGATGAAGCGGCTCCCGTCACCTGCGGCGATCTTGGCCGTGGTCGGGTTCAGTGTGTTCGTCGCGGCGGACGACCTGACGGTCGTCTCGACGATGCTGCGTCCGATCATCGGCGACCTCGGACTCGTGCTGCCCGACGGTCTCGACGACGCCGCCTGGGTCGTGAACGCCTACCTCATAGCGTTCGTGGCGGTGATGCCGATCGCGGGGCGGATCAGCGACGTGCTCGGACGGCGACGCACGTTCGTCGGCGCCTACCTGTTGTTCCTGGTCGGCACGACCCTGATCCCACTCTCTACGTCGTTCGATTCGGCATTCGGGTGGTTTCTCACCGGACGCGTCCTCACCGCGATCGGCGGCGGCGCGATGGTGCCGGTCGCACTGGCCGTCGTCGGCGACGTCTACCCGGAGGGCCGCCGTGCGCGGGCGCTGGGCACACTCGGGGCGATCGAGACGATGGGATGGGTGTGGGGTCCGCTCTACGGGGCGATGCTGGTGCGATTCCTGTCGTGGCAGTGGCAGTTCTGGTTGAACATCCCGCTCGCCCTCGTCGGGTTGGCGGCGTCGTGGTGGGCGCTCGAGGGCCACGACCGGCCCGCCGAGCGCCAGCGCGTCAACTGGCTGGGCGCGACGCTGCTGACGATCGCGCTCGTCACGCTCAACGTCGCGCTGTTGGGGTCGGCGGAGATCCAGAGCGTGAACGGACTCGATGAGCTGACGGGTGGCACCACCGACCTGCGGTGGCTCTATCTCGTGGCGCTCGCCGCCGCGATCGCGTTCGTCTGGCAGCAGCGGGGGGTCGACAATCCATTGTTCGATCCCCGCGTGTTCCAGGGCCGCAACCTTCGTGCCGCGCTGTTCGTCAACTTCGTGGTCGGCGCCGGGCTCGTGATCGCGATGGTCGACGTACCGCTGTTCATCAATTCGGTCGAGATCGATCTCGAGCGCGCCGCCGTGTATGCAGGCTGGACGCTGTCGGCGCTGACTGCTGCCATGGCGGTGGCGTCGTACATCGGGGGTCGCGCCACCGAACACTGGTGGTACCGCCCGCCCGTGTCGGTCGGACTCGCGATGTCGACCATGGCCTTCGTCTGGATGGGCGCGTCATGGACATCCGACACGTCGTACCCGATGTTCGCGCTCCAGCTGGCGCTGCTCGGTGCCGGGTTCGGTTTGACCGTGGCTCCCACCACGAGCGCCGTCGTCGACGCAGCGCCATCCGATCAGCGCGGTGCCGCGGCATCGATCGTCATGGTCGTGCGACTGCTCGGGCTCAGTGTGGGCCTCTCCGCCCTGACCGCATGGGGCCTCACCCGGTTCAACGACCTGCGTAGCACCATCGATCTGCCACCGTTGACCGACCCCGGCTTCGAAGCCGCCCTGCTCGAGGCCCAGGAGACCCTGACCGCCCAGGCGATCGCCGAGACGTTCACCGCGGCAGCGGTGGTCCTGGGCGCCGGGCTGCTCACCACATTCGCGATGCGGCGCATCACCAACGACGGAGACACCACCATGACCGACCACCCGGACTCGACAGATCCGATCGACGTCGATGGGGCCGCGGCGGGGGCCGAATCCGAGATACTTCCTGCACCGGACCTGGCCCCGGTTCCCGCCCTGGATGCAACCGTGGGGTCGGGAGATGTGCCCGGCACGGGTCGCGACTCGGACGATGCCGTGGCCGCGCTCGCCAGGCGTACGAACCTGATGGTCGGGTCGTTGGCGCTGCTGCTGGTCGGCGCGCTGATCACCATCGCGCTGCTGTTCGCACGCGTCGCCGACGCCGACGCCGACGCCGCCGACGCCCGCGCCGAGCTGCTCACGACGCAAGCTGATCTGGACCGGGTCGAGGCCGGGGCCGCCCTGTACGCGTCACAGATCACCGGGTTCCAGGAGCAGCTCGTCGCGCTCGAACCCCAGGTGTCGGCCGGCGTCGAGGAGGCCATCACCGGACTGCGCTCGTTCGGCGACTCCACGCTGTCCTTCGACGTGACCATCGACGAGATGATTCCGATCGACACCGAGGTCGTCATCGCGCGCACCGTGCAGGTACCGATCAAGACGTCGATCCCGATCCGTGAGACGATCGAGACCACGATCGAGGTCGATACGCGACTCGGTTTCACGGTTCCGATCGACGTCACGGTGCCGGTCGACATCGACGTACCGATCGACCTCGTCGTCGACATCCCGATCGACGAGACGGTCCCGATCAGCGAGGAGTTCGCCGTGCAGCTCGACGTACCGATCGAGATCGATGTCAGCGAGACAGAGCTGGCCAACCTCACCGACTCGCTCGCCGCCGGGCTCGAGTCGCTCCAAGACGTGCTGAACGGGCTGGGCTGACGACCGGGCGGGTCCGCAACGCGATCACGACCGGTCGGACGCGGCCCGACACGACCAGAACAGCGTCAGCGGCTGACGACCGGGCGGGTCCGCAACGCGATCACGACCGCGTCGGACGCGGCCCGACACGACCAGAACGGCGTCAGCGAATGCCCGAGAGCGTCGAGCGCATGTCGTTGCGGGCGACGATCAGTTCGGATTGTGCATCCGCGAGACGGCGGAACTCGCCGGCGGAACGGGCGTCCTCGCGACGGCGCCACGCCGCGAGCAGGTGCGAAAAGGCGTGATTCTGTCCGGTGTTCATGGAGAAAACGATACGACACGGGCCCTCGAAGGGCAATTGGAAAACAACGCTTCTGGGTGGAGAATCTGCCTCATCTCCTTGTTTACGAAAGCAGAGGTGCACTTTGCTTATGAAACTAAGATCAATGCTGTGATCGACTTGGACGACATCAATCGGGACATCATCGACCTCTTGCAGGTGGAGGGGCGGATGTCGTACCGCGAGCTCGGTCAACGTGTGGGGCTGACCGCGCCGGCGGTCACCGAGCGGGTGCGCAAGTTGGAGGAGCAAGGAGTGATCAAGGGGTACCGCGCGGTCGTCGACTACGAGGCGCTCGGATTCCCCCTGTTGTGCGTGATCCGGCTGAACTCACCACGCGGCGCCCAAGGGGTCGACGACATCATCAGGGACATCCCTGAGGTGATCGAGGCGAACCGCGTCACAGGCTCGGAGTCGCATGTGATCCGCGCCCGCCTCAGGAGCACGACACACCTGGAGGAGCTGCTCGACCGCTTGTGGGCGTACGGGGACTCGGTGACCAACATCGTCACCAGTTCACCGGTACCGCGCCGGCCGATGCGGCTGCGGTCGGTGCTCAAGCGCACACGCTGACAGATCGCCGTCAGCGCGATCGATGCCAGAGCGCACCCACCGGCCGCCCGCAGTCAAGCCGATCGATGCAGAGGCACCCGCCCACAGATCGCCGTCAGCGCGATCGATGCCAGAGCGCACTCACCGGCCGCCCGCAGTCAAGCCGATCGATGCAGAGGCACCCGCCCACAGATCGCCGTCAGCGCGATCGATGCCAGAGCGCACCCACCGGCTGCCCCTGGTCAGCCGGTTGTCGCGGGACCGACCGTCACGCCGATCGAGGTGCCTTCGAGACGAATCGGGTCGGCGAAGAAGCCGGCGCTCACGAACCAGTCGTCGTGCTGGGCGGTGAAGTAGAGGCTGGTCGCGGCGTCGGTCCGGCCGGTCACCTCGTAACCGAGCCCTTCGAGCTCGGCGAGGTAGGCGCCACCGACGTCGACCGGGTCGCCCGGATGCCAGCCGGTCACCTCGTAGAGCGTCGTGGTCGCGCCCTCCAACACCTCGGCGCCGGTGATCTCCATGTCCGCGGGGATCGGCACATCCGTGGGGAATTCCGCGGGGAGTTCGACCGGCTCGAGACCGCTGTCGATCGCACCCGATACGGCCGCGGTGGACGAGGGGGTCGCATCGTCGTCCCCGCCGCTGCACCCGGCGAGTAGGCCGGCGAGCAGGCCGGCGACGACGACGACGATCGTGGGTGCGATTCGCATCCGGACAGGATAGGTCCCTGCTCGTCATTGGCCCGGACGCGACAGTAGGGCCGGGAAACACCGGCCCTACTGCGCAGTTCTGACGTGGATCACTCCACGCTCATCGGATCACTGCACGGATCAGACCGGTCAGTTGCCGCCCTCGAGCAAGGTGACCTCGATGGGTTCGAACTCGGCACCGAACGGGTCGCCGCCCGTTTGAATGTGGCTCCATGCCTCCTCGACGATCTCGTTCGTGAACGCACCGTCGGTCGGTGCCGCCGTCAGGACCGTGGTGCCTTCGAGGTTCGGGGTGTTGAGGCTGAGCTCGACCGTGTTGTCCCACGCGGCCTGATCGATGTAGCCGATCCCGGACGGGGACGGCCAGATCAGCTTGTTGACCTCGTTCATCTGCCACAACTGGTGACTTTCACCGAGCGTCGGTCCGGCGTCCAACACGATCTGCTGGCACTCCTCGACGTTGTCTCGGCAGTAGATCCAGCCTTCCATCGATGCCGCTACGAACGACACCGCCAGATCGCGATACTCGGGGTCGTCGGCGAGCTTGCCGGCGTCTGCCCAGATCGCGTCCTGGAGCATGCCGACGCCAACGTCGGTGTAGTTGATGACGTTGAAGTCGGACCGCTGATAGAGCTCGCCGGTGTCGGGGTTCACGGTCTCCAGCACCTGGGCGTACTCGTTGTACGTCATCGCTTCGGCAGCGTCGATCTCACCCTCGAGCAAGGCGACCATGTCGAAGTTCTGGCCGACCAGCTCGACGTCGCTGGCCGGGTCCAGGCCGGCCTGACCGAGTGCGCCCGCCGCTTGGCCTTGTCCCAACCCTTCAGCTCGAGTGGTAGTTCGATGTTCTTCTCGACCGAGCGCCAGTCGAACAGGCCGGCCTGCTGGAACGCCATGCCGTAGTCCTGGTCGAGACGGGCCTGAGCGGCCGGCTTGCCATTGACCAGTACGTCGCCGACGGTCGGTTCGATCAGATTGGCGATCAGGCGCAAGAGGGTCGATTTGCCGCATCCCGAGGGACCGATCAGCGACACGAACTCGCCGGGCTCGATCGTGAGGTCGATATCGGCAAGGGCATCGACCTGATTGGGTTTGTCGGCGTTGAACACCTTCGACAGGTCCTTGATCACGACGGCGCTCATGACAACTCCTCGATCTCGGTGCGTACTCCGCAGGTCATCACGCCGGGCTCTCCTGGGGACGGTTGCGCATCAGCAACACATCGACCAGCACCACCAGGCCGAACAGCAGCAGCCCCAGGGCCGCCGCGCCGAGCACGGCCGCATAGACCTTGGTCGGGTCACCGGTCGAGGCCTGTTGGTACGACAGCACTGCTCGACCGATCCCGCCCCGGATACCGGTCGAGATCTCCGCCACGACGACACCGACCACCGACAGCGTCGCAGCCAACTTGAGCGCCGGGACGATGTGTGGCACCGCGGCGGGGAAGCGCAGCTTGAACAGCGTCTTCGTCCACGACGCGGCGTAGCTGTCCATCAGTTCGAGCGACGCTGCAGGAGCCGACTTCAGGCCGCGGAATGTGCCGACCGCGACCGGGAAGAACGCCAAGAACGCGGCCAGCACGCACACCGAGGCCCATCGCGGCCACTCCCACCCGAAGAGGTTGATGCGGCCGCTCCAGCTGACGACCTGCGGCGCCAGTGCGATCAGCGGGACGGTCTGGCTCACGATGATCCACGGCAGTAGTCCGTGCTCGGCGAATTCGAAGCGGGCCATCAAGACGGCGAGGCCCACGCCGATCACCACGCCGAGCACCAGGCCTACGAGCGAGAGCCGGAAGGTGTACCACGCGTAGCCGACGACCGTGATCCAGATCGGGTCACCGCCGCCCCGGTTCTCCGGCTCACCGAGCCGCTGCACGATGTCCCAGGTGTGCGGCATCGCCCGGTCCGACGCCTTCGGGATCATCCGGAATCCGAACAGCGATCCACCGTCCTCGGGGCCGATCACCTTGTAGATCTCCCACAAGCAGGCGACGAGGAACAACGCCAGACAGAACAGCACGATGCGGCGGGCCGCGCGACGGATCACGACGAGTTCACAGGAGCGGTCACGACTTCGCGAGGGCCTGTTCGGTGAGGTTCGGGATGATGTGTTCGCCGTACTCGAGCAGTGTGTGATCCTTGCCGTCGTGCTGCAGGTAGATCGCGAACTGGTCGACACCGAGGTCGCGGAGCTCGTTCAGACGCTGCATGTGCGCTTCGACCGGGCCGAGGATGCAGAAACGATCGACGATCTCGTCGGGCACGAACGCCGTGTGTGTGTTGCCGGTCCGTCCGTGCTGGTTGTAGTCGTAGCCTTCACGATTCTTGATGTAGTCGGTCAAGGCCTGCGGCACGGGGGCATCCTCGCCATATCGAGTCACGATGTCGGCCACATGGTTGCCGACCATGCCTCCGAACCAGCGGCACTGGTCGCGCATGTACGGGAGGTCTTCACCGACATAGGCGGGCGCGGCGACCACGATCGTGAGGTCGTCGGGGTCGCGGCCGGCTTGTTCGGCAGCGGTTCGCACACTCGTGATCGTCCACTCGGCGATCTGCGGATCGGCGAGCTGCAGGACGAACCCATCGCAGGTCTCGCCGATCAGCTTCAGGGCCTTGGGCCCGTAACCCGCTCCGAGCACGTCGAGTCGCGACTTCGACGCCCACGGCAGCGTGATCGTCGAACCGTTGTAGTCGACGCTGCGCCCGTTGGCGAGCTCGCGAATGACGTGCACCGACTCGCCCATCGTGGCGAGCGTGGTGGGCTTGCCATTGGTGACGCGGACCGCCGAGTCGCCGCGACCCATCGAACAGATCGTGCGGTTGCCGTACATCTCGTTGAGCGTGGCGTACGTGCTGGCCGTGACGGTCCAGTCGCGGGTGGCCGGGTTGGTGACCATCGGGCCGACGATCACGTTGCGGGTCTCGGCCAGGATCTGGCTGAAGATCACGTACGGCTCCTCCCACAAGATGTGCGAGTCGAACGTCCACACGTGCGAGAAGCCCAGCGATTCAGCGCGTTTTGCAAGCTCGATCACCCTCAGCGCCGGTGGCGTGGTCTGCAGAACGATGCCGATGTCCATGTGAATCACCTTGCTCCTTGGGTTGACCGACGGGGTTGCGTCGGCGTCGTGTCAGACACACGTGCACGGTGCGGCTCGGGGGCACCGCGCGCACGACGTGTCCGGCGTTTCATCGCGTTTCGGGAAAGCCGAGATCGATCGTCGACTTGGCGGGATCGGGCCATCGGCTGGTGACGACCTTGCCCCGCGTATAGAAGTTGATGCCTTCCGGCCCGTACATA
>CAVOVK010000009.1:0-88552 GCA_963699815.1 uncultured Acidimicrobiaceae bacterium | reverse complement strand
GAGAGCGTGCTCCAGCGAGAGGCGGAGATTGTGGCGATCGCCAAGCGCTATTACAAGAAGCGGAACTTTCTATTTTTGGGCGTGGCATCAACTACCCCATTGCGCTGGAAGGTTCACTGAAGCTGAAAGAAATCTCGTATATTCATGCTGAAGGCTATGCGGCTGGTGAAATGAAACATGGGCCGATCGCGCTGATCGACAGAGATATGCCGGTTGTGGTGTTGGTGCCACGGGATCGGCTCTACGACAAGACGGTCAGTAATCTGATGGAAGTCAAAGCGCGCCATGCGCCGGTCATCGCGCTGGTAGCCGAGGGGGAGCGAGAGCTGGGCAAGATTGCGGATGCGATCTTCACCGTACCAGATACCCATCCACTGATTTCCCCGATTTTGTTTACGATTCCGCTTCAGCTCTTGGCCTATCATATCGCAGTGCTTCGAGGAGCGGATGTGGATCAACCGCGCAACCTCGCGAAGAGTGTTACCGTCGAGTAGGGGCGAGGTGAGGTAAGAAAGTCCGACGATGGAGATCACGCAACAGGACGTTGAGAAGGTGGCGCAATTGGCACGATTGGCCGTGACGTCTGCGGAGAAGGACACCTTTGCCCAACAATTGAGTCAGATTCTGACGCATGTCGACAAGTTGAATCAGTGTGATACGACGGGAGTCGAGCCGACCGTAACCGTCATGGGGCAAGTGAATATTTTTCGCGAAGATGTCATACGCCCGTCTCTGCCTTCGGATAAAGCTCTGGCGAATGCGCCGGAATCTGAAGCAGATGGGTTCGTTGTACCTAAAATTTTAGAGGAGCGTTAACCGTCAAACGACTGTTTTTCCGAATGGAAGCCTCGAAAGGCCAAGCGAAGTTTGACGAATGACGAGAAGGATCGATGTTTCGACAAATGCTGCGTTCAAAAATTCACCGTGCGACTGTCACGGGTGCGCATCTCGAATATGAAGGAAGCTTGACGATCGACCAAGATTTGATGGAAGCGGCCGGCATCCTTCCGTACGAAGCGATTGTCTGCTCTAATTTGAATAACGGTGAGCGCTTCATGACGTATGCGATCAACGGGGCACGAGGAAAGGGAGAGATCATTCTAAACGGACCAACGGCAAGGAAAGCGGCAGTGGGAGACCAAATCATCATCTTCTGTTACGAGTATTATGGGGAAGAAGAAATTAAGAAACACGCACCAAAAATCGTCAGAGTGAATGAGAAAAACCGAATTGTGACCGTGAACTGATAGACCGAACCAGGCAAGGTTGTTTGACCGTCCGTCTTGCCCCCACTCACCATCTGTGTTGAGAGCGAACGATTCATGTCTCTTCATAAACTAACCCTCATTGACCTTCAGAGAAAATTTGCAGCGGGAGAAGTCACGGCGACGGAGATCGTACGGGCCTATTCTCTTCGTATCAGCCAGGTAGAGCCGAAGGTGAAGGCCTTCGTGACGCAAACACGGGAAGCGGCGTCTGAACAAGCTGAGGCCTTAGATCGGAAGCTCAAGGGTTGGAGAAGGACCGTGCCGCTCAGCGGGATGCCTTTGGCTGTCAAGGACAACATTTGCACGGACGGAGTCCCCACGACGTGCAGCTCTCGCATGCTGCAGAACTTTGTGCCGCCGTACGACGCCACGGTCATCAACAGGTTACGGGCACAGGACTACGTGCTATTGGGAAAGACGAATCTCGATGAGTTTGCGATGGGATCCTCGACGGAAAATTCTGCATTTGGTCCTAGTCGGAATCCTTGGAATCTCCAGTGCGTCCCAGGTGGATCAAGTGGGGGCTCCGCGGCGGCCGTTGCGGCAGAGGAATGCGTGGCCGCGCTTGGTTCGGATACCGGAGGTTCCATTAGACAGCCTGCAGCTTTCTGCGGGGTCGTAGGATTGAAACCAACCTATGGACGGGTGTCTCGATATGGGTTGGTGGCGTTTGCCTCCTCATTGGATCAAATCGGACCGATCACGAAAAATGTATCCGATGCGGCATTCCTGCTTGGAGCCATCGCCGGGCATGATCCACTAGATTCTACGTCGATTGATCGGCCTGTGCCGGACTATCTGAAGGCGCTGCAGAAACGGGATCTCAAACGCCTGAGAGTCGGCGTGCCGGTGGAGTTTTTCGCCGAAGGGCTTGATCCGGAGGTCGATCGTGCGGTCCGGTCTGCGATCGAGGAGTTGAGCCACCTTGGTGCAGAGGTGAAGGAGATTCGGTTGCCAAGGACTGATGCTGCTGTGGCGGTCTACTACGTGGTGGCGACGGCGGAAGCCAGCTCCAATCTTGCCCGATTTGACGGGGTCAAATTCGGGTTTCGTGCGAAGGAAACCAAAGACCTGCTCGATCTGTACATCAAGACGAGGCAGGAGGGGTTTGGGCCGGAGGTGAAGCGGCGGATTATGCTGGGAACCTATGTGCTCAGTGCCGGGTATTACGATGCGTACTATGGGAAGGCCCAAGCCGTCCGAACGTTAGTCTGTCAGGATTTTGAAGCCGCGTTCAAGGAAGTCGATGTCATCGTCACCCCGACAGCACCAACGCCGGCATTCAAGCTGGGAGAAAAGAGCGAAGATCCATTGCAGATGTATCTCTCTGATATTTTCACAATTTCCGTCAATTTAGCAGGGCTGCCGGCAATTTCACTACCCTGCGGGTTCAGTAGAGCAGGACTGCCGATCGGGTTACAACTGATCGGGCGGGCCTTTGAGGAAGAGACTGTGCTCCGGGCGGCACATGCCTATGAGCAATCGGCACAATGGCATCAGAAGAAGCCTACAATACGGTAGGAAACGGAGCGAGTGAGTATACGCAAGAATGGCACTGAAGAAAGAAGAGAGCAGGAGGAATGCCAACTATGACCACTGTTGAGATCGCCGTGCTGCTCGTGGCCGTGGCTTTTGCCGTACTGGTCGGGTGTTTGGTGCCGGTGTTGATGCAAGTCCGGAAAACCGTCGCCGAGTCCGAACAGCTGCTTGCAAAGTTGAACGTCGAAGTGCCGGGTCTCGTGGCGGAACTCCGGTCGATGACCCAGAACTTGAACGAGGTGACGAATCAGGCTCGTGATGGAATCGACCATGCCGCAGTTCTCCTGCATGCAGTGGGCGAGGTCGGTGAATCGGTCCAACAGGTTCATAATGTCGTTCGTGGATCGAGCGGGACGCTGCTCAACAATGTCGCGAGCATGGTGGCTGGTTTCAAGGCGGCAACTCACGTCGTGCGTGAACGCATGAAACATGAAGGAGGGACTCATAATGGCGGATGATCGAGGAACATCAGCGGCAGTGTTATTGGCATTTCTAAGCGGGGCGGCGATGGGTGCGGTGGCTGCATTGCTGTTGGCCCCGCAGTCCGGGGATGAATCACGTGATCAGCTTCGGAGGTATGCGCGCCGTGCAGAGCATGATCTTCGTGACCTCGCGGGTCGAGCCGGTGAGGCGTTTGAAGACGTTGTCGATCAGGGCAAAGACTTTGTTGAGACGAAACGATCAGTCCTTCGGGAAGCATTCGATGCCGGGCGAGAGGCGATGAGGCGGGAGCGGGGACATGCCCAGGATGAAGGAGCAGAACGAGGGTGACCTACGAAACGGTAATCGGGGTCGAAGTGCATGCACAGCTGCGGACTAAGTCCAAAATGTTCTGTGGGTGCGCGACGACGTTCGGCTTATCAGCCAACAGTCAGACATGCCCGGTGTGTCTCGGTTTACCTGGGAGTCTGCCGGTTATCAATCGAATGGCAGTGGAAATGGCGGTTCGAGCAGGGCTGGCGTTGAACTGCACGATTACCGCGAACAACCAGTTCGCCAGGAAGAACTACTTCTATCCTGATTTGCCGAAGGGGTACCAAATCTCCCAGTACGAGTCCCCCATCTGCCAACATGGTTGGATTGAAATTACTGGTGCCGAAGGGACTAAACGCGTTCGCATCCGCCGGGCCCATCTGAGGAGGATGCCGGGAAAAATGTCCATGAGACGGGTGCTGGAGGGAGCCGAGTGGATTTGAATCGTGCCGGCACCCCATTGTTGGAGATCGTGACAGAACCCGATATGCGGTCAGCTGACGAGGTGGTCTCGTATCTCAAAGGTCTGAGGGACATCTTGATGTACCTTGAGGTCTGTGACGGCAATATGGAAGAGGGAAATTTTCGGTGCGAGCCCAACGTCTCGCTCCGTCCGGTTGGACAAAAAGAGTTTGGCACAAAAGTCGAGCTGAAGAACATCAACTCGTTCAAGTATGTGAAGGATGCCGTGGAGTATGAGATCAAACGGCAGACCAAGGTCTTACGTGGTGGTGGGAAAATCTACCAGGAAACCAGGTTATGGAATATCGAGCGGGGTGAAACTGCGGTCATGCGATCCAAGGAAGAAGCCCATGACTATCGGTATTTTCCGGACCCAGATCTCGTACCGCTGAAGTTGGAACCGGCATGGGTTGATGGGTGTCGATCATCGTTGCCGGAATTGCCGGTTGTACGCATGCGCCGATTCGTCGAGCAGTATGGACTCCCGGAGTACGATGGAGGGGTGTTGACGGCCTCGAGGGCGATGGCGGACTATTTTGAAGCGTGCGTGTCGCAGTTCAATCAGCCCAAAACCGTGAGCAACTGGGTGATGGGGGAGCTGACGAGAGAGTTGAATAACTCTGGGACAGATATTGCCGCTTCGCCTGTGAGCCCTGAACGACTTGTCGATCTCCTACAACTGGTAGACAAGGGTACGATCAGTTTAAAAGTTGCCCGGGACCTATTTCCGGAACTCTATACAAGTGAAATGTCGCCGGAGCAGATTGTGCAAGAGAAAGGCCTGAAGCAGGTTTCCGACGAAGGGGCACTGGGGAAGGTGATCGACGAAGTGTTGGCAAAGAGTCCGGCACAAGTCGCCCAGTTCAAAGAAGGGAAACAACAAGTTCTTGGTTTTCTGGTAGGACAGGTGATGAAGGCGAGCGGAGGGAAGGCGAATCCAGGGAAGGTGAATGAGTTGCTCAGGAAGAAGCTCGTAGACGAAAGCACTGGGTTGGATGCGTAGCCAAATGAATGCAGGGGGAGAAGAGGTATGAGCGTAATCAGAGAAATTCGAGGCAGACAAATCATCGATTCGCGGGGTAATCCAACCATTGAAGCGGAGGTCACGCTTGAAAGCGGCGCGAAGGGGCGAGCTGCAGTGCCGTCCGGTGCTTCAACTGGTGAAAAGGAAGCGATTGAACTCCGTGACGGTGATAAGAAGCGTTGGATGGGAAAGGGCGTCTCTAAGGCGGTGGCCAATATCAGCAAGGTCATTGCACCGAAACTGTTGGGAAAAGAAGCGTTTGATCAAGCCGGCATCGATCGGGCCATGATTGCGCTGGATGGAACGAAGACAAAGGGGAAGCTGGGAGCAAATGCGATTTTAGGGGTATCGTTGGCTGTGGCAAAGGCTTCGGCGAATGAAACAGGGCAGCCGCTGTATCGCTACTTAGGTGGGACCAACGCGCGAGTACTTCCGGTCCCGCTGATGAACATCATCAACGGTGGAGCCCATGCCGACAATCGGTTGGATCTCCAAGAGTTCATGATCATGCCCGTGGGGGCGAGTCGATTTAGCGATGCTCTCCGCATGGCGACCGAAGTCTTTCACTCGTTGAAGGCACTCTTAAAGAAGAAAGGGCTCAACACGGCCGTAGGAGATGAGGGTGGATTTGCCCCGGATCTCCAGTCCAATGAAGAGGCGCTGAGTTTGATCTCTCAGGCGATCGAGGAGGTCGGCTACAAGCCAGGTCGTGATATCGCACTCGCATTGGACTGCGCAGCAAGCGAGTTTTATGACAAGGGGCGGTATGTCCTTGAAGCAGAGGAAAACTCAGAGCGTTCGTCGGATGAAATGATCAGTTACTACAGTGCGTTACTGGATCGCTATCCGATCCTCTCGATTGAGGATGGGTTGAGCGAACTGGATTGGAAGGGATGGAAGATGCTCACCGAGAAGTTAGGCAAGCGGGTACAGCTGGTTGGTGACGACATCTTTGTGACGAATGTAGAGATTTTTTCCAAAGGCATCAAGGAAGGAATCGGAAACTCGATTCTGATTAAGCTCAATCAGATCGGGACACTGACTGAAACCTTGGACGCCATCGAGCTTGCCAAACGGTCCGGGTACACGGCGATCATTTCACACCGGTCTGGTGAAACAGAGGATACGACGATCGCGGACATCGCGGTCGCGACGAACAGCGGATTGATTAAGACTGGATCGTTATCTCGAACGGATCGTGTGGCAAAGTATAACCAGTTGCTTCGAATCGAAGAAGAGCTAGGAACAACCTCTCTGTATCGGGGGCGAGAGGCCGTACCTGTCAGAGCGTAGTTGCTGCTCAATCGGTGGATCACCAGATGACTATCAAGCGGAATCGTGGCCGTCAATGGCTGGAGTGGCAGCGTCGTGTCCTCACCATCGTTCAGGTGGGCGGTGTTGCCGGTTGCGTCTGGCTGTTGGTGGCGTTGTTTTCAGGAGAAATGGGCCTCACGCGGTACCTATCCATGCGCGAACAGGCTAGGGGTTTGGAGCAAGAACTTTCGACCTTGCGTAGAGAAAACGTCGAGCTGCAAAGCGATATCCACCGTTTGCAGCATGACCCGGCTAAGATTGAGCAGCTGGCTCGGGAGCAATTGGGGTATGTGCGGAAGGGAGAGACAGTGTATCAGCTCGTGCCAGGTTCAGAAAAGAAATCGGGAGCTTATCCTAAACCATGAAGTTCGGAACAGTTGCCATCATCGGACGGTCCAATGTGGGGAAGTCGACCCTGCTCAATCATTTGTTGGGTGAGAAAATATCGATCGTCTTGAGTAAGCCTCAAACCACGAGGACCAGAATTATGGGGCTCGTGCATGTTGAGGGGGCACAAATCGCCTTTCTGGATACGCCGGGTCTGCATAAGCCGGAGCACTTGCTCAACCGGCGGATGGTGCGAACCACCGTCGAGACATTGGAGGAGGCCGATCTCCTCTACATGCTCATGGAAGCGACAAGTCTGCCGGGGCCAGGAGATATGGCGGCCATCAAGTATATGAAAGAGGCTCTGGCGAAACGGTCCAAGCCGGTGATCCTAGTCGTGACAAAAGTTGATCTCGTGAATCGGCACAAGCTGCTTCCGGTTCTCGATCGTTACGGCAAGCTCTACGCCTGGACTGAGGTTGTGCCGGTTTCGGCAATGAAAGATGACAATATTGATCGGTTACTTGCTGTCACCGTGCCCTATCTTCCTTCGGGAGACGGTGCGTATGACGACGATGTCGTGACCGACCAGACCATGAGGACGCTGGCAGCTGAAATGATTCGGGAGAAGGTGTTGCAAGAAACTGAGGAAGAGGTTCCGCATGCCGTAGCCGTCGAGATCGACTCGTTTGTTGATATCCCGCTCATCCGGGCGCTGCGGGCCGCAGTCCACGGCTTCGTCCACCTCGAACTCCGCGGCGGCTTCGGCCTCCCCGACGACATCGACGACTCGTTCACCACGACCATCGACCTCGTGATCGAAGCAATCGGCTCCCACTCGACAACCCCAAGAACCAGGACCCCGAAATGAAACTCGACCCCACCGTCGAGATCGACACCCGAGCTTCGCGTTGATGTGCAACCACATCGCACGGCCAGACAGCGACGAAACCGTTGCGATCGATCTCGCGACCAGCACGGGGCCGAGGTTCAACCCGACTCGGGCGCGGCTGCATCGAGGCCGTCGAGGATGAGGTCGATGCCGAAGTCGAATTCAACGCCGAAGTCGTAGCCCGGGCGCAGGACGTGTCCAGTGGTGAACTCGACGAGATGCGGGTACTCCCCCACCGGCATGGCGGCAGTCATCGCCTCCGCGAGGTCGGCCATCTCGTCACCGGAGGTGGCCGGCAGGCTCGCCTCCTGCAGTGCGAACCCGTAGACGAAGGCGTCGATCACGGCGTAGGCATGGGCGGTCATCTCGATCGAGAAACCGCCGGCTCGCAGGCAACCGAGTACGGCATCGTGGTGCCGCAACGTCGCCGGGCCGGGCGAGGTGCGCGACTCCATCAGCGGTGCCGCCCAGGGATGCCGGGCCAGCACGACGCGGGCCGACGCCGCTCGTTGCCGGATCGCCCGTTTCCAGTCGAGGTCGGTCGGCGGGAGGTCGATCTCGCCGAAGACCAGGTCGACCATGCCGTCGATGATCGCCTCCTTGTTGGGGATGTGGTGGTAGATCGTCATCGGCTTCACATCGAGCTCGACGGCCAGCTTGCGGATCGTCAATGCGTCGACCCCGATTGCATCGGCGAGCGCCACCGCGGCCGCGATCACCCGGTCGCGGGTGAGGGTCGGCCGCGTCGGGACGGCTGTGTCCGTCGTGTGGCTCCCGGTGGTCGCGGGCGTCTCAGTGGTCGGCCCCATCTGCGAACTCTCCAATCCCGGTTGACGATCGTACTAAGTACGAGTATGGTTCTGGAACGTCATCGTACTAAGTACGATCGACGGGAGCAAGGACCAGCACGAGGAAGCACACCATGACGAACACGACGACCCACCCGACCACATCGACGACATCGACCGGCAAACCACCGGCGACGATGAGAGCGATCGTGCAGCGCGCCTACGGTTCAGCCGACCAGCTCGAGTTGGCGACCGTCGACCGGCCGGCCATCGCCGCCGACGAGGTGTTGATCGAGGTGTACGCCGCCGGCGTCGATCGGGGTGTCTGGCACCTCATGACCGGCTCCCCCTACCTGATCCGACTCGCCGGGTTCGGGTTGACGAAGCCCAAGCAGCCGATCCAGGGCCTCGACGTCGCCGGTCGAGTGGCCGCCATCGGATCCGACGTGACCCGCTTCTCCCCCGGCGACGAGGTGTTCGGCATCGCCAGCGGATCATTCGCCGAGTACGCCGCCGCCAAGGCCGACAAGCTCGCCCTCAAGCCGAGCACCGCCACCTTCGAGCAGGCAGCCGCGTCGGCGATCTCGGGCATCACCGCCCTGCAGGCGCTGACCGACGTCGGCAAACTCCAAGCCTGCCAGGACGTGTTGGTGATCGGCGCCTCCGGTGGCGTCGGCACGTTCGCCGTCCAGCTTGCCAAGGCACTCGGCGCCCAGGTCACCGGCGTGGCCAGCACCGCCAAGCTCGACCTCGTCCGCTCGCTCGGCGCCGATCACGTCGTCGACTACACCACCGACGACCCCACCGACGGCAGCCGCCAGTACGACCTGATCATCGACATCGGCGGCCGCACCCCGGTCCGCCGGCTCCGCCGGGTCCTGACCGGCCGGGGAACGCTCGTGATCGTCGGTGGCGAGGACGGTGGCCGTTGGACCGGGGGTGTCGGCCGGCAACTGCGAGCCGTGCTGCTGTCGCCGTTCACCAAGCAGCGCCTCACCACATTCATCAGCAAGGAGGCCAGTTCGTCGATCGAGCGGCTCGCAGAGTTCATCGAGACCGGTGATGTCGTGCCTGCCGTCGGCCAGCGCTTCATCCTCGAGGACACCGCCGACGCGATCCACCAGATGGAAGCCGGCACGACACGCGGCAAATCCGTCATCGTCGTCGGCACCGACCCAGGTACCAGTGACTCCTGAACCCACCCATCGCTCAACGCTTCGCCGGATCTTGCCGTTTGCCTGGCTCGTACTCTCGGCGACATGGGCCGCCGTCATCTTCGTCACGGATCAACTTGCCTGGCCGCTCGCGCTCTGGATCGCCACCACCTTCGGCCCACTCACCGCCCTCGACAGGCGGTACCGCCAGTAGGGCACGCCGACGTTCCCCGCGCAGGGCGGGCTGGGGCGCTGTCGAGCTGCATCATCCTGGAGGCATCGACGGGTCGAGAAGAACGTCCGGCGAAAGCCGGACGTTCTGCTTGGCAGTCAGGTTGGTGGTCGTACTGTCATCGGTCGACTCGGGTCAGGTAGATCCCCGCCATACCGTCGTCTTCGCCGCCGCCTTCGATCCCCATCTTGGCGGAGACCACCAGCCAGTCACCGCGCAGGCCCTCGCGCTCCAGACCGAGCTCGACGATGGTCGAGCCGGCTGGCGCTGCGGGATCGAGCAGGTGCCCGTCCATGGTGGTGTCGAGGACGGTCTCGACTGCTTGCCTCGGCATCGGCCCTTTCCCGAGGTAGATGCCGTCCACCGGATCCACATGGACGCCATCGACCAGCTCGCCCGTTCGGGCCTTGAAGGCGGTCTGGTAGGTCGCGCCCTGCCCACCCGAAACGGCGACGAAGGCCGAGGAGCGCCAGCGCACCGGCTCACCATCGTCTTCGGCGCCTTCCTCGGAGTGTCCACCGCCCGTGCAGGGGGTCTTGCCGGAGTAGTTCCAGAACAGGAACTCATCGAATGACGCACCGGTCTTCGCCACCATCTGCGTGCGGCCCGTGTCGATGTCGTGGACGAAGATGCCCTGATTGACCGGCACCTGCTTGGCCTGATACCAGCGCGTCCCATCCCATTGGCTGTTCGGGTCTCCCGCTGGGATGCCCGTGTCTTCGCAGACCAGTTCTCTATTGCAGTAGTCGATGCGGTCCTGGTTGCCTTCGGTCGGGCAATAGAGGCGTACGGTCTTGGTGTCTTGGCCCCAGGCGCCCCAGAAGCCCACGAAGCGTCCGTCGAACGCACCCCCCTCGCCGAGGGAATTGAACGTGTCGGCTCGCGCCCCACCGGGAACCCGCTGGCCGATGCCGACGAGCGTGGAGAGCCGCTGCCGGGATTTCAGCTGCGCCAGGTAGATGCCGCCCAGAGTCGGGGCGTTCTCGTCGTCGAAGCCGGCGAACACGACCTTCTTGCCGGCGGCGCTGGGCGGGGACGTCGAACCGAACACCGTGTCGGTGCCCGGAATCAGGGTGTTCGTGTTGTTGGCGATCAGCACCACGGGCGAGTCGCCGCCGGCAAGATCGTTCGCCAGTTTGCGGTAGTAGACCCCGGTCCCGGCACCGCCACCCGGGGGCGTGTAGTTGCCCTTGAACACGATGGTGTCGCCCTGTGTGACCGAGGGTGCCCCGGGGAACACCTCGAACGTCGTGCCGGGGAACTCCGGGACCTCGAAGAAGGAGAATTCCGGGACTGCGCCGAGTTTGGCGGCACCCGTGATCAGCGAGCCGAAGGGGTTGGTGTAGATCCCCGTCGTACCGGCCCGGGTCTCGTCGCTGCCATCGGGCGTGTACGCCCACAACGGCTGATGATTACCGCGGGTGGCGATGGTGTCCGACGACTTGTCGATGCGCGGGAACGACGGCGTCTCGACGAAGGTGGTGTCCAAGTTGTTGGGGTACGGAACCGGCGTGGTTCGATCGAGGATCCGCACGATGGAACTCTCCACCGACATGTCGCGGGTGTAGATGCCGTGGGTCGCCGGCCCGAACCCGTCCCCGCCCCGGCTGCGGGCCCGGACGACCACCAGCCCATTCACATTCACCGAGGGCTGGTTGTAGCTGTTGAAGCTTCTCGTCGTCCCCGGCATCTGGTCGTTGTTGTTGACCACCGTCACCCAGTCGAACTCGCGCTCGAGTCGTGTGCGGTCGACCTCGACGTCGTCCGGTGCGGCCGCCGCACCGGAAGGCATCTGGAATGCGGCGGTTCCGGCGAAAAGCGCCGCCACTGCCAGCGTCACTTTGGCCAGGTCCGCATTCGTGTGTCGTCGTGTGACCCGGTTCATGATTTCCTCCCACTCTCTCGGATGCTCGAAGGTTCATCGGCCGAAACGAGGAGGGGGACGGAAGACCTCCCGTCCCCCTCAGCCGTTCCGGCCCCGGCGTTCCCGGGCCGGTGCGGCCCGGGGCTGTCGTGCAGACTGGTGACGGATGGTGCCTGCCGCTTACGGCCTGCCTCCACCGCCGCCACCGCCGGTCACCTTGACGTTGCTCACCGCCGTGACGTGGTTGTTCCCCATGTTCACGTCCAACTCGACGGAGGAGGCGTCCGCCGTCCAGTCGATCGTGGTCCGTTGGCCGATGTCGACGCTGATCAGCGCGGAGAAGGAACGGCTCGTACCAGCCGCGATCTCAGCTACAGCGAATTCGAACGGACTCGGGATCCATCCAGCATCGGGATCGTCGCCGACGAGATTCGCCAGGACGATGCCCGAAACCTCGGGTGTGGCGGTCACAGTGAGGGTGACCGTGGCATCGTCCGGACCCGCGTTGGCGACCGTCACGATGAACTCCCGGTCACTCGAGCCGTCCACGACGTTCCTGGGAACCTGCAAGCCGGACACATCGCTGATCGAAACGTCAACCTTGATGTCTCCACTGGCTTCGCACGGCACCTGGGTCACTTCTTCGGGAGGCACCGCGTGGGTGTGCATGAAGTCGATGACCGCACGGGTGTCGTCGGCCGCCTGGGCGAAGCCACCGATATTGCCGTCCAAGAATCCCACATCTGTACCGAACACGGCATCCAGGATGGAGCCCCGGATGATCCCGAACGTCGGCGGATCGGTGTTGAGCGAAACCAGATACTCGAACGTGCCGGCCTCGGGCTCACCGGCGGGGATGTAGGGCGGTGACGGCAACCCCTCGAAGTTCGCTGTGCGGTCGTAGCCGTAGGCGCCGTAGTTCAGGAAGCACTTCTCCACGAACTGCATTTCGCCCTGTACCTCTTGCCTCAACGTCACACACAGCTTGGGATCGAGGACGGTGGTCATCTCGTCCAAGCCCATGATCGCATTGAGGTAGGCCACCATGTCCACGTTGACGCCTCCGGACTTGTCGGAAGCGGCGCCAAGGCCCCTGGCCGCGGTGTCGAGTGGATCCGCGACTGCCGGCAGCGGAGTGCCGATGGTGCCGGTCAACATCAGCTGCCGGTAGATCGCCAAGTTCTGGAGCGGAGAGTCGATGGTGCTCGTCGTGCCATCTGGGCAGGTGCTGGCGACCATCCGGCCGGCGGGATCCAGGCTGGTGCTGTCGGCCGTGGCCAGCTTGGTGACCGCGTCCTCCAACTGGGACAGGAACACGTCCTCGGGAGAGCGCGCCTCGTTGATACGGCCGAAGTCGACCTCCTGCGTCAACGTGGCGAAAGCTGCTTCGACGCCGCAGGTGTACTGATCAACAGGAATCCCCCGTTGATCATCGGTGACGACCAGGTTGCCGTTCTCGTCGTAGTCGTAGAGGAAATCGAGGTCGTCGCTGGCCTCTGCCGCGAGGGGCTGCCAGCACTGTCCGCCGTCGACATCCAGGCCGGTCTCGGGATCCGTTACCGTCACCACAGGCGAGGGGATGGGGACACCGTATTCGTCGCGATAGACGATGAAGAGGTCTCCGTAATCCGGGACGTCGCCTCCTCCGCCTTTACCCGGCGGCGGCCCTGGATTCCCGCCCCGTGCAGCTGTCACCGTGTCGGTACCGGGCGCGCCGGTGCCGACAGCGACCACGCCGCCAAAGATCAATGCACATGCGAAAAGCAACGCTTGCTTCTTCATGACCACCCTCCTCGTGTCGTTCGCTTCCCACTCTGCAGACAGGGGCGCACCGGCCTGGGGCGGCACGGCAGGGAGTGGGGGACCCGTCGACGACCAACCCTGGGCCGGGCGCCCGCAGCGTCACACGTCGGACTCCAATAGCGGGGATCAGCACCCCGTGCCGGTGGCGTGAGCTGCAGAATGAACCAACTCATCGGTTGCCCCTCTCTACGTTCATCCAATCAACTGCGTCCGGCGGTGCCCATCGGGAATGTTCCCGATGCCGGTCGCCCCTGCAGGTGCCGATGCCCGGCCGACCAGGGCCGAGCGGCTCTGGTCGCCCGGTCGGCCCCTTGTTACAATTCGCGGCGTGAACCAGCCCGGAGGCTCGGGTTGGAGCATCAGGGAGTGGGCATGTCGGCGACGCAGTCCAGGCGTGAGCGTCATTTCACCCGAGGTCCCCGCCGTCAGGAACGGCTGATGCTGGCGGTGGCCGTCGTGATGACCGTCACCATGTTCGGCTGGCAGGGGTATCACCTCTACTGGGCCGACCAGGCTGCGTCCCACGAGCAGATCACCTCGCTCGTCGAAGCGGTCTATTCGGCGGGCGAACGCCAGGTCGGTCTGGTCGAGGACCTGGAACACGACATCCTGGTCCTGGGGCAGGATCTCACTCGTCCGGAAGTCGCCGAGTGGGCAGACCGTTATGCGGCGGCATCCGGCGCGACGCAGGCTGCTACCACCGCAGCGTCGGCCGGCACCGGTGAGAGCCTCGCTGGTGCCGTCGGTCTCGTCGACGCGACCCGGTTGGAGTTGGACCAACAGGTCGAGACCGTCCTCGAGCAGCTGTCAGCGGATCCGGGCGAGCCTGATTCCGCCGCCTTGCTGGATCCGGAGTATCTGGCAGCCCAGGTGGAGTTCGGTCGGGCGGTCGATGGCCAGATCGCCGGCCTGGCAGCTGATCTGGAGGCCAATACGAGCGCCGAACGGCTCAACGAGCTCCACTCCGTCGCGACCGCCCTCGCTCTCTTCACAGTCGCCATCGGAGCCTGGATCATTTTCGGCCGGCAACTTCGGCGGAGCCGGGTTCGGCTGGCAGAGGAGCAGGAACAGCGTCTCGAAGCCGAGGCCGAGTTGTTGCAGTTGCAGAAGATGGAGGCCCTCGGCCTGATGGCCGATGGGGTCGCCCACGACGTCAAGAACCTGACCCTCATCATCTCGGGATCAGCCAACGAGGTCCGCGCCGCGTTGCCGGACGGGCATCCCGCCTCGCCGGCCGTGAACCGGATCGAGGAGGCGACCCGTCAGGCAGATGACATGGCGAAGGCCCTGCTGGCCTTCAGCCGCAAAGCCGAGTCACCCAGGGGCGCTGTGAATCTGGCCTCGCTCGCAGTCGGTATGACCCGACTGTTGAGGTACATGATGCCGACCGCCATCGAATTGGTGGTGGAGGCGCCGACGGCAGCGTGGGTCCGCGGCGACATGGCCCAACTTCAGCAAGCCATCTTCAATCTCGCCGCCAACTCCCGGGACGCCATGCCGGAAGGCGGCACGGTCACCATCAGCGTTCGGCCCGCGACCGCCGAGGACCGCGAGAACCCCCTGTGGCTCCTCGTGGTCCAGGACACGGGCGAAGGGATGACCCCCGACGTGGAAGCACGCCTGTTCGAACCGTTCTTCACGACACGTCAGGCCGGGCGGGGAACCGGTCTGGGACTGGCGATCGTGCAACGGGTCGTGCGAGACCATCGGGGATGGATCGAAGTCTCCACTCGCCCGGGCGTGGGGAGCACGTTCACGATCGGATTGCCGGCGCTTCCTGCTCCACCACCCATCGTGGACCACCCGGATCGGGATGGGTCGCTGGTGCTGGTGGCCACTCCCGTTTCCCATGTTCGGGACCTGATCATCGGCGCCCTCGTCGTGGAGGGCTACCGCACGCTGTCCGCTGCGACGGTGGACGAAATGACAGCCGGCTTCGCCGGACATCGGCCCGCGGTCGATCTGGCCATCGTCGACTCGCGGTTCCTGCTTCCCGACGGTCCCTCCGTACCCCCTGACGTGCCGGTCATCGTCACCGGCGAAGGAACATCTGCCGTAGATCTCGACGGACGTCCAGGTGTGAGCGTCTTGGGTGAGCCACTTTCGCTCGCTGCTCTCACCCAATCCGTGGCGAGCCTGTTGCAGCCCTCCGACCTCCTGGTTCCGTCGTGATCGGTGCGGCCAAAGCCCTCCTGGTGGACGACCACGTGTTGATCCGCGAAATGCTCCAGGAGCGGCTCGAATCGGAAGGATTCGAGGTACTCTCCACCGGGGACACCACGGTGGCGATCGCGCTCGCGGCTGATCTGCAGCCGGATGTGGCGGTACTCGACATCGACATGCCGGGCCGGTCGACGTTCGAGGTGGCGCGAGTGCTGCGCACCGAGTCACCGGACACCAGAGTGGTGTTTCTCAGTGCGTACGTCCGCGACGCATATATCCAGCAGGCGCTGGACGTCCAGGCCTCCGGCTACCTGTGCAAGTGCGAGCCGCTCAGCGAGATCCTGGCCGCGATCGAAGCGGTAGCGGGTGGGGCCTCCTGCTACTCCCGGGAAGTTCTGCGCCGCATCGTCATCGACGGGTCGCGAGCCCGGCTTGCGGAAGTTCCGGTCACCAGACCGTCCTTGCTCACCAACCGCGAGCGAGAGGTGCTACTCCACGTCGCCCGAGGTCTCTCACAGCTACAGGTCGCCCACGTGCTCGGCATCAGCATCAAGACGGTGCAGCATCATCTGGAGGGGGTCATGGACAAGCTGGAGATCCATGATCGGGTGGAACTGGCCCGCTACGCCATCCGGGAAGGAATCGTCGAGCCCTGAACCAGTCTTCGGGCAGCCTCTGGCATCGCTGAAGCAGACGACGACTCAGCTTGGCGCGCCCGCGACCAAGCGCCCTCGAAAGCCATCGCCATCTCGGTCCGCCGGCTTTACCCGCGCTTACCTCCGGGTTCACCTTCGGGGGCCGACCATGAGGGTGAGAGAAGCAACAAGGAGGTACGACGATGACAACGACGACCAGGAAGTGGATCGGCTTCGTCGGACTGCTCGCCTTCGCAGCGACGGCAGGGGTTGCCTCCGGCATGTTGTCGGCGAACAACGGCTACGGCGTCGGCGACGGGACCGGCCCGATCGGCACCGAACCCCAAGACGGCACCGGCGAACAGCACCACGGCCCACCCACAGCGGACGAGCCCGTGACGGTTGAGCGCACCACCGTCGACTTCGGCTACGGCGTCGGCGACGGGACCGGCCCGATCGGCACCGAACCCCAAGACGGCACTGGCGAACAGCACCACGGCCCGCCCCTGTCGGACGTGACGGGCACAGCAGCCCAGCAGCGGGTCCACGATGGGACTTGCGACCAGGCCCAGCTGCGTGAACAGGCCCAACTGCGCGAACAGGCCCAGCAGCGGGTTCACGATGGGACTTGCGAACAGGCCCAACTGCGTGAACAGGCCCAACTGCGTGAACAGGCCCAACTGCGTGAACAGAACCAACTGCGTGAACAAGAGCAACTGCGTGAACAGGCCCAGCAGCGGGTTCGCGATGGGACTTGCGACCAGGCCCAACTGCGCGAACAAGCCCAACTGCGCGAACAAGAGCAACTACGTGAACAGGCCCAACTGCGCGAACAGAACCAACTGCGCGAAGAAGAGCAACTACGTGAACAGGCCCAGCTGCGTGAACAGGCCCAGCTGCGTGAACAGGCCCAGCTGCGTGAACAGGCCCAGCTGCGTGAACAGAACCAACTGCGCGAACAAGAGCAACTCGCGAACAAGAGCAACTGCGTGAACAGAACCAACTGCGTGAACAAGAGCAACTGCGTGAACAGAACCAACTGCGTGAACAAGAGCAACTGCGTGAACAGAACCAACTGCGTGAGGGAGCCGGAAGTTAGCCGGACGGTTGTTCCCTGACATGGTGCCGCCGGCGGCCGGCCGGCGGCACCGTCGCGTCAACCGACTGGACCGGAAGTTCGAGGACGACCACGGCACCACCCTCGTCGGCCACTTCGAGGGTGCCACCGGCGGCACTCGCGGCACGGGTGGCGATGTCGAGGCCCAAACCCGTGCGCCCCGGCGTTGAGCCGAGGGTCGGCCCCGCCACCGAGGCGCCGAAGCCGGGCCCGTGATCGCGAACTACGAGCCGGGCTCGTTCCGCGTCGATTGCTCCGACGCTGACCTCGAAGCCGGTCTGCGGTGGAGTGTGTGTGAACACGTTGTCGAGCAACGCATCCACCACCGCTTCGAGCTCCTCACGCGGCACGCCCACCCCGAGTCTCGCGGCCGGGATGTCGGCATTCCACGGTCGGCCCTGATCCTCGGCGAGCGCCGACCAGAACGCCACGCGTTCACGGGTGACCGCAGCGAGGTCGCTCACCGGCGTGACGGCGCGCCGGATGGGGTGCCGCGCCTCCCGGATCACGGTATCGACGGCGCGCTCCAGCTCGGTCACGTCGTCGGCGAGCCGTGTGCGCACCTCTGGATCCCCGACACCGTCGGCGTCGAGCCGCATGGCGGCCAGCGGCGTCCTGAGGCGATGGGCGAGATCTGCGACCCCCTGACGTTCGTCGGCGACGAGGTCCGACAGCCGACTCGCTAGGTCGTTGAAACCCCTGGCCGCCCGGGTGAGCTCGGGCGGCCCGGCCGGCGCGACACGTACGGTCAGATCACCGTCAGCAACCCGCCGAGCGGCATCGGCGAGGGCCACGGCGGGCCTCGTGACCGACGTCGCCACACGATCGGCGATCAACACCCCGGCCGTGAGTAGGAGAACCGCGACCCCGCCGAGGATCAGCCAGGCCCCGGCCACTCCCTGCTCCAGATCCTGGTCCGGGATCCGGACGCTGATCACGGCCACACCGTCTCCGAGCTCGACCGGAGCAAGCAGCAGGATCGCATCGTCGGCGTCCACGGTGAACATCGACCGGGAGTTCCGACCGAGCTCGATCTGCTCACCATTCCCGTCCACCGACCCCAGCATCGAGCCGTCGGCGAACACGACACCCAATCGGCTCTCACCTCCCGCGACGGTGCTCGAAATCACTGCCTCGACGGCGTCGTCGTCGACCGCGATGGCGAGCGCACCCGTCACACGCTCCACATCGCGCTCCGCCATCGCGATCGCCTGATCCCTGGCGATGTCGCGGACGAGTCGGGCGAGCGGGATGCAGAAGGCCAGCACGATCGTCGCCGCCGCGGCGACGGCCGCCAACACGAGTCGACGCCTCATGACGGCGGGGCCGTCAGCTTGACCCCGACGCCGCGAACGGTGTGCAGGTAGCGAGGTGAACCCGCTGACTCGCCCAGCTTGCGACGCAGCCAGGAGAGGTGTACGTCGATCGTCTTGTCGGCACCCCCGTACGGCTGGTGCCACACGGTCGCCAACAGCTCCCGCTTCGACACGACCTCACCCTCGTGATGGGCGAGATGAGCGAGTAGGTCGAACTCTTTCCGCGAGAGCTCGAGCGGTTCACCCGCGAGGGTCACCGTCCGACGCAGTTCGTCGATGCACAACTCCCCGACGGTGATCTCGCGGCCATCGCCCCGATGTCGAGCGCGGCGGAGAACCGCGCGCACCCGCGCGTCGAGGTGCTCACCGGAGAACGGCTTCGTCACGTAGTCGTCGGCGCCGGCGTCGAGCAGGCGAATGATGTCCGCCTCGTCGTCGCGGACCGTGGCCACCACCACCGGGACGTCCGACACGGCGCGCGCAACATCGGGAGGAGCACCTCACCGTCGAAGTCGGGCAGTCCGAGATCGAGCACTACGACGTCCGGCCCCCAGTCGACGACGTCCCGCAACGCATCCGCCCCCGTGGCGTCACCGCGAACGACGTGCCCGTGGGCCACCAGCGCGCGCACCATCGCCTCGCGCATCCGGGCGTCGTCCTCGACCACCAGAACGGACGCCTGGTCCTCGTTTAGCGTGGATTTCACCATGGCTTCACCCCCAGGGGGAGCAGTCGGTCGCACACTTGCTTCATGGGACCCGTGCTACGGATCTCGGTGACCTGGGTCGTGACGACGGCCTTGATCGTGTTCGGCGTCAACGCCGCGGTCGAGCGCGTGGCACGCGATGTCAGCGTCGCGCGCCCGGCGCCGATGACACCTGGCGAGGTGGATGAGCAGCTTCGCGAACAGCAAGACAGCACGCCGACCACGATGGGGACCGTCCCCGAGCCGGCAGGTTCGACATCGCTTCCACCGACGGGTGAACCGATGACATCGCCCCCGACACGGTCGACGACGGGGCCGACGGCGGGTTCCCCGACCGGGCCGACGACGGGTTCCCCGACGATCGAGCCACCGCGGCCCGACACCACGACATCGAGCACGCCGGGCGGCCCGCCGGCAACATCACCCTCGACAGGATCCACGACCGGGTCGAAGGCGGGTTCGCCGACGATCGAGCCACCGCGGCCCGACACCACGAGAACAAGCACGCCGGGCGGCCCGCCGATCGACGTCGGGACGACGACCACGATTCCGCGGGGCTCGTCCGGCCCACCGGACGAACGCGGGGACATGCGACATCCGTGAACAGCACGTCCAGCCATGAGTCTCCCTAGCGCAGACCGATCACCCTCACTTGTACCGCTGGGGACCCTTCCGAACTAGAGCCCTTGGTCACCGCCTCTCCGTCCTTCGATGCCCGCGGAACCGCAGCACGCTCGGCCAGGTCGTGATGATTGCGAGCGAGCTGCGCGGATGCGGCATCCCGATCCACAGCGGCGGCGACTGCGCCGTCTCGCCGCGATCTCGCACAGCGCGTGCGACAGCGTTCCACCGCACACTCTGCACCAGCTCGAGAGCCGGGGAAGTCGATCGTCTGCGGCGCGCCGGACTGTTCACCGGGAGATGACAGACGGTCGCGTGCGACCCGAGTGCCGGGTGCCTCCACCACCGTGCACCATCAAGTCGGCCCGCATCACCACCGCATCACCACCACATCGTCCGGCGTGGAACGCGGGCCGAATGCCGGCGCACGGCAGGTGCTGTCCTCCGACGAGCGCACTCAGTCGGCAAGCTGCTCGATGAGCCGGTCGAGCGTTGCCCGTGGGGTGCGGCCCGCGCCGGCCGCAACGGCGGCTTGCCAGTCCTCTTCCCCCAGCTCTTGTCGCAGGCGCGGTCGCAAGTGCTTCCGGAGACCGAACGCGCTGAGGGTGCGTTGCGGCATGCCTCGGGTTACCGCGAGCGCCTCGGCAGCAACATCGTGTCGACCGAGCTCTGCGGCCACGAAGGCACCACTGACCACACAGTCGCGATCCGCCAGGGGCGGAGCAAACCGTCGCACCAGCGTCTGTGCCTCACGAAGATTGCCGATGATCGTCTCCGATCTCGACGACCGACATCCCACGACGGCCCGGAGTAACGGCACGTAGGCGCTGAAATACGGCGAGGTCTCGTCGGCCAGGACGTCGACGATCAGCTCGGACTCCTCGAGCCCGTGCACGCGAAGGGCGATCGCGAGATCGACGAGCGTGATCGGGTCGACGCTGCCCGATGCGGTCACCGCACGGGCTACCCCGTCGACGCCGTCGACACCGAAAGCCGCGAAGATCGCGTCGGCAGCGTCAGCGAATCGCGCCTCGCCCAATGCGATCTCGGCCCGCAGATACGACGACATCGGCACGATGCCCGAGCGCTCCTCGAGTTCATCGAGCACGATCGTTGCTTGGCGAGGATCGGCGGCGGCGAAATGGTGGATGATGAACGCCGAGGCGACGTACCAGTGGCGCAGGTCGCGATCGTCGTGGCGGATTCGCTCCGCGATCGCATGCGAGCGCTCGAAATCACCTGAGATCTCGGCGAGCCCCATATCGCACACGTCGAGTTTGTCCTGGTCGGCGATGTTGTCGCCGATGAGCTCGTTCAGTCTGCCCAGCATCTCGCCGGCTTCGTAGAGGAGACCCGCCGAGAGCAGACAGCCGATGCACTCTGCGAGCAGATCGACGGCCGTGCCGACGTCACCCGAGTTGATCGCCTGCCACAGCGCACCGCGCTGGTTGTCGATCTCGGAGGTGTCACTGATCCAGCCCGGGTTCGAGATGCCCATGGTTCGACCTCGACTCCAGTCGAGCACCCAATCGACATGTCGGGTGCGGACCGCATCGGCTTCGCCGCTGGCTTCGAGCTCCCTGGCAGCAAACGCACGGATCGTGGCCAGCAGGCTGTACCTGGTGCCTCGGGCGGTGACCGTGGTCTGCACCAACGACTGGTCGACCAAGGCGTTCAATTCGGATCGGACCGAAGCGACGCCGACCGAATCCCCGGCAGTCACTGCGATGGCAGCGTCGGCACTGAAACCTCCGTCGAATACCGCGAGCCGACGCAGGACTGTCCGGGCGCCGGCATCCAGGAGGTCGGCGCTCCAACCGATGGTGGCGTCCAGTCCGCGGTGGCGTTCGATGCGACGTCGGTCGCGACGATCGGCGCCGCCGTCGAAGAGGCTGGCCGCCAGTTCCGAGATCCGGTAGCGGTCGACTCGGGCCGCGGCCAACTCGATCGCAAGCGGCAGACCGTCGAGTTGGGCACACAGGATCTCGATGTCGGCGAGGTCCTCGTCGGTGGGCGCGAACGAGGGATCACACAGCCGAGCCCGGTCGAGGAACAGTCGGGCGGCGCCCGACGGCGCCGCACCGGTCCGGTCAGCGGGCGTACCCAACGATCCGACCGCGAACAGCAACTCACCAGGCACCGCGAGAGCCTCGCGGCTCGTCGCCACCACGGACAGATCGACGCAGGCGTCGAGCAGACGGTCGGCCAGATCCGCGGCGTCATCGAGCACGTGTTCACAGTTGTCGAGCACCACGACGGCCTCCCAATTGCGCAACGGCCCCCAATCCCCGACAGCCGGCAGCCCGAGGCCGGCGAGCACCAAGTTGGTGAGGTCGCCACCGGTGGCGGGCGTGAGATCGACGAACCACGCTCCGTCGCGATGGCCTGCCGACACGGCGAGAGCGTGTTCGACCGCCAGCCGGGTCTTGCCCGAACCCCCAGGTCCGACAATCGTGACCAGCCGATGGTCGGCCACCGCGCCGGCGAGCGTCGTGAGTTCTGCTCGTCGGCCCACGAATGAGGTCCGATACACCGGGAGTTGATCGTTTCGAACCGGTGCGGTGCGAAGTGAGCCCACCGATTCACCGTCGATCACCAGCTCCTGAACAGACTCGGGCTGTTCGAGATCCTTGAGCTTGTGGACCCCCCGATCCTGCAACGCGACGCCGGTCGGCAACACCGATGCGAGCTCCGCCGTTCGACGAGACACCACTACCTGGCCGCCATGAGCGGTCGACATCAGCCGGGCCGTGCGGTTGACGGCGGGGCCGAAGTAGTCGCCGTCGCGCTCGTCGACCTCACCGGTGTTGATCGCCATACGTACCCGGATGGGCAGACCTGGGGGCCAGGCCTCGGACCGGATCGCCCGCTGTGCATCGACGGCTGCAGCGATGGCGTCGGCTGCACGCGCGAACGCCACGGCAAACCCGTCTCCGCCCGTGGCGAACACGTACCCCGAGTTGTGCGCCATGGCGCGGCGGACCAGATCGTCGTGACGAGCGAGCACCGACGGCATCACGGTGGGCGCCGTGTCCCATGCTCTGGTCGATCCCTCGATGTCGCTGAACAGGAACGTCACTGCGCCCGTTGGCCGAATCGTCGTGGTCACCATCGGCCCTCACAGCGAAGCAACGCCATAGACTCGGCGCACCTGCGACCCGTGGTGAGCGCCTCGTTCAGAGTCGCCGACGGGATTGTGAACGCCTCCAGGAAGGCGGACGACATCGAGTTGTCGCCGTCACCGAGGTCAATCCGGTGGACCTGACCCTCGACGCCTTCGTTCACAAACGCACAGTAGTCGCCATGCGCCGAGCCACGACCTCCGGGTCACGTCCGTCGGTTGTCGTACCCTGCATCGAGGCGATGTCCACATCGCTCCGGCTCAGCGATGATGGTCGGCGACCTCGCTGTTCGCAAGGGCGGGAAAGCCAGACGACCGCACCGGCGGACACCCTGCACCTGATCGCCACGCACGGTCCGATCGACATCGCCCTCCCGCATCCGAGTACCCGAGTTGCGAGTGGGCACCGACCATCTCCGGCGGACACTGCCTCCAACGACTCGAACCTGCTGCATGTCGATCGGCTACCGCGTCCATCCTCATCGGGATGGAGCTGCCGTCATCCGCCGACGTCGGCGACCAGACCTGCACGACTGCGGATCGGGCGAGTCCGTGAGCGCCAGCCATTCTGGGTAACCCATCGCTCGACCGGAACGGGGCCCGAACGGCTCATGGCACCGTGCCCCGCCCAACAATCCCTCCCACGCTGCCACCACCGCTTCCTGCCGGGTGGTCGGCGGCCCGAACGCGGCGAACGCGAACGTCCACACCTGGACGGTGCCGACGGTGACCTCAGCGACCTCGACGTCACATCCCTCATCGCTCGAATACGGGCCCGACGAGAACGCGATCTCGGTTCCATCCATCGAGAATCGTCGTTTGACGATCGACTTGTGGACGTCGACCCAGCACGCATCGTCGCCGGGCTCGACGGACATCTCGGCTGGGCTCCACTTCCGCCACACCTCGAGCGAGCCCGCGAGGCCGCCGCCGAGTTCGATCCGGCCATCGAGCGACCGCCGAACCTTGACTTCCAACAACTCCCTGAAGCGGCGTTTCACGCCGATGTCGTCATGGCCGTCGAGCAGGTAGCTGTCGCACCGCACTTCGGCGACGCCGGTCGAGCCGGTGAACCAACCGCGTATGTCGGCGGGCAGTGGTCCGGGCACGAACCAGCGAAGCTCGGTCGTGTCGACGACCGAGAACGCGTCGGGGCCGGGCTCGGGAACCCGTGCGTCTCGCGCGTGCACCGGAGCAGAGCTGGTCACTGGTACGACCGCCGGGAGTCGGTTATCCACCTCGCTCACATGTCCAACCGGTCTCGACAGAATGGTCATGTCGCTACGGCCGGCTCGTCCGTTGCTCGGTTCACCGATCGATCTGCCATGTCGGAAATCCCTTGGCCTGTCTTCCTCGCCGCCGTCCAGCGGCGCCGTGCCGCACGCCAGATCGTTCGGTCGAATGTCTGCTGCTCCGACCAACTTGGACTGACGCATGCCCACTGCTGTTCAGTGCGATGTATACGTTCGTATACGATGATAATGACGACCGTCACGGTCGACCAAGGGGAGAAGGTCATTATCCGGGCCGGAGCGGGCTGGTGTCGCGGGCTGGTGTTGGTTGAACTTGCTCCCTATCTCGGAGGTGAGACGCATGCAGTTCGATCGAGACGCAACGGCGTATCCGAGTGTTGCCGATCGTCGGGAGCGCGGGAAACAGGCCAGGAGTGTGTCGCCGTGTTCGGCGGCTGGCACGTGGGAACCACCTCCGGATCGACGTGACCCGGTCAAGATCGGCAAGGGTGACGTCTTCGATACGGCGATCGGGGACTTCGGGGTGCGCTATGCCGACCAGGCAGAGCGCGACTATCAGGCGTTCATGGCCGCAGCCCACAGCGGGCGGATCCAACTCGACACCAGCGTCAACAAATGATCCGGGGTCGGTCGGCATCATCGCGAAGCGCGGGACGGTGAACCCGATGGCGAGCGCCGTAGCCGTCACCGTCCGACCCCAGCCCTCATTCCGGCGGAGTATCGGCGGCAACCGGGACCTTCGGCACTATGAGGGCTGTCGGCACCGGACCATTATTTGTACGACTGTTCACAATCGCGACGAGGCCCCATCGACTCTGCGGTCGTCAGGTTTCGCGGAGCGGAAGGATGCGTATGCCCACCCAGATCGCAGCCCTCGAGGTCGACGAGTTGACGACCGCAATCGCTGGACTGGAGATCGATTACGTGCGGACCAGCGGCGAGCAAGATGCATGCCACATGACCGCCGGCGAGGCGGCTGATGTCAAGCTCAGTACCGGTCGGATGGGATTCTCGACGATCTCCTACGTCGAGGTCCCGAGGGATACCACCGTCGTCGGCTTGATCACGTCGGCGCCAACGGGTGGCTCGTGGTGCGGCGTCGACACCAAGGTCGGAGCGCTGCACATCTACGGTCCGGGCACGCCGTTCGTCGGCATCAACCCGAGGGGCTTCGCCGCCACCTTCCTCGTCGCGCCGACCGACGTGATCGCGGAGGCTGCCCACGGCTTCGGCCTCGGTGATCCCGACCCGTGGACATCGGTCGAACCGCTTGCCGACCAGGCCACCGTCCTCCGGCTGAAGGAGGCGCTCTGGCAAGCGACCGCCGAACCTTCGCTGATTTGCGACGCCACCGGACGGAGGCTGATCCTCGACACGGCAGCGGTGTTGGTCGCCGCCGACGGAACCGTGCCGTCCGGTGCGGACCGACGACTCGACAGCAGGCGAATCGTGTTGGACTGCATAGCATTCGTCGACTCGACCGGATCGCACCAACCAACGATGACCGAGCTGTGTCGTGCGGCGTGTGCATCCGAGAGCCGCGTCCGGCAAGCGTTCGTCGAGGTGCTCGATGCGCCACCGACGCAGTTCTTCCGGTACCGGCTCCTCAGCCGGCTCCGCGAGCAGCTGCTGCACGCTGACCCCTCCCACGAGAGCGTCACCAGGATCGCGAGCTCCCTCGGTGTGACCCAGCTCGGGCGCATTGCCGGCCGCTATTACCGCCTCTACCGAGAACTGCCCAGCGACACGCTCCATCACTGATCCTGAACTCATCGCTCTCGTCCGGTCGCATCAGAAGTCAGGATCCGAAGATTCCGGTACGCGACCCTCGGCGAACGACACGGCTCCCTCGATGGGTTCGGGATCAACCATCCGAACGCGAGTGTGCATCCGCATGGCCGGGACGCGCGATGGGGTCAGGTGGTGACGGCCACGGCGTCGCTCCCAACCGACGCCCGGAATGCACCAACTCCTCCCGAAGCGTCGCCAGCGGGACCTCGTCGAGTTCGCCCGCCGCGACCAAGTAGTCCTCGAAGATTCGCCAGCCGAGCGCGGTCGCGACGATCTGCGCGGCGCGAACTCGCGAAGCGACCGAGTCCAGCCCATAGGCATCGGCGAGAGTGCCCGCCATCGCATTGACCGGGTTGAACCCCGGGCGAGCGGCCAGATCATGGCCTCGGATCACGAGCGAAGTCGCCACCCTCGACCACTTTCCCATCACCGTATCCACGTCGTGCCCCTGGCCTTCCAACGGATGTTCGCTCACGCTCCGGGCGAGCTGCGCCGACAGGTCGTCAAAGACCGCCAACTCGAGTTGCTCCCGGTTGCCGATGTATCGGCCGATGAGCGCCAGATGCACGTCCGCAGCATCGGCGACATCGCGCAACGAGACCCGCCCGACACCGCAGGTCGCGAACAGGGTTGCCGCTGCGTCGAGCACGGCGCGACGAACGTCCTCAGGGCCCGCCGGTGAACCCGCCGGGCGACGGGGTCCGGGTCGACGGGATTCTCCAGGTTCATGGTCGGTCATCGCACTCCGAGCAATCCTTCCAGGAGATTGGTACCCATCCGCAGCGACTGCACGAAATGCCTGACCGGCCTCCCGACAAGTCGTTGAATCGTGCCGACCATTCGCCGCCCGGAGTCCACGTAGCCGCCGCGTCTCCAGGAGCACACACCCCCGATTCTACGGTCTTCATCGAGACGCATGTCGGGCACCCTCCTCACCCAGCTCGACCTGCCCGTGAACACCGCCGAAAGCCGACGCGTTCTCCCCGTAGTCGTCCACCTGCTCGGGTGGGACAATCGGCAGCCGGCCACACCGGCGGGACCCGACACGACAGATATGCACCCCGCCGGCAATCGTCCGGGGTGGGCGGACCGACGGAGGTTGATCGGGCTCGCCGTACCCGGAGAACCGTCAGAGCGGAGCCAGCAGTTGGCGTTCGAAGTGGGCTCGTAGTTCGGGCTCCGGGATTCGATCCGCCAACGCCCTGAACTCGGCGGCCGCCTCATCGGTGGGCTCGCCGAGCGCGAGCGACCGAACCATCCGCAGTCGCCAAACCGCAGTGCCGAACTTCATCGACTCCGCGGGCGACAAACCACGCGCCGCCGATGCCGCGGCAGCGCCGAGATCACCCTGTGCGAGCCGGGCCCGCGCCGTGAGGTCGAGAGCGCGAACCTGGTTCGGGGTCGCCGAACCTGCCGTCCGATCGGCGTGTCGAGCGGCGAAGCGCACCGCGTCGTCGAAACGGCCCTCGATCAATGCGATCTCGGCACCCGTGAGCCCCGCCATCATTCCGCCGAATCGGGCATCGCGGTCGACCACCTCCATAGGGGCCGGGACCGAATCGAACCGCCCCCGCACCTGCAAGTGCGCCGAGACGACGACCAGCAACGCCTCCGCCCAATTCTCCATCCAGACCCGCGACAGCGACTTCGCCCGTTCGAGCGTGTCCGCCACCGCGTCCGCTGCCGGTTCCCAGGCGCACAGTCGCACCAGGTACACCGATCTGGCGAGCGAGGCCATGGCCTGCCCGAAGGGATGATCGTCATCGGTCACTTCCTGATCGATCGCCGCGGCCACTTCGTCGAAGCGTCCCATCTCGGTCAGAGCGATCGCCTTGATCGAGCCGTACTGCACCGGCGCAGAGCCGATCAGCTCGGCCAATTCGATCCCGCGGTCGCACATCGCGATCGACCGCTCGAAGTATCCCGCCCACAGGTACTGCCACATCATCCAGAAGCAGTGCAAGTTGAGCTTCACCGGGTCGCGTCGCTCCTCCAAGCGGGCCAAGAGCGCTTCGGATTCGTCCAGGCCGATCTCCAATCCGCCACGGTGCATCGCCGCCGACTGCGCCTCGAGCAACAAATCTTCATCGCCGATCTCCTCGGCCAGCCGAACCGCCTCCTCGACGTTGGCCACTGCGGTTGGTGCGTACTCGATCCAATAGTCCGTGAACCACGACGTCGGAAGCAACGCTCGCGCCATGTTTGCCTTGTCGCCGCGCAGCTTCGCGATCTCGTAGGCCGCTTCGTAGGCGTCTGCGCCTGCTCCGCCTGCGCCGTCTGATCGAGCGACAAGATGTAGTGGGCACGCCCCCTGGCCAACTGGGCCGCCAGCTGGAGCTCTTGATCACCCTCCACGTCAGCAGCCGTGAGCAACGCTTCGATGTCAGCGAGCCCCTCTGCGGCGCGGTACTGGTCGTTCAGGAGCCGAACCCGCTGCAACCGCAACAGGTTTGCCGCGGTGCGATCGTCGGTGCGCCCCAATTTCATCATCCAGAACGGCGAGCGCATCGTCGACACGTCCGGCGCCGCGTAACGCCTCGGCACGCATCAGGGCCAACTCGAGTCGGCCGGTGTCGTCAGCCAGTTCGAGGGCGTGGTCGATCGGTCGCAAGGCATCCTCGAACGCGAGCGACTCGATGTTGGCCCGTGCCGCGGCGACCAGGGCCGCGACCGTGCGCTCGGGCGGTGCGGCCGGCCCGGCGGAAAGCAGGTGGTGAGCGAGGTCGACCGTCGAACCGGTCGTCCCGATCGCTGTCGGCCACGCGCAGGTGTACCCGTTGACGGCGGGCGAGAGACAGCTCTCCGACCAGTGTCTGACGGATCTGCTCGTGCACGAACAGATATTGCGCCTCTCGGTCGACCGGGAGCTCCTCGATGAGGTGCGCCCGCTCGGCCGCCTCCAGCGTGTCGAACAGGTCGTCCTCGTCGCGCCCCACGACTGCGGCGAGATCGACGAACGAAAATGCCCGCCCGATCACCGCCGCCGACGCCAGCACCTTGCGGTGCTCGGGATCGAGCCGTTCGAGGCGACGGCTGATGAGGAGCCGCACCCCCTGAGGCACCTCCGTCTCCCCGACCTCGAAGCCTGAACGCCATGCTCCCTCGGCGTCGAACAGGCGACCGCTGTCACGCAGGTGACGGAACAGCTCCTCGACGAAGAACGGGTTCCCCTGGGTCTCGACGAAGATCAGATCGACGAGCTCAGTCGGCGCGTCCTGCCCGGCGCGAGCCGACACCACGGCCGCCACTTCCGCCTCGGTCAGCATCCGAGGATGCAGATCGACCGCCCCTGCATCACGGATCAGCGAGCCGATCGACCTCGTCAGCGGCCGGTCGCTCTCGAGTTCGTCGTCGCGGTACGTGCCCAGGATCATCAACCGCGTGGTGCCGAGCTGGGCGCCCATGTGACGCAACAGCAACATCGTGGATTCGTCCGCCCAGTGCAGGTCCTCGTAGATCAGGAGGAGCGGCTGGTTCGCGGCGACCCGGTGGATGTACTCCCCGACCCCGTGGAGCATGTAGCGCCGTTCCTGTTCGGGCGTGAGCTCGGGTGACGGCGGAATGTCGTCGTATCGCTGACGCAGGGACGGCAGCAGTTTCGCCACCTCCGGAGCGTTGGCACCGAGCGCGGCCCGGAAGCCCTCGTGCGACGATGAACGAACAGCCTGCTCGAGTTGGTCGATGCTCGGTTGGTAGGGCGGCGGCGACTCCATGTCGACGCAATGCCCGGTCAGCACGCTCATCCCCAGGCGCTCGGCGAGGGCCGCCGTCTCGCGTGTGAGTCGAGTCTTGCCGAGCCCCGCCGGTCCGCCGATCAACGCAATACCGCCTCGGCCGTCCACGGCGGCCTCGAGCATGGTGCGCAGCTGCTCGCGCTCGGCGGCCCGCCCGATGTAGGGCGTCGGTTCGTTGTCGGCCAGCACCGCATGCTCGTCGACTTCGTCGGGCACCGGAACGAGATACAGCCGCCACTCGTCGTCGATGCCCTTCAGTTCGACTGCGCCGTGCTCGACGAGATCGCCGCGCGCTGTGCCGAGCACGCCGTGAACGGTCTCCGATGCGAGGATGCCGCCCGCCGGCGCGAGGCCCTCGATCCGTTTGGCGATGATGACGGTCTCACCGTGGATGTCGCCCTCTTCGCTGATCACCTCACCCGTGTGCAGCCCGATCCGCATCTGCACGGCGTCGTCGAGCCCGCCGCGATGGAGCCGACCCATCTCGACCTGGATGTCGCGGGCCGCCGCCACCGCTCGACGAGCCGACGCGAATGCGGCCATCAGACCGTCGCCCATCTCCTTGATGAGCACCCCACGATTCTCGGCGACCAGCCGGCGAGCCATGTGCTCCACCTGGCTGCCGACCACCCGCGCCGCGTCGTCGCCCAGCGACTGATTGAGGCGCGTCGATTCGACGAGATCGGTGAACAGCACGGTGACGGTGCCCTCGGGGATCTCCGCGTCGCCGGCCATCTCAGTCGAACAAGCTCCGGGACACGTCACCGATGGTGCGGATCAAGGTTGCGAGGCGGTCCTGGATCATGACCCTGCCGTCGGGATTGTTCTCGACGAGGAGTCGATTCGGCGCGTACCCCACGCTCATGCCGGTCGCCGGGTCCATCGTGGCCAGGGATCCGCCGTAGCCTCCCCAATGCATCGAGGTCGGCGTCGATGCCGGGAAGTACTCGCTGTCGAGCCCGAACCCGAGGCCGTAGCGACACCACCCGAGCAGGCGGTCCTCCTGGAAGCTCTGCTCGGTGCCAGCCTCCTCGATCGTCTCCCGGCTGAGGTAGCGGCGGCCACCGAGTTCCCCACCCATCGCGATCATGGCGCCGACGCGGGCGATCGAGCGGCCATTGCCGATCCCGCTCGCGGACGGCATCACGGCGGCCATCCGGCTCGGCACCACCCAGTCGCCCTGTTCGATCTCGGTGATCACGATGTCGTCGATCTCGTCGGGCGCCGTCGACGGGTCGGGGTACCAGAGCTGAGCGACTCGGGCCTGGTCGGCGGGATCGGTGAGGCCGAAGTGGAAGTCGGCGTCGAGCGGTCCGGCGAGCTCCTGACGGAAGAACTCCTCGAAGGCCAACCCACTGATGCGGCGGACGACTTCGCCGAGCATGAAGCCGGAGGTGTTCGGGTGGTAGTAGGCGTCGGTGCCAGGCTCGTACCACGGCTCGGCCCGCTCCAGAATGCCGATGACCGTGTCCCAGTCGTGGACCTCCTCGAAGCCGATCGAACGACCGAAGCCGGGCAGGCCCGAACGGTGGACGAGGACCTGGCGGCAGGTGATCCTGTCCTTGCCGTTCTGTCCGAACTCCGGCCAGTAGTCGGCGATCGGCGCATCGAGGTCGAGCAGCCCGCGGTCATAGAGCAACAGGACGGCGATGTTGACCATGACCTTCGAGGTCGAGAACACGTGCACCACTGTGTCTGCGACCCACGGGCGTGTCCGCTTCCGATCGGCGGTCCCGGCCCAGAGATCGACGACGAACTCTCCGTCGAGTGTGACGGCGAGCGAGGCACCCTCGTCGACACCGTGATCCTGGTTGTGCCGGAAGAGCGCGCCGAGCTGTTCGAACCGCTCGTCGCAAAATCCGTGTACGTCACCCACAGCGCCCCCCGAGACGCGAGCCTACCCGCGCTCCCATGACCGGCTGAGGGTCCGGCGGGACGTAACGTCTGTTCGGCCCGGAGCCGATTGCGAGGCTGACATACTGAAGACCATGGGGAACGGGGATGCACCCCGCACGGTGGCTCCCGATGAGGTCGGCCTCGATGCGGCACAGATGCGACGAGCCCGCGAGGTGTTGCACGAGCAGGTCGAGTCCGGGCGATCTCCTGGGCTGGTCAGCGTCGTCGCCCGCCGCGGCGAGATCGTGTTGGCCGAGTCGATCGGCAATCGCAATCGGGCCGGCGAGCCGATGGGATTCGACACGGTGTTCCCGATCGCCTCGGCAACGAAGCCGCTCACGGCCGCGGTCGTCATGTCGATCGTCGAGGAGGGTCGGATCGGGCTGATGCAACGCGTCGTCGACTACCTCCCCGAACTCCCGGAAGGGCTGCGGGATCGCCTGCTCGTCCACCACCTGCTCACTCACACCGGCGGCTACGAAGCGGTCACGTGGAACGGCCGAGCGAAGGAGCGCGTGCTGCACCACGGCGAACAAGATGCTCGGTGGGGACGTGACCCGCTCGTCAATGCGTATCTCGGATGCATTCCCCACCTCGAGATCAAGAAACCACCGGGAGCCGGCATGCTCTACGCCAACCTCGGCTACGAGATGCTCGGTGAGATCGTGCGTCGGATCACCGGCGATTCCGTGGGCACAGCGATGCGCACCCGCATCTTCGAGCCGCTCGGTATGCACGACTCGGCGATGACGCCGGGCTACGACCTGCGATCGCGGATGCCCGAGCCCGAGCCCGGCATGCCGATGAGCGACCAGTTCGGGCGGGCGCTGATGGGTGCCGACGTCGACACCCTCCTCACATCGGATCTCGCGTCCGGAGGCGTCGTGAGCACGCCGGCCGACTACGTCAGGTTCGGGTTGATGATCCTCGGCGGCGGCACCCTCGACGGCGTCCGCGTACTGAGCAAGGCCTCGGTCACCGCGATGACCACCAACCAGATCCCAGGGGTCCCCGACCTGATGTTCGGCAACAAGGAAGCCTCGTGGGGCTATGGGTTCTCGGTGCTCGGCCACGAGCGGTGGCCGTACTTCGGGGGCGGGATCGTGCCTCGCGGCACGGCCCGACACGCCGGCGCGGGCGGGATCGACCATTGGTTCGACTTCGAGAATCAGATCGCGGCGACGTGCTTCGAGCTGGTCACCGAGGTGTCGCCGATGCTCGAGCCGATCAGCGCTATCGGCCCCCGATTCCAGGACGTGATCACTGCCGCCGTCGTCGATTGACGTTCGTCCGATGTTCGTCACCGATACGACTCGCGCCAGCGTGTCTCGATCGCGGGTCCGTTCCGAACAGCGTCGCTGCGCCGCGCCGACCAACCGCGGTGCCTCCGTGCACCCGACGCCGCAGCGATCCTCGGCACGATCGCTGTGTCGCTGATCACTCCGGCGCGATGTCAGCGCGCGGTGGCTGCCACGGCCACCGACCCTCTGCCTCGAGCACGAGCGACCATGCGAGGAAGGTCCGGACGATGACGAGCAGGCCCAACGCCGCCACGTTCTCCAGCGTCGGTTCGAGGGTCACGGTGCGGATGATGTCGGCGGCGATGAGGAGGTCGAGTCCGAGCAACACGCCACGCGAGAACAACGTCTTGAAGACCACGAGGGCCTGTGCGCTGCCTGCACCTCCCAGGAAACTGCGGGCGGCCTGCAGCAACGCGATGAGCACCACCATCGCGATGACCGCGATCGCCAGAACCTCGATCCATTCGGACACGTTTCGGGCCAGCTCCCAGTCGCCGATCGCCGGCCCTCCGGTCTCAGTACTCGCCAACATCGACAACTCGCTCCAATCCTCGCTCCGATCGTGGATGACGCTGTCCACATCATGGCACCCGACCGAACGCCACGACCACGTCGGCTACTGCCGCGACATCGCGACGCGGAGACGTTCCTCGGGGTCGATGTAGTGATCGTGGTCGTCGTCGCCGAGATCGAGCTGGACCCAACGAATCTTGCCGCTTGAACCGACTCGTCTCGGTCGTGTAGTCCGGCGTGACGGTCGTACCCGACTCGTAGCCGATGTCGGTCGTCTCGTCCGCCGAGAAGATCAGCGGCTGGGTGTTCTCGACCCGGCCGGAGCCGACCGCCGTCCCGTCGTAGTACAAGGTGACGTCGCCGCCCTTGGCGAGGCCACCTCCGTCGTACGCGAACTCGACGCGGATCTGATGGTTCCCGGCCGGGACCGGCTGCATCGGCCGTGATGGTGAACCACTGGATGCCGAGCGTGTTGTAGCAGAACGTCACAGCTCCGTCGTTGCCGTAGAACGACCAGCCGCCGAATCGTCCACCCTGGGCGATGATCACACCGTCGGCTGCCGCTGCGGGCACATCGACCTCCGCCGTCACCGAGAACGACCGGTTCTTGATGCTCAGCACGCTGTTCTCCGACAGCCGTCCCATCCCTTGGAAGAACTGCTGGACGTGCCCTTGATCAGCGTCGGGCGACCGGCGATGTCGGGATTCAGGCGCTCGGCGGTGCGATCGTCCATCGGCAACACGTTGTACTTCGTCGCCTCGATCAGGAACAGGCGCTGCAACTCGTGCAGCTTGTCGGGATGTTGCGCGGCCAGGTCGTGGGCCTGGCTGTAGTCGTTGCTGCCGTCGTACAGCTCCCAGACGTCGTCGTCGAACGCCGGCAGGTCCCCACCGACCATCACCCACGGCGTGCGATGCTTGGTGACCGCGCTCCAACCCTGTGGTAGATGCCGCGATTGGCGAACATCTCGAAGTACTGCAGGTCGTGACGCTCTGGCTCGTCGCGGCGCGTTGAAGGTGTAGAGCATGCTCGTGCCCTCCATCGGTGACTGCATCACACCGTTCACCATCGTCGGCTCGGGGAGACCGGCCGCATCGAGGATCGTCGGCGCCAGGTCGATCACGTGGGTGAACTGCTCGCGGAGGCCGCCCGGATCGTCGATCCCCTCGGGCCAGTGAACGATCGTGGCGTTGCGGGTCCCACCCCAGTGCGACGCGACCTGCTTGGTCCACTGGAACGGGGTGTTCATCGCCCACGCCCAACCGACCGCGTAGTGGTTGTACGAGCTCGGGCCGCCGAACTCGTCCATCTTGCTCACCATGAACTCGGGCGTCTCGAGTGCCGCCATGCCGTTGAAGTTCGCCATCTCGTTGAAGGCGCCGTTCACGGTGCCCTCGGCGGAGGCCCCGTTGTCACCGATGATGTAGTAGACGATCGTGTTGTCGAGGACCCCGAGATCGTCGATCGCGTCGACCAGGCGGCCGACGTGGTGGTCGGTGTGCTCGAGAAATCCGGCGTACACCTCCATCTGGCGAGCCAGCACCGGCTTCAGCTCGTCCGGCATGTCGTCCCACGCCGGGATCTCGTCGTGCCGAACCGTCAGCTCGGCGTCGGCGGGGATCACTCCGAGCTCCTTCTGCTTCGCGAAGGTCCGCTCGCGTTGCACGTCCCAGCCGTCGTCGAACTGCCCGGCGTACTTCGCCGGCCACTCGGGAGCGACGTGGTGAGGGGCGTGGGTTGCTCCCGGCGCGAAGTACATGAAGAACGGCTTGTCGGGCATCAGCGCCTTCTGCTGGCGCACCCAGACCACCGCTCGGTCCGCCAGGTCCTCGGTCAGGTGATAGCCCTCGTCGGCGTCGCCGGCGGCTCGATCGGCGTCGTGCCCTCGTAGAGCGCAGGGTCCCACTGGTTGTTCTCGCCGCCGATGAAGCCGTAGAAGTACTCGAACCCGCTGCCCGTCGGCCACGCGTCGAACGGCCCCATCGGCGACGACTGCCACACCGGCACCTCGTGGCACTTGCCGAACTGCGCCGTCGAGTAGCCGTTCAGCTTCAGTGTCGTCGCCAGCGGCGCCTTCGTGTTGGGCCGCAACGTGTTGTTGCCGGGCGCGGATGTCGCCGTCTCGGTGATGCTGCCCATCCCGACCGAGTGGTGATTGCGGCCGGTCAACATCGCCTGGCGCGTCGGCGCGCACAGCGCCGTCGTGTGGAACCGGTTGTACTTCAGGCCAGCCGGCCGCCAGACGCTCGCGCCGTCGGCATGTTGCACGGACCGCCGAACGCACTCGACGCCCCGAAGCCGACGTCGTCGATCAACACCACGAGCACGTTCGGCGCGCCTGCGGGCGGCAGCAACGGCTCGATCGGCGGGTACGACGTCGCCGGATCCTTGGCGTCGTAGGTCGTGAGGCCCGGAGTCGGCCGATCCGGGAATCGGCAGCATCGGCTCGTGCGTGACGGTCGGGTGGGTTGGCCATCGGGGGTCCTCTCGGGATCGCTCGCCGGTGTTCAGGCGAGCAGCTTGGCCTTCTGGCTGTCGAACTCGGCGGCGGTGATGACGCCCTGATCACGTAGTGCGGCCAGCTTGGTGATCTCATCGGCCGTACCGCCCGAACCCGCCGCGGACCGGATGTACGAATCCATCTCCGCCTGTTGTTGCTGGGCGGAGGCGATGTTGCGCTTCGTCATGTCGTCACCGTTTGCGATGAGGTAGATGAGGACGCCGAGCCACGGGACGATGATGACGAACAATCGCCCACAACGCCTTCGAGAAGCCGTTCATGCCGCTGCGGAAGATGTCCACGATCACGTGGAACAGGAGCATGATCCAGGCAATCCACACGAACCAGAACAGCATGGTCCAGAACAGTCCGAGCAGTGGGTAGTCATATGCGAGCATGGTTTCTCCTTGATCTCGTGCGCGGACAGGTGCCCGCTCGGTTGCCACCTTAACTCATGCGATCGGCGGCGCTATTCAGAATCGCTCCGAGTCGAGCAGCTCGTTGACGACCTGGCGCCGCTGCGTCAGCAGACTGTCGCGGCGGTCGCGCCATGGCTCCGCGGCGATTCTGAATAGCGTCGCATCACGCGACGATGACACACTTCGGCACCGTGGGTGCTGTGAACCGACCGTCGTCTCGTGGGCTGACCACTTGAGATTTCCCGTCACTCGTCCCCGTTCACTGGTTCGGCGCTCGGCGATACGCGACGATGCGATGGCTGGACTCGTCCTCGGCGTCGAGAGCGTGCCCGACGGATTGGCAAGCGGTCTGCTCGCCGGCGTCAATCCGGTAGCAGGTCTCTACAGCTACCTGTTCGGACTCGCCGGCGGCGCGCTGTTCACCAGTACGGCCTTCATGGCGATCCAGGGCACGGGGGCCATGGCGATCATCGTCGCCGATGTCGACCTCAACACTCGCGACGACCCGGCACGGGCGCTGTACACGCTCTCGATCCTCACCGGCCTGGTGATGATCCTCGCCGGCCTGCTGCGGCTCGGGTCGTTCCTCCGCTTCGTCTCGAACTCCGTGATGACCGGGTTCATCACAGCGGTCGGCGTCAACATCGTGCTCGGGCAGCTGGGCGACTTCACGGGGTACGACGCCGCCGGCGAGAATCGCGTCACGCGCGCCTTGGACCTGCTCTTCAACCTGGGCAAGGTCGACGTGCCCACCGTGACCGTCGGCGCGGTGACCATTGCGCTGATCGTCATACTCCAGCGCACGAGTCTCGGCGCACTGGGACTGGTCGTGGCGGTGTTCGTCGGTTCGGGTGTTGCGATCTTGCTGGGGCTGTTCGACCGTGACGTCGCCCAGGTGCGCGACATCGTCGACGTGCCGCGATCGTTGCCGTTCATCACGGCCCCGGTCCTGAGGGACATCCCCTTCTTGATCATCCCGGCACTGTCGCTGGCGTTCGTCGGGCTGGTACAGGGCGCGGGCGTATCGGCCGGGTTCCCGAACGAAGATGGCGAACCGCAAGATGTGTCCCAGGACTTCGTCGGTCAGGGCGCCGGCAACGTCGCCGCGGGACTGTTCCAGGGGATGCCCGTCGGTGGATCGATGTCGGCGAGTTCGCTGGTGGCGTCGGCCGGCGCGAGAACTCGTGCGGCGGCCTTCTTCGCCGCCGGTGTGATGGCGGTGGTGATCCTGCTGTTCGGTGGTGTGATCGAGCTGGTGGCGATGCCGTCACTTGCTGCACTGTTGATCGTGGTCGGTGTCGGCACGATCCGTCCGGCACGGGTCATGTCGATCGCCAAGACCGGCACGGTGCCGCTGACGGTGATGTCGATCACGTTCGCGTTGACCCTGATCATCCCGCTGCAGTTCGCCGTGCTGGTCGGGGTCGCCATCTCCGTCTTGCTGTTCGTGATCCGTCAGTCGACGGCGCTCGTCACCAAGCGAATCGTGTTTCACCCCGACGGGCGCATCGAGGAGGTCGAACCACGCGACGATGTCCCCCCCGACGAGGTCGTGGTACTCCAACCGTACGGCGCCCTGTTCTTCGCCACCGCCGAGACACTGCTCGAACAGATGCCCACGGTCACGCCCGAATCCCGGAATTCGGTGGTCATCCTGAGGATCCGTGGGGCCGACGACGCCGGTGCGACCTTGATCGCCGTGCTCCAGCGGTACGCCTCTTCACTTCGCGACGTCGACAGCAAGCTGATGATCGTCACCGACAATCGTCGGGTGATACGCCAACTGAGGGTGACCGGCATGACCGACATGATCGGCGCCGACAACGTCTACCGCAGCACTTCATTTCTCGGCGAGACCATCCGGCGGGCGTACGACGACGCCACCGCATGGGTGGCCGCCCACATCGAACCGGCGAGTCGTACGGGCGACGAAGCAAGCGACCACGGCGAGGGAAGCGACGATGCGTGATCACAGGCCGCTGATGACGACAATGCTGTCCGTGGCCGTCGTCCTCGTCTCCGGCGCGACTGCCCGCGCCGCTGACATCGCCGCGTTGTTGCCTGCGACAGCGACGATCTCCGCCGAGGCCGCCTCGGTGCCGGACACCACCCCACCGGACACCACCCCACCGGACACCACCCCACCGGACGACACACTCGAGACCACGGTTCCGTCGACGCCGGAGCAGAGCATCTCCGACTCCGCCACGACGAGCGACGACAACCTGGCCGTCGCGGTCATCGCCGTGATCGCCTTCGGTGTGCTGGTGGCAGTCGCCGGCTGGTGGATGGTCCGCCGCCGCGACATCGACGACGGGTCGCCCCCTCGACCGAATCCCGACGGAGGGTCACCCCACCACGACCTGATCTGATTCGTCAGACCATGGCGGTTCGAGGAAGGGCGTGCAGGCCAGTCCGGATCGGAGCACTCGGAGTCGACCGGTTCACGACCGCAATCGCGGGGCTGGGGGTCGACGTCGTGGAATCCACCCGGGCGACGGCCCGTCCCAGATGACGGTTGCTGGAGCGGACGACGTCGAGCTCAGCGCCGATGCCATGGGCTTCTCGACGGTCTCCCGAACCGAGTTCCCGGCGACCGGTCGACCTCGCGTCGTCGTCTTCGGCCTGGTCACGCGGACGCCGGCGGGCGGTGCGCCCCAGGGCATGGGGCCGGCTCGCCGTGATGAATCTGAATAGCACTCCAATCGGCGAATCGGTATCAATGAGGAGTGGATCGCCGAGAAGTCGATCCGTCCCGGCGACCGATGCGTCGATCGTCTTTCCGAGCGAAGGTAGGAGTTCAGATGGCACCGAACGGCAATGACAAGTACAGCGCATGGGCAGTTGGATGGTCCGCCTTCGCCGGGATCATTCTGATCATGATCGGCATCTTCCACGCGTTCGCCGGGATCGTGGCGATCGCCGACGACACGTTCTACGTGGTCGGCCGGAAGTGGATCTTCGAGTTCGACGTCACCGCCTGGGGATGGATCCACCTGATCGGCGGGATCATCGTCGTCATCTCCGGATTCGGCATCTTCTCGGGCAATGTGTTCGCGAGGACCGTCGGGGTCGCCGTCGCCGTCCTCAGTGCCGTGGTCAACTTCGCCTGGCTGCCCTACTACCCGGTGTGGTCGGGGCTGATGATCGCCATGTCCGTCGCCGTCATCTGGGCCTTGACGGTGCATGGACGCGACATCGCTGCGAGCGGTCTTTGATGCACGGGGCCTAGCTCGACCGTTCACACCGTGGAGACAACGTGACCGACTTCGACGAGACAGGAGCAAACGACCATCTCGTGATCCAGTTCGATCGCCGCGAGGTGACCGGGCAACTCTTGACCGAGGCCGAGTTCGAAGACCAGAAGACACAGATACTCGCGACGTGAGCGACACCGCCGCGACGAGGTCGGCTCCGGGGACACCTCGCGGCCACGGGAACGGATACCGTCGCGACGATGCCCACGCCACAGCGGACCACACTCCCACGATCGCAACAGGGATCTGCATCGATGCTGAGTGGCTGGGACATCACCCTGATCGGTGCGACCCTGATCGGGTACGCGCTGTTCTCTCGACGACTTGCCGGCACCTTCGTCACCGCCCCGATGGTGTTCGTCGTCGCCGGGTTCGTCTTGGGCTCCGAGGTGCTCGACCTGTTCGACGTCTCCATCGGATCCTCCGAGCTGCGCCTGCTCGCAGAGGTCACCCTCGCGCTGCTGTTGTTCTCCGATGCCTCCGCGCTCGATACGCGGCGGTTGGCCCGCGAGAGCGGCATGCCGCTGCGATTGCTCGGGCTGGCGTTGCCGTTGACGATCGTGCTCGGCGCGGTCATCGCCGTCGTGGCCTTTCCCGATCTGCTGGTGTTCGAGGCGGTCGCCTTGGCCGTGCTGCTGGCTCCCACCGACGCCGCCCTCGGACAATCCGTCGTTTCCGACACCCGGCTCCCGTCGGTGGTTCGACAGGGCCTGAACGCCGAAAGCGGACTGAACGACGGGATCTGCGTCCCGCTGCTGGTCGCAGCGGTGACCTTCGCCGAACTCGAACAGGCGCCGTCGTTCAACGGCGAGATCCTCGTCGACCTGGTGGAGGAGCTGGCGATCGCGATCGGCGTGGGTATCGCCGTCGCCGTCGTCGTGGCCGTCGTCTCGAAGCTGTCGGTGCGGCGCGGATGGATGGAGGAGAGTTGGGGGCTCATCGTTCCGCTCGCAGCGACCGCCGTCGCATACGCCGCCACGGTCGAGCTCGGGGGGAGCGGCTTCATCGCGGCGTTCGTGGCCGGCCTGATCTACGGTCGGCTACTCGGTGCCACGGCGCACCAGTCCACCGAGTTGACCGAGAATCTCGGCGAGGTGCTCAGCGCCGTCACCTTCCTGCTGTTCGGCGCGTTGGTGATCGGCAGCGGCATCCCCGACCTCGACGCAGCGACGGTGATCTATGCCGTGCTGAGCCTGACCGTCGTGCGCATGGTACCGGTTGCGATCTCGCTCCTCGGTAGCGGTGCTCGTCGCGAGACGGCGGCATTCGCCGGCTGGTTCGGTCCCCGTGGGCTCGCGAGCATCGTGTTCGCGTTGACCATCGTCGAGGAGTCGGGCCTGGCCGGTACCCGTCGGATCGTCGACGTCGCGACGATCACGATCCTCATGAGCGTCTTTGCCCACGGTCTGACCGCACCGTGGCTCACCGATCGGTACGTGCGCTGGGTCGAGGCGAATCGGAGCGAGTTGACCTTCGAGACCAAGGACGTCGAATCGGACCGCCCACACGAGGGAGCCACGACCGAGTTGGCTCCGCCCGCAGCGATCGGGATGACACCACGTCGGAGACGCTCCGGTGACGACTGCGAGTGCCCGTGAACGAGCGACGCCGCACGTGGTCCGGCCGCACGCGGCAGGGCTGGGACGTTCTCCTCGCGACCTACCGGGCATGGCGGTCCGATCGAGTCATGCGACTCGGCGCCGCACTGGCCTACTACGGGCTGTTCGCGTTGATACCGCTCCTCGCGATCACGCATCGCGATCGCGGGCCGGTTCTTCGAGATCCCGGAGGTGAAGGAGGCCCTTGCCGCGCGCCTCGCCGACATCCTGGGCAACGAGGTCGACACGGTCGGTCTCGTCGACCGCGCCTCGCAGACCATCGCAGACGGCCCGACCCAGATCGGTTTCGGGCTGGGGGGCCTGATCACCGCACTACTCGGAGGCTTCGCTGTTCTTCCTCGCATACCAGGACGCCCTCAACATGATCTTCCACGAGTCTCCACGCTCGGGCTTCGCGTTCAACTTCCGACGCCGGTTCCAGGCCTCGTTGATCGTGCTGCTCATCGGAGGACTGCTCACTGTCTCGCTGGTCATCCAGGTGCTCGTCAGCGTGATCGGAGCGCTCCTCCCGGGCCTGATCGATCGCCCCGAACTTCTCGCCGGCGTCGCGGGCGCGGGCCTCTCCACACTCGCGGGAATGCTCCTCGTGGCGATCTCCTTTCGAGCCCTCGTGTACGAAGACGTCGGTTGGTGGGCCGCCCTGATCGGCGGTGCCGCAACCGGAGCCTGCCTCGCCATCATCGCCTGGGGCTTCAGTGAGTACATGACCCGCATCGGCAACCAATCGCTCAACGGCGCCGCCGCGGGAGTCCTCATCACGGTCACGTTCATCTACGCCGAAGCGCAGGTGCTGCTCGCGGGTGCCGTGCTCACGAAGGTCATCAACGCTCGGTCCACCGCAGGGAAGGTCGTCGGCTCACCGAGTCCGGTGCACGGCGACCTTCTCTAGCCCACCTCTGAACGCTGTGATGTACCCTCTCACGCCACTGTCCCCGAGTTGCCCCGAACCCACCTGCGATCCTTGGAGGTCACGTCAGATGCACGACCCAACCGTTGCGACCTCCGCTTCGATCACGACGTCGTCACGGTGCGGGTACCGGACCGAGAACGGTGCGCCGAGGAACGATGCACCCTGACGTGAAGCCCGACACCAGGATCGGACTGCGCGACCGTGCTCGCTATCGGTTCGACCTGCTGCTGTCCCGAGGCACGTGGGCCGTCCTGCTCTACCTGGGGTGCATCACGCTGGCCGTCGTGATCGTCAGTGCTGCCGTGCTCGCCATCAGCGGCGTGACCTTCGCCGGAAGTGAGAAGTCGTCGCTGCTGGAGGACTTCTGGCAGACGATGCTGCGAACGATGGATCCCGGCACGATGGCTGGAGATGTCGGGTGGGGACGGCGACTTCTGGCACTCCTGGTCACGCTGTTCGGGATCCTCGTGGCCGGCACCCTGATCGGTCTGATCGCCAGCGCCGTGGAACAGCGCGTCGAAGAGATGCAACGCGGGCGAAGCATCGTCGTCGAGTCCGATCACGTGGTGATCCTCGGCGTCGTCGCCGCGACTTCCCGGTCGTCGTCGATCAGCTGACGCTCGCCAGCCGGGAACGTGGAGGCAGCACCATCGTCATCCTGGCCGATCGCGAACCCCGAGAACTCGCCGATGAAGTCCGTTCGGTGGTTCCGGACACGCGTGCGAGTCGCCTCGTCGTCCGCCGAGGTGACCCGACCCGGAGATCCGATCTCGCACTCGTCGGAGTTGCCAGGGCGAGAGAAACGATCGTGCTGGCAGACGAAGATCTCGGGAGCGACGCTCGTGCCGTGACCACCACGCTCGCGCTCGGCGCCGAGCTGAACGGGTTCGACAAGATACCGATCGTCGTCGAGTTGCAGGACCCACACACCGCCGCGAGCCTCGGGCGAGTCTGCGCAGGACAGGTGTATCCGTTGGTTCCTTCGCAGGCCGTCGCGCGACTGACCGCCTTTTCGCTCGGCGAACCTGGGCTCCATCACGTCATGGACGAACTGCTCGACTTCCACGGCTGTGACATCTACGTGCGCCCGATCGGCGACTTGACCGGCACGACCTTCGGCGAGATCGTCCGGAGGTTCACGAAGGCCCATCCGATCGGCCGGATGCGTCCATCGGGCGAGGTCGAGCTCAACCCCCCGCCGGACACCGTCCTGACCGACGCAGATCGCGTGATCGTCGTGGCGGACGACGACAGTCCGACCCTTGCGACACGGGACACACCGGCACCGCCGATGCCGCTCACCACCGACAGAGTGATGCTCCGCGAATCACGGAGAGGTGACGTCCTGGTAATCGGATGGAATCAGCTCGGAAATCTGCTGTTCGATCAGCTCAGCGAGTCCGCCGCGCCAGGATCGACCGTGGAGGTGATCTACGACGACAGGCTCTTCGGCGCCGAGGAGCTGAGCATCGCCGGGACCGAGGACCTGACTTTGACGCTCACTCCCACGAAGGTCGACATCTGGCAACCCGACAGCGCCGAACAGTTGTCCAGGTTCACCACGATCGTGTTGCTCGGGTACCGGCGCGGATCGTCCACACAGCAAGCGGACAGCCGCACCCTGCTGAACGTGATGACACTGGCGCAGACGCTGGACGAACACGATGTGACCAGACCGCGGATCGTCGCCGAGCTGCTCGATACGGACAATGTCGACCTCGCTCACCTGTCCGGCGCGGATGATTGTCTCTTCAGCGATGCGATGGCCAGTCGCTTGCTCGCCCAGCTCGCCGAACAGCCCGAGCGCCGGAACGTCTTCTTGAGCCTCTATGCCCGCGACAGCCCGACCGTCCATCTCGTCGAGGCAGGAGAACTCGGCCTCGCCGGTCAACTGGGATGGGACGAGGTCATCGATCGTGTCTATGCCGCAGGGTTCATCGCGATCGGCTGGCGCCATGCACCGCGCGCGGCGGCCAGACGCTCCTCAACCCCGACAGCTCCGATGCCGTCGTCCTCGCCGCGGGCGACCACATCGTCGTGATCGCCTGACCGAGGCGATCGGCCGAACGTCGATGATGAAGATCTCGGTCCGCACCTGGGCCGGACCGCGGTTCACGACGCAGATGTCGCGGGTCAAGCGCCCGCGCTGAACCACCCATGGCCACGAATCGTCGCCCGGCGGCTCGGATCGCGATCGGGAACACCCCTCCTGCGCTCGGAACTGATGTCGGCTCCACAGCACACCGCCGAGTGCTCCGACGATCAACCAGATCGGGACGCCGAGGATCGCGAGAAGTGCCGGATCACGGGCTGTCTTCGTGCTCCGTAGCGGCCAGCGCGGCGAGTGCCTCGTCGGACTCCTGCGGCAGCAGCGGCGACGATCTCCGTCGCCGCTCCGATCGCGGTCTCGGCGATCAGGCTCGGCCTCGAGCAGCGCAGCGAGTGCCTCGTCGGCCGCGGCGTCGATGATCAGGCCGGCGACCATGAGCGCCTGGACGGCCTCGATCGCAGCGGCGGTCTTGATGTCCTCGGCAGCGGCGACCGTGGCGATCGCGTCGAGCATCGCCGCGCCCGAGATGGCGTCTGCCAGCTCGATCACGGCTTCGGCTTCGGCGATCGCCTGCACCTCGGCGCCGACCATCATCGCCGCCTCCGGGGTCAGGAATCCCTGGGCGATCGGGAAACCACCGGTGGTGCGGATCGCGGCCTTCAGTTCCGAGGCCCAGGTGTGCTCGAAGAGGAGCATTGCCACCGAGTCCCCCGGCTCGAGGTCGCCGGCGAGTTCAGTCGAGCTGCTCGGGCCCGATGCCGTACGAGCGATCTGCACCTCCTCTCGAGGCCGGCGGTCTCGTCGCCGGAGCCTTCCGCGATGCCGATCAGCCGATCGATCACGGCGCCGAACTCCGCTGCCTCGTCGGCGTCGATGCCGCTCAGCTCGATGGCGAGCAGCTCGCCATCGTCGTCCTTGGTGACGAAGCGGAGGTCGATCACGCGGATCAGACCACGGGCGGTGAGTCGTTCGAGCTCGTCGAGGACGAGCCCCTCGAACTCGGCGTCGGGCCCGAAGCCGACGACGAGCAGTTGGAGTGGGCCGATGTCGTTGAAATCCATGTCGGGTTGCCTTGTCGTTCGTGTGGCGGCAGTCAGCGGCCCTGGTGGGCCATCATGTCGATCACGACGGTGATGGCGAGGATGAGGGCATCGTCCTGTCCGGGTGCGATGTCGACGCCGTAGGAGTCGCGGACGCGGAACCACTTCTTGGAGACCGTGGCGACCGTGTTGCGACCCTGTTCGATGTGGTACTCGTGCTGGACGATGTTGCCCTTGGTCGACATGTCCTCTCCACCGGGCACGTTGATCGTCCACCGGTCACGGAGCGGGGTGATGAGCGCGTTGTGCACCTTGGCGGCGGCACCGCCGTCGGCGCGCTCGATCGTCATCGAGTCGCGCACGCGGGCGAGCTTCTCCTGGATCTTGTACAGCTCGCGTCCGTTGGCGTCTTCGAACTTCAGCGTCGAGCGGACGCGGAGCGCCTTGCCGTCGACCTTGAAGGCACGTCGGCCCTGATCGTCCTCGATGAAGAAGTCGTCACCGATCGCGAACATGCGCTGGCGCATCTGGTAGCGATGGCTCCCGGCTGGGGCTCCGCGTCGCCCGCCGCCGGCTGCGGCACCCACGACGGCACCCGCCGCCGCGGCGGCGACGACCGGTCGTCCCGGGCCGGGGCCGACGCCCCGTCGTCCAACTCGTCTCGGCATCGACCGATCCTCTCGTTCGTACGGTGCTCGTCGCACAGGCGGGATTGCCTGCGGATCGCGACCGCTTCGTGGGCACGGCTGCCGCGCTGGGACAACCGGCCCATGCGAATCATCCACCCGTTCGAGCGCGAGCCGCTATGCAGAATCGCCACCGAACATGGCAGCGGTCGGAACGCTCCGCACGCCGACCAGACGGCAGCGTCGTCCATGGCGATTCTGCATAGCCAGTCTGCGAGTGAGCCGTCTAGACCAGGAGTCGCGGCCCGGCGAGGGTCGATGCCAGCGAGCGCTCCATCTCCGAGAGAGAGACACCGACATGCCAGACAAGCCCCGAGCCGGCTACAACACGCCGATCCCCGAGTCGATCATGACTCCCGACCGCGTCGAATCGCGCTGGGCACGCTCGAGTTCTTCGACGGTCTGCCGACGCGAGACACCGCGATCGACTCCACGACCACCTCACGTTCATCCGCGGCGTCGAGGCCTTCCTGGGCGGCATTCCCGCCGCCTCGCTCGAGGCGATTCGGCGCGGGTTGGCAAGCGTGGGCGCGGCGGCCTCGCACCAGTGTGTGATCTTCGACGGCTTGATGGACTCGAACTCGCTGTTCCTCACCGGCAACACCGACACCGTCTACGCGGCGCTCATGTTCGACCTCGAACGCGACGGCGCCACCGTCGTCGAGATCCCACCCGGGTGCGGACCTGGAACCGTCGACGACGCTTGGTTCCGGTTCGTGATCGACATGGGCAGTCCGGGCCCCGACCGTGGGCAGGGCGGCAAGTACCTCCTGTTGCCTCCCGGCTACGACGGCGAGGTGCCCGACGGCTACTTCACAGCGACGTCGACGAGTTACACGAACCTGCTGCTGCTCCGCGGGTTCCTCGTCGACGGGAAGCCGGATGCGGCTTCGGCGATGTTCCGCGAGGGCCTCCGCGTCTACCCGCTTTCCCAAGCCGACAATCCGCCGGCCATGGAGTTCATCTCGGGCACGGGCCGCTCCTTCAACACGGTCCATTCGAACGACTTCTCGTTCTACGAGGAGCTGCACGCCGTGATCGATCGCGAGCCGATCGAGCTCATCGATCCCGAAACGCGTGGGTTGTTCACCAGCATCGGCATCCGTCAAGGGACAGCCGTTCGAACCCGATCAGCACATGACCGACCTCCTCGTCGAAGCGGCCGCGGTGGGCAACGCGACCGCGCGGACGCTCTCGTTCCAGCCGCGTCTCGCCGGGCTCCTACTTCTACGACGACGGCAGCCACTGGCAGAACGGGTTCATCGGCGGCGACTATCGCTGGCTGATCGACGACGGCGTCGGCGGGATGAACCTCGACGCCCGCTCGTACATGTACTACATGGCGACGATCAACACGCCGGCGATGGCGCTGAAGATGGTCGGCGTCGGGTCCCAGTACGGGTTCCTCGCCGTCGACCGCGACGGGAACTACCTCGACGGATCGAAGACGTACCGGTCTGAACATCCCCGCCGACCCCCCGGCAAAGGACTTCTGGTCGGTCGTCGTCTACGACCCGCAGACCCGCTCGGAGCTGCAGACCGGGCAGCCCTACCCGAGCAAGAACAACAAGAAGGATCCGCTCGTCCTCAATGACGACGGTTCGGTCGACCTCTACTTCGGGCCGTCCGCCCCGGACGGCCACGAGGCGAACTGGATCCAGACCGTGGAGGGGAAGGGCTGGTTCATCCTGTTGCGCTTCTACGGCCCGCTCGAACCGTGGTTCGATCAGACCTGGCGTCCCGGCCAGTTCGAGCTCATCGACTGACGCAAGCGCGACGAGAGGACATGACATGGACACGGAGAACACATCAGCAGAACCCGACACCGAGGTCGACGTCGAGGCTCGTCCATCGTTCTCGCGATGGCCGAGCGTTCTCGTCGGGCTGACGACGATCCTGGCGATCGTGTCCGTGTTCACGGTGTGGACGCGGACCCAGATGCTCGACACCGACGAATGGGTCGACCTCTCCACCGAGCTGATCGACCAGCCCGAGGTGCAAGAGGCGTTGGCGGTGCTACCTCATCGACACGCTCTACGAGCAGGGCAACGTCACGGCCGGTGTCGAGGAGCGGCTCCCGAGCGATCTCCAGGGGCTCGCGGGTCTGGTCTCCGGTGCGCTTCGTGATCCGCTGACCGGCGGTGTCGAGCGACTGCTGGCCTCCGATCGCTTCCAGGCCCGGTGGGAATCGATCAACCGCATCGCCACACGAGACCCTCGTCAACATCCTCCGTGACGAGACCCGGCCCGGCATCTCGACCGCCGACGGGACCGTCGCGTTGGAACTCCAGACCGATGGTCGTCGACGTCGGCGAATCGCTCGGAATCTCGGCGGAGCGCCTCGATCAGATCCCCGAGGACGCCGGTCGGATCGTGATCTTCGAGTCCAGCGAACTCGACTGCCGCCCAGCAAGCGGTGCGAGTGCTCGACTTCCTCGCCTGGTTCCTGTTCGTCCTGATCGTGGTGCTCTACGCCGTCGCGGTGTACTTGGCCAAGGGACGCCGGCGGCAGATGCTGGGGATGGTCGGTTGGAGTCTCGCCGGCGCCGGTGTCGTCGTCTTGCTGGTGCAGGCGCTCGCGAGGCGGGCATTGGTCGACGCCATCGTTCAAGATCCGGCGAATCGGTCCGTCGCCGACGTCACCGACAGGTGTCGCGACGGGCCTGCTGCGACAGATGGGCTGGTCGGCGCTGATCTACGGCCTCCTGATCGCGATGTTCGCGTGGCTGCTCGGCGACCACGGCTGGGCCGTGGCGACGCGCCGGACGCTCGCGCCGGCACTCAACGCGTCGACCGGCATGGTCGTAGCTGCGACGGCAGTGCTGCTGTTGCTGCTCTGGGTGTGGAGCCCGGGTCGGGTGTTCGACGGCTGGGCGACGGGCCTGACCCTCGTTGTCGCTGATCGTCGGCGCGGTCGTCTGCGCTGCGAGCGCAGACCCACGCTGAGTCGGCCGACGATGCCGGTCAGCTCACCGCTGCGACGTGAGCAAACCGGTCAGCTGGCTCGCCGAGCAACCGCAGTCGTCGCCCGAAGGACGCGGTCACCGGGCTCACGGTCTGGCGCTGCTCGTTCCCCAGACGCTCGCTGTACTCCCAGCCGGCCGGCCTCCCAGCAGTCCACGGCCTGTACGCCGCGCTCGGCGCCTCGCGCTCTACGGAGTGTTCGGCACGCTCTGCATCTCGAGTGGGGCCCGAGGCGACGATCGCAACCTTGGTCGCGACGACGGTCACCCCGCTCGCGGCCGACGATCCAGAGCTCTACTTGTCGCTGGCGGCCGTCCTCGCACTGCTCACCGGTGCAGTGCTGGTGGTGCTGCTGCGGGCGTCGATCACGCGATCGGAGTCTGCTGGGCGGTCCAGCTGTTCTTGAGGGACCGGTAGAACAACCCCAGCAGTGCCGTCGTGAGCACGATCGAGACGAGCATCGACACGACCGGCTGGTCGTTGATGACGGTGGCGACGAGCGCTGACGAGACGCAAGCGAACGCCGCCCACGCCGTGCCACCGATCGCGTCCCACAGCAGGAAGCGGCCGTACGGGTACCGGGTCAGACCCATCGACGCTCCGACGACGAAGCGCATGCCGGGAACGAACCGTCCGAACACGATCAGCTGCGGCGCCTGGCCACTCATCACCTCGAAGGTCTTGGCCACCTGCTCGTTCTGCTGCGCATCGGCGACGCGGTCGGCCATGAACTTCGACAGGAATGTGCGCGAGATCCAGTAGAGGAGCGAATCGCCGACGATCGCCCCGAGCGACCCGGCGACGATCAGCCGCCAGATCTCGATGCTGGAGCCGTCCTGGGTCGCGAGTGTCGAAGCGGTGTTGAGTAGCGACTCGCTCGGAAAGATCGGGATCACGGCGTCGAAGACGACGAATCCGAAGATCACCCCGTAGGGGTGGTCGAGGCCGTCGAAGTCCACATCGGCGAGCGAACCGGTGATCGTCGACGCTGCCCACGCGACCCCGACGATCAGCAACCCGGCGAGCAGGAACCAGCGAAAGCGAGCAAGACGCTTCCTGGCCGATGACGACCTATCCATTCGGGATCAACTTCTCCCGCCGCGCCCCAACCGTCGGCGGCGGATCAGGAGCGAACAACTGACCGTGATCTCCCAGATCGGAAAGACGAAGGCGAGCGCCCCATTGGGCAAGGGTGCGAACATCAACACCAGTCCTGCCAAATAGCCGGCGGCGACGAGGCCCCTCGGGAAGGCCTTGGCGAGCCGGCCGACCGTCGTCGTGGAGATGATGAACACCGCCTCGAGGCGGACCGCGACGATCGTGAACGCTGCGATGCCCGCCGCCTGCCAGCCTGAGACGCTCTGCGCGTTCTGCACGGTCCCGAACATGTAGGCATCGAGTGCCGGGGTCGCGAACAGCAGCCCACCGGTCATCCAGATCGCAACCGTCAACAGCGCACTACCCAGGAAGACGGTGCCGAAGAACTGGTTCTCGCGCTCACCCACACGCCGGCGAATGACCGCCACGAACCAGACGAACGCAATGGAGCCGACCGTGATCAAGTTGAGCGCAACGATCAGAGAGCGCTGATTGTCGGCGCTGGCATACCACTCCGACACCGCCGGATCGTCGGGCCCCGGCACGCGCAGCAGCAATCCGCGGGCGACGACGAACAGAGCGGCGTGTGCGAGACCCGCAAGCGCCGCAGCCTCGACCGAACGCGCCGCGGACGCGGACGCGTGTATCCGGGATCATCGCCGCACCTGGACGACCGTGGTGGCCCGCGTGATGGGTGTCGGGCGGTGAGTCACGGCCGGGCGATCGCGGCCCACGCGTTCATCTACCCCCGACCGGACCACCAGGGTCGGGCCGTACCAACAGCCGACGGCACCCATTGCAGACATGTAACTCCAGCAACCATCGAGCGACTATTCACAATCGCCCTGAACCATCCGGGGTTCACACTGCGTTCCTGCGAGGTGCCGACGCGATCGTGTCGATACTGAATATCACGAATCGAACCAACTCCGTAGGGTCCATAGCGTTCAGCGAATCAGTGAAGGGCTCGGAGGAGAATCAGATGCGGATCGCCAGCGTGAAGACGAAGCTCGGCCCTTGGCGGGTTGTCACGACAGCCCTGGCGGGCGCGATTCTGATGGTCGCATGCGGCGGGAACGGGGATGCGCCGCTGTCGAGTTCCGATCTCCCCGACGTGAGTCGACCGGCGCTGAGCACACCGCCCGCCGAGGAGCCCGCACCCGAGGAGCCCGCACCCGAGGAGCCCGCACCCGAGGAGCCCGCACCCGAGGAGCCCGCACCCGGCGGTAGCACCAGCGCCCGATGAGCCCTCGGCCACGACACCCGATGACGAGGGCCTGACCAGCGACGAGTGGGCGCTGCTGATCGTGCTCGGACTGCTCGTGCTCGCGATAGTCATCGGAGCGACCGCGCTCGCATCGCGTCGATCTCGGGGCCGAGCCGAAGGACATGCGACGAATCAGCGGCGCCTCGACGACATCACCAGGGGATGCCGGTCGATCCACGACAGCGCAGTCATCTCGATCCTCCAGGCGGGCAACCCGACCATGCTCCAGTCGACCTGGGCCGCAGCCCGCACCCAGCTCGTCGATCTCGAATCCAGGGTGGCGTCGCTCACGCCGCAACTCTCCGAAGAAGGCCAGCGACAATCGTTGAACCAGCTCGGCATGGCCGTCGCCGGCGTCCGAGGAGCCCTCGAAAGCAACGTCGGTCTCCGATTGGACCCGGAGGCCGAAGGCCAGGGCGATTTGATCGAGGCCTCCAACCGGACGGTCCTCTACCGCAGCGAGCAGCTCGAGTCAGCGCTCCAGCAAGTCCTCTACCTCAGGGTCTAGTCAGCACTCCAACAAGTCCTCGATCCCAGGGTCAGTCAGCGCACCAACAAGTCCTCGATCCTCAGGGTCAGCTCAGCGCTCCAACAAGTCCTCGATCCCAAGGTCAGCTCAGCGCACCAACAAGTCCTCGATCCCAGGGTCAGCTCAGCGCACCAACAAGTCCTCGATCCCAGGGTCTGACGCCGGCTGTCGCCACGTGGAACCCGCGGTCGGCCGATACGGAATCGGGTGAGTTCTGTCGCTGCGCCGCCGGCTGTGAGGTCCCCACATCGACAAGATGGCAGGGGGTGACCGCGACCAGCACGGTCACCGGGCGGGCAGCAACCGGCACGGACACCCGGCCCTCGGTCGACTGCTATTCTCACGCCCCATGTTGGCCGAATCCGGTGGCTGCAACACACCGTCCGGCCGGGTGGTCGCGGCACGACGGAGCGCATTCGGACGGATCGTCGTCTCCGCCGCGTTGTTGTGCAGCGTGCTGGCCGTTGTTGCCCCACGTCCGACGTCGGCACTGGCGAGTGGCTACGTGTCCCTCGACGCACCTCAGCGGGTGCTCGACACCCGACCCGGCGCACGGACCGCCGACAACAAGCAGGCAGGAGGCGGTCTGGTCGCCGCCGGCGGAGTCGTCCGTGTCCCCCTCGCCGGGCGAGTCGGGCTGCCCGATGCAGGTACCGGCGGTGCCGTCGCCGTCAGCTTGAACGTGACGGTGACGGAGGGTCGGGGACCCGGGTTCGTCACCGTGTACCCCTGTGGGTCGCGACCGACCGCATCGAGCCTCAACTATGTGGCCGGACAGACGGTCCCGAACGCGGTGATCGCGACCCTGTCGACGTCAGGCGACATCTGCCTCTACACACGTGCGGCCGCCCACCTCATCGTCGACGCGTCCGGTTGGTTCCCGGCCGGCACGTACGATCCGCTCGGAAGTCCTCGGCGCCTGTTCGATTCGCGCCCGGGTTCCAGCACGGCCGACGGCGCCCAGGCCGGCACGGGTCGGCTGAGCGCGGGACAGACGGTCGAAGTCGACGTCGCCGGGCGGGTGGGGCTCGGAGATTCGCCGGCGACGGTCGTGTTGAACGTCGCCGTCACCGAGACGGGCGCTGCGGGGTTCGTCACCGTCTTCCCGTGTGGTGTGACGACGACCGACCGCGTCCAACGTGAACTACCTCGCCGGTCAGACCGTGCCGAACCAGGTGATCGCGAAGGTCGGCGCCGGAGGGCGCGTGTGCGTGTACACGCTCGCAGCCACACATCTGATCGTCGACGTGTCCGGGTCGCTGCCGACCAAGTCCTTCGCGCCGCTGGGCTCGCCGCAGCGGGTCGTCGACACGCGGCCCGACGGCGGCGGAACAGCCGATGGCACGTATGCCGGCGAGGGTGCGCAACCGGGACGTTCGACCCTCGAACTGCAATTGGGCGAACGGGTCGGCGTACCGAAGGATGCGTCGGCCGTCGTGCTGAACGTCACCGCGGTGACGCCACTCGCCCCCGGCTTCGTCACGGCGCACCCGCGTGGCAGTTCGCGCCCTACGGCCTCGAACGTGAACTATCTGCCCGGGCAGATCGTCGCCAACTCGGTGGTGGCCCGCGTGGGCATCGACGGACAGGTCTGCCTCTTCTCGCTCGCGACCACCCACCTCGTCGTCGATGTGGCCGGGTTTCTCACCGGTCCGCCCCCGGCCGGATCCGGCCGGCACTGCCCCGTTGTCGACGCCGACACCCCGAACGCCCATCCGACGTTGATCAACTACGGCAACACCTTCATGTTCGACTATGACCCGAACCGTTGGACCGGCGGGGTCGTCGACCGCATCGCCGTGCTCGCTTGCGACCTGCCCGGCAACGTCAACGACCAGGGGGCCGCCGAGGTTGCGGCGTGGGCCAACGCCGAGGTCGCCCCCTGGTTCGCCGAAGCGTCGCGCGGCCAGTACACCCAGAAGTTCGAACCCCACCCGCTCGGGCGGATCGAGCGCCAGAACGTCGACGAGTGCTTCATCGACCCACGGGCCCTCACGGGTGACCCGTTCACCAACGTGATGACCTACATCCGCGACCTGTCCGGCTCGTCGGGCAGGGCCACCCCGGGCGCCTTGTCGTACGGTCCGCCGGCGACCACCGGCCGCAGTGGACGCGTCCAGGTCGACAGCGTTCAGCAGTGGATCCACGAGATCGGACACACCCTCAACTGGCCGCACTCGTACGTCGAGCCCATGTGGCCGTATTCCAACCCGGTCGACATCATGAGCGGGGGCTTCAACGCCGAGCACACGCTCGCGATCAACCGGCTCGCGGTCGGATGGGTGGACGACGACCAGGTCGCACTCCATCCTTCGGGCAATGCGTACTACGCGCTCGACCGACCCGCCGGCGATGGCCTCCAGCTCGTGATGCTGCCCGACCCGTCGCAGCCGTGGCGGTCGATGACCCTCGAAGCACGGCCTGCGACCGGGCGCGATGCAACGATTAAGGAACCGGGCGTGGCGATCCATGTCGTCGATCAACAATCGGGCGGTGGCACGTTCCGCCGACAGGGTCAGGCGCTCGGCGACGACTTCTCGACATTCTCGTACCGACACGTCATCGCCGTCGGCAAGAGCGTGCGGTTGCATGGCGTGACCGTCCGTGTCGTCGCAGCAGCCGGGGACGGATACCTGGTGCAGGTGATCGGTACCTACCGTGCGGCCGGGTCGCTGCCAACCTTCTGACCTGACCGTCGATCGACATGGAACGGAACAGCCACCGTGGGGCCCAAGGCGACCACCGTACGCAGGGCGAGGACTCGCGCGATCGGGGCCGGCATCGCCTCGCGCCGAATTGCCGACCGCGATGAACGAGGAGCCAGCGGACACAGCGCCGACGTCCTCGGCGGGAGATACCTAGATCGCCGGCGGCTGGCCCGGGGCCCCTCCGGTGGCGAGCGGGCCCTGGTAGCGCGAATCGCCGAAGCCGAGGATGACCGCGAAGATCGGACTCAACAAGACGAGCCCCACCGTGAAGCCCACCGACTTGTCGAAGCTCTTGGACAGGTCGTTCATGGCGATGATGTACACGATGACGGCCACGCAGGGGACGAAGAACAGGACGATCCACCATGCTGGTCGCCCAACGATCTTGAGCATCACGAAGACGTTGTAGATCGGGATCAGCGCTTTCCAGCCCTGCTCGCCGGCCTTCTCGAAGACCTTCCACCATCCGGCGACGACCAATACGTACCAGGCCAGCCCGATAACGATCAGGGCCGTGGCACCACCGGAACTACTGCCGTCGGCAGCGGCGAACAAAGTGGACATGATTACCCCTCTCGGTTTGCGATTTTCGAACAGTGACACATCACCGGTCCACGAGCGATGTCCACGCTCGACGTCCCCGACCGACCGACTCGAGTACACATGTGCCGTTCGGACGGTCGCATTCTGGCACACATTCTTCCGGGTGGCGTGCCAATCGTCGTCGAATCCGTTGCGGTAACGTGTCCGGACCATCTCCATGAGAGACGACCCAGGACGGAACGACACGTTTGATCTCCGAACGACCCATCGACGACGAGGCTGACGACGAGACGATCGAGCAGATCGGCGAGATCTTGTTCCTCCTGAAACGGATCGGCATCGATACCACGAAAGCGATCGAGGAAGCCGGCCTGGCCGACATCCAATCGAATCGTGATTGCCAAGTGTTGTCGATGCTGTTGCGGGAAGGACCGGAGCGTCCACGGGATCTGCTGCCTCGACTGGGCATGACGAGTGGAGGTCTGACCAAATTGCTCGACAGGCTCGAGAACCTCCATCTGGTCACGCGGGAGTACGGGCACGTACCCGGAGATCACAGGGGGGTCACCGTCACCCTCACGATGGCAGGCACGGCAGCGATCACAGCGGTCGGCCTCGTGGTGGAGCGATCGCTGAATGACAACGGACCCAAGATCTCGCGGGCCCTCGAGCTGCTCGAGCGGATCGCACCAGGGCAATCCGTTCACATCGACGATGAGAACTCGACACCACCTGGTAACAGCATCGTCAGCGGCCTCGCCGAACTCGGCGAGGCCTTGCTCTGCGCGCTGACGACCGACCTGGAACTCGGTGACCAGAACTCGGCCAACACAACCCTCGCGCTCTGGTGCATCGGACGGAGCGCGATGACACGCCCGAGCCACCTGATCGACGCGACCGGGTTGTCGAGCGGGGGTGTGTCGAAGCTGCTGGATCAGCTGGAGGCCGCCGGTCTGGTGTGCAGGACCACCGGCCGGTCGATCGATGGCAGAGCGGTCACCGTGGAACTCACGGAACGTGGCCGCGACGAACTCACCAGCCGCCTCGTCCAGATGTCCGAACACCTTGACTGGGTGAGACGCACCCTGCTCCGGGTAGCCACTGTCGCCGGCATCAGAGGACTCGACCACGGGTCGACCGCTGCGCCGACCTATGCGATCACCCAAGGCGATCAACCCGCGGGATCAACCCGGCCACCAGCCCCGTGATCCGAAGCTGGGAATGATCGGCCCGCACGAGCTGGACCCGCACGAGTTCGATGTCGACCGTCTAGGATGCTTGGCCCGTGAGCGAAGCCGACATCGACGCTGAGCTGGCCGAGGTCGATGACCGGGTCAGTATCTTCCCCGAGCCACCCTTGCGGAGGAGGTGGTCGGCGGCCGACATCATTCGCCTCCTCGTCGGGTTGGTCTTCGTCGCCGTCGGATTGTTGGCCGCCTCGTTCGCCGAGCGGACCATCGCGGGCGCCGAAGACGATCTCGTGGACGCCATCGGCCGCATCCCGAACAGCATCGAGCAGGTGGTTCTCGGAAGCGCCCAGCTGATCGCGACGTTCGTGCCATTGCTGGCGCTCGGGGTCGTGATCTGGCGGCGGCGCTGGCGGCTGTTGTTCAATCTCTGGCTGGCCGGGACGGTTGCGAGCCTGGTGACGACGCTCTTGATCGTGTGGTTGGGCGACCGAAACGTCGCCACGGTCATCGCTCAGCGCACGGTCGAGGGCACACCGTTGGTGGCGGCCGACTTCCCGACCACGGGGTACCTCGCCTCGGCGGCAGCGACGGTCACCGTCGGAGCGGCCTACCTGCAGCGCCGCTGGAAGCGGGCGGCGTGGTCGTGGGTGTTCATTCTCGTGCTGCTCCGCCTGCTCGGCCCCGGTCAGCCACCACTCGACGTCTGGATCGGCCTGTCGCTCGGCGTGGTCGTAGGGTCGATCGCCCTGCTGCTGTTCGGTTCCCCGAATCCCGAACCCGGCCCGACGGAGATCCTGGAGGCGCTGCGCGACGTGGGTCTCGACCCCGCCGAAGTCCGTCGCCGTGAAGAGGTCGGTCACCACGCCACCTACGACACGGTCGAACGCGACGGACGACGCACGTTCATCAAGCTCCGCACACCCGACGATCGCAGTTGGGACCTGTTGAGCCGCCTGTACCGGGCTGTCCGTCTCCGATCATCCGAGGTGTCGCGGCCCTACAGCACGTTGAAGCGACGAGTCGAGCACGAGGCGCTTGCGGTCCTCACGGTCCGGGACGCGGGCGCTCGCAGCCCGGCCGTGCTCGGGGTTGGGACGACGAGAAGTGGGGCGGCGTTCGTGGTCGAGGAGCTCGTCGATGGTCGGCGGCTGAGCACGCTCGCCGATGAAGAGTTCGACGACGAGATGGTGCGAGCGGTGTTCACAACGGTTCGATCGGTTCACGCCACCCGGATCGCCCATCACGACCTGACTCTCGACAACCTGCTCCTCGACGGGTCGGGGCTCGTGTGGCTCGTCGACTACGACGAGGCCGAGCTCGCTGCCAGCCACCGGGACCGAGCCCGTGACATCGCCGAGCTGTTGGTGGCACTCGCACTCGTCATCGGTCCGGAACGAAGCGTGGCGCTCGGTGTCGAGCGGCTCGGCAACGACGCTGTCGCCGCGTCGCTCCCGTTGCTCCAGCCGCTCGCGCTCAGCAGGTCACTGGGCAAGTCGATCAGGAGCCAGCGCAGTCTGCTCGACCAACTCCGCCACCACATCCACGAGAGCACGGGCGCAGACGACGTGGAACTCGAACAGCTCGCACGGTACAGCCGCGAACGCTCGTGATGATCATGGCCGGAGCGCTCGCCTTCTACTCGCTGCTCCCGCAATTCGGAAATCTCGGCGACACCGTGAGCGCGTTCGGCGATGCCAAATGGGAATGGATACCGGCCCTGGCCGGCGCCGCGCTCATCTACTTCGTGTTCGCCACCGTTTCGTTCCTCGGCTCGGTCGCCCAACCGATGCCGATCGCAGCATCGGCACGAGGTCAGGTCGCGACCGCCTTCGCCCAACTCGTGGGCCCTGCCAGCGCCGGGAAGATGGCCCTCGCCGGACGCTTCCTGCAGCGCAACGGCCTGACACCCTCCGAGGCGAGCGCATCGGTGGCGTTGAACACCATCGCCGGAATCGCGACCCACCTGCTGTTGATGGTCGCCTTCTTCGCCTGGGCCGGGGGTGCGAGCATCGGTGGTGTCTCGCTACCCAGCATCGGCACGGTGCTGCTGGTGGCAGCCATCGCCGTCGGGCGTGATCGGGATCGCGTCCTTGTTCCCGATCGTTCGCCGCACCGTGATCCGGCCGGTGATCGACGGACTGCGTACGGCTGCCGGATACGTGGCCGAGGTGGTGCGGAGCCCTATCCGCGTCGTGGCGTTGCTCGGCGGCTCGACACTCATCACCCTCAGCTATCTGTTCGCCCTGGTGTTCTCTGTCAAGGCGTTCAGTGGCGATCTGACCATTGCCCAGATCGGGGCCGCCTACCTCGGCGCCGCAGCGATCGCCAACATCGCTCCCACACCCGGTGGCATCGGACCGCTCGAAGCTGCCATGATCGCCGGCGCTCTCAGGCTTCGGGCTCGACGGCGGCGTGGCGATCTCGTCGGTCCTCACGTTCCGCCTGGCGACGTTCTGGCTACCGATCGCACCAGGGTGGGCGACATTCATGTGGATGGAACGTCGCGGCGAGATCTGACCTGCTTGCGATCAAGGCACCACGACGAGCGTCGAGTCGTGCTCAGCGAAGGCCCCGTCGATCAGCCGGGCGAACTGCTCGTAGCTGAGCACACCGGCAACCCACTTGGTGATGCCCTGCCAGAGCAAGCCCGAACCGATACCGGCAGGCATCTGGTCGGATGCATCGAAGGCCAGGATCTGGGCGTCGGCGAGCAACCCGGCGAATGCGCGCTCGGTGTCGGTCGGGTAGAGGGCGAGATCGAACGTCGCCTTGGGTGAGAGGAATCCACCGCGACGCGCCCACGGTTCGCCGGCCCGCGGGCCGGCCAGGAAAGCCATGAACGAGTCGACCACCGGATCGCGACGGAACTGCACGGCGAAATCGCCACCCACGACCAGCGGCGGGGGCGCATCCGATGCCGTCAGGTCGGGCAACACGAACCATGACACGTCGCTGTCGGGTCCGGTGGTGGTGTCCGCGGGCAGCCAGCTACTCGCGAAATCCGCCTGCTTGACCATCGCACACCCAGGGGTGTCGCCGAGCAACGGCGACATCACTCTCGACGTCGGGGTCTCGATGGCCGCGGTCACTCCCCCGTGGAGCCGACCCGGAACGAGCGCCAGAGTGCGAAAACGTTCGAACGCTTCCGAGACGGTCGGGCTCGCGAATGGCAGATCGCCGACCGACCACTGATGGTACGCCTCGGGGCCGGCGAGTCTGAGCACGAGATCCTCGGTCCAGTCGGTCGCGGGCCAGCCCGTGGCCGCCCCTGCCGCCAACCCCAGGCACCACGGTTCCATGTCGTCGCCATCGCTGATCGTCGCAGCCAGCCGATCGAGTTCGTCGAGCGATCGTGGCACTGTCCAACCCCGTTCGGCGAACAGGCTCGGGCGATACCACACGAGACTCTTGATATTGGCCCGGAACGGCACTCCGAAGGGCACGCCGCCGATCTCACCGAGTGCTCGCGCCTCGGACGAGTAGTTGGCGATCAGCGCGTCGAGTGCTCCATCACCCAACGCGACGATCCGATCGCCATCGGCCAGCTGCCGAATCACACCGGGCTGAGGCACCATGGCCACGTCCGGAGGATCGTTGGCCTCACCCGTTCGCCGAATGAGGTCGGGCACGAAGTCGGCGCTGCCGGTGTATCGGACCTGGACGCCGGTCTGGTCGGTGAACTCCTGCACGGACTCGACGAAGTGGTCGGCATCCGCGCTGCGATAGGGCCCGAACACCGTGATCGTCGTACCGGTGTCCTGGCGCTCCCCCGAGGCGCCAGCGCACGCGGACACCGCGATACTCACGACGGCGGCGATCAAGAAGGCGCTCGTCCTACGATTCATCAGCGAACGCTCACCGTGAACAACTGGTCCTGCTCGTAGAGCAGACGGAGGTCGACCGGGCCGCCGAAGCGCCGCTCGATCGCCTCGGCAAGCTCCCAGGCCGGGCGAGGATTGTTGGGACCCGATACGAGGAGATCCACTCGGGCGAGACCACTCTCGACGGAGGCGTCGAGCTCGATCACCCGGACGGAATCGTCCCATCCCAGGATCGCCTGACTGACCGAGCTGCGCAATGCAGAGTCGCGAACGGTGGCGCGGGTGTGAAGGCTGAGCGGGATCGCGACCGCGGCGACCGCGAGGACGGTGACAGCCAGGCGCCCCGACAGACTGCGACGGCTCGTGCCTGCCTCCGGTCGAAAGCCTGCGAGCAGCAACATCACCGACGCCGCGAACACGATCGCAGCAAGGTTGGTCACGTACAGCAGCATCGCGTTGCGCGCCTGTTCACCGAGACCGAGATGAAGAGTGATGCCCACCGTGGCGAGCGGCGGCACGAGTGCCACCGCGATGCCCACGCCGGGCAACGCGGAGGTGACCGAACGGCGCGGGGCGATGTAGCCAGCGGCGGCGCCGGCGGTGATCGCCACACCGAGATCGAGCAGGCCGGGGAACGTCCGCGAGATCACCTCGTTGGGCAGATCGGACGGTCCGGTGACCGAGGTCCCGGCGAACGCCGAGATCGTCCACCCCACGACGATCGCAAGGATCGTGCCGAAGGCGATCACGATCAGGCTGACAGCGAGCCGACGGTTGCGCGCCGTGACCGTGGAGGCCGCCGCGGCGGTGATCGGGGTCATCAACGGCGCCACCAGCATCGCGCCGATGACGACGGCGCCCGAGTCGGCCAGTAGACCGAACGCAGCGATGCCGGCCGACAACAAGATCAACACTGCGAACCGGCGCAGGAACGGCCAGAACTCGTCGCCTTCCGGGATGAGCTCCTCGACGGCTTGAATCGCTTCCTCGTCGGGTGGGGTTCCCAGATGCTCCCGGAGCCAATGGGCGAGCGTTCCCAACGCCGTCTGCTCGGGTGGCTCGATCCCCCGCTCGCGGATCGGCTCGGTCACGGAATCAGCCGTACCCACGGCACACCGCTCCGATCTGCCATGGCGATGTTCACGACCGCTGTGTCGGCAGCTTGGGGACCAGCCAATCGATGAAGTTGGCGGGGCTGCGGGTCTGCAAGTACACCCGGCCCGGCCCGGTGAGGTGGACGACGAGACCTTCGCCGCCGAGCATCGTCGACTTCCAGTTGCCAACCTTCTTGACCGAGTACGTCACACCTTCGTCCCAGCCGACCATGTGGCCGGTGTCGACCGTGTAGCTCTGTCCGGGCGTCAGATCGACCGCCTGGACGGCGCCATAGCTCGAGACGACGAGATCCCCGATGCCGCGGCACTTCAACATGAAGAGACCTTCCTTGCTGAAGAAGGTCTTCGCCCCGCCCCATTTGCTGTCGACGTCGATCGACCCCGGGGAGGCCAGGTACGACCCGGATTGGAGGTAGACGGTGTTGCCGGTCAGCGGCCACTTGACGATGTCGCCCGGAAGGGCAGGTGCCACGACGACGTGGGCATCGTTCCCCGTCGCAGTGAACGTGTTCATGAAGAACGATTCACCGCCCAGCACCGACCGACGAAGGCCCTTCATCACCCCGCCGCGAGTGCTGGTCGCGATGTCGACGGCCGGCGACATCGCCATCATCGCACCCGCCTCGGCGTTGATGCTCTCGCCCGGATCGAGGTGGATGGTCGCCATCGCGAACGCCGGGCTGTAACTGATGTCTGTCCTCATGAGACCTCCAAGTGGACGATCGGCGAAGTCGCCGAGATGACTGGGATGCAGAATGTGGATCTCGAACTAGATAGCGAGGTCCACGGGGCTTCGCGCGAATGCGTGAAGAAGAACATGTCGTTCTGAGCCTCGGTGTACTCGTCCCACCGCTCCGGTGCCGTGGTGTCGATCGGGCTCAGCTTCCAGGTCTTGAGTGGATCGTCCTGCCGGGACTCGAGCCGCTCGACCTGGACGTAGCGGTTGATGGCGAGGTAGAGCTCGAACAGCTGCAGACCGTTTCATTTTGGGGGGAACGGGCAGCGACGACCCGGCGGAGGTGTGTCTCGTGCTCATCGCCCTACCTTTCGCCGTGTCGGAAGATCGACGACGAGTCTGCCACTGGGGCTCGCCGGGCTGCCAGTTGCGGTCCACATCCGTTCAGCGACATTTGAGGCCCGTCTGTGTGGCCGTCGGTCGACAAGGATAGCTTTCCTCGGAAGTCACTGATCGAACGAACTATACTCGACGACTTCCGACACGCGTCAATCCATCACGGAAAGAGGACTGGACAAGCGTCATGACAGACACCATGGTCGACACCGGGGCGGCGCGAGCCGTCGACGCCATCAAGACGTACGGTGAGGGAGAAGCCGCCGTTCACGCTCTGGCGGGGGTGACCGTCACCTTCCCGAAGCAGCAATTCACCGCGATCATGGGACCATCGGGTTCAGGCAAGAGCACGTTGATGCAATGCGTCGCCGGCCTCGACCGGCTGACGACGGGTCAGACGTTCATCGGTGACACCGAACTGTCGACGCTCGACAAGACCCAACTCACCCTGTTGCGACGCGACCGGCTCGGCTTCATCTTCCAGCAGTACAACCTGATCCCCACGTTGACCGCCGAGGAGAACATTCTCCTCCCGCTCACCCTCGCCGGCGAAAAGGCCGACCAGGCCTGGTTCGACACCATCGTCGAGACGGTTGGGATGGGCAACCGCCTCAAGAATCTGCCGAGTCAGCTCTCCGGAGGGCAGCAACAGCGCGTCGCCGTCGCCCGGGCGCTGGTGCCCCGGCCCGACATCGTGTTCGCGGACGAACCGACCGGCGCCCTCGACTCGCGGACCGGTATGGAGATCCTCAGCTTCATGCGGCGGGCCGTCGACGAGACCGGGCAGACGATCGTGATGGTCACCCACGATCCTCACGCAGCGTCGTACTCGAACAACGTCCTGTTCCTCGCCGACGGCAAGATCATCGACGAGATGCCGAACCCGACGACCGATCGGGTACTCGACCGCATGAAGCAATTCGAGGGCTGATCGATCATGCTCCAACTCGCTTGGCGCGGCGTGCGCCACAACTCCGGTCGCTACATCGCAACCTTGGTCGCGATCATGACCGGTGTCGCGTTCTTCGTCGCCACCGGATTCGTCTCCGACCGCGTGATCTCGGCGCTAGAGGGCGACGTCGACCGCCAGTACGGCGAAGTCGACGCCGCGATCGTGATCGACACGGCCGCTGACTCGGCAACGGACTTCGGCGACGCTCTCCGTATCGGCGGTGACATCGCCGACGAGATCGCCTCCCTGCCCGAAGTCGAGGCGACCGGCGGTGATCTGAGCGGGTCGGTCGCGTTCAAGGCCGACGATGGGGGCACGTTCGCCGACGATGCGACCGGACGGCTGTGGATCGAAGACGAACTCCTCAACCCGATCGACGTCGCCGAGGGGGCGGCGCCCTCCGCCGCCGGAGAGATCGCCGTCGACCGAGGGCTCGCGGATCAAGAGGATCTCGTGATCGGCGAGCAGGTCACGATCCTGACCCTCGCAGGTCAGTTCGACGCCACGATCGTCGGTATCACATCATTCGGCGACAGCGACGCACAGGACTCCAGCGGCACGATCTCGATCCCCGCTACCAACGCGTTCGACTGGCTGAACTCCGGCCAGGTCGAATACGAGGACCTCTACCTGCGGGGCACCGTCGACCAGGCCGAGCTCGAAGCAGCTGTCGAGCCTCTCGCGCCGACAGGCTTCCAGGTCCAAACCGGTGACGACTTCCGCCAGGAGAAGCGCGACGAGATCAGCTCGTTCGGTCGCATCCTCAAGCAAGCGCTCCAGGGCTTCGCCGTGCTCGCGCTGTTCGTCGGAGCCTTCGTCATCTACAACACCTTCAGCGTGATCGTCGCCCAACGTGTGCGCGAGCTCGCAGTGTTGGCCGCCGTGGGCGCGACACCGAAACAACTCAAGCGATCCCTCCGCTACGAAGGCCTGGTGATCGGCGTCGTCGGCTCGGTGCTGGGTGTCCTCGCCGGACTCGCGCTGGCGTTCCTACTGATGTTCGTGTTGCGTCTGGTCGGCGTGTCGCTCCCTGGCAGCGGCATCAAGGTCGCACCGAACACGGTGATCAACGGCGTCGTCGCCGGCACCGTGATCACGTTCGCCTCCGTCATGATCCCGGCCCGGCGAGCGGCACGGACCGAACCGATCGAGGCACTTCGCCAAGCAGCCGTGGAAAGCAGTTCCTTGACCCGCAATCGCATCGCCGTCGCGAGTGCGTTGACCGGATTGGGTGCGGCGGCGATGTTGTTCGGGTCGACACCGCTGATCGGCCTCGGCGCCTTGATGCTGTTCATCGGAGTGGTCGCCGCCGGCCCGATCATCGCGGTCGGTGGGAGCCGCCTCTTCTCCCCGCTGCTGTCCCGGTTCGGGCTCGAAGGCCGGCTCGCCGCCGACAACGTCGCCCGCAACCCGAAACGCACGGCGTCGACGTCGAACGCTCTGCTCATCGGCGTGTTCCTCGTCACGCTGGTCACGGTCGCGGGGACGAGCGCGAAGGATTTTGCGGTCGACAAGATCAACGAACTCTCCAGCGCTGACTACGTCATCCAGAGCGACGGAGGCACGGTCGACGACCAGCTCGTCGCCGACCTCGAGGCGGTCGACGGCATCAAGATCGTGACACCCTTCCGTCGTGAATCGGTCACCGTCGACGACAGTCCCTCTTCGCTGAGCACCGGCGACATCGACGCGATCGTGACGGCGGCCAACATCCAGCTCACAGCCGGGTCGATCGACGACCTCGGCCCCGGCCGGATCGTCATCCTCGACATGACCGCGTCGGGGATCGAGATGGGCTCCACCGTATCGGTCGCCGACAGCTCGGGCGACGCCGTCGACCTCGAGGTGGTCGGGCTCATCAAGAGTTCGATCGACACGCTCCAGACAGGAAGTTTCGTCGACTCCGAGACGTTCGACGGCTTCGTCGGCGACACCGCGCCGACGGTGGCATTCATCGACGTCGAGTCCGGCGCCCAGACGGACACGAAGGACGCGATCGAGGACCTGACGAACCTCCGACCGGACATCACCCTCACCGAAGGCAACGAGATCGGTCAGCTCATCGGCTCGATCTTCGACTTCCTCATCAACGCCGTCAACGGCCTGCTGTTGATGAGCGTCGTGATCGCACTGATCGGCATCGTCAACACGCTCTCGCTGTCGATCCTCGAACGGCGACGCGAGCTCGGCCTGCTCCGGGTGGTCGGGATGGTCGACAAGCGGGTGCAACAGATGGTGCGACTCGAATCGGTACTGATCTCGGCACTGGGAACCGTCACGGGCGTGGCATTGGGCATCTTCACCGGCTGGGCCCTCATCTTCGCGATCGATCAGAAGTCCGAGGCCGGCATCGCCTTCAGCTTCCCCGTACTTCAGATTCTCCTGGTGTTGGTGCTCGGGATCGGGCTCGGCTTCATGGCCTCGCTGATCCCGGCCAGACGGTCGACCCACCTCGAAGTCCTCGACGCGATCGGGGCGACCTGACCTCTGCACGACTGCGTCGCCAGCCGCACACCAGACGTTGCAGGATTCGAGAGCGGGCACCTGGCCGTCCGATCGGCGTGGAATAGATGGCCGGCGACCGCCGGACGCGACGACCGAGCGCGTGACCGCTCGGGTCGACAGCGAGGGTGCTCACGACGGCGGACAGATCTCGACATCGGGCAACCCCGATCGAGATGTTCGTGCGCCACGGTCCGCCGGAGCACCCCGCGTCGACGACATCAGTCGGCGAAGAACTCCCTGGAGTCCTGATAACCGAACAGCAGCCACAGCGTGAACAGGCTCACTCCGAGCGTGATGCTTCCGTTCATCTGCTGCTCGCCGTGCAGCGCTACGAGACTGTGCAGGCCGAGCGCCGCGTTGACGATGCAGACGAGACCGAGCACGAACTGCGCGATCTTGCTGCCGTTGGACAACAAGAAGGCCAGTCCGAAGCTCACCAGACCGACGACGATCCCGACGATGCCCAGTACCAGCAACAGATTCGGGGTGAGCTGATGGTTCTCGAGTCCATCGGTCTCGTTGATGTGTCGGAGGAATTCCTCGTCATTGCGATCGAGGATCACGAACACGCCCAGCGCGATGGCAACAACTCCTTGTATCACTGCCAGGGCCGACAGGATCGTGACATAGACGGGGCGCTTATCAGTCGTGGACATTTGTTCCCTCTCGAGGTAGCAGTAGGCCCGAGCAGGATGCTCGGTCGACGAGACAGGGTAAACCCAATATCTTCCTCGGTCACTATCCAGCCAAGAAAGTAACTCGCGCGGCGTTCGGTCGCCAGGGGTGAACGGTGTCCGACTGTTGGTTCGACCGGTCGCACCAGGTCGACCCTGCCCGTTCGGCGATCACCGGATTCAACCAGCTCGGCGTTGCTGCGCTTCTCGGAGACGCTCGTGGAGACGGGTCCGGAGTTCGTCGGGCGTGGCGTCGACGAACTCGCGTCGCTTGCGCTTCACGTTCGCGGTGCCGGCCGCGATGCCCACCGCTGCGACGCCCACGATGCCGGCCAGGCCAACCCATTTCCAGATGCCCACGATCACTACTGTAGGTCGCCATGAACGGTGGCGAACACGCTGCGATGCCCTTCGAGGTGGCAGCGCGCCTCACCCGCACGGGCGACATCTGGCTGTTTCGTGGCAGGTCGACGGCCGATCGCGCGATTCGCGCCGTCACCAACAGTCCGGTCAACCATGTCGGAATGGTCATCGCCCTCGATGATCTCCCTCCGCTGCTCTGGCACGCCGAGCTCGGTCACGCCATCCCGGACGTATGGTCCGGGGTCGCTCACCGAGGCACTCAGCTCCACCGGCTCGTCGACGCCGTCGGTCAATGGCATCACCGGTACGGCCAGCAGACGTGGATGCGCCCGATCGACATCGACGTGCCGATCGACATGGAAGATGCGATCATCGAAACGGTCGCCGAACTCGACGGCCGCACCTTCCCAGGTGCGGCGTCGATGGCGAAGGGGTGGATCAAGGGCCGCGCCAAGAGAACCGCGAGCCTCGAGCAGCTGTTCTGCGCCGAGGTCGTGGCGATCACCTACGAACGAATGGGGCTGATCGATGCCGAACGGCCACCCAACTGGTACGACCCGGGCAAGTTCTGGAGCGGCGGCCGGCTCGAGTTGAACGGCGCCACGCTCGGCGAGGAGATCGCCGTCGACGACATCCCGCCGTTCGATCCGCTGGGTTGAGAGATCGTGGTCTATCCCACGTTGATGTTCGCCATCCTCCGTGGAGTCGGGATGGTGTGGTTTCGACTCGAGCCGTTGTCGGCCGCCAACAGCCATCTGACGATCGAGTGTTACCAACTCCCCGACATACCGGCCGATCCAGAAGCGGTCGCGCTGCGCCTGGCCGGGAATGCGGCGGTCAATGAGGAGGATGCTCCGATCAACGAATTGACGGCGGCGGGTCTGCGCTCACGATTCGCAGTGCCCGGTCCCATCAGCCACCTCGAGGCCGCGACCTGGCACTTTCGTCGATGGCTGCTCGAACGCATTGCCCATCACGACGATGCGCCGTGAGGACGCGTCGGTGACACCCGGAAAGTTGCGGACTCCTGCCTCGGAGTCGATGGAGCCATGTCCGACCAGTCGAGGCGGCTACCGCCGGAGCTGAAAGAACGCGCCGCGCCCATGGAGTTCGAGCACCACGGCGAGTGCCCGTCGCAGTGGAACGCGGTCTGCACGATCGGCGAGCAGCTCGGCGCGCATCACGGGTCGTTGCGTGTCCGGGCTCGTCGTGCCGAGACGAACGGGAAACCAACGCTTGTTGGATTACGCGATCTGTGTGCACCGTCACCGAGATCATCGCCGGTCGAACGGTCGTTCAGGTGACGGCCGACTCATGGTCCGAGGCGTTCGCGGTGCTCAGCGGTGCCGGCCACGACGTGATGTTGGCGGGTCGGCGTATTCGCGTGGCTGCAGCCGATGTCTCGGGTGTCGATCGAACGCTGCGCCAGGCCGGCATCGACGCCGACTTGACGGTGGTCCCGGTAATCCTCGACGAAGCAATGGTCGCACTCAGCTCGGGCCGATGACGGCCACGCCCAAGCCCCTGAAGCCGCTCGGCCGACGCCCCGGGAACGACTCGAGCCGAAGGGACATCGTCGTGGCCGCACGTCGCGAGTTCGCCTCGCGAGGATACGAGCGAGCCACGATCCGCTCGATCGCGGCGCACGCCGGGGTCGACCCCGCGACGACGATCTACCATTTCTTCGACGACAAGCACGACCTGCTCACGGCGGTGCTCGAGCTCCCGGCGAGCGACGAAGTGGCTCGTTCGTCGATACCCACCGACGGAAACGCCCCGGTCACCGCACTGCTCGCGGGAGTCCTCGAGTTGTGGCGACAGCCCGAGATCGCGGAACGGCTCACGGCGCTCATCCGGGTGGCGGTCACCCACCCGGACGCAGCGACCGGCGTCAGCACCCTGCTCCGGGAGTCCGTACTCGGACAGCTCGTCGACGGCATCACCGGCGATGACGCCGAGCTGCGCGCCGGCCTGGTCGGCACCCAGCTCGCCGGACTTGCACTGCTCCGGCTCGTGATCTCGTTCCCGCCGATCGCAGATGCTTCGATCGAGGAGCTCGTGGAAGCCGTGTCGCCCACCATCGACCGGTACCTCACCGGCGAGCTGAGTGGACACCGGCTCGACACCGATGACTCACGCTGACTGTTCCACCACCGATCGGCGAGGCGTCCGACGACGGATCATTCATATCCGGTCGACGAAACGGAGTACGATCTCCGACATGGTTGGCCCCCAACTCGACCTCATGCCCGGCGAGAAGATGGTGCTGCACTCGCACCCGCATTTCTGGTTCTTCTGGAAACAGGTCGTCGGTGGGATCATCGTGATCGTCCTGCTCGCCCTCACGGTGTGGGCCGGCGGATGGCTGGCGACCTCGATGACGTGGATCACGATCATCGTGCTGATCGCCGTGCTCGCCAACACGGCCTACCAGTTCGCACAGTGGCAGACCACTCGATTTGCCGTGACCGACCAACGGGTCGCGTATCAGAGCGGCTTCTTCCGTCGCAAGGGTGTGTCGATCCCGCTCAATCGAATCAACAACGTCAACTTCGAGCAGTCCTTCATCGCGAGGCTCCTGGGGAACGGGATCGTCACGATCGAGTCGGCCGGTGAGACCGGTGACTCGGTGTTCCAGAACATCCCCGACCCCGACGAGGTCCGCAACCTGATCTTCAAGCAGGTCGACCACTACGCCGAAACGCAGGCAAACCGCGACGCGTCGGCAGTTGCACGAGCAATGCAGGCCCAGCAGGCACCAATCGAGCCGCCGCCAGCGGCGTCGGTCGAGGAGCGGCTCGCCAAGCTGGAGGAGCTCCACACGTCCGGCGTCATCAACGAGGACGAATACACCGCGAAGCGTCGCGAGATCCTCGACAATCTCTGACCCAGCGTCGAGTCTGCCCGTCCCCCCGGACCATGGACGTGGTCCAGTTCCACGGCGACGAAACGAACCGCCGCGCACCACCTCGGCTTCGCCGCCCGGTCAGCCGTGCGGGTCGTCCCGTCGGCGGCCGATGTGGAACGCCGAATCGAACCGATCGCTGCACCATTTCCACACGTTCCCGGCCATGTTGTGGAGGCGGAAGCCGTTGCCGGGGAACGCATCGACCGGTGCACCATGGGCATCCCGTCGACGCCTCGGCGATGCATGTCATCGCATTCGAATGGTGGGTGCGGCGGAGACAGCGCCGCTATCGCGAGAACCTGCTGGTGGGCGTCCTGATCTATGCTGCGCGAGCGATGATGACTCCTCCGAGAATCCGACGACGGGCATGGATGCTCCACCGGCGGCAGCCGCACCTGACCCGCCTGCGGTTGGAGGTCGAGTCGGATGGGTGAGGCCATCGGTGCGATTCTGGCGTCCGCGGTCGGGGTCGCGATCAGCCCGGTCCCGGTGATCGCGGTGATCTTGATGCTGTTCTCGAACAAGGCGACCGTGAACAGTGTCTCCTTCCTACTCGGATGGGTGCTCGGTCTGCTCGGCGCAGGGCTGATCGTGCTCGCCATCGCGCTCGAAGCTTCCGACGGTGCACCGTCGACCACCAGTGGTTGGATCAAGATCGTCATCGGTGCGGTGTTCCTGCTGCTCGGCGTGAAGCAGTGGAAGAATCGCCCCAAGAAAGGCGAGCACGCGTCGATGCCGGGCTGGATGGCCGCGATCGACGGCTTCACGCCTGTCAGGTCGTTCGGGTTCGCGCTGCTGTTGTCGGCGGTCAACCCGAAGAACCTCGGCCTCACGATCGCCGCCGGGGCGAGCATCGGCGCCAGCGGGCTGAGTTCCGGCGACGAGATCGTCGTCTTGGTCGTGTTCGTGTTGATCGCCTCGCTCAGCGTCGCCGCTCCGGTCGCGCTCAACCTGATCCTCGGTTCCAAGGCCGAGCACACGCTCACCGAGATGAAGGAATGGCTGATCGACAACAACGCCACCGTCACGGCGGTGCTGTTCGTAGTGCTCGGCACCAAGGTGCTCGGCGACGGCATCTCGATCGTCGCCTGATCGCGGCCACGCCGGTTCAGACGAGCGACAGGTGCTGACGGGACGTCTCAGGACCTTCGTCTCTTGACACGAACGGGACGTCGGGTGACGGTTGGAGCATGAGCTATGACGTGGTCAAGGGTCAGGTCGGCTCGATCGCAGTGGATGCCCGGGTGGGCCATGTCGGGACCCGTATCGACTTGGACGACCTCACCAAGCGGTATCGGGTCGGCGAGGTCGACGTCACCGCCCTCGACGGCATCAACCTGCATGTCGACGAGGCAGCGTTCGTTGCGATCGTCGGGCCGTCGGGTTGCGGCAAGACGACGCTGCTGAACATGATCGGAGCCTTGGACACACCCACCTCGGGATCCGTACGGGTTGCCGGGGTGGATGTGAGCGGAGCGTCGCAGGCCGATCGGTCGATGCTGCGACGGCACGGGGTCAGCTTCATCTTCCAGACGTTCAATCTGTTCCCCGGTCTCACGGCGCTCGAGAACGTGCGTTTCGGTGCAGATGCGGCACGTACACCCGAACCGGCCGCTCGGGCGCAACGGTCGTTGGCACAGGTCGGACTCGCGGATCGTCATCGCCACTTCCCACACCAGCTGTCGGGTGGCGAGCAGCAGCGCGTGGCGATCGCCCGCGCGTTGGCGACGGGCAATTCGATCTTGCTCGCCGACGAACCGACGGGTGAACTCGACTTCCAGACCGGTGTCCAGATTCTCGGCGTGCTCGAGGAACAGGCCCGGGCGGGGATGACCGTGCTGGTCGTCACTCACAACCGTGAGATCGCTCGGGTCGCCGACCGCGTGATCGAGCTGTCGAGCGGTCGCATCGTCTCCGACGGTCCGCCGCCCGGCGGCAAAGCCGACATCGACGAGCTGCAATGGTGACGAAGTCACTTCCGCCGAGCCGTTGGCTCGGATGGTGGCTGCGTTGGTCGTGGCGCGACCTTCGATCGCACTGGATCGCGGTGACCGCGATCGCGCTCGTGCTGGCGATCGGAACCGGCGTGTACGCCGGTTTGGGCAGCACTGCGGAGTGGCGACGGCAGTCCAACGATGCGAGTTTCGCGGCGTTGGCGATGCACGACCTCCGGGTCACGCTCAGCCCCGGGACGTTCGTCGAGCAAGATGCGCTGTTCGGCGCCATCGCATCGATCGAGGATGCCGAGTCGGTGAGCGCCGCCACCGAACGTCTCGTCGTCGACAGCCAGGTGGACACCGGGGCGATGGGCGGGGCCGATTCGGTGTTGGTCCCGGCCCGACTGGTAGGGATGACGTTCGGATCGACACCGACCGTCGACGACGTCTGGGTCCGCGACGGCACCGCACCATCGGCAGATCCGGCCGATCGCAGTGCCGTGCTGGAGGCCAAGTTCGCCGACCAACACGATCTGCCGGCCGCGGGAACGGTCCTGGTCGCGGGCGACCGCACCGTGACCTACACCGGGCTCGGGGTCGCTCCGGAGGACTTCTTCTACGAGGGGCCCGAAGGAACGATCTTCGCCGCCGGAGAACTCGCCATTGTGTACCTCCCGTTGGCTGCGGCACAGGACATCAGCGGGCACGACGAGATGGTCAACGATGCCGTCCTCGTGCTGGACGACCGAGCCGATCGGGATGCGATCGAGACGCAACTCACCGAGGCGGTCACGGAACTCGGGGTGAGTGCCACGGTCTCCACCCGCGACGACGCCGATGCCGTCCGCGTGCTCTACGAGGACATCGACAACGACCAGCGCTTCTGGAACGCCTTGTCGGGACTCGTCCTACTCGCCGCCGCGCTCGCCGCGTTCAACCTGATCAACCGGATCGTCGAGGCTCAACGCCGCGAGATCGGCATCGGGATGGCGCTCGGTGTCCCGCGCCCCCAACTCGCCATCCGCCCGATGCTGATCGGCGTTCAGGTCGCTGTGCTCGGCACGTTCGCCGGCCTCGGCGTCGGACTGCTCGTCGGCAACGCATTCGGGAACCTCCTCGAATCGTTCCTGCCGCTCCCCGACCACCGCACACCGTTCCAATTCGACGTGTATTTCCAGGCCGCCCTACTCGGGATCGCGATCCCGATAGCGGCCAGCGCCCTCCCGGTCTGGCGGGCGCTGCGCGTCGAACCGATCGAGGCGATCCGCACCGGTCACCTCGCAGCCAGGACCACTCGGCTGACCGGCTGGACCGGCCGACTCCGTCTGCCCGGTGCGACCATGACACTCATGCCGATCCGCAACGTGCTGCGGACACCGCGCCGCACGTTGCTGACCGCAGTCGGCGTGGGCGCGGCGATCACCGCCCTCGTGGCCGTGCTCGGGATGCTCGACAGCTTCGGCCGGACCCTCGAACGCGGAAACGCCGAGTTCACCAAGGGCAACGCCGACCGCGTCGTCGTCCAGCTCGACACGTTCTACCCCAGTGATTCCCCGGTCGTCGTCGCCATCTCGAACGCCCCCGCGGTCGGACGCACCGACTCAGGACTGCGGCTGCCCGCCACTGCGCTCACACCCGACGACAACCTCGATCTGCTCATCGAGTTCGTCGATCTCGAGAACGCGGCGTGGACACCGACCATCATCGAGGGTCCCGCGACGACCGACGCGAGCGAACCGAGGATCCTGCTGGCTCGCAAGGCCGCCGACGATCTGGGCGCACGCGTGGGCGATTCCGTCACCCTGCGCCATCCGATCCGGACAGAGGCCGGCAGCTTCTCGCTCGCCGAAACCAGGTTCGTCGTCGCCGGCGTCCACGCCAACCCGATCAGGACGTTCGCCTTCCTGGACCTCGCCGACAGCGAGCAGTTCGGGCTCCAGGGTGTCGTGAACCTCGTCCAGGCCTACCCGGCCGACGGCGCCACCCGCTCCGACGTCCAGCGAGCAGTCTTCGGGCTCCCCGGCGTGACGTCCAGCCAACCGGTCGCCCGAATCAGCGAAGCCATCGACGAGGCCCTCGACCAATTCCTCAGCTTCCTGTTCGTCACCGCCGGCGCCGTGTTGCTCCTCGCGCTCCTGATCGCCTTCAACGCCACCCGAATCACGGTCGAGGAGCGGCGCCGGGAACACGCCACGATGCGCGCCTTCGGCCTTCCCGTGCGAACCGTTCTGGGCGTCGTCGTCAAAGAAAGCGTGCTCGTCGGCGTCGCCGCGACCTTCATCGGTCTGATCGGTGGTGTCGTCTTCCTCCAGTGGATGCTGACCTCGCTGGCCAAGACGACCCTCCCCGACGTCGGGATCGACGTCTACCTTTCATCGACCACGATCCTCATCGCTGCGATCGTCGGCATCGTCTCCGTCGCTGCCACACCACTCTTCCTGATCCGCCGGCTCCGGCACATGAACCTGCCCGGCACGCTCCGCGTCGTCGAGTGACGACCAGCGATGCGTCGCCCTCAGGACGTCAGTGGACGGTCGAGGGTGATGCTCGTCAGCAACTCCTCTTCCTGTGCGAAGTGCAGGCGGAGGATGGCGTCGAGGGCGTAGAGGATCCTGCGTGCCTCACTGCGGTCCTCATCGCCGAAGCCATCGCCGGACGCGTCGTCGACGAGCCGATCGAGCAGGGAGGCGAGATGGAAGATCTCTTGGTGGGTACGACTCATGGGAGCCAACGGATCGTTCCCACCAAGTCGCTCGGCGACAACGGGATAGATCTGCGATTCGTCCTCGCGCTCGTGCGGCACCACCTCCTGGGAGATCCGCTCAGCGACCTCGCGCAGCGATGCGAGCGCAGTCGCCTCGTCGGTCGTGTCCAGGACGATCGCAACCGACCGAAGGTCTTCGAGGACGAGCCGGAGCGGTCCATGTCCCTCCGCGAGCTGATGACTCCAGGAGTCGGGGACCGCTCCGGTGTATCGCAGTGACCGCGGCGGACGGAGCGCCCGCAGCGCCGTGCCGATGGCCAACACGTCGATCACCTCCTGCGCGATCGCCCCGCCGACAGGTGCCAGTAGCCCGACCGCGGCGGCCCCCATCCCGAGCAGCGACAGGCCCATACCGAGCAACACGCTCTGGCGGGCGATCGCCCGCGCCCGCTTGGCGATGACGACACCGACGGCCAGCCGGTCGAGTCGATCGACGATCAACACCACATCGGCCGCTTCCGACGACGCCGTCGCACCTCGCGCTCCCATCGCCACTCCGAGATCGGCCGCCGCCAGCGCCGGCGCATCGTTGACACCATCGCCGACCATCACGGTGATTCCGGACCGAGCCGACGATTCGGTCCGCACCACGTCGAGCTTCTCAGCTGGGGTCCGATCCGCGAAGACCTGATCGATGCCCAGCGACATCCCGATCGGTTCGGCCACCTCGAGCCGGTCACCGGTCACCATCACCACCCGATCCACGCCGACACGCCGGAGCGCCCGCAGCGCCGCCGACGTGTCGGCTCGGCAATTCGTCCGTGAACAAGATCACCCCGACCGGTTCGCCGTCGACGGCCACGACCGTCGCGCCGCAGCCCTCCCGCCGAGCCCGACGCTCCGCCGCGAAGAGCCACGGCTCCCATTCGTCGACATCTACCGAGGCGACGGCACCCACCCACACGGCGCGCCCGCCGACCGTGCCACCCACGCCACTGCCCGGCTGCTCGACGACCCCGATGGGCGCCACCAGGGTCACCCCTCGATCGTGGGCCTCGCGCACCAGCATGGCGGCCAGCACGTGCGGTGACGCCTGTTCCACCGACGCCGCCAACGCCAGCACGTCGGCCGCCTCGCTCTCCGGTGCGGTCACGATCGCGACGACGTGAGCCCGCCCTGCCGTCAACGTGCCGGTCTTGTCCAACAACACCGTGCGCGTCTGCCCCATCGCCTCCAACGCTGCCCCGTCCTTGACCACCACCCCATGGCGCGCCGCGCAGGCGATCCCGGACACCACGGCGATCGGGGCCGCCAGCACGAGCGGACACGGTGTGGCAACCACGAGCACCGCGAGCATCCGCATCGACTCCCCCGTCACCAACCATGCACCGCCCGCGATCGCGAACACCACCGGAACGAACACGACTGCGTACCGATCTGCCAACCTCACGAACGGTGCCCGTCCGACGCCGGCAGATCGCACGAGCCTGACGATCCCCGCGTAGGAGCTCTCGGCCGCCGAAGCCGACGCCCGCATCCGGAACGCCCCGCCCGCGTTGAGCGACCCACTGCGCACCCACTCTCCGACCTCGCGCTGCACCGCCTGCGCCTCGCCGGTCAACACCGACTCGTCCAGAACGGCCGGTTCCAACACTCTCCCGTCGACCGGCACGACCTCACCGGGCTTGACCAACAACAACTCATCGGGCATGACCTCGTCGACCGCAACGGTCTCGAACGAACCGGCCACCTGCCGGTGGGCCACCTTCGGCGCCAGTGACAGCAACTCCGACAACGATCGCTCCGCCCGACGATGTGCATACTGCTCGAGCGCATCACCCGATGCCACCATCAGCGCCAGGATCACTCCGGCGAGCGCCTCGCCCATCACCAGCGACCCCAGCAAGGCGACCAATGCCACGACGTCGACCGCCACCCGCCCCTCACGCAACCGTGCAAGCGTGACCACGACCAGATCCACCACCACCACCGCCGACGCCACCGACCACACCGCGACGGCAAGATCCCGTGCTCCGAAGAGCGAGGCGACCCCGCCGGCCACCAACGCGACAGCCACGAACGGCAACAACCCACGGCGAAGGGCCGCAACGACGACAGTGCTCACGACACCAGCCACACCAGACCCCGGCGGCGCCGGCCAGAGCACATGGTCATCGCTTCCAGTGGCTGGGACGGTCCGAAGTGGATCCGGGCGCCCACGTCGGGCGGTCTACGGGTACCCGAGAGCCTCAACCTCGGGGAATGGAGACCGCAGCAGGGGCAGATCGGACGCGGTCAGTCCCAGCGAAAGAAGTACAGCGCCGGAGCTCCAGCACACACCGCGAAGATGCCGAGCACGGCGAGATCGCCGTACGCCCAACCGGCTCCGAACCACGGGTCCTGGATTGCAGTCACGAGATGGCTGAGCGGCAGGGCGCCGACCGAGGTCGCGCATGCTCGACGGCAGAACCGCCCGTGGTGGAGCGGTTCCCGAGATGAGCCACATCCCGATGAACAAGAGGAGACCGATGCCTTGGGCGGCCCGGCTGCCCCGGACGACCGTGGCGAGCAGCAGGCCGATCGCACCGAACGCCAACGCCCCGATCAGCAGAGCGACGACGACCCCGATCACGTCGTCGGGGACCATCGCGTCATACGACAGGCGGGCAACGACGCTCATGAGCACTGCGCCGCCGACGAACGTCACGAGGGCGAGTGTGAGCTGGGCTGCGACGATCACCCACGCCGGCACGGACGACGCTCGCATCCGCCGCAGGATGCCGCGCTCGCGGTACCCGGCGAGGTTGGTCGGCAGCGTCAACAGCCCGAGCGCGGCGACGATCGCTGCCACCGACGCCGCCGTGTAGTAGTTGGCCGGTGTCACGCCCCGCCACACGAGCATCCCGTTCTCGATGTCGTTGGCGTCGGCCTGATCGTTCCCGAACACGGCCGACAGGAGCATCATCATCATGAGCGGGAAGGCGAGCACGAAGACGATCGAGAACGGTTCGCGACGGAACAGGCGAAGCTCGGCCCGGGTCATGGCGAGGTACCCCTTCACTGCCATCACTCCCTCATCGTCCGACCGGTCAGGCTCAAGAAGGCATCCTCGACCGTCGGGCGCTCCACGCGCAGGTCGGGTGGAACGATCCCATGCGCCACCAGCTCGGACGCGACGAGTGCGAGCACCGGCCCGGTACCGCGTACTTCCACGGTCTGACCGTGGCGCGCTCACCGACTCGACGACATCGAGTCGCTCCAACCAGGCGAGGTCAGTTTCGCCGGTCGCGAAGTGCACGACGGACGGGAGGCCCAGCCCGTCGATCAAACCCTGCGGGGTGTCCAGCGCGATCACTCGGCCGTCGTCGACCACGGCCAGGCGATCACAGAGTTGTTCGGCTTCGTCCATGAAGTGGGTGACGAGGACCACCGTCGTGCCGCCCTCGCGGATCTCGCGGATCAGGTCCCAGGTGGCGCGTCTCGCCTGCGGGTCCAGACCCTGGGTGAGCTCATCGAGGAAGACCACCTCGGGTCCGTTCACGAACGCGAGCGCGATGAACAGCCGTTGGCGCTGCCCGCCGGACAGGCTGTCGAATGCCTGGTTGCGCAGCTCGTCGAGGCGCCAGCGTTCCAGCAGCCGATCGGTGTCGATCGGATGGTGGGCGAACGCCGCGAACAGCTCGACCGCCTCGGCCACCCGCAGCCGACCGGGGAGCGCCGAATCCTGGAGCTGTGAGCCGATGCGTTGGCGAAGTTCGGCCGATTGGGTCGTGGGATCGAGCCCGAGCACCCGCATGCTCCCGCCGTTCACGTCGCGCAGGCCCTGGACACACTCGACGGTCGTCGTCTTCCCGGCGCCGTTCGGGCCGAGGATGCCGAAGATCTCACCCGACTCGACCGTGAAGGAGACATCGTCGACAGCGACGTTGGAGCCATAGATCTTGTGCAGGTGATCCACTTCGATGACGGCCGACATGGTCGAACCTCCCGGAATCGGTTCCGACTGCCGAGCCATGGTACGCCAGATCGCTCGACCCCGACCCATGCCACGCGTCAGGCCGACGACTGAACTCGCGATCGCCGCGACGCTTCGCCGACTCTGAAGCAGCTCGCTCCGGAGCGACTCCACTACGTTGGTCCCGTGATCCGGCACATCGGCGCGATCGTCGCCACCATGATCATCATCGGTGTCAGCTGTGGCTCCGGATCGACAGCACCGGAGTCGCTCCGCCTGGGGCGTGGCGTCTACGGCGATCGTTGCTCTGCCTGCCACGGCAGCCGTGGCCAGGGCGGCGTGGGCCCATCGCTGGCCGGTGTGCGCGACACCTGGCCGACATGCGCCGATCATCAGGAATGGATCGCGCTGGGCAGCGAGGACTGGAAATCTGTACACGGGCCCGTGTACGGCGCGAACGATACCCCGATCACGAAGGTGATGCCGGGGCATGCGCAGACATTGTCACCTGACGAGATCGCGGCCGTGGCGACGTTCGAACGGGTCGAATACGGCGGTGGCGATCCGAGCCTCGAGCTCGCCGCATGCGGTCTCTCCGACGAGTAGCCGACGCGCCGACCGGCCATGGACTCGTCACCCGCCGGAGCGAGTACCATCGGCGCCCACAGCGTCATAACGGGGGTTTGACCATGTCAGTCTTTGCACCGCACGCCGGGCTCGCGAGCGCATCGCGCATCGCCTTCACCGCGGCCTCGGCCATCTTCATGTACACGATCGTCATCGGCATTCTGAACGGCATGGACATCTGGAATCCGGAACATGACGTGCTCATGAGCCACGTGCACAGCGGCACGCTGGGCTGGATCACGCTCGGCGTCGCCGGCATCGCGTTCTTGATGTTCTCCGAGGGTCGGGACGTGCCGGCCAGCGAACAGCACCAGACAGTCAGGATGGCCTGGGTTCTGGTCGGAGCGGTCGTGCTGTACGTGCTGGCGTTTCTCGCTGGCGACTCGATCTTCGACGACCGGATCCAGCGTCCCATCTTCGGCACCGTGCTGTTCATCGTCGTCATCTGGTTGCTCGTGTGGTTCATCAACGCCTATCGGGCGTACGAGTCGGCCAGCGCCGCGCGACTCGGTCTCTTGCTGGGCTGGATCTCGCTGTTGATCGGTGCCGTGTTCGGCGTCATCCTCGGCCTCTACACCTCGAACGGCGAGGTCCCCGGTCTCGACGACGAGACCGCAGCACGATTCGCCGATGCCCACCCACCGGCGATGGTGATCGGCTACCTGCTCGTAGCCGGCCTTCGCGGTCGTCGAGTGGCTGCTCCACGATGACGACGCGGGGCGCGGCCGGTTTCGTGCAGATGTGGTTGTTGTTCGTGGCTGGAATCGTGATCAACATCGCCTTCGTCACCGGCAAGGACGAGCAACTCGCGGGGCCCGCCAACCTGTTGATGATCGCCGCCGGGGTGACCCTGCTCTGGCGTTCTCGGACGATGCTCGCACCGGACGGTTGGCGCAGTGCCGGAGTCGCGCTGTTCCCGCGCTTCGCAATGCTGTTCCTCGTCGCCTACCTCGTCTTGCTCACCGTGCTCGTCTCGTGGATCGTCCGCGACGTGATCGACTTCGACGCACTCACCGAATCCCAGGAGGGGCTGCTGCTCGCGTTCGATCACACGATGTTCATCGGCGTGATGACCAACGTCATGTTCGGAGTGCTCGCCACCAGATTGACCTCGCCGCGGGCCGTGCTTGCCAACAAGGTGTTGTGGTGGGGCGTCAACATCGGGCTCGCCGGCTTCGGTATCGGCCTCGTCACCACCACGGCGGTTCTCAAGCAGAATCTTCGCCCCGATCATGGGAGCGTCACTCCTCTTCGCACTGGTGACCTACCTCGGCGAACTCCGCTCGGCGAAGGTTGTCGATCACCCCGCGACCGCAGGCTGATCCTGCCGCCGGCCACGCCCCGAGCATCAGCGGAGCCGATCGGTCGTCGGCAACCCCACAGACAGCAGGCAGACTCGTCGTCAGGTGCCCGGCCCGAGTCTCGTCGACGACCATCGAGACGAGGTTCGATGGCAGGATGGTCGTCGGTACCATGGAGTCATGGGAAGCCGCGTAGTGGCGTGCCCACCGTGTGGCACGAAGAATCGGATACCGGCGGTTTCGTCCGGGCTCCCCCGATGCGCCAACTGCCATACCGACCTGCCGTGGTTGGTCGACGCCGACGACACCGACTTCGCGGCGGCAGTCGACACCAAGCCGCTCGTGCTGGTCGACCTGTGGGCGCCCTGGTGCGGGCCGTGCCGGATGGTCGCCCCCACGTTGGAGAAGCTGTCGCGCGAATTCGCCGGCCGACTCAAGGTCGTCAAGGTCAACGTCGACGAGTCACCTCAGGTCGCCCAGCGCTACCACGCGCGCAGCATCCCGATGTTGCTCTTCATGCGCGACGGTGAGGTCATCGACACGGTCGTCGGCGCCCAACCCGAACACGTGATGCGCCAACTCGCCACACAACACGCCTGACCCCCCCTGAACCGAGATCCTCATCTAAGGTCGGAGGCGTGCGCAGCCCGATACTGATCGCAATCGTGGCAGCGGTCGCCATGACGGCATGTTCGAGCGACGAGGCCCCGGCTGCGGTGGAGACGGATGCATCCGCCCCCACCGATCTCAGCAGCGCCGAGACGGTTCCTCCCACGGCATCCTCGCAACCCGACGTCGCGTCCACGTCCGTCGAGCCCGCCCCGTCCACGTCCGTCACGACGGCGTCCGTCGAGGCCGCCCCGACGACCGCGACGGCCGCGCCGACGACCACGACGGCCGCGCCGATCGCCGTGTTGATAGGCGCCGGTGACATCGCCAACTCGGCCGACGACGATGACATGGCGACTGCCCAGCTGATCGCGGCCTATCCGGACGCCATCGTGTTCACGACCGGCGACAACGTGTACCAGAGTGGAACGGCCGAGCAGTTCAGCAAGTTCTACGAACCGACCTGGGGCGCCTTCAAGGACCGCACCAAACCCACCGTCGGCAATCACGACGAGCGGACCGCAGGCGCGGCTGGATACTTCGAGTACTTCGGGGCAGCCGCCGGCACACCCGGGCAAGGGTGGTATTCGTACGACCTGGGCCCTTGGCACGTCATCGATCTGAACTCCGAGTGCGGCGGCGACGGACTCGCCTCGTGTGACGAACAGATGCGATGGCTGAGGGCCGATCTCGCGGCCACGTCGGCCGAGTGCATGATCGCCATCTGGCACAAGCCGGTGTTCAACGCCGGCCGCCATCACGGTGAAGACTCCTTCGCCGACGAGTGGGCAGTCCTCGACGAGGCCGGCGCCGACGTCGTGCTGAACGGTCACGATCACAACTATCAGCGATTCACGCCTCAGGACGCGTCCGGGGTGGCGACCGCGGACGGCATGAGGGAGTTCGTGGTCGGCACGGGCGGCGCACCAACATATGAACAGACCAGTGATCCGGCGAACCTCGAGGAGTTCTACCAAGGGCACGGCGTCCTGAAACTCGACCTCGCCGAGGACAGCTATGCATGGTCGTTCATCTCGACCGAGGGAGGCTACGGCGACACCGGCACCGGCCGCTGTGTCCCCTGACGGTCGACGCCTCCTGAGTCGGTCGCGATGCACGGCTCGAAGGGACCTTCGCCCGTTGTGGGCCGCCGGCCGTCGGAGCATCATCGAGGCGTAGGCGCTCAGCGTCCAGGTCGGAGGTACCGAGGTGTCGGCGAGTCGTGTTCCGATGCTCACGTTCATCGGCGGAGCTCGAACGGTCACGGGCAGCAAGACGTTGATCGACACCGCCGATGCTCGGGTGCTCGTCGACTGCGGGCTGTTCCAAGGCCGCAAGGAGCTCCGGCTGGCGAACTGGAACGGTTCCCGATACCCGTCGAGATCGATCGACGCGATCGTGCTCACGCACGCCCACATCGACCACTGCGGCTACCTCCCGCGGCTGGTGCGGCTCGGTTTCGAGGGGCCCGTGTACTGCACGCCCGGCACGCTCAGCTCGCCGGATCGTCCTGCCCGACTGCGGCTCACCTCCAGGAGGAGGAGGCCAACTACGCCAACCGGATGGGCTACTCGAAGCACGTCCGGCGCAGCCCCTCTACACGGCGAGGACGCACCGGCGACGCTCGAGACTGCTCGGCCGGTCGAGTACGACGACACGACGACCGTGCACGCCGGGCTCGACGTCACGTGGCGCCGGGCCGGTCACATCCTGGGCGCCGCGTCGGTCTACGTGCCGATCCTCGGCCGATTCGGCACCGACGGTGGTGTTCAGCGGCGATCTCGGTCGGCCGTCGCACCCGCTGTTGCTGCCACCCGACCCGATCGGATCCGCCGATGTCGTGGTCGTCGAGTCGACCTACGGTGACACAGAGCATCTCGACAGCGACCCCGACGACGTGATCTGGCCCGGGTCGTGAACGACGCCGCGAGCGTGTGGCGGCGTGGTGGTGGTCCCGGCGTTCGCGGTCGACCGCACCGAGGTGGTGCTGTGGCACCTCGACCGGCTCGTCGACCCAGCGGTCAGGTGCCGGACGATCCCGGTGTTCGTCGACAGCCCGATGGCGAGCCGGGCGCTCGACTTGTACCGCTCCGAGGTGCGCCGCGGCGTTCGCCCGAGATCCGACCCGAGTTGTCCGGCCGCGAGCTGTTCTCAGTCGACTCGAGCTGACCGAGACGACGTACGACCGCAGAGTCGAAGTCGCTCAACGAGCGACGCGGACCGATGGTGATCGTCTCGGCGTCGGGCATGGCGACCGGTGGCCGGGTGGTGCACCATCTCGCCCACCGATCGGCGACGGCCGCAACTCGGTCGTGCTGGTCGGGTTCCAGGCGCCCGGCACCCGTGGCGACCGGCTGCGCTCGGGCGCGACGACGCTGAAGATGCTCGGCCACTACTACCCCGTGCGCGCCGACGTGAAGTCGATCGATCTGTCGACCCACGCCGATCAGTCCGGAGCTGCTCGACTGGATCGCAACCGCCGATGGGATGAATCGGGTGTACGTCAATCATGGGGAGCAGGTCGCGTCCGAAGCGCTCGTGGACTCGATCTCGACCCGATTCGGTGTGATCGCCGTGGCTCCGCACCCTGGTGAACGGGTTCGCCTCGACCCGCTGTCGAACCATGCGGTCGGTCGCCCACATCGCTGATCGACCGATCCGCTCGCTCTCGCCACCGCAGGCGCCGATCCGACGAACGGGCGTCCCGCGGCACCCCGCTCGCGATCCGCACCCGCCGGTTATCCACAGCCGCTGGTAGGGTCGACACTTCTCGGGTCAGCGTCTCGCTCGGGCATGCCGGTCCGCCGCCGGTCAATGCCAGCTGGGCGCCAAGGCCCGGTATCGAACGACCGAAGTCCCGTGTCGCACCCCCGGGTGCCGCGGCGCAGCGGCGAGAAGGAGACAGTATGAGCCAGGCACGATTCCAGAAGCGCCAGCGGGAGATGCAGCGCGCCGAGAAGGCCAAGGCCAAGGCGGCTCGCAAGGCCGAGCGCATCGAGATCGCGGCCGAAGCCCCCGACGAAACCGCTCCCGAAGCCGACCCCGAGGCTGTGATGGCGAAGCTGGAAGCACTCCACAAGGCATTCGCCGACGAACAGATCGGCTTCGACGAGTTCGAGGAATCCAAGCAGCAACTGCTCAGCCAGCTCCAGATCTGACCCATCCGGCGCCACCGAGCGTCTCCACGAGGTCCACGATCGCAGTTCGAAGAGGCGCCCGAATTTGCGCCATATCCCCGGAACCCAGCAAGGTGTGCCTGCCTCGGCGTCCGTGCCGATGCACCATCGTTCAGGACCTGGATCCGACATGAGCACCCTCGACCCCCGTACGCCGGTCATCGTCGGCGCCGCCCAGATCAACGATCAGCGAGCGCGGCTCGGAACCGATCGACCTGATGTCCCGCAGCACCGAGGAGGCGCTCGGCGACGCGGCATCGACGGCGTTGCGCGACCGCATCGACGCGGTACAGGTGATTTCGGGCGTCTGGCCCTACGCGGACCCGGGCCGTCTGGTCGCCGACCGAATCGGCGCCGCGACTGCCCGCACCTGCGTCGCCACCATGGGCGGCAACCAGGTGTACGACCTCGTCACCGATACTGCCTTGCGTATCCAGCGCGGCGATCTCGACGTCGCCGTGCTGTGTGGGGCCGAGACATTGCGGACCCGGCGAAGCGATCGCGCCCGTGGCCGACTCACCCAGTACCTGAGCGAGCGCGAGGGGGCCGCGCCCGACGAAGTGTTCGGCACCGACAAGCCGTTCACCAGCGATGCCGAGCAGGCAGTCGGCCTGGGTATCGTCGCCCGCTTCTACGCGATGGCCGAGACAGCGCTGCGACACCGCTCGGGCGAGGGCCTCACCGAGCACCGCGAGCGCATCGCAGCTCTGTGGGCGAGAGCCAGCGCGGTCGCCGCCGCCAATCCGAACGTGTGGAGTCGGCGCGCCGTGTCGGCGCAGGAGATCGCCACGGAGTCCGCCTCCAATCGACCGGTTGCATCGCCGTACCTCAAGCTGATGACCTCGAACCTGAACGTCGACCAGGGCGGTGCGATCGTGATGACATCGGTCGCGTCGGCGCAGGCGGCCGGTGTTCCCCGCGATCGGTGGATCTTCCCGTGGGCCGGCGTCGGCGCGGCCGACCACTGGTACCCCACGAATCGCTGGGCATTCGACGAGTCGCCGGCGATGCGGTTCTCGGGAAGGCGGACGCTCGAGCTGGCCGGCAGCTCGGTCGACGACTGCGATCTGATCGATCTGTACTCGTGCTTCCCGGTCGCCGTGCAGGTGGCCCAACGCGAGCTCGGAGTCGACCCGGCTCGGGCATTCACGATCACCGGCGGCCTCACGTTCGCGGCCGGGCCGCTCAACTGCTACTGCCTGTTGCCGCTCACTCGTGCGGTCGCGCTGCTGCGTGAATCGTCGGATCGTCGAGCGCTCCTGACCGGCAACGGTGGATCGTTCACCAAGCACAGCACGCTGGTACTGGCGGCCGAACCCTCGGGCAACGGATTCCTCACCGACGACGTCCAGTCCGCGGTCGACGCACTGCCATCACGGCCGACTCCGACCGTACGAGCCGGCGAAGTCACGCTCGAGACGTACACGGTCACGTTCGACCGCGAGATGCGGCCCGAGCTGGCGATCATGGCGGGTCTCGACGCCGACGGCACGCGGCATTGGGCCAACTCGACCGATCCGGTCACGATCGCCGAACTGTCGACGGGCGACCACTGCGGGCGGGCGTTGCACCTCGACGGCGAGATCGGCGTGCTCGCCTGAACCACCGAGCGGATCGAACGGGCGTCACGCCAGCGTCGGCCGGGGCTCGAGCCCCGCAGCCAGGTAACAAGCGTCGACGATCTCCATGTTGCGGACGCCGTCGTCGGCGGTCGTCGGAAACGCCGCGCCATCGTTGATCGTGGTCGCGGAACGCGACGAGCTGATGGAAGTAGGTCGACGAGCGATCACCCTCGTAGCGCCGGGTGCCGGCCGCCGTCTCCACGGTGATCACCGCTCCCCCGTTCTGAGGGGCCAAGGGATTGGCCGCCATCATCGTTCCGAGTTCGCCGGCGACCTTGAGGTAGGCGACCACCGAGTCACCCTCTGCGATCATCGACGACCCGACCGATCCGGTGACACCCGACGGCCACCTGAGCTCGGCGACGAGTGATCCATCGATACCCGGAACCGGACACACCGCCTCCGCCGACACGACGTCGGGGTCGCTGCCGGCGGCGAAACGAGCCCACTGGATCGAATAGCAGCCGAGATCCATGGTGGCTCCGCCACCGATCCCGAGATCCCACCGGATGTCGTTGCGGGGGATACGGCCGTCCGGGATGTCGAACACGGCCTCGATGCGATCGAGCCGACCCAGCACGCCCGAGTCGATCACCGATCGGATCTGAGCAGCGTACGGGTGGTATCGCCAGTGAAAGGCCTCCATCACGACCAGGTCGCTACCGCGGGCTGAGTCGGCGATCCGCCGGGCGTCGTCGGCGTTCGCCGCGAACGGCTTTTCGCACAGCACGTGCTTGCCGGCCTCGATCGCCTCGATCGCCGATTCGCGGTGATAGCTGGCGGGCGAACCGATGTACACCGCGTCGACGTGGTCGGACGCGACCAGCTCGGCCCACGAGCCGTACGCGTGACCGAGGCCCCATTTGGCCGCCGCCGCCTGAGCTCGACCCAGGTCGCGGGCGCCGACCGCGGGTCAGTTCGACGCCCTCGACGTCGCTCACCGGATCGACGACCGCGGTCTGCGCGATTCGAGATGCTGCGACGAGGCCGATGCGGATGGTCATGCGGCGGATGGTAGCAAGCACATCCACTCTGTTCGCCGTGGCGAGCGACTTCGAAGCCCGGATTCGGCACTGGCGACCAGACCTCGAGAGTTCCCCGAGCGGACAGTGCGGCGCTGGCACCGAGTGGACTCGCACGGTCACCGGGCGGCGACGCAACGACATCGGCCCCTGTCTCCACGTCGTGTCGAACCACACCGCCGACGACGCCGAGGTGGTACGCACAGCTCGGAGCGGCTTGCAGCGCGCGACCATCCCGGCGCCGGCGGGACGGCAATGAACACCGTCGCCATGGCCACCCCCGGTCCGGGCGCGATCGCTGTCTGCGGTGGTGTCGTGCTGGTGCTGGTCGTGGTCGCCGACCTCGTCAACACGCTCGTCTCGACGTTCACCTCGTACGGCCGGTGGTGGCCGTCGCGATTGATCGCCGGTCGCCATTCGTCGCCATCCGATCCGTCGCCCGTCGCCTGCCCGACGACTCGAAGTGGCGCGAGCGGATGCTGGCGGTGTTCGGACCGCTCCTCGTGATCGAGCTGCTGTTCGCCTGGGCGCTCCTTCAGATCGTGGGATCCGGCCTGATCTGGTGGCGGTTGGGCGACATCCCCACGATCGACGGACTGGGCGACGCGTGGTACTACCCAGGCGTCATCTTCTTCACCGTCGGCTTCGGTGAGATCGTGCCGACCGAGGTGATTCCGCGCCTCGGGGCCATCCTCGACGCCCTCGACGCCGCTCACCGGATCGACGCCCAGTTCGAGCGATGGGAGAAATGGGCGGCCGGCATCCTCGAGACGCATTCCACCGTGCCGTTGCTGGCCATGTTCCGATCACACGATCAGCGCCAGAACTGGGTCACCGCGCTCGGCCCGCTGTGCGACGCCGCGCTCCACGCCCAGATCATCATGGGTGCGCCCGCGGGCTTCTGGTCGATCGACAGCACCGTGCGCAGCTGGTCGGCCGACCACGACCTCGCCTGAGGAATCGCAGCGGAGTCGGGCCTGGCCCCATTCCGTTACGATCCGGACATGGGGATCATGTCGATTTCGCGTGCGATCACCATGCACGCCAACGAACGGCCACACGAGCCTGCTCTCACCTGTGGCGACGTCACGCTGAGCTGGCGAGAGTTCGACCGTCGAACGAATCGCCTCGCCCGAGCGTTCGGCGACATGGGCGTCGAACCCGACGATCTCGTCACGATCGCATTGCCGAACTCGACCGCGTTCTTCGAGTCGGCGTTCGCGGTCTGGAAGCTGGGTGCCGCCCCGCAACCGGTGTCGGCCAAACTGCCCGGTCGAGAACTCAAGGAGATCGTCGAACTCGCCGACTCGAAGCTGGTGATCGGCGTCGGGCGGGCCGTATTGCTCATCGCACCTGTGTGCCGATCGGGTACGAACCCGATCCCACGCTCAGCGACGGCGAGCTCCCGGATGCGACCACGACCCACTGGAAGGCACCGACCTCCGGAGGCAGCACCGGTCGACCGAAGATCATCCTGGCCACCGACTCCGGCGCGTTCGACACCGATGCGGTCGGGTTCCATCTGCCCGTCCGCTCCGCCTGCGTGATCCCCGGCGTGCTGTATCACAATGCTTCGTTCTCGATCTCGTCGCTGGCACTGGTGGCGGGCAACCACGTGATCAACTTCCCACGCTTCGTCCCGGAACTGGTACTCGAGGACGACCCGCCATCGACCGAAGTACCTGTACCTGGTACCCACGATGATGGCAAGGATCTGGAAGCTGCCCGAGGAGACCAGAGCAGCCGCCGACATGTCGTCACTCGAGGTCGCCGTGCACATGGCCGCTCCCTGCCCACCCTGGCTGAAGGAGGAGTGGATCG
>CAVOVK010000008.1:0-32336 GCA_963699815.1 uncultured Acidimicrobiaceae bacterium | reverse complement strand
TACCGCCGTGCCTCCCTGCCCAACATAACCCAGCGTAGCCAGGCGTGTCTTGGCACAGCGTCCCAACTGCAACCGTTTCTCCAAAGACAATTTTCCCTGTCTAACTATAAAGAGTCGCTCAGCCGCCTGACCCTCGACCAATACCTTTTTTTTCCCCTTCTGAGTGGGACGAATCGTGACAAAGCCCAACAATTTGCTCCAGCTCTTTGTCGTCAAAGGCTTCGAATAGTTCAAATTGCCGCAAGGTCTCAATCGTGACAGCCATTTTATTTGGTTACCTTTTCAATCGCCTTGCGTGAATTGAGTTTCAATCATTTTCGCGTACGGTACTGCGCTCAAGCGACCCAGCTGCAAGATCTAAACTAACTACGCCAGGTGATTTGGGCAGAGTGCATATAAACTTGCTGCCCGTCTGATCGGGGCGATATGGACTCTGGACCCAAATCTGTCCCCGCCATGCGCTTCGACAATCCGCCGCGCCGTGCTCAAGCCAATCCCAGCTCCCGGCACGAACTCTCGGCGCCGGACCCGGAAATAATCTTCAAAGATGTGGGGAAGATGGTGCGGCGGAATGCCACCACCCGTATCAGCCACCTCAATCCTAATGCAAGCGGGATCATTAAACAACGCCAGCCTCACTCGACCGTCCTTGGGCGAAAACTTGATGCCGTTGTCCAGCGACCTGACCAACAGCCGTCGCAGCCGTTTAGGCGAGCCCTGAATGCTGGGTAAATTCTCCGGGACATCGTGACTTAGAGCTACACCCTCTCCGAAGCTCGTACAGCAACCGTCTCCAGAGCCTCTCATAATATCGACCAGACAGGTTGATTCCATCTCGGCCCGGATACGCTCCTCATCCAATTGGGAGGCGTCCAAAAAGTCGTTGATGAGCTGTATCATTTCTGCCAACCGAACCACACTGCGCTCCAACCACCGCCTCTGTTTCGGCCTAACCTCACCCACATAGCCATCCAAAATAGTCTGGATATAGTTGACGACCACTGCTAGCGGCGTCTTTAGGTCATGGAGAACCAGAGCCAAGAAAAAGCTGCGCAATACGGTCCAGTTCTATGAGTTCCTGCTGTGCCCGCTCCAGCTCACGTTCCCTGGCCCTAGCCTGCTCTTCGCGCCATCGCCGCAATTCGACGACAATGCGCGTGGTCACGAATGCGACCAAACTCACGGCACTGGCAAAGGCCACTAGGACAGCGAGGACAAAGGTCCCCTGGAACGCCAACTCAATTGGGAGAAAACCCTCCAAGTGAACGTGGGGCACCCATCCAGCGTATTCGGCGAGCGCCAATGCTGTAAAGAGACCAATGGCTAGTCCGGTTGCCCGGAATGTATCCGGCGCCGGCAAAAGGATGCTGGCAAAGATGATATGGACAAAGAAGTATAAAAAGAACGGGTTCTCCACCCCGCCAGTCAAGTGTATCAGAATTGTTAAGGTAAGTAGGTCAGCCCCAATCTGTACATTGGCAAACGTTCGCCAATGACGCACGCGCACCTCGGTGGCGTACGACGAGGCCACCCAACTGATCGGGGTCTACACGGAGTCATTGGGGAACCCGCGCAAGTTCGCCCGCATCGCACGGCGGGTCTCCACTCGCAAGCCGATCGTGACGGTGCGCACCGGCGCCGCACTGGTCGGTGTCGCCAACGACGCCCTCTACCGCCAGACCGGCGTGATCGAGGTCCCGACGGTGGCCGCACTGCTCGACACCGCCAGGGTGTTCGCCACGCAACCACCGATGTCCGACAACCGGGTCGCGGTGTTGAGCAACGCGCGCAGCCCCGAAGTGCTCGCCACGGCAACATTGACCGCGGCGGGCCTCGACGTGGTGCCATCGCCCGTCACACTCGACTGGCGCAGCGAGGCAGCCGACTACGGAACCGCCATCACCGCCGCCCTCGACGACCCAGTCCGTCGATGCCGTGTTCGTCGTCCACGCTCCCCCGGTGACGGCCGCGATCGGCCAACCGATCGCGGCGATCGAGGAGGCGGCGAGCGGCGCCTCCAAGCCCGTCGTCGCGGTGATGTTGGGCTCTGGCGACGGACCGCTCCAACCCGGCTCTGCCATCCCGTGCTTCGCATTTCCCGAACAGGCAGCTGCGGCTCTCGGCCGAATCGCGGCCTACTCGCGATGGCTGCGAACCGTCGCCGACGACGACGGTGACGAACCACCCGGCCATCTCGATCGGGCACGAGCCCAGACGATCATCGCCGACCACCTCGACGAGGGATCGATGCCTCCGCGGCAGGTGCGTGAGCTGCTCGACGCCTACGGCGTCACGATGCCGGTCACCGAGTTGGTCACAGGCGCCGACGCGATCGCCGCTGCCGATGCGGTCGGCTACCCGGTCGCGGTCAAGGCGGTCCGGCGACACGTCGGAAGGTCCGTCGAGGCAGGAATCGCCCTCGATCTCAGCGGGCCCGACGACGTGATCGAAGCAGTCCAGATCATGACCGAGCATCTCGGCGACGACGCATCGGAACTGCTCGTCCAACCGATGGTTCCACCAGGGATCGACCTGCGCATGCACGTCACCGTCGACGATCGAATCGGCCCGGTGATCACCGTCGGTCTGGGGGGCGTCCAAGCCGACCTGATCGGCGACGAGGCGAGTCGCCGCGCACCCGTCTCGCCGTCGGTGGCCAAGATGCTCGTCGCCTCGACACGAGCGGCATCGATCCTGGACGACGAGGCGCTCGAGTCGGTCGCCGACATCGTCAGCCGTGTCGCCCAACTCGCGTCCGACCATCCCGAGATCGTCGAACTCGACCTCAATCCCGTGATCGTGGCCGGCCACGAGTGTCGCGTCGTCGACGCTGCGATCACACTGAAGCCCCTCGAACGACCCGAGCCGGCCGTTCGGCGTCTCGAATAGCACCCACGTCCATGATTCGGGCCCCTCGGCGGCCGGTCTGGGGACTTTGTGCCGTGCCCACGAGCCCGATCGATCCGCACAATGGGACCATGACCACTGCTTTGATCGCGTCCGCTCTGATCGACGGCAACGAGGCCACGGCCCGCGTCACCTACGCGCTCTCAGAGGCGATCGCGATCTACCCGATCACTCCGGCGTCACCGATGGGCGAACACGCCGACTACGTGGTCGGCAGCTGGGCGACCGAACCTGTGGGGCAGCGTGCCAGAAGTGGTCGAGATGCAGTCCGAGGCCGGCGCGGCGGGTGCGCTGCACGGTTCGCTCCAGACCGGCGCGTTGTCGACCACGTTCACCGCCTCGCAGGGTCTGTTGTTGATGCTGCCCAACATGTACAAGATCGCCGGCGAGTTGACGCCGGCGGTCATCCACGTCGCTGCCCGCTCCCTGGCCACCCACGCGCTGTCGATCTTCGGGGACCACAGCGACGTCATGGCGGCCCGCGGTACCGGATTCGCGATGTTGGCCGCCAGTTCCGTGCAGGAGGCCCACGACTTCGCCGCCGTCGCACATGCCGCGACGCTGCGGTCGCGGGTACCGTTCCTGCACTTCTTCGACGGATTCCGCACGTCGCACGAGATCAACCGCGTCGACCTGATCGACGACGACCAGCTGCGGCTGCTCATCCGCGAAGACGACATCGCAGCCCACAAGCTGCGCAGGCTCCGCCCCACCGCGCCGGTGATTCGCGGGACCGCTCAGAACCCCGACGTGTTCTTCCAGAGCCGCGAGGCAGCGAACCAGTATCACGACGCCGTGCCCGGCATCGTCGCCGAGGTGTTCGACGAGTTCGCGACCGTCACCGGACGCAACTACGAAATTGGTCGACTACTCGGGCGCCCCGGATGCCGAACGAGTGATCGTCATGATGGGCTCGGGTGTCGGTGCGGCAAGCGAGACGGTCGATCACCTGGTCACCGAGGGTGAGCGGGTGGGGCTGCTCACGATCCGGTTGTTCCGCCCATTTCCCGTGGACGCGTTCCTCGAGGCGCTGCCCGACAGCGCTCGTTGCGTTGCGGTCCTCGACCGCACCAAGGAACCCGGCTCGGTTGGCGAGCCGCTGCTCCAGGATGTCGTCACGGTGCTCGCCGACGACGATCGCGGTCACGTCAAGGTCGTCGGCGGCCGGTACGGGTTGGGCTCGAAGGAGTTCAACCCGGCGATGGTGAAGGCGGTGTTCGACGAGCTCGCCGCCGACCGCCCGAAGCGTCGGTTCACCGTGGGCATCATCGACGACGTCACCAACCTCAGCCTCCGCGTCGACGACAGCTTCCGCGTGCAGACTCCGCACCGTTCGGCCGTGTTCTATGCGCTCGGCAGCGACGGCACCGTCGGCGCCAACAAGGCCTCGGTGAAGATCATCGGTGACGAGCCCAACCTCTACGCCCAGGGCTACTTCGTGTACGACTCGAAGAAGTCGGGTTCGATGACCGTGTCGCATCTTCGGTACGGACCCAGCCCGATCCGGTCGACCTACCTGGTCGAAGACGCCGACCTCGTCGCCTGTCACCAGTTCGGCCTGCTCGATCGGTTCGACGTGCTCGAGCGCGCGAAGCAGGGTGCGACCTTCCTGTTGAACGCCCCCTACCCTCCCGACGAGGTCTGGGACCATCTGCCGGCGATCACGCGCCAGCAGATCGTCGACCGCGGCGTACGGGTGTTCACGATCGACAGCGGCCCGGGCGCGCGCGAACTCGGCATGCCCGGCCGCATCAACACGGTCATGCAGCCGTGCTTCTTCGCACTGGCCGAGGTGATGGACAACGACCGGGCCATCGAAGCGATCAAGAAGTCGATCGAAAAGGCCTACAGCCGACCGCGGCCAACTCGTGATCGAGCGCAACCAGGCGGCGGTCGATCGGGCGCTCGGCGAGATGACCGAAGTGGCCGTGCCGGCGCTCGTGGGCGAGCGGCTCGCCCACGATGTGATCGCAGGGATCCCCGCCTCGGCCACCGCGGCAGCGGGCGACGACCGCGATTTCATCGAGCGCGTCACCGCCACGTTGATCACCGGTCGCGGCGACCTGCTGCCGGTGTCGGCGTTCCCGGTCGACGGCACGTTCCCGACGGGTACGACCCAGTACGAGAAGCGGCGCCTCGCCGCCGAGATCCCGGTCTGGGAGCCGGACATCTGCATCGATTGCGGGAAGTGCGCGATCGTCTGCCCACACGCCGCGATCCGTCTGAAGGTCTTCGAACCCGACACCGTCGCCGCCGCCCCCGAGGGCTTCCTCAGCAAGCCGTTCCGGTCGCGCGAGCTCGACGGGTTCCACCTCACGGTGCAGGTCGCACCCGACGACTGCACCGGCTGTGGCGTGTGCGTCGACGTGTGCCCGGCCAAGGACAAGTCGGAGGTCAAGCGCAAGTCGATCAACATGCGCGACGCCATCGAGCACGGAGATCGCGAGCGCGAGCGGTGGGACTTCTTCACGTCGATCCCCGAGCTCGACCGAACGACCGTCAGCCACGATTCCGTGAAGAACACCCAGCTCCTACAACCCTTGTTCGAGTTCTCCGGTGCATGTGCAGGCTGCGGAGAGACGCCCTACCTCAAGTTGCTCACACAGCTGTTCGGCGATCGACTGGTCGTCGCCAACGCGACCGGATGCTCGTCGATCTACGGTGGAAATCTGCCGACCACTCCTTGGGCGAAGAACGACCAAGGTCTCGGCCCGGCATGGGCGAACTCGCTGTTCGAGGACAATGCCGAGTTCGGGCTGGGGATGCGGCTCGGCATCGAGCACCATCAACACGAGGCTGCCCGTCTGGTCGACGAGCTGGCCGGTTCGATCGGCCCGGATCTGGCCGCGGCACTCATGGCGAACGCGCAACCGACCGAGGGCGACATCATCACCCAGCACGGAAAACGTCGCCGAGATGCGACAGCGGTTGGCCGAGATCGACGACCCGCGAGCTCGCCGGCTCGACACGATCGCCGACGAGTTGGTGCGCACGAGCACGTGGATCGTGGGTGGCGACGGTTGGGCCTACGACATCGGCTACGGCGGTGTCGATCACGTGCTCGGTAGCGGCCGCAACGTCAACTTGCTGGTGCTCGACACGGAGGTCTACTCGAACACCGGCGGCCAGGCCTCCAAGGCGACGCCGCTCGGTGCCGTCGCCAAGTTCGCGACGGCCGGCAAGAGCACCGCCAAGAAGGATCTCGGCGCGATCGCCCGCAGCTACGGCAACGTGTACGTCGCCCAGGTCGCACTCGGCGGCAGTGACATCCAAACGGTGAAGGCGATGCGGGAGGCCGACGAATGGGACGGGCCGTCGCTGATCATCGCCTACTCGACCTGTATCGCCCACGGCATCGACATGACGACCTCGATGACGCACCAGAAGGACGCTGTGAAGTCCGGGTACTGGCCGCTCTACCGGTTCAAGCCATCGGCCGACGAGCACGAGCACCCGTTCCAGCTCGATTCGGCGGCGCCGTCGATCCCACTGCGACAGTTCGCGATGCAAGAGGCACGGTACGCGATGCTCGCACGTTCCGATCCTGCCAGGTCAGAGCAGCTGCTCGATCTGGCCCAGGCCGGCATCGACGAGCGGCGACACTTCTACGAGCAACTCGTCGAGGTCGAACGCACCGTCCCACACATCGACGATCCCGACGAGTTCGTCGAGGTCGAACGCACCGAAGCAACATCTGCCGACACCGCATCTGGCGAGGAGACGAGCAATGAGTGACCTACACGTCGACTACCTCGGGCTCCGACTGCGTTCGCCGCTCGTCGCTTCTGCCGGGCCCTACACGGGAGACCTCGACAGAATGGCCGAACTCGAGCAGGCCGGCGCCGGGGCGCTGGTACTGCCGTCACTGTTCGAGGAGCAGATCGAACACGAGACCAGCGAGATCGATCGATTGTTCTCGCTGCACCACGACAGCTTCGGCGAGGCCTCGTCGTTCCTGCCGGAGCTCGACGGCTACAACACCGGCACCGACGCCTATCTGGCGTTGGTCGAAGCGGCCAAGTACCGGGTCGACATCCCGGTGATCGCGAGCCTGAATGGCACGAACGTCGGTGGCTGGCTGCGCTATGCAAAGCTGCTCGAGGACGCCGGCGCCGACGCGATCGAGTTGAACCTCTACACCGTCGCCGCCGATCCGGTTCTCAGCGGTGTGTCGATCGAGTCCCAGCAGCTGGAGCTGGTCGCCCTCGTCGCGGAGGAGATCGGATTGCCATTGGCCGTCAAGATCTCGCCGTACTACTCCTCGTTGGCCGCGTTCTTGCTGGCACTCCAACGATCCGGCGCGGCAGGCGTGGTGATGTTCAACCGGTTCTACGCGCCTGATCTCGACCTCGAGACACTCGATGTGCAGGCCAGGATCTCGCTCAGCAGCCAGGCCGAGCTACGGCTGCCATTGCGCTGGATCGGGATCGCCAGCGAGTTCCTCACGATCTCGATCGCTGGATCGACGGGCGTGCACACGGGACTGGATGCCGCCAAGCTGATTCTGGCCGGCGCCGACGTCGCGATGACCACGTCGGCATTGTTGTTCCACGGCACGACCCACCTGGCGACGATGGAGGCCGAGCTGCGCGAGTGGATGACCGATCACGGGTACCGCTCGCTCGCCGAGATCCGCGGCGCGGTGAGCCGCGACTCGGCGGCCGACCCGGCTGCCTACGAGCGAGCCAACTACATCGGCAACATCACGTCGTACACCAGCCGCTTCCTCGGGGCTCAGTCGATCGGCCTGCAACGCAAGTAGACGAGTCGACCGATCACCGATCCGAACAGATCGGATCCGGAACCACTGATGGTTCCGGATCCGATCGTCGAAGTGACGCGGGCCGGCGTCAGGGGGTCGCGGTGACGAGGGCGTCGACCACGTGGAGGTAGCCCACCGGTGCGGTCGCACCTTCCAGGTCGACGACCAGCACCTTGGCACCGCCGACCGTGCCGTTGGCGGCATCGACAGCGAGCTTCTGCGTGGACAGCGTGGTGAGTTCGGTCTCGGCGAGCACGGCCGTGCTGTCGAGGCTGGCGGGCACGACGTGCGACAGGATCAGCGTCGACAGGTCGTTACCGGTCGGCAGGTCGACTCCTTCGAACGCCTCGTTCGTCGGCGCGAACACGGTGTACGGCCCTGGGCTCGCTTCGAGCACCGCGTCGAGTCCGGCGTCCTGGATGATTCCCCAGACGACAGAGAGATCATCGTTGCCACTCAGGATGTCGACCAGGCTTCCCCCGCCCTCGGGGATCGTCACGTCAGGCACGCTGCCATCGGGCGGCGTGGTGGTTTCGGGCACGGTGGTTTCGGGCACGGTCGTTTCCGGCACGGTCGTTTCCGGCACGGTCGTTTCCGGCACGGTGGTTTCGGGCACGGTCGTTTCCGGCACGGTCGTTTCCGGCACGGTCGTTTCCGGCACGGTCGTTTCCGGCACGGTCGTTTCGACCGTGGTGGTCGTGCTGTCGCTGGTGGCAGCGTCGTCGTCGTCGCCCGAGAGGGCCACGATCAAGATGATGATCGCCGCGATGATGGCAGCGCCGAGCACGATCAACACGGTGGGGTTCTTGTACCACGGCTTCGGGCCTTCGGGAGGAACCGTGCCGCCCGGAGGTGGCGTGCTGCCTGGCGGCGGCATCGCTCCCGCAGCTGCACCCGCCGCCGCCGCGCCTGCTGGTGCGGCAGCCGCGGCCGCGTCGCCCGGCTCGGCCGGCATCGGCTGGGTCGGCTCGCCTGGGGTATCCCCCGCACCAGTGGGGTCGTTCGTCATTCCGTCATCACTCATGCCCGCAGGCTAGAGGGGAAACGAGCGGAGGCGAACACGGTGCGACCAAGCCTGACCAAACGCAGATAGTGGGATCAGAAGTAGATGATCGCTTCTGCGTTGGCTTCGGCTTCGTCGAGATCGGCCGTGTAGGCCCCGGTCGACAGGTACTTCCAGCCACCGTCGCACACGATGAACACGATCGTGGCGTCGACGCCGGGCTCGATCGACGATGCGACCTTGGCGGCGCCGGCCAACGCGGCGCCGCTGGACAAGCCGGCGAAGATGCCACACTCGTCGACGAGCCGGCGGGTCCATTCGATCGACTCGCGAGGCCGCACGACCCGCTTGCGGTCGAGCAGGTCGAAGCCGTTCCAGTTCTCGAACACGGGCGGGATGTAACCCTCGTCCATGTTGCGCAGACCCTCGACGCTTTCGCCGAGCGGTGGCTCGACGGCGATGATCTCGATGTCGGGGTTCTGCTGCTTGAGGTACCTCCCGGTGCCCATGAGGGTTCCGCTGGTGCCGAGCCCCGCGACGAAGTGGGTGATCTCAGGGACGTCACGCCAGATCTCCGGGCCGGTGCCCTCGTAGTGGGCACGCGGATTGGCGTCGTTCGCGTACTGGTAGATGAAGCACCACTCAGGATGGTCGGCCGCCATCGCCTTGGCACGCTTGACCGCACCGTTCGAACCTTCGGGGCCGGGGGTGAGGATCACCTCGGCGCCCATGATCTCGAGCATCTGGCGACGCTCGATCGAGACGCTCTCGGGCAGCAGGATCTTGATCGGATAGCCCTTGAGCCGAGCGATTGCTGCCAGCGCGATGCCGGTGTTGCCCGACGACGGCTCGAGGATCGTCTGGCCGGGCAGCAGCCGGCCATCCTTCTCGGCCGCTTCGATCATCGCCTTGGCGATGCGGTCCTTCACCGACCCCCATGGGTTCTGCATCTCGAGCTTGGCCAGGATTCGTACCCGTGGATTCGGCGACAGGTTCGACACGTCGACGATCGGCGTGTTGCCGACCAGGTCGAGCACGTTGGCGTGAACAGGGCTGATGCCGGGAACCGCTCGATCACGTTGGGAGTATGTCTCGATGGTGCTCATCTATCGGTTGAACCTGCTCATCTCGAATCATATTCCGACAAATCCGATGTGTGTAGTCGTGAATCTCGATCCGTTCGATCGGGCGCCCGAACGGGGCACCGAATCCGAGGCGGTGCCGGCGGCGTGATTGACATCGGGCGGCGCACTGCGAAAGGATCCGTCGTCATGGGATCCGCTCGGCTGCCGGCGTGTTGACCAGCACGTTGACCAGCCTGTTCGGCGGCACTGCGACCGACCCGACCGGTGACATCGACGTCGTCCTGGTGGTCATCGAGGTGTTCGGTGGCCTGGCGATCTTCCTGCTCGGCATGGATCGCATGACCGAAGCGCTGCGATTGATCGCCGGCGACCGCATGCGCGACGTACTGGGGAGGATGACTCGCAATCGTTTCGCCGGGATGCTGACCGGAGCCGGCGTCACTGCAGTGATCCAATCGTCGTCGGTGACCACGGTCCTGGTCGTCGGCTTCGTCTCGTCAGGCCTGATGTCGCTGACGCAGTCGTTGGGCGTGATCATCGGGTCGAACATCGGCACCACTGTCACCGCTCAGATCATTGCGTTCAACGTCACGAGTTATGCGCTGCTGGGCGTTGCCATCGGCTTCGCCATCACGTACTTCTCGAAGCGCCAAGAGCGCCAGGCACGCGGTACGGCGCTGTTGGGGCTGGGCCTCGTGTTCTTCGGCATGAGCCTGATGAGCGACGCGATGGTGCCGCTGCGCAGCTCCGAGACCTTCATCGACACGATGGCGCGCCTCGAGAACCCGTTCATCGGTATCGCCGTCGCAGCACTCTTCACCGGATTGGTGCAGTCGTCGTCGGCGACCACCGGGGTCGTCATCGCGCTGGCCCAACAGGACCTCATCACCACACAGACGGGCATCGCCTTGGTCTTGGGTGCCAACATCGGCACGGCGATCACCGCGATCCTCGCTGCGATCGGCAAACCTCGCGACGCGATGCGGGCAGCGGCCGGGCACGTGGTGTTCAACGTGTTGGGGGTGCTGATCTGGCTCCCGTTCCTCTGGCTGCTCGACGACTGGGTCACTGCGATCGGCGGCCCGGTGCCCCGCCAGATCGCGAATGCACACACGATCTTCAATGTCGTCAACGCATTCTTGTTCATCGGTTTCGTGCCGCAGCTCGCCCGGCTGGTGACGCGTCTCGTGCCCGACCGCGGCGAGGACTCATTCGCCGTTCAGGCCAGGCATCTCGACCGGGGGCTGTTCACGACCCCCGAGCTGGCGCTCGCACATGCTCGCCTCGAGATCTTGCGGATGGGCAGCCGCACTCGGCTGATGCTCGAGAGTGCGCTGCCGGCCCTGATCGACGGAACCAGGTGGGAGCTGATCGCCATCCAGGATCTCGACGACGAGGTCGACGCTCTGCACGAGCAGATCATCGACTATCTGCGCGAGATCGGCACACAGAAGATCTCGAGTACGTCCACGACCGAACTGATCAACATGATGGACGCCGCCAACAACCTCGAGGCTGCGGCCGACATCATCGAGACCAACCTGGTAGCCCTCGGGTTGAGCCGCGTCGAGCAGGGTCTCGTCGTCAGCAACGCGACCCGCCAGGTGCTCGAGGCACTGCACGCCAAAGTGCTCGAGGGCCTCGACGAGGCGATGCGAGCGCTCGATGCCCGCGATGGCCGCGCCATCCAACACGCCGAACGACTCAAGACCGAGATCAGCCGTCTCGAACACGACGCTGCGATCCACCAGGGACAGCGCCTACTCGCCGACGCCCCCGACCGGGTCGCGACCTATCGGTTCGAGATCGACGTGATCGCCAATCTCAAGCGCGTGCACTACTTCTCGACTCGCACGGCCCGCGCGGCGGCGCCTCGCCGAGCCACCCAGATGTAGCGCGCAGGTTCACGGGTTCAGCGCCTCCGCCTCGCGGCGGCTGGAGCCGATCGACAGGTTGGTCGTCTGCCCGACGGAGACGCCGACCGCTTCGAGTGCGTCGACGAGCTCGCTGAGCAGCAGGCCACGAAACAACGGTTCCTGGGTGCGGTCGTCGATCCATGCGTAGGCGTTGAAGAACATCGCCTCTCCACCAACGTGATCGAACGCCACGAAGGCGCGCTTGCCAGGGCTGTTCCACGCCAGCGAGGCCATCACGTCGTTCATCACAGTGGTCGCTTGGGCGCGGTCGGACGCCCGATCGAGCGGAACCTGTACGCACAGACGCCAGCCGCCCATCCGGCTGTGGTTGAGCACCTGGTTCTCCTGGAACGACGAATTCGGCACCCACGCAGTCGAGCCGTCGGGAAGCTTCAACTCGGTACGCAGCATCGAGCGGTACACGACGTTGCCGTGCAGATCGCCGACCGTGACCGCCTCACCGACTTGATAGATGTCGTCGATCCGGATCATGGCGCCGGCGACCAGATTCTGGCCGACCGGCGTGAACACGACGGCTCCGGTGAACCCGACAGTGGCCATGATCGCCGCCATCCCCGACACGTCGATACCGATCGCAGCCAGCCCGGCGATCACGACGATGACCCCGATCGCCTTGGGGACGAAGAACAGCAGTTGCTCGCGGAATCGGTTGTCGTCAACGCGGCGAATCGCGCGACGAACGAGCCGCAGCACCATCGTCGCGACCAGCAACACGATGAGCAACCGCCCGATCGATTGTGCTGCCGGTGCGAGTTGGCTGCCGATGTCGATGCCGATCGCCTTGTCGAGGGTGTCCAGATCCTCCATGTCGTTGAGCCTTTCGTTCAGGCCCGCAGCGGTCGACCGTAACACAACTGTAATATTTTGCAACCAGACGGTCTCCCGCCGAATTGCGAGACGTGCCAGGCACGCCCTGGCTATCGCTCGGACGCGAGCTCGATCGGTTCCTCGCTGATCCGCCCGTCGACGATCCGGTAGCTGCGCAGCTCGGGCAGGTCGCGCTTGAGCGACACGATCACGTAGTGCCAACCCGGGTCGGGGGCCTGGGCCACGTCGGTCGGGCTGGGGTACGGCTCGGAGTGGGTGTGGCTGTGGACGACTCCGTTGATCTCCCAGTCGTGCGCCGTCGGCGTCCATCTCGGCCCTGAAGTGATCCTTGGGGTCGATCGTATAGACCTTGGCCGATTCGGCGGCGTTACGACACGGGTAGAAGTGCGCCGCATGGTCGGCACCGGGTGGGCCCGCGATCAACCCGCACATCTCCAGCGGATACTCGCGGAACGCCAGGTCGCAGATGGCGTCGAAGGCCGGCCGGTCGAGTCGCAGCACGGCCGGAACCCTATCCGCCGCCCTGTCGCGGCACCGATAGCCTCGAAGTTCCGATGGCGAAGACGAAGAAGTCCAAGGGTGCACCTGCCGGTACCAAGCTGATAGCCGGCAACCGCGCCGCGCGACGCAACTACGACATCACCGACACCTACGAAGCCGGACTGGTGCTGCTGGGCAGCGAGGTCAAGAGCATGCGCGAGGCGCAGGTGCAGATCACCGACGGCTACGTGCGGATCCGCGATGGCGAGGCGTGGCTCGACGGTGTGCACGTGGCTCCGTATTCGTTCGCGATCGGCTTCGGGGCCCACGACCCCGACCGTTCGCGCAAGCTGCTGCTACACAGCGACGAGATCGCTCGGCTCAAGGCCCGGATCGACCAAGAACGTGTCTCGGTCGTGCCACTCAGCCTGTACTTCCGCGACGGCCGGGTCAAAGTCGAACTCGGCGTCGGCAAGGGCCGGACCAAGGGCGACAAGCGCCAGGCGATCGCCGAGCGCGACTCGAAGCGCGACGTCGAGCGCGAGATGGGTCGCATGAAGAAGCAGCGCAACTGACGGTCCGACCCGGCCCCCGTTGCCACCGTGGTGTCCCACCCCACGTAGCAGATGCGCGATCGGCAGGGCCGCTGCGGGATGACGACCGCCGACACGTCGGCGGCAATCGTGCCGACGCTCCGGAGGCGCCGCACCGGGCCGGCCAGCCGAAAAGTCCGGCCACTCGCCGAGCATGCGTTGATGTACCGTTGGCACGATCGGCACGATCGGCACGATCGAGGGGGTGCGGCATGCACGTACGAGCTCTGGGTTACATCGGCATCGACGTCTCGGATCTGGACGCGTGGAGGAGCTACGTCGGGACACTCGGCGCGATGGTCGTCCCAGCCGCGAGCAGCGGTCAGCTGTACGTCCGGATCGACGAACGGCCACACCGGGTGATCCTGCAACTGTCCGATGAACGAGAAGGCCTCGCGTTCGCCGGCTGGGAGTTCGCCGACCAACGCTCTCTCGACCAGGCCGCCACCGAGTTGGAAGCCGCCGGCCACGCCGTGAAGCCGTCATCGGAAGCCGAACGAGTCGAGCGCCGAGTCTCCGGATTGATGCACACGACCGATCCCGGTGGGTTCGCCCTCGAGTTGTTCTGTGGGCCGATTCTCGATCACCAGCCGTTCATCTCCCCGCAGGGAGGGTCTGGTTTCGTGGCCGGCAACCTCGGGCTCGGCCACATCGTGCTCGGCACTCCGAACGCACCGGCCGCCGCCGAGTTCTACACCGACGTGCTCGGGTTCCGCGTCAGCGACTTCTGGCGCCCCGACGGCAGCGAAGTGGTGTTCCTGCACTGCAACCCGAGACATCACAGCATCGCGCTCGTGCCGGCCGACCAGGCCGAGTTGTATCACTTCATGTTCGAAGCGCGTACCCTCGACGACGTTGGCCATGCGCTCGACCGTCACCACGCCGATGCCATCCCGATCTCGACGGACCTCGGCAAGCACCCCAACGACGAGATGGTGTCGTTCTACAGCCGCAGCCCATCGGGGTTCGACGTCGAGATCGGTTGCGGCGGCCGGCTCGTCGACGACGCCACCTGGACTGTCGCCCAGATCACCAAACCCAGCCTGTGGGGCCACCGCCGCCTGCTCTGAGGCCCCGCGATCGGGTCGAAGCGTTCAGCGCGACGGTCGCCGAACAGGCACGCCGGTACGATCACCCCCCCCTATGGAGCACCGCGGATCCACGCCGAGCTGGGATGCTGTTCGAGCGTGCCGGCCTGCGGCACGACGCATCGACCGTGCGAGTACAGGACCTTGTACGGTCGTTGACCAGGCCCCTCAGAACCGATCGCCGATCCAGCTGTAGACACCGAGCAACTTGCCGGCGAGCAAGAGCGCAGCGATCACCATCACGGCGCGGATGAACCGCTCACCTCCCCTGACGGCAGCGTGAGCACCCACCCAGGCACCTGCGGTGAGCCCGACGGCGAGAATCAGCGCCTGCAACCACTCCACCTTGCCCTGGATGATGAACACGGGGAGCGCGACCGCCGTGAGCGTGAGGTTGGCGACGACCTTGACGTTGTTGGCCGTCACCAGATCGAAGCCGGCACGGGTGAGCGCCGCGAGCATGATCAACCCGACCCCCGCCTGCACCGCACCGCCGTAGAGCCCGACGCCGAGGAACACGACCGTCGTCACCCAGATCGGCCACGGCTCGGCCTCCAACTTCACTTTCGGCTTGCGGATCGACAAGAAGATCACTGGCAGCATGACGAGGCCGAACACCCGCTCGAAGTTGTCGTCGGTGAGCCGGGTGATCCCATACGAACCGATCAGGGATCCGGCGATGATCGGCAACAGGATCGGTGTCGCCCGCGACAGGCCTCGCACACCCAACTTGCGAAACGCCGTCGCGGCGGCCGCGTTCGACGTGAGGATGCCGACCCGATTCGAACCATTCGCACTGTTTCCCGGAACGCCCGCCAGCACGAGCAGCGGAACGGTCAGGATCGACCCACCACCGGCCACCGCATTGATCACTCCGGCCGCAGCTCCTCCGACCACCAACAACAACGCTTCCCACCACTGCACCACGTGATCCTGCCAGGTCGGCCCGGTCGACACCCGCTCCAGTCCCCGACCGACGCCGTCCCCAAACGACCCGGTCCCCGACCGATCCGCTGCGCCACAACCGGGTCGGCGCAGACTGTGGCCATGAAAGTCGCGACCATTCGCACCGCCGGCGGGCTCCGGGCGGTCCGCATCGATTTCGATGGCGCCGTCGAGACCGGGCACGCCGACGTCGTCGAGCTGCTCGCCACCCCCTACTGGCACGATGCTGCCAGGGTCGCCGACGGGCCGCGTCACGATCTCGCGTCGCTCGACTACGCGCCGCTGGTTCCGAAGCCCGAGAAGGTGATCTGCGTGGGACTGAACTACCTCGACCACATCGCCGAGACCGGTCGCCCGAGCCCCGAGTACCCGACCCTGTTCACGAAGTACGCCCGCACCCTGATCGGCGCCAACGACCCGATCCAGATGCCCCGCGACGACGAATCCGTTCAGATCGACTGGGAGGCCGAACTCGGGCTCGTGATCGGCACCGAGGTGCGCCGCGCCACCCCCCAGCAGGCTGTGGAGGCGATCGCCGGCTACACGGTGGTCAACGACATCAGCGTGCGCGACTACCAGAACCGCACACAACAGTTCCTCCAGGGCAAGGCGTGGGAGGGCACGACACCCGTCGGGCCGCACATGGTGGTGGCCCAGGAAGGCGAGCCCGCCCACTTCCCCATCTCCTGCGAGGTCGACGGCGTCACGATGCAGCAGTCGAACACCTCCGAGTTGCGTTTCGGACCGGCAGAACTCGTGGCCTACGTCTCGACGATCATCACGCTGGCACCCGGCGACCTGATCGCCACCGGAACACCTGGCGGCGTCGGCGCAGCCCGGAAGCCACCCGTCTTCTTGCGCAGGGGCCAGACCGTCGTGACCCGCATCGACGGTGTCGGCGAGTGCCGCAACGTCTGCGAGTGAATCGCCCTCAGAACAGCACGCGCAATCGCAGGTATCCCCACGCGATGTGCCAGAGCGAGTAGTACACGAGCCTGAAGGCCACCATCGCCGCCAGGCCGTAACGCCAGAAGAGGAACAGCTCGGCGAGCCCGATCACGAACAGGTGCACGATCACGAACGCCGTCAGCGCGAGGTGATCGAGATCCGACGCAACCACGGCTTGGAACACGGCCTCGAGCGACGCGACGAGGACGATCACGATGAGCACGCGCCGGCTGAGGTCGTCGACACCGAAATCCAGGTCCAATGCGGTTGCCAGCACGGCCAGCGGCACGAGATGGAACACCGTCTCGGCAACCGGGGCGATCACCGCATAGAAGACCAGCGACCCCGGCCAGCGGGCGTTGATGTCGACGTCGAATCTCAGCGTGCAGTCCGCGATCACCGCCACGACGGCAAACGCCACGGCGAACATCGACGCAACTCTGAAGCCGTTCGCCGAGTACGACCAGGCGTCGACGTCGCCCCACCCACGCGATCTCAGCACATCGACCGCGATCACGCCGATGACCAGTGACGCAGCGAGCACCAGCGCAGGCGGGATCGGCCCGAAGAAGCGCCGGAAGTCACGAGGAAGCGAACGACCCGCCAACGCGAGAGCCACCACCCCGGCGGAAGCGACACCCACGACGAGCCGCTGCGTCCCTCCACCAGGCAGCCCGATCGCGATGGGCATCACAACACCTCCGCACCGCTGCCGGTGCCGGTGCCGCAGCTGGGCGATCGGGACGAACGACAGCGACCATGTAGACGTCTCCCTCACCATCGTGGCCATCGCGCTGGGGAGTGGCTAGGGCCCCTGGTCCACAACGCACACCGCGACGGGAAGATCGACGGATCGGTCAGCGGGCCGGCCGCGACATGCCCCACATGTGGGGCCCGTCGCTGTCGGAGGTGCGCACGTCCCATTCCGAACGCACCTCGAACCCGTGGTGCCGGTAATAGCCGACGTTCTCGACCGTCTCGGTTTCGAGGTAACACGGCAATCCGTCCGCGTCAGCGATCTCGAAGACAGCCGTCATCAATGCCGCGCCGAGACCCTGACGCTGCCAGTCCGGATGGGTCGCCAGCATGTTGAGGTACCAGTGCGACTCGGGCGGCGTGTTGGCGACCATCTGCTCACCGAGCGCGGCCAGCCGCTCGAGCCGCCATGCCGGATGCTCGACCCGCGGCGCCGCGCTCGCGACCTCGACCTCCGGCCTACCGGGCGGCACCCACCCGGCGATCGCCGCTGCGTCGTCGGTGCACCACAGCGAATCGGTGGCCAACCAGCGCCGGGCAATACCGCCGAACACGACCTGATGCGTGTCCTCGTAGTGATCGTCGTCGGGGAAGAGCCACCGCAACACGGGGTCGGTCGCGAACGCTCGGCTCGCGGTCCGTGCGATCCGAGGGATGTCGGGCTCGGTCGCCCGTCGAATGATCACCATCGGCTCAAACGGTACTCATGGCGACCCATGGGTCGAGTCGTCGGGATCGAATCGGTCATACTGGGCGGCGTGACGAGTGGGGCCGGCGCACAACAGAGGATCGATGCGTGCTGACCTGGCTGACGCGGTTGGCGATCCACCACCATCGACGAGTGTTGATCGGCGCACTGGTCCTCGTACCCGTACTCGCAGTGCTCGGCGGGGGTGTCGAGGAGCGGCTGTCGGTCGGGGGATTCATCGTCGGCGACAGCGAGTCCGCTATCGGCGACGGGATCCTGGAGGACGTGTTCGACGCCGGTCCCGCCGACTGGGTGCTCGTCGTGGCGTTGAAGAACGGAACCCTGTTCGACCCGGAGGTTGCCGACGCGGGCCTTGCGATGACCGAAGCAATCGGTGCCGATCCCGGAACGACCGAAGTGCTGTCGTACTGGACGCTCGAGGGCTACAACATCACCGAGGTCAGTCCGCTCCAGAGCGTCGACGGTCGCAACGCCGTGATCGTCGCTTCGTTCGCCGGTGACGAGGACGAGCAGCGTGAGACCGCGAACCGCCTCGAAGCGTTCACCGAACCGACCGAGCTCTGGACCGCCAACGCGACCGGTCCCGTCGAGATCAGCCGACAGGCGAGAGAGAACGCCAAGAAGGACCTGCTCCGATCGGAACTGATCGCGACACCGCTCACCCTGTTGGCCCTACTGCTCGTGTTCCGCGGCCTGCGACCGGCGTTGCTCCCGCTCGCTGTCGCGATCTTCGCGATCCTCGGCACCTACACGGTGCTCTCGATCATCGCCCAGTTGACGACCGTGTCGGTCTTCGCGCTCAACCTGACGACCGCGCTCGGACTGGGTCTCGCGATCGACTATTGCCTGCTGATGGTCGCCCGATTCCGCGAGGAGCTCGCTCACGGACGACCGGTCGAACAGGCGCTGTCGCACACCGTGCAGACGGCAGGCCGCACCGTGCTGTACAGCGGCGCGACGGTTGCGGCGTCGCTCACGGCACTGCTCGTGTTCCCGGTCCCCTATCTGCGATCGTTCGCCTACGCCGGCGCCGCAGTGGTCGCCGTCGCCTGTGCCGCTTCGGTGATCGTTCTCCCCTCGCTGCTCGCCTGGCTGGGCGACCGGGTGGGGGTGAAAGCATCAGAACCGACCGAGAGCTTCTGGGGACGCCAGGCTCGGCGGGTCACGCGGCACCCCGCGATATGGGCGATCCTCGTGGCTGCGGTCCTGGTGGTCGTCGGTCTCCCGTTCCTGCGCTTCGACGCCGGCAGGATCGACGACCGCGTATTGCCCGAATCGAACAGTGCGCGCGTCGCGACCGACCAGCTGCGGAACGACTTCGCCTACCGGAACTTCAACGGAATCGGTGTGATCGCGCTCGGCGCCGATCCCACCGACGACGCGACGATGCGCGAACTGATGGACCGGATCCTCGCGCTCCCCGACGTCTACCGCGTCGACACCTCTGAGGGTTTCTTCTTCCAGAACTATCAGGAGGGGGCCGCCAAGAAGGCAGTGTCGTTCAACGAACGCTTCTCCAGCGAGGGGGGTGTCTGGATGCAGGTCGTCAGCAACCGAGAACCAGACGATCCGCGCGCCGAACAGCTGGTGCAGAACCTCCGCGATCTCGAAAGTCCGTACCCAGGGGTCGACCTGATCGTCACGGGTGCCACCGCCTCGGTGATCGACAGCGTCGATACCGTGAAATCGCGGTTGCCGCTGGCGCTCGGCATCATCGCTCTGATCACGTTGATCGTGCTGTTCATGATGACCGGCAGCGTGGTGGTGCCGCTGAAGGCGATCGTGCTCAACCTGCTCAGTCTGACCGCGACGTTCGGATCCCTGGTGTGGTTGTTCCAGGACGGACATCTGTCGGGCCTGTTGAACTTCACGGCCACCGGCAAGGTCGATGTGTTCCAGCCGATCCTGATGTTCTGCGTCGTGTTCGGGCTGTCGATGGACTACGAGGTGTTCCTCCTGTCGCGCATGAAAGAGGAATACGACCTCACCGGCGACAACGACCACGCGATCATCGCCGGCATCGGATCGACCGGGCGGATCGTCACGGCCGCCGCCTTGCTGTTGACGATCGTGTTCATGTCGATCGCGACGTCGGGTGTCGCGGTCGTGAAGATGTTCGGTGTCGGTCTCACGATCGCGGTGCTCGTCGACGCGTTCCTGGTACGAGCCACGCTGACGCCGGCGCTGATGAAGATGGCCGGGCGCGCCAACTGGTGGGCCCCGGCGCCGCTGCGTCGGTTCCACCTGCGCTGGGGCCTGTGGGAGAACGACCCGATCGCCTTGCCGATCCCAGCCACACCATCTGGCACACCCGACACATCCGACACATCAGAGACGAAGGGCTGACATGGCGACCAACAAGGAGATCGTGCGGCGGCTGGAGGGCATCGAGCTCTTCCAGCGATGCACACCGTCCGATCTGAAGATCATCGCCCGGCACGCCGAGACGATCCACGTCGAAGCAGGCCGCATGATCGTGCGTCAGGGCGACGACGGTGATGCGCTGTTCGTGGTGCTCAGCGGCAGCGCCACCGTCGAACACAGTGGCACACCGGTCGCCAGGCTGGACCCCGGCGACTACTTCGGCGAGTTGGCCTTGCTCGATCCGGCACCGAGGGCGGCGACGGTGACCGCAACCAGCGACACCGAGCTCGCCGTGCTCGGAGTGCGCATGTTCCGAGTGCTGCTGCGCGACCTTCCGCCACTCGGGGCCAAACTCCTCGCGGATCTCGCCGGCCGACTACGTACCGCGATCGCGCCGGACTCGGCCTGAGCGACGGGTGGTCGCAGCCGTGAGCGACCGCGAGACTCGCTCGGCATTCGGGTACACGCCGAGCTGGTACCCGATCACAGGCGCTCGATGATCGTCACGTTTGCTTGGCCCCCGCCCTCGCACATCGTCTGGAGGCCGTAGCGGCCGCCGGTGCGCTCGAGCTCGTTGAGCAGCGTCACCATCAGTCGGGCACCCGTGGCGCCCAGTGGATGTCCCAACGCGATCGCGCCGCCGTTGACGTTGATCTGCTCGTGCTCGAAGTCGGTCTCACGCAGCCAGGCCATCGGTACCGGGGCGAACGCCTCGTTGATCTCGACCAGGTCGATGTCGCTCGCCTTGAGGCCGGTCTTGGCGAGTGCCCGCTGGGTAGCGGGGATCGGCGCCGACAGCATCATGATTGGGTCATCGGCCCACACCGACATGTGATGGATGCGAGCCCGGGGCGTGAGGCCGTGCTCGTCGAGTGCTCGCTGGTTGACCACCAGCAGCGCCGCTGCACCGTCGGAGATCTGGCTGGCGACCGCGGCGGTGAGCTTTCCGTCGGGGGTGAGCGTGGACAGCGAACGGATCTTGTCGAGATTGGGCTCGCGCGGGCCCTCGTCGCGGTCGAGCCCGTTGAGCGGCACGATCTCGTTGTCGAAGCGGCCCTCGGCCTGGGCCCGCAGGGCACGCTCGTGCGACTCGACGGCGTACGCCTCCATCTCCTCGCGGGTGAGGTCCCATTTGTCGACCATCATCTCGGCGCCGACGAACTGGCTGACCTCGCCGGCGCCGTAGATCGTGGTCCAACCCGGTGAGGTGGTGAATGGGCTGAAGCCCTCGGGCTGGCCGATCGTGCTGGCGCTCATGATGGGCACCATCGACATGTTCTGCACACCGCCGGCGACGACGACGTCCATCGTGCCCGACATCACGGCCTGAGCGGCGAAGTGCACGGACTGTTGCGCGGACCCACATTGCCGGTCGATGGTGACGCCCGGGACGTGCTGCGGCAGGCCACCCACGAGCCCACACGTGCGGGCGATACAGCCGGCCTGCACGCCGACAGAGTCGACGTTGCCGAACACGACATCGTCGACGGAGTGCGGGTCGATACCCGACCGTTCGATGAGAGCGCTGATGGCGTGACCGCCGATGTCGGCGGGATGCACCTGCGACAGACCACCCCCGCGTCGACCGACGGGCGTACGAACAGCTTCGACAATGAATGCTTCGGACATGTCCGAAGCGTACGCCGATGACGAATCGCACCGAGAGTCGTGGCAAATCACCTGGTCAAAGGTTCAGCACGAGGTCCCTGAGTCTGAGGACCTAGGTCCCTAATGATTGCGCAGTCAAGCGTCCATGATGAGACACAAGAACTTCGTGAGAAAAATCACGAACACGATCAGAACCTGAACAGGGTCTGCACAGAAGGGGTTGCCATGAAGAGCATGTTCAAAAAGCCACTCGCACTACTCGGAGTGTTCTTGATCATCGTCGGTATCGGATACTTCGTAGGCGCCGGCGTCGCCTACAGCAAGACGCAGGGCGGTTACGGCTCGCTCGAAGCATTCAGCGCCGAGCAGAACGTCGAACTGAGCTTCAACGAGGACGGCCAGCTGATCGACCGTGGCACCACCGAAGGCGCCGAGGCGATCATGTCGCTACTCAAGGATGATTGGAACTTCCCGGTCGTCGAGAGCTGCGGCAGCCTCTTCACGCCGGCGGGCATCTGCGCCAGCGATCCGGTCGTCAACAACGCCAGCGAGTACATGTACCAGATGGCCACCATCTCGTACCACACCCTGCACGGCACGCAGGTCGTCGTACTGACCGAAGATGACATCGCCGCCGCGATCGAGGCCGAGCGGCTCGACCCCGATGGCACCTACAACGGTGTGGTCGCGGCCTATCAAGGCCAGGTGCTCGAGCCCGGTGCATACGAGGTCCCGGTCGACGGCCGCTACTGGACCGGCTTCAACCGCACCGACCTGCTCGACGGCCCTGCCCGTGAGCAGGCATGGAGCGGCACCGCCCACGCACTCGTCGCCGAGCTCGGCGTCGGCGCCGCAACGCACAGCGCCCTGCAGCTCGCCCTCGGTATCGCCGGCCTGCTCGCCGGACTCGGCGTGGTCTGCGTGGTCATGGGTATCGCCTTCCTGTGGGAGAGCAAGCGCCGGTACGGGGTGAACGTCCCCGACTCGATCCCAGAAGCCATGCTGAAGGACCAGCCGGACACGGCGACGGTCTGACGCAACGAGCTCGGGCCGATCGTCCTCGACCGGCTCGACAACCCCAGGTGGGCCCCTCTTCGGAGGGGCCCACTTGGCGTTTTCGGGGTCTCGCTCCGCAGCGGTCCTGACGCACACGACGACACCTGGTGCATCTACAGCCGAGCCGGCGAAATCCACTCGAACTGGTCCGGGCCGGACGGCCGTACACTGGACCCCCACATACCGTTTCACGGGGCTGACTGGTTTCGACATCAGAACTGTAGGGCGGGTTTGCGACCCGAGTTGCTCAGACTCGCTAAACGGGGCACCAACAAGAATTGCCGATGAGCAGTTCGCTCTCGCCGCCTGATTCAGGTGAGTGAAGAGTCATAGTGAGCAGAAATGTCGCACGGGGCCAATCCATCACAGCCCGGCAACAGAAGTGAGGGATGACGGCAGGAAAGACTGCTGACGGCGAGAAAGACCGCTGACGATTCGGAAAGACGATTCGTGGCCCACCCTCGGGTGAGCAGCCGACCCGCCGGTACACCTGCGTAGGTGTGAAGCGGGAATGGTCGTATCAGGTCCGTTCTCAGACTGTTGGACGGGGGTTCGATTCCCCCCAGCTCCACGAGATTTTCGGCGCATATGGCCTGCTCAGGGCATATACGCCTTCGTCGTACAGGAGCCGTAGGACGCGAGGAGGACGCGGCGCACGGCGTTCATCATTCCGTAATGCTGGCGCCGAGACCACTCTCTGTGACCCTGCGAGCAAAGCGCCGGCTGAGCCGCACGACCAGGATCGAAGCCAGCGCGTCAGGTTCGTTGTCGCCGACCCGCATCCCGAAGTTTTATGTCGGAACGTTCACGTCAACCCAAGGACAGTGATTATGCGGTGGGTCGATCGGGCCACGAGGCGACCGACTTCGCCGGTGGTGCGGCGCGGTCGGGCGATTTCACGGCCGACATTTCCGAGCGGGTCAGATCCGGACGGACGCTGCGTCGGAAGGCGCCCTCATGTGCCGATGCCGCACGTTGTGACCTGCCCGCTCACGTCGGCACAACCCGGCGTTGCCTGCCCGGTGACGGAACTGACGACGTCGGGTCGCGCCATCGGGGTCGGTTGAGTCACTCGGCGACGACCTCAATCACGGCCGCTCGCCACAGCCCGGCGGTATGGAAGTCCTCGGGGCCCACATCGAACAGGTAGGTGCCGGGTTGCAGATCCATCGTCCAGGTATGGCCCCCGGGCGTCACAAGGTCACCCGAACCCTCGAATTCGACCTCGACGAACCCTGCGGTGGGGGGCGCGCCCGTCACGACGCGATTGCCCTCCTCGAGGAACTCAAGCTCCTCGGCGAGCCCGCGGAGCCGGTCCCGTACCCCAAGACGGCGACGATCGCCCCGCTGTCCGTCTCGTTCGAGAACGTCACCGTGACGGTTCCTTCGATGACCTCGCGATCACCGACGAAGGATGTCCCGTCGTCGGTGTAGGTGATCTCGATCAGCGCCTCGTCGGCTGCCACCGGCCCTTCGCCATCGCTCATGACCCAGGCAACAACGGCAACTCCAACCAGCACGATGATGGCAACCACGGCCACGAGCGCAGCTGGCCCGCGGAAGCGGCGGTTGACTTGCCGGGTTTCGGTGAACTCTTGCGTGATCATGTCACCACCTCCCTTCAACTGGGCGGCCCAACGAAAGCCAGGCCAATTCCATTGGACACCCGGATCGGTCTGCAGACAAGAGGCAACGATTACGAGCCCCTCCAACACCGGCCAGTGCTCGACTGGCCACAAGGAGCCGGACCGCACAGAATGCGCACTCGATAACCCGCTCTCATCATCGACGCGACCACTCGGGAACGGCCCAACTCTCGCGTCACGTAATCGTGTCACCCCTACCCGGCGTTCGGGGACAGGGCTTGCCAGAGAGCGCCGAGGCGTTGGGGTTCGACGAGATGGTCGTCTACGGGGCGCCGTGGAGCGAGGGCGAACCCGCCGATCTGGACGTCCACGAGCAGGCGCTCGCCCGGTTGCGCTGACCTTCCTCTCACGAGTCGCGCAGGAACGCCCTCACGACTCTCACCAGCTTGGTGGGTTGCTCTGCCGAGATCACGTGCGACGCATTGGGGATACATGTGAACTCACCTGCTGGCAACAGGCTGGCGTACCGCTCGCCGGTTCGCGGCTGTGCCTCGTCGAACTCCCCGCAGATGACCAGCGCGGGCTGGCTGATCTCCGCCAGCCGGGACACCTTGTCGTAGTCCTTGAGGGTGCCGGTCGACTTGAACTCCGACGGCCCCCACATGTGTGCGTAGATCTTCTGACCGTTCGGGCTCACGTCGCGGTACATCTCCAGCAACTTCGCCTTGCTCCGGCAGACATGGCGCAGGTAGTAGGTCAGCATCACCGACTTGTACACCTCCGCATCGGTGGCCCCGATCTCGTGGCAGTACCTCAGCACCTTCTGATCGTCCGCAGACAGCTGCGCGATCAGCCGGTTCGCATCGGCCTCCCAGTCCGCGGTGGAGAACATGGGCGACTGGAAGACCAGCGACCTGACACGCCGAGGGTGCTTCAGCGTGTACTCGAGCGCCAGCGTCGTCCCCCACGACGCACCGAAGAGGTGGAACTCGTCCAACCCCCAGGCGTCGACCAGCATCGACAGCTCCCTGACGAAGGTGCCGACGTTCCAGTGACGCTTCTCGGTGGCTGAGCTTCGGCCTCCACCGATCTGGTCGTACAGGTACACCTGTCGCTCGTCGGAGAGATCGAACAGCGGCGCCATCTGCTTGCTCTGCCCACCCGGGCCGCCGTGCAGGCAGACGAGCGGGAGACCTCCGGCGGTCTTGCGACCCCGCCGCTGGTAGTAGGTCCTGCCGAGTGCGTGTTCGATGTAGGGCATGTCAACCTCGGTTTCGACGTCGGGTGGTGTGAGTCGCCGGACGTCGGCGAGCCGAGCACCGCAACCTCCGGCGAACGGTACAACACGCCGATGAACACCTCTGCCGACGCCTGCCGAGGTCGACATCGGCGTCGAACTTGAAAGGGCGGCAACGAAAGGGGAATGGGCTTGCGGTGCGTCGGAGACGCGCTGGAGATAACGCGTCCACGACACAGCTCACGCCTGCGCCAGCTACATCGAGGACACCCCAAACCGGGATGGAGATAAGTGCCGGTCGAGGGCACCCGATAACACGCACCCGTAACCACGTCGCTGGCGTCGGGCAGCCCACTCGGGTACGGCCCTATTGCAGTGCTCGATATTCGCGGCATCGGGGCCGCCCCGAGCCCGCTCGTTGTCCTCGATGTCCGATCGGGGCCGGGCGTCCCACGACGTTCGACCTTCGGGTGGGCAGCGAACCGAGGCTGCCACCTGGTGACGCTCTCCCGACAGGCCGGCGGGCACGCTCGCGGTCCGTCGCCGGTCCGGGCACCTTGGGGTGCATGTGTGCCCAACTGAAGAATTTCGGTCGGGTCGCGTCACAGAATCGGGTTTCGAGAGGCATGTGTCTATGTGCAGACCGTGTGGAAGCTCCGGGTGGGTGCCGAGGCGTACTACCTGTCGCAGGTGGCGAGTGGACTCGACGAGTACTACACGGGCGCGGGCGAGGCGCCCGGGGTCTGGGCCGGTAGCGGGATCGAGTCGCTCGGGCTGACCGGCGAGGTCGACCCGGCGGATCTGCGCGCGGTGCTAGCCGGGCTTGCGCCTGGCACGGGGCAGACGCCGAACGGCACAACGCTGCGGTCGCATCCACGTCGGGTTCCGGGGTTCGATCTGACGTTCGCGGTGCCGAAGTCGGTGTCGGTCGCGTACGCGCCGGCTGATCGGCGGGTGCAGCATCTGATCGTCACGGCGTGCGAGGCGGCACTGGTCGAGACGTTGGGCTGGTTGGAGCGCGAGGCGTGCTTCGTTCGGCGGGGGACGAACAAGGCCGAAAACCGCCAGTCGTGGGGGCAGTCGTGGGGCACGCGGCGGACGGTCGCCCGCGGCTTCGTCGGCGCCGCGTATCGGCATCGCACGTCTCGTGCCGGTGATCCGCATCTGCACTGGCATGTACTGGTCGCGAACTTGGCACAGGGTGTCGACGGTCGCTGGTCGGCGCTGGATGGTCGGGCGATCTACGACACCGCCCGCACCGGCGGTGCGGTGTTCCAGGCGGCGATGCGACGTGAGCTCACCGACACACTCGGGGTGGAGTGGGGTCCGGTGCATGAGGACGCTGCCGAGATCGCCGGCATCCCGGGCCACGTGCTGCGGGAGTTCTCGCAACGTCACGAGCAGATCGCCGAGTGGCTCGACAACACCGGCGAGTCGGGCCCGGCTGCGGCCGCGACGGCGCAGCGCAGCACCCGCCAGGCCAAGCAGGTGCTCGCAGACTTCGCCGCGGTCGAGGGCCGATGGCATGCCCGCGCCGACGCCGTCGGCTGGGGGCCGGGGCAGTTCGAGCAGCTCCTGGCATCCATGGTGCCGGCGACGATGGCCGATGGATTTGTGGTCGAGGACGAGTCGTGGCATGGCGGTGTCCGCACGGTGTCGACGCGTCTGGTCGGATTCGACGAGTGGCTCGAGTGGTTGCTCGAGACGCGAGTGACGGCCCATGACGGGACGTTCACCCGGTTCGATCTGACGCGTGCGGTCGCGTCGGCGCGGCCGGCGTCGACATCGGTGGAAGTCGTCGAGGCCACCGTGCGACGGGCCCTTGCGTCGCCAGCAGTGGTGCCGCTTGGTGACCATTGGGATCAACGAGTGCCAGTCCATGCGCCGTGTCGGGTCGTGTTCGGCGACCGTGACCTTCACTTCACGTCTCGGGCCCTGCTGGCGATCGAGGAAGAACTTGTGTGCCAGCTCGGCGTCGGTGTTGGCGCAGGCGTCGGGGCACTCGACCGGATTCCGGGGGAGGCGGCAATCGCCCGGTCGGAACTGGGTGTGGACCAGGCCGACGCGGTCCGGTTGCTGGCATCGGCTGGTGACCGGGTGGCGGTGATGGTGGGGCGGGCCGGGACGGGCAAGACGCACACGCTCGGCACGCTGCGCTCGCTGTACGAGGACGCCGGGTACACGGTGATCGGTTTGGCGCCGTCGGCGCGCGCTGCCCGGGAGCTGGAGTCAGGTTCGGGGATCGGTTCGGTCACGATCGCCCGGCATCTCGTTGAGCATCGTGAGATCGATGCCGGAACGGTGGTCGTGGTCGATGAGGCCGGGATGGCGGCGGTCCGCGATCTCGCCCGTGTCGTGGATCGGGTGACACGGGTTGGGGCGAAGTTGGTGCTGGTCGGTGACCACCACCAACTCCCCGAGGTCGCGGCCGGAGGCGCATTCCGAGCGGCGCTCGGCGTGCTCGGTGGCCGGGTCGCGGAGCTGACGATCAACCGGCGACAGCAACAGGCGTGGGTGCGGTCTGCGCTCGACCAGCTCCGCCATGGCGACGTCACGGCCGCGTTCGCTGCGTACCGCGAACACGGTCGGATCGTGCTGAGTGACGACCGCGAACGGCTCCGCGTTCGGGCGATCGCCGATTGGGACGCGCTGCGCCAGACCGGCGTGACGCTGATGCTCGCCGGCACACGCGCCGAGGCCCACCAACTCAACGGCATCGCTCGACAACTCCTCGCCGACAGCGGCGAGATCGACGTCGACCGTGCGGTCGAGATCGGGGGACGGTCGTTCGCCCCGGGTGAGCACGTCATCCTGCGGCGCAACCATCGGGGCCAGCGTCTCGCCGACGGGACGCCGTTCGGTGTCGACAACGGGATGCGCGGCCAACTCGAACGCGTCGACTTCGTCGGGCTGCACGTGACGCTCACAACGGGCGAGCGGATCGTGCTCGACCGCGACTACGTCGAGCGCGGCTGGCTGGACTACGGCTACGCGTCAACGGTCCATAGCGTGCAGGGCGTCACCTGCGATCACGTGCTGGTGGTCGGGCCGGCCGGCCTGTATCGCGAGGGCATCTACGTGGCGTTGTCGCGAGCCCGGCTGTCGGCATGGATCTACGCCACCACCGCGCAGGCCATCGACCTCGAGCCACGGCACGACTTGGGCATCCCGTTGCCGACCGAAGCCGCTGACGATCCCGAGCACGAGCTGCTGGCCCGCATGCAATCCTCCGGGGCCAAGGTGCTCGCCTCGACTCGCGATCCGGACGCTGCGATGGTCGCCGATCTCGCCAGTGGCATGTCGGCGCCGGCACTGCTCGAGCTGGCCCGGACGGCCCATCGGGCGGAGCTCGCTGCGGCCGACTGTTGCCCCGATCCGGGGGAACTCCGGGCTGTTTACGAGCGGATGGTGGCCGCACGGACGCATCTCGACTTCGGTCGCCGTGTTCGTGCGCTCGACCGTGACAACGTCGGCCACGTCGTCGACTGCGACGACCTGGCCGGCACGTGCGACGTGTACTTCGTCAACGAGCACGGACGATCGGCGACGCGATCGATGCGCTGGGACGAGGTGGTCGTGATCGATCATCCCGAGCCGGTGGCCATCACCCCGGTAGCCGCTGCGACCATCGATCGGGTCGCGGCCCAACTCGTCGAGGCCGAGCAGGACTGGGCCCGCGCGCTCGCAGTCCACGGCGTCGCACCCGGTGATGCCGCCCGCTACCGGCGGGCCGTGCACGTCGCGGTCGACCGAGCCGCACACGGTCTGCGAGCCGATCCGCCGCGATGGCTGACCACGTGGCTCGGGCCGCGCCCCGCCGATGCCCCCGGTGCGACCGTGTGGGACGACACCGTCGGCCAACTGGCCCACTTCCGGATTCTGCACGGCATTGACGAGTCGACTCCGGGGCTCGGAGCACAGACCGCGGACCCGATCGACCTCGAGGCCTGGCAGCAGTTGATGCTGCGAACGCTCCAGGCCCGGCTGTGGCTTACCGATCGCCACGACGACCCGGCACCTGCCGTGTCCACGATGTCGGCCACCGATCTGCTTGCGCGACGCGACGAACTCGAGGCGCTGATGCACACGGCGCCACCCGACCACCGCAGGCTGATCGAAGGGCTGACGTCCGGCTCCGTCAACACCGCGGATGTCCACGAGCAGCTCGTCACCGCTGGTCGTGCGCAAGATGACCGGCGCGGGTGGATCGTCGCAAACTGGCCTCACGTGGTCGAACTGGAACAAGTCAACGCGTTGATCGCTGCGCAGCCGCCGCTCGCTCACTGGCCCCTCACCCAACCGGTCGCAGTGCAGACGATGCTCGACGCGATGTCCGGTGCCGCTCCCCCACTGGCGCAACGTGAGGACCGCAGCCTGGCCGAGATCGACCGGGAAGCGATCGCCAATGATCCCGTCCGACGAATCGAATCGCAGATCGACGAACTCGACCAACTCGCGGCCCGGACGACCTCGACCGCGGAGCGCGACGCGGTCACCGCCGCCCAGCGCGCCGCCCGTCACGACCTGGCGGCCGCCCGGCGGGCGCAGCAGATCGACGACGTGTTCGCCCGCTACGGCGCCGACCCGCACACCGATGCCCGCGAGCGCCGTGCGCTCACGATCGCCCACGACGTGCTCACCGAGCCACCGTCATGGGTCATCGACCACGTGCGCCGACTCCACGACAACGGTCAGCTGAGCACTACCCGACTGGCCGAGCTGACCACCCGGGTAGTGACTGCCGCCATCGAGCTCGACCAGCACGGGCGCCTCCCGAACGACTGGGAAAGCCGTCCGATGCAGGCACCTGTCCGGGTGGTACCCGCGGTCGAGGTTGCGGTGCCAGAACTGTGATCCGGGTAGCTGCTCGGGTGGTGATCGGTGACATCACGGGTTCACGGTGACGACGATGACAACCTCACGCCAGGATCGAACCGCCCGCCGGGACGCGCCGGCAGTACTTGCCCTGCCCCGGTTGATCACGGTCGAGGAGTTGGCCGAGCACCTCGGCGTGTCCGTCCGCCATGTGCGCCGTCTGGTGTTCGAGCGACGCATCCCGTATGTGAAGTGGGGCCACCTCGTGCGCTTCGACATCGACGACGTCACCGCCTGGCTGGCCGAGTCACGAGTCGCGGCGGTCAACGACTCCGGGTTCGGTGGTCGACGGTGAGGCGTAGTCTTGGCGTGCGCGCCGTCAGTCTCGATCGCCGCCTCGCCGGTTCTCGGCCACGATCGCAACTCGCGCCGCCTCGGAGGTGACCGATGGGGTTCGTCGAACCAACCAAGTTCACGGTGGTGACCAATCGGTCCACCGGCATCCAGACCAAACGGGTCAGCCGCGACACGAAGTGGAAGGCGCGCTACCGCGACCCCAACGGCCGAGCGCGCAGCAAGACCTTCGACCGCAAGTTCGACGCCGAGAAGTTCCTCGCCCGCGTCGACACCGACATCCAACGCGACGAATGGGTCGACCCGCAGCGACGCCGCGCCGGCTTCGACGAGTGGGCCGACGCCTGGTTCGCCACCACCGCCCGACTCTCCGCATCAACTCGCCGCGGTTACGAGAAGACCCTGCGGCTGTACGTGCGGCCCGAATTCGGCGGCCGGCGGATCGCGTCGATCGACTGGCTCGAGGTCGAGCTGTTCGTCGCCTCACTCGTCGAGCGCGGACTCAGCCCCAAGACATGCCGCGACGCCGTGTCGGTGCTGTCACTCATCATGAAGACAGCGCAGCGCGGCGAAGGTGATCCGAGAGAACCCGGCGAGCGGGCACAGCATCCCCGTCCGACGACGACGAGCACCGATCCTCACGATGGAACAGGTCCACCAACTCGCCGACGCCGCCGACCCCCGCTACGCGCCAGCGATCTGGCTGCTCGTGCTCGCCGGCCTGCGACCCTCCGAGCTGTGCGGGCTGCGGGTGTGCGACATCGACTGGCCGCGCCGCACACTCACCGTCAACGAAACCCAGATGTGGGTCAAGGGCGAGCACGTCGTCAAGGGACCCAAGACCGAGAGCGGCATCCGCACCATCCCGATCCCCGAATGGCTCATCGAACAACTCGCCGCGTCCCTGTCCGCCCGGACAGAGGCGACCGGGGTGCGCCCGTCGGGTACGGACCGCATGTTCGTCTCCCCCACCGGCAAACCGATGTACGACCACACCCTCTGGCGCATCGTCCACAACGCCCGGGTCGCCGCCGACCTCCCAGAGTTCCGGCCCTACGACCTCCGCCACACCCACGCCTCGCTGCTCATCGACCTCGACGCCCACCCCAAAGCGATCAGCGAACGCATGGGCCACAGCGAGATCGGCGTCACCATGAACGTCTACGGCCACCTCTTCCAAGACAAACAAGAGCAGCTCACCAACGACCTCGACGCCCTCGTCGAACGAACCCGCACGCCGGGAACGCGAGCGTGAGGTAATCGACCTCAGCGGCG
>CAVOVK010000007.1:0-324931 GCA_963699815.1 uncultured Acidimicrobiaceae bacterium | reverse complement strand
AGGAGTCGAAATCAACAGCTTGTCCGCAATGCTTCTCCCACGCCTTTACGAGCGTCTGCTGGCGGCCCGAACCGCGTTCAGCAAGATCAGTACCAAACGGATGCATTGCACCTACCACGCAACCGTCTTCTCGACCGTGGATATGTCCCGGCCTCTGAAGTGTACAACGATCGGCTTCCCCAACCGCTTCGCTACTCGGGCATCGATCATGTACGGTACCATCGTCCGCCCAAAGAAGTAATGAACTATATCGTACTCTCGTATCAGTGTTGACGCTCTTCTTGATGCTCGGAACAATCTTACGAGACGTTGATTCGGTGCTCCCACGTCGACCGTCTCATCAACCTCGAACCGAAGATAGCCAGACTTATCGCCAATTGAACTGACCGTGCCTCGATTCCGAAGGTACGCAAACCCTGGGCCAGGATACCCATCTGACCCGCAATGTCGTGAGGCGTAATAAGGACCTTCATGTAGCTCGCTTCCTAGCAAAATCTCGTTTTGGGCCCGACATGAAGGCCGAGGCTCGCGACCGGTGTTCTGCATGGTTCCAAAAAATGTGGCAATCCTTCACTGAAGACTCCATACGTCGAGCAGCAACGTGAATGAAATCCAACTTAGCTCAACCGTTGCACTCGTGTAGATCTAATCACACGGCACAGTTTATCGTGGCATGTACCGCACAGATGAAGCGATCGATCATTGACGAGGCGATGGCCGCATCCCTCGTTCGCGCGCGGCCCCACAATTTTCGATGATTGCGAAGTTCTTGCCCGACTCCTCGACACGGTCCGACAATATCCGTAACGCAAAGGCGTCAGTCCAGCGAGCAATAACAGTCTGCTCGCTTGGTCTGTTCACGTCATCTAAGAGAACTGTCAGTGGAAAACTGAGGTAGGGCAGCGCTGCGTTCATTAACCTTATCGACCCCCCCGCGCCACTGCCGCTCTCGGCCCATCGCAGACAACAAAGTCAAACCTATCCAGCGGCAGATCCGAAGAGTAGTACCAGTCAAACTCGCCGTAGCTCATTAGCGGCGCGACAGTGCACGGAGGCTGGACGGGAGGCCCAACCGCTTGAGGCGGTTGCGTGTTACGCTGGCCCATCGTTCGCTGTCCTCCAACGCAACGTGCTCGACCTGGTGAAGCTCCGATAACAGAACGAGAACTAGCGTGGTTAATCCGCTGCCGCATTCCAGCACCTGTAAGGGCCGTTTCGCACCGTAAGACACCATCTCTCGGAGTAGACCGACGTCTGCGGTGCTGGGCTCATTTCCCCAGTGTTTACGGAGGTTCTTAAGGACTTCGATATCTGACAGATCATCACTACCGCTCCTAATCGCGTGTCTGGCGAAGCAATAGGAGGTGTCGCCGCAACGAGCCGGGTCCGTCGACGATCTTTCTGATCGCCTGCTTGGTGCGCAGAATCATGTCGAACGAAGATTGAGGTCGGCGGTGCTCATCAAATGAGCGTTTGGCATGGATTGCATTGATTGCCTCCAGATCTCAGTAATCTTAAAGTAACCTCTATCGTCGAACCAAGTTTCGATGCCGAGTAGGCAAGCTAGAATCCCAACATGGAGCCGCTGGATGAACACGCATTGTGAGTCTCGGATTGTTTCCAAGAACTCATCAAACGGATATAGCCGGGAGTTGGAAAGGTCGCCGTGAATGATGGCCTCAACCCTGAATCCAGGGATTTCCGAAGGATTGTCTCGGCTTCACGCTTGAGCCCGCTCGAAGCCGCCGAGCGGCGATAGGCTAGATGGGGCCGGATCGCGTCTTTGACGATCGTCGGAGCAGCCCTTGTGATGGCCGCCCTCAGACGCTTGGGTCGCAGTGAGCGTTCGGGCCGTTCGATGTCGTAGCGTTCGACAACCAGGTTGTGACGAGGAATGCGATTTCTGGCCAAGTCCTCAATGAGTTCTGATGAACGTAGACTGAATGCCATATCGTCGCCGAGTCCAAAGTATGCCGCCTTGCCTCGGTATCCGGCCTTCTGGCTCTCGTTTCGATACGATCTCGCGTCTCGGGCGTATATATAGAATGGAGCTGTCCGGCGGCCGACCTCGAATATTGTTTCAGCTTTGATACTCAGTGTACTCGGTTCAAGGATGACCGTGGCATCTGGAAATCTGTCCAAGTAGGCTTGCATTCTGGCTCGATGCGGGGTCGCCCTGTAAAAATCGGTCAGAACACCGTTCCCACGGATTATTATGACTTCCGCGTCTCCCGGTGCATCTACATAGTTGAACGGTATTTCTTCGCGGAAGTGGCGCGATCCGAGGACGATCAAATGATCTCCATTGTTGCCTCCCGGCAACTCATCCACATACACGTTAGAGCCGGAGAGGCTGCCGTAGAGTGTTGCTAATCCAGGGGCCGGTCGTCGGTCGCCGCTACTCAGCATCGCCGACGTCCGTTGGCCGGGGCCACCGCTCAGGATCCACACGACTCAGATGGGACGAGATGCGTTCAGCCGCCTGCCGTCCCAGAGGAGGGGGCACCGTGGTTGCACTGGAGCCTGAGTTCCTCTTCCACGGCGATCGCGAGCAACCTTGGATTCATGCCTACGAGCCGGTTTGTGCCGTGCGTGACGGTGATCGGTCGTTCGGTGTTTTCTCTTACAGTTAGACATGCAATGCCGAGGGCCGTAGTTTCCTCCTGAATTTCCGCCCGAATCAGTGATCACCAATCGCGCATCGGACTCGAGCGAGATGAAGTCGAGATATCCAAGTGGGTCCACGATCTGAATGTGCTTAGGCTTGGTCCTTAAGCGGGATCGTGTTCGGGGATGCATCGGCCAAACGAGCGGAATGGTCTTCGATATTTGGTCAAGTTGTTCCACCATGGCTGCGAGTGCATCCGGCTCGTCCACGAGCCCAGGCCGGTGCAAGGTTACCAATCCAAACCCCTGGGCCGGATAACCTAAGCGTTTCGCGGTTCCGCGACAGAGTGCCCGGTCGCCGCGCGTGGAAGAGCGAGTCGACCATAACGTTACCGACTAGCTCAATTTCGGTGCGCCGGTACTCCCTCAGCCGTTAGGTTGGCGACCGCATCTTCCGAGGGGGCGTACAGAATATCAGAGACTCGATCTGTGATGACACGGTTGATCTCTTCAGGCATCGACCAGTCGCGGCTGCGAAGGCCGGCTTCGACGTGGGCAATCAGACTGCCTGCCTGTGCAGCTGCTAGCGCGGCGCCCACGGTAGAGTTCACATCTCCGACGAGAATGACAGCGTCGATATGACGCTCATCCAAGAGCGACTCCATTCCTTTCATAACTCCGCCAACCTGATCCGAATATGAACCCGATCCGACTGCAAGCGACACATCGGGGTTTCGTATGCCAAGTTCTTCAAAGAAGATGCCGCTCATCTGTGGGTCGTAGTGCTGCCCGGTATGAACGAGCACCACCCCCAATTTGAGCGGCCTCCATGGATCTCAGAAGCGGCGCGTATTTCGCACAAAGTTCGGTCTTGCTCCGGCGACCAGTGCGACGGTTCGTACAGCACTGGTCACGCTCTGCTCGTTTCTGTCCGTCGCTCGTCTGCTCAATCACGGACTCAGATCGCGCTGTGACGTTGCTCCTGCGCAACGGGACCGCTGCATTTCGAGAACGCTCAATCGAATCTTCGCTGCCTGCGGCTAAGAGGGTGAGTGCCGCTGATGCGACCTCGCTAGCGGGGGCGTTAGGCGACACTAGAACGCCCGCCTCGCCATCGATAAAGAGATCCCGCGGGTCCCAATCGATATCGGAAACTATCAGAGCAATACCGCAAGCCAGAGACTCGCCGATCTTCGTCGGGAACGACACGCGGTTGACGATGTCGGGAGTGCGGAGTACGAAGCCGACGCGCGAGTTACTGAGCTGTCTGGCCACTTCCGATGGCGTAAATGCCTTGATGAATTCCACGCTTCCTTCGGGCAATCCGGCCGAAAGAACTCGGCACCGATCGTCATAACTGAGTATCAAGAACCTCGATTCTGGTCGGGCCAACGCAATGGAGCGCCAAACATTGTTCAGGTATTCGAGGTTCTGCCAGGCCGCGCCCGAGCCCTGATAGCAGAAGTCGTATTCTCGCTCCTCGTAGCGTTTCAGAGGAACCTCGAAATACTCATCACCCGCAGCGGTTGGCGCCTCGAAAGCGACGTCGAGACCGAGCCGTGATCGGACAAGGTCGCTCATTCGACTGGAGACAGTGACGGCGATCGAGCCAGAGCGGCGAAGCATTCCGCCACGATACAGAAGCCAGGTCGATGTGCTCCGAAGTCTGGAGCGAAGCCCTGGGCGCTGGAGCATCCGCTCCTCGGGTATTCCGTTAATGCAAACGGTCAGAGCCATACCATTCTGTGGGAGGTACGGAATCGCGGATTGCCCGATCACTGCGACCGAACTGGCCTGGTCCAAGAGCAGAGCGCTTACTCTCCTCCGTGAGGCAAAGAACGATGGTAGGGAGCCGTCCAGGATTTCCCAGTTGTATCTTCCCGGCACACCCGCTAGCACATCCTCGAGGCGCTTGACCTGCTCGCGATCAGTCGGGCGCGTACTGATCCAGATGAACTCATTTGGACCGTTGTGGTCCGCGAGCGCGGCGAGGAGAAGGCGAAGTCTCGAACGCTGGAGTACGCCCCGGTACACAACAACATTCATGTCTCAGTCTTCTCTCAGATTGGTTGGGCAGGTTGGACCTGTCCTTGGTCTGACGTTGATGGGCGATCGCTTGCGGACTGGCTGCAACCTGCCTCGAAGCCGACTGCTCAGCGCCAAGCCCCCATCCGGGCGCTGCTCCTGGAAGTCTAAGTGAGCAAGCAACTCGAGCCATCTCTCGGCCACAACGTTGACCTCGAACTTCCGAAGGCAGTGTATTCGGGCGTTGGCGCCCATCTCCGTTCGAAGCGCCGGGTCAGAACGTAGACGCTCGAGCGCCGTCTGAACGGCGACATCGTCACCGAAGGGCACGATGAATCCGGTGCTTTCATCGAGCACGATCTCCTCGACAAAGCCGACCGGTGTTGCCACGGACGGTATCGCCGAGAACGCCGCCTCAATAAGAACTCCAGGCATACCTTCTGTCTGGCTCGGCAGCACGAGTACGTCAGATGCCCGCGTAGAGCGGTCGTGCATCAACTAGTGACCCAAGAAACACAACGCATCCTGGTCGTCGCTGCCCCGCAAGACGCTCCAGGCGAGCAGCGTCATGACCGTTTCCCACTACCACAAGCGTGGCGTCGTCCATTCTAGCGACCGCCTCGATCGCTGTCTCGACCCCCTTCTCGGCGACGAGCGCGCCGACATAGAGGCATACGAACCGATCCGCAGAGATGCCCAGCGACGCTCTCGTTTCCGCGCTCGCCCCGGTGCGAGAACTCTCGAATCCTTCGCTTGACACACCGTTTGGGATGACTGAGATCCGCTCAGCCGGGACCCATAGGTGTTCCTCGAGTACTCGCTTAGAGCTCTCCGAGAGTGCTACCACCCAAGCCGCCCGCCGCATTAGCAGTGCGGTCCTCGCCCTTCGCGATATCGAACTCGCCCAGAAGCGACTGTCGCCGATCTGCCGATAGACGAAGCGATGGCGAGGCACGCCAGCGACAGCACACGCGAGAAGTGTCGAGGACCCATGCCGCGATGGTTACATCCGCGAGGGCCATACAGCGACGCAGCGATCTTAGCGTAGACAGTCCGCGGCGGCGGTGGCCCAGCACTTGGAAGTCGAGCTGTTCCGCTTGCGCGCCTGGCACTAGCGCCACCGTTCGAATGGAGTGCCCGCTCGTCTTCATGGTGCGCTCAAGTTCGGAAGCGAAGACCTGTGCCCCACGTCTATCGGTGTCCGTCACCACTTGGAGGATCTTCACGCCAAGCTCCGCATCAGAACAGTTCCACGTCGCCCATGGTGAGGTTCCAGTTCGACAGCGGTGGCATTCCTGCTGCGTTGACCGACCGCCACGTCATGACCGGGCCGAGATTGGGAACCGGCACGAAACCGTGCCGAACGTCAGAGTCGCCGAGCCTCAGCGCGTGCGTCGCATCTGCGTCGTTCATCGCTGCGCTGGCTGCCACATCAGCCGCTTCGGCGGTCAATCCCGGCGCACCCAGCACCACCAGCTCACGACCGGCTCCGCGCTCGTCGCGACCTGACCAGCAGTGGCCCTGCTCGTAGGAAACGGCTCGATAGCCGAGGAAGTCGGCGCCGTATCTCCACGAGAAGAACTCTCGGCTGGTGCGCGTGTGAAGCGCACGTGGATCATCTATGCCGGCGACGGTCGTGGCCAGCTCATCGAGGACCTCATCGACCGGGCACCCGATGTCGAGATCGAGCGGCCAGTGCGAGGCTGCCGCGCGTGAGCGGGCCAACGTGCGCACGTTCCCAACACCGGCTACTCGCACCGCAACCGGCAAGCGACCGACCACCTGCCAGCCCATCTTGAGATAGCCCGGGCGGCTCTGGTCGTTCGGGGTGTTGAAGACGAAATCGATGCCATCGGCCTTCACCTCGTCGAGGCCGTGCATCGTCATCGCCGTGAACAGGCCCTTGCCCTGGTAGTCGGGGTGAGTTGCCGTGTCGACGGCACGCACCGCTCGTAGCACTTCGCCACCGCGCACGAACTCCCATCGCATGAACGCTCGCAGGCCGACCACTCGATCACCGTCGGTCGCGACCCACATGTACGACGGGCCGAACGCGTTCTGGTCGTGCTTCCACGAGAACAACTGCTCGAACCGAGGATCGTCGCCCCATCCGAGCGACGATCGGCACAGCTCGATGATCGCCGGCCGGTCGTCGGGCGTTGCCGGCCGGATCTCGAGGCCCTGTGGCAGTCGGCCGCCGCGTCGCCGTTGGCTCCGGCCGGTCGTCGACCGTCGCAATCGGATCGCTGCCGTAGGCGGCTTCGATCGTTTCGACCGTTCGGCTCACGCCGAACTCGGGCGCTCGGCCCGGCCGCGGCCGTCGCCAGTTGTGCACGGAGCGAACTGTCCTCCACCACTTTCTGCAGGGCATCGGCGAGCGCCTCCGCGTCGCCAGGGGGCACGAGCACCGCATCCTGGCCGTCGTGCATCGCCTCGGCGACACCGCCGACTTTGGTCGCCACGATCGGCAGGCCGAGGGCGAGCGCCTCCATCAGGGCGACGGGCAGGCCCTCCCACTTCGACGCCAGCGTGAAGATGTCGCAGGCGCCCATCACCCGAACCGCGTCGTCGCGGAAGCCCGTCAAGATCACCCGGTCGCCGAGCCCGAGTTGCTCGTGCAGGGCTGCGACCTCGGATGCCTGCGGGCCCTGGCCGACGGCGACGAACCGAACGGCGACGCCTCGGTCGGCGAGCAGCTTCGCGGCTGCGAGCAGGTTGGGATAGTCCTTCTGGGGACGGAAGTTGGCGACCGTGCCGACGACGATCTCGTCGGGGCCGATGCCGAGCTCGGCGCGCACCTCGGCCCGATCGGCCCGCGCCTTGGCGACCGACTCGACGTCGATGCCGTGTTGCAGGGTGACCGCACGTTTGGCCGCACTGCCCGAGAGCGAGTCGCGTACCTCGTCGGTGACGGCGAAGGTGACGTCGTCCCAGCGACTCGACAACCGGTTCGCCAGTCGGGTCGGCAACCGGTGGGTGGCCCAGCGGTTGTGCTCGGTCGAGATCAGCTTGGGCCGGCGCGCCTTGGGCATCGTGCGTGCGGACGAGTCGGGCGACGGCGCCCGGCAGCGGGGAGTGGACATGGATGACGTCCCACTCACCCGATCGCACCATCTGCGTTGAGGCGCAGCGGCCAGCGCACAGTCGGTGCGCCGCTGACTCAGGCAATGGGTGCGAACACCCGCCTGTTCCAGTTCCTCCGCGAGGTGGTCCTTCCACGGGAGCACGTAGGCACATTCGATGTGGTAGCGGTCGTGGTGGTGGGCACGTGCCTGGGCACACAGCAGCCGCTCGGCCCCACCCGGGCCCAACCCCTTGATCACCCACAACACCCGCCTCGGCACCCCAGCAGCGTACTCCCGGCGCCTCGCGGGCGACCTGACCTCACGCCGCAGTTGCCGTGGCAGTGCGGTTCGCGAGCTATCTCAATTGTTCCGGACGTAGGTGTAGCACTTGGCGAGGCTGCTGAAGCCGTAGGCCCGCCAGCTACCGCGCCGGCAATCGGATCTGTAGACGGGTTTCTTGGGCCCCACCTTGAAGGTGGTCCAGTTGAAGTCCCAGTCGCGTTCGCCGCCGAGGGCGAGGCGCACCTCGACCGTCTTCTTGGCCTTGAACGTGCGGTACACGGGCCCGGGGGAACAGATCGGGTCGGCGCGGCCATCGACGCAGACACCCGGATAGATCACGGAACCATCCACCACTGGGTGGGGGACGGCTCCGACCTTCTTGCCGTCGATCCGGTACTCGAAGTACGCCTGCGAGTTCGTGTTGTTGACGAACTTGAGCCTCACGGTGCCCGGCGTTCGCTTCCACTTCATCACATACGGGTGGTCGGCGGCGCGGTTGGCGGCGTTCGTGCTGGGGAAGCTGTAGGCGACCGCGACCGTCGCCACGAGAGCGGCGACGAGCACACCGGCGCAGATGCCCGTCAGTGTGCGGCGGCGACGGATGTGTGTGTTCATGGCAGAACCTCTCGGGTGGCGAGACGATGGCGAGACGATGGTGAGGCAACAGTTCAGCACGTTTGGGCCCTCGCGTGCGAACGTCGAGGTGGGAGGCGCTCGATTCGGCCGGTCGCTGTCGCTCGGCTGGCAGACTGGCCGGGTGCCGACCCGTTCGCTGGTGAAACAGCTGCTCGCCCAGGGCGACCGTGTGCTCACGCCGCCCGACGGCGTCACCGTGCTGATCTACCACCGGGTCGGGGGAGGGTCGGGCAGCGAGGTCGACCTCGACGTCGGCGCCTTCCGGGCCCAGCTCGAACACCTCCGCGAACACCACCGGGTGGTCACCCTCGACGCCGCCGTCGACGCGTTGGGCGACGGCACACCGGTCGACGACGCCGTGGTGCTCACCTTCGACGACGGCACCGCCGACTTCTGCGACGTGGTGGTGCCGGCGCTCGTCGCCGCCGGCGTGCCCGCCACGCTGTACGCGGCGACCCACTTCATCGATTCGGGTGAGCCCTTTCCGTGGGACGCCCCGCCGGCATCGTGGGCCGGGTTGCGAGACGCCGTTGCGACCGGGCTGGTCACGATCGGATCGCACACCCACACCCACGCCCTGCTCGACCGCGCCGACCCGGCCGGGATCGCCGACGAGCTCGACCGCTCGATCGACCTGATCGCCACCGAGATCGGCGAGCGACCGGCCCACTTCGCCTACCCGAAGGCGCTCGGAGGCTCACCCGACGGCCGAGGCCGAGGTGCGACGCCGGTTCACGTCAGCCGCCCTCGCCCGCAGCCGCGTCAACGTGCCCGGCAAGACCGACCTGCACCGGCTGTGGCGCACCCCGATCCAACGCAGCGACGGCGAGCGCTACTTCACCGCCAAGGCCGCCGGCGGCATGCGCCTGGAAGGCGAACTGCGCGACCTGGTGGCCCGCGTCAAGTACCGCACCGCCAAGAACTGACCGTGAAGCACTGACGATCATGAACGACCCGGATCGCGAACCGAGCGTGCTGCTCGTCACCAAGGGGCTCGACCTCGGCGGGTCGGAGCGGATCGTCGCCGACCTCGCGATCGGGCTGACCCGCCGCGGTGTGCCGGTGGAAGTTGCGGTCGTCAATCCTCACCGCGACCGGCTGGCACCGAGCATCGAAGCGGCCGGCGTCATCGTGCACCGTCTGGGCGGCTCCGATCGGGTGGGGTTCGCCGCAGCCCGCCGGCTCGTGGGCCTGGTGCGCAGCGGTCGGTACGACGTGGTGCACGTGCACAGTCCACTGCTGGCCCCGTTGGTGCGGCTGGCCGGAGGGTCGTGCCGCAGTGGTCACCACATCGCACAACGTGTGGCAGTCGTTCCATCCGCTCACCCGCGCCGCATGGCGAGCCACCGCCAGGCGCGACGCGGCGACGATCGCCGTGTCGGCCGGCGCAGCGGCAACTCTGCCGGCGCCGTGTCCGTGACCGGGCGATGGTGCTGCCGCACGGGATCGACCCGGCTCGAATCGAAGCGGCGATGTCGGCCGCTGCGGCCCGACCGGGATTCTGGCCCGATGGCGGTGATCGTCGTCGCCAGCCACCGCGACGCCAAGAACTATCCCAACATGTTGCGAGCGGTGAAGGCGGCGACAGAGCTCGGCGCCGACCTGACCGTGACGTGCGTGGGGGAGGGGGACGGCCTCGTCGAAGCATCGGGCGCTGGCTGACGAGCTGGGCCTCGCCGACGTCGTGTCGTTCGAGCCGCCGACGGAAGATGTGCTCGACCTGATAGCGGCCGCTGACGTGCTCGTCGTCGCCAGCGACTACGAAGGCCAGCCGATCGTGGTCGCCGAGGCACTGGCGCTGCACAAACCGGTGATCGCTACGGCGGTCGGCCGGGTGCCCGAGATGGTGACGCCATCGGTGGGTCGTGTGGTGCCGCCCGGCGACGCCATGGCGCTCGGTGCCGCCCTCGCCGAACTGGCCGCCTCACCACGACACGCGAGCCGAAATGGCCCTCGCCGCCGCCGAGCAATCCATGTCGTGGACCCTCGACGACGTGCTCGACGCCCACCAGGCCCTCTACCGCGTGATCAGGCAGAACGGTCGATGACTTCACCCGGCTCTCGCTCGTAGACTTGCGACTCGTGGGTGGTCAGGGCGGGCATGTCGCCGTCTCGAGCGGATTTGGCAGGACCGATCGGCCGATGGGCGTCGACGACGTCGAGACCGCCGTGTTCGAGGGCGAGGTCGTTGTGTTCCACGAGTCGCTTCGCATGGTGCATCGCCTCAACTCGACTACCGGCACCGTGTGGCTGTTGTGCGATGGCGAGACCGACGTCGAGTCGATGGCGATGGAACTCGGGGAGCTGTTCGAGATGGAACCGGGCAGCCTGACCGAGCGCATCTACCAGGCGCTCAACCAGCTCGCCTCGGTGGGCTTGCTGGTCGGCATCGAGCCGACCCACCACCATCACCGCCACGAGCGACCGGAGATCGTGGCGCCCGACGGCAGCCGGATGCTGATCGCTCCCCCCGATCCTTGAGGCACCGCCGTGACCGCTCCGTGTGGGCGGGTTCGATCCTGCTGCGGATCGGCGAACGACGAGACATGTTGGTGGCGGTGCGGGCCGACAGCGAGTCGTCGCTCGACCGGCTCCGGGTGTTGTTCGAGGCGTGGATCGAGCCCGAGTTCGCCGGCCGGTCTCCACTCGACAAGCCGGCCTTCAGCGTGCGGCTCGAGCCGGTGCCCGACCGTCAGGGTGAGCGAACAGCAGGCCCCAAGCCAGTACCCCAGCTGCGCTACGGCTCGAAGGTGATGGCGCGGTCGCGGCGGCCCAATGACATCCTCCATGCGCTGGTATGTGTGCTCGGCGGACTTCACAAGCAACGCTGCGACGACGGGCAGCTGTGGATCGGACTGCGCCCCTTCGTTCCTGGCGATGCGATGGTGCTGGTCGACGCCGGTCACCCGACGCTGGTCAACGACCGCCAGCTCGCCAATAGCGGCATCGAGGAGCTTCCCGTCTGGACGGTGGCTATCCGGCCCGATGGCACGGTGTCGGTGCCACCCCCAGTCCCACACCTGGCTTGGGACGCGGCCGGAATCGAACGGCCGCCGGACAGGCCGCTGGGGTTCGAACTGGTCGGCATCGTCGCCCTCCGCGAGGCCCAGTCCGATCAAGCCGACGTGGTCGCCGACATCGCCCGCCGCAGCTTCCAAAATCTCTGGACGAGCCTGGTCACGGCACTCGCCGAGTCGGGGCGAGTCACAACCGTCGTCGATCACCCGATGCTTCGCACCCAGATCAGAGCACTGCTCGGGCAGACATCCGTCGACCTGACCTGACCTGATCGGCCGGCAATCGACCGCGGTCCTGCGCAACGGGGTCCACCACTGGGAGCGGCCGCCCGGTTACTTTGGCGACCGTAGGCGAGCTGGACCTTTTGGGTCAACGGGCGACCGTTGAAATCTGAAACGGTGCCAAGGCAGAAAGACGCGAGTGGACCGACGAGAGGCATTGAGGAAGATCGTGGGTGGCGGTGTCGCCGCTTTCGGCGCCTCGGCCATCGTGTCGAGCACGGCCTTCGCCGACGGCGGATCTCAGCCCTCTTGCCGCCCGATGCCGACAGCCACGAGCACGTTGACCGGCAACCACATCGACAGCAAGAAGGACTGGATTCTCGTCACTCCCAGCAGCGCCACGTTCTCGCCGGCGACCTGTCCCTGCGGAGGAACCTCCGAAGTCCAATACCGCTGGGAACTGACCTCCACCGCCGCTGGGGTGGCGCTGTACCTCACCGGCAGCGGCGGAAGTCCACTGGACAGCTCCTTCTCGGCTGCCTCACCGGACGCGGTCACAGTTCCACAGGTCTACATTCGTCGATCCGCCGGCGGAAACTTGGTCGCCGCCACCTACTTCCCACGACTGACCGTCCGGTTCGTGTGCACCTCCGGTGGATCGACAGACTGGTCGTGCCGTGCGTTCTCCGCAGCGATCACATGGACCAACGGTGGAGGGCCCCACGGCACGATCACCTCGCAGACACCGTCCACGATCGGCCCACCCGACAACTCGTCCTCGTGCGACTCGCCGGCGCCGTAGCTATCTCTGCTGCTCGCTGCAGGTCCGAATGCGGGCCCGCTCGATCAGGCCACCAGCTCGGCCAGCGCCTCCACCGCTGCCGACGAATCCTCGTAGCTCACCGTGACGAGCTGCACATCCCGAACCAGTCGGTCGAGCCTGCGAAACATCAGACGCTCGACGCTGTCGGCGCCGAGACTGCGCATCGTCAATCGCCGACGCACCTGCGGGCCGAAGCCCGACCGGCCGGTGATACGGAAGTGCGGTGCGATGGGCCGGTTCGAGGGCGCACGCTCCATCAGCGAGGAAGCCATCTCCGGCCAGAAGCGCAGCGGCGACCAGCGTTGATTTGCCGGCTCCACTCGCGCCGGTCACGGCGATCGCGTTGCCATCGATCTCGAACGCCCCGGCAGGCAGCACGGTTCGTTCGGCGGCGACTGGCGCGGCAGCCTGACGGTTGACCTCCACGATCGACTCGCCGAGTCGGCCGACCAGAGCCCGGAAGTCATCAACCCGAGCCGGGCTGGTCAACGAGCAGGTCGAGCAAGTCGGTGAGGGCGTGGGCTGCTTCGTCCCTGGTGCCAGACACCGCGGACGCTGAGCGGGCCACCGCCAGTGCAGCATCGAGTGACTCGTCCGGCCGCGACCGGGCGCACACGGTGTTGGCCAGCAAGCCGAGCACCGCCTCGGCACCGCCGATCTGCCCCCATGCCCGTCCGGCGTGCCGGTCGTATTTGACGAATGCCACCAATCCAACCCGTACCGGATCGGACTCGACGGCAAGATCGAGTCGTTCGACACCGCCATCCTTGCGACGGACCCGCACTGGGCGGCGCCATCCGCTCACCAATCCCGATGTCGGGTCGACGAGGGCGTACTCGTCGGTCAGCACCCTGGCGCCGGCATCGTGAGCGACGACACAGAGCGAACTCTTGCCAACGCCTGACGCGCCTGGAACCAGCAATGCGCTCGCTCCCCGAACGATCACGGCCGCGTGTACCGCCACCAGCCCCGCCAGACGCTCGGACGCGAACAGCGCCAGATCGGACTCGATCCGGTCCCATCCACCCCACGATCGAGTGTCACCAGTGGGCAGCGCCGGCTCGCCGTCGGCGCCGATCGGCCCGGCCGTCAGGCGATGTTCGATCGGCATCGTCGGCTGATCCGATCTCACCAGCCCGATCGGTGGCCAGCGCTGCATCAGCACGTCGACCAGCGCAGGATGGACCACGATCTCCACCGTCGCCCCATCGTCGGCCACACCCCAGCACCGCATCCGATCGACGTTCACTACGCCTCTGGGATCGGGCCGAGTCGGCTCTGGTGCCGTGTGACCGCGGAATCCACGGCTCGATCGTACCCAAACGACTCCGCAGGTCGTACGGTTCGTCGCTCACCGCCGGGTGGTTCGTTTCGCCTAGCTGTATAGTTCCCGGCGAGTATGGGAGAGCAATGAAGCTGACATTGGCACGCGATATTCGTTTTGAAGAGATTGATGGGGAAGCGGTCGTGCTCGACCGCGTTGGCGCCACCCTGCACCGCGTGACCGGCGATGCCGCCGAGGCGCTCAAGCTCGTTCAGGACGGGATCGATCAAGTCGACGTGCCAGGTCAGCTCGCCCCAGCGATGACCGAACTGGTCGACCGCGGGGTGGTCGTGTCGTCCGACTGGTCGCGACGCAAGCTGCTCAAGATGGCGGGTGCCAGCATGGCCGGTGCCGGCATCATCACCGTCGCCCTCGCCTCGCCAGCAGCGGCAGCGAGTGGAACCGCCACGGCGGAACTTCGCAAAACGATCAACGGCAACAACCAGACCAATCCCACACCCGCCGATCTGTGTACCAGCAACCTTTACCCAACTGGCAACTCAGTTCGCGGGCAGTGTGTGTTCACCCGCACCGAGAACCCGGCACCGGCAGTGATCTCGGTGACCGTCACGATGACGACACGGTACATCCGCCGCCGCCGTTTGTCTTCATTCTTCAATCGGACGGGACCCAGTGTGTTTCCCGCGTACCGCTTGAACTCATTGGCGATGGGACCCCCTAGGAGCGAACTCCCAGACCTTCGAGACGGACGATCGAATCCGGGGCGACCATTTTAGGGTCGTGTTCTTTGAGTCCGCTACCGCAGGCGGCGTCGATAACTGGTCATCGTTCCCGGTTACCCTTTGATGAAGTCACCCGCTTCTTCCAGCGATCGCACACGCCTCGATCGCCCGCTCCGACCAGCCTGAGGCGAGGCTCGCTCGGCAGGTACCGGCGACGACTCCGGCCGGCCGTCGCCGTGGCTTACCCAGACGCGCCACAGCCGAAACGACGCCGGGCACCGCAGACCATAAGAAATGCGTGCCGGTACGATCGGCTCGGTGGACGAGTCCGAGCACGTCGAGCGAGTCGACGACCCGCTCGACGTGCTGCGGGCGTGTGTGGCACACGGCCTCCCTCACGCCGAATCGTGTTCGCGGCCATGCCGGCGAGCGGCCCAAGGTGACCCCCGACGTCGTCATGCTCGCCACACAACACCGGGTGGTCGGCCTGTTGTGGTCGGCGATCGAACACGGCGCCGTCGACGCCAGTGCCGACGTGATCGACCTGGCAGGTGACCGGACCACGAACGCGCTGCGAACCTGTCTGCTCTCCGAGCAGAATGCCGTTCATGCGCTGGCCGCGCTCGCTCGGGTCGGGATCGCGGTGCGGATGCTGAAGGGCGTCGCCATCGCCCACCTCGACCACGCCGACCCGTCCGAACGTGTTTACGGCGACTGCGACCTGCTGATCAGCCGCGCCGACTACGACCGCGCCCTTGCCGCACTGACCGACGCCGGATTCCGCCGCGCCGAGCCGCCCGTGCGCGGATGGTGGGAACGGCGCTTCGCCAAGGCGATCGTGCTGTACGCCCCCGCCGGTGGCGAACTCGACCTGCATCTGACCATCACCGGCGGCTACTTCGGCGAGCGAATCGACCACGAGCGATTGTGGTCTGCGAGCAGCCGGCCGTTTCTGCTGGCCGGTGTCGAGGCTCATGGGCTCGACGTCGAAGGCCGCCTGCTGACACGCCTGCTGCCACGCCGTGTTGGGAGGCGGCTCAGGGCTGCGTGTGCGCCGCGACATCGCCCAACTGGTACTGATCAGCGGCGCCGACTGGCAGGCGACGATCGAGCAAGCGACCACCGACGGTGTCGAACTGGTGCTCGCCGACGCCGTCCGAACCACGTGGCACCGATCTGCGACTCGATCCCGACCACCCCTTCGCCCGATGGGCCACCGAACTCGTCCCCGATCCCGAGCAGCGACGAGCGATCGACGGCTACCACCAACCTTCGGCAACCGCTTGGGGTTCGGAAGGTCGTGCCACCCTGCCAGCACTCGGTCCGACCGACCGGATCAGATTCCTGGCCGGCCTGGCTGTGCCGTCACGAGCCAGCCTGCGTTACCGCAACCGCGGGTGGTCGCCAGCACGTGCGTTCTGGCGCAGCGACCCTGCGACGCCGCTCGTCGACGAGCCTGCCATGAGCGGCGAATCGGCTGAGTGGAGTGGGTGATCTGCCAGCGCCGCCCGAACCTGCGCGACTCGAGGAGTCAGCGGATGTCACCAACGTCTCGACCGAGTACGGCTCAGCACCGCCGTCTCCTCCGACACGAGGCAGGTGCGCAGCGCTGCCGACAGACCGTCGCGAGCAGCCTCGATCTGCTGCTCGTCGCCTTCGATCGCACCTGCTCGGATCGCCGACCACAACAGGCCCTGCACCCGGTGCTGGGCGGCGAGCGAGATCACCTCGGCCGTGAGCACCGGTGTCTCACCGGTCCCCGGCAACCCGGGCTCTGCGCCCGGTAGGCCGTACGCCACCGCCACCCGCAGGGCATCGAGCGCTTCGCTCATCGCACCATCTCCGCCAATGCGTCGACGGCGGCAAACGAATCCTCGTAGCAGACGGTTACCACCGGAACCTCGCGCACCAGTCGATCGAGGCGTCGGAACATCGGGCGCTCGACCCCATCCGTGCCGAGGCTCAGATTCGTCAACCGCACCAAGGCATCGGCCGGGCTGACCGGCACCACCTCGACCGGACCGGGGCGTCGATCGACGAACGCCAGCAGTCGCAGTGGGGCCGCGCTCGCCAACCGGCCGTGCCGGCCGACCGTCCACGGGTAGACCTCGCTGAACGCGTCATCCGGGTGGATCGGGATCGACACCCCGATCGCCGCGGCACCCTTGGTGCGGAGGCCGATCGGGCGGTAGTAGGGGCGCACCAGGTAGTCGGCCGGGTCGACCACGCACACCTCGTCGGCGAGGTAGCCGTGGCCGTGCAACACCGCTGCTGCGACGAGGGTCGACTTGCCGGCGCCGCTGACCCCGGTGACGGCGACCGCATTGCCGTTCACCTCGAACGCGCCGGCGTGCAACACGGTTCGCTCGGCCGACACCGACGCCGCCGCCTGCCGGTTGATCTCGATGATCGACTCGGCCAGCCCGCCCGCCACTCCACCGACCACCGAGCCGCCCGCACCCAGCGACACGTGCCACGTCCCATCTTGGGTGGGCTGCCATACGATCTCGGATGCTTCGCAGCCATCGTCGTCAACGGTCACGGCGAGATCGGCGAACAGATCCTCGTACATCGACGCGATCGGGTCGGGGGCGACGATCCGCACCCTGGCGTCGAGGGCCTGGATCAGCACACCTCTCGTCGACGCGGTCAATCCCACGCCGTCAGCCACCGCAGATAGAGGTCGGACAAGCCGTCCCACACTCGCTCGCGATCGAACGTGTCCCGCACCCACTCGGCGCCCATGGCGCCCAGCTCGGCCCGGCGGGCGGGATCGTCGACGAGCTCGGCGAGGGCCGCGGCGAGCGCCGGTGCGTTGCCGGTCGGCACCAGCACACCCGTCGCTCCGTCGCGTACCGCGTCGACCGTGCCCGTGGCTGCATAGCCGACCACCGGAACACCGACACAGCTGGGCCTCGAGCGGCAGCGTTGGGGAGGCCCTCGCGATACGACGGGAATGCCAGCACATCCATCGCCCGGTAGGCGACACCGGTGTGCTCCAGCCACGGCACCACGGTGACGTGATCGCTGCCCACGATCGCGGCGCGCACGTCGGGCGGCACCGGGTCGCCGTCCTCGAACTGGCCGACCAGCAGCAGGTGCAGCTCGGGCCGGGCGGCCCGTAACGAGTCGATCACCCGCATGAGGTCGGCGATGCCCTTGTCGTGCGTGAACCGGCCGACGAACCCCACCACCACCGCATCGGTGGGCACGCCGAGCTGCCGGCGCGCATCGTCGCGGGAGGGGAGCGCCTCGTCGGCGAACCGTTCGATGTCGATGCCGTTGCCCGAGCCGGCCCCGATCACCTCGCCACGATCTGCCCCGACCACGCCCACGCGTTCGCCGACGACCATCAGGCTGTGGCTGTTGAACACCACATGGTTCGCAGCGCCGCCCGCCACCCGCTCGAGCCACCGCAACAGCCGGCGACGCCAGCCCGTCGCGGTCTCGAACCGGAAGCCACGCACCACGTACACCCGCACCGGCACCCGGCAGGCGCGAGCGGCGATCATCCCCAGCAATCCGGCCTTCGGCGTCGAGGCATTCACGATGTCGGGGCGCAGCCGGCGGATCAGCTGGATCGTCGCCCGCAGCGCCTGCAGGTCGCGCAACGGCGACGGCTCACGAACGAACGGCACGTCCTCGACCGTCACGCCGTCGTCCCAGGCGTCCGGCCTTGGGCACACCGGGCGTGGCCAGTCGCGTCGCCACCGTCACCTCGAACCCCTCGCCGACCAGGAAGCCGAGCTGGCCGCGCACCAGCACGGCCGAGATCTCGTCGGTCAGCAGATACAGGACCCGGGGCGGGCCCGTGTCGTCAGAGGGCTTCACCGGAGAACTCGAGACCTTGGAGGAGGTTCTTGGTGTCGAACACCAGCTGCGAGCGGGCGGCGATCACGGCCGGGTCGAAGTCGGGATGATCGACCAGCACCACCACCAAGTCGGCGGCGCCGAGCTCGTCGTCGGTGAACGGCACCATCGGGTACGTGACGTGCTGGGCGTTGACATCGGGGATGTACGGGTCGCAGATGCGCACCTCGGCGCCGCTCGCCGCCAGCCGCCCGGCCACGTGCACCGACGGGCTCTCGCGCCAATCGCTGGTGGCCTTCTTGTAGGCCAGGCCCAACAGCAAGACCCGGCTGCCGTTGAGCGCCTTGCGCTGCCGGTTCAGCATCGCGGTCACCCGCTCGTGCACATAGTCGGGCATGTGCTCGTTGACGTCGTTGGCCAGCTCGACGAACCGGAACGTGTGGCCGAGGTGCTGCTTGACCCGCCACGCCAGGTAGCTGGGGTCGATCGGCAGGCAATGGCCGCCGACACCCGGGCCGGGCGTGAACTTCATGTACCCGAACGGCTTGGTGGCGGCCGCGTCGATCGCCCGCCACACGTCGACGTCGAGGTCGCGGGCGAACATCGCCAGCTCGTTGACCAGCGCGATGTTGACGTGGCGGAACGTGTTCTCCAGCAGCTTCACCAGCTCGGCCTCGGCACAACTGCCGACCGGCACCGTGCGGTCGACCAGCGCCGAGAAGAACGCATCCACCACCGCCAGCGAGGCGTCGTCGGCGCCGCTGACCACCTTGGGCGTGTTGACCAGCCCGTGGGTGAGGTTGCCCGGATCGATCCGCTCGGGGGAGTAGCCGACGAAGAAGTCGCCGGGTGCGAGGCCCGAGCCCTCCGCCAGGATCGGAGCCAGCAGCTCGGTGGTGGTGCCCGGATAGGTGGTGCTCTCGAGGATCACGCACGCGCCCGGGCGCAGGTGGCGGGCGAGCTCGGCGCCGGCCATCTCGATGTACGACAGATCGGGTGCCGAGTCGCGCAACGGCGTCGGCACGCTGATGACGGCGACGTCGAACCCGGCCAGGTCGTCGGGATCGGTGGTGGCGCGGTAGCCGCGCGTCGAGTGCGCGCGTCAGCTCGGCGTCGGACACGTCGCCGACATAGCTCTCGCCGGCCTGTAACGACTTCACCCGCTCGGCCGACGCGTCGTAGCCGACCACCTGGAAGCCCACCGCGACCGCTCGCATCGCCACCGGCAGGCCGACGTAGCCCTGCCCGACCACGACCACCTTGGCGGCTCGGGCTGTCGATCCATTCGATCGCCTCACGTCGACTGCTCACGCTGTCCTGCTTCCCTGTCGTCTTGGCTGTCTCGTCTTGCCGGTCGGGCGAGCCGGCACGCCCGCCACCGTCACCCCTGGTTCGACATCGGCGATCACCACCGCGCCGGCGCCCACGAACGCACCGGCGCCGACGGTGACGCCCGGCAGCACATTGGCTCCGGTGCCGATCGTGACGCCCTCGCACAGGTGTACGTTGCCGCTGACCGTGGCGCCCGGATACACGCTGGCGAAATCGTCGAGCACCGAATCGTGACCGACCGTCGAGTTGACGTGTAGATCGACATGACGCCCCAGCGTGATATTGGTCGTCACCCGGGCCCCGGCCGCCAGGATGCAACCCTCGCCGATGCGGTTGTCGCCACCGACCGTCGCCATCGGATGGATCAAGGTCGTCGGTGTGCAGCCCGCCGCGGTGAGCTTGGCGTCGAGGGAACGCCGCACCGCCGCCCGACCCGATCCCGATCGCGAACCCTCGATCGTCGACGAGCGTGTCGCTGGACCCCAGGAATGCGATGCCCTGGCGGGCCAACAGCGGATGATCGCCGGGCGAGTCGTCGACGTAGCCCAGCAGCTCGAGCTCGGCGCCGGCCGCGTTGAGGGCCACGACGATGTCGTGCACCTCACGCCCGAACCCACCGGCGCCCACCAGCACGAGCTGGGCCCGAACGGGGTTGTCGCCAAGCGTCGCCACGGCCGACCAACCTACCGGTCCGCGACCGCCACAGTTGGGAGCGGTGCCAGGCAGAACCCCAGCCGTAACGGAACGGTGCCAGGCACCGTTCCGTTACGGTGGGGCGATGGGCGGGACACCGTGGTTGCACTCACGCACGAAGCGTGGGTTCGACATCGCCGTCGCCACCGTCGCTCTGGTGCTGGTCTCACCGATCCTCGTCGTGACCGCACTCCTCGTGCGAGTGCGGCTGGGATCACCGGTGGTGTTCCGGCAACAACGCGCCGGCCGCCACGGCGTGCCGTTCGAGGTCGTCAAGTTCCGATCGATGACCGACGCCCGCGGCGCCGACGGCGAGCTGCTGCCCGACGCCGACCGGCTGACGGCCTTCGGGCGCATGCTGCGTGCCACGCAGCCTCGACGAGCTCCCGCAGCTGTGGAGCGTGATCCGCGGCGACATGAGCCTGATCGGGCCGCGCCCGCTGCCGATGAAGTACGTGGAGCGCTACTCGCCCGAACAGCGCCGCCGCCTCGAAGCGATCCCCGGTGTCACCGGCTGGGCACAGGTGCAGGGCCGCAACGCGATCGCCTGGCCCGACAAGTTGGCCAACGACGTGTGGTACGTCGACCACGCCGGCTGGCGCGTCGACGCCAAGATCCTGGCACTCACGGTGCGGGCCGTGTTCGGCGGCGGCGGCATCACCGCCGACGGCCACGTCACGATGCCCGAATTCATGGGCACGGAACCACCGAACCCTTCGGACGCCGCGAACCCCGACGTCACGCGCGAGACGTGATCGCGGCGGCGGCGAGCGTGGCCACCCGCTCGACCTGCGCATCGGTCAGCACGCTGCCGCTGGGCAGGCACAAGCCGTGCTCGAACAACCGCTCGCTGGTGCCGTCGACGCGCGCCGGCGCACCGGCGAACACCGGTTGCAGATGCATCGGCTTCCACAACGGGCGGCTCTCGATCTCGGCCGCGGCCAGGTCGGCCTGCACGGCGTCGCGCACCGCCGGATCGTCGAACGTCACACAGGTCAGCCAGCCGTTCCAGCCACCCCACGGCGCGATCGGCATGAACGACAACCCCGCCAGGTCGGCGAGCCGCTCGCGATAGAACCGCGTTGATCGCCAGCCGGCGCGCCGACATCTCGGGCAACCGGGCGAGCTGTGCCCGACCCATCGCGGCGAGCAGGTTGCTGAGCCGGTAGTTGAAGCCGACCTCGGTGTGCTCGTAGTGCACCACCGGTTGGCGGGCCTGGGTCGCCAGATACCGAACCTCGGCCGCCGTGTCGACGTCGGGCGACACGAACGCCCCACCGCCCGAGGTGGTCATGATCTTGTTGCCGTTGAACGAGAACAACCCGATCGCGCCCAACGTGCCGGCGGGACGACCGCGGTAGGTGGCGCCCAGCGCCTCGGCGGCGTCCTCCACCACGGGCACGCCGTAGCCGTCGCAGATCGCGACGATCTCGTCGTAGTCGGCGCACTGCCCGTACAGGTCGACCACCACCACGGCAGTCGGGAGGCGACCCTCGAAAGCTGCCGCGGTGAGCTCATCGGCGAGCAGCGCCGGGCTCATGTTCCACGACACGTCGTCGCTGTCGATGAACCGCGGTTGCGCCCCCGTGTACACGACGGCGTTCGCCGACGCCGCGAACGTGAACGACGACACGTACACCTCGTCGCCCGGCTGCACGCCCGACACCAGCAGCGCCAGATGCAGCGCCCCGGTGCCACTCGACAATGCCACCGCGCCCGGCCAACCCGGTCAGCGCCGACAGATCGGCCTCGAACGCGTCGAGCTCGGGCCCGGCGGGCGCCACCCAACCGCTGTCGAACGCCCGCAGCAGCGCATCACGCTCGGCGGCGCCGACGTCGGGAGAGCTGAGGAAGATGCGTTCGGGCACGGCGACAATCCGGTGATGATGACGAGTGGTCGGGTTGGCGGCAGGTTACCCGGGAGCGATCACAGGGCCGGCGATCACGGGGCCGGCGATCACGGCGGCGATCACTGCGACGGCGATCACGGGGATCACCACGCGAAGCGCTCGACGCCGGAGGCCGACTCGGCGAACTCGACCAACGGCAGCCCCGACGGGTCGACCACCTCGATGCCGTAGACGGCCTCGGTCGACAGCGGCTGGGTGCGAACCACGAGCTCGTAGGCAGGCAGATCGGCGTCGTCGGTCGCAGCGTCGTCGGTCGCGGCGTCGTCGGTCGTAGGGAGTGAACCGGCGACCGTCAGGCGCACCGTGCGCGACTCGCCCGACGGGATCACCAGCTGGGTGGTGGAGGTGTACCAGCCCGATTCGCTGCCCAGTTCGAGCTGGACCGGCTCGCCCTCCAACGTGGCGCCGACGAAGGGCAAGGCGGTGTAGAACGACACGAGGGTGCGGTTGGTGCCCACCGGGTCGCCGACGTAGTTGTCGATCACACCGCTCGGCAGCCCCTCGGTCGGCGCGCTGTTGGTGAACGTCGCCTCGATCGTCCCGGTCAAGGTGCGGGTCAGCGGATCGAACTCGGCCCGGTATTCGATCCTGCGGTCGAGATACACGTCGAGCTTGTTGGCGCCGGCATTGTTGAGCACCACGGAGAACCCGTCGGCCGACCCGAGCGGTGGCAACGCACCCGTCATGCCGAGCGCCTCGAACAGCGCCTGCTCGTCGGGATCGCGGGCCCACGCCACCAGGCGTCCGTCGTCGGCGAGCGGACCCAGGTCGGCAGCCAGCACCGTCGGCCCGGGCAAGGCGCCGTCGAGCAGCTCGTCGAGCGTCGTCTCGGCCACCTCGGCCAACAGATCGAGCCGGTCGGAGGTGTCGTCGATCAGGTACTGGTCGAACAGCAGGAACTGGACCACATTGTCTTCGGTGAGTTGCTCGTCGGTGCCCTCGATCGAGATCGGCCCCGTGAACCCGATCAGCGCCTGCAACACGTAGGGATCCATCGCGAGCACGCCGTCGACCTGTGACCCGCCGCTCTGCGGGTACAGCTCGGCGATCACCTGAGCGGTCGACGGGAAGTGCGGCGACATCGTCACGTTCGACCACGGCACGTCTCCGGTGGTGCCGTCGGGCGTGTTCGTGAACCCGTAGCGGCCCCAGCGCACCAGCCACTCCTCGGGGCCGGTGACCCGACGATCATCGGCGCCGCCGGCATTCAGCTCGGCGGTGCGCCCGAACTTGGTGAGACTGAGCTGCCCGTCGACCGCGGTGAGCTCGGCGTAGTTGCCCATGAACCCGCCCAGACCGCGGGCCTCGGCCGGCGTGGTGAACGCCACGAAATAGCGCTGCGTGCCCTCGCCGCCCAACAGGCGCGGCATCAACTCCAGGGCCAGCACAGCCGTGTCGAAGCGATCGATGTTCTCGTCGAACTCGACGCCGGCGCTCTCCAACCGGCTGTCGACGGCGGGCAGCAACCAGGGCGACGACACGTCGTCGATGGTGGTGCGCAGGTCGATCAGAGCGTCATAGGCGGCGACGACCGGGTCGCTGACCTCGGCCAGGGCGTCGAGATCGAGCCGGCCGTCCGACACCCGCAGTGCGTCGGAATCGACGAACAGCGACGTGTTCGCCAGCTCGATCGAGACCCGTTGCGAGGCGGCGGCCACATCGGCGACGGCCCGGCGGTTCTGGGCGGCGACCGGCACCAGATCGGCTGCCAGCGCCCACGGTCGGTCGACCGCCTTCGCCGCCGCACCGAACGCGTCCGCCGACGCGGTGAACGTCTCGGATGCCCCGACGTACTCGCCGTCGCGCAACAGATCGATGCCATCGGCGAACAACGTCTGGCCGGTGGTGACATCGTTGCGGGCCGACAATGCGGACAGGCCGGCCACACCAGCCGCCACGACCGCCAGCCCGGCCGTGATCGCGATCGCCAACAGGGCGCCTCGTCGCACTCGGCCGTGACGCCGCTGCAGCCCGCCGACCACCACCACCAGCGACAAGCCGATGCCGATCGCGGCGGTCAACCCGAAGATGTCGCCATAGTCGGATCGGCACAACACGTTGAGCCCGACGCCGGCCACCCCAGCGCGTACGAAGCTGAGATCGCGCCGGCGGGTGCCGACCCACAGCCCCAGCACGCACGCCGCCGCCCCGAGGGCGATCGCCACCGGCTGCGTCGTGAGTACCGCACCGACGCCGGCCAGCAACGTCGGCGCCCACCACGGAGCGGCCGCAGCCGTCCACGTGACGAATCCGACCGCCAGATCGCGATCACGATCGCGTCGAACGGTTGTGCTCCGGTGGGGGAGAGGTCGGACAACATCGCCCCGACGGCCGCCGCCGCTGCGATCGCCACCGCCACCCGGTCGTCGACCCGGGTGCGTTTCACGGCGCACCGTCACACGACGCGCTGGACATCGAAGCGAACACGATGGCCGAGGCTACGAGACGATCGTTTCGATGTCGGTGAGCGCGATCTCTCGCATCTCGCCGAGCGTCGACACGACGCCACCCTGCATCTGAGCGATGGGATCCAGCGGCGGTACCTGCACATGGGTGATCAGCGGATGCGACTCTGGGCTCGCCCGGACTCGGCGAACGGAGATGAGGTCTTCGTGCATCTTCTCGTTGGGGCGCAACCCGGTGAACACGATCTCGAGCGGTGGGTCGTACTCGGACGCGATCCGCATGGCGACATCGGCGATCTTCACCGGCGTACCCATGTCGAGGATCATCACCTCGCCGGGTTCGCCGATCGCTCCGGCCTGCACGATCAGGCGCGAGGCCTCCTCGATCGTCATGAAGTACCGCGTGATGTCGGGATGGGTGACCGTCAACGGTCCGCCCGCGGCCGCCTGCGCCTCGAACACCTTGAGCACCGACCCGTTCGAGCCGAGCACGTTGCCGAATCGCACCGACACACAGTTGGTGGTGCCCTGGTGTGCGGCGTTCGCGGTGAGCCGTTCGGTGATGCGCTTGGTCCACCCCAGCACGCTGGTGGGGTTGGCCGCCTTGTCGGTGCTGACGTTGACGAAGCGGTCGACGTCGTGCATCCGGGCCGCGACCAGCAAGTTGAGCGTTCCGCACACGTTGGTCTTCCACCCCTCCGCCGGGATGCGACTCGAGCAACGGCAGATGCTTCAACGCCGCGGCGTGGAACACGATCTCGGGCCGGTACTCGGAGAAGATCTCGTCGACGCGTGCGGCATCGCGGATGTCGGCCAGGATCAGGTTGGGGCTGTCGAGCAATGCTCGCCCCTCGATCGACAGTTGGGTGCCGTGCAGTCCGCTCTCGTCGCGGTCGAGCATCAGCAGTTCCGACGGTTCGAACCGCACGATCTGACGGCAGAGCTCGCTGCCGATCGAACCGCCCGCACCGGTGACCAGCACCCGCCTGCCGCGCAGGTAGCCGGCGATCGCCTCCGGGTCGATAGCGGCCGGGTGACGGCCCAACAGGTCGGCGTGCGACACCGGCTTGATGTCGGCGACACCGACACCACCGAGCAGCTGTTCGACCGGTGGCAGCACGAGCAGTTCGAGATCGGCCGCGCGGGCGATCTCGTCGACATGCCGGATGAGGCTGCTGTCGGCCGACGGAATGGCGATCAGCACGCCGGACGCCCGCTCCGCCTCGGCGACCGCGGCGACGTCGTCGACGGTTCCCGACACGCGCACACCCGAGATGCGCAGGTTGCGCTTGTTCGGATCGTCGTCGAGCAGGGCGACCGGCACGTACGGGCTGGCGGGGTTCGCCAGCAGCGTACGCACGATCTGCACGCCGGCCTCGCCGGCACCGACGACGACGAGACGTTGTACGTCGGGGCCGTTCGGACGCTTCTGATGGTCGACGTACGACCGCCACGTCGATCGAACGGCGACCTGGCCGAGCAGGGTGATCGCGGCCGCGAGCATCGGCACCGAACGGGGGATCGAGAGGTCCCGCCACAGCACCACCGACATGATCGCGCCGACGCTCAGTGCCGTGATCGCGATCATCCGCACCTCGTCGAAACTGCCATAGCGCCACTTGCGGCGGTACTGCCCGAGGCGCGAGCCCGATCACACCCTGCAACACCAGCGCCAGCGCCACCGAGCGCAGCAGTTCGGCGGTGATGTGCGACGTGTCGAAGTCGTAGCGGAACCAGACGCCGACCGGGATCGCCACCGCCCACAGCGCACCGTCGAGCAGGAAGTGAACGACCGGCAGGTGGGCACGGGCCACGCGCAGCAGCGTCGCCAGCGCCCCGGCTTCGCGCATGTTCACGTCGGTCGTGTCTGTCATAGGGGCGAGCGAAGTCTAGACCGCTTCGGGCGCGAGGCCTCGGCGACTCTCTTGCCAGGTCGGTCCGATCCGTATCGAACCGCATCGAACTCTCGACGGCACCGTGGCGGCGCCTATCTACCACTGGTAGGGTCTGCAGTCGAATGTCGACGGGCGAGGGAAGACCGCTAGCTATGAAACAACTTGTCGTTGCCCTGATGGTGGTCGCCGGCGCGCTGTTCGTCGGCGCGGGCGTCACCCATGCCTACCCGCCCGCCGCTCCCTCGATCTCGGTCTCCGATCCGAACCCGCCCGCTGGAGGCAGTTTCACCGTCACGGTCCAGAACTGCATCGTCGGCGAGAGACGTGCAGTTCAGGTTCCCGGACCCGCCCGTGGCCGGGGTCCCCACCCAGGTCCGCAACGTGCGATGCATCGGCCCCGCCGGCTCCACGTCGGGCACCGCGACGGCCACGTTCACGGCACCGCCCGAGGGCGGCGTGTTCACCGGAACGGCCCGGCTGGGGACTTCCAACGTCACGCTCGGCTTCCAGGTCTCGGTCCTGGCCCCGACCCTCACCGTGCCCAGGACCGGCTCCGACGGCATCGGCCGCAAGACCTCGATGGGGTTCGGCCTGTTGGCGCTCGGCAGTGGTTTGCTGCTGGTGGCGCGACGACGCCGTCACGCGCCCACACCCGCCTGACCAACCGGTCGCTGACCGGCCGGCGAGGCATCACACGTTGAAGCGGAACTCCATCACGTCGCCGTCCTGGGCGACATAGTCCTTGCCCTCGACGCGCAACTTGCCGACCTCCTTGGCGGCGTTCCACGAACCGAGCTGTAGCAGCTCGTCCCACTGGATCACCTCGGCCCGGATGAACCCGCGCTGGAAGTCGGTGTGGATCCGCCCGGCGCACACCGGCGCCGTGGAACCCTCGTAGAACGTCCAGGCCCGCGACTCCTTCTCACCGGTCGTGAAATAGGTGCGCAGTCCGAGCAGGTGATACGCCGAGCGCACCATACGGAACAGGGCGCCCTCGCCGAGCCCGAAGCCCTCGAGCATCTCGGCACGTTCGACCGGGTTAGTGATCTATAAACAGATCACATGATCCTATTTCAGATCATACTGGAATAAGGATGGCAGCATGCACCTGGGCTCACCCGTTCTCGATGTTGCACCCACCGTCCGCGGTGCGCTGATTCAGGCGCTGGCCCGGCTCGAACAGCCTGTCACCCGGCGGCAACTCGCAGCGGCCGCCGGCGTCGCTCCTGGCAACGCCAGCGGCGTCATCGAGGAACTCATCCAGACCGGACTCGTGGGTGAGACGGTCGCCGGCCGCTCGTCGATGGTCGTGCTGAACCGGAACCACCTCGCGGCTGGGCCGGTGCTGACCCTGGCAGGTCTGCGAGGCGAACTGATCCGGCGACTGCGAGAGCGACTTTCCGCGTGGCCCGACCTCCAGGGTGCCTGGCTCTTCGGGTCGGTGGCTCGCGGCGACGCCGACAGCGATTCGGACGTCGACCTGCTGATCGTGGCCGACGACCTCCAGTCACCCGACCTGCACGAGCGGCTGTCACGTCTTCAGGCCGATGTTCGCTCCTGGACCGGTAACGACGTGCAGCTCGTCGAGCATTCGCAAGCGTCGTGGCGGGAACTCGTCCGAGCCAAGAACCCTCTCGTCGAGCAGATCCGGCGGGACGGGATCGCACTCACCGGCGACGCTTCCTCGCTTCTGGAGCGTCACCGATGAGCCGGGTCAAGGGCAGCCGTAAGCCGTGCGACGTGCAGCAGGCGCGCCGGCGTCTCGTCGACGCGCGCCAGTTCCTCGAAGCGGCGGAACTGCTCGACGCACCGGACGTCGTCGCGACCTGTGCGATCCACGCCGCGATCGCGGCAGCCGACGCGATCACATGCCACGCGCTCGGCGAGCGGTCGAGCGACGGCAACCACGTGTCAGCCGTCGATCTGCTGCGCCAGGTCGATGCCACCTTGTCAACGGCGCTCAAGCGGGCGCTCGATCGCAAGACGCAGGCGGGCTACGAGAGCGTCGACGTCAGCGCAACCGCCGCGACCAGTTGCGTGCGATGGGCTCGCCAGCTTCTTTCGGCGGCCGAGGCTCGACTCGAGGCATGAGCCTCAGCCCAACGAGCCTCGCAGCTCGCCGGGGCGGAACAGGCGGCCGATGTCGGCGTCGGCGTTGCGCTCGAACGACCTCGTCAGCGAGCTGTCGACGCGACTGGCCGGCTCGAGAAACCCCCGCTACACGTTGAAGCGGAACTCCATGACGTCGCCGTCCTGGGCGACGTAGTCCTTGCCTTCGACGCGGAGCTTGCCGACGTCCTTGGCGGCGTTCCACGAGCCGAGCTCGAGCAGCTCGTCCCACTGGATGACCTCGGCCCGGATGAACCCGCGCTGGAAGTCGGTGTGGATCCGCCCGGCGCACACCGGCGCCGTCGAACCCTCGTAGAACGTCCAGGCCCGGGACTCCTTCTCGCCGGTCGTGAAGATAGGTGCGCAGCCCGAGCAGGTGGTACGCGGAGCGCACCATGCGGAACAGGGCGCCCTCGCCGAGCCCGAAGCCCTCGAGCATCTCGGCACGTTCGACCGGGTCGGTGATCGTGGCGGCCTCGGCTTCGAGCTGGACGCACATCCCGATCACCTCGACGTTGTCGCCGGCGTCGTTGAACTCGGCCTCGACCCGGGCCGTCGCGGCCTCGGGATGCCGGTCGAGGGCGTCCTCGCCGACGTTCACCACGGCGAGCACCCGGCGGTTGGTGAGCAGGAAGTAGGGCGCCAGCAGCTCCTTGTGGTCGGCGCTTGCAGCCCCGCCCGGTACAGCGGCCGCCCGTCGCTGAGCGCTCGTTGGCGGCCGCGCAGCGCGTCGATCTCGTCGCCGAGCGTCTTGTCGAGCTTGGACTGGCGCTCGACCTGGTTGAGCCGCTTCTCGACCGTTTCGAGGTCGGCGAGGGCCAGCTCGAGCTCGACGATGCGGAGATGCTCGAGCGGGTCGGACGGGCCGGTGACGTCGTCGTCGTCGAACGCCCGCAGCACGAACACGATCGCGTCGACCTCGCGGATGTTGGCGAGGAACTTGTTGCCGAGACCCTCACCCTTGGACGCGCCCTCGACGAGCCCGCCGATGTCGACCACCTCGACCGCGGCGTGGATCACCTTCTTCGACTTCGACATCGCCGCCAGCCGGTCGAGCCGGTCGTCGGGCACCCGGGCGACCCCGATGTTCGGGTCCTTGGTGGCGAACGGATACGGCGCCGCGAGTGCCCCACCACCGGTGAGCGCGTTGTAGAGCGATGACTTGCCCGCGTTGGGCAGCCCGACCAGACCGAAGCGTTCCATGAGACGGTGCAGGCTATCGAGCGAACGAGGTTCGGTCCCCGACCACGCGTGCTGCCCCGAGACGCGCACGAGGCGGGCAGCGATGCTGCCCGCCTCGGGGCCGATCGGTGGGGGGTTCCGATCGGCGGTGGGGATCTTCGCCCGGCGACCCACCGGGGAGGGGTGGGGTCGGCCGGGCGAGAACTGGTGTCAGGCGCTGTTCGGTGGCGCCCTGTCTCGGCGAGTCTCCTTGCGGACCTCGTCCATGTCGAGTCTCGCGGACCTGGCGGAGCAGATCGTCGAGCGCCGACTTCGGGAGGGCACCGGGCTGGCTGAACAGCTGGATGCCGTCCCGGAAGATCATCAGCGTCGGGATCGACATGATCCCGAGCGAGCCGGCGAGCTGCTGCTCGGCCTCGGTGTCGACCTTGGCGAACGTGACGTCGGGATTCTCCTCGGACGTCTGCTCGAAGATCGGGCCGAACATCTTGCACGGCCCGCACCATTCGGCCCAGAAGTCGACGAAGGTGATGCCGTCGCCGGTCACCGTCTGCTCGAAGTTCTCCATGTTCAGTGTCCTGGTCGACACGGTGTGCTCCTTGTGTTGCGTACCGGCATGTCTGTGGAACGCATTGACGCCCCCGTACAGGTATTCCGGAGCCGCGGCATCGTGCCACCGTGTCCGCTCGGGACGCCACCGACGACGTCCGACGCCGGTACGGTCGCAGTGCCATGGCGCCGACCGCCCCGATGACGCCCGAGCAGGCGCTGCTGCGGGTGATCCACTGCCTCGACCGCGCCCTCGCATCACCGTTCAAGACCAAGGCATTCGTGCGGGCGCTCGACGTCGTGCGCGCCACCGACCCGGTCGAGCTGGCCGAACGCGCCCGCGACGAGCGGCTCACCGAGCTCGACGGCATCGGCGACGCGACCGCCGGCGTGATCACCGAGGCGCTCGCCGGGCTCGTGCCGACCTACCTGACGAAGATCGAGGCCGAGTCGCAGGTGCCGATCACCGACGAGGGCGCGGTCGTACCGCGCGGCGCTGCGGGGCGACTGCCATCTGCACTCGACCTGGAGCGATGGTGGGGCGGAGATCGAGGCGATGGCCGCGACCGCGATCGAGCTCGGTCACGAGTACATGGTGCTCACCGACCACTCGGCCCGGCTCACGATCGCCCACGGGCTCGACGAGCAGCGCCTCGCCGACCAGCTCGCTCGAGATCGAGCGGATCAACGCCGAGATCGCAGCCGCCGGCCACGACTTCCGGATCCTGACCGGGATGGAGGTCGACATCCTCGAGGACGGTTCGCTCGACCTGACCGACGAGATGCTCGCCCGACTCGACGTGGTCGTCGCCAGCGTCCATTCGAAGCTGCGGATGGAACGCAAGCAGATGACCGAACGGATGGTGATGGCAGTCGCCAGCCCACACGTCGACATCCTCGGGCACTGCACCGGTCGCATGATCGGCAAGCGACCCGAGTCGAAGTTCGACGCCGACTTCGTCTTCGCCGCCTGCGCCCAGTTCGGCACGGCCGTCGAGATCAACTGCCGACCCGAGCGTCTCGATCCGCCGCGGCGAGCTGATCGATCTCGCGATCGACTACGGCTGCTGGTTCTCGATCGACTCCGACGCCCACGCCACCGGTCAGCTCGAGTGGCAGCCGCTCGGCTGCAACCGGGCCGCCGAACGCGAGGTGCCGCATCGACCGGATCGTCAACACGATGTCGGCCGACGACCTGCTCGCCTGGTCCGCCGCCTGACGCTGCCGTGTGCCCCGCCCATCTCCAGGGCCGAACCCACCCCCCCGTTCTCTGTCACGTTTTTCGTGAGCGCCCACGAATGTCGTGACAAGAATGCCCGGGTCGATGCCCTGCTGCCGGCCTCGTGTCACCGCACCCGTCTGTGTCACGATTTTCGTGAGCGCCCACGAATGTCGTGACAAGAATGCCCGGACCAATGCCCTTGCTGCCAGCCTCGTGTCACCGCACCCGTCGTCGGTCACGTTTTTCGTGAGCGCTCACGAAAAACGTGACAGGAATCGTGGCGTGGATACGTCGGTGGGCGACTGTGACACCCCACTGGTTGGATGCACCACATGACCCCTCGATCGAACGAATCGCTCCGGCGCCAACTCGCCGGCCAGCGGGGGATCGCGACCGTCGGCCAGCTCGACGGGGCCGCCGTGACCGATTGGCATCGGCGCTCGGCGCGCTGCCGACGGATACCTCGAAAAGGCCGGCGCCCACGTCTACCGGTCGGCGTACACGCCGCATTCCCGCCGCGACGACCTGGCGGCACTGCTGATCGACTGCGGGGCCGACGCGGCGTGGGCGAGCGGACCGACCGCGGCGGCGCTGCACGGATTCGACGGCTTACGTGCTGAGGCCGCCGTTCCACGTCACGATCAGGCGTGGCCGCAACATCCAGCGTGTCGGCCACTACATCCACACCACGGTCGACCTCCCACCGATCGATCGTGCCGTGATCGACGGGATGCGGGCGTTGTCTCCCACCCGCACCGTGATCGACCTGGCCAAGTCGAGTTCGATCGCACAACTCACCGTGGCGATCGACTCGTTGCTCCGCGACGGCGGAGCATCCGAAGCGCTGCTCCACAAACGTCTGGTCGAACTCGGCAAGCGCGGGCGCCACGGCATCCCCAAGGTGATCGCCGCGATCGAGGGCGCCGACGTGCGACGCGGTGCGCACAGCTGGCTCGAGCGTCGCTATCTCGAGCTGGTCGCGGCGGCGGGCTTGCCGCTTCCGAAGACCCAGCAGGTGTTGTCCCGCGCCGGAGATCGCGTGGTGCGAGTCGACTGCCGCTTTGCCGGAACTCCGGTCGTGGTCGAGCTGCTCGGATACCGCTTCCATCGCACCGAGGCGCAGATGTCCCGGGACGCCGAGCGATCGAACGCCCTCATGCTCGACGGTTTCCTTCCGATCCAGTTCACCTACCGGCAGGTCACCGAGCTCGAGGATCAGGTGATTTCCACGACACGCTCCGCGCTCGCCCGCTCCCTGGCCGCCTGACGCCCGAGATCCGCTTGTCCAATCTGCCCCGCTCGCTGTTCTGTGTCACGGTTTTCGTGAGCGCTCACGAAAACCGTGACACAGACGGGTGCGGCGTCGGCGGTGGGGTGGGGTGGGGGTGGGGTGGGGTGGGATGCAGCGGTGGGTACGATGCGGCGGTTGGGGTGGGGGGTGCTGGCCCCTAGGCTGGGAACCTATGTCGAAGAAGACCAAGAAGAAGAAGGCCAAGATGCGCCGCAGCAAGGCGAATCACGGCAAGCGCCCCAACATGGGTCGCTGAATCGTTCACACCTACCCAAATCGACCAACTCGCGCGCTGAAGCGCGACAGAGTGCGCAACACTGCCGTCGGCATCGCCGACGGCATTTTTGCTGTCGGGGGTCGTGCAGCGAGATGACTTCTCAACGTCAAGTATCCGGTTATTACACCGTCCCGGATACCTCCGTCGCGTACGGTTGGCCGCCATGACGTTCGGGTCCGATCAACTCCGCACCCCGCGCCATGAACTCGTCGAGACCATCCACGGCCTCGCCGTGTCCGATCCGTACCGCTGGCTGGAATCCGGAGCCGACCCGAGCGTTCGCCAATGGGTGAGCGAGCAGAATGCCCGAACCCGCGCCGTGCTCGACGGCCTACCCGCCCGGGAGATCTGGCATCGGCGCCTCATCGAACTGATGAATCTGCGTGTCGTGCAGGCCGTCCACGTGCGGGGCGACCGACTGTTCCTGCTCGAACGCGACGCCGGTAGCGAGCAGGCCCGGCTGGTCGAACGCCCGCTGGCCGATCCGGACTCGCCGCCGAACGTGCTGGTCGACCCGGCGGCCGCCATCGCCGACGGGGCCGTCGCGATCGATTGGTTCGTCCCCTCCGCCGACGGCGACCTGGTCGCGGTCGGCGTCAGCGAGGGCGGGACCGAGAACTCGGTCCTGCGGGTCGTTCGAACGGTCGACGGGTCGCGGTTGGCCGAGGAGATCCCCAACTGCCGCGCCGCGAGCGTGGCCTGGGAACCCGACGGCTCGGCGTTCTTTTACACCCGCTACCCCGACGGCGACGAATACCACCGCACGGTGCACCATCATGTGCTGGGTGCGCCGTGGGCCGACGATCCCGTCGTATGGGCCGAACACCCGACCCCACAAACGTGGCCGGAGGTGCGGATCTCACCGGACGGGCGCTACCTGCTGGTCGACGCGATGGTGGGGTGGAGCCGCAGCGATCAGCATCTGCTCGACCGCGACACCGGGCACTGGCACACCCTGATCGCCGGAATCGATGCGTCGAATCACCTCGTGTTCTCCTCCGGGAACCGGTTGATCGGATCGACCACCCTCGACGCGCCACAGGGCCGCATCGTGGCGATCGATCTCGACGACCTGCCCGCCGACCAGACCGGGTGGACCACGATCGTGGCCGAACGCGACGTCGTGGTCGGAGTGCCGCGACCGCTCGGGGACGGGTTCATCGTCACCACGAGCGTGGCGGGGGTCGACACGATCGAGAAATGGTCCGGCGACGGCTCGCAGGTGGCCCTCGTCGAAGGGCTCGGCGTGTGCTGTGTGGCACAACTCGCGACCGATCCGCCGGCGGGCACGGCGATGGCGCTGATCACGGGGTTCGACGAACCGACGTCGGTCTGGCGCGTCGAGGAATCGGATGACGGACGTGTTCGAGCTCGACCGTTGCAGGCCACCGCGGCCGGAGCCGCGTCACATGCGCTCTCCGTGTCGCAGGTCGAGTACCCGTCACCCGACGGCACGGCGATCGGCCTGTTCCTCGTTCACCGGAGCGATGTCGAGCCCGACGAGGCAACGCCGGCGATCCTGAACGGCTACGGCGGATTCGCGATCACAGCGACGCCGGTGTGGTCGCCGACGATCGCCGCCTGGTGCGCCGCCGGCGGTCTCTACGCGATCGCCGGGTTGCGAGGCGGTTTCGAACACGGCGAGGACTGGCACCAGGCCGGCAAGCGCGGGAACAAACAGAACGTGTTCGACGACTTCCACGCGGCCGCCGACTGGCTGGTCGACACCGGCCGTACCTCGCGCGACCGGTTGGCGATCGCAGGCGGATCGAACGGAGGGCTGTTGATGGGCGCGGCGCTGACCCAGCGCCCCGATCTGTGTCGAGCCGTCTGGTGCGCGGTGCCGCTGCTCGACATGATCCGGTTCCCCAACTTCCTGATCGCCAAGCTGTGGACCGACGAGTACGGCGACCCCGAGATCGCCGAGGAGTTCGCCTGGCTGCACGCCTACTCGCCGTACCACAACGTCCGGCCCGGCCAGCGCTACCCGGCCGTGCTGTTCACCACCGCCGAAGGCGACACCCGGGTCGACCCGATGCACGCCCGCAAGATGGCGGCGATGATGCAGTGGGCGGCGGCCGACCAGCACGAGCGGCCGATCTTGTTGCACCAGGAGGGTCGCGCCGGCCACGGCGCCGGCAAGCCGGTCGGCAAACGGGCCGCCGAACAAGCCGACGTGCTCGCCTTCTTCTCCTGGCAACTCGGGGTCGAACCGTGACGCACCCGCGACTGGCCGCCGTGCGGATCGGCGGATCGAGCGAACCATGGGAGGCGCTGGGCTTCGTCACCGACGAGGCGGGCCGGATTCCCTTGCGCAACGGCGCGCTCGAGTTCACCGGGGCCGACCCGGGAGTGTCGGGCATGGTCGTCGATGCAGCCGAGGCCGTCCCGGACGACATCGAGGGTGTCGAGCTGACGATCGGCGCAGTGATGCCGGCGCTCGAGCATCCCAACGGCGCCTTCGAACTCGACCACATCGTGATGACGACGGCCTCGCTCGAGCGCTCCAGCGAGGCCGTCGAGGCAGCCTTGGGACTGCCGTGCAAACGAATCAGGGAGACGGAAACGGTCCGTCAGGCGTTCCACCGGTTCGCCGACGAGACCGATGCGCGGGCTGCATCGTCGAGATCGTCGAGAACGCCCGTGCGGTGCGCACCAGCCTGTTCGGTCTGGTGGTGAACGTCGTCGATCTGGACGCGGTGTGCGAACGGTGGGGGAAAGACGTGATCGGCGTCCCGAAGCCGGCCGTCCAGCCGGGCCGCCGCATCGCAACCGTGCGTTCCGCGGCGGGGCTCGGAGTTCCGGTCGCATTCATGACCCCCGACCGCTGAGCGTGCAATAGACACCGCGGCGGGCGTCGGAACAGCACAAAGCTTGATGGTCAGCTGACACCGAATTGCAGTAGCTTTCGGCGATGCGAACCATTGCAAGCCGCCTGCTGGTCGTCGCCGCGGTCACCGCGTCGGCGGTCGTGGTCTCCTCCGGGGCCTCGGCGGGCAAGCCGTCCGACGCCGACCGTGCCGGCGATGTCGCGTCCACTGGACCCCCGCACGGGTCGCGTCGGCGACACCGCGCGACCTCGTGATCGACCAGCGCGGCCTCGGGTACCTCAAGCCCGCGCAGACGGATCGCTCGATCCATACGGCCACTCGGTCCGCGCCCAGGTGACCCAGGTGTCCAGCGGAGCTCGCCTCCCGATGGGGCAGCCGAGCGCTTCGGCGGATGGCCACAATTCTCTCAGATCCGTCGCCCGACGGCGCAACGGTCGGTGGCACCGTCGACTTCTCGGCGACGATCACCGACACCTCGGGGATCCGCTCGGTGACCATCGTGATCACCTATCCCGGCGGGGCCACCCAGTCGTTCAGCGCAAGCAGCTTGGGAGGCGACTCGTACGGCACCACGCTGCAGGGATTCAGCGACGGAGACTGGAGCTGGAAAATCTTGACGAAGGACGGCGCCAAGCGAGGTGGCAACCCCGCGACCTCGCTGACATGGGACTTCGTCGTCGACACCGGCGCCGGCTCGCCCCTGCCGCCGCCCCCGAGACGGGCGACGTCGTCACCAACGCCGCGTGGCACGGCGGGGACGTCCAGGCTGCTGCCGGTCGCATCCTGTTCGAGATGCCCACCGTCAACCGCCGTCGCACCACCTGGAACGCCTACGTCTGCTCGGGAACCGTGGTTGCCGACCCCATTGCCGGCACCTCCGTCATCCTGACAGCGGCGCATTGCGTGTACGACGACGTCGCGAAGATGTTCGCTCGCAACGTGATGTTCATCCCGGACCAGGCAGGCACGACTGGCACCCGCACCGACTCGAACTGCGACAACGATCCGATCGGTTGTTGGGTGCCGTCCACCGGTGTCGTCGACAAGAACTGGACCACCCGGAAGTTCCCCGACAACGTCGAATGGGACTACGGCTACTACCTCGTCGGCCCGGACTCGCACCAGGGTGCCGGGTCGGAAAGTTCGCTGGAGGCAGCCGTCAACGAGCTGACGATCGGTTTCAACACGGGTACCGCCGGCCAGGTCACCCATGCGCTCGGATACAGCTACTCCGAGGATCCGAACTTCATGTACTGCTCCGAGAAAATGTCGACCGCATCCGCAGTCAACTGGTGGCTGCCCAGCTGCGGTCTGTCGGGCGGCTCGTCGGGCGGCCCATGGGTGCAACCGATGGACGTCGCCGCCGGATCGGGTCCGATCATCTCGGTGAACTCGTGGGGCTACACCAACCAGCCGGGCATGGCCGGACCATTGCTCGACGAATCCGCCCTGTGCACGTTCAACGCAGCCGCCAGCGGCGCCGGCACTGCCGTCGATCGCGGCCGGATCGCCAACTGCTGAGGTTGCGGTCTCGCCCACGGTGACCGAGCGCGGACTCCATCCGGGTCAGCGGGTCAGGCGTCGGGGTCGTCGCGACCCGTCAGGTAGGCCTGGCCTTCGGCGCAGTCATCCTGCAACGGGCACCAGCGACATGACGTGCCCGGGCGCTTGATCGGCTCGCGGCCCTCGAACCGTAACTCGATCTCGGCGTTGACACCGTCGAGCATCCGACGTGAGGCGGTCAGCAGCACCCGTTCGTTGACGTCCTCGACCACCGGCTCGCCGGCATCGAGATAGAACGACGCCAGCTTGCGGGGCGGGATCTGGGTGCGCAGGGTTTCGACCAGGGCGTAGAAGCGCAGATCCTCGCGGTGCTTGGGCGACACCCAGCCGGTCTTGAGGTCGATGATGACCTTTCGGCTCTCGGCGCCCGCCGGCCGGCCGAGGGTGAGGTCGACCTTGCCCGACAACACGATCGGCCCGTCGAGCGGCCAGCGCACGCTCGATTCGACCGTCGGAGCGGCACGCTTGTCGAGCGGGGGGAAACACTCCTGGAACTTGATCAGCTTGTCGACGGCGAACCCGCGGAGGTCGGCCAGGTCGGCCTCGCCGAGCCCCTCGATCCAATCGCCGATGCTGGAGTCCTCGTCGGCCAGGCGGGCGAGCGCCTCGTCGATCACGTCGGCGGGCACGGGGTCACCCCGCCAGTTGACCATCAGTTGGACGGCGCGGTGAGCGACCTGGCCACCGGCGACTGCAGGCGACCACGAGAAGTCGTCGTCGAGCAGGTGCTGCACCTCGCAGCCGAGCACGCTCGTGAGCCGGTGCTTGCTGATGAAGATCGATTCGTCGCCGAGACGTTCGTGGAACTGTTCGAACGCTTCGACGATGTCGGCGCGCAGCGATGCGACGAAGGCGGTGTCGAACACGACCGGATCGGCGGCGCGCGCAGCAGGCCGAGCGTCTTGTTCTGGAGTGGGGAGAGCTCGGGCATCGGCTCGGTGTCGGCCATCGCCAGCGACCCTACCGAGTCGATGTGACACAGCCCGTCGCCGATCGAGAGGCCGGGGGTGTGGCGCGAAACGTCCTGCTGGAAACCGGCCGTGAGCGGTGGTCGCTTGGCACCCAACCGCACGTGGCGCGAACCGACATCAGGCCACCCCGGGTTTGGGACGTCGAGTGCCTTGCCTCGGAGGGTTGTGACAGCCCTCGTTCACAATGAGGGCATGTCCCTCCCGATCACGTCGGCTACCACGGTCGACTTCGCCTCCGCCGCTCGCACGCTCACCCGCGAGGCGCGCCGCCGGGGGCTGATCGGGCCGAGCTTCCGGTGCCCACCCCGGCTGGTCGGGGTCGACCGCACGATCCGTCGCCGAGGTGATGGCGCGATCGTGTCGGTGCGGCTGCGCGGGCGTCCGTGGGCAGCGGTGCTGGCCGACATGATCGAGGGCGTCGTCGCCTCGAACCGGCTGGTTCCCCCACAATCCGACCGGCTGCGCTCGGAGCTCTGGGCGGTGTGTGGCGTCACATCGGTCGCCGACGGAGACCACAGCGGGGCGGTCGCCCGCGTCGCTTGACGGATCGACCGGTCGACCGCCGCCGCAAGGCGCTCCCGGCGGTGGTTGGGGTCACGAATCCGACACTCGATACGAGAGTCCCGCGCCTGGTAGCGGTCAGCGTCGTCGCCGGCAGATGAATAGGTGTACGGTCAGCGCACCGCAGTTCGGAAGCACCCGGACGCGTGTGTTCGAAGGGGCCGTACCATGCGCCACGTCACGAGAGCGTCGGCAGGTGCGCTGTTGGCAGTCACCACGATCATTCCATCGTTCGTGATCGCCGATGTGCTCGGTGGCAACGCCGAAACGACGTTGGCACGCGAGGCAGGCGCTCAAGCCCGATGACCTGGGCGCATCCGAGGTGGATGGGTTGGCCTACGGTGACCCGACTGAGGCCCTGTCGTTGATCGACTCGCCCGAGCCCGACAGTTACGGTGCTGCCGAACTGTCGTACCCGCTCATCATCCCGGCCGGCCGCGGTTTCACCCCGAACGTCGATCCGAGCTACTCGTCGAGCGGTGGCAACGGCTGGCTCGGCATCGGGTGGGACGTCGGCGTCGGCGAAGTCGCCGTCGACACGACCTTCGGGGCGCCACACTTCGACTCGGCCAAGGAGAGCGAGAGCTACACCCTCGACGGGGATCTGTTGGTGCCGAATGCGACCGGTGACGTATGGGTGGACCGGGTCACCGGCGACCGGAGCGACTACACCCGTCAGGTCGAGACCGAGTACGAGCTGATCACCCGCCACGAGGTGCCACCGGGAGGACCCGCCAACTACTTCTGGGAGGTGCGCGACAAGGAGGGCAACGTCCGTTGGTACGGAGGTTTCCCCGATTCCGGCGGGCCGGGGCCATACGGGGCGAGCGACACGGTGCCCAGCATCGACAAGTCGGCGATCGTGTTCGACGACAACGGAAATGCCGTGCGCTGGCTGCTGTCGGCACAACGCGACGTGGGCGTCAACGAGGTCCGCTACTTCTACGACACGGTGTACTACCGATCGAACGGGAACGGAGCATGGATCGCTCAACCCGACAAGGCGACGTGCGAACTCACTTCCCAAGTCTGCGGCCGTCACACCTACCTCGACCACATCGATTACACGAAGGCATCGTCGAAGGTCGGTTACGGAGCCGACGCCCCGTACCGCATCCAGCTCATCCGCGACAAGGTGGTGAACCCGGGTGCCCCGGCGCGCCTCGACCCGATCGTCGACGCGTCACTGGGCTACGTCGACGTGCTGCCCGACCGCCTGGGTCGCATCCAGGTGATGTACGGGCCGCCGTCATACGGCCAGGAGGTCGTGCAGTACAACTTCGCGTACCAGCCCAATACGCCGTACGACAAGACGCTGCTCGCTTCGATCACGCAGGGCACGGGGGCCGACGCAGTCACGCACACCTTCGACTACTACGACGCGGTGACGACCGCCGGCGGCGGTTACGACGGGTTTGCCGATCCGGTCGAGTGGACGACCGCGGACGACCAAGCCGACAAGCAGTACCTCGACTCCAGCGTGTCGACGGGCATGCTCGGATCGTCGGAATCCAATGGCGCCGAAGGCCACGCCTACATCGGCTTCAACGCGCTGATCCCACAGAAGGTCGGCTCGTTCGGTGGTTCGTTCCAGATCGGCGGCAGCGGCACCGATGCGCTCGCCGAGTGGATCGACCTCAACGGCGACAATTTGCCCGACAAGGTCTTCAAGGACGGTGGTGCCATCAAGTTCCGTCTCAACCAGAACGGCGCGGACGGCACCGGCGGCTTCAGCGGCGGAGCTGAACCCGGAAATGCACCCGCGACCAACCTCGGCGGGCTCTCCCACGAATCGAGCGTCAACTTCCAGCTCTCGGTCGAGGCCTACATCGTCGTCACCGCTGCGTTCGGCATCGGCGGTCAAGTGTCGATCGGTGACTCGTACTTCACCGATGTGAACGCCGACGGGCTGCCCGACTTCATCTCCGGCGGCCAGGTGTACTTCAACCATCTCGTCGGCGGTGTGCCCACGTTCAGCACCGACGACTCGCTGACGTCGGTGCCGCTGCCGGTGAACACGAACTCGCCCACGATCGCGTCCGATCAGATCACCGACGCGGAGAACGACCTCGCTGCACAGTCGCCGCTCGTCGACACGGTTCGCCGTTGGGTCGCACCGTACACCGGCACCGTCACGATCGACGGCGTCGTGGAGTTCACGCCGAACGTCGCGTCACCCGATGGAGTGCGGGTCGCCATCCAGAAGAATGGCGATGCCGAGTTGGCCGCTGCCAATCTGATCAACGACGGGGCGAAGGCGTTCGAGTCGCCCATCACGGGCGTTGCAGTGAACGCCGGCGATCGCCTGTACTTCCGAGTCGGCTCGATCGACAACGGAGCAGGTGACGAGGTGTCCTGGGCGCCGACCATCACCTATACCTCGATGCCTGATGGATTGCCGGGCGCCGACGCCAACGGGCTGTCGCAGAACCTGTTCGACGCCGATGCCGACTTCACCGTGTCGGGCCGCCCCCACAGCATGGTGGTGATGCCGTTCACGGGAACCGTGCGGGTCGAGGCCACCATCGACAAGGCGGCCACGAGCGACGACGTCGAGTTGATCGTGCTCTACGACGGTACGCCCGTGCCGGTGCAGAATTCAGTCGTGGAGGCGGCGTTCGACAGCGACGGAGGCCCCGATACGCCTCGCCAGTTGACCGTCGATTTCGCGGTGTCGGGGCCGGTCCAAGCGGCTGTCCCCACCGACTCGGTCCAGCACACCGTCGAGATCTACCTGGCGACGGACTCGCCGGTCGACCTGACCGCGATCGACTACTCCGCCAGCCTCCACTATCTGTCGGGCGTCGACGACCAGGGCGATCCTCTCGTGGTCGAGAAGAACGGCCAGCCGACGATCAATGTCGACTTCGCCCCCGAGATCGAGCAGTACCCGAACTCGTCACCGGCCCTGCCGGCGGTGACTGCCACACCCGGCGCCGGTACGTTCGACGCGCTGGTCTCCGTCACGCGCCTCGGTGGCGATGGCACTTCGGTCGCCACCAGCGAGGCGATCGTGACGATCAAGGATGTCGCCGGCACGATCGTGGCACAAGCCCCCGTCACTCTCGACTTCAGGGTCCTGCCGAGCCAGGCAGTGCTCGCGAACCTCGACTTCGCCCCCAACGGCAGCGACGAGTACTTCTTCGACGTCACCGTCCGCGATCCAGCCACGGCCGGGGCCGGCCTCCGACTCGACGGGTTCGCGCTGCGGCCCGATGGTGCCGCCGACGGCACCTCCGACGTCGACATCAGCGCCGCTCGCCTGCGTTGGACCGGTCAGCAGGGCATCTTCCCGCTCGCCTACCGCGGGTGGGGCATCGCCGGGTACACGGCTCCCGGCGTGCTCGCCACGTCGGCGATCGTCGAGAGCGCGTTCACGATCGACACCACGAGCGCCGACCGCGATCCGGCCAACGCCCCCGACGGATTCGAAGATCTCGGTAGCACCAGTGAGTCGGGCGCCGAGCCGTCGTACGCCTATGCGCCACGAGCGAACTCACCCGTGTTCCCGGGCGCTGCGGCACCGCTTCCCGGTGCCATCTGGCGCGGCACACGCGACAACCTCGTCGGCAACGCCACGAGCATGCGGTCGTCACGTCTCGGCACCGATTCGGTGACACTGACGGGCGCCACTGGAGGTGGTGGCCGGGCGGTCACCCGCATCGGGCTCACGATCCCGTCCCTGTCACTCGCATTCGGCATCGGCCCACTCGCTGCCTCGCTCGGCTTCGGGTCGAGCTTCGGTCTCGTCGACTACGAGGACCTCAACGGCGACGGCTATCCCGACGTCATCCAGGCCGGCAAGGTCAGCTACACCGACCAGCGCGGTGCATATCTCCCCGAGAAGTCGATTTCGCAAGCCGACGTGGTCAATCAAGACCTCACCTTCGCGGTCCAGGGAGGTTTGACGAGCGGCCTCGTCGACATCAAGGGAAACTCGAAGGGGCGGACCAACGCGACCAAGGGCGGGGCCGCGGGCAAGGGCGGTGACGCCGACGATTCCGGTGGTGGTCTGAGTCTCGGCGTCAGCATCAATGCCAGCTGGACCAGCCCCAACGCATCGGGCGGCAGCGACCCGGCAGTCGTGCCGGGCGGCACGACGAACCCCTCGGCCACCTATGCCGACCAGATCGCGGAAGCACCTGAAGATTCCACCGGAGGCACCGCCGCGATCCAGAAGTCCTTCGCAGACGTGAACGGTGACGGTCTCGCCGACCGCGTGTACACCACGCCCGAAGGCGTGTTCGCCCAGTACAACCTCGGCTACGGCTTCACGGGTGACGTCGTCCACATCGCGAACGGCGGCTTCGAGTCGATGGAGTCGTACGCCGGCGGGTTGTCGATCGGGTTCACCACCCCGTGGGCCGAGTTCTCCGGCGGCGTCGCCCTCAACTGGAGCTATGACATGGCGCGTTACACGTGGCGCGATGTCAATGGCGATGGCATCCCCGATCAGATCCACAAGACCAGTAACGATCCGAACGTGCCCCCGCTCGTCCGGTTCGGCACCGGTTCGGGTCTGCGCCCGGCGGTGTCGTACGGCGACATGCAGACCGGCAACACGTTGGGGGTCTGCAGACCGGCCAGCACGCGTCGTTCGACCAGAGCAACGGCCTCGGCGGCCAGTTCGACTTCACGATCTACGTCGGCCCGCTGTGCATCGTCGCCTGCTATCTGATCATCAACCCTGGCGCGAGCTACCAGAACTCGGTGAGCACGACGGTCGTCGACCTCGAGGACGTGAACGGTGACGGCGCCGCCGACGCACTGAAGACGACCGACGACCGCCAGCTCTGGGTCAGCCTCAACAATCAAGGGCGCACCAACCTGCTGCACAGGGTGCACAACCCGCTCGGCGGCTCGTTCGACCTGTCGTACGAGCGCGATGGCAACACCACGGATCACGCCGACTCGGTCTGGTCGATGAGCCGACTCGACGTGTATGACGGCCGACCGGGCGACGGAGCCGATACCCAGTCGACGACGTTCGTGTACGACGGCCTGAAGTACGACGTGCCGCACCGTTCGTCGCTCGGTTACTCCACGATCACGGCGACCGAACTCGACACGCAGAACGGCAACGCACCGTTGCGGGTCACCATCAGCAGCTTCTCGAACGACTCGGTGTTCGACGCCGGATTGCCGACCGGGATCGAACTGCAAGACGGCGCCGGGCACACGCTGCGCAGATCGTCGATCACGTGGGGATTCCGGGACGTCAGATCCGTCGAGCCCTCGTTCGATCCGAACGCCGAGGTCACGCTGATCGCTGCAGGTTCTCTCGGCGACGTGCATTCGGTGGCCTCTCGAGGCCGCTCGATCGCGCCGCTGCTCACCCGAACCGACGAGTCGTTCTTCGACGGGAGTCAGGTGGCCCAGAAGTCGTCGGCGATGACCTACGCCTACGACGGCCTGGGCAACGTGCTCACCCAGACCGACTCGGGCGAACCGGACGACCCGAACGACAACGTCGTCGCGACATACGAATACTCGACCTGCGATTTGTCGTCGTCGATCGGGTGTGCCACCGCAGCACCGGCACACCCGTCCCCACTCTGGTCGATGACGCAGTCCTGTCAAACCTGGGTCAGCCTTCCGGCCGGACTCACGGTGTCCAACGGCTTCACGGGAGCTGACGAGATCGTCTACCGCCAACGCGACGGTCACCCCGACCTCTGCGACAACGCCTCGGTCACGCGACTCGAGGAAACCGTCGATGGCGGCACGACTGCCGTCACCGAACTGGCCTATGACGATTTCGGGAGCTACGACCGAATCGTGTACCCGGCCGGCGCGGACGGGGTCCGGTATGCGGTGCAGTACACGTACGACCCCGGCCGGTACTCGGCGATCGCCCAGGTCGACGAGTACGACTTCGAAGAAGCCGATGTCGCTGTCTTCCTCGACTACGACCCGGCCACCACTCCGACGCCGCTGCGGGTCGGTATCAGCTCATCGGCGACATTCGACCCACTCGCCGACAGGGTCAAGTCGCGCACGGACGCCAACGGCAATGTCACGACCTACACGTACGACGGGCTCGGACGCATCGAGTCGATCAGCAGCCCGGTCGCGGGAGACCCCGTCGCACTCATCGAGTATGAATACGCGCCGTCGGCGGGGAGCTATGGGTATGCCATCGCCCATCACTTCGACTACTTCGCCGACGACCCGGCGGACACGATCGACACCATTGCGTTCGCCGATGGCCTCGGACGAATCACGCAAACCAAGCGCGATGCCCGAATCCTCGATGCCACGGGCGGCACGCCGGTCGTTGGCCGCACTGTCAGCGGCGCGACGAACTATGACGCGCTCGGGCGCCCGGTGGAGCAGTATCTCCCGACGGCAGACGCGTTCGCGCTGACCAGCTACGACACCTCGACACCTTCCGGCCCGGTCACGAAGACGATGTACAACCTGTTCGACAAGCCGACGCTCGTCGACGAACCAGCTGACCACGACACGACGATCAGCTACGGCTTCGATGCCATGCAGAATGGCGGGCCGACACTGTTCAAGACCACGATGACCGCGGCGAATGCCCGTGCCACGATCACCTACACCGACGTGCGCGACAACGTGCGCGCCGTCGACGACCTACCGGCGAACGCCGCGAAGTTGAGGACGGCGTACGACTACGACGGCATGGGCCAGTTGCTCCAGGTGATCGACACTTCAGGCAACGCCACCACCTACTCGTACGACATGATGGGCAATCGCCTCACCACGAAGACACCCGACGGTGGTCTCGTCGAGTTCGGCTACGACGCCGAAGGCAAGCTCATCAGTAAGGTGACGCCCAAGCTGCTCGGCGCCGGCACGCAGATCAGCTATGGCTACGAGCTGGGTCATGTGGTTTCGATCGACTACCCGGCGGGCACGCCTGACGTCGCGTACACCTATGGCGCCCCGGGGGCGCCGAACAACGGTGCCGGGCGCGTCATCCGCGAGGAAGACGGATCGCGGATCGTGACGAACGAGTACGCCCCGTCGGGCGCACTGATCAGCCAGATGGCCGAGATGAAGACCCACGGCTGGTACAACGTGACAGACGGCGACTACAGCAAGTTCCAGTGGACGACCGAGTGGGACTACGACGGTCTCGGCCGCCTGAAGTCGATGGTGTATCCCGACGGCGAGCGGCTGACGTACGACTACGACGCCGGTGGCCTGCTGCGGACCATCGACGGCGAGGAGGACGGTTTCATCACCGTGCCGGTGCTCGACCTCAATGGGGTCCCCGTCCTCGACATCTTCGGGAATCCGACGTACGCCCAAGTGCCTCACCTGTGGGAGTACGAGTACCTGAGGGATCGTCAGTACGACGTGCAATTACGTCGGCGCTTCGACGAAGTCGGCAATGGCGTCACGACGGCGTTGACGTTCGAGACCGACACCGGATGGTTGAGCCGCCTCCAGTCGTTCTCGCCCAACCGCAACACGACCGACCCGGTCTACCAAGAGGTGCAGGACCTCAACTACACCTACGACTCGGTCGGCAATCCGATGACTTATCACAACGACGTGCCGGCACCGGTGTCCAATCTCATCAGCGGTGCGGTCGCGCAGACGTACACCTACGACGCGTACGAGCGCCTCGTCGGCGGAACCGGCACGTATGAACTGAGCGACAAACGAATCCGTCACTACGACTTCTCGATCACATTCGATCAGCACGGCAACGTGACCACGAAGAAGCAGCGCGACGCGTATCGCGAGCGGCAACAAGGACCTGGTACAGAAGGACACCACCTACGACTTCAGCCGCTCGTACACCCAGAGCGCACCGCACCAGGCCACGTCGGTCGGGACGGACCGGTACTTCTACGATGCGAACGGCAACTTCCTCGGCATCAAGGACAAGAGGGGCAAGTGGATCCGGCAGGTCACGTGGGATGCGAGCGATCGCATGCGCACCGTCACCGACGGCCCTCAAACGACCGACTACACCTATGACGATTCGGGCCAGCGCACCATCGAGCGTGGACCCGCAGGCGAGACCGTGTTCGTCAACCCGTGGGTGACCGTTCGCAACACGAACGAGATCTACAAGCACATCTGGGCCGGCGACAACCGCATTGCCACACAACGCGACGATGGCGGCAACGAGGAACTGAAGCGGTATTTCATCCACACCGACCTTCAGGGTTCCACCAACCTCGTCACCGACTACCGGGGCGACACGTTCCAGCACCACGAGTACTTCCCGACCGGCGAGGCGTGGATCGACGACCACAACACCGTGTTCCGGACGCCGTATCAGTACGCCGGCGGCTACGTCGACGAGGTCCGCGAGATCATCAGCATCGGGGCCCGCTGGTACGACCAGAACAGGGAGTTCTTCTATTCGGCTGATCCGTTCCTCGTCGACGACGGTCAGGCCTTGCTGGCCGATCCGAAACTTGCAGCGGCGTACTCGTATGCCGGCGCCAACCCCGTCACCAACATCGATCCGTCGGGTCGCAAGTTCTTCACCGCCAACGGTGTCGACAAGGCGAAGGCGAGCGACAAGTTCTTCCGCACCGAACTCGCCAAGAACCCGTCGCTTCAGGCGGCAGCTCTGGAGCAGCTGGAGAGTCAGCTGCCTCGTGCGCTGCGCGGGAACGCGGCGAAGTACCTCGATCAGGACGCCGCGAAGAAGATCAGCGACCGCGGAGAAATGCTGAAGGCGAATCCCCTGGTGGAGATCAACTTGACCAAGGGCACGGTGAAGATCGGAGCGCCGTACGGCAAGCGGCTCAAACTCGAAGCGACGAAGCGTGCCGGTGCAGACACTGCTGCCACCGGCGGGAATGTCGGCAACGGCCCGACCCCCAAAGACACTGGTGCGGCAAGTACGACCGGTACTCCGGTGGCGTCTCAGCAGACACCGGTCGCCAGGAACAACAGCGCGGCCGCACCCGACGACCCGGGGGCGCAGCCCAACGACAGCGGAGCAGGCGATGCGGGAGGGTCCGGGGCCGACGACGCGTCGAGGCACACCGCCACACAGCAGGCCGTGGCGAAGGGCAACGACACGAACGCCGGCGACTGACGCGCATCCGGTTCACGTTGCATTTGGTCGACGACACACGGCACGTCATGCGCCGCGGCGCGGCCTGACGACGTAACCTCTGATCGCGGTCACAGGGCCGTCCGGATCCGGCCCGGGTGGTGGAATTGGCAGACACGGGGGGCTTAAACCCCCCTTCCGCGAAAGCGGAGTGCGGGTTCAAATCCCGCCCCGGGCACGCATACGCTGGTGGTTCGCGAACGTGCGGTGCCGAAGACGGGCAAGAGCCGCCGACGCGTCTCGCTCGACACGGTGACGTTCGACGCGCTCGAGGCGCATCGCACGCGCCAACTCGAGGAGCGGCTCGCGGCCGCCCGCCAACCGTCGGGTCGCATCGCTCCCGAGGCGCGCCCCTTCGTGAACGGTTCGCGAGGCCGGGCAGTGCCCGCGCGATCTCACCACGTCCATTCGCGACGTTGTGGTGACGGTTCGATCCGCTGTCGGCGACGTCTTCTCGGGTCCGATCGGTGTGGGAGAATGACCGTCGAGAGAGGGGGCTCATGGGCGACAACTCGACGGGCACGGTGACGTTCCTGTTCACCGACATCGAGGGTTCGACGGAGCGTTGGCAGCACGACGAGTCGATGTCGGGGGCGTTGGCGGCGCACGACCGAACGATCCGGGCGGCGGTCGAGCGGCACGGAGGCATCGTGTTCAAGCACACCGGCGACGGCATGTGCTCGGTGTTCGTGTCGGCGCCGTCGGCGGTCGCCGCGGCCGTCGAGGCGCAAGCGGGTCTCGAGTTGCCGGTGCGGATGGGGTTACACACGGGGGAGGCCGAGTCGCGTGACGGTGACTACTTCGGCCCGACGCTGAACCGCGCGGCCCGCGTGATGGATGCGGGGCACGGTGGGCAGGTGCTGGTGTCGTCCGCGACCGTGGGCCTGGTCCGTGATCTCGAACTGGTCGATCTCGGTGAGCACCGGTTGAAGGGCCTCGAGACCGTCGAGCAGATCCTGCAGGTCGGCGCCGGGGAGTTCCCGGTACTGCGCACGCTGCGACCGGTGGTCGGGAACCTCCCGGTCGAGCTGTCGACGTTCGTCGGTCGGATGGACGAGTTGAAGTCGTTGGTCGAGGAGCTCGAGGCGCATCGTCTGGTGACGCTGATCGGGGTCGGCGGCACGGGCAAGACGCGGCTGTCGATCGAGGCTGCCGGCACGGTGGCCGAGTCGTTCCCCGACGGCTGTTGGATGGTGGAGCTGGCCGTGGTCGCGGTGGCCGAGGCGGTGCCGTTCGCCTTCTGTTCAGGTCTCGGGATCACGGCACCGTCGGACGGAGACGTGATCGGTCACCTGATCGCACGGTTGCGTGACAAACGGCTGCTGATCGTGCTCGACAACTGTGAACACCTGCTCGCTGCCTCGGCCGACGCGGTGGAACACATCATCGCGTCGTGTCCGGGGGTCGTGGTGCTGGTGACGAGCCGCGAACCACTGATGATCCGCGGTGAGCGTCTCGTGCCGGTGCCGTCACTGTTGCCGGAGGAAGCCGAGCGGTTGTTCCTCGAACGGGCCCGCGACGAGGCACCGGATCTGGTGATCGACGACGAACAGGCGCGGGCGGTCGCCGAGCTGTGCGAACGCCTCGACGGACTGCCGTTGGCGCTCGAACTGGCGGCGTCGCGGGTACGGGCGTTCACCCCGATCGAGCTCGTGACCAACCTGGAGGAGCGGTTCCGGATGCTCGTCGGAGGTCGACGCTCCCGGATGGAACGGCATCAGACGATGCGCGGCACCCTCGACTGGTCGTACGAGTTGTGCTCCGAGGTGGAACAGATCGTGTTCGATCGACTCTCGGTGTTCCCAGCCGGCTTCGATCTGTCCGCCGCGAGGGCGGTCGCCGGCGGCGACGGGGTGAGCGAATTCGACGTGGTCGACGTGGTGCCCCAGCTGGTCGACCGGTCGTTGCTGCAACGCTCGGTCGCGTCCGACGGCACCACCCGCTACCGGATGCTCGAGACGATGCGGGCCTACGGGCGTGAGCACCTGCAACATCAAGGCGCGTCCGATACGACCCGTGCCAACCACGCCTCCCACATCGCCACCTCGATCAGCGCGCTCGCCCTGCGCACGTTGGGCCCCGACGAACAGCAGGTGCTGCAACGTCTCAACGAGTACCTCCCCGACGGGCTGGTCGCCCTCGACTGGTGCATCGACCACCAGGAGTGGGAGCGCGGACTGCGCTGCATCCCGTCACTCAGCGTCACGATCGAACGCGAGTCTGAACGCCATGCTCGTTCGTCTCCACGACGCTGCCCGGGCCGGAGGCGTCGCCGCAGATCTGCTCGATGAGCTCGAGGCTCACGACCGCGCCTGACGCTGACCGAGTCGCTGGAACAGGCGACGGATCGTGGATGGCGAACGATCAGGGAGCGTCGTCCCATCCCCTCCGACCGGTTCGCGCTACCCCCTCATTTCGCATTCATGGACGGTGGGCTGGCTGCGGCTGACGTCGAGGAGTACCTCGACAGCCTGGATCACTGGGTCACCGCCCCGCCCGTGGTCCGCTTCGTCGCCGAGTGGGCCGCGATCCGCACGCTGATCCACAACGGTCACGTCGAGTTCGCCGAGCAGCGATTGGGCCACATCACGACGCTCGCGACAGAGCTCCAGAGTGCCCGCTCCGCGCGTTTCGTCGACGAACTGCACGGTGCGATCGCGGAACGCGCCGCCAGTGGGCCGATGCCGCCCACTGGTACGGCAAGGTCCTGGAGGCTGCCGACGGAGAGCTGGGCAACTGGCTCGACCTCGCCGCGGCGTGGCACCTCCTCACCGCCCGCAGTCTCGGCCCAGGCGATGTCGAGATCGGCGGTGACGATCTGCGGGACCCGTGGCGCTGTTACCAACGGGAACAACTCGACGTGCTGCGATGGCACGGAGCCATCTCGACGGCACTCGCTCTGCATCGCCTCGGGTACACCGGCCTCGCCGACCGTTTCATCGCGTGGGCCTACCAGAGCGACACGATCGACATCATGACGAGCGCGAACTTCGGCGGTCTGCTCGAGATCGCGGGACTACCGACCTGCGAGGTGGCACCCGATGGCGACCTCGACGTACTCCTCGCCGAACTGTTCGAGATCGCCGACGAACTCGACCGCCCGACCACGTAGCCGACGACCCAAGCCGCCGGCGGTGCCATGGGGGACGCTCATAGCGCGACCACGAGGCCGCGGCCGGTTGGGGAGTGTGGGTTCACATCCCGCCCCGGCCACGGTGCGGCCGACGGTTCGCCGACCGACCGTGCCCGAGGGTGATCGCGCGACTGTTCGGAGAGTCGGCTGATCAGCCGACTTCGACGGAGACGCTGGTCGGGTTCGTGACCATGTCGTAGACGGCGGACCGTTTCTGCGACTGCGCCACGAGTGCCTCGATGTCCTGGCTGGACGCGTCGGCGTCGATGTCGAAACGCACGGTGATGTCGTTGAACCCGTTGCGGATGTCGGGGTCGGCGCCAAGGATGCCGAGCACGTTCATCTTGCCCTCGACCGTTGCCGTGACCGAGCGCAGCTGGATCTGACGGTGCTGGGCGACCGAGGCCACCCCAGCGGTCAGACAACTCGCCAGCGCGGCCAGCAGGATCTCGGGAGGTGTCGCGCCGCGATCTTCGGACGCGAAGCACTCGGGGTGGTCGGCGTCGAACGAGTACGGCGTCTTGTGGCGGTGCTCCTGGCCGAGCCCGGAGAATCCGTCGACGGTCGTCTGGCTGAACGTGCCGTCGACCCACGAGCAGTTCGCGATCCAGGTGAATTCAGCGGCTTCAGGGGCACCGGTCAGCGCCTCGCGCGCGCCCAGCAGTGCCTCGGTGTTGACGCCGTTGTTGACGGGGGTGTCGATGTCGGTCATGTGGTTGTCTCCCGGTGCTCGTTGGTTGTTGGTTGTCGGAATCGATGTGTTCGGTCGGATCGCCAGGGGTTGCGGTGACTATCCCCAGCGGACGCGGAAGTTGCCGTGCCACAGATCCATGAGGTCGGTGTTGCCGCTCATCGTGATCTTCGAGTCAGGCGTGCGGTTCCAGAGCAGGACGTAGAGGTCGGCTGCCGTACCCGTGAGTGTGAGATCGGCGTGGTCGCCGTGGCGGGACGTCTCGGTTCGTTCGGGGCCGATGGTGAGGTACCAGTGTTCGTCGGTGTCCTCGGCGTGCACGTGGACCAGCTCGGAGCCATCGATGTCGATTCGGCGGGGGCGTGGTGCGAATCCGCACATGAGCTCGTCGAGCATGTCGGTGGCGAATTGCGGGTCGAAATGTGAGGTGATGCCTCGCGCCTGCTCGGCGTCGAATCGGTGGATCGCGATCTCACTGGCCTGTCGACGTGCCCACATCGTCAACGGCGTCGGCGCCGGCAGGAACGTGAAGGCGGCAACGTCGGCGGGCGCCGACTTCAGCACCTCGATCAAGTTGGCGAGGGTGTCGCGGTACCAGGCGACCAGCTCGGTGTCGTCGGGATACCGGCCGGATTCCCCGGTGAGGTCCGGCCAGTACCTGACCAGGTCGGGCAGTTCCCCGACGTCGAGCCAGTCCGACTCGGGATACGCCACGTTCGCGGCCGCCCACAGGTGGATCATCCCGAGGTGGCGCACGAGGTCGCCCATGTCCCACCCCGGGCACGGCGCGATCTCGACATCCAGTTCGCCGTGCTCGGCTGCGGAGGCGAACATCTCGCCTTCCGAGGCTACGAAGCCGATGTAGTCCGATACTTCCATGAGAACCCCCATTCCCGAGGATCCGAACCGAGCGGACCCTGAACCGTCTACTGCAATATGCAGTGTGCATAATAGTGCAGAATGCAGTAAAGTCAAGAACGTGGCATCACGTTTGACCGTCTCTTCGTATGCGGTGCTGGGGTTGCTCGCGATCAAGCCCTGGACCGGCTACGAACTGAACCAGCAGGCGACTCGGAGCCTGCGCTTCGCGTGGCCCAAGTCCGAGCGGCTGCTGTACACCGAACCGAAGAAGCTCGTCGAGCACGGGCTCGCGACGGCCCTCAAGGAGTCGGTCGGCCAGCGGGACCGCACGGTCTACACGATCACCGACGAGGGCAGGGTTGCACTCGCCGAGTGGATGACCAGCGCGCCCCAGCCTCCGACACTGGAGGCCGAAGCGCTGCTCCGACTGCTCTTCGCCGAGAACGGCACCACCGACGACCTCCTGGCAGCGCTCGACGCGATGGCCGAGGATGCTGCCCGGATGTACGAGCAGGTCGTCACGATCAACACGGGCTATCTCGACGGTCAGCATCCGTTCCCGCAGAGAACCCATCTGTCGGTGCTGTTCGCCACGTTCCAGCTGGAACTCTTCGATTTGATGATCAGGTGGGTGGATTTCGCCAAGGCCGAGATCGCCACCTGGCCCACGACCGAAGGCCTCGGGATGACCGATCGCACCGAGGCCATCCTCGACATCATCAAGCAACGTCGGTCCGTCCTCGAACCACCGGTCGCGGCTCGATAGCGGGGCCGGCCGGGCCGGTGCGGTATGGCCGACGGCGTTCGCTCGCTCCAGGCGCGTCACATCCCGACCCCTCGGTCGCGGCGGATGTTGAAGTCCAAGAGGCGATCGTCGTCATTCCTCGTGTGCTCGCAGTCGGTGACCTCGTGGTTGCGAAAGCCGCGTCGACGAGCGCGACACTTCTCTCTAGCCCGACCTGCTCCGGATGAATCGCATGATCGCGGAGACCGCGAACGCGGCAACGAACACGAACACGAAGTTGCCGATCGTGGCCCCGACCACTTCACCCCACGTGCCCTGTTCGCCTTCGGGGCCGAAGAGCCGTCCGATCGAGGCGAACACGGCGATCACGATCGCCCACGAGAGTGCCACCGCCATCGGAAACAGCAGCAGGCTGCGCCCAGGGCGCAACGATGACCACCGTGAGGGTTGGGCCCGCTCGGCCGCGCCAGAGTCGTTGAGTTCATCGATCGTATGGTGTTGCATCTCGACCTCCCCTCTACTCTCAGTGTGCACCCGAGTTCGCTCGTTCGCCAGAGGCGACCGTCCTACTCTCGCCTGCTGGTGTGCTGGTCGCATCTGGCGCGCCACGAAGCTGGACGGGGGTCAAGATGGGATCGATCCGGTATCTCCACCAGACCGATCGAGCACTCGGGGTCGGCGGGCTCATCCTGGCCCGTCAGCGCGTCCACCAATGGCGGCAACTCGAGATGTAGCTGCGGATGTAGCTGCGCGAGACCTGGTCGATCGAGAAGTTGGCCGACACGCCGTCCGCCTTGTCGGGGCGCTGCGTGATCACGACCTTCCTGATCCCGATCCGGCTGTGCAACCCGAGGTACGTGGTGCCCGCATCCCGCTGCAACCAGATCGGCGTGACACGGCCGTCAGCCTCCACGACCTTGATCACGAACTGATTCGGAGAGCCGAAGGGACTGAGCTCGAATCCGAACGATCGGACCACACCGTGGTTTCGGAAGGCGATCGTCATGACCTCGCTGTCGGCACCGTCACGGAACGCGCGGTACAGACTGCACACTTCGGGGCACTGAACGGTGGCGCCCTCGACCCCCCCGACTCGCCAATAGGGGGGAGCGGTGTCCTTGGACCAGAACCGCACCCCGTCGAACATCACGGCTCGTTGCTCGGGTGGGAACTCCTTGGGATCGTCGAACGTCTGCGTCACCGAAATTCTGTTGGCCTGCAGGAACGCGTCCTCGTCGTAGGTCACCGTCAACCGGCGGCTGTGCTCGGTACCGCCCGCCGAAGCGTCGACGGCACCGCCCACTGCCACGCTCATCGCCACACCTGCCACGAGCAGTCCGTGTACCAATCTGTGCCTCGTGCCCGGAAACCCGGTCATTGCGCCACCTCCTGAGTCGGTTGGTCGTCTCACTTCAGCCAGCGCACGGTTCCCGAGCGAGGGCAAGAGTCCTAGGTCCCGGCCCACGTCGCGCCGGCCGATCCCGCGGTCTCCGACCAACGGCATCGCCACGGCGGTGGCGATGCCGGGCGACCGACCGGATTCGACATGATTCGGATCAGCTCCGGCGCCCGTGAGATCCGGTCGGGATCGAGCCCGACTTCCGTCGGATCCGCGGCGGAGTCGGCAAGGTTCGTCACCTGCGCAGTTCGACAGCTCGACGGATGCTCGAGGACCGGCGACCGCTAGGGAAGGTCGGCGAGCAGCCGTTGAGCGTCCCGCACGCGCTGCCGCCCGGTCGCCTCGGGCACCGCGAGCAGTGCGCCGGCGAGCGTCTCGCGCGCCAGCGTCGTGTCGCCGCGTCGGGTGAGGAGTCCGGCGAGCGCAGTGGCGTTCAGCACGCCGGTCCAGTGGTGTGCATGCTGCGTGCAGAAGTCGAGGCCGGCCCGATACGAGTCGATCGCGCGATCGAGGTCGACGTCGCCGCCGGCGGTGTAGGCACGCCCACGCTGGTGGTGGATCTGGCCGAGGTTGAAGAGCTCACCCGTCCGGATCGCCGACCTTTCCGCATACTCGAGCGTCGTCAACGCATATTCGAACTCTCCGACGTCGATGGCTGCTTCGGCGGCGAACGTGGCGAACAGCGGCACGAGGAAGCCGTCGCGTCCACGCTCCCGCAGCGGGTCGACGCGTGCCCTGAGCAGCCGGTAGGCCTCGTCCCGGTCCTCGAGTGTCGCGAGTCTGCGGATCTCGACGCTGCGACGGATCGCGCCGGCCCCGTGTTGTTCGCAATACGAGATCGTTTCGGCGATCGCGGCCCGAGCATCGTCGAGTGCGTCGAGGTCGTGGAGGGCGTTCGCGAAGAACCACAAGGCGAGTGCGGTGGTCGGTGGATGGTCGAGTTCACGGGCGAGTTCGACACCTGTCCGGGCGGACTCGACGGCATCATCCGGGCGGCCGGCGGCCACCCATCCGGTCGCCCTCTGTCCGTGGGCGCACACGTATGGATCGTGGGCGCCGAACAAGAACCTGTGGTTTGCGTGGAGGTGCCGGTCGTAGGCATCGATGACGCGCTGGTTGTGGCGAAGGCCGGTCCGTGTGTCACCGATCGAGTGGGCCCACGTCATCGCAGCGTGATCGATCTGGATCGGGAGGTCGTCGCGCAGCGTCGCGGTGTCGATTTCCAGGAGTCGCTCGACGTTCTCGGCGCTCTGCTTCCACTGAGCCTGGATCTCGGTGATGAAGTAGGCGCCCCACAACGCGATGAACCGCTGGTCGTCGTCGCCCACCTGCGTGGCCAGATCGAAGGCGCGCTCGTACAGCTGCTTCGGCTCGTTCGCGGCGAAGCTGCGCACCGTCATCGACACCGGTGCCAGGTCGAGCAGGATCCCGAGTTCGACGGTGGCTCGCTCGGGCCCGGGATCAGCACGCTCGACGGCGTCGAGGGCGGCGTCGAGATGTGTCTTGGCCTCCTCGGACGCGCCGGCGGCGGTCGCCCGGCGACCAGCTGCATGCCACAACTCGGCGGCCCGGAGCCAGGTGTGTGCCGCGGCGAAATGCTGGGCGATCACCTCGGGCTCTGTGTCCAACGCCGAGCCGAGGTTCGACATCACGTCGGCGATGCGAGCATGCAGTGTGCGCCGATCGCTGAGCAACAGTGTCTCGTACGCGGCGTCGCGCACGAGCGCATGCTTGAACGCGAATTCGCCCGGCACGTACGCCGACGGCACCACGATGCCGGCGGTCAACATCGGGCCGAGTGGGTCGGCCGCGTCCGGCGTGTCGAGCACGGCGTCGAGCAACCAGGGCGAGAAGTCACGTCCGATCACCGACGCCACCTGTGCGGTGCGCTTCGATGCTCCGAGCCGATCGAGCTGAGCGACCAGGCTCGCCGACAGGCTGGCCGGTACCTGGCCGGAGCCTTCCGCAGCGAGGTCACCGGCGAGCGGCGCGAATTCCTCGATGTACAGAGGGTTTCCGTCCGTGCGGTTGACGATCTCGGCGGCCGTGCGGTCGTCGAGCGCGTCGCCGAGGATCGCTCGCGCGAGTTCTCGTACATCGCCCGACGGCAGACGATCGAGGTGCAACGAGGTCAGGCGATCGGCGCCCAACATCGCAAGTTCGAACTCGGGTCGATGCGTGGCCACCACCAGCACGGGTCGTTCGGCGAGCCGGCTCGACAGCCTGCGGACGAGATCGAGGGTGGTCGGATCGGCCCAGTGCAGGTCTTCGAAGACCGCCATGAAGGGTCGATCGAGTCGTGCATCGTCGAGTCGCGACGTGAGCAGGTGCAACATCGCGGCCTTGCGCTGGGCCGGATCACGGTGCACCCCTGCGTGACCGGGATCGATGAGGCCCAGGTATCCCGCGACGAGTGCCACGGTCGCATCGAGATCATCCGGTGCCCAACCCGCCAGGTGGTCGCGGAGGCGATCGAGTTGAACGCCCTCGTCACCGCCGAGCCGGAGGCCCGCGGCCAGTTCGATACGCCGCAGAACCGGATGCAGCACACTCGACGCATGGGCCGGGGAGCACTGGAAGTGCCACAGTTCGTGTTCGCGGTCGATCGATCGGATCAGCTCGTGGACCAACCGCGACTTGCCGATGCCGGCTTCGCCACCGATCACTACGAGCCCGCCGTCACCGGTCGCCGCGTGCTCCCACGCCTGGGTCAGCAATCCCAACTCGGCCCGTCTGCCGACGAACGAGGACAGACGCCCCTGGTCGTGGACCGCATCGAATCGACTGGAGGTCGATCGATGACCGACGACTCCGAACGTGGCGACGGGACCGTCGATCCCTTTCAGTTCCTTCGCGGATGGAGGTGTCAATTCGAACTCGTGGGCCACCAACCCCGCTGTTGCCTCGTCGATCACGACGTGACCCGGCGACGCGACACCCTCCAGCCGCGCAGCCAGGTTGGGCGTGCGCCCGACGATCGCGTCGCGTTCACCCGACAGGTCGCCGATGACGACCGAACCCGTGGCGATGCCCACACGACTCTGCAATGGAGCCAACCCTGCACCGCTCACGTCGATGTCGGGCACGACGCTCACGATCTCGAGCGCGGCGCGGACCGAACTCACCGTCTGATCTTCGGTCGCAGCCGGCCATCCGAAGTAGGCCAACACGCCGTCACCGAGGTACTTCGCCACGTGTCCACCATGCTCGACGATGACTTGGGTGACCCGCTCCTGGTAGTCGCGGATCACGTCACGCAGATCCTCCACCTCCAAGCGGTCCGACAGCGCCGTGGAACCGACCAGGTCGCAGAACACCACCGACATCCGACGACGCTCCGCCACCTCGTCCGTGGCCTCCTCCGGGGTGTCGCGAGCGGCTTGCTCGCCGTGGACGTCCGTCGGGGATGTGACGTGCTCGCTCAACGCCGCCGCGGCACCGAGAAACCTTCGCCGCGGCCCGACCGGCAGGCCGATCTCGCGAAGATCCTCCGCAGTCAGGTTCGCGAGATCATCGAACCGAACCCGATGCAGTTCGAACGCGTCGAGATACTCGCCGAGTCCGACTCCATCGAGCCACCGCGCCAGATCCACAGACATGCCCCCTCGTGGGCACACTAGCGAGCGTGCTCACATCGAGGGCTGCCGTCAGCCGACCGCGGCGAGGGCCTGCAGCCCCGCGGCCGTGTTGGAGATCGGGATGTGGTAGCTGCGATGGACCTCCGACACGGCGCCACCGATCGCAGCCCGCATCGCCAGCCAGTTCACGATCTCGACCCCCTGCGACCCGGCGATCTCGACGAGCTCCGGTATCGAGTGCGAGGTGATCACCTCGGTGTCACCGCTGACCAGGGCGTCGAGGCAGGCGGCGTCGAACTCGGGATTGACGAACCCGGCCCGACGGCCCTCGAGCTGGTGCGACAAACCTCCGGATCCGATGAAGATCACCCGCTCGTCGCCCGGCCACGACCGGATCGCCCGGCCCACCGCGGTGCCCAACGCCTGGCACCTCGCAGCGGTGGCCATCGGGTGTTGAACCGTGTTGACGTGGATCGGGACCACGCGCAGCCCGGGCGGTCGCGTCGGCATGCACAGGCTGAACGGGATCCAGAAGCCATGGTCGACGCTCATCTCCTGACAGGTCGTCAGGTCGAAACCGGAGCCCATCACCTCCTCGATGACGTGCCACGAGAGGGCGGCATCGCCCTGGAACGGCTCGACGGTGCCGATCCCCCAACCCTCGTCGTCACTGGCATATCGGTCGGCGGCACCGATCGCGAACGTCGGCATCGCGTCGAGGAAGAAGTTGAGGCCATGGTCGTTGTAGAACACCACCGCGACGTCGGGGCGAACATCGTCGATCCACTGGCGGACGGGCTCGTAGCCGGCGAAGAAGGGCGCCCAGTACGGGTCGTCGAACTGCTCGTTGCGGATCGCATTGGCGATCGCCGGCACGTGCGAGGTGCCGATCCCTCCGATGATGCTGGTCATTTCCGCACCTCCGACAGCGCCGGCACGACGGCCGGCATCGAGCAACTGCTGCTTGAACTGCTCGACCGTGACGCCGGTCTGCAGTGCCCCCAGGTCCTGGACGCCGAGCCCGAGTACCCCACCGAGCTTGGCCAGGTAGTAGACGTTGCCGCCGGCCTCGAGCATGCCCAGCACGTCGCGCTGCTCGACCGCCCGGCGTTGCTGCTCGGTGAGCGCGAAGCGGTCGAGGTAGGCGCCCTCGTCGGCCAGGAAGGCCTCGCGGTTCGCCTCGTCGTTGAGCGAGAAGCACATCTTGTTCAGGGCGTAGCCGCGCCGTGCCAGTTCGCCGTCGAAGATCGTGACGTCGGGGATCTCGTGGTCGGGGATCTCGTGGTCGGTGGACATTCGCTTCCTCTCGTCAGGATCACACCAGGATTACACCCGAGCCAGCTCGAGCGCCATGGGGCTTCGGAATGTCGACGACGGCATCCAGGGCAGCACATCATCGACACGTTCGTACTCCGGTACCACCTCGTGGAACGCCTTCATCCCGAGCTTCACGGACATCCGTGCAATCGTGGTGCCGAGACACAGATGGACGCTGCCGCCGAAGCCGAGGTGGCCCTTGGTCCGTCGCGTCAGGTCGTACACGTCGGCGTTCGGGTACCGGCGTTCGTCGCGGTTCGCCGAGCCGAACGCCAGGCACACGAAGTCGCCCTGGTGCATGGTCTGGCCGTGCAGCGTGCGATCGCGGGTGAGGCAACGCTTGAAGCGTTGGGCCGACGTGTTGTAGCGCAGCGATTCCTCGATCGCGTTGCGCAGCAGATCGGGGTTGGCGACGCACTGCCGGCGCGCGTCGGCGAAGTCCGCCATGTTGAGGGCGAACATCGACATGAACCCGCCGAGTGACTCGACGCCCGCCATGATCAGGGTCGTCGTGGTGAGCAGTACCTCCTGCTCGTCGAGGCGATCACCGTCGATCTCGGCCTCGGCGAAGTGCGAGATGAGATCGTTCTGGGGGTGCCGGCGCCGTTGCTCGATCACCGAGGCCGCGTACTCCTGCATCCACTCGTAGGCCGCGATGTGCTCGGGGCCCTTGTCGCGGGTGACCGGATCGTTCTGCACCATCAGCACGGCCTTCTCGCGGACCGCTTGCTCGTCACCGATCGGCAGGCCCAGCGCCGCGAACAACACGCGTACCGTGAACTTCGACGAGAAGTCCTCGATGAAGTCGAACCGGTCACGGTCGGCCAGCGCTGCGGCCGCCGCCTCGGCGATCTCGATGATCGGCTGTTCCAGACCATCGAGGTTGCGCCGCACGAACGCATGCTGGATCAGCCCCCGCAGGCGGTCGTGGTGGGGCGGGTCGGTGGTGCCGAGCGTGCTCCCGGCGCGGCCCGGCAACTCGGTCATCATGTTGCCCTGTGCCGACGAGAACGTCTCCCAGTCGTCGAGGGCCGCCACGACATCGTCGTAGCGCGACAGCACCCACATGCCGGCGTCGTCGCTCCAGAAACACGGATACTCGTCGCGCAACGTCCGGTAGGCGGGAAACGGATCGGCGTCGGTTTGAGGAGAATACGGATCGAACCGGAACATCTCGACGATCGTAGGTTCCCGTCGGTGCGGTGGGAAGAGACGATCAGCGCCATCTCCGGTACTATCCCGTCAACGGGCGCGTTGTGTCCGACACGTCGCGCGCCGGAGGAGGTGGGGTTGGGCGAGTTCGAATCCGAAGCGGTGATTCCTCGCTATCACCTCTACGGTGAGCCGGTCGGTGAGCTCCCGGTCGAGTTCGTGCACGTCGAGGCGTTGCGCGATCGCAGCGCACTCCACGACTGGACGATCGACGCCCACACCCATGCGGGTCTTGCGCAGGTGGCACTTTTCCTGTCGGGGAATGTCCGCGTCCAGTTCGACGACAGCGTGCACTCGTTGCAGGCGCCCGCCGCCGCCACGATTCCGCCTGGTGTGATCCACGCCTTCGAGTTCGGGGCCGACTCGAGCGGCTTCGTCGTGATGCTCGCGGACGGGCAGCTCGACAGCGCCCCGATGGGCGGCTGGATCCGATCGTCGCTGTTCGAGCACCCGGTCGCGCTGGGGCTCGATGCGGATGCCGCGATGCGTGTCGATGCCTCCTGCCGGCAATTGCTCGACGAACAGCGCACGATCGACACCGCGCACGAGTCGATGGTGCAGTGGCTCACCCAGGGTCTGCTCGTGGTGCTGGCCCGCCAGGTGGATGCCCATGCCGCGGCACCCGCCAACGCCGAGGCCGCCCGGTTCAGAGTATTCCGGCAGTTGATCGAGACCGAGTTCGCACGGCACCGTTCCGTGCGGTGGTATGCCGCTCGGCTGCACATCTCGGAGAGCTCACTCAACAGGATGTGCGCCGAGGTCGCGGGGGCGACGGCCTTCGAGGTCGTGCAGGCCCGGCTCGCCCTGGAAGCCAGGCGGCGCCTCGCCTACACCGAAGTGCCCGTCGCCGTCATCGCCGGCGACCTGGGATACTCCGACGCGTCCTACTTCGCGCGGTTCTTCCGCCGTCGCATCGGTCAATCGCCGAGCGAGTTCCGATCGAGGTTCCGAGCCGTCGACCAGCAGCGAGTGGTGTCGACGTGAGGATTCGGCGCCGGTGTCGTTCGAACCGGCTCGATCCCATACCCCGGCCGTCGCCGGTGGTTGGGTCGGTTCAGCGGGCGGGGATCATGAAGCCTTCGAAGAAGGTGGCGATCGCGTCGAAGCCGTCGAGCGGCAGCACGTGGGCGACGTGTTGGTCGGGGCGTACCAGCACCATCGCCCCGTCCGCGCGGTCGATCCCGCGCAGGTCGAAGATGTCGGGGCCGGACCCGGGGTCGGGGCAGAAGACCTTCTCGTAGTCGACGAGGCCGTAGCGCCCCTTGGTGGGGCGCAAGATCGGGCGGTACGTCCCCGAGCACGAGGCTGCGGTGCCCCTGCTGGAGGATCGCCCGCACGTCGAAGACGGCGTCGACGTCGACGCCGGCGTCGGTGTAACGCCGGATCGGTGAACGCTGATCGGTCTCGAGGAAGTCGCACAATCGCCGCGAGCCGCGAGCCGGGCGCATCGGGGGGCCGCTCGTCGGCGAAGGCGAACAGGCGCCAGCGTCCGTCGGCCTCGACGGCGTGGCCGAGGTGCACCGGCTTGGCGTCTGCGAGCCGCACCACCGGTGCCGAATGGAACCGCGTCCCGATCACGAAGCCCTCCGCCAGGTGCTGATGCGTGGCCTCGCCGACCAGGACCGACGGCGCGATAGCGCGTCGCCGTGCCCGCCGTGAAACGTCCCTGCTGCTGGAAGTACTTCTGGAACTCGGCCGGATCGACGCCGCCCTCGTCGTCGTCCGACGTCTTCGGTGGGGCGCTGAACATCTTGGCGAATTCGCGGTCGAAGTCGATCAGCTCCTTCGCCACGGCCTGCCGCTCGGCCGAATAGCTGTGCAGGATCTCAGGGCGGCACTGACCCCGCAACACCGAGGCCAGCTTCCAACCCAGGTTGAAGCCGTCGCGCATCGACACGTTCATTCCCTGGCCCGCCTTGGGGCTGTGGGTGTGGCAGGCGTCCCCGGCGATGAACACGCGCGGCAGGCGCGTCTGCTCGCTCGGTACGTCGTCGAACTTGTCGGTCAGGCGCTGGCCGATCTCGTAGACCGACCACCAGACCACCTCCTTCGACCTCCAGCGTGTAGGGCGCCAAGATCCGCTGGGCCGCGGCGATCAGCTGCTCGATCGTGATGTTGCGATCGGCGGCCCGCTCGTTCTCGTCGAGCTTGTCGAGCTCGACGTACAGGCGCACCAGGTAGCCGCCCTCGCGGGGGATCACGAGCAGGTTGCCCTCGTTCGCCGAATGGACGATCGCCTTGAAGCGGATGTCGGGGAAGTCGGTGACGGCGAGCACGTCCATCACGCCCCAGGCCTGGTTGGCCGCGTCGCCGCGCAGCTCGCACCCGATCGATCGGCGAACGGTGCTGCGCGCACCGTCGCAGCCGACGACGTAGCGGGCGCTCACCGTTTCCGTCTCGCCCTCGTGATCCGCGTCGGTGCGTTCGAGCCGGGCGATCACCGGGGCATCGTCGCCGGCGGGGATCTGCAGCTCGATCGAGCCGCCGGCAGTAATCGGGCGCGAGAGCGGTCGGCGAATGACGCATGCGCTCGAGGAAGAAGTCGTGCACCCGCGCCTGGTTGAGGATGACGTGAGGGAACTCCGACAGACCGTCCTCGACATCCTGGATCCGTCCGCTGCGATGGATGTGGCGCGGTCCTCCGGATCGGGCTTCCAGAACACGGTCTCGTTGACCCAATAGGCCTCCTTGAGCACGTTCTCGACGAAGCCGAAGGCGTGGAACATCTCCATCGTGCGGCAGGCGATGCCGTCGGCCTGCCCGAGCTCGAGCGGCCCGTCCTTCTGCTCGACGATGCAGACCGAGATGTCGGGGAAGGCGGCCAACTGCGTCGCCAGCGTCAGCCCCGTGGGGCCGGATCCGACGATCAGGACGTCGACCTCCCGTGGCAGCGAGCGCGCCGGCCGGCGCGGCGGCAACGCCTCGTCGGCTCGGGCGACTGGCAGGATCACCCACCCGAAAACCGTTGAGATGAAACTGCATCGGCCCCTCCTCCCCGGGATCGCCTCGACGTCGAATGTAGGCCGCGATCGATCCGGCCGTCCCACCCGGGCCGCCCCCACCACCGCCCCCGTGGTGTGGGTCACGCGAGGGATGACGAGGTGGCGAGCGTGAGCAGCCGAACGAGCTCGCGACGTTCGTCGTCGTCGAGAGCGATCAGCGTGCGGTCCTCGGCTGCCGCGATTCGCGGCAACATGTCGGCCAGCAGCTTCGAGCCCGCCTCGGTGATCACGGTCTCGAGCGTCCGCCCGCCGTGTGGCGGAGCCGTGTCGGGTCACGAGCCCGGCCTCCTCCAGGGAACGGATCACCTTGTGCATCGCCTGCGGCGTCACCAGCGACCGGCGAGCGAGCTGGGCGTTCGAGAGGCCGGGCCGGGCCGCCAGGACCGAGAGTGCCGTGAACTCCGGGAGGCTGAGGCCCGTTCCGTGCAGCGCCGCCTCGAGTTGCCCACTGATGATCCGATCGGCCCGCCCGATGAGGTAGCTCGCAGTCAGTTCCGACATCGACCACATGGTGGCAGACGGATCCCGCTTCCGTCGGAACCCTCCTACAATTCACCTGGTTGACATACAGGTTGATACATCCGTAGCATCGCCCCGATGGGAACTCAGACACGTCTCAGCGAGCACGTCCGGCTCGAGATTGCGGGCTCCGATCGCGATCCTGACGCTCGACCGCCCGGCGAAACGCAACGCCCTCGACGGTGAAACGGTGCAGGCGCTCGGTGCGTTCTTCGGCGATCCACCGGCCGAGGTGGCGGCCGCCGTGCTGACGTCGACGGGGGAGCACTTCAGCGCCGGGCTGGACCTCTCCGAGCTGACGGAGACCACCGTGTTCGAAGGCGTCTTGCACAGCCGGAGCTGGCACCAGCCGTTCGACAACATCCAGCTCGGCACGATCCCGGTCGTCTCCGTCCTGCGCGGGCGCGGTCATCGGCGGCGGGCTGGAACTCGCGATCTCGACCCACATCCGAGTCGCCGAGATGTCGGCCTACTACGCCCTGCCCGAAGGCAGCCGGGGCATCTTCGTCGGCGGTGGCGGTTCGGTCCGCCTGCCGCGCCTGATCGGTGTCCACCGAATGGCCGACATGATGCTGACCGGGCGAGTGATCGACGCGAGATCCGGGCCTGGATCTCGGCATCTCGCAATACCTCGTGGAGGACGGCGAGGGTCTCGCCAAGGCGATCGAGCTGGCGAACCGGATCGCCGAGAACTCCCGAGTCACGAACTGGGCGGTGCTGCAGGCGCTGCCCCGGATCGCCGAGGTCGGCCCGCACGAAGGATTGTTCGTCGAATCGCTGATGGCGGCGATCAGCCAGGGCTCCGACGAGGCAAAATCATTGCTCGAAGAGTTCCTCACGGGCCGGGCGCCCAAGGTCGTGGTGAGCGAGGGGAGCACGCTGATGATCAACGACGGCGACATCATCTACCAGCCGGATCCAACCGTCTGGCACACGTCCAAGATCGGTCGGTACATGGATTGGCTGGCGGCCGAACGTGGCCTCGGCTTCGACGACGTACACCGATCTCTGGCAGTGGTCGGTCGACGACATCGACGCCTTCTGGCGGTCGATCTGGGACTACTTCGGTGTCGTGTCGGCGACGCCGGTCGGGCCCGTGCTGGGGCGCCGCGAGATGCCCGGTGCCGAATGGTTCCCCGGAACACGCATCAACTACGCCGGCGAGTTCCTGCGTGCCGCTGCCGGGCGCGACGACGAGGTCGCCGTGATCGGCGTCTCGCAGACCAGGCGAGAACGTGACCTGGACATTCGGCGAGCTGACCGAACAGATCGCCCGGATCCGCGCCGGCCTCGCTGCGGCTCGGCGTCGAGCAGGGCGATCGTGTCGTCGCCTACATGCCGAACCTGCCCGAGACCGTTGCCGCATTTCTGGCGACGGCGAGCCTCGGAGCGACATGGGCGTCGGCTGCGCCCGAGTTCGGTCCCCAGGCGGTCATCGACCGGTTCGGCCAGCTCGAACCGACGGTGCTGCTGACGGTCGACGGCTACCGCTACGGCGACAAGGACATCGACATCCGCGACGCGTGGCTGCGATCCGTGCGGCGATGCCGTCGCTTCGGCACACGGTCGCCTTGCCGTACACCGGCCGGGTCGTCGACGACACGCTGGAGTGGTACGAATTCACCAGCGAGCGCGGCGAACTCGAAGCGGTGCCCGTTCCGTTCGACCATCCGTTGTGTGTGCTCTTCTCGTCGGGCACGACCGGTCTGCCGAAGGCGATCGTGCACGGCCACGGCGGGTATCACGCTCGAGGCGTACAAGAACCACGCCCTCAGCTGGGACCTCGGCCCGGGCGACCGGTTGATGTGGTTCAGCACCACGGCGTGGATGATGTGGAACGCCCTCGTCTCGACGCTTCTGACCGGGGCGTCGATCGTGTGCCTCGACGGCAACCCGATGTGGCCCGACCTCGACGCCCAATGGCGGATCGCCGAGGAGGTACGGCCGACGATGATGGGCCTCGGACCGGCCTTCGTCATGGCGTGTGCCAAGCAGGGAACCAATCCGTCCCAGACCTATGACCTGTCGTCCTTGCGAATCCTGGCGGCCGCCGGCTCGCCGCTGCCGACGGAGGGGTTCGTCTGGTTGAACGAACAGTTCGGCAGCCACGCACCGGTCTACGTGGGCAGCGGTGGCACCGATGTCTGCACCGGGTTGGTGCAGGGCTACCCGATCGTCCCGGTGTACGCGGGTGAGATCTCGGCCAAGTGCCTCGGTGTCGCAGCCTACGCCTACGACGACGACGGAAATTCGGTCATCGATCAACTCGGCGAACTCGTGATCACCGAGCCGATGCCGTCGATGCCGGTGCGGTTCTGGGGCGATCACGACATGTCCCGCTACCGCAACACCTACTTCGAGCAGTACCCGGGGGTGATGCGTTTCGGTGACTGGGTTCGGTTCAGCGACCACAACACGAGTGTGATCACCGGCCGTTCCGACGCGACGCTCAATCGAGGGGGCGTCCGGATCGGTACCGCCGAGATCTATCGCGTCGTCGAGCAGATGCCGGAGGTCGTCGACAGCCTGGTGGTGCATCTCGAGGATCCGTCAGGAGGAATGGGCGAACTGATCCTGCTCGTCCAGGTGGGTGGTGTCGGCCTCGACGAGACGGTGGAGGCGGCGATCCGGTCGGCGATCCGGTCGGCGTTGTCGCCGCGGCACGTTCCCGATCGGATCGTCGGTGTCAGCGGTGTGCCGCGCAACCTCACGGGCAAGAAGCTCGAGCTGCCCGTCAAGAAGATCCTCCAGGGCGCCGACATCGCAACCGTGGTGTCCCGCCAGGCGATGGCCAACCCCGACACGCTCGACGACTGTCTGGCAGCGGTGAGAGGCCGCTGATGTCACGGATCGCGATCATCGGAACCGGCGTCATCGGATCCAGTTGGGCGGCGCTGTTCGCTGCGCACGGCCACGAGGTCTGCGCGACCGACCCGCGTCCCGACATGGCCGACGAGTTGCGGCGAGCCGTCGAACAGTGCTGGCCGTCGCTCCAACGCCAGGGTCTGGTGGCCGACGCCGCGACGCCGGAGTCGGTGAGCGTCGCCGGCTCGGCGGCCGAAGCGACCGAGGGGGCGAGCTTCGTGCAGGAGAACGCGCCCGAGCGGCTCGACCTCAAACACGACCTGTACCGCGAGATCGATGCGATCGCCGGGGCCGATGTCGTGATCGCGTCCAGCTCGTCGGGCCTGATGGCCACCGACCTGCAGACGCGCCTGCGAGCATCACCCCGAGCGAGTCCTGATCGGTCATCCGTTCAACCCGCCGCACCTCGTTCCACTCGTCGAGGTCGTCGGCGGTGCAGGCAACCTCCGACTCGGCGATCGCCACAGCCATGGACATGTACGCGTCGATCGGCAAATCGCCGATCCACATCCGGGCCGAGCTGCCCGGCCATGTCACCAATCGTTTGCAGGCGGCGCTGTGGCGAGAGGCCTACTGGCTCGTCGAGCAGGGCGTGGTGTCGGTTGCCGAAGTCGATCGGGCGATCTCGTCGGGTCCCGGGCTGCGATGGGCATTGCTCGGTCCGTTCGCCACCCAGCACCTGTCGGGCGGCGAGGGCGGTATCGCACACGTTCTGGAACATCTCGGTCCGCCGATGGTCGAGTGGTGGGAGACTCTGCGATCGGCCGAATGGACGACCGAACTGCGGGCCGCAGTCGTCGCCGGCGTGGACGACGAGCTCGACGGCATCGATCAACATGAGATGCTGGACGCGCGCGATCGTCTGCTCGAACAACTGGTCGTCGCCAAAGCCGCCGAGCATCTACCAGGAGCACGACATCAATGAGTTTCGACCTCGACATCCTCGTCGCCATCGACACCCACGTCCACGTCGAGCAGGACTCGAAGGGCTGCTGCGCCCTCGACCAGGAACTGCTCGACGCCTCGGCTGCCTACTTCAAGGCCGATGACAACCGCACGCCGACCGTCGCCGATCTCGCCGACTACTACCGAGAGCGTCGGATCGGTGCCGTCGTGTTCACCGTCGACGCCACCACGGCGATGGGGCACCCGGCACTGTCGAGTGAGGAGATCATCGAGCTCAGCGCGGAGCACGACGACATCCTGATCCCGTTCGCCTCGGTCGATCCGCTCGCCGCCGACGCAGCGGCGCGAGTGCGTTCGCTCGCCGCGAACGGAGCCCGCGGCTTCAAGTTCCACCCCAGCCTGCAGGCGTTCGAACCGAACGACGTGCGCTACTACCCGATCTACGAAGCGATCGCCGAGGCCGGCCTGCCGACCGTGTTCCACACCGGCCAGACCGGCATCGGTGCCGGCCTTCCCGGTGGGCGTGGGGTCAAGTTGCGCTACAGCGATCCGATGCTGCTCGACGATGTCGCGGCCGACTTCCCGACGCTCACGGTGATCCTCGCCCATCCGTCGGTGCCGTGGCAGGACTCGGCGATCTCGATGGCGACCCACAAGTCGAACGTGTACATCGATCTGTCGGGCTGGTTGCCGAAGTACTTCCCCGCTCAGCTTGTGCGCGCCGTCAACGGTCCCTTGCGACGCAAGGTCTTGTTCGGATCCGACTACCCGGTGATCTCACCCGATCGGTGGATGGCGAGCTTCGCCGATCTCGAGATCAAGCCAGAGGTTCGTCCCCTGATCATGAAGGACAACGCGATCGACGTGCTCGGCCTGTCCGGCCGAGCCTGAGCACCGAGCGATACCAACGGGGTTACCCGGGCGGCAGGGTGGCGAGTCGATCGAGGAGGCGGTAGAGCTGGTCGAGTTCGTCAGTGCCGATCTGCTCCTCGATCCAGCGGTAGCGCTGCTCGCTGATCGGGGCGATCGTGGCGACCAGTTCGTGGCCGAGGTGGGTCGCTGCGATCTCCGAGCGCCGGGCGTCCGTGTGGTCGGCGGAGCGCGAGATCAGGCCGCGCTCTTCCAGCGCCGTCAGCATGCGCGACAGGCTGGGGCCGAGCAGGAAGGTCTCGTCGGCGAGTTGCCCGACCGACTTGGGGGAGTCGGAAGCGGTCAACGCCCGCAACACCCGCCACTGTTGCTCGCTGATGTCGTGGGCGTTGAGCGACGGCCGGAACTGTTGCATCACCGCCTCTCGTCGCGCGCATCAACGCCATCGGCAGCGAACGTTCGAATCCGCGCAGTTCACTCATCGCGGATGCCGTTGCGGAGCGTTCCGATCTCCGGCACGTCGACCTCGACCACATCGCCCGGCTCGAGGAACACCGGCGGGTCGAAGCGGGCTCCGGCGCCGGTCGGCGTGCCGGTGAAGATGATGTCGCCGGGCTCGAGCGTGCAGAACGTCGACAGGTAGGCGATCTGATAGGCCAGCGAAAAGGCCATGGTCGCGGGCGTGTCGTCCTGACGAAGCTCGCCGTTGACGCGGGTGGTCAGATGCAGCTGCTCGAAGTCGTCGATCTCGTCGAACGTCACCAGCCACGGCCCGATCGAACCGGAGGCATCCCAGTTCTTGCCCTGTGTGACGTTGAACTTGGCGTGCCTGACCCAGTCGCGGATCGTGCCCTCGTTACCGAGCGTCAGTCCTGCGACATGTTCGAGCGCATCACCCTCCGCGATACGCCGCCCACCGCGGCCGATCACGGCCACGATCTCGCCCTCGTAGTCGAGCTGATGGCTTTCGGGTGGTCGTACGAGGAGCTGTTCGTGCCCGACCAGCGAGCTCGGGAACCGAACGAACACGCTCGGCTTGTTCGGGTTGTCGGATCGATCCTGGTACTCGGCGTTGCGGCCGCCGTAGTTGACGCCGATACAGAAGATCTTGCCCGGGCGTGGGATCGTGCGTTCGTAGCCGATCTCGTCGAGCGCCACGTCGGGCTCGAGCGTGGCGGCGATCTCGAGCGCCTCGTCGACGCGTCGCTGGGCGAGCAGGTCGCTCAGATCGCCGACGCCGTCGAGGCGACCTGCGAGGTCGACGACCCCGTCGTCGCGGACGACGCCGAACGTCGACCTGTCATCGTGGGAGTAGCTCAGCAGTCGCATATTGCATACATACTTAACATGTTAGATAATAGAAGGCAATGCCGCATCTGACCCTCGAGTACTCCGCCAACCTCGCCGACGTGGCCGACATCGACGGTCTCGTCCGAGCGGTGCACGAGGCGGCACTGGCGACCGGCATCGCGCCGCTCGACGGACTCCGCACTCGCGCCGTACCACGCGAGCACTACGCGATCGCCGACCTCGAGCCCGACAACATGTTCCTGGCCGTGACGGCACGGCTGGGCGCCGGCCGGTCCGACGACGACAAACATCGGTTGCTCGATGGGTTGCTGGCCGCCGTCGACCACTACCTCGGCAGCCGCACAGCGAAACGCTGATGATCAGCGTCGAATACCAAGAGATCGATCCGACCTTCCGCATCAACAAGAACAACCTGCGCGCCGTGATCGCGGCTCGGAGAGGGGAGTAGCCATGGCCACCGCCGGAACGCTCGACGAGAACCTCGCGATCGCCCGCGAACAGCTGCGCCGGTTCGCCGACGGCCCGCTCGACCACCTGATCGCCGGCGAACTCGTCGCCGCCGTGTCCGGCGACACCTTCGACAACCATTCGCCCGTCGACGGAATGCTGCTGGGTCGAGTCGCCTCGGGCGACGTCGCCGACATCGACGCCGCAGCCATGGCCGCGTCCGACGCGTTCGCCGACTGGTCGGGTCGATCCGGCAAGGAGCGCAAGCGGATCCTCAATGATGTTGCCGACCTGATCGAAGTCCGGGCGAAAGACATCGCCGCCGTCGAATGCATCGACACCGGCCAACCGATCCGGTTCATGAGTGCCGCCGCGATCCGTGGCGCCGAGAACTTCCGGTTCTTCGCCGACCACGCCCCCGACGCGGTCAACGGGCGCAGCATGCCCGACACCGATCACGTCAACTACTCGATGCGTCGAGCGGTCGGCCCGGTCGGTGTGATCACGCCGTGGAACACCCCGTTCATGTTGTCGACCTGGAAGATCGCACCGGCGCTGGCGGCGGGCTGCACCGTCGTGCACAAACCGGCCGAATGGAGCCCGTACACGGCGGCGATGCTGGCCGAGATCGCACTCGAGGCCGGGCTGCCACCGGGCGTGCTGAACGTCGTACACGGCATGGGGGAGACCGCCGGCAAGTCGTTGACCGAGCATCCCGCGATCCGAGCGATCGCGTTCGTCGGCGAATCGGCCACCGGGTCGGCGATCCAAGCCCAGGCGGCACCGACCCTGAAACGGGTTCATTTCGAGCTCGGCGGGAAGAACCCCGTGATCGTCTTCGACGACGCCGACCTCGACCGCGCACTCGACGCCGTCGTCTTCATGATCTACAGCCTCAACGGCGAGCGATGCACGTCGTCGAGCCGGCTGCTGATCCAGCGATCGATCCACGACGAGTTCGTCGAGCGCCTGACCCGGCGGGTGCAAGCCCTGCAGGTCGGACACCCGCTCGACCCGGCGACGGAGATCGGTCCGCTGATCCATCCACGCCACTGCCACAAGGTGCGCAGCTACGTCGACACGGCGGTCGCCGACGGCGCAACGGTGATCGTCGGCGGCGGGGCCCCGACCGATCCCGACTCGCAGTACGTCAACCCGATGCTGTTCGTCGGTGCTGACAACTCGATGCGGATCGCACAGGAGGAGATCTTCGGGCCGGTGCTGACGGTGATCCCGTTCGACAGCGAGGTCGACGCAGTCGCCACCGCCAACCACATCGAGTACGGCCTCGCCGGCTATCTGTGGACCGGCGACACCGGGCGGGCGCACCGCGTCGCCCGCGATCTCGACGTCGGCATGGTGTGGGTCAACAGCCAGAACGTCCGTCATCTGCCGACACCGTTCGGCGGTGTCAAACGCAGTGGAATCGGCCGCGACGGTGGGCCCGAGCACTCGTTCGAGTTCTACATGGACACCAAGAACGTGGCGGTCGCCTACGACACCCACACGATCCCGAAACTCGGCCGGATCGACGGCTGATGGCAACGACGTTGACCGCCGGCGAGATCGTCGCGATCGCCGCCGACCACGAACGCGCCCGCACGACCGCGACCCCCATCCGACGTGTCACCCACGCCCACCCCGACATGACGATCGACGATGCCTACGCGATCCAACGCGCGTGGGTCGACCTCCAGGTCGCAGGCGGCTCGACGATCATCGGCCACAAGATCGGCCTGACGAGTCGGGCGATGCAACAGGCGATGAACATCGACGAACCCGACTTCGGTGCCCTGCTCGACTACATGGCGATCGACACCGGCGCCTCGCTGACCGTCGCCGAATACGTCGACCCGAAGCTCGAGGTCGAGCTCGCCTTCGTGCTGGGTGATCGGATCGACTCGCCCGACGTGACGGCCGCCGACGTGATCGCCGCGACCGAATACGTCACGCCGGCGCTCGAACTGATCGACGCCCGCTCGTACCGGCGCGACCCCGGTGACGGAATCACCCGCACCGTGTGCGACACCATCTCCGACAATGCCGCCAACGCCGGCATCGTCACCGGCGCCCGGCGCGTCGAACCTGGCTCGATCGACCTGCGATGGGTGCCGGCGATCATGAAGCGCAACGGCGTCGTCGAGGAAACCGGCGTCGCTGCGGGTGTGCTCGACGACCCGGCGCTGGGCATCGTGTGGTTGGCCCGACGGCTGCACGGTTTCGGCGTCGCCCTCGAAGCCGGGCAGATCATCCTCGCCGGATCGTTCACGAGGCCCGTCGATTGCCGGGCCGGCGACGAGTTCCATGTCGACTTCGGCGAGCTCGGCGTGATCACTCTCGACTTCCGATGAAACCCGACGGGTCAGCGGACCGCTAACCGGTGAGGTCGTAGGTGGCGATCGTGCAGCCGACGGCGAAGATCGGGATCGGCGCGTAGAAGTGAACCGTACCGGTCGCTCCCTTGGCGGCAGCGCTGACGGCGATGAACGTGCGAATCTCGAAGCCGCCCTGGCCGGCATCGGTGTACAGCGTCAGGTCGTCGAAATCGAGCAGCGCCTCGCGATCGTTGCGGGTCCACCGATCGAGGAAGTCGCGATCCCACGGCTCGTTGATCTTGCCCGAGTCGGGCGTCGCCGGCCAGTGCGAGATGCCCCCGGTGCCGATCACGGCGATCCGCTCGGGCAGCGCATCGGCGGCGGCACGGATCGACTCGCCGAAGTTCCACGCTCGATGCAGCGGCGTGAGCGGTGGCCCCTGGCAGTTGATGTTGACCGGGATCACCGGGAGATCGAATCTCGGCGTGAGGAAGTGGAGCGGGACCATGATGCCGTGGTCGAACTTCCACTCCTCGGCGTAGGCCACATCCGCGCCCTGCATGACCTGGGTGATGAACCGTTCGGACAGCATCCGGTCGCCCGGCACGCGGGTCCTGTCGATACCGATCCAGCCCGGGTCCTCGATCGGGCCCTCGTAATGATCGGCCATGCCGATCGCGAACGACGGCATGTTGTTCATGAAGAAGTTGGCGAAGTGTTCTGCCGCGATCACCACCAGCACATCCGGCTCGGTCGCCTCGAGCCGTTGGCGCATGTCGTCGAACGCTGCATAGAACGCATCGCGCAATTCGGGGTCGGCGAGGTGCTTGCGGCCCGTGATCCCTGGGGCGTGCGGGCACACACCGGCGAAGACGAGCGACATCAGGCTTGGTCTCCGGAGTCGGATGCGTCGACGCCGGCGTAGCCGGTGATCGCATACACGCCCTCGCGCACCGGGCCGTACTGCTCGATCCCTTCGCGCATCAGGCGCAGATAGTCGGCCCACTCGATCTGGTGCAGCGCCGCGAAGTGCATGAGGATCTGGCCGTTGACGCCGAGGTGGTAGAGCAGACCGATGTCGGGCTCGACGAGCGCACGGGTCTCCTCGGCGGTCAGTTCGAACGACTCGAGCGCAGCCCGCCGGTCGGCGTGGTAGCCGGCCTGGACGCGTTCGTCGCGGTTGAGCTCGTAGAGGAACTTCTGGACGGCGTAGAGACTCACGAGTCCCACTCGATGATGAGCTGGTTGGGGCCCCGGAACGTGATGTTGGGGAAGAACTCCCAATGTTGATCGTCGGCGAGGCGCAGCGACGGCAGCTTCTCGGCCAGCAGGCCGAGTGCGATGCGGGCCTCCATCTTGGCGAGACCCTGGCCCAGGCAGAAATGGATGCCCTTGCCGAAGCTGATGTGCTGGTTGGCGTTGGAGCGATGGATGTCGAACTCGTCGTGTCGTTCGAACAGATCGGGCTGGCGGTTGGCCGACGCGAAGTTCATGAACACGCGGGTGCCCGCGGGCAGGTCGACTCCGCCGAGCGTGGTCGGCCGGGTCGTGATCCGTCGCCACGAGATCTGGCTCGATTCATAACGCAGTGTCTCTTCGACGGCGTTGGCGACCAGCGACGGGTCGTGCGACCAACGCAGCCCATTGGTCGCGACGGGGCAACAGGCAGATCAGGGTGTTGCACAGCAGAGCGGTGACCGGGTCGTGGCCGGCGAAGCTGATGCCCGTACACGACGGACTCGACCTCGCGATAGCTGATGCCGGTGCCATTGGTGGGGTCGGGGTCGGCGTCGTGGGCGTCGAGCAGCTCGGACGTGAAGTCGTCGGCGCGCTCGGCGTCGCGACGGGCGACGAAGTCGCGGCAGTAGCGCCAGTAGTCGAGCATGCCGACCGCGATCTCGGCCTGTTCGTCGGCGGTCGGCCGGCCCCACGAGAACGCCCGCCGGTTGACGCACCACGCCTTGACCATCGCGTCGTCCTCCGGGGGAAACCCGATGAATCGGAACATGATCTCCGCGGGCAGCGGAAACGCAAGTGCCGACACGTACTCGGCCGGCGAGCCGCCGGCGATCATGGCGTCGATCAACGACGTGGCCCGCGAACGCATGTAGTCCTCGAGAGATCTTGAGTCGCCGATTCCCGAAGCCCTGCCGCGTGTAGACCCGGATTCGGCCGTGGTCGGGCTCCTGGCCGGTTCGACATCACGGCGACCGGGTCGAAATCGTCGGCCGACAGGATCGACGCGGCCTCGGCCGACAACGGGAACACGGGGTCCTGCACGTTGTTCGAGGCGAACACGTCGGGATGGGTGAAGACGTGCTCGATGTCCTCCATCCGGGTCACGACGACGTAACCGAGTCTGCTCGGCGTAGAACACCGGATGCTCGTCGCGCAGTCGAGCGGCGATCGGGTAGGGATCGGCGAGATAGTCGTCGTCGAGCGGCGACCACGACGAGTTGCACCGGGCAGCCCGGCGGTGCGGTGGCGATCGTGTCCGGCGCCTCGTGGTAGTTGTCACCACTCATCTCGAGCCTCCCTCCGTCGCAACAGTACCCTCGCTCGTCGGTTCGTCCGATGCCGGAGCCAAACGACTTGCGTTCAGGACTCGAAGGGCAGCCCGGCGTACTGTTCGGCCATCGCCGCCTGGGCGTGGGTCGAGCCGGCCAGGTAGTCGAGCTCGGCCTCCTGGGCCCGCAGGTCGAAGTCGGTCTGGTCGGGGAACCGGTGCAGCAGTGTCGTGAGCCACCACGAGAAGCGAACCGATCCCCACACGCGGCGCAGCGCCATCTCGGAGTAGCCGTCGAGATAGTGGTCGTCGCCCTCGCCGTAGTGCGCCGTCAACGCACGCGACATGTAGAAGACGTCGGACACGGCGAGGTTGAGGCCCTTCGCCCCGGTCGGCGGCACGATATGGGCTGCGTCGCCGGCCAGGAACAGGTTGCCGTGGCGCATCGGCTCGGCGACGAAGCTGCGCAGCGGTGCGATCGACTTCTCGATCGAGGGGCCGGTGACCACGCTGGCGGCGACCGTCGGGCCGAGACGGGTGGTCAACTCCGACCAGAACCGATCGTCGGACCAGTCTTCGACCGTATCGGTGAGCGGACACTGCACGTAGTACCGGCTGAGCATCGGGTTGCGCTGCGATGCCAGGGCGAAACCGCGCTCATGATGGGCGTACACGATGTTCTCGACCGGTGGTGTCTCGGACAGGATGCCCAGCCACCCGAACGGATACTCCTTCTCGTACGTCCGCAGAACGGTGTCGGGGATCGCCTTGCGGGAGGCACCGTGGAACCCATCGCACCCGACGATGTAGTCGGCCTCGATCCGCTCCTGCACGCCGTCGGAGGTGAAGGTGATCGACGGCCGGTTCGAGGTGACGTCATGGAGTTCGACGTCGTCTGCCTCGAAATGGATCTGGGCGCCGCGCTGATCGGCTGCGGCGTACAGGTCTTCCTGCAGATTCGTCTGCCCGTACGACATGAAGTGGGAGTTGGCGTATTTGTTGATGTCGATCGTCAGGACGTCGCGGCCACTCCACACGATGTCGGTGCCGTCGTGCACGTGGCCGTCGCGATCCATGCGCTCACCGAGACCCATCTCGCGCAGCAGTTCGACCGTTCCCCACTCGAGGACGCCGGCACGGATCCGCCCCAGGACGTGTTCTCGGCTCGATCGTTCGACGGCGATCGATTCGATACCGGCCCGATCGAGGATGTGTGAGAGCAGGGCGCCGGCCGGGCCGGCGCCGATGATCGCGACGTTCGTGGAGAGGGTCACGGAGATGGTCTATCGGATTGTTGACAATCCGGCAAGTGGGGCACCATGATGCATCCACCATGATCATCGATTGCCACGGCCACTACACGACCGCACCGCCGCAGCTCGGTGAATATCGCGATGCTCAGCAGGCGGCGCTCGCGATCGACCCGAATCATGTCGGCGAGAAGGGGATCGTCGCGATTTCCGACGAGGAGTTGATCGACAGTCTCGAGAACAACCAGCTGCGCTTGCAGCGTGAACGCAACATCGACCTGACGATCTTCTCGCCGCGTGCGTCCTGGATGGGCCACCACATCGGCAACGAACACACCAGCCGATTCTGGAGCGAACACTGCAACGACATCATCCGGCGGATCTGTGACCTGTATCCGAACAACTTCGCTCCCGTGTGTCAGCTCCCGCAGTCGCCCGGTGCCGATATCGGTTCGTCGGTTCGCGAGCTGCGTCGTTGCGTCGAGGAGATGGGCTTCGTGGGGTGCAACCTCAACCCCGACCCATCCGGTGGCAACTGGGACGGACCGACGCTGTTCGATCCCTATTGGCACCCACTCTTCGAGGCGATGTGCGAACTCGACGTGCCGGCCATGATCCACGTCAGTGCGACGTGCAATCCGCACTTCCACTCCACCGGTTCGCACTACCTCGGTGCGGACACGACCGCATTCATGCAGGCGCTCACGTCCGGCCTGTTCCGCGACTTCCCGACGATGCGCTGGATCGTTCCCCATGGCGGGGGAGCGGTGCCGTACCACTGGGGTCGCTTCAAGGGGATGGCCGAGGAGAACTCGGCTGCCGGCTGGCCGCTGCTCGACGAGCTGATGGAGAACATCTTCTTCGACACCTGCGTCTACCACCAGCCAGGGATCGATCTGCTGGTCGACGTCGTGCCGACCGACAACATCCTGTTCGCCTCCGAGATGGTCGGCGCCGTGAAGGGAAAGAATCCCGACACCGGCGAGTACTACGACGACACCAAGTTGTACATCGACCGCGCCGAGCTCACCGCCGAGCAGCGCACGAAGATCTTCGAGGGCAATGTCCGGCGGGTCTACCCGCGCCTCACCGTCCCGACCGAAACGAAAGCCACCCCATGAATCGTCACGTCGTCGTCCGCAACATCGAGCGTGCCGACCCGTCGGTCATCGACGAACTCGGCCGAGCCGGCACGGCGACCGTGCACGAGGCGATCGGCAGAGTGGGCTATGTCGGCCCCAACATCACGCCGATCCAGCACGGCGTGAAGATTGCCGGCTCGGCCGTCACCGTGCTCAGTCATCCGGGCGACAACATCATGTTGCACGCCGCCATCGAGATGTGCCGACCCGGCGATGTGCTCGTCGTCACCAACACGGCGCCGTCGACACACGGCATGTTCGGCGATCTGCTCGCCACATCGCTGATGGCGCGCGGGGTACGTGGCCTGGTGATCGATGCCGGGGTGCGCGACACGATGGATCTGCGCCAGATGGGTTTTCCCGTCTGGTCGCAGTACGTGTCGTGCCAGGGCACCGTGAAGAACACTCCCGGGTCGGTGAACGTCCCGGTCGTACTGGGTGGCATCACGGTGCAGCCGGGCGACGTGATCTGCGCCGATGACGACGGCGTCGTCGTGGTCGAGCGCGCCGACGCGGAATGGGCGCTGGAGCAGTCGCAGGCCCGCCTCGGCAAGGAGGCCGCGACCAGGGCCAGACTCGAAGCGGGCGAGCTCGGCCTCGATTTCTATGGGTTGCGTGCGAAGTTGCTGGAACTGGGCGTCGAGTACGTCGACTGACCTCGACGTCAGTGTCCCGACTGTTCCACCCAGCTGCTGAGCACGTCCTGGACCGACGCAAGGTGTAACCGCATCGCGTCGGCGGCCGCGTCGCCGTCGCCGGCGACGATCGCGTCGACGATCGCAGCGTGCTGGGGGAGCGAGTCGGTCGAGCGGCCGGGCATCGTCGCCAGCCTGAACTGGTGGTGGGCCCCGCGATTGCGGAGGTTGGCGACCAACTCGGACGCGATCGAGTGGCGGCTGATCTCGCGGATTCGCCGATGCAGCAGCCGGTTCAACTCGGAGTAGTAGGCATGTCGATTCGACGACACGGCCGTTCGCATGTCCGCGACGATCTGGGTGAGCTCGCTCCGTTCGGCCTCGGTGGCCCGCTCGGCGGCCAGGCGGGCAAGGAGGCTTTCGAGCGCGCTGCGGGCCTGTGCGATCTCGACCGCCTCTTCGATGGAGACCCGCCGCACGGCTGCACCGCGGTTCGTCTCGTGGACGACCAAACCCTCCGTGCTGAGCTCGACGATCGCCGACCTGATGGCCGCACGCCCCACGCCGTACCGTTCGGTGAGCTGCAGTTCGATCAGCCGTTCGCCCGGGGGGAAGTCACCGTTCAGGATGTCGTTGCGGAGCAGATCGCTGACGTCGGCCATATTGTTGACAATCGTACACCTGCTGTCGGGTCGCGTCTCGTGCCGGCGACGCACGATCACCGAACCGGTCGCCAAGCGGTGGCGTCGGTACTCAGCCGAAGTCGTAGAGGGTTTCGGGATTGGCGACGAGCACTCGTGTGCGCGTGGCCTCATCGGGGATCAGGTCGACGAGCAGGTCGACGAGGTCACCGTCATCGGGCATGTGCCGCACGTTCGGGTGCGGCCAATCGGTGCCCCACAGCACTCGATCGGGCGCGGCGGCCACGAGCGCCCGCGCGTACGGCACGACGTCGTCGTAGGGCGGCGGGCCGTCGGCGGTGAGGCGTTCGGCGCCCGAGATCTTCACCCACGCGCGCTCGTCTCGCATCAACTCGAGCAATGCCTGGAACGGTTCCTGTTCGACGCCGTCGGCGGTCGGCACCCGCGCCATGTGATCGATGATGTAGGCACACGGCATCCGATCGAGCAGCGTCGCGTAGTCGGGAAGGTCCTTGGCGTCGAAGTGCAACACGATGTGCCAACCGAATGGTTGCACTCGATCGACCAATCGCCAGAACACGTCGAGTTCGGGTGCGCCTCCGAGATGCTTCACGAAGTTGAACCGCGTGCCGCGCACGCCAGCTTCGTGGAGGGCCGCCAGGTCGGCGTCGGAGAACGATTCGTCGACCATCGCCACGCCTGCGTACCTGCCGGCACCGCGTCGCAACGCATCGACCATCGCGGCGTTGTCGGTGCCGTGGCACGACGCCTGCACGAACACCGCGCGCGACAGGCCGAGTCGGCGCTGCAACCGCTCGAACTTGTCGATGCCCGAGTCGGGAGGCGTGTACGAGCGATCTGCCGAGAAGGGGAATCGATCGGCGGGGCCGAACACATGGCAGTGGGCGTCGGTGGCGTTCGGCGGTGGCGTCCACCGCCGCGGCGGGTGCGGGTCGGGATGGGGGCCGGGAATCGGCTTTGGTGCGGTCATCTGCTCGTCTCCGTTGATCGGCGGTCAGTACTCGGCGGGGAACACGGTGCCGTCCATCAATTTGCGAGCCGTGCGGATGATGCCGGCTCTGCGGACCTCGGGGATCGCGCCCGACACGTCGAGGTCGATGGCAGCGGTGAAGCTCCCACTCGGGTGCTCGCAGGTGAGCAGTCCGTCGGTGCCGGCGCCGGGACGCACCACACCGGCGGCGGGAGTACCGGCAAGCAGGGCTGCGGTCGCGACCGAGACGGCTCCGAGGACGCCGATCGCCTCGTGGCACCGATGTGGGATGAAGGTGCGCGTCGAGATGTCACCGCCCGCCGTCGGCGCGGACACCATCGTGAGTTTCGGCACGGTCGTGTCCGTGACGTCGCCGAGGTTCATGAGGCGGCCGGCCTGGAGACGAATCGACTCGAGTCGTGCCCGCAGCGTCTGATCGGCCTCCAACTCGGCCGGCGACTCGGTGCCGGTCACGTCGAGGTCGGCGGCGCGCATCACCACGACCGGCATCCCGTTGTCGACCAAGGTGACGTCGATGCCGTCGATCGAGTCGACCGGGTTGCCCGTAGGCAGCAGTGCTCCGCACGATCCGCCGGCGATGTCGGCGAAGTCGAGCTGCACCGGAGCGGCCGTGCCCGGCACCCCGTCGATCGCCACCTCGCCGCGGTATTCCGGCATGCCGTCGGTCAGTCTGACGGTCGCGGTGGCGATCGAATCGGTGTTGACCATGTAGACCCGGACCGTGGCGGTGTCGCCGTTCGGCACACCGATGATGTGTCGTTCGATCGCGAAAGGGGCGGTGGCAGCCAGCATGTTGCCGCAGTTCTGGCGGTCGCTCACGAGCGCTTGATCGACGCTCACCTGCAGGAACAGGTAGTCGATGTCGGCGTCGCTCCGGGCGCTCGGGGCGACGACGGCGACCTTGCTGGTCAGCGGATTGGCGCCTCCCACACCGTCGATCTGGCGAACGTCGGGTGATCCCATGATCGCCAACAACAGCGCATCTCGTTCCACGGGGTCGGCCGGTAGGTCATCGGCGAGGAAGAACGCACCCTTCGAGGTGCCACCTCGCATCAACATGCACCGAATCCCAGTCACCGGACCATTGTGACGCGCCCGATTGGATTGTCAACAATCAGTCGGCCGATACTGCTCAGCGATCCGGCTCGAGCCGCCTGCACGGATCGAGACCGCTTGGAGAGGGACCGCCATGAGCACACCGTCGTTCGGGATCTTCGATCACATCGAGGACATCCCCGGCACACCGACACCGCAGCTGCTGCGGGATCGCCTCGATCTGATCAAGCAGGCGGACGAGGCGGGCTTCGCCGGCTTCCATCTCGCCGAACACCATGGCTCGGACCTGTGCATGGCACCGAACCAGGAGGTGTTCATCGCAGCCGCGTCCCAGATCACCAAGAACATCCGCCTCGGCCCGATGGTCAAGCTGTTGCCGCTGCATCATCCCGTGCGGATCATCGAGGACATGTGTGTCGTCGACAACTTGACCAACGGCCGTCTCGACTTCGGCGTCGGTCGGGGTGTCGCTCCGATCGAGCACTACTGGTTCGGGAGCAACTGGCCCGAGTCGAAGGATCGATTCGTCGACACCCTCGGAATCATCTGCCACGCGTTCCGGACCGGTGAGATCAGCAGCGAGGCGTCGACGTACTACGACTTCCCGACGATTCCGATGTCGACCAAGCCGGTACAGGACCCGATCCCGTTCTGGTATCCGGGCAGCCCGGTCACGGCCGGCCGGCACGGCATGAACCTGATGTGGCCCGGGCCGATCGACAGGGCCGCCTACGACCTCTACGTCGAGACATGGCACGCCCACCAGGGCGACACGCACCGCGTCGACGGACCTGGTTCGGTGCCCAGGGTCGGGTGCACGATGGTCCTGGCGATCGCTCCGACCGAGGCCGAGGCACTCGACATCGCCCGTCGGGGGATGTCGGGTCTGGTCCGGCGAGCGCATCACGTTCACCGCTACGACCATCTGGTGTTGCCAGAGGACGAGTGCGATGCGGCGCTCGGCCCGCTCCGCGGCATCATGGCGCACATCGAGGATTCGATCACTGCGGGGGCGGGCACGGCCGAGCAGATCAAGGATCGCTTCGCGGGGATCCTCGAGCCGGGTCTGACCGACTACATCGTCTTGCAGATCCCGACCGGTGACATGACGCTCGCCGAGGCCAAGCGCACGATGGACGTCTTCTGCAGCGACGTCAAGCCGGCGCTGGAAGCGGCGGCCTGATCGTCAGGTCGCGAACGCGTCGCTCAGCTTGGATGCGACTTCGCTGACGGCATCGCCGGCCGCATCGATCGCACCGCCCCAGGCGAAGAATGCGTGGATCATGTCGTCGTAGCAGCTGTACTCGGTGGCGACGCCGGCCCGCCGGAGGATCGCCGCGTAGGCGCGGCCCTGATCGACGAGCGGGTCGTGACCTGCGGCGAGGATGAATGCGTCGGCGAGGCCGCTGTGGTCGGGAGCCCGCAACGGCGATGCCCGCGGGTCGAGCACGGCATCGCCGACATGAGCGGCGGTGAGGCCGGCGAGCATGGTCTCGTTGACGAACGCATCGATCTCGATCATGCTCTCCGAGCGATCCGCGGCGTCGACCGCGGGATAGATCAACACCTGTAGCACGGGTTGTGGAAGTCCGGCGGACTTCGCCTCGAGACAGATCTCAGCGGCGAGGTATCCGCCTCCGCTGCCGCCGGCGACGGCGATCCGGCTCGCGTCGCCACCGAGCTCGTCGGCATGATCGAGGCACCACCGGTAGACCGCGAACGAGTCGTCGAGCGGAGCGGGAAACGGGTGCTCGGGAGCGACGCGGAAGTCGACATTGACCACGATGCACCCGGCCTCGGCAGCCAGGTTGGTGCACAGCGGATTGAACTCGTCGGCGCTGAAGAGCACGCACCCACCCTCGTGGAAGTACAGCAGTACCGGGAGGCCGTCCTGGTCGGTCGGGCGGTTGACGATGCACCGGACGTCGCCGTTCGGCCCGGGGACACTGATCTCGGTGATCGACGCCATCTCGACCGCTGGTGGTGACATCGCGATCGTGCCGGCGCTGGCCGTGGCGCGCACCTCGTCGAGCGACGGGGGTTCGGCCGGTTGCGGCTGGGCCGCCATGCCGTCGAGGATCGCCTGGGCTTGTGGGTGAATGCTCATCGTCGATCTCCGCTCAGTGGGCTTCGACCAGGTCGAGCAGGATCCATGCCTGCCCTCGGCCAAACCGAGCGAGCTCGCGGCCGCAGTTCCGCCACATGCTTCGGTGCCGACGTGACGTGCTGGGTCGCTGCGTGCACGTCACGCAACATCGTCTCGAGGGTCCCCGGCGACAGTGCGGTCGTGCCACCGGCGAGATAGACGAAGTTGGCCACCTCGAGCAGGGTGGCGGTGATGTGGCCCAGGGCGAGACGGATGAGGTGTCCTGCTCGACGGTGATCTCGCCGTCGGCGTTGAACGTCTCCTCGACGTCACGCCACGACTCCATCACGAAGGCTCGTGCCGCACGGAACTTCGCCTCGGCCTCCGCGAAGTCGTGATGGAACTTGTCGGAGTCGACCTCGGTTCCGGCCGCGACCGGTCTTGGTCTGGGCCAGACCCTTGAACTCGTCGAGCAGGCGTCGACCGACGCCCATCGCCCAACCCGAGTGGCACACGACGGCAAAGGCGATGATGCCGAGCTTGTAGACGTCCCCCGGCTGCCGTCACGGGTGAAGGCGAAATGGGTGTACTCCTCGGGCACGAACACGTTGTCGATGTTGTAGTCGATGCTGCCCGTCCCCTTCAGACCGAGGACGTCCCACGAGTCCTGGAACAGCTCGGCGTCGTCGACGGGCACGACGAAGATGCGGGGTTCGCCCGTCTCCTCGATTATCCCGAGCGTGTGGATGTAGTTGCCGTGCTTGAGACCCGACGCGAAGCTCCACTCGCCGGTGAGCATGTAGCCGCCGTCGACAGTCTTGGCCAAGCCGGGTCGGGTGCCCTGGCCGGCGATCACCGTGCGGTGATCGGGCGGGTAGAGGGCCTCGACGGCGCTCTCACCCATGTAGGCCGCACCGACGCCGGTGGACAGGCGACGCTGCCATCTGCACCCAGCCGGCCGACGCGTCACCGTACGAGCTGATCTCGAGCACCTCGAGCGACTTGACCGGCGTCAGCTCGGAACCACCAAGGTCCTCGGGCACCCACATCTTGAACATGCCGTCCCGGTGGAACGCCTCGACGACCTCGGGCGACAACTGTCCCTGCTCGTCGGAATAGCGGGCCCATTCGTCGAGCAGCGGGAGCAGTGCCTTGGCACGTTCCGCGAGTGGCGAGTTGGTCTCCAAGGTCGAACCCAAGTTCATGGTCATTCCTCACTGTCAGGCTGGTCGGGGCTGTTGATCGTGTGTCGGTCACTCGTCGTCGTGACGACTCGGTGGTGCCGGCATCGATCGTACCCCAGTTCGTACCCCAGGTGAACACTTGTGCGCATTACGCACAAGCGGTAGGTTTTGCCGCGCGGCGATCGATGACGGCGCAGTCCTCGACACGCCGTGCCACCTTCTCGAATCGGAGACCAACCCATGCAGACAGTTCTGATCACCGGGGCCGGAAGCGGTTTCGGTCGCGGTGCAGCGATCGCCCTGGCCGAGCGCGGCCATCACGTCATCGCGGCGGTGTACGACGCCGGCCAACTGGCCGAGCTGTCGGCCGCTCACCCCGAGCTCACGGTCGTCGAACTGGACATCACCGATCCCGACGCCGTCGCGATGGTCGACCAATGGGACATCGATGTGCTGCTCAACAACGCCGGCCTCGGGCAGACCGGTCCGCTCAGCCGGATTCCGATCGACCTCGTGCGACGCGTGTTCGAGGTCAACGTGTTCGGCACGCTGGCCATCACGCAACGGGTGGCGACCCAGATGAAGGCTCGCCGCGCCGGTCGCATCCTGATCGTGTCGTCGGTCGCCGGCCTGCTCGCCGGCCCGGGCTCGGGCCCGTACTCGATGAGCAAGCATGCGTTGCAGGCGATGGGTTCGGCACTCAGAGCGGAGCTCGCCCCCTTCGGTGTCGACGTCGCGCTGATCAACCCCGGCCCCTTCGCCACCGGTTTCAACGACCGGATGGCCAACGATCCCGGCGACTGGTTCGATCCCGCCGCGGCGCCGCCCGAGGAGCTGGCATTCATGAATCAGCTCAAGCAGATCATCACCGTCGGCCAGCTCGATCCAGCCGACGTCGTCAAGGTCTATGTCGACCTGGTCGAGGCGGACTCGACCGAGCTCGTCAATCTGATTCCCGCCGACATCATCGAGCGCATCACCGGATCACACTGATCGTCAGCCGTCGAATCCGGCGAGCCACTCGCGCAGCAGCGACGTGACCAAGTCGGGTCGTTCGACGGTGACGAAGTGGCCCGAATCCTCGATCACCTCGAGGCGCGCCCCGGGGATCGCGTCCGTGATCTGTTCGTGCTGGGCGACCGGACTCCATTCGTCCTGACGTCCGACGACCACGAGGGTGGGCACACCGATCGTCGCCAACAGCCCGGTCGCATCCGGCCGGGTGAGCAGGGCGTTGATCTGACGCGCGTGCTGCTCGTGGCTCGCTCGCCTCACCATCTGACGCAGCGGTTCCATGATCGCTTCGTCTGCGTGGCGCGGCGGGATGGACCATCGGTGGGAGCCACGCGTCGGCCAGATCGCTCATCGTCTGGTGCGCCGAGATGTCGAGCAGGCGTTGCCGGCTCGCCGCCTCGCCGGGCTGTGTCACATGCACTCCGGTGTCGAACACGACGAGACTCCGCACCCGCTCGGGCGCGAGGCGCCAGATCTCGAAGGCGACCCTGCCTCCCATCGAGTGGCCGACGACGTGTGCTTGCCCCTCGACGAGTTCCAACGCCGCGCGGGCCATCGCGGTCAGGTCGTCGAGTTGGGTGAAATCGGCGATCGTGAAATCGGCGATGTCATCGAGGGCATCGGCTTGGGCCCGCCACACGAAGTCGTCGCACAGCAGGCCGGGAAGGGCGAGGACCTGGGCTCTCGTCAGGCCCACACCTCGCCGGCGACTTCGACGACGAGGCGCAACTTGGCCCACTGATCGTCCTCGGTGATCTCGTTGCCGTGGATCGTGCTCGAAAAGCCGCACTGTGGGCTGAGGCACATCTGGTCGAGGTCGACGTACTTCGCAGCCTCGTGGAGGCGGGCCTTGAGCAGGTCCTTGTCTTCCAGCTCGGGGGTCTTCGAGGTGACGATGCCGAGCACGAGCGTCTTGTCCTTCGGGAAGAACCGCAGTGGGGCGAAGTCGCCCGAGCGCTCGTCGTCGTATTCGAGGAAGTAGGCGTCGACGTCGATCTCGTTGAACAACACCTCGGCGACGGCCTCGTACCCACCGCTCGCGAAGTGCTTGCTGCGGAAGTTACCGCGGCAGAGATGGATGCCAACCGTGAGATCGTCGGGCCGGCCGTCGATCGCGCTCGTTGATCAACGCGGCGTAGGTGCGCGGCAGCTCGTCGGGATCGTCGCCGCGATCGACTGCGCCCTGACGCATCACCGGGTCACACAGGTAGGCGAGGTTGGTGTCGTCGAGTTGTAGGTAGCGGCAGCCGGCCGCGTACAGCGCGTCGATCTCGTCGCGGTAGCACTGGGCGAGATCCTCGAAGAACACGTCGAGATCGGGATACGACTCGATGTCGATACCCCCACGTCCACCACGGAAGTGCACCATCGTCGGCGAGGGGATCGCCACCTTCGGTGTGCGGGTCGTGTGCTCGGCGACGAATTCGTAGTCGTCGACCTGGATGGTGCGGGCGTGGCGCAGCTTGCCGGTGACGGTGATCTTCGGTGGAGCTTGGTGCACCGTCTGCTCGGAGTCCGAACTCGCCGCGATCGAGCCCGTCACGGTGACGCCGTCGAGCTGTTTCAAGAAGTCGAGGTGGAACCATTCGCGTCGGAACTCGCCGTCGGTGATGCTGTTGATGCCCGTGGCTTCGAGCTTGGGGATCATTTCGGCGATCGCAGCGTCTTCGATACCGCGCAACTCGGCGTCGTCGATGGCGCCGCTGGCGTGGCGGGCGCGGGCGTCGAAGATGACGGCCGGCCGCAGCAGGCTCCCGACGTGATCGGCGCGGAACGGTGGGTTGATCTGTGGCATGAGAATCCTTCAGCTCGGCTCGACGACGAAATCGTAGGTGACGACGTCACCGGTCATGTCGACGATCAATGAGTCCCGCACCCCGAACACGGCGTCGGATTCGAGGTAATCGGACTCGCTGTCGAAGAGGTGGGTGATGATCGGCTTGTAACCGTCGACGCTGATCACCATGTGGGTGTGCGCGGGGCGCCACGCGTGCCGGCCCGTGGCGTCCAGCATCGCGCCGACCGGGCCGTCGGCGGGCACCGGGTAGTCGATCGGACGGACCGTCCGGTACGCGAACTTGCCGTCGGCGCCGGTGATGAACCGACCGCGCATGTTCATCGGTGTCTGGTCGGGGTCCTGCACGTCGTACAGGCCGTTGGCGGCCGTTTGCCAGACGTCGAGCTGAGCACCTTCGAGTGGATCGCCCTGGAGATTGCGCACCGTTCCGGTGAGGGTGATCACCTGGCCGCCCTGATCGTCGATCACGATCGAATCGCCCATCTCCCTGATCGGTGCGTCGGGAACGTGGAACGGTCCGAACACGGTCGGATCGGTCGTGCCCTCGGCGGCGTCCTGGTTGATCATCTCGATCAACATCGAGAATCCCAGCGTGTCGGACAGCAGGATGAACTCCTGTCGTTGGTCGTCGCACATCTGGCCGACGGCCGTGAGGAAGTCGATCCCGGCGAACCATTCCTCGCGGGTCAATCCGACCTCCTCGGCGAACGCGTAGAGATGCTTGATCGCGGCGCGGGCGATCTCGCCGACCCGGGCGTCGGCGGGGTCGCTGTACGCCTCGAGCGCTTCGGCGAGGTGGTCGGCGGTGGAAAATGTGGTCATGAGGTTGCTCGCGTTTCAGGTGGATTGGTGATCAGAATAGGCGGGTCGACATCGGTCGGCGATGGCTGGATCTGCACTGGAGGATCGGCCGATGACTGTGTACGATATGCGCACATGAGTGCGTACATCGAACGGCAGTCTGATCCTGCTGCGAGCGCCGTGTCAACAGGGACTGCGCCGTCGGGTGGTCGAGTGCCGGATCTCTCCGCCGATGTGGTCGACGCGATCATCGGGGTGCGCGGGCGACTCGACGTCATCGACGAACTCGACCCGTCGACCACGGCGCTCGTCGTCATCGACATGCAGAACTTCTTCGTTGCGCCCGGTGCCGCGCTCGAGGTCGCGGCGGCCCGAGAGATCGTGCCCAACATCAATCGCCTGGCAGCGGCGATGCGCGGCTCGGGCGGTCTCGTCGCCTGGATCCGGATGACCTTCCAGCCCGACGAGCTGTCCGACAACTGGACCGCGTTCTTGCCGGTGAACGGTGGCCGCGACGGTCCTGCGACGTTCGCGGCGATCGAGCCGGGGCAGCCGGGCCACGAGCTCTGGCACCTGCTCGAGGTCGACGGTTCGGATCTGGTGGTCGACAAGCGCCGGTTCAGCGCTTTCATCCAGGGTTCGTCGAACCTGCAGGAATTGCTCGACGAGCGCGGCATCGACACCTTGGTCATCGTCGGGACGCTCACCAACGTGTGCTGTGAATCGACGGCGCGCGACGCGATGATGTTGAACTATCGCGTGATCATGGTGGACGATGGGACGGCGACGTTGACCGAGGCGGCACACCGCGCCGCGCTCGACAACATCGCGATGTTCTTCGGTGAGGTCCAGACGACCGACCATGTCGTGGCGATGCTCGCGACCGAACGTGCGGCGGACGGGTGAGCGCGGTGCAGGTCGGTGTGGTCTTCTCACAAGCCGACAGCGGTACCGACGCCGACGCGCTGCGCGATTGGGTTCGTCGCGCGGAGGACGCAGGTTTCGACCACGTGCTGGCCTACGACCACATCCTCGGGGCCAGCGCCGAGCGGCTCGGTCCCGGACCGTTCGGGGCGTTCGACAGCCCGGCGTACACCAATCAGCACACGTTCCACGAGATCCTGACGCTCTTCTCCCACTTCGCTGCGATCACCGAACGTCTCGAGTTCGTCACCAGCGTGCTCGTGCTGCCGCAGCGTCAGACCGCGCTGGCCGCCAAACAGATCGCGACGCTGGATCTGTTGTCCGGCGGTCGGATCCGTCCGGCCGTCGGCGTCGGTTGGAACTTCGCGGAATACGAAGGTCTCGGTGTGGACTTCAGCGCTCGAACACGGCTGCTCGAGGAGCAGATCGACGTGCTGCGGTTGCTGTGGACGGAACCGCTCGTGGATTTCGATGGCGAGTTCCACCATCTTCGAGGTGTCGGTATCAATCCGTTGCCGACCCACACCATCCCCGTGTACATCGGCAGCGGTGCCGCCGAGCCGGTGTTGCGGCGAGTCGCTCGCAAGGCGGACGGCTGGATGCCACTGCTCATTCCGGGTCTCGACGACATCGCGCTCGAGCGACGCTGTGCTCCGACTGCGAGCGATCTGCGAGGAGGTCGGGCGAGACCCCGCCACGATGCCGATCCACGCCAGGGTCTACGTCGGCGACGGCTGGCAGGCAGCGGTCGAAGAGGTACTCGAGCTCGGTGTCGCCAAGCTGTCCTTCGGGTTCAACCGAATGGCGAACCCGGGTTTCACCCACGCCGAACAGCTCGATGTCGTGTTGCGGGCAAAGCCCGAACTCGATGCGCTCGTCGGCTGACGGCGACGCCTGGCCGCATCCGCGTCACAACATGTCGAGGACGGCCGCCGCCAGCTGACCGAGCGTGCGGACCTCGTAGACGGCCGAACAATGTGCTGCGTACGCGGCCTGCGCCGAATCGGTGGTGTCCCACTGCGAGCGCGGTTCCGGATTGAGCCAATAGACCCGTCGGGCTCTCGCATCGATCTGTGCGACGATGTCGGCGCGGGCCGGGCGGTAATTGCCACGGGCATCGCCGACGATGACGACCGTGCTCCGACCGGTCAGATCACGTCGGCCGTACCGTTCCCAGAAGCTCTCGAGCACCGTGCCGTAGTCACTGTGGCCGTCCTGTCCGATCACCCGACCCGACTGGAGCAGCTGCCACGGCTCGATGATGCCGGTTGCCGATTCGAGCAGGGCGCTGATGTCGTCGATCTCGTCGACGAACGCAAAGCTGCGTGTCGCTGCCAACTCGTCGGCCAGCGCCGAGATCAACGCCAGCGTGAAACTCGAGAAGTCGGCGACGGAGCCCGACACATCGCACAGCACGAACAGTTCGGGACGGTGCACGCTGGGCCGCCGGTGGGCAACCTCGATCGGTACGCCGCCCCACCGCAAGGATCGATGGATCGTGCGCCGGACGTCGACGCGCCCGTTCGTGTGGGACTGGTGGCGGCGCCGCAGCTGGGCGGCGAGACGGCGGGCGAGCGGCCGGATCGCGGCGCGGATGTCGTCGAGTTCGCTGGTGGTCGCGCGGGCCAGTTCGACGTCGAACGGATCCGCGGTCCGGCCTGCCCGGAACTCGACGCCGGCATCGTCGAGTGGCAGCGCCGCGAGCCGGGAGCGGATCTCGCCGGCGATCATCGTGCGCAATGCCTCGACTCGGGCATCGAGTTCGGAGCGATCGATCTCGATGCCTTCGGCGCGCGTGCGCTTGATCGCGGCGGCCAGGATCGCCGCCAGGTCGATCGCGCGCAGGGTTCGGTACAGGTGGTAGCGCTCGGTGCGGGCGCCGTCGTCGATCCCGGCATACAGATCGACGATCTCTTCGACAAGGAGTTGTTCGTCGACGCCCGGGTCGGACCCGAGGACTCGTTCCAGCGCATCTCCGAGCGGCACGTCGCTCGGGCCCGGGCCGGATGCGGCTCGCCGAACTGGAAAGTGTCGATCGAACAGTTCGACGAAGATCGCCTCGTGGTGGGCCTGCTTCACGAGGACCGCGGACAACATCGAGCGGAACTCGTCTCGGCGAGCGAGATCGGTATGTGCGATGGCCGTGGCCGCGTCGAGCACCTCGGTCACGGAGATGACCACGCCGCGCCGTCGTAGATCGACGACGAGTCGCTCGATCTGCCTCCAGGTCGCGGTACCGGGCGTGTCGGCCGAAGTCGTGGTGATCGGGGGCGTGGTGATCGGCATGCAAATCGGTGGGCAGACACGATGCCTCGCCTTGACAGCGGGCACCTCACGTGGTTCGATCGTGTTCACAGAATGAACACTTGTTCGAATATCGCACAACTCGGAATGTTGCGCAAGTATCCGCTCGCCGACGCCGATCGAAGCAGAGGAGAGAGACGATGTCAGATCCGCAGCACGCTGTGTCCCGCCACCATCACATGACCTTGTGCGTGGGTGACGCACAAGAGGATTACGACTTCCACACCAAGGTGCTCGATCTGAAGTCGGTCAAGAAGACAGCGCTGTACGACGGGACCGTGCCGATCTACCACTTCTATTACGGCAATGACATGGGCGACGAGTCGACCCTCATCACTTGCTTCCCGATGCGCCAATCGGGTCGCATGGGCCGTCGCGGTGCCGGCCAGATCAGCAACATCAGCTTGTCGGTCCCGACCGATGCGCTCGGGTTCTGGAACACGCGCCTCGTGGAGCACGGCTTCGACGTGGTCGAGTCCGAACGCTTTGGCGAGAAGGTGCTGCAGTTCGCCCATCCGTGCGGCCTCGACTACGAACTGGTCGGTGTCTCCGGCGATGGCCGCATGCCCCATACCGGCGGGGAAGTCGGACGCGAGTACGGCATCCGCGGCACCCATGGCATCACGGTGTCCGTGCACGACTTCGAGGGCTCGATGGAGTTCATGCAGGACGGCTGGAACGGCACGCAGACGGCCGAGGACGGTGACTACATCCGTTACGAGGTCGGTGCCGGAGGCACCGGCACGATCGTCGACTTCAAGCGCGAGCCCGACCTCCCGATCGGCAGTTGGACCTTCGGTGAGAACACCGTGCACCACTGTGCGTTCCAGGTCGAGTCGCTCGACATCCAGGCCGAGGTGAAGGCGTATCTCGAAGGTCTCGGATACACCGACGTGTCCGATCGCAAGGATCGCGGCTATTTCGAATCGGTCTACGTCAGGACGCCGGGCGGGGCACTGTTCGAGGCGACCGTGTCCAAGTCCGAGGGGTTCCTGATCGACGAGCCGTACGAAACGCTCGGCCACGAGTTCCAGGTTCCCCCGGTCTTCGACGACCAGAAGGAATGGATCATGGAGTATCTCGACAAGATCGAGTACGCCCGCTGAGCCTGGTCCGAGTCGTCGACAAAATTCGCGCGCAATCGCCTTGACCACGACGTCGTTCCCTCGCTACTGTGCACTCTGCGCCCACATGTGCGCAGAGTGCACAGTCGGCAGGAGGACGGTCCGGTTCACCGGCAGCCAGAACACCGGATGACGCGCACGATCATCGTGAACACCACCTGAACACCAATGGCCGAGGGGGTCGCAATGCGAAGTAGGCAAACAACATCCGCCAGCATTCTCAGGAAGTCCGTGATCGGGCTTGCCGCGTTGTCGCTCGTCGTCGCCGCGTGCGGTGGCGACGACGACGATTCGTCGACGGGCACCGACGCACCGACGGGCACCGACGCACCGACGGGCACCGACGCACCGACGGGCACCGACGCACCGACGGGTACCGATGCGCCGTCGGGTACCGATGCACCGTCGGGCACCGACGCACCGTCGGGCACCGACGCACCGAGCGAGTCGGGCGCGATGATCGTCCAGCCGGGTGAGTGCGGCCTCAACAGCGGTGAAGAAGCCACGGGCGATCCGATCAAGCTCGGCGCCGGCGCCACCAACGTGCCGGGTGTCGACTTCACGTGGGGCCCGAAGATGGCCCAGCTCTACTTCGACTGCGTCAACGCCAACGGCGGCATCTACGGCCACCCGATCGAGTACAGCTACGAAGACGGCGCCCCGGATCCGGCCGTTTGGCAGGCGATCGCCACCAAGCTGGTCGAGGAGGACCAGGTCCACGCCGTCGTCGGCACGTTCTCGCTCGTCGAGTGCGATGTCAACGCCCAGTACTACGCCGACAACGGCTACAGCCCGCTCATCGCCGGCGTGGCGCCGGGATGCTTCCTGGACGACACCTGGTCGGCCGTCAACATGGGCCCGTACTATTCGAACCTGGGCGCCGCACAGGCGGTCGTTCGCGCCGGTGCTGCGGGCAAGCTCGTCGCCGCTTCGCCCGATCAGCCCGGCATGGACTTCAACAACACCTCGGTCGAGGACTACGCACTCGTCAACGGGATGGAGTTCGAGGGCTTCCTCGAGCCGGTCCCGATCGCCGACCCGGCAGCGTTTGCGCAACAGCTCGTCAGCGCTGCTGGTGAAGGGGGGGGCGTGATCCTGAACTTCACCGGTCCCACCGTGCTGCCGCTGCTCGAGGCGATCGCCGATCAGGGCCTCATCGACTCCGTGATCTGGGGCAGCTCGACCCCGCCGAACGATCCGACCGTCGCCCAGGCACTGCAGGACTGTTGCGGTGCCGACTGGAACGGCAAGTTCCTGATCAACGCCGAGTTCGACCTGCTCGACTCGGGCAAGCCCGACGCCGCGCTGATGGTCGAACTGCATGGTGGCACCGCCGACTTCCCGATCTCCGCCTTCGCCCAGATGGGCTTCTTGATCGCCAAGACCGCGACCGAGGCGCTGCTGCGGATGGGTCCGGACGCGGAGTACACGGTCGAGTCGGTCAACGCCGCAATCCGTGGGCTCGACAACATGGAGAGCGACATGTGGTGCAAGCCGTGGTACTTCACCAATGACCTCGGTACCGGCAACGTGTCCAACAACACCGACCGCACCGTGGTGCCCGAAGACGGCAACATGGTGCTCCTGGAGGACTGCTTCGACATCGCGGCCATCGATGCCGGTGAGGCAGGCGCCAACGGCAACCCGCTGAACGCGATCCGTGAAGCAGAAGCCGCGGGCTGACGCCATTTCATGATGCACTGAGCGAGGGCCGGCCGGTGATCACCGGCCGGCCCTCGTCATGTGCGGGGCACATCGCCTAGTTTCTCTGTCCACAGCCGCTCATCGACGCAGCGGTGCAACACCCGGGGGTGACATGCCAGACTTCAAGCCCTATATCGTCATCGGGCTCGCGCTCGGTGGCGTGTACGCGATGAGCGGTGTCGGCCTCGTCGTCCTGTACCGCACCACCGGGGTCCTGAACCTGTTCTACGGGGCGATCGGAGCGCTCGGATCGCTGACCGCCTGGGAACTGATCAACGAATACGGCTGGAACCAATATCTGGCGTTCGCCGCCGTGATCCTGCTCTCGGGCGTACTCACCCTGATCTACGGCTGGTTCTTCGGACCGCCGCTCGCCGACCGTGACCCGCTCGTCAAGGCTGCGGCATCACTCGGATTCGCCCTGATCATCCTCGGCTTCATGCAGTGGTACTGGACGCCGGACGTGAGGTCGCTCAAGCTCCCGACGTCCGAGTGGCAGTACGTCAACGGCTGGCTCCGCATCAACTGGACGCAGGGCCTGGGGATCATCTTCCCGATCGCGATCGCCGTGATCACCATGGTGTTCCTCAACCGCACCAAGGTCGGCACCGGCATGCGCGCGCTCGCCGACAACCGTGACAATGCAGCCCTGCTCGGGATCCCGGTCCGCCGGGTCGAGGCCTGGGCATGGTTCGGGTCGGGCGTCCTGTTCGGGATCTCCGGGTTGCTGCTGGCAAGTCTCGTCTCGATGGAGATCGCGGCGCTGACCTTCACCCTCCCCGTGGCAGCGCTCGCCGCCGCTCTGATCGGCAAGGTGCAATCACTCTCCATCACCCTGATCGCGGCGTTCGTGATCGGGCTGATCCAATCCTGCCTGGCGGCGATGAACTCGCTCGGCCCATACCGCACGAGCACCCCGTTCGTGGCCGCGATCATCGTGCTCGTCTACTTCGGCTGGCGCGGCGACACCGAAGGGCGAATCGCCTGATGTCGGCCCCGACCGCTCCGGCGCCGCCGAGGGGCACGACTCTCGACGAGGATGTCGACACCAGGCTGCCATCGCTCCTCACCGCGGCAACCCCGGCACGCGCGATCGTGTTCGTCGCGACGCTGCTGTTCGCGTTGTTCGCCGTTCCGGCCCTGTTCGGTGCATTCTGGACCAAGATCATGCTCGAGATGGCTGCGTACACACTCGTCGCGCTGGGCCTCAACCTCCTCGTCGGACGCGTCGGCATCTACTCGCTGTGCCAGATCCCGCTCGTCGCAGCAGGCGCCTGGTTCAGCCTCCGCCTGTACTACCTCTTCGACGAGAACCTACCGTTCCCGCTGATCCTGCTGGGCGCCGGCCTGCTGACCGGCGTGCTCGGCATCATCATCGGACTCCCGGCCCTGCGCCTCAGTGGCCTGTACCTCGCGCTCGTCACGCTCATGGCGGCCGGAGCGATCACCCTGTTGCTGGTATCGGTCAAGTTCCCCAACGGCGGTCCGGGCTTCTGGGGCTTCGATACCCGTAGCGCATCAGGGTTCAACTCGATCCCGCGCCCGAGTATCGCGGAGAGCGACGACGCGTACTACCGCTACACCGTGGTCGTCGTGGCGATCATGTTCCTGATCGCGGCTTGGCACGTGAAGGGCAAGCCGGGTCGAGCGTGGGCCTCGCTCCGGCAATCCGAACTCACCGCCGTCTCGGCGGGCATCAACACGACGCTCTACAAGCTGTGGGCATTCGCTCTCTCGTCGGCGATCGCCGGCGTGGCCGGGGGCGTCATCGCTGCCGCCAATGGCGTCACGACCAACCAGTTCCCCGTGGAGCAATCGATCATCTTGCTCGCTGTGGTGTTGCTCGCCGGTGCCTACAACCTGTGGGGCGCGATCGTCGCAGCGTTCTTCTTGCGGGTATTCCCCAGATCCTCGACCAGAAGCTGGGACTCCCGACCGCACTGCTGACGGTCCTGTTCGGAGTCGGTGTGCTGTTCACCCTCATGATGCAGCCCAAGGGCGTCGTCGAGGACCTCGCGAACCTCGGCCGCTTCATCGGGAGCAAGTTTGTTCGGAATGGCCGCCAGGTCGAGCCCGAAGAAGTCGCCGCATGATCGTCATCGAATCACTCACCGTCCGGTTCGGCGGCGTCGTCCCGATCGACGACATGAACGTGACCATGGACATCGGCATCAACGGCTTGATCGGGCCGAACGGTGCCGGCAAGACGACGTTCTTCAACGTGTTGAGCGGCTTCGTGACGCCCGTCAACGGGTCGGTCACCGCGTTCGGTGACGATCTGCTGCGCATGGCCGACTTCAAGCGGGTGCGGTGGGGGCTGCGGCGGAGCTTCCAGACCGAGCAGGCGATCGCGGACATGACCGTGCTCGAGAACGTGCTGATGGTGCTCGAGCACTCGGGATGGCCCGTCTCGGGCCGGCGCGACGCCGTGGTCGAAGCGGTCGAGTTCGTCGGGCTCGGAAATCATCTCAACCGAACTGTCGCGACGCTCGGCGCTGCGGAGCGTCGGCTGGTCGAGGTGGCACGTGCCGTGGTCGGCTCGCCCCGGCTGGTGCTGCTCGACGAGCCGGCCGCCGGCCTTCCCGAGGACGAGACGGCGGCGCTGAGCGAGGTCATCAAGCAGATCCCCGAGCGCACCGGTGCACTGACCGTGCTCGTCGACCACGACATGGAGTTGGTGGGGGCGACCTGCACGAACGTTGCGGTGCTCGACTTCGGTCACGTGATCGCGAGCGGGCCAACCCGTGAGGTGCTCGACGACCCGATCGTGATGGCGGCCTACCTGGGGACCGAAGACCTGGAGGTCGAACTGTGAGCGGCGACGCGCTCCACATCTCGGACCTGGACGTTCCGCGAGGGGGTCGACCTGTGCTTCGCGGTGTGTCGCTCGACATCCAGGCGGGTCAGATCACCACGCTGCTGGGCCCGAACGGCGCCGGGAAGAGCACCCTCGTGCTCACCATCGGTGGTGTCCTGCCATCGACCGCCGGCACGATCGCGCTCGGCGACACCGTGCTGTCGAGTTCCAGGCCCGACAAGATCCGCGGCGCCGGCGTCGCGGTGGTGCCGGAGGGTCGCCGACTGTTGCCCAACCTGACCGTCGAGGACAACCTCAAGGTCGCCACGTACAACCTGCCGGCGGCCGCGGCTGCGGCCGGGATCGCCTACGCCGTCGAGTTGTTCCCCGAGCTCGAGAAGCGCTTCGAGACCACCGCCCGCTCGCTCTCGGGCGGCGAACAGCAGATGGTGGTGCTGGCCCAGGCGCTCGCCTCGCGACCCAAGGTGTTGCTCGTCGACGAGTTGTCGCTGGGCCTCGCACCCGTGGTCGTGAAGCGGCTGATGCCGGTCATCGAGCAGGTCGCGGACTCCGGCGTCGGTGTGCTCCTGATCGAACAGTTCGCACATGTCGCGCTGGCGCTCGCCAAGAACGCCTACGTGCTCGAAGGTGGGCGCATCCAGTACTCGGGCACGGCGCAGGAGCTGAAGGACAACCCGACGCTGCTGCAGAAGGCCTATCTGCTCGGAGCGTGATGCCATGACGATCGAGTTCGGGCAGCGCGCGATCGACCTCGGGATCGTCATCACCGACAGTGAGGCGTCGCTCGCCTTCTATCGCGACCTGCTCGGGATGGAGCACGAAGCCGACGTCGCGATGCCGATCGGCGGGGGTGGCACGATGCACCGGCTGCGTTGCGGTGACACGCTCGTCAAGCTGGTCAAGTACGACGAGGTTCCGCAACACCGACCCGAAACCGGCGGTATCCCCGGTGCAACGGGGTATCGCTACTTCACGATCCACATGCAGAACCTCGAAGCGGTGCTCGCCGAAGTCGTCGCCGCCGGGGTGACCGTTTCGGTACCGGTCACCGAGGTTCGACCCGGGGTCACGATCGCGATGGTCGAAGATCCCGACGGCAACATCGTCGAGTTCCTCCAGATGAGCTGACCGCGCATCCGGTCGCCGACCGTCGGGGTGCCGTGGACTACGGGTGAACGAGGATCTTCACGTGGGCGTCGCGATTGTGGATCAGTTCTTCGATGCCGCCGGTCACGATCTGCTCGAACGAGATTCGACCGGTGATCAACGGAGCGACGTCGATGCGGCCGGCCGCGATCGCGTCGATGACCTCGGCATGGTCGTCGCAGTAGGCGCAGCTCGCGGTCAGGTTCGACTCTTTGAACAGCATCGAGAACATGTCGAACTCGACGGGGTGCTCCCACAGGGCGATGTTGACCACCCGACCACGCGGCCGAACCGATGCGAGCGCGAGTTCGATCGTCTTGGCGTTCCCGCCGGCGTCGAAGGCGACGTCGACGCCTTGCCCGAACTCGGCGGCGAGCACGGCGCCGATGTCGTCGGTGTTCGGGTCGAGGACGAGATCCGCGCCGAGCTCGATGGCCTTGCGTTTGCCGCGTCGCCGTCAGCTCGACGACGACGACCCTGCCGGCACCCATCGCCTTCGCAGCCAGCAAGGTGACCAGCCCGATCGGGCCGGCGCCCACGATCAGGATGGATTCGCCACCGCGCAGGTCGGCCAACTTCGCGGCATGCCATCCGACCGCGAGCGGCTCGATGAGCGCGCCGATGTCGGTCGGGATGTCATCCGGCAGGACGTGCACCATGTAGCCGGGAACGACGGAGAACTCGGCGAGCCCGCCGCCGTACCCGCTCAACCCGTGAAAGCCGAGCTGGGGACACAGGTTGTAGTGCCCGTCGGTGCAGGTGGGGCAGTCGTTGTCGCGAATGATCGGCTCGACGGCGACCTTGTCGCCGACGTTCACGCCGTCGACGCCCTCGCCGACCTCGACGACGGTGCCTGCGTACTCGTGGCCCAGCACGACTGGCACCGTCTCTCCGGTGATCGGGTGTGGCTCACCTGCGCTCGGGATCGTCTCGGGGCCGACGAGGTACTCGTGGACGTCGCTGCCACAGATGCCGCACCATTCCGGGGCGATCTTCACGAAGCCGGGTCGGCATTCCGGCTCGGGGATGTCGTCCACCCGGATGTCTCGATTGCCGTGGTACCGGACAGCTCTCATCGCGGGTCCGGTCGCTCAGCGCTTCCCGAGGGCGGCGTTCAGCCGTTGGGTGGTCCGGAGCAGGGCCGGGAGCAGCACCTCGCGGATCTCGTCCTCGGTGGTCCGTCCGGCATGTGTCGACAGGTTCATCGCGGCGATCGCCCGGCCGCTCGCATCGCGCAGCGGCGCCGCAATCGATCGCAGGCCGATCTCGAGCTCCTGATCGACGAGTGCCCAACCCTGCGAACGCACCGTGGAGAGTTCGGCGTCGAGAGCGGAGCGGTCCGTGATCGTCAACTCGGTTCGCTGCTCGATCGGGGTGCCGACCCTGCGGTGGACCTCGTCGATCGGCAGCTCTGCGAGCAGAACCCGTCCCATCGACGTGCAGTGAGCGGGCAGGCGCGTACCGAGCCCCAGGGCGATGGTCATGATGCGACCGGTCGGGACGCGAGCCACGTAGACGACGTCGGATCCGTCGAGCACCGAGATCGATGACGATTCGCCGACCTCCTCGCTGAGCGCCTCCAGGAACGGTTGCGCGATCTGTTGGATGTTCAACGACGACAGGTAGGCGTAGCCGAGGTCGAGGACCGAAGGGGTGAGCGTGAAGCTGCGCCCATCGGTGGTGGCGTAACCCAGAGTCGTCAAGGTCAGCAGCAGCCGACGGGCGGTCGCCCGCGTGAGACCGGTACGTTTGGCAACCTCGGACAGCGTCTGATGGGCGTTGTCGGCGTCGAAACTGCGCAGGACGGCGATACCGCGTTCGAGCGATTGGACGTGGTCGGCCGTGGCCATCAAGTCGATCCGATCCTGGCGTTCACGCTACGCACTATTGTTCGACATGCGCACGTAGTCAAGCACATATGGCTGTTTCGGACGTCCTACGACGTCGAGCCCTACTCGCCGGCCAACTGCCGAACACCTGCCGGCGCTTGACGTCACGCTCGGAGCGCGGGAGAATGTTCACCTGCAGAACGACTGTGCGTATAGCGAACGTGCACGCCGAACCGACATCGAACGAGGGGCTGATCCGTGACGGAACGAGAAACTGAGTACACGACCGTGTTCGGGTCGCTCGACAGCTACGAGAAAGGCGGCGTCGAGGCGATCGACGACGACCCTCGCAACTACGTCTTTTCGAACATGTTCGAAGTCGCCGCCGGTGCCGCTCCGTGGGAGAAGGTGGCCGTCGCCAAGAACATGGAGTACGTCCTCGAGGCGATTCGTGCCGAGGGTGTCTCACCGTGGCGGGTCACCCCGCACGACGAGTTCGCCCTGGTGATGGACGGCGAGGTCGTCGTCGAACTCCTCGACCCGGCACGACAACTCGTCGACCCCGAAGCATCCGGATCGATTGCGGTCGACGGCGAACCCGACGGCACCAAGATGGGCAAGATCGTCGCCGGACATGGCCACATGGCGATGCTCCCGGCCGGACGCTGCTACCGATTCATCGCAGATTCGCCCAGCGTGATCTTGCTGCAGACCATCGAGGGTCCGGACACCGTCTATCGGTGGGCCGAGATCTGCCAGACCAGTTGACCGCCGGGCGACCGAAGGAGATACACATGAGCGCAACAGACATCGACGTCGACAACGCCGTCAATCAACACGGCTATCGATCGTTCCGGATCGGCGGCTTCTCGTTCGAGCGTGACGAACACTTCGTGCACATCGAATGGCCGACCGGGCGACACGTGATGGCAGCCGACGACTTCCTCAAGGCATTGATGCGGGATGTCTCGTGGAACTTCTTCTACGGCATCGTGAACTTCGACGCCGTGTTCGGCACGATGAACCACTACGGCAACGTCGACATGTTCGCCGGCAGGTACAACGACGCGTATCGCAAGGCCGAACTCGACCATCAGGAGAACTTCGACAGCGAGGAGTTGATGGCCAGCTTCAAGGAGATCCTCGCCGACTGGACCAATGCCGAGTTCGATCCGTTCGCGTCGCCGCAGGAGACGGGTACGCCGTTCGGTCCGAAGAACGGTGACAACCAGGGTGCGATCAACCGGACGCGAGTCCTCGCCGATCGGATGGTCGGCGTTCCCGGCGACGAAGCGACCCGCAGCGACGACAACGGCTTCCCCAAGAACCGCATGTTCGCCGACGTCGACCAGTCCGAGCCCGAAGTGCACGCCGAACCCGGCTACGAGCACGAAGTCGCTGCATTCAATCTCTTCGCCTATCTGTCGCGCAGCGACGTCACCTGGAATCCTTCCGTCGTCTCGGTCTGCAGGGAGAGCCTCTACTGCCCGACGACCGAGGAGTTCATCTTGCCCGTCATCCACGGCAACGACCGCGTCGAGTGGTTCGTCCAGCTCTCCGACGAGATCACGTGGAAGGTCGAAGATCGGGAAACCGGGGCGATGCGCGCCACGGTCGTCATGAAGGCCGGCGATTGCGCAGCGATGCCCGCCGACATCCGCCACCAGGGGTTCTCGTCGAAGCGCTCGATGCTGCTGGTCTGGGAGAACGCTGCAGCTTCGCTGCCCGACCTGATCGCATCAGGGCAAGCGCCCACCGTTCCGGTCACCTTCTGAGGACGTGCGTGCCGGCTGACATCGTTCCGCACACTCGAAGACGCGATTTCGGCGCAACGTTCACGACGGGGATCAGGTTGCGCTCGAGGGGTTCACCCATCTGATCCCGTTCGCCGCGGCGCACGAGATCATTCGCCAGGGCCGTCGTGACCTGACGCTGATCCGCATGACGCCCGACATCATCTACGACCAGATGATCGGTGCCGGGTGCGCCAGCGAAGCTGATCTTCTCATGGGGCGGAAACCCCGGTGTCGGATCGCTGCATCGGATGCGTGACGCGGTGCAGAACTCGTGGCCAGGGGCGCTCGAACTCGAAGAACACAGCCATGCCGGCATGGCGACGCGATGGCAGGCCGGCGCTTCGGGCCTTCCCTTCGGCATGTTGCGCGGGTACGTGGGCACGAGCCTCCCCGAACACACCGACACGATCGCCTCGATCGAATGTCCCTTCACGGGCGAGCAGCTGACCGCCGTCCCCGCCCTCAACCCGGACGTCGGCATCATCCATGCCCAGCAGGCCGATCACGACGGCAACGTGATGTTGTGGGGCATCACCGGCGTGCAGAAGGAATGCGTGCTGGCGAGCACGCGCGCGATCGTGACGGTCGAAGAGGTCGTCGATGCCTTCACGCCACGCGTCAACGCAGTGATCCTGCCCTCGTGGACGATCGACAGCGTGGTCGTCGCGCCGGGCGGGTCCCATCCGTCATATGCCCACGACTACTCGTCTCGCGACAACGACTTCTACACGGCGTGGGACCCGATCGCTCGCGACCGGCACTCGTTCGAGAGCTGGATGCAGGAATACGTGATGTCATGACGCAACTGCTCGAGCCGGCGCTCGACTACACCAGCGACGAGATCATGACGGTCGAGGCATCGCGTACGCTGTCGAACGGCACCGTGTGCTTCGTCGGGATCGGATTGCCGAGCACCGCCGCCAACTTGGCGCGTCGCCTGCATGCGCCCCGGTGCGTGCTCGTCTACGAGTCGGGGTGTATCGGCGCGAAGCCGACGGTGCTGCCCAACTCGATCGGCGACGGTGTACTCGCCGAACACGCCGACGTGCTGGTGAGTGTTCCCGAGATGTTCAGCTATTGGTTGCAGGCCGGCCGGATCGACGTCGGGTTCCTCGGCGCCGCTCAGATCGACGCCTACGCCAACCTCAACACGACCGTGATCGGTGACTACGACAATCCGACGGTTCGGTTGCCCGGGGCGGGGGGAGCACCGGAGATCGCGGCGAGCTGCGGCGAGGTGATCGTCACATTGCGGCACAACCGGCGAGCCTTCGTCGAGCACCTCGACTTCATCACTTCGGTGGGTCACGGCGAGGGCGGCGACCATCGGCAACGGCTCGGACTGCGGGGCAGCGGGCCGGCAGCCGTCATCACCGATCTGTGTGTGCTCAAGCCCGACCCGACCACCAAGGAACTGACCCTCGTCAGCCTCCATCCGGGCGTCGAGGTCGACCAAGTTCGTGAAGCCACCGGATGGAAGCTGCGGGTGGCCGACCACGTCAGTGTCACCGCGCCACCGACCCAGGTCGAACTCGACGTGCTGCGAGCCTTGACGTCGCCGTGAGCACCCCCAGCTTCAGCCGCGACGACATTCCAGGTCGCGTCGTGTTCGGTGTCGGTAGCCGGTCACGGATCGCCGACGAGGCCGACCGGGTCGGCGCGACGCGGATCGTGCTGATCGCCGGGGCGGCCGAGGACGACCTCGCCGCCGAAGTGGGTGGGCTGCTCGGCGATCGAGTTGTCGGCCGGTTCTCCGATGTGGTCCAGCACGTCCCGATCGCGAAGGCCGAGGCGGCTCGCAGCCTGGTGCGCGAGTCGAATGCCGACGCGGTGGTCACGATCGGCGGTGGGTCGGCAACCGGCTTCGGCAAGGCGGTATCGCTGGAACACGACGTGATCCACCTCGCGGTTCCCACTACCTATGCGGGTTCGGAGATGACGACCATCTGGGGCCTCACCGACGGCGACCACAAGATGACCGGCAAGGACGCACGGGTGAAACCCGACGTCGTCGTCTACGACCCCGAACTCACGGTGACCCTTCCCGCGTTCATCGCCGGTCCATCGGGCATGAACGCGCTCGCCCATTGCGTCGAAGCGATGTACGGGCCGGGCGCCGATCCCGTCACCTCGGTCTTGGCGCTCGAGGGAGTCCGCGCACTCGCTGGCAGCCTGCCCCGGGTGTGCGCCGACCCTGCCGACCTCGACGCCCGCGGCGACGCGTTGTACGGGGCGTACCTCGCCGGCGCCGTACTCGCGGTCGGCGGCACGGCACTGCACCACAAGACGTGCCACGTGCTCGGGGGCATGTTCAACCTCAATCACGGCGACATGAATGCCGTGGTCCTCGGGCACGCATTGCGCTACAACGCCCCTGCGATTCCCGACATCATGTTGCGTCTCGAAACGACGCTGGGCGTACCCGATGCTGCCGCGGCAATGTTCGACCTCGCCGCGGCCATCGATGCACCGACCGACCTGGCCTCGATCGGCATGCCCCACGACGGGCTCGACGAAGCTGCCCGACGAATCGTGGTCGACGCCGCGGCGAACGTACGCCCGCCCGAGCAAGCCGGAATCCGAGCCATGCTCGATGACGCATTCCACGGCCGCCGGCCGATCTCGAAGGACGAATCGTGACATGACCGATCCGGTGTTCATCCTCGATGCCGTCCGCACGCCGATCGGCAAGATCGGTGGTGCGCTCGCCGCTGTCCGTCCCGACGACCTCGCGAGCGGGGTGATCGCATCCCTGCTGGAGCGGACTCCCGACCTCGATCCGGCCGAGCTCGACGACGTCCATTTCGGCAACGGCAACGGAGCCGGGGAGGAGAACCGCAACGTTGGCCGGATGGGAGCGCTGCTGGCAGGAGTGCCCACTTCGGTCCCCGGGGTGACCTACAACCGGTTGTGCGGTTCCGGTCTCGAAGCGGCCGCCGGGGCTTCGCGGGCGGTGGCCGTTGGCGACGCCGACCTGTGCATCGCCGGCGGTGTCGAGTCGATGAGTCGGGCGCCCTGGGTGGTCGCCAAACCGGATCGACCCTACGAGCGCGGGCATCAGACCATGCATTCGACGACGCTGGGTTGGCGAATGGTCAATCCACGTCACCTCGACCAGTGGACGGTCGCGCTCGGCGAGGGCGCCGAGATCCTCGCCGACCTGTACGGCATCTCGCGTGACACGCAGGACGAGTTCGCCGTGCTCAGCCATCGCCGTGCATCGGACGCGTGGGCCGAAGGACGATTCGACGGCGAAGTCGTGCCCGCCTTCGGCTCCGAGCTCGCGACCGACGAATGTGTTCGGGCCGGAAGTTCGACCGAGGCGTTGGCGAAGCTGCGACCGGTGTTCCGTCCGGACGGGTCGGTCACAGCGGGCAACTCGTCGCCGATGAACGACGGAGCGGCAGCCATCCTGCTGGGCTCGGAGCGGGGAGCGGAGCGGGCCGGCAGGGCGCCGATCGCGCGGGTACTCTCCCGCGCCGTCAGCGGCGTCGACCCCCACCTGTTCGGGATCGGTCCGGTCGAGGCCGCGAACGTCGCCCTCGAACGCGCCGGGATCGGCTGGGCCGACCTGTCGGTCGTCGAGCTGAACGAGGCGTTCGCGGCCCAGAGTCTGGCCTGCCTGCACGAGTGGCCAGATCTCGATCCATCGATCGTCAACCCGAACGGCGGAGCGATCGCGATCGGGCACCCGATCGGTTGTTCCGGCGCCCGCATCCTCACGACGCTCGTCCACGAGCTGCGACGGCGTGGCGGCTACGGGTTGGCGACGATGTGCATCGGTGTGGGACAAGGGATCGCGATGGTCGTGGAGGCCGTCTGACATGAACGCCCACGCCGACCAACGGATCGAGTACTACGGGTCGCCGCTCGAGACCGGCGCGCGACTGCGGCGATCGTGGTGCACGGTCGTGCACAGGACCCGGAGTGGATCCGCGAGTTCCTGATCGATCGTCTCGACGCGACCGACGTGGTGTTCATCGCCCCGGAGGCCGCGGACAACACATGGTACCCGGGTGGGTTCATGCAGGAGTTCGATGTCAATCAACCCCATCTGGGCTGGGCGCTCGAGCGCATCGACCAACTCGTCGTGCAACTCGCAGCGGCCGGGCGGTTGCGATCGCAGATCTTCCTGCTCGGGTTCTCGCAGGGAGCGTGCCTGCTCGCCGAGTACATCTCGCGTCACCCCGGCCGGTACGGCGGGGTCGCGGTGCTGACCGGAGGTCTGATCGGACCACCCGGTACCACGTGGGACGGCGAGTCGCTCGGCGGCACGCCGATCGTCGTGGCGACCAGCGACATCGACGAGTGGGTGCCGCTGGCTCGCGCCGAGGAGACCCGTGACGTGTTCGAGGCGCGCGGCGCGGCCGTGACCTGGAGGGTGTACCCGGGGATGGAGCACATCATCAACGACGACGAGATCGCTCTCGTCTCCCAGCTGCTCGCGCGAGCAACCGTAGGAAGCGGGTATCGAAGATGCCGACACTGGATTTCGGACAACCCGAACGTGGGATCTTCCAAATGGCCTACGTGGTGGGCGACATCCAGGACGCGATGGCGCAATGGACCCGCGACCTGCACGTCGGACCATGGTTCCTGCTCGACCGCTTCACCGGTGACGATCCGATCTACCGGGGCGCCCCGTCCCAGGCGGCGGTGGCGATCGCGATGGGGTTCGCCGGCCACATGCAGATCGAACTCTTGCAGCCGCTCGACGACCACCGCTCGGTGTACAGCGAAACGGTCGACCGACAGGGCTACGGATTCCACCACTACGGCATCGGCAGTCGTGATTTCGAAGGCGACATCGAGAGGTACGAGGCGCAGGGCTACGAGCTCGCCTTCCGAGCCGGGGTGCCGACCGGTGGTTCGGTCGGCTACATGGACACCAAGGGCGTGCTGCCCGGGTTCCTCGAACTGATCGAGCTCGGTGACGTGATGGAGCAGGTGTTCACCGGTTTCTACGCGGCCTCGCTCGGCTGGGACGGGTCGGATCCGGTTCGACCCTTCGCCTGATGGTCCAACAAGTCAAGGGAGTGAGCACGTGAAGATCGCGGAGCTGTTCAAGGTCGAGGGGTACGGCGTCGTCGTCACCGGGGGCGCGAGCGGGCTCGGACTGGCATTCGGCGAGGCGCTGGCCGAGAACGGAGCATCGGTCACCCTGCTCGACATCGACGGCGAGGCGATCGAGACCGAAGTCGCCCGACTCGCGGACGAGGGCTACGACGTGCGCGGCGACGTCGTCGACGTCACCGATCACGCCGGTCTCGATGCAGCCTTCGATGCGGCCGTCGCTGCTCACGGCCGGCTCGACGTGGCCTTCGCGAACGCCGGGATCGACCCGGGTCCGGGGTTCGTCGGCGCGTGGGCCGGCTCCGACAGGCCGCGCAACCCCGAGGGGGCGATCGAGTCGTACACCGACGAACGCTGGAACCGCGTGATCGACATCAACCTCAACGGCGTCTTCGCCACGATCAGGTCGGCCACGCGGTACCTGCGTCCGCAGCGGTCGGGCCGGATCATCGTGACGACCTCGCTGGCGGCGATCAAGAACGAAGCGGTGATCGGCGCCGCGTACATGGCAGCGAAGGCCGGGTGTGCCCACCTCACGCGCAACGTGGCGCTCGAGCTGGCGGCCTACGGCATCACCGTCAACGCCATCGCGCCGGGCTTCTTCGCGACCAACATCGGCGGTGGACACGCGAAGGATCCAGTTCAGCAGGCAGCGATCGCCAAGGACATCCCGATGCATCGCGTCGGGTTCCCCGACGACATCAAGGGCCTGGCGCTGTTCCTGTCATCGCCGGCATCGGCCTACGTGACCGGCCAGCAGATCGTGATCGACGGCGGCTGGGGCCTCGGCATCGCCGATTGAGCAGGCACGGGCAATCCGACCCTGCGCCGGCAGGGCATCGTCGAGGGTGAAGTCATCGCGCTTGCGTCGCTGCGGTGGATGTCGAGTCGGCCATGTCGTCGTGCGGTGGATCGGGCGACGAGGTCGCGTCTAGGATTGTGCACAATTCTGTCGACAATGAACGCCACACGTTCGGCAAGCACGGTGTCCGCTGAACGACGAACCCACCCCGGAGGAACCCATGTCCTATCCGATGAATCATTGGTACGTCGTCGCCGGCGCCGGCGAACTGGGGCGAGAACTGCTCGCCCGGACGATCTGCGGTCAGCACTCGTGTTGTATCGGACCGAGGACGGGGTCCCGGTGGCGCTCGATGACCGGTGCCCCCATCGCGGGTACCCGCTCTCGGTCGGCAAGTTGATCGGCGACGAGGTGCAGTGCGGCTATCACGGCTTGCGATTCGACCCGTGCGGTACGTGTGTCAGCGTTCCCGGTCAGGATCGGATTCCCTCGCGGGCCAATGTCGCGAGTCGTCCGCTCGTCGAGCAGGGTGCCTGGATCTGGGCCTGGATGGGTGACCCGACCGCGCCCGATCACGACGAACTGCCGGCCACGCCGTGGTTCACCGACCCGGCCTGGGCGTCCGTCGACGGGATGGAACCGTTGCCCGCCCGCTACGGACTCCTGATCGACAATCTGCTCGATCTGTCCCACGAGACATTCCTGCACGACGGCTTCATCGGAACGCCCGAGGTCGCCGAGACGCCGATCACCACATCGACCGATGAGGACCTCGGTGTGATCCATGTCAGTCGGCACATGGAAGGGGTCGAATGCCCACCCTTCTACACCGATTCGACGGGATTCTCGACGCCGATCGATCGCTGGCAGGACATCGAGTACCACGCGCCGGGCTTCTACCTGTTGCACGTTCGGGTCGCCCCCAGCGGGACAGCCATCCACGCGGACGGCTCCGATCCGGATGCCGCCCATCTGAAGGTCCTCTATGCGATCACCCCGATGGATGATCACAACACGTGGGACTTCTGGGCGGTCTGTCGCGATTTCGCGATCGGCGACGCGGCCGTCGACGGGGTGATCGCCGAGATGAACCGGGCCGTCGTCTTGCAGGACGTCGTGGCGCTGACGCTGATCGAGGAGCGGTTGGGCGACCAGTGGCAGCCGGTGGAGGTCAGCCTCAAGATCGACACGGGCGGCCTTGCCGGTCGGCGCGTACTGGCCGAGATGATCGCCGACGAGTGATCACGCCGACCGGCGACCGGACGAGAAGTTGTCAACATGATTGTGGACAATCGCGCGCACGGTCGCTTAAGGTGTCGCTTGGATACCCGAGCGCCGAGCGCGCACGGATCAAGCGACCGATCGGGTCGCTCTCAAACCAGGGGAGATCAAGCATGACGAATCAGCGAAAGGGAAGGGTGCTGCGTGCCGCGGCACTGCTCTTCAGCTTCACACTGGTGGCCGCAGCCTGCGGCGGTGACGACGACGACGCATCGACCGCCACGACCGCCGCCGCGCCCGCCACCACCGAGGCGCCGGACACGACCGAGGCGCCGGACACGACCGAGGCGCCGGACACGACCGAGGCGCCGGACACGACCGAGGCGCCGGACACGACCGAGGCGCCGGACACGACCGAGGCGCCGGCGGAACTGGAGCAGACAGAACTCAAGCTCGGGCTCATCCCGATCGCCGACGTCGCGCCGGTCTTCATCGCCCTCGAACGTGGCATCTTCGAGGACTACGGCTTGAATGTCACCACCGAGTTCGCAGCCGGCGGTGCCGCCGCCATCCCCGCGGTCGTGTCCGGTGACATCGACCTGGCGTTCGGTGCGTATCCGTCGATGGTGCAGGCAGTCCAAGCCGGCCTTCCGCTGCTGATCGCGACGGAAGCCGTTCGATCGGGCCCGCTGTTCGCCGGTCTCTACTCGATGCCGGACTCGGGGATCGAGACACCGGCTGACATGGCCGGAAAGACCATCGCCGTCAACACGTTGAACAACGTCGTGCAGATCGCGGTCGAAGCCCACCTCGTGGACGCAGGCCTCACCCTCGACGACGTCACGTTGGTCGAGATCGGATTCCCCGACATGGTGGCAGCGCTCGAGACCGGCAACGTCGACGTGATCGCGGTCGTCGAGCCGTTCGGCACGATCGCCCGGAACACCCTCGACGCGACGCTCGTCGTCGACATGTTCTCTGCACGCCTCGACGACTTCCCGGTCGCCGGCTATTACGTGACCGAGGAATGGGCTGCGGCCAACCCGAACACGTTGGCGGCTTTCAACGCAGCGTTCGCCGAGGCGACCGAGATCGCGGTCGACGAGCAGGGCGCGCTGGCTGCCATCGTGACGACCTACACGTCGGCGTCACCTGAGGCGGCGGCGGCGCTGAACTACCCGAACATGGTGTCGGGGATCGACGCTGAGTATCTCCAGATCATTCCGGACTTCATGCTCGAGCAGGGACTCATCGAGGAACCGTTGACGATGTCCGAGTACGTCATCGACAACCCGCCGCCGAGTTCCGTCAGCTGAATCGGTAGCTCTCGGCGCATGTCATCGTCACGATCGCTCCGCGTCCCTCCTGCGTGGAGACGCGGAGCGATCGGGGTGATGGTGCTGTTCGTCGCACTCGAGTTGCTGACCCGCGCCGAGCTCGTCACCCCGGCGTATCTTCCGCCGGCGTCGGAGATCGTCGGCGAAACCGTGTTGCTGTTCGGTCGCAGAGCGTTCTGGACGGCGTTCTGGGCCACGATCCAGGCATGCCTCATCGGGCTCGGGATCGCCACGCTGGTGGCGGTGCCGCTCGGGTTGGTACTCGGGCTCTCCAAGTGGGCCCACAAGGCAGCGATCACGATCGTCGAGCTGTTGCGACCGATTCCGTCGGTAGCGCTGATCCCCCTTGCCATCCTCGTGTGGGGGCGTGGCACCGAGACGCGGGTCGCGCTGATCGTGTACGCCTGTCTGTGGCCGATCCTGTTCAACACGATCTACGGAACGCACCACGTCGACGCGATCGGGGCCGACACAGCACGGGTGTTCGGCATGGGGCGCACGAAGACCGTGCTGCGCGTCTACCTTCCAGCGGCGTCGCCGTTCATCTTCACCGGGGTGAGGATCGCCGCGTCCGTCGCCCTGATCCTTGCGGTGAGCGTCGAGATCGTCGCGGGCGGCGCAAACGGGCTGGGCATCGAACTCCAACTCGCGCGTGAACTCGGTGACTTGAAGCTGTCGTACGCGTTCACCATCGTCACAGGCCTCGTCGGCCTGGCGATGCACTTCGTGTTCGAAGCGATCGAGCGCCGCAGATTCGCTTGGACGACGCAGGCCCACACGCCATGACCTGGATCCGCGCCCATCTCGCCGACATCCTGATCAGGCTCGCTGCGGTCGCCGTGTTGGTGGGGTTCTGGTGGTGGGCCACCGCCCGAGCACAATCGTTGTACTTCCCGACTCCCGACACCGTGTTCGAAGCGGTGTGGAACGACTGGCTCACGAACATGGGCGAGTCGTGGCAGGAGAACTTCTGGCCGAGCCTGAAGCGTCTGCTGCTCGGCTTCGGTCTCGCTGCGTTCCTGTCGATCGTGTTCGGCGTGGCCATCGGGCGGTCGCGCGCGTTCGGTGACTACGTCGAACCGATCATCCACTTCATCCGAGCGATCCCGCCGCCCGCCTTCTTGCCCCTGTTCATCATCTTGCTCGGCATCGGCGATCTCCAGAAGGTCGTGCTGATCGCGATCGGGGTGTTTCCACCGATACTGCTGAACACGATCGACGGGGTTCGCTCGATCGACCCGCAACAGTTCGACACGGCCGAGGTGTTCCAGATCGGCAAGGTGCGCCGCGTCAGCCATGTGATCCTGCCCGCCGCGGCACCCGAAGATCTTCGCGGGCCTTCGGATCTCGATGTCGATCGCGGTCATCCTCATGGTCATCTCCGAACTCTTCGCCGCCACCGACGGACTGGGTTTCCGGATCCTGCAGTCGTCGCGGCAGTACAAGTACGTCGAGCTGTGGGCGGGCATCGTCGTGCTCGGGGTGGTAGGCACCGTGCTCAACGGATTGTTGCTGCTCGTCGAGCGAAGAGTTCTGAGATGGAGAACGAACTGAACATGAACCCCGACTCGCCTCGACCGCTGCTCGAAGCACGCGACCTGTACCACACGTACGGCGCCGGCACCCCGGAGGAACATCGTGCACTGGGCGGCATCGCGTTCTCTGTCGATCAGGGCGAGTTCGTGTCGATCGTCGGCCCGTCCGGCTGCGGCAAGACCACCCTCTTGCGGTGCCTCTCCGGTCTGATGAAGCCCACGTCGGGCACCGTCTCGATGGAAGGCCAGGTGATCTCTACCGTTCCGGCTCATCTCACCCTGGTTTTCCAGGACTACAGCAGGTCGCTCTATCCGTGGTTGCGCGTCGCCGACAACGTCGACTTCCCACTCAAGGACGCCGGCCTGGCGAAGCCGGAGCGCGAGGAACGCGTCGCCCAGGCGCTGGCCGACGTGGGGCTCACCGGCCATGAGACGAAGTACCCGCGGCAGTTGTCGGGCGGAATGCAGCAGCGCGTGGCGATCGCCCGGGCGTTGGCGTATCGACCCTCGATGCTGCTGATGGACGAGCCGTACGCCTCGGTCGATGCCCAGACCCGCGCCTCGCTCGAGGACATGTTGCTCGAGGTGTGGGAGCGTCGGAACAAGACGGTGTTGTTCGTCACCCACGACATCGACGAGAGTGTGTACCTGGCCGACCGTGTGCTGGTGCTGTCGGGCGCACCTTCCTACGTGATGGCTGACATCAAGGTCGACATTCCGCGACCGCGCGATCAGATCGACACGAAGGCGACTCCCGAGTTCGTGGAACTTCGCGCCGAGGTCGCCCGGCTGATCCGAGCCGCTGGTACGAGCGAGACGTGAACGGTTCCTCCGCGGGCCAGGACGGTGTCCACCGGAGTGCCACGCCCGGGATCACCGCCGGCGGGGCCGTATTCGCCCGCCTGACACAGCTCGGCATCGACATGGTCTTCGTGAACTCGGGAACCGACTTCCCGCCGGTCATCGAAGGCCTCGCCGAGGCAGACGCCCACGAGGTCGATGTCCCGCGAGCGATCGTGGTTCCGCACGAGCACGCAGCGATGGGAATGGCGCACGGCTACTACTTCGCAACGGGTCGGCCGCAGGCGGTGATGCTGCACACCAATGTGGGGCTGTCGAACGGGGCGACCGGTGCGATCAACGCCGCGACCGATCATGTGCCGATGCTGCTGATGTCGGGTCGAACCCCCACCGTCGAACAAGACCGGTTCGGAGCGCGAACCGTGCCGATCGGCTGGGGCCAGGAGATGCGCGATCAGACGGCACTCGTCCGCGAAGCGTGCAAGTGGGACTACGAGCTCCGATTCCCCGAGCAGGTGCCGCAACTTTTGGACCGGGCGCACGCGATCGCCAATTCGACGCCGAAGGGTCCGGTCTATCTCAGCTTGCCGCGCGAGGTGCTGTGCGAACCGTGTCCGCTCGACTCGCTGCGCGTCCCGCCGGCGATGGCTGCTGCCGACATCGTCGCACCGAGTCGCGTACATCAGGCGCGCGGCTCAGCTCCTGGCTCGCTGCGGAGCGGCCGGTGATCTTCGCCCAACGCGGCGCCGGCATCAGGCAGGTTTCGACGCGCTCGCGCGTCTGGCCGACGACTGGTCGATTCCGGTGTGCCAGTACTGGGCGGTCGCGACGGCGATCTCGTCCGACCACCCCACGTACGTCGGGTTGGATCCCGAGCCCTGGATCTCCGACGCCGACGTCGTGCTGGTGATCGACAGCCTTGCGCCGTGGTCACCCGACGTGCACCGACTCGATCCGGACTGCCAGGTCATCCAGCTCGGCCCGAACCCTCTGTACGACCGGTTCCCGGTCCGCAACTTCCGGTCGGACCTCTCGATCACCACCGAGGTCGGTCCAGGGCTGGTCGACCTCGAACTCGCCCTGCGCGAGTTGTGTGACCAGGCGTTGCCCGAATCACCCGTCGACAGTGCCGCGATCGAGTCCCGTCGGTCACGCATCGACAGCCACGTCGCGTTCCGTCGTGAACGGCTGGCGCAGTTGGCCCGGACACCGCTCGACGAACCGATGACGAAGGCGTGGGTGTCGAGTCGCGTCGGCGTAGCGATCAAGGGGCACACCGCGACCGTGGTCTCGGAACTCGGTTGCCCGCTCGACCCGCTCGAGCTGACCGATCACGGGTCGTGGCGGCAGGAGCCGCACTCCGGCGGTCTCGGGTGGGGCCTGCCGTGCGCCATGGGGATCAAACTCGCGGATCCTGATCGACTCGTCCTGGCGACGATGGGGGACGGGTCGTACATGTTCGCCAACCCGGTCGCCTGCCATCAGGTCGCCGAGGCGAACGAGATCGCGGTCTTGACGATCGTGCTCAACAACGGCCGCTACGGCGCCGTCGCCCACTCGGTGCTCGGCATGTACCCGAGCGGGTATGCGTCCAAGAGCGACGACGTCCCGCTCACCCAACTCGCTCCCAGCCCCGACTTCGCAGTGGTGGCACGGGCGAGTCGCGCCCATGCCGAGACGGTCACTCGAGCGGCCGACTTCGACGCCGCCCTCGAACGGGCGATTCGGGTGGTCACCGAAGATCGGCGACAGGCGCTGCTCGATGTCCGCATCGTCGACTGACCGAGCCGCGAGCCGGATGTCGCCGCAGAGCGAGCGCGGTTTCATCGCGTTCCTCGCCGCGCTCAGCGGATTGAGTGCGATGGGCATCGACATGGTGCTGCCCGGGCTGGGCGACATCCGGTCCGCCTACGATCTGGCGCCCGACTCGACCCGAGTGTCGTTGATCGTCACCGTGTACCTCTTCGGTTTGGGAACGGGGCAGGTGTTCTTCGGGCCGATCGCCGATCGCTTCGGCCGCAAGCCCGCGGTGATGACCGGCCTCGGGATGTTTGCAGCGGGTGCGATCGGATCGGCGCTGGCACCGTCGCTCACGGTGATGCTGGCCTGCCGGTTCCTGATGGGAGTCGGCGCCGCATCGCCTCGCGCGATGAGCATGGCGATCGCCAGGGATCGATTTGCCGGCGATGCCATGACGCGCGTGGTGGCGCTGGTGATGCTGTTCTTCCAATTGTCCCCGGCGATCGCGCCGCTGATCGGACAAGGCCTGCTGTTCATCGGGCCTTGGCAGGGCATCTTCGTGTTCATCGCGTCGATGGCGGTGGTGGTCATGGTGTGGACGACCCAGTTCGCCGAGACGTTGGCGCAGGAACGTCGACTGCCCCTGACCTTCTCGAGGACGTCGCAGAGCGCCCGTGCGATCATCGGTTCGCGGTGGGCGCTCGGCCACGGGCTGGTGCTGATGTTCGAGTTCACCGCGTTCTACGTCTACCTCAGTTCGTCGGAGCTGATCTTCGACGACGTGTTCGGTCGAGGTGGCCAGTTCGCGTTGTTCTTCGCGCTCGGTGCGATCCTGCAGGCCGGTGGCAACCTCAGCGCGTCCCGGCTCGCACCTCGGTTCGGAACCGCCCGGCTGATGGCCTCGGTCGTGGCGTCGTATGTCGGGATCGGGTTCGTCTTCCTGATCGTGACGGCGCAAGCGGGTGGCCACCCGAAATTCTGGCTGTGGCTCGCGATGCTGTGGGCCCTCAACGGGCTCCATGCACTCGTGCTCACGATGGCGAACAGTCTGGCGATGCAGCCGTTGGCAGCGTTCGCCGGCACCGGCTCGGGCTTGATCGGGACGATGTCGATGATGGGTGGAGCGATCATGGCGTCGTTCGTCGCGGCCACGATCGACGGATCGGCGACGCCGATGGCGGCCGCATACTGCGGATTCGGGGTGCTCGCCGGTGTGAGCTTGTGGTGGGCGCGAGGCGGGAGCGCCTCGCCGATCGGCGAATCGCGAGCATGACCAGATTGTCAACAATCTTTTGGTCGGGCCGCCTGGAGTATCTACAATCGAAACGACACCTCGGAGGACCTGTGGCGATCGACAAACCCTATTTGGACGTTCCCGGCACGACGATTTTCGACGCCGCTCAATCCCGGAAGGGATACTGGCTGAACCAGTTCTGCATGTCGTTGATGAAGGCTGACAATCGTGAGCGGTTCAAAGCCGACGAGCGGGCGTACCTCGACGAATGGGACATGACCGAGGATCAGAAACGAGCGGTCCTGGATCGCGACATGAACCGGATGATCTCGCTGGGCGGCAACATCTACTTCCTCGCCAAGATCGGGGCCACGGACGGGCTGAGTTTCCAACAGATGGCCGGCTCGATGACGGGGATGAGCGAAGACGAGTACCGGGCGATGATGGTCAGCGGCGGACGCTCGATCGAAGGCAACCGATACATCGGTGAACAGGGCGGCGATGAACAGGGCGGCGAGCGCTGATGGCCCACATCTCGGCTTCCGTGTACACCTCGCACGTGCCCGCGATCGGGGTCGCAATCGACTTCGGCAAGTCCGACGAGCCCTACTGGAAACCGTTGTTCGCCGGGTACGAACCATCCAAGGCGTGGATGCGGGACAACACGCCCGATGTCGTCTTCCAGGTGTACAACGACCACGCCAACGCCTTCAGTCTGGAGATGATCCCGACCTTCGCGATCGGTACCGCGGCGTCGTTCGCGATCGCAGACGAGGGTTGGGGACCGCGACCGGTTCCCGAGGTGATCGGTCACCCCGACCTCGCCTCGCACATCGCCCACTCGGTGATCCAACAGGACTTCGATCTCACCATCGTCAACAAGATGGACGTCGACCACGGCCTCACGGTTCCGTTGTCACTGATGTTCGGTCAGCCCGACGCATGGCCGTGTCCGGTGATCCCGTTCGCCGTCAACGTCGTGCAGTACCCGGTTCCGTCGGGGCGGCGGTGTCTCAACCTCGGCAAGGCGATCCGCAACGCGATCGAGTCCTACGACGAGCCGTTGAACGTCCAGATCTGGGGCACCGGCGGGATGAGCCATCAACTCCAGGGGCCCCGGGCCGGACTGATCAACTCCGAGTTCGACAACTCCTTCCTCGACGAACTGATCGCCGATCCCGAGCGACTCGCCGAGAAGCCGCACATCGACTACGTGCGCGAGGCCGGTTCGGAGGGCATCGAGTTGGTGATGTGGCTCGTCGCGAGGGGAGCGATGTCCGACCTCGCCGGTGGACCGCCGCCTGAGGTTCGTCACCGCTTCTACCACGTGCCGGCCAGCAACACCGCGGTCGGACATCTGATCCTGGAGGAGTCCGAATGACCATCAACGTCGCCCTCGCCGGGGCGGGAGCCTTCGGCATCAAACATCTCGACGCCATGGCTCGGATCGACGACGTCCGCGTGATCTCCGTCGTCGGTCGCACGCTCGAGCCGACCCGCGAGGTCGCCGAGAAGTACGGGATCGACCACGTCACGACCGACCTCGCCGAAACTCTGGCGCTGGCCGAGGTGGACGCCGTCGTGTTGGCGACTCCGACCCAGATGCACGCCGAGCAGAGCGTCGCCTGTCTCGACGCCGGCAAGCACGTGCAAGTCGAGATCCCGTTGTGCGACAACCTCGCCGACGGGATGCGAGTCGTCGAGGCCCAGCAGCGAACCGGTCTGGTCGCGATGTGCGGTCACACCCGGCGGTTCAATCCGAGCCACCAGTGGATCCACCGTCGTGTTCGCTCCGGCGAGTTCAACATCCAACAGATGGATGTGCAGACCTATTTCTTCCGTCGGTCCAACACCAATGCGCTCGGCCAACCCCGCAGTTGGACCGATCATCTGCTGTGGCATCACGCCGCCCACACCGTCGACCTGTTCGCCTATCAGGCGGGCAGTCCGATCGTGGATGCCCACGCGATGCAGGGGCCGATCCATCCCGAGCTCGGAATCGCGATGGACATGTCGATCCAGCTCCGCGCCGAGTCGGGTGCGATCTGCACACTGTCGTTGTCGTTCAACAACGACGGGCCGTTCGGCACGTTCTTCCGCTACATCGGTGACACCGGCACCTACATCGCCCGGTACGACGATCTCTTCGACGGCCGCGAGGAACCGATCGACGTGTCCCACGTGGACGTGTCGACCAACGGCATCGAACTCCAGGACCGCGAGTTCTTCGCCGCGATCCGCGAAGGGCGCGAACCGAACAGCAGTGTCGGGCAGGTCTTGCCGTGCTACGAGGTGCTCGATCGACTCGAGCGCCAACTCGCAGGCTGAACCCGCCGCCATGACGATCACGGAAACCTCGGTCGGACGCGACGCGCTCGCATGGTTCCACTCGGCATGGGATCCGAACCTGTCATTGATCGAGTGGCGCGAGCTGCTGGTCGGCTCTGGCTGGGCCGTCCCGTCGTGGACGGATCAGTGGTTCGGAAGGGGTCTGCCGGCGTGGGCAGACCGCGTCGCCCACCAGGTGATCCGGAACGCCGGCGGCGTGGCGGTTCCGCTCGGGGCCGGAGTCGGACTGGCTGCACCCACGATGTACGACCACGCGTCCGACGCGCTGAAGGCCAAATACCTGCGCCCCACGTTGACCGGTGAGCTCACCTGGTGTCAGCTCTTCAGCGAACCGGGCGCCGGCTCGGATCTGGCCGGCCTCCAGGCCACGGCGGTGAGCGACGGCGATGAGTGGATCGTCAACGGGCAGAAGGTCTGGAACACATCGGCCGACCACGCCGACATGGCGATCCTCGTGGCCCGCTCGGATTGGGATGCTCCCAAGCATGCCGGACTCACCTACTTCCTGCTCGACATGTGCCAACCCGGTATCGAGGTGCGCCCGATTCGTCAGATGAACAACCACGCGTCGTTCAACGAGGTGTTCCTGACCGACGCTCGTGTCCCGCACGAGAACGTCGTCGGTGAGATCGGCGGCGGTTGGTCGGTCGCCCGCGGGACGCTCGCCCACGAGCGGTCGTTCGCGACCGATCGTGAGGCCCGATTCGCACCCGATGCCAGTGGCCGGGTGGTCGACGAGGCACAGCGAAGAGGCTGCCGAGTACAACAGGACGTACGTCTGGTACCCACAGCGGCAGGGCAGATTCGATCTCGTGCTCGAACGGGCGCGAACGTTGGGCTGCTCGGAGGACCCGGTCGTACGGCAGGAATTGATGAAGCTGCTCAGCTTTCATCGGGCCGCCGAATGGACCGCGGCCCGCGCCCGCGCGGCCCGCGAGTTGGGGCGGCCGCCTGGTTCGGAGGGCTCGATCGGCAAACTGGCGCTCTCCGAAGTGGCTCGGCGCTGCCACGAGGCGCACACCATGATCTCAGGTGCCCGAGCGATGCTCACCGAGAGCGACGACCCGCTCGACGCGGTGATCGCCGAGGTGCTCGTCTCGACACCCGCCCAATCGATCGCCGGTGGCACCGACGAGATCCAGCGCAACATCCTCGGCGAGAACGTACTCGGCCTGCCCAAGGAGTCGGCACCCGACCGCGGAGTACCGTTCCGTGCGGTGATCAAGGGAGTCGGCCATCACCGGTCGATGGTGCCACACCGCCGAGCAGCGACGTCGCGCTGACGGGCTACGGGTTGGCCTGGATGAACTGGAGCAGGTTGGTCACCAGCACGTCGGGGGCGTCCTCCTGGCAGAAATGGCCGACGCCGGGCATCTCGACGACCGGGGCGTCCGGCCACAGCGCCCGGAAGTCGGCGATCGCGAAGGCAGGTGGGATGGCACGGTCCTCCATGCCCTCCATCAGCATCGCCGGCTTCGACGTCAGGTCCGGCACGCCGGACGCGCCCTCGATCACGTACGGCACCATCCGTCCGGTGTATGCGTCGATCGGGAACTCATACGCACCGATCGCGGAATCCCAGTCCGGGAACGGTGCCGAGTAGGCGCGGATCCAGGTGTCGGTGACGGCGGCCGAGTTCTGGAACCCGATGATCTTCATCACCGACAACACCGTCGAGCCGGCATTGCGGAGCACCTGCTCGGTGCGGCCCGATTCCATCCCCTCGCCGATCCAGCGGAACCAGGGAGAGTCGTTGCTACGGGGAATGTCCGGATCCCTCACGCCGCCGTAGCCGGCGATCGTGTTGGCGAAGAAGATCCGCTTCACGCGGCCGGGATGACGGACGGTGAACGCGGTCGCGATCGGCCCTCCCCAATCCTGGCCGACCAACGTGATGTCGCTCAGATCGAGATGCTCGACGAGCGCGACCAGGTTCTCGACATGTGTCCGCAGGGTGTACTCGCGATCTTGTGGCGTCTCCGACTTCCCGAACCCCATGTGGTCGGGCACGATCACCCGGTGGTACCGGCTGAGCGGCCCGATCATGTTGCGATACAGGTATCCCCAGGTGGGTTCGCCGTGCAGGCACAGGATCACCTGGCCCTCGGGCGGTCCCTCGTCGACGTAGTGCTGTCGGAAACCATGCCCGTCGAAGGTGTGCGGTGCGAACGGAAAAGTTCCGTCGAAGTCGTCGGCGAGGTCGATCATCACTCCAGTGTTGCCGACGCCATCGTCAGGGTCGTACTCCAAGCGTTCCGAGCCTCGATGGTGACCGGTGGATACCCTGGTCCGTGGTCCGCCACCGCAGAGGGCACGAACGTACGACGCGCCGGGTGGGCCGAGTCGTGCGGGAAGGAGACCGCAACGATGTCGACCGGGAGCCGGCTGTTGGCCGATCGGTACCGCAACAAGGGCACCGCATTCAGCGCCGAGGAACGTGATCGCCTGCATCTCCACGGCTTGTTGCCACCCGCGATCGAGGACCTCGAGGCTCAGCTCGCGCGGGTCGCTTGGGAGTACGACGAGAAGCGGACCGACATGGGCCGCCACGTCTTCCTGCGTGCCCTGCAGGAGCGCAACACGGTGTTGTTCTACGCGTTCCTGTGCCGGCGGCTCGAGAGCCTGCTGCCGATCGTGTACACGCCGACCGTCGGACTGGCATGCCAGCAGTGGTCGCGGGCCTATCGACGTGAGCACGGGCTGTATCTTGCCTGGCCGCTGCGCGACCGGGTCGACGAACTGCTCGATGCAGCGGTCGACCAGCAGGAGATCGACGTGATCGTCGTCACCGACGGTGAGCGTGTGCTGGGTCTCGGAGACCTCGGCGTCGGTGGCATGGGGATCCCGATCGGCAAGCTCGCGCTGTACAGCGCGGTCGGAGGCATCGACCCGTCGCGTACCCTGCCCGTGGTGCTCGACACCGGCACCGACAACGAGGAACTGCTGTCGGACCCGTTGTACCTCGGCTGGCGCCATCAGCGCATGCGCGGCGAGCAATACGACGAGCTCGTCGATGCCTTCGTCGAAGCGGTCGACAGACGTCTGCCCGGCACCCTGGTGCAATGGGAGGATTTCGCCCAGGTGAACGCCCATCGATTGCTCGACCGACATCGCAACGCGGTCTGCTCGTTCAACGACGACATCCAGGGCACCGCCGCGGTTACCGCGGCCGCGGTCGCGGCGGGCATGGGTGCAGCGGGTGTGCCGCTCGACGAACTCCGCCTCGTGATCGTCGGAGCCGGCTCGGCCGGCACGGGCATCGCCAACCAGCTGACCGAAATGCTCGTCGCCGCCGGCCTCTCGAACGAGCAGGCGATCAGGCGCTGTTGGCTGGTCGACCGTCACGGGCTGCTGCACGATCGCCTCGCTGACCTCCACGAGTTCCAGCAACCGTACGTGCATGCGTGGTCGGAGGTGTCGTCGTGGGACACCGACGGTGACGGTGTGATCGATCTGGTCGACGTCGTGGAACGGTGCTCGCCGCATGCGATCGTCGGGGTCACCGGCCAGCCGGGCCTGTTCACCGAGGCGGTCATCAGGGCACAGGCCGAACGCGTCGATCGTCCGATCGTGTTGCCGCTGTCGAACCCGACGCCGCGGGCCGAGGCGATCCCCTCCGACATCATCGCGTGGACCGACGGGAGGGCGCTGGTCGGTACCGGGAGCCCGTTCGGCCCTGTCGTGCACGACGGGGCCGTCCACGAGATCGCCCAGGTGAACAACGTCTACGTGTTCCCGGGTGTCGGGCTCGGCACGGTCGCCGCGAGGGCCCGGCGGGTGAGCGACGGCATGCTCACCGCGGCGGCACTGGCGATCGGTGAGCTCGCGGCCCGGTCCGCTCTCGGAACGACGTTCCGGCTGTTGCCTCCCGTCACCGAGGCGCGTGCGGTCGCCCGGCACGTGGCCGTCGCGGTGGCCACTGCAGCGATCGACGAGGGCCTCGCGTCGGCACCGATCGACGGAGAGATCGCCGACGTGATCGATCACCTGATGTGGGAGCCGCGCTACACGTGACCGGAACTCAGCAGTTGTCGACCGCCGTTGCGAGGCGGCGAGCGGCCTCACCGAGTTGGTCCGGTGACAGGGTCGAGTACGAGAACCGGGCGTTCGAATCGGGCACCTGATCGATCGTGAAGGCGTTGCCGGGTACGAAGGCGACACCGGCCTCGACGGCCCGCTGGAGCAGAGCGGTCGTGTCGGCGATCTCGGGGAAGCTCGACCACAGGAACATGCCGCCATCGGGACGGTGGAACCTGATCCGATCGCCCAACGTCGACTCGAGTGCGTCCGACAGCGCCGCACAGCGGTCGCGATACATCGGCACGATCCGGGCCTTCTGGGCGTCGAGCCATCCGTCCTGGCCGACGACGTTCGCCAACAGCAATTGGGCGAAGCTCGAGGTGTGCAGGTCGGCGGCCTGCTTCGCGCGCGCCACCCACCCCATCACCTCGGGCGGGCCGATCATCCAGCCGACCCGAAACCCTGGCGCGACGATCTTCGAGAACGTGCTGAGGTACACCACCCGGGTCGTGAAGCTGGCGACGGGTGGCAGCGGCTCGCCGTGGAACCTGATCGCACCATACGGATCGTCCTCGACGATCAACAGCTCGTACCGATCGGCCAGTGTGGCCAGCAGCTTGCGACGCTCGAGGGACATCGTCGCCCCTGACGGATTGTGGAAGTTGGGCACGACGTAGACGAACTTGGGCCGCAGCCCGGCCGAGAGCCGTTCGGCGAGCAACTCGACCCGCATACCGTGCTCGTCGCCGGGGATGACCTCGAAGCGTGGCTCGAACAGCTCGATCGCTTGCACCGCGCCGAGATAGGCGGGCGATTCGGAGACGACCACGTCGCCCGGATCGACGAGCACCTTGGCGATCAGATCGAGCGCCTGCTGTGAACCGTGGGTGACGACGATCTCGCCCTCGACGGCGATCGGTCGTCCGAGCACCTCGGTGTACTCGTCGGCTATCCACTGGCGCAGTTCGAGCACTCCGTCGGTCGCGCTGTACTGCACGACCCGCGGGCCGTATTCGCCCAACAGGCGGTCGGCTTCGCGGCGCAGGTCGGGCAGCGGGAAGCTGTCGGGTGTCGGCAGCCCGCCGGCGAGCGACAGCATGTGGCTCATCTCGGTGAGCTTGAGCAGGTCGCGGATGGCCGACGAGCGAAGGCCGGCGGTGCGATGGGCGAAGGTGTACGTCATGGCGAGCTCCGATCGAGGATCGTCGGCACGGTAGTGGGTGGATCGGCCGCATGCCTCGCCGCGTGACGGTCAATCCGATGTCGAGGCCACCGGCCCACGTGGTTTCGACGCGCCGAGGTCGCTCGTCGACCCGCTCCGCCACGCGGGGTTCGCCTTCGGGAGTGTCGGATCCTGCGGGGCGACACACGCCCTGGCAGGCTCGTGCTGCTCGTGCGTCGACAGCGGCCCCATCCGAGGTGTGCGTTCCGGCCCTTTCGTCCTGGCGCGATCCAATTGGCCGATTGGCCAGTTGCATGTCGAGTCCGGAGCAGGGGCGTCGATGAAGATCCGGTGCAGGCGAACCGACGCCCGTCGTGGCTTCTTGGCGCGGAATTGGCCAGATCTGAAGTGATTCGGGGTGACGCGTCAACCCGTTGCGGTCCCAGGACGAATAGGGTGTGGCCCAACCACTAGGAGACCCGCAGGACAGCATGACCATTAACGCCAACTTCAGCTTTGACGACGTTGCGATCGTCTCGTTAGAGGCGTGCGAAGCGCCGCTCGTCATCACGTCGGCATCGGTCGACGAACGGCTCGCTCCGTTCTACGAACGGACGGACGGACGGCCCGGGCTTCTCGAGGGGCTCGCTGGCATCCGTGAGCGACGCCAGTGGCCCGAGGATGTCTCGTTCACCGATGCAGCCGCGATGGCCGGCGAGAAGGCGATCGTCGCCTCGGGCATCGATCGTTCGAGGATCGGCCTGATGATCGACACGAGCGTGTGCCGTGCGCGCCTCGAGCCGTCGAGCGCCGTGACGGTCCACCACGCGCTCGGTCTCCAGACGACCTGTCTGAACTTCGACCTCGTCAACGCCTGCCTCGGCTTCGTCAACGCGATGCACCTGGCGGGAGTGATGATCGACGCCGGCCAGATCGACTACGCGCTGATCGTCGACGGCGAAGGCACACGCGAGATCTACGACAACACGATCAACCACCTCAACGAGAACGGTGAGGGACTCGAGGACATCATCGCCAACTTCGCGTCCCTGACGCTGGGCTCCGGCTCGGCCGCCGCGGTGCTGGGCCGCCACTCCGAGAATCCGGGCAGCCATCGTCTGGTGCGCGGTTTCTTTCATGCAGCCACCCAGCACCACGAGCTGTGCGTCGGCTCGCTCGAGCGCATGACCACCGACACGCGAGGCTTGCTCGACGCCGGTACCGAGCTGGCCAAGCTGGCATGGGACGATGCCGGGGCCGGCGACACCTGGGGTGGCCGCGATCGATACATCTTCCACCAGGTCTCCGAAGTGCACACGAACGCGATGCTCGACGTGCTCGGTATCGACGCCGACAAGGTGCCCAAGACGTTCCCGTTCTACGGCAACATCGGCCCGGCGGCGATCCCGATCACGCTCGCCTCGGTTGCCGACACGCTGTCGCCCGGCGACTCCGTGCTGTGCCTCGGCATCGGCTCGGGTCTCAACGCGGGCGTCCTCGAAATTCAGTGGTGAGCGCGCCGCGTACTGCGGCCGCGAGCACCCCTCCCGTCGGCCTCGACGGTCTCGATCCAGCGTGGTCGCGGCTGATCCACGTGCCCGTTACGGACGCCGTCGGTCGCACGTGGCATGTGCTCGACAACCAAGTTGACGAAGCACACCTCACAGTGTTGTGCGTGCACGGCAATCCGTCGTGGTCGTACCTGTTCCGGAATCTCGTGCGCTCGGCGCCCGACGGTGTGCGCGTGATCGCCGTCGACCAGCTCGACATGGGCTTCTCCGAGCGCAGCGGACGGGTTCGTCGGCTGGCGACTCGAGTCGACGATCTGTGCGAGCTCACCGACGCGATGGGCATCGAGGGGCCGGTCGTCACGGTCGCCCACGACTGGGGTGGGCCGATCTCGCTGGGTTGGGCACAACGTCATCTCGGCCGGCTCCGCGGTGTCGTGTTGATGAACACTGCGGTGCACCAGCCGGAAGGATCACCGGCGCCGCGCCTGATCCGCCTTGCCAGGGTCGCGACCGATGCTGCGCAACGTCACCGTGAACACGGCGTCGTTCATCCGAGGCGCACTCGAGATGTCGCACCCCCGGCCGGCTCCCGAGGTCCGTCGCGGCTTTCTGGCGCCGTATCTCACCGCCGACCGTCGGGTGGCGATCGCCGAGTTCGTCGCCGACATCCCGCTCGACCCCGACCACCCCAGCGCCGCTGCGCTCGATGGCATCGCTGCCGGGTTGGATCTGATGTCACATGTGCCGACGCTGCTGCTGTGGGGATCGAAGGACAAGGTCTTCTCCGATCTGTACCTGCACGACCTCGAGCGCCGACTGCCGCACGCCGATGTCCACCGCTACCCGCGCGCCGGTCACTTCGTGTCCGAGGACGTCGACGCGTTCGGGGCGATCGTCGACTGGCTCGGCACGCTCGACCGGCCCGAGGCTTCGTCGATCCGAGGAGTCGCGAACGTCGACGTTGCTCGACACACACTCGGGGCTCGGCGATCGGCTGGCCGTCGTCGACTTGACCGGGGCCGGTGATCGAATCTCTTTCGGACGGTATGCCGAGTTGGTGGATGCCACCGCTGCGGGCCTCGTCGGTGGCGGGGTGCGCCCCGGTGACAGAGTCGCCTTGATGGTCCCACCCGGTGTCGACCTCGCCGTGTCGTTGTACGCATGCTGGCGCGCCGGAGCCGTGATCGTGCTCATCGACTCGGGCCTCGGCCCGGCCGGGATGAATGCTGCGATCAAGGCTGCCGATCCGTCCCACCTGATCGGCATCCCCAAAGCCCTGACCGCTGCCGCGCGCTCTGCGGTGGCCGGGTCGTCGGATCAGCGCGACGTCCATGGCGGCAGCGCAGCGACGTCTGTTGGGCGTCGAATCCGACCTGCCGTCCCTGCGCGATCACCCGGGCGCGCTCGGGGATGTACCGACCGCGGACGACATCGCAGCGGTCGTGTTCACGTCGGGGTCGACGGGGCCGTCGAAGGGTGTCGTGTACTCCCACGGGCAGCTCGAGGCGCAGCGCGATGCCCTCGTGGCGTTGTACGACATCAGCCCATCGGATCGGCTGGTCGCCGCGTTCGCGCCGTTCGCCCTGTTCGGCCCGGCGATGGGTATCACATCGGTCGTGCCCGACATGGATGTCGCTGCGCCCGGGCACGCTGACGGCAGCCGCGCTCGGCGAGGCAGCCGTCGGCGGTCGACGCGACGATGGTGTTCGCCTCGCCGGCCGCGCTCGCGAACGTGGTGCGCACCGCGGACGGACTGAGCGCCGAACAGCACGCCGCGTTCTCTCGCGTCCGGGTGCTGCTGTCGGCCGGGGCCCCGGTGAGCCCGGGACTACTGCGATCAGCAGCGGCGCTGTTCCCGAACGCGACCGCGTACACCCCGTACGGAATGACCGAATGCCTGCCGGTCGCCAGCATCAGCCTGCCCGAGATCGAAGCAGCCTCTGGCGGCGACGGTGTCTGCGTCGGTCGTCCGCTCGACGGCGTCGACGTGCGGATCCGGCCCCTCGCCGATCTCGGCGCCGCGAACGGTGTCCTCACGGCCGAGCCGGACGTGGTCGGCGAGATCGTGGTCCGGGCACCCCATCGCGCGAACGGGCTACGACCGCCTGTGGCACACCCAGTTCGCAGCGTCGCAACCGCCCGGCTGGCACTCCACCGGTGACGTCGGCCACCTCGACGGCGCCGGGCGACTGTGGGTCGGCGGCCGCCTCGGCCACGTGATCTCGACGCCCGACGGCCCGGTCACGCCGGTCGGCATCGAACATGCGATCGAAACAGTGTGCCGGGTGTCGAGCTGGCAGCGGTCGTCGGTGTCGGGCCGGCCGGTGCACAACGGATCGTCGCGGTGATCGAGCCGACCGTGAGGCCCCGTTCACCCCGGCTGGCCGAACTCGACCTGGTCGATGCCGTGCGCCGTGTCGTCGGCCGCGATGTCGTCGCAGTGTTCGAGGTGCCGTCGTTGCCGGTCGATCGGCGTCACAACTCGAAGATCGATCGTGAGCGTGTGGCGAGTTGGGCCGCGGCCGCGCTCGCCGGGGGAAGGCTGCGTCGACTGTGAGGGTGCTGGTGACCGGTGCGTCGAGCATGATCGGCCGCCATACCGTCGCTCGTCTCCTCGAGCGTGGCGACGAGGTGACCACACTGCAGCGGCGATCCGCCGGCCTCGACACCCGGGAGATGATCGGAGCGATCACCGATCGCGACGTCGTCGAGCGGGCATGCCAGCGGCCAGGACGCCGTCGTGCACCTGGCGGCCAAGGTCGGTGTGACGGGAGCATGGGACGAGTACCGATCGACCAACGTCGACGGTACGGCGTTGGTCATCGAGGCTGCCCGCCGCTGCGGAGTCGGGGCATTCGTGCACGTGTCGTCGCCATCGGTGGCCCACGCCGGCGAGCCCCTGATCGGTGCAGGTGCCGATCCGGCCGACCCGGCTGCGACCCGTGGGCACTACGCGACCAGCAAGGCGATGGCCGAAGTGCTGGCGCTGGATGCCAGCTCCGATGCGATGCCGGTCGTTGCGATCCGACCGCATCTGGTGTGGGGCCCCGGCGACACGCAACTCGTGGGGCGCATCGTCGAACGCGCCCGGCAGGGCCGTTTGGCACTCGTCGGGTCGGGAACGGCGCTGATCGACACGACGTACATCGACAACGCGGCAGACGCACTGGTCGCCGCGGTCGACCGGGTCGGACAACTCGCCGGTCGGGCCTTCGTCGTGTCGAACGGTGAACCGCGCACGGTGCACGAGCTCGTCGCCAGGATGGTCGCTGCCGCCGGGATCGATTGGACACCCCGGCACGTTCCGATCCGGGTCGCCAGGGGTGGTGGGTCGGTTGCCGAGCTGGCGTGGGATCGGCTCGGTCGCACCGACGACCCGCCGATGACGAGCTTCCTCGCCGAGCAACTGTCGACCGCCCACTGGTTCGATCAACGAGACACCCGAGCGGCGCTGGACTGGGAACCGGAGGTCCCCCTGGCCGAGGGCTTCCGGCGCCTCGGGGCCTGGTTCCGGTCGAACGATTCCTGAGCATCCCGAATCGCTTCGGGAGATCGACGTCGACCAGGTATCGCTACTACCCATACGCTGGACTGTTGTCTCGTAAGTCGAACATATGTACGATGATTTCATGTCAGGTTCGCCCACCGATATCGGGGACGCAGATCCACTCGGTGACGTCGATTCGGTGCTGGCCGACGTGTCGGGCGTGCTCAATGTGCAACATGCCCGCCTGTCGCGCATCGTCGAACGTGCACTGGTCGACGACGAGTGGCAGGGCGAGGGCATCCACTCGCCGGCCCAGTGGCTGGCGTGGCAGAGCGGCTTGTCCCTGGGTCGGGCCCGCGAGATCGTGCGGATCGCTCGACGGCGAGCCGAGTTCCCCATGGTGAGCGCGGCGTTCGACCGCGGCGAGCTGGCCGTCGATCAAGTTGCCGCGGTGATGCGAGCGCCAGCCTGGGCCGACGAGTTGGTGCTCGATTTCGCCAGAGCAGCCACGGTGCAACAGTTGCGGCGAACGATGCGGTCCGAGTTCTTCGAGCACGACCCCGACGAACCACGGCCCGAGCCGTCGGGTGACGATCGTGATCGGCTTTCCACGGGTGCCACCGAGGCGGGCCGGTGGCGGATCAACGGCGAGCTCGACCTCGATCGCGGCGGCATCGTCGAGGCGGCGATGACCGAGGCGAAGCACTCCCTGTTCGAACGGGGACATATCGACGCCACGTGGGCAGACGCTCTGGTCGAGGTGTGTCAACGCTCGCTCGACGCGATCGCTTCACCAACCCGGCGCGATCGCTTCAAGATCTGGCTGCACCTCGACGCAGCGTCGGGCGGTACCACCACCACGATGGGCTGGAGGCTGCCCGACACCGTGCGCGATCACGTGTTGTGCGACGGTCAGGTGCAGCCGGTGTGGGAGCGCGAGGGTGTGCCGTTCAACGTCGGTCGTTCGCAGCGCATCGTGCCCGAGCGCACTCGACGGGTCGTCGAGCGACGCGACCGGGGTTGCCGAGTGCCTGGTTGCAGCCACGAACGGTTCGTCGAGGTGCATCACATCATCCACTGGCTCGACGACGGCCCCACCGACACCTGGAATCTGATCTGTCTCTGTCCGAAACATCATCGAATGCATCACCAGGGCAGGCTCGGTGTCGTCGGCAATGCAGACGATGTTGCCGGCGTGGTGTTCACCGACTGGAAGGGACGAGTGCTCGACCCGAGTGGCCGACCCCATCTTCCGACCGGTCCGCCACCGAAACCGACGGTGGCGTATCGACATCCGGTCGGCGAACGACTCGACACTCGATGGGTCGGCCTCGGGTGGGTCCACCCCAACGCTCTCGAACGTCGCCACCGAGCGGCTCGCGACCGACGCCCTGACTCTGACCCGGACCCTGACCGTGGGCGTCGGGCCCGCCGAACGTAAGGTGCTGCAACACGCAGGCACAGGACGGGGACGCCGCGGTCGACGAGATCTCGTACGCACGAGCTGACGATCATCACATCGCCTACCGCGTGACGGCCGGCGCAACAGCCGGCGGAGTCGACGTGGTCATGGTCGCCGGCGCGATGTTTCCGTTCGAGATGCTGGCGGACGATCGAGTGGCGTCGCGGTTCAAGGCCGGTCTCGCAGCGCTCGGTCGGCTCGTGGTCTTCGACAAGCGTGGGTCGGACCCGATGACCGACTGGTCGCGCGAGCGCGGCAGGAGCAATGGGCCGAAGATCTGTGCCGTCGTCGAGGCCGCCGAGTTGGAGCATCCGGTGGTCGTGTCATGGGACGGGATGGGGGTCGCCCGTCTGGCCGTGTCGAAGCGTCCGGATCTCTTCGGGTCGATGGTGCTGATCAATCCGTTCGATTCCACCGAGGGCATGGCCGACTTCTTGGAGTCGCACGGGGATGACGGAGTGTCGGGGCGTTCGATCGAGGAGCGGGTGTTTCCCAGCCGTGCGAACGATCCCGACTTCTGGGACTGGATGGCGCGGGCGGGACGCAGTGGGGCGAGTCCGGCCACCGCCGGACGCATCTGGGGTCACATGCTCAGCCATCGAGGGTCGTTGACACCGGCCGGGATGGAGGTGCGCGCCCTCGTGCTTCGCAACCGGGACAGCATGGAGATCGCCGGATCGTCGCGCCAGGTCGCCACTGAGATCCCTGGCGCGATCTTCGTCGAGGTGCCGGGGCCGATGTCTATCCGATCGCCGGTGATGTCGATCCGCTCGTCGCCGAGATCGCCCAGTTCGTGACCGGTGGGCCGACGGGGCTCGCTCCTCGACGTCTCGTGACCGCGATTCTGTTCACGGATCTCGTCGCCTCGACCGAGCGAGCAGTCGAGGCGGGAGATCAACAGTGGAGCGACCTGCTCGACATCCACGATCGAGCAGTCGGCCGATGCGTTGCCCATCGCGGGGGTCGCGTGGTGAAGTTCACCGGCGATGGAGTGCTGGCGCTGTTGCCGTCGGGCACTGCGGCGCTCGAGACTGCCGAGTCGATCCGGCAGGCGTTGGCCCTGCGAGACATGGCAATCCGAGCAGGGGTCCACGTCGGCGACGTCGATGTTCGCGGCGACGACGTGTCCGGGATTTCATGTCGCGGCGAGGATCATGGGTCTCGGCGGTGCGGGCGACACGCTCGTCTCGGACGCCGTCTGTCAGGCCACGTTGGGCTCTGGTGTTCGCTTCGAGCACGATCAGTGTTTGAGAGCTCCATGAACCTTGACTTCAAGTTGAGGGTGTGACCGAAAAGGCGCCAACTCGCCCGCACCGCCGTGGCCGGCCTCGGCGACCCGGACGAAGCCTCGCCCTGTTGCGCGACCGACAGCTCTCCGTCTTCCCGGTGGCCGAGCGACTCGGCTACCGGTCGCAAGCTGCGTTCAGCCGAGCCTTTGAGCGCTGCACGCCGGAGACGTTCTGGTCGTTGGTCGCCGCCCAAGCCGGCGTTCGGGAATCGCGGCCGGACTGGTCGCTTGATCTCATACGGCGACAATGCGGGCTGACGCGCCCAGCGCCTGAAGCAGGTGTCGCAGGTCGGTGGGGTCGGAGGTGACGAGGGCGATTGGACCGCTTCGCGATCGTGCGGCCGCGATCAGAGCGACGGAAGCGTCGACGATGTCGGCCGTGCCGGCCTGCCCGCAGAGCAGCCCAGTCGCACGTGCCAGCGGTCCGTCCAGGCCGATCTCGTCGCAGCGGGAGAGCGCTCGAGCGAGAAGCGCTTGGCGGCTTCCGTCGCGCCATGCCTGCGCGATTGCTCCAGCGGGCACCGACACTTCGGCGGAATCATCCGCCGCGTTGCGAAGCATCGCCCAGACAGAGCGGTCGTTGCGATCCAGCGCGATCAGCGCGCCGGCGTCGAGGACGAGAGCGGTCATCCGTCGATGAGGGCGCGGGCGGCCGCGAGTTCGTCGTCGCTGAAGGCGCCATGCTCCTGTTCCCAGGCTGCGACGACGTCGCGTAGTCCGCGGTGAGTGAGTTGGCGACGGGCAGCGTCGGCGAGCCACGCCGAGACATTCTGCTTATCCGCCTCGGCAGCGTCGCGGACTGCGATCGCGAGTTCTGTTTCGATCGACACTGTGAGACGCTCGACGGTCATGACATGATCATACTTCGTCATACTCTATGGCGCCACGTATCGCTACACGTATTCCCCATCGCCGACGAGGCGCCCGCGTGCGAGTACGGCCCAATCGTGATCGAGTGCTCGCGTGCGGTCGGGCCCGGCGTCGGGTGACTCAGCCGGTGTGCAGCCGCGAGTACGCCTCGTCGCCGCGGGCGCCGACGGCTGCCATGCCGAGTTCGTGGGCGGTGAGCAGGCTGTCGCGGACGAGTGCAGCATCGACGGGGATGGGCATGTTGCCGATCATCGGGAACTCGAGGGTGCCGGCGGTGATCACGTCGATCGCGTCGGCATCCGACGGATCGAGCGAGAGATGCCCGAGATGGACCGGGAGGCCCACCTCGATGAAGAAGTCGATGACTCGTCGGGCCTCGTCGGCGAGGCCGTCCATCACCGAGGCTTCCATCACCAGCTGGGTGACCACGCCGAACGCGACCATCTCGCCGTGCAGATGGTTGTCGTGAACGATGGGGATCGCGGTGCAGCTCTGGGCGACGCCGTGGGCGGCCGCGAGCCCGCCGCTCTCGAAGCCGAGCCCACTCAACAACGTGTTCGCCTCGACGACGAGTTCGAGCGAATCGGTGACCGAGTCGGCCGCAACCGCGGCGGCCGCGGCGACGCCGTGTGCATAGAGGGTGGTCGCACACGATTCACCGATCGCCGACGAGGCGATCGTCGGGCGGGCTCCGATCGATGACAGCCCGTGCGGGTTGGCCATCGTGGCCCGTGCCTCGTACCACGTCGCCATTGCGTCCCCCATGCCGGAGACGAGGAAGCGTTCCGGCGCCGCCGCCACGATCCCGGTGTCGACGACCACCATGGCCGGACTGTGTGGGTAGAACTCGACGCCGCTCGTCACACCCTCGGGCGTGTAGATCACCGACAGGGCGGAGCACGGCGCATCGTTCGAGGCCAGCGTGGGCACGATCACCACCGGGACACCGAGGCGATGGGCGATCGCCTTGCCGGCGTCGACGCACTTGCCGCCACCGATCGCGACCACTGCCCCGACCCCGGAACCGGCAAGAGCCCGAACGTGCTCGTCGATCGCGACCTGCGAGCACTCGCCGCCGAAGGTGGCGGTGACGACCTCGACCCCGGCTGTGGCGAGCCCCCGGATCAGCCGTTCGCCCTCGTTCGAACGACAACGCGCTGACAGCAGGATCGCGACGCGGTCTGCGTTCACCAGCGTCATGTACCGCCCGATGTCGTCGAGCACCCCGTCGCCCTGGATGTAACGCTGGGGTGCGATGAAGACCCGCGGCATACTGCCCGCAGCCGTCGCGGACATGTCTGACGCTCCTCGCGCGTAGAGCTGATGGGGCATGTAGGGCTGTGCGGTATCCATCTCGACCTCATTGTTTCGTGCCGACCTTATGTCGTTTGCGACCTCAGGTCGTTTGCGGAGACCACTCGTGAGGATCGTCGCGCCGGTGCTCGTCGCGGTGGGGCCGTCCCGGCAGGCCGGTCGTGCCGATGAGGGCGAGGACCATGGCTGCCGTAGCGATGGCGAGCACCATCCGAGAGCCGCTCGCGTCGGAGGCGACGAACACGGAGACGGCGATGCTGGTGGCGATGCTGCCCAGGTATCGACTCGTCGACAGCACGCCTGCTGCTGCCCCGGTGCGATGCATGGGAACCGATTCGAGCGCCGCCGTCATCACACTGGGGACCGCGATGCCCAGGCCGAACCCGAACGCCGCCAGTCCTGCCACCAGGGCAGCTGTGGTGATCGAGGCGCCGCCGATCAGCAACACCACGATGGCCGCCGTCGCGACCAGCAGCCCGGCTCGGGCCGGGGAGCGACGTCCGTACCGGTCGCCGAGGCGCCCTCCGGTCGGGCTCATCAGGATCATCCCGACGGTGAGCGCCGAGAGGACGGCGCCGGTGGCACCCGAGTCCCAACCTCGGGCATGGAGGACGATCGGGGTCACGAGCAGGAGCGCGTACTGCGCCAACGTCGACAGCGCCTGCACCGAGAACGCCGCGACGAAGATCGGGTTGGCGATCTTGACGGAGGTCTGCGGTATCCGGGTGTCCACCTTGGCCGGGGGAGCCGCCGCCTGCGGTGGGATACGCATGGCGACCGCCAGAGCGGCGACGGCGACCGGGATGTTGAACAAGAAGATGGCCTGCCAACCGATCACCTGGGTGAGCACCCCACCGATGACCGGGCCGCTCGCCGCCCCGACGCCCAACATCGATCCCATCAACCCGAAGGCCCGACCCTGGTGCTCGCGAGGAGTGATCGATCGCAGCAGCGATTGCACGTTCGGTGCGAGCGCGGCGGCGAACGCCGCCTGAGCGACCCTGGCGACGACCAGCAGGGTGAACGTCGTGGCCGCGGCGGCGAGCGCGGAGAGGACGATCAAGCCGACGAGGGCGATGTTCACCGTGCGCCGATTGCCGAACTTGTCGCCCAGGCGGCCGCCGAGCGGCTGCCCGATCAGCATCGCGAACAGGTACACGGTGATCAGGGTCCCCGCGGTACCCGTGGAGATGTCGAAGTCCTCGGCGATCTTCGGGAGCGCGACCGCGATCATCGTCGAGTTGAGGGGCACCAACGCCACGGCGGCGGCGATTCCCAACACGGTCGATGTCGAATACCCGGGCTCTCGGCCCACCGGGTGGGTCATGGCAGTCGGGTCACGTCAGTCGGGTCACGTCAGGATCGACACTTCACCCTTCGTGCCGTCGACCCGGGTGCGGTCGCCGGTGAGGATCCGTGCGGTTGCGTCGACGGTACCGACCACGGCGGGGAAACCCCTCTCCCGGGCGACGATCGAGGTGTGGTGGGCGTGACTGCCGTGATCGGTCACGATCGCGCCGACCGGGTGCAGGATCGAGTTGGGGCTCGTGCTGGTGGCGGTGGAGGCGGGGTCCGAGACAGCGGGTCGGTCCGACGGTGGTGAGGGCCCGCCGTCGATCGGCGTGGTCCCGAAGCGATCCCGCGGCGACGCTGTCGCCCCGCAACAGGGATGGTTCAGACCGAGATGGCGAGATCGGCTTCGGTTCGTCGCAATCGGGTGTGGAGGGCGAGGTGCGTCTCGGTGCGGGTGATGCCTGGGGCGCCGAGCACCTGCTGCAGGACGTGGTGCAGGTGCTCGTTCGAGCGCGCCACGACGCGGCACAACAGATCACCCGGGCCGGTCACCGCGTGGACCTCGAGCACTTCCGCGGATCGCGGTGAGGTGGATCGGCGATCGCGCCGTCTTGACCTTGGGCGATCTCGAGCGTGACGAACGCCAGCACGTCGTAGCCGATCGCCGCCGCCGAGATGTCGGGGCCGTAGCCCTCGATCACTCCGGCCTCCTCCATCCTCGTGATCCGGGCCTGAGCGGTGCCGCGCGCGACGTTGGCGAGCCGCGCCAGCTCGGCGACCGGGGTCTTCGGTCGGGTACGCAGCAGACGGATCAGGTTGATGTCGATGTCGTCGAGGCTGGTCACGTCGATCAGTTTGTCACGTGCATCGACCCCGATGCTGTACAGAATGCGCAGACGTATGGAGAACACTTGCACGATTCGTGCCGTCGACCACAGACTTTCTGGCCACCCGTTGCGATCACACCACTCGGAGGAACCGACGTGACCGACCAAGCCACCACCACGACGCCGGCCGCCCGCCTCACCGGTTGGGACTCGATCGAGTTCTGGGTCGGCAACGCGCGGGCGATGGCCGGTTTCCTCACCGGCTCGTTCGGGTTCCGGGTGACGGCGTATGCCGGCCCCGAGACGGGTGTCGCCGACAAGGCCTCGTATCTGCTCGAACAGGGCGCCATCCGCCTCGTCGTCACCTCCGGGCTGACCCCCGAGTCGGAGATCTGGAACCATGTGCGCGCCCACGGCGACGGCGCCCACGACCTCGCGTTCGTCGTCGATGACGCAACGGCCACCTACGAGGCCGCGATCGGCCGCGGCGCCCGACCGGTCGACGAACCGTATGAGCTCGTCGACGACCACGGTGTGCTGCGCCTGTCGTCGGTCGCCACCTACGGCGAGACCAAGCACACCTTCGTCGATCGGAGCGACTACCACGGGTACTACTGCCCGGGCTACACGCGCGACGGGTTACCGCCCGAACCGGTCGGCCCGGCGGTCGGCCTGGCCGATATCGATCATGTGGTCGGCAACGTCGAGGAGGGGCGACTCGACGAGTGGGTGTCCTTCTACGAGGACGTCATGGGGTTCGGGCAGTTGCGCCACTTCGACGAGTCGCAGATCTCGACCGAGTTCTCGGCACTTCGCTCGACCGTGGTGTGGAACGGCAACAACATCGTGATGCCGCTCAACGAGCCGGCAGAAGGCAAGCGCAAGAGCCAGATCCAGGAGTACATCGACACCTACCGAGGCCCCGGTGTGCAGCACCTCGCGTTTCGAACCGACGATGTCGTGCAGGCGATCTCGTCGCTACGAGCCCGCGGCGTCAGATTTCTGGAGGCGAACGAGGCCTACTTCGCCGATGTGCGTCAGCGGCTCGGATTCCTCGACCTGCCGTGGGGTGAGCTGCAACGGCTCGGCATCCTCGTGGACCACGAACCCGACGGACATCTGCTGCAACTGTTCACCGAGCCGGTGACCGATCGACCGACGGTGTTCATCGAGATCATCCAACGCGGCGGAGCCCGTGGCTTCGGCGAGGGCAACTTCAAGGCGCTGTTCGAATCGATCGAGCGGGAACAGGACCGTCGGGGCAACCTGTGATCCACGTACCGCCCGGATCGTCATTCCCGATCTCCAATCTGCCACTCGGCATCGGCCACCTCGGCGACGGCCGATGGGGGACGTGGGTAGCGATCGGCGACTCGGCCGTCGACCTCGCGGCAGCGCACGGGTCGGGGCGGCTCGATGGGCTCGGCCTGCCCCTTGGATGTTTCGCGGGGCCGGGTCTCGACCGGTATCTCGCTGCGGGGCCTGCGGTGTGGAGCGCGCTGCGGGCACGCCTGACGGAGCTGATCACGGACGGCATCCGGACACCGACCCACGGCCTCGTGGTCGCCCCGAGAGCGTCGCTGACGATGGGAGCGCCGACCACTCCTCGCGACTATGTCGACTTCTACTCGTCGATCCACCACGCCACGAACCTCGGCCGGCTGTTCCGACCCGACGGCGAAGCGCTGATGCCGAACTGGAAGCGGATCCCGATCGGATATCACGGACGCTCGAGCACCATTGTCCCCGATGGCGCCGACATCCATCGGCCCGTACGGGCTGCGTCTCGTCGGCGGCGCGCCCGAGTTCGGCCCGACCCGATCGCTCGACATCGAGCTCGAGGTCGGCACGATCGTCGGCGTCGGCAGCGAGCGCGGCCGGCCGATCCGCATCGAAGATGCCGGACAGCACCTGTACGGGATCTGTCTCGTCAACGACTGGTCGGCCCGCGACATCCAGTCCTACGAGTACCAGCCACTCGGTCCATTCCTCGGCAAGAGCTTTGCGACCTCGGTGTCGCCGTGGTTGATCTCGTTCGAGGCCCTGGCGCCGTTCCGTGTGGCGTCGCCCGTCCAGGACCCACCGGTCGCCGACTATCTGTCCACCGACGAACCGTGGGGCATCGACCTACATCTCGAGGTGTGGCTCGACACCGCCGACATGCGCGCCGCCGGCCGGCCGGCGATCTGCCTCAGTCGGGCCCCGTTCGCCGACATGTACTGGACCCCGGCGCAACAGCTGGCGCACATGACGGTGAACGGAGCAGCTGTGAGCGCCGGCGACCTGTTCGCCTCCGGCACCGTGTCTGGTCCGACAGCGGGCACCGAGGGCAGTCTGATCGAGCTCACCCGGAACGGAGTCCGACCGATCGAATTGCCGGACGGTTCGACCCGGGCCTTTCTGCAGGACGGCGATCGTGTCACGATCACCGGGTGGGCCGGCGCCGAACCCGGCAGTCGGATCGGACTCGGGTCGGTCTGTGGCACGATCGTCGACCACGTTGTGTCCGACACAACAAGATCGCAACTCGACGAGGGAGGATGAGCAATGCCGTATTACCGACAGGTGGGTGAGATCCCGCGCAAGCGACACATCGCCTTCCGCGATGTGGACGGCCACCGGTTCCACGAGGAGTTGATGGGTCAGGAAGGTTTCTCGTCGCGCTCGGCCCTGCTGTATCACCGGCACACCCCCTCGGCGATCACGGCGATCGAAGCGATCGATCGAACCGGATTCGGAACTGCCGACCGCCGACCATCCGCTGACGCCTCGCCATCTGCGTACGGGCGATCTCGCGCCGGTCGGTGACCTCGTGACGGGTCGCCGTGTGCTGCTCGCGAACGCCGACATCCGCATCGCCTGGGCCAGTGCCTCGGCATCGAGCCCGCTGTATCGCAACGCCACCGGCGACGAGCTGGTGTACGTGCAGCGGGGGAGCGCGCGTGCTCGAGTCGGTGTTCGGTCGGCTCGAGGTCGGCGAGGGTGATTACGTGGTGGTGCCGGCCTCGACGACGCATCGGTGGGTGGTGCCGGGAGGCGCCGGCACCGCACTCGACGTGCTGATCGTGGAATCGCGTGGTCACGTGTCGCCGCCCAAGCGGTATCTGTCGGCCGGCGGCCAGTTCCTCGAGCACGCGCCGTACTGCGAGCGCGATCTGCGCGTCACCGGACGAGCCGCTGCTCGAATCGGGCGAAGGCGTCGACGTGCTGGTGCGCACCGTCGGCGGGCTGTCGCGTCACACCCATCGCGATCATCCCTTCGACGTCGTCGGCTGGGACGGGCATCTGTATCCCTGGGCGCTCAGCATCCACGACTTCGAGCCGATCGTCGGGCGTATCCACCAGCCCCCCCCGTGCACCAGACGTTCGAGGGTCCGGGTTTCGTGGTCTGCTCGTTCGTGCCGCGCCTGTACGACTTCCACCCCGACGCCGTGAAGGTGCCGTACCACCACGCCAACACCGACAGCGACGAGGTGCTGTTCTACTCGGCCGGCAACTTCATGAGCCGCGCCGGGTCGGGCATCGGTGTCGGGTCGATCTCGTTCCATCCGGCCGGGTTCGTGCACGGCCCGCAACCCGGCAGCTACGAGGCCAGCGTCGACCGAGGAACGCACCGAAGAGATGGCGGTGATGATCGACACGTTCGCGGCGCTGCAGGTCACCGACACCGCCCGGCGCATCTCCGCGCCCGAGTATCCGTGGAGCTGGGCGCGGTAGTGCCGGCACACACGAAGGGGTCGGACGTGTGTGCCGGCACTCGTCGGCCGAGATGGTGCCTCAGGCCGAGAACTGTTCGAATGCTTCGAGCGCTCGCGTTGCGTAGGTGGAGGCCGGCCCGCCACCCATCAGGAGGGCGACGCCGATCGCCTCGTGCACCATCTCAGGTGTCGCACCGGCCCTGATCGCGTCGTGCATGTGGAGCGTCAGACAGTCCTCGCAGCGGGTGCAGATGGCGATCGCGACCGCCATCAGCTCCTTGGTGGCCTTCGGCAGGGCGCCGTCGGCCACCGCCGAACGATGCAGGTCACCGAAGCCCTTCATCTGATCGGGAATCACCTTCCCCAGGTCGCGGTAGCCCTGGTGGAGCTCCTTGCGACGGGTCGGATGGTCGTGGATGGTCATCGGTGCTCCTTGGGATCGGGTGAACGACGAGATCAGGTGAAGATGATCTGGCCGCCGGCAGCCATCTCGTAGAAGTCGCCGACCGTGATGATCTCGTCGACCTCGTCGATCAGGTCGTCCTTGGTGAAGCCGAACAGATCGACCGATGCCAGGCAGGCGTAGACGCCGGCCCCGGTGTCGTGGATCATCTCGATGAACTCGGGGATGTCCGGGAAGTCGAGTGCCTCGATCTTCTTCGACATCATCTTGGTGGCGAGCGCCGAGACGCCGGGGAGTCCACCGGCCCAGGTGGCCATGTGCATGCCGGGATTGCCGACCGTCGCGACCTTGATGTGGTCGTGGCGCTCCTTGTGGATCGCGTCCATCCCGAAGAAGGTGAAGAACAAGTTGGCGTCGATGCCCTCGTTGCGGGCGCCGTTGGCCATGATCAGGGCCGGGTAGATGCCTTCCAGCGAGCCCTTCGAGACGATGATCGAGACCTTCTCGATCGTCGCCTTCTGTTCGGCGGTACCGATCGCGTTGTCGGTGGCTGCATTCGTCATGTTGGTGACCTCTTTGTTGTCGGTGTGGGTAGTGCGTGTTCGCTGTTGTGGACGATCAGATGCAGCCCTTGGGCTTGGGGATGCCGGCGATCATGGCGGAGAGCTTTGCCGGGCCCTTCGGGAAGAGCTGGAACAACTCCTTGGTATTGACGCCCGAGGCCTTGCCGAGCTTGCGCACGGTCGCCCCGGTGCCATTCTCGAAGTACTCCTTGCGCATGTAGTTGATGACCACCCAATGTCGATCGGTCAGCGGGGTGGCGACGCCGTGGAGCTCGGCGAGCTCGGTCGCCATCTCCTCGGTCCAGTCGTTGGGGTCGACGAGAAAGCCTTCGTCGTTGACCTCGACGGTCTTGCCGGCCAGCGTGGTGGTTGTCATGTCGGTGATCCCTTTCGAATAACGGTGTGGTCAGGTGCGGATGTGGTCGGATGTGGCGCAGTTCAGGACTTGGCCGATGCCTGCAGCTCGTGCTTGCCCGACGTGGGCATGTGGGTGCCGATACCCGGGACGTCGCGTCCGGGGAGCAGGCCGTGCCAGTAGAACGACTGGAACATCAGCTTGCCGAGGTGATTGATGCGCGATTCCTTGAGCAGTGGCAGGCCGACCGGACCGGGGAAGTGCCCCGGGAGCGGCTCGGTCTCGTAGTTGAAGTCGATCAGCAGCGCCTTGGAGTAGCCGGTCTCGATGAAGCAGTTGGCGTGCCCGTCATAGCGCTCGACCATCTCGCGTCCGTGCAAGAAGGCGTCGATGTTGTCGACCAGGACCTCGCCCTCGAAGTGGGTCACCGACCCGGCCTTCGACGTCGGAACATCGGCGGCGTCACCGAGCACGAAGATGTTGGGCTTGACCGTCGACTGCAGCGTCTTGTTGTCGCACGGGATGAACCCGAGCTCGTCGCCGAGACCCGGCGAGTTGTGCACGTAGTCGGCGCCGCCGTGGAGCGGGATGACGACGGCGAGATCGAACTCGACCTCGTTGCCGTCGTAGCTGATCAGCTTGCGTGCCTCGGTGTCGACCTCACCGGTGGTGAACTCCGTGACGAGGTTGATGCCCTTCTCCGCGAGCAGGTGTGTCAACGTCGCCGACGCAGCCGGCTTCGTGAAGGCACCGTCGAGCGGGGTGACATAGGTGATCTCGATGTCGTCGCGGACACCCTTGTCGTGGAAGTACCAATCGGCCAGGAACGCGAACTCGAGCGGGGCGACGGGACACTTGATCGGGAGGTCGAAGAAGTTGATCACGAGGCGGCCGGCGGTGAAGTTCTCGAGGCGTTCGGCGAGGGCGGTTGCGCCGGGCAGGTCGTAGAACGTGAAGACGTCCTTGTTCCACCCCGCCCCGTCGAGGCCCTCGGTCTCCTCCGGAAGGAGTTTGGTGCCGGTGGAGATCAACAGCAGGTCGTAGGCGAGGGTGGTGCCGTTCGCCAGGTGCACCTCGTTGGCTTCGACGTCGACCGACTCGATCGCGCTCTCGTGGTAGTTGATGCCCTTGTGGAGTTGGCGGTCGCGCTTGCGGACGATGTCGTCGGGATCGGCCAATCCGAAGGGAACGAACAGGAGCCCTGGTTGATAGATGTGCTGGTTGTCCTGGTCGACGATGTCGATCTCCAACTCGTCGCTCGGAAACCGCTTGCGAAGGCGATTGGCGGCGAGCGTGCCGCCCGTGCCCGCTCCGAGAATGACCATCCTCTGGTGCTTCATTGCGATGACCCCTTTGTCTTCGTATCGCTGGTACTCTCAAATGTACGGACTTCTGGGAGCCGTCCACTACGGTCTTTCGTCCCGAATGTGGATGGACCGATGGTTCCTCGCCGGCGATGGCGTCGGTCAGCCGAGGGCCCTGAAGACCGCCGCGTCAGGGTCGCGTCGCACCAGATGGCCGGCGGTCGGCGGCGGGAAATGGGTGCCCAGTACCAGCGTGTCGGTGTCGGCGTACCGGTCGATCAGCACCCGGCGTGTTCGCCGGGACTGCTCGCAGTCCCAGTCGAACGTCGTCGCGGCAAGCTCGGGATGCCCGAACTGGATCGGGGAGTGGGCGGTGTCGCCCGTGATCAGCGCCGACTCGCCGCGCGACTCGATCAGTACCGACACGTGGCCAGGTGTATGGCCCGGCGACGCCATCAGCCGCACCTCTCCCGTGAGGCGATGATCGGTATCGACGAAGATCGCCGACCCGGCATCGATGATCGGCTGGATCGAGGTTTCGGCGACACCTTCGTGGTCGCGGCCGCCGAGCGCCTCCCAGTCGGTCCGGCCGAACAAATAGCGGGCGTTGACGAACGTCGGTACCCGGCCGTCGTCGGTGACGACCGTGTTCCAGCCGACGTGGTCGAAGTGGAGATGGGTGCACAGCACCATGTCGACGGCATTCAGCCCACCGTGGACAGCGTGGTCGAGTCGATCCAGAAATGCGGGATCACCGGGCAGCGGTCGCTCGAGAGCGCCGCCCACGCACGTATCGACCACGATCGTCATGCCGTCGCTGATCACGACGAAGCTGTGGACCGAGAGCCGGATCCGGTCCTTGTCGTCGAAGAACGGATCGACCCACCCGCGTTCGCATGCGATCAGCTCGGTGGTCAGGTCGGGGATCAACAGCTCCGGTCGAAGCGGAATCACCGATTCCTCGACGCGGGTGACGGTGACGGCGCCGATCCTCCAGGTCAGGTTCGTCGGCTGGATCAGGTTCATCGGCCGCTCGAACGCATCCGTTCCGCCATGTCGTCCGGCCGTCCGTGTGGCAGTGAGCGCTCGTGGAGGAGTGCCTCGTGCCGGGTTCGTTCGCCGCTGTCGGCGATCAGCGCCTTGACGATGCGGTTCGTGCCGCGCGAGTTGGCGAGAATCTCGGTCGACAGATCGCCGATCTTCGCATCGAGTTCTCCATCGGGCACGCAGTGATCGACGAGACCGATCCGCTTCGCCTCGGCCGCGGTCAGTCGTCGGCTCGTGAACATCAGTTCCTTGGCGATCGGCCGGCCCACCCGCTCGGGTAGGCGAACCGACATGCCCCAGATCGGCACGAGGCCCCATTGGCCATGGGTGTCACCGAGCGTGGTCGACTCGGCGGCGACCAGCAGGTCACAAGCGAGCGCCAGTTCGAGACCGCCGGTGAAACAATGCCCGTGCAGGCGGGCGATCGTGGGTTTCGGCAGCGCCTCGAGCGCATCGACCGTTTCCGGTTCGAAGTGCTTGCTGGAAGCGTGTTCGTCGCCGGCGATCGCACCGAGGTCGTGTCCGGCACAGAACGATCGGCCGGCCCCTGCCAGCACGACACATCCGATCGAGTCGTCGCCGGCGAGTGCGTCGAGGTGGTCGCGGAGCTCCAGGAAGACCGCCGGCGTCAGCGCGTTCAGCTTCTCCGGTCGGTTCAACGTCAGCGTCGCCACGCCGGCTCTGTCGGTGCGGATGACCAGTGCCTCGCCCATGATCGCAGCGTAGGTCCCGCCGCCGGCAGGTCCGGGCGTCGAGCGTGCCCGAGCACGACCATTTCTGACAGGATCAGCCCATGCCCGAGCCTCGTCACCCGCTCGGGTATCTGCCCGGGATCGATGGCCTGCGGGCGGTCGCGGTCAGCGCCGTGTTCCTCTTCCATGCCGGGGTCCTCGACGGCGGTTTCATCGGCGTCGACGTGTTCTTCGTCATCTCTGGCTTCCTGATCACGGCGCTGGCCGTTGCCGAGATCGAGCGTGACGGCCATCTCCGGCTCGGTGCCTTCTGGGCCCGCAGGGCACGACGTCTGCTACCGGCCTTGATGTTGGTCTGCGCGGCGGTGTTGGTGTACTCGATCGCGGAAGGCGGGGCTGCGCTGCGCCGGGTCGGCCGCGACGTCACGGCCACGATGCTCTACGTCGCGAACTGGGTACAGATCGGTGAGGGGCGTGACTACTTCGCGAGCTACGACGCTCCGCCCCTGCTGCAACACGCATGGTCGCTCGCCGTCGAGGAGCAGTTCTATCTCGCCTGGCCGCTGGTACTGACGCTGGTCGTGTTCGTCGTGCGGGGCAGGCGCGAGCGGGTTCGCGCGGCGGTCGGCGCAGTCGCGCTGGTGGCAGCAGTCGCATCCGTGGGGATCGCGTTCTGGTTGCGGGCGCAGGATGCGAGCCTGAGCCGGCTGTACTTCGGCACCGACACGAGAGCGGTCGGACTCGCGGTCGGAGCGGTCGCCGGCTGCTTCGTCGATCCGGCGCGCGTGTCGGCCGCCAAGGCGCAGGGTTGGCTGGACGTGGTCGGCATCGCTGGGGTACTCGCGCTCGTCGCCCTGATGGTGCGCATCGACGGCAGCGAGCGGTGGTTGTACGGCCTGGGTTTCCTCGCGATCGCGCTCGCCTCGCTGATGGTCATGTCGGCGTCGGTCGGCCGGGGCCGGGTCGCCGCACTGCTGTCGGTGCGTCCGCTGGTGGCGCTCGGTCGTGTGTCGTACGGGTTCTATCTGTGGCACTGGCCCGTGATCGTGGTGCTCGACGGCGAGCGGACCGGGTTGAGCGGGCCCGTGTTGGGTGGGCTGTGGCTGGCGGTCACGGTGGCGCTCACGGCGGGTTCGTGGTTCGTGGTCGAGCGCCGGGCGCCCTTGCCCGGACCGGGCCGCCCCCGCCTGATGGCGGCCTACGGCGGCGTCGCGACCGTTCTCGTCGCCATGTCGGTCGCGGCGACCGCGATCGAGAACGATCGCTTCCGGTCGGAGGAGTTCACCCTTCCGGATGCCGTCAGCGGTGTGCCAGGTCCGGCACTAACCCAGCCGACAGCGACCCACCCTGCACCGACCCGGCCGACAGCGACCGACCCGGCACCGACCCGGCCGGCAGCGACCCAGTCGACACCGACCCAGCCGCCCGGACCGGTGACGCTGCCGCTGCCGACCGGGCGGCCGATGCGGGTACTGGTCATCGGTGATTCGGTCGCCCGATCGCTCGTGACGTCGGAGAGCGAGGACCATCAGGTCCCCGGGTTCGGTCAGGTGCAGGTACGCAACATCGCCGCCATCGCATGCCCCGTCATCGACGACGGTGAGTGGTGGTTCTCGAACGGCACCCAGCTGCGGGTACCGGCCGTATGCGAGGGCGATACGAGGTTCCAGGCAGAGGTCGACAGCTTCCGGCCCGACGTCGTGTACGTCCTGTTCGGCTGGCCCGGCGGAGGTGGGGGCCAGCAGCTCGCCGACGGAACGATCGTGCGACCGTGCGAGCCGGGGTTCGACGATCTGTGGCGTGACGACTACCAGTCGCTGGTCGATCGACTCGAGCACAGCGCGACAGTGGTCGTCTCCACGGTCGCCCCGGCCGATACCGAGCAGGGCGACCAGAATGCGGCCACGAGTTGCCTCAACGCCTCGATCGAACAGCTCGACGCCAACGTGTTCGACTACGGCGGATGGTTGTGCCCCGACGACGACTGCTCCACCAGCAGGGATCTCCGCGGCGATCGGGTCCACTTCAGTGAGATACCGGAGGTCCGTCGAGAGGTCCTCGATGCGATCCTCGCTCAGGTCCTCCCGATCGCCGGCTACTGAACGCCCGCCGGCATTCGTCGGCCTCAGATCCTGCGGCCCGCCTCGACCTCGTTGAGGTCGAGGTGGTTGCGCATGTACTGGTTGCGGGCATCCGTGGTCGGCTGATAGTCCCACGCCTCGAACCGGCCCTGGCGCAGAGCCCGATCGACCGCCGCCCGTGCACGCTGATCGGCGAGCACCCGGGCCTCGAGGGCCGGCGGGTCCCAGCGTTCGAACACCTCGGCCTCGAACACGGCCACGAGATCGGGATGACCCGTCGCCAGGTTCGACAACTCGTGTGGGTCGTCGACGAGGTCGTACAGCTGCGGCGGATCCGCCGCGCACCACACGAACTTGTGACGGCCGCGCCGGATCATGAAGATCGGGGCGATCGCACCCTCGCCCAGATACTCGCCGACGACCGTTCGCTCGACGTCGGCCGCGCGCCGGCGATCGACAGCAGGCTCTCGCCGTCGAGTGTGTCAGGGATGTCGGCCCCTGCGAGGTCGAGCAGGGTCGGGGCGACGTCGAGCAGGCTGGTCGGGGTCGCGCAACGGCCGGCCGCCACCCGCCCGGGAGCATTGACGATCATCGGGATCCGGGCGCTGTGTTCGAAGTAGTTCATCTTGTACCAAAGGCCGCGCTCGCCGAGCATGTCGCCGTGGTCGGCCGTGAACACCACGACGGTGTCGTCGCGCAAGCCGAGTCGATCGAGTGTCGTGATGATCTCGTCGACATGGTCATCGACGTACGAGACGTTGGCGAGATAGGCGTGCCGGGCCGTACGGATCTGCTCGTCGGTGATGGCGGCGACATCTGACGAGATCACCCGTGAGAGCCGCAGGCTGTGCGGGTCGAGCTCGGCGGTCGCGATCGGTCCGACGGCCGGCATCGGGATCGCGTCGTGGTCATAACGATCCCAGAACTCCCGGCGCGCGACGTAGGGGTCGTGGGGGTGCGTGAACGACACGGTGACGAACCAGGGCCGCTCGTCGCTGGTGCGAGCGAGGTCGCGCAACTTGCGAACAGCTTGATACCCCACGTCGTCGTCGTAGTCGAGCTGGTTGGACGCCTCGGCGACGCCGGCGTTGACGACGCTGTCCATGTTGTGGAACCACCAGTCGAAGCGACCGTCGGGGTCGGCCCAGTTCGGGGTCCACCCGAAGTCGGCGGGATAGATGTCGGTGGTGAGGCGGTCCTCGAAACCGTGCAGCTGGTCGGCGCCGACGAAGTGCATCTTGCCGATCAGCGAGGTCTGATAACCGGCGCTGCGGAGGTAGTGGGCGAATGTCGGGATGCTGGAGACGAACTCCGAAGCGTTGTCGTAGGCGCCGATCCTGGAGTTGAGCTGTCCGGCCATCATGGCGAACCGGGCGGGGGCGCACAGCGGGCTGTTGGTGTAGGCCGACTCGAACACCACGCCGTCGGCGGCGAGACGATCGATCGCCGGTGTGATCGCCGGACCACCGTAGGCCGGAAGGAACGGAGCCGCCAGCTGGTCGGCCATCACCAGCAAGATGTTGGGCGAGCCGTCGGTTCGATCTCCCGGTCGCTGACGCTGCATGCTCATGCTTCCGGCAGGTAGACGTCGGCGTGGTCCGGTGGCAAGGGTGGGTGACCGAGGATCAGATCGGCGGCCTTCTCGGCGATCATCATCGTCGGCGCGTAGAGGTTGCCGTTGGTGACGATCGGCAGTACCGACGCATCGACGACCCGGAGGCCTTCGGTGCCGCGAACCCGCATCGTGTGCGGGTCCACGACCGACATCTCGTCGGTTCCCATCTTGCACGTGCACGACGGGTGCAGTGCGGTTTCGGAGTCGCGGGCGACCCAGTCCATGATCTCCTCGTCGGTCTGGACGGTCGGGCCGGGCGAGATCTCTCCGCCGTTGAACGGTTCGAAGGCCGGCTGGGTCATGATGCGGCGGGTGGTCTGCACCGCCTCGATCCACTCGCGGCGGTCCTTCTCGGTCGACAGGTAGTTGAACCGGATCGCCGGCTTGCGGCGCGGGTCCGTCGAGGTGATCTTCACGCTGCCCTTCGACTCGGAGTACATCGGCCCGACGTGCACCTGATAGCCGTGCCCCTTGGTCGGGGCGGTCCCGTCGTAGCGGATCGCGATCGGCAGGAAGTGGAACATCAAATTCGGGTATCGCTCGTCGGGATTGCTCTTCACGAAGGCACCCGCCTCGAAATGGTTGGTCGCGGCCGGTCCCCGCCGGAACAGCCACTGCAGACCGATCCAGGGCATCTTCCACTTGGCGAGATGGGGCTGCATCGACACAGGCTGCTTGCAGGAGTACTGGATGTAGACCTCGAGATGGTCCTGCATGTTCTCGCCGACGCCGGGCACCGCGCTGACCACCGGGATGCCAAGGCTTGCGAGATGGTCGGGGTCTCCGATGCCGGACAGTTGCAGCAGCTGTGGCGAGTTGAACGCCCCGCCACACGAGATGATCTCCCGCCCTCTGGCGACGTGCGTGCTTCGCCCGCGTCGGTATTCGACACCGACTGCCCGGTTGCCCTCGAACAGGATCCGGTTCGCATGGGCGAGCGTGATCACGTGCAGGTTCGGTCGATCGAGCACGGGATGCAGGTAGGCCCGCGCCGCGCTCAGTCGGCGACCGCGCCGAATGTTCTTGTCGAACGCCGCGAATCCTTCCTGTCGGTAGCCGTTGACATCGTCGGTGCGACGGAAGCCGGCCTGCGGACCGGCTTCGAGCCAGGCTCGGAACAGCGGGTTGCTGGCCGGGCCACGCTCGAGTTCGAGCGGTCCGTCGCCGCCGCGCCACTCGTCCTCACCCGCCAGGCAGGTCTCCATCCGTTTGAAGTAGGGCAGACAGTGAGCATAATCCCACTCCTCCATGCCGGGCTGCTGTGCCCACTTCTCGTAGTCGGCAGGGTTACCGCGCTGGAAGATCATGCCGTTGATGCTCGACGATCCCCCGAGCACCTTGCCGCGGGCGTGGTACACGCGGCGGCCGCTCATGTGCGGTTCGGGTTCGCTCTCGTACTTCCAGTCGTAGAAGCGGCTGCCGATCGGGAACGCAAGGGCGGCTGGCATGTGGATGAACACATCCCATTTCCAGTCGGTGCGGCCGGCCTCGAGCACCAGAACCTGGTTGGCCGGGTCGGCGCTGAGTCGGTTGGCCAGGGCACAACCGGCCGAGCCACCACCGACGATGATGTAGTTGTACTCGGTCGACATGTGCGGGTCGCGCTTGGCCATAGCCGAGGATCCTAAACCGGCGCAGCCCGTCTGATGCTGGGGTGGCCCGGCGCTCGCCGTACCGTTACCGCATGCGTACATTGTTCGAGCCCGAGCACGAAGCGTTTCGCGAGTCGTTTGCGACGTTCGTGGCGAAGGAGATCACGCCCGATTACCTGCAGTGGGAGGTCAACGGCATCGCCCCCCGGGAGATCTTCGCCAAGGCCGGTGCGTACGGATTTCTGGGGATGGCGATTCCCGCCGAGCACGGTGGTGGTGGCGTCGGCGACTTCCGGTTCAATCAGGTGATCGCCGAGGAACTGGCTGCGGCGGGCATCGGCGGGGCCGGCCTCGGAATGACGTTGCACAACGACGTCACGACACCCTATTTCCTGGACGTCTGCAACGACGAGCAGGCCGCTCGCTGGCTGCCGAGTATCGCCGACGGCACCCTGATCACGGCGATCGCGATGACTGAACCCGGCACGGGCTCGGATCTGGCAGGCATCGCGACCACCGCCGTTCGGGACGGCGACGAGTACGTCCTGAACGGGTCGAAGACGTTCATCACCAACGGCATCAACAGTGACTTGATCATCGTCGTCGCCAAGACCGACCCGTCCGCACGCCACGCCGGGATATCGCTGGTCGTGGTCGAACGAGGTATGCCCGGTTTCGAGCGCGGCCGCAATCTCGACAAGATCGGAATGCACAGCCAGGACACCGCCGAGCTGTTCTTCAACGACGTGCGCGTGCCGGTCGCCAACCGGCTCGGTGATGAGGGCGCCGGCTTCCGGTACCTGACCTCGAACCTGGCGCAAGAACGGTTGTCGATCGCGATCACGGGGCTGGCGACGGCGCGGGCGGCACTGGATTGGACCGTCGCGTACGTCCAGGAGCGGACCGCCTTCGGCAAGTCGATCGGATCGTTCCAGAACACCAAGTTCGAACTCGCCGACGTGAAGACCCAGGTCGACATCGGTCAGGCGTACATCGACCAGTGCGTCCTCGCCCTCAACGCCGGCACCCTGGACGCGACCGAGGCGGCCCAGGCCAAGTACTGGTGTACCGACCTCCAGAAGACCGCCGTCGACCGGTGCCTGCAGCTGTTCGGCGGCTACGGCTACATGACCGAGTATCCGATCGCCCGCGCCTACGTCGACTCGCGGGTCACGTCGATCTACGGCGGCACCAACGAGGTCATGAAGACGATCATCGCCAAGTCGCTCGGCCTGTAGCCCGGGTGCGGAAGATCATCATGAACGATGTTCGATTCGTCACGGTCCACAACGGTGAGATCGAACTGGGCGTCGCGGTCTCGGGCTCCGGTCCGCTGATCGTGTGTGTCCACGGTTGGCCCGAGCTGTGGTACTCGTGGCGGCACCAGATGGCGCACTTCGCCTCCCTGGGGTACACGGTGGCGGCGATGGACGTGCGCGGCTACGGCCGCAGCTCGAAGCCACCCGAGATCTCCGCCTACTCACTGACCGAGCTCACGGGCGACCTCGCTGCCGTGATCGATGCGCTCGGTGACGGTGAGGCGATCGTGTTCGGGCACGACTGGGGTGCGCCGATCGCGTGGAACACCGCCCGCCTGTACGCGTCGAAGGTCCGAGCGGTCGTCGGGCTCAGCGTGCCCTATTCGCCGGTGCGGCCGGAGTCGTCGATCCAGCTGTGGACGGCGTTGTACCCCGACAAGTTCTTCTACCAGCTGTACTTCCAGGAACCCGGCGTGGTCGAGGCAGAGGTCAGCGCCGATCTGGCGGCCAGTCTGCGCAAGATCTACTACGGGGCGAGCGGCGACGGTGCCGGGAAGCTGCTGGCCCCCAAGCGTGCGGGGGCGACCCTGCTCGAGGGGTTGATCGACCCCGATCCGTTTCCCGCGTGGATGAGCGCCGACGACCTCCAGATCTACATCGATGCGCTCGAGGCCGGCGGTTGGCACGGACCGTTCAACCGCTATCGCGCGCAGGGCCATGACGCGGAGCAGCTGGGGTCGTTGCAGGACCCCGGTCCGATGCTGTCCCAACCGGCAGCGTTCGTGGCCGGTGAACTCGACGGGGTGCGCAGGTTCGTGCCGGGTGTCGACCTGTACGACCGTGCCGCTGCCGCTTGCCTCGACTTCCGCGGCTCGACACTGGTTCCGGGGATCGGGCACTGGGTGCAGCAGGAGGCGCCGGACGCCACGAATGCAGCCCTGACCGACTTCGTGGCGGGGCTCTGACGCAGCGGTGTCGCGACGAGCGTGACGTCGATCCTGTTCCTCTGCACCGGCAATGCGGCGCGCTCGGTGATGGCCGGTGTCGCGCTCGAACAGCGTCGTCCCGACCTGCAGGTGCGCACCGCCGGCACGTTGACCGTGAACGGTATGCCGATCAGCTGGCGCACGCGGGCGGCGTTGATCGACGTCGGCCTCTCGTGGCCGCACCACGCCAGCCAGCAGGCCGAACGAGCACACGTCGACGATGCCGACCTGGTGATCGCGCTGGCACCCGAACACGTGAACTGGATCCGACGCGAGCACCCCGACGTCGCCTACCGAACAGCGACGTTGGTCCGCCTGGTCGAGTCGCTGCCCGCGCCACCGGAACCGCTGGCGGATCGGCTCGACACCATGGGGTTGGCGACGGTCGAGCTCGAAGCGTGGGAAGAAGTCGTCGATCCGGGCGGAGGCGAGGCCGAACAGTTCGTGGAGTGCGCGCACCGGATCGTGGATCTGGTCGATCGGTTGGCGGATCGCCTGTGAGAATGTACGCATGATCAGGCGCCCGCTCGACGGTGTCACCGTGGTTTCGGTCGAACAGGCGGTCGCCGCGCCGTTCGCCACGCGTCAGTTGGCTGATCTCGGCGCCCGCGTCATCAAGATCGAACGCCCCGACGGGGGTGACTTCGCCCGTCACTACGACGAGCGCGTGCGTGGGCTGGCGAGCTACTTCGTGTGGCTGAACCGTTCGAAGGAATCGCTCGCGCTCGACCTGAAGTCGCAGCGGGCGCCGACGGTGCTGGCGGCACTGCTGGAACGCGCCGACGTGTTCGTGCAGAACCTGGCACCGGGCGCGGCCACGCGGCTCGGACTGGGCGCCGACGAACTACGGCGGCGGTACCCGAGCCTGATCGTGTGCGATCTGTCGGGCTACGGGTCGTCGGGGCCGTACGTCGACAAGAAGGCCTACGACCTGTTGGTGCAATGCGAAACGGGCGTGCTGTCGGTCACCGGAACGCCCGAGGAGATGGTCAAGACCGGCATCTCGGTCGCTGACCTGGCCGGGGGCGTGTACGCGTACTCGTCGATCCTGAGCGCCTTGTTCCACCGTGAACGCACCGGCGAGGCGCTGGCGGTCGAGGTATCGCTGTTCGATGCGCTGTCAGAATGGATGAGCCACCCGATCTACTCGACGATCTACACCGACGAACAGCCGCCGCGCACCGGCGCCACCCACGCCAATGTCGCGCCGTACGGTCCGTTCCGGGCCGGTGACGGCGTGGTCTTGCTCGGCATCCAGAACGAACGCGAGTGGGTCCGATTCTGCGTCGAGGTGCTGGAGCGACCCGAGTTGACGACCGACGCGCGTTTCGTCACCAACGCCCTGCGGTCGCAGCACCGAGCCGAGCTGACCGGGCTGATCGAGGCCGTGTTCGCGACATCGACCGTGGTAGAGGTGGTGGAGCGACTCGATGCGGCGCGGATCGCGAACGCACGTCAGAACGACGTCGCCGGGCTGATCGCCCACCCTCAGCTCGTCGAGCGCGGTCGCTGGAGCGAGGTCGACACGCCCGTCGGTCCGGTGCCGGCGCTGCGTCCGCCGGCGATCCTGACCGGTGTCGACGCCATCATCGACGACCGCTTCGACCCGGTCCCGGCGCTCGGTGAACACACCGACGCGATCCTCGCCGAACTCGGGCTGGCCTGAACGGCCGGCACCTCAGACGAGGCCGTTGCGGCCGATCGCCTGTTTCACGATCACGTTGCGGAGTACCTCATTGGTGCCTTCGCCCACGATCATCAGCGGCGCATCGCGGTAGTAGCGCTCGACGTCGAACTCGGTCGAGTAGCCGTGACCACCGTGGATCCGGATCGCGTCGAGCGTGACCTTGGCCGCCATGTCCGAGCAGAACAGCTTCGCCATCCCCGCTTCCATGTCGGCGCGACGACCCGAGTCGATGCAGTCGGCGGCGTGATAGTTGAGTTGTTGGGCGGCAGTGATCTGGGTCGCCATGTCGGCGAGCAGGTTGCCGACCGACTGGTGCTGCCAGATCGGCTTGCCGAACGTGTGGCGATCCTGGGCATAGCGCAAGGCGTCATCGAAGGCGGCTCTGGCGACCCCGATCGCCCGCCCGGCGACCTGGACCCGGCCGGTCTCGAGGCCGACCATCATCTGGGCGAAACCGGCCCCCTCGGCACCGCCGAGCAGGGCATCAGCCGGCACGTGGCAGTCGTCGAAGTGCAACTCACACGATTCGACCCCCTTGTAGCCGAGCTTCGGCAGGTCGCGCGACACGGTGAAACCGGGGCTGTCCCGTTCGACCAACAGGATCGACACGCCGCGGTGGCGCGGTTCGGCGTTCGGGTCGGTCTTGCACAGCAGTGCCACGAGGCCCGACATGCGAGCGTTCGTGATCCAGGTCTTCGAACCGTTGATGACGTAGCCGTCGGAGACCGGAGTGGCGACCGTTCGCATCGCCTGCAGATCGGAGCCTCCGTCCGGTTCGGTGAGCGCCATCGTGGCCCGCACCTCGCCCGTTGCCATCCGCGGCAGGTAGCGCTGCTTCTGGGCGTCGGTTCCGAACTGCAGCAGCAGTTTCGACACGACGGAGTGGCCACCGAAGGCACCTGCCAGCGACATCCAGCCGCGACTGATCTCCTCGGTCACCTGGGCGTAGCAGCGAGCCGACACGGCCGAATCGCCGTAGGGCGCCGAGATCGCCAATCCGTACACGCCCATCTGTTTCATCTGCTCGATCAACGCCTCGGGGTACGCATCGGCGTGCTCCAGTTCGGTCACCACCGGGCGCACCTCGTCGTCGACCCACCGGGCGACCAGCTCGACGATCTGTTGCTCCTCCGCGCTCAGCTCGGACATGTCAGTGCTGTTCGTGCTCGGCTGCCAGTTCGCCGAGGCGACCCTTGAGGAACAATGGTGGCTCCTCGGGCATCCCTTGCATGCGGGCAGCGACATGTGGACCCTCCGGGTCCCACACGTGACAGGTGCCGATGATGCGTTGCCAACCGTCGTCGTTCTCGGTTCGGTCACGACCCGAGATCGGGTTGGGCTCACCGTTGAGTTTCGCCTCGGCGGCGCGCATCGACCAGAAGCACTGCATCGCGACCGGTGCCATGGCTTGCAGCAGCGCCGTCGTGTGGGTGCAGCCACGCGGGCCCCCGAACAGCTCACGGACCTTGTGGGTGAACCCGCGGGCGATCGACAGCCCGACGAGGTTTCCGTAGTGCTCGGTGATCGACGGGCACGAAGTGGTCGGGTGAGCCTCGAAATGCACCGTGACATCGACGATCTCCAGATCGGGGAACGAGATATCGAGGCTGACCTGCATGTGGTGGATCGTCATCGGGTCGGGATCGTCGGGCATGTACAGCCCAGGTGGCTTCTGATCGCGCACGGCACCCTGGATCAGCAAGCGGTTGCTCGCCTCGCGGTAGGCCCGAACCCGGTACTCGCGGTCGTGTAATGTCTCGAGCCCTGCGGGCTCGGGAGGAAGGATCGGATCGGTTGCGAACATGGTCACGCTCCAGGATGTATCACGGCGACCGGCGGTCAGCGCAGCTGGAACCCGAGTCCGAGCTCGTCGGCAGGATCGAACGTGAACATCCCGATCCCGGTCTGATGCGCCCGGCCGGCGATCTCCGTACGAACGGTCGGTCGATCCGCGACGGTGGGACCGTCGCCGAGCACGCGCCCGGTGAACATCGACCCGACGATCGACGTGTGCGCCAACGTCGCGCCGCGAGCGAGCTCGCCCCGGTGATCGAGCACCGCCAGCCTGGCCGAGGTGCCCGAGCCACAAGGTGACCGGTCGACCTCGCCGTCGGCGAAGATCGTCACGTTGCGCTGATGGACCGTCCCGTCATCGTCGGCGCCCAGCCGTTCGAACCAGATCGTGCCGTAGCAGCCGTCGAGACGGTCGTCGTCCGGATGTCGCGTGGCCGGATCGTCGTCGAGCGCCCACTTGATCGCCCGTCCCGCCTCGATCAGGAGCGGGAGATTGTCGGCGGTGATGCCGACCCCGAGCTGGGCGACGTCCGCCGACGCATAGAACGCGCCGCCGTACGACACGTCGACGAGGAATCCGCCGTGTTCGGTGGCGACCGCCAGGTCGGATGCGGTCACATAGCTCGGCACGTTCTCGAACCTGACGAGTTGGACCCTGTTGTCGGCGACATCGGCGTAGGCGTGCAGACGCCCCGAGGGCACATCGACCCAGACTTCGGTCACCGGAGTCACCTGATCGATCCGCTTCGTGTCGATCGCCCAGGTCACGCCTGCGATCGTGCCGTGTCCGCAGGCGGTCGAAAAACCGTCCTTGTGGAAGAACACCATGCCGAATGCCCCTTCGCCGTCGCGTCCCTCGTCGGGATCGGGTGGCGTGATGAAGCAGCCGTACATGTCGGCATGCCCTCGCGGTTCGTTGACCAGGAACGCTCGGACGTCGTCGAGGTATTGCCGGCAGAAGTCACGTCGGTCGAGCACCGTCTTGCCGCGTGGTGCGGCGACGCCGCCGATCACGATCCGGAACGGTTCGCCCCCGGTGTGATAATCGATCGTGCTGATCTTCGTCGCGCCGTCGATCATCGGCGGGTGGGTGGCCGACGCGTCGCTCATCGCAGCGCCCCCTTCCGGGCCTTGGTGAACTGCATCACGGAGTCGTCGAGAGGGGCCTTGGCGATCAGCTTGCGATCAGCGGCGTAGCTCTGCGTATTGACCCACGGCTCGCGGTCGCCCTGCCTGGGCAGCATCGGCATCATGCGTTGGATGTAGTTCGACGAGAAGTCCTCGATGTACGGCCTGGGCGCCATGTCGTGGTCGGTTGGACGCAGCCTCGGTGTGCACTGGTCGGTGCCGGTATCGCGCATGTGATTGAGCAGCCGGCACACGAACTCGCAGATCATTTCGGAGCGCAGCGTCCACGAGGCGTTGAGGTACCCGAACGACGACACCATGTTGGGGACGTCGCTGTAGGCGACGCCCTTGTAGGTCCAGGTCTGTGAGAAATCGAGCGGTTCGCCGTCGATCACGAAGTCGATCTCGCCGACGGTGACGAGCTGCAAACCGGTCGCCGTGACGATGATGTCGGCGTCGAGGTGAGCACCCGATCGGAGTTCGATCCCGGTCTCGGTGAACGTGTCGATGTGATCGGTGACGACCGACGCCTTGCCCGAGTTGATCGCCTGGTAGAGGTCGCCGTTCGGGATCAGGCAGAGCCGCTGATCCCACGGGTTGTACTCGGGCGTGAAGTGCTCGTGGACGAGCTGCGGGTCGAGTTCCTTGCGGACGAGGTCGAGCAGCCTTCTCTTGACCTTGGCCGGCCTGATGCGAGTCTGCCGGTAGAAGAATTCGCCGAGCCGGATGTTCTTCTGGCGGGTGATCGAGTAGGCGGCCTTGTCGGGCAATATCTTGCGGAGCGTGTTCGCGACGACGTCCTTGTCGGGGCGTGAGATCACGTAGGTCGGTGAGCGTTGCAGCATCGTGACGTGGGCAGCCGCGCCGGCCATCGCCGGTACGAGCGTCATCGCTGTTGCCCCGGATCCGATCACGACCACATGTTTGCCGGCGTAGTCGAGGTCGTCCGGCCACTTCTGCGGGTGCACCACCTGCCCCTGGAACCGATCGGCACCCGGAAACTCGGGTGTGTAGCCACCCTTGTAGGAGTAGTAACCCGAGCACATGAACAGGAACGAGCACGTGTAACGGACCACCTCGTCGGTGTCGGTGCGATGCGCGGTGACGGTCCAGTGCGCTTCGTCGCTCGACCACTCGGCGGTCGTGACGTGGTGGTCGAAGCGGATGTGGCGTTCGATGTCGTACTCGGCGACGGTCTCGCGGAGGTAGGCGAGGATCGAGGGCCCATCGGCGATCGCCCGGTCCGCCTTCCACGGCTTGAAGCTGTACCCCAACGTGTACATGTCGCTGTCGGAACGGACACCGGGATACCGGAACAGATCCCACGTGCCGCCGATGTCGGGTCGTCCCTCGAGTATCACGAACGACCGGTCGGGGCTCTTGGTCTGCAGGTGATACGCCGCCCCGATTCCGGAGATGCCTGCACCGACAACGACGACATCGACATGTTCCGTTCGCGACATACTCCGGAACCTAGCGATCGTTGGCGGTCGGCGCACTCGACTCGCAGCGGTATCCGGCCGGCGGTCACACTTGCGAGATGCCGACGCTTCCGAAGGACGCCACCTCGTACACCCGGGCCGTCAATGCGCCACGCGACCTCGGGATGGACCCTGCCGATTTCGAGCGCGCCTCGCGCGGCCTGATCGCCCGGCACCCGACCGGTGTGATCCAGGGCGCATGGGGCACGGCCTGGGACGTCAACAAGTACGACTTCATCGAGCAGGGGGTCCCGAACCCCGACACGGTCAATCCCAGCCTGTGGCGTCAGGCCCAGCTCAACAACATCCACGGGCTGTTCGAGGTGGCCCCGAAGGTGTGGCAGGCGCGCGGGTACGACATCTCCAACATCACGTTCATCGAGGGTGAGGTCGGTTGGATCGTGATCGATCCGCTCACCATCGAAGGATGCTCCCGCGACTGCCTGGCGCTCGCCAACGCCCAGCTCGGTGAGCGACCGGTCACGGCCGTGATCTACACCCACTCCCACACCGATCACTTCGGTGGGGTGCTCGGCGTGACCTCCCAGGAGGATGTCGATGCCGGTCGTTGCCGCATCATCGCACCCGAGCACTTCTTCCGCGAGGCGATCGCCGAGAACGTGATCGCGGGGTTCGCCATGGCCCGCCGTGCGATGTACCAATTCGGGCCGCTGTTGCCGGCCGGCCCGCGCCAACACGTCGACTGCGGGCTCGGCAAGGCGATTCCGTTGTCACCGCCCGGGTTGATCGCACCGACCGAGGACATCACGTACACGGGAGAGGAACTCGTCGTCGACGGGGTGCGGATCGTCTTCCAGCTCACGCCAGAGACCGAGGCTCCGGCAGAGATGAACTTCTTCTTCCCCGATCAACTCGAAGGGGGAAGAGGCTGGCTGTGCATGGCGGAGAACTGTTCGCACAACATGCACAACCTGATCCCGATTCGTGGCGCCCAGGTACGCAACTCGCTGGCGTGGTCGAAATACATCGACGAGGCGATCGACCTCTACGGCGCCGACGCCGAGATCATGTTCGCCTCGCATCACTGGCCTCGGTGGGGCCGCGAGGACGTCTCGGGATTCCTGCGCAAGCAGCGCGACATGTACCGCTACATCCACGACCAGACGATGCGTCAGGCGAATCATGGCCTCACGCCGCTCGAGATCGCGGAGTTGATCGCGCTTCCGGACGAATACCGCTCCGAGGCCCACACCACTGGCTACTACGGCCACCTCGCCCACAATGTGAAGGCCGTGTACCAGCGCTATCTCAGCTGGTACGACGGCAACCCGGCCAACCTGTACCAGCTGCCCCCGACGGAGGTCGGCCGGCGTTACGTCGAGCTCGCCGGTGGGCCCGACTCCCTGCTCGCCCAGGCTCGGCAATGGTTCGACCAGGGCGACTATCGCTGGGTGGCGGAGGTCGTCGGCCACCTCGTGTTCACCGATCCCGCCAACACCGACGCGAGGGAGCTGCAGGCTGATGCCTTCGAGCAGATCGGCTACCAGAGCGAGTCGGCGACGTTCCGCAACGCGTTCCTCACCGGTGCCCAGGAGCTGCGCCACGGCAGTCCGAATCGCAACGCGGCGATGCGGCGCGGCTACCTCGAGGCGATGACCGTCGACCAACTGATGGATGCCACGGCGGTCCGATTGAAGGCCGAGGAGGTCGGTGGCGTGGAGGTCACGGTCAATCTGCGCGTCACCGATGTCGGTGAGGATTGGCGGGTCGTGGTCTCGAATCGGGCCATGCACACGACCCTCGGCGGTGCCGCCGAGCCCGATGCCACCGTGACATTGGATCGCTCCGTGCTGATCGGTATCGGTGCGGCTGAACTCACTGCCGCAGAGGCGATCGGTTCCGGCCGTGCGGTCGTCGACGGTGACGAGGCGGCCTTCACGGTGCTGTTCGACCACCTCGACGTGTTCTTGTCGATGTTCCCCATCATCGAGCCGTAGCGGTTCACCGGGTCGGCGAAGTGCCGCCGGTCGTGGTGCTACCCGATGATCACCTTCGCCGAGGCCGAGCGGCCGAAGACCTCGGGGGCGTAGACCTCTTCGGCCCGGGCGGGCGGCACGACGAAATCGCCGGGGGTCGTGGCGCGAGCCATGTAGATGTACTCGTAGGTGCCGCCGGGCAGGTAGCTCGTGAACGCCTCGGCACGATCGTCGCGCAGGTTCTGGTGCTCGAACCAGTTCCAGCCCCAGTACCAGCGGAACGGTGAGTCGTCGTCGACCTCGCTGGGTGGTGTCGTCGGGGAGACGACGAGCGCCGGATTGACGGGTTCGAGCCCGGCAGGGAGCGGATCGATCAGGGCGACGTGGGTTCGGCGGGCGTCGGCCACCATCGTCAGCCGGACTCGCACCGAGGCGCCCGCCTTGATGCGCCAGGTGCCATCGGCATCGCGGGTGACGTCGCCCTCGTCGTCGACACCTTCGTACCAGCGATCGACGACGAATCCCTCGTCGCGAGCGGTGAGCTGGAGATCGCGCGGAGCGTACCGCAAGCCGAGCCGGTAGTAGAGACGTCCGTCGCCGTCCTTCTGGATGATGACGTCCGTGTCGCCGGCTCGGATCAACTCGTCCGTCGGCACCAGTGCGACGTTCCGATCGGTGCTGCGTCCGGCGTACGTGTGCTCGGCGGCGTACAGGTCGCCGAGCCAGGCGCGGGCCACGAAGTCGGGGGTGACACCCTCGAACGTGTTGAAATACCGGTCGAGAGCGAGGAGGATGAACGCGTTCTCGTGGGCATTGTTCCAGCGGCCTCGCGTCTGGCCTCCCAACAGACCGGCCACGACCTTGGGGATGAGGTCGCTGTCCGGCGTCTCGGTGATCAGTGCATCGAGGATGATGCCGTCGGTCTTGCGGTCGCTGTTGGCGATCACGTAGGCATCTTCGCCGTAGCTGGTCGCGAACGTCGCTGCTCCGGCGGTTTCGATCGCACCGTTGCCGAGCCGGCGACCGATCTCGACCCTCAGCGCGTCGTCCGTGATCGAGGGCCATATCCACGCGACGGCGTCGAGCTCGAGGGCGTCGCCGACCTGTGTGTAGAGCTCGGTCGCTTTCGCCACGTCGCGCTGGCCGGCCTCCGCCCGTACGTACAGCGCGTAGGAGCTCAGGCTGTTGCGCACGACCTCGTCGTAGTCGGCAGGGATGTGGTCCTCGATGTCGGCCAGATGGGCGAGTGCCCGGTCGAGGGTGTCTTGCCGAACGGGGTAGCCGGCGGCCTTAGCGAGCACGAGGGCGTGGGTCGACTGGATCGACTCCCAGGGAATCGACTCGCGCCCGCGTTGCCAGTATGGGAACCCTCCGTCGTCGTTCTGGAGGGCGCTCAGGCTGGCGACGTCCTTGCGGACCTGGCGGTTGAGTTCAGCGGGCTCGGGAAGGCCGACAGCGTCGAACGCGCCGAGCACGTCCCGCAATGCGGCGATCGCCATGATCCGCGACGCGTAGCCGTCGGCCGACTCGTACGGGTAGTCGACCAGGTACAAGACAGCATCGGTGAGTGCCTGGAGCGCGGTCGACGATGTGCCGATCTCGAGCCCACCGAACTGTGGGAAGACGCCGGTGGGCGCCGCCAGGGGCTGCGAGATCGCGCCGTCGTCGATCACGCCATAGGTGGCGAAGGCCTCCGCAGTGGCCGGCGTGTACACCGGCAGTTCGATCTCGGCGGCATCGGTGTGATCGCCGCTGACCGCCGCGACGCGCAGGCGGGCGGTACCGACTTGGTCGGTCGTGAGCGGGAAGCGCACCTCGATCCGGTCGTTGGCCGGCACCGTGACCCGCTTGCCGGCCGGTCCCGGCGGCTTCAGGTTGGCGACCTGGACGGCGACGTCGACCTCGAGCGGGGCGTCGGTCTGGTTCTGTACGACGACCGGCAGCTCGAAGCGGTCGCCGAAGTTCAAGAATCGTGGTGCCGACGGGCGAACCTGCAAGGCGAGTCGGGCGGTGATCGTGGACTCGCCCTTGCCGAAGTGGTCGGCCCCATCGACCGCGACCGCCATGATGCGGTAGCGGGTGAGGTTGTCGGGCAGCGACACGTCGACGGTGACCCGGCCGGCGTCGTCGGTCGTCTCTGAGGGTGCGTAGACCGCCAATGGCTCGAAGTCGGAACGCAGGTCGATCGGCTCGCTCGAGCCGTCAGAGCCGTACCTGCCCGAATCCTCGTCGGCCGCGGCCGACGGTGCCGCCAGATCGGTCGACCCGCCGGCGGCCTCCCCGGTGGCGTCGTCGCCGCCGCTGTCGGGAGACACGAGGTCGGGGCGGGCGAGCTCGATGTTCGATCTGGTGTATTGCGAATTGAGGTTCGACCAGACGTCCTGGTAGAAGATGTCGAGCGGGTCGGTCAACCGGTAGCCGGTGAGCGACAACACGGCTTCGTCGACCACCACGATCGCCACGTCGGCGCCGCTGACCGGCTGCCCGTCGGGTCCGAGTACCGCCACGGTGACCGTGGTGTCGTCACCCGGCTCGACCGCTGCATCGGCCGGTGTCGCCGTGACCTCGAGTGCCCTCGTCACCGGCGGGATCGACAGGGAGATCTGGTTCGTGGCGTACGCCGGCCGGTGGGGCAGATCGGGCAGCGGCGTGCCGTCGTCCGCCGAGCGGATGGCGCTGCCGACCATGTCGACCTGGACCGTGATGTTGGGTGTGTACACGTCGTCGATCGGGATCTCGACGACCGAGCTGCCGTCCTCGGTCTCGAACGACTGGGTCGCCACGATGCCGTGCCGGGTGATCGTGACCAGCCCGCTCGCGGGAGCGAACGGTGCCTGCACCAGCAATTGGGCCGTGTCGCCCGGCGCATAGGTCTCGTGATCGGGAACGATGGTGACGCTCTCGAGCTCGACGTTGCGGGCGGGTCGTCCCTCGCCACCGGTGACCCATTGCGTGAGCTCGGTGCGGTTGTGATGGCCGCTCTCGTCGGTGACGATGGCCGTGATGCGGTAGGTGCCGCCGACGTCGGTGGTGAACTCGCAGCGCATCGACTCGTCGGTCGCGGAGTCGGTGGAACCGATCGTGCACGACTGCTCGTCGACGATCTGTTCGGACCATGCGTCGCTCGCGAGTACCCATTCCAGACGACCGGCCGTGACGTCGACCGAGCGTCCGGGCACGAGCGCACCGTCGACATCGGTGACCACTGCGTCGATCCGCAGCGGAGTGCCGAGCTCGACGAAGGTGCGATCACTGCGCAGGCCCACGTAGTACTGGGCGGGGTGTACCAACAAGTCGGTACGGGACGCCCACGCCTGACGGTTGACGTCGAACACGGTGGCCTCGGCGGTGACCATGGTCGGCAGGTCGACATCGGGCCCGTCGAAATCGATCCGGAGGTAATGCGTGCCGTCGGCGCCGGTGCGACCGCTGAACCGTTCGTACTCGATGTCGAACGGGACCGGTCCGCAGTCGAAGCAGTCGCCACCGACGTCGTACGCGATGTCCTCGGCGTACCCGCCGGCGCCGAAGTCGCCGAAGTACCACCAGGGCTGCCAGACGCCGAAGGTGTATCGGTCCCACTTCGGAGGGCTGTAGGTGGTGTCCTGCGTGCTGACCAGCCAGTCGACCGCGGCGTCGGGCAGCGGGCCGCCTGCGTAGTACTGGGCGTCGACGGCGACCGTCGCCGGTAGCGCCGAGTAGTACGGGGCGGCCGACTCGTGCCGGGCGGTCACCTCGTATTCCGGTGTCCGGAACTCCTGGATCTGGAACGTGTGATTGGTGCCCGAATAGGTGCCGGTCGGCGCGCCGATCAGTTGCAGCTCGACCCAGGCCTGCCCGAGATTGGCCCCTTCCGGGAGGTCGATCGTGAGGTTGAAGCCGCCGAGCGCGTTCAGATCGACGACACCGGAGTCGAGCTCGTTGCCCTCCGCGTCCGAGGTCACGTAACCGACGGTCACGTCATCACCGTAGAGCGCCAGTTGGCCGTCCTCGGACCTTGCGAAACGGCGTACCCAGCCGGTCAACCGCACCGTTTCACCGGGCCGGTAGACGCCACGATCGTCGAACACGTACCAGCGGCCGTCGTCGGAGCTCTCCTGGGCGCGCCAGCCTTCCCACCAATCGGAGGGCAGGAACGCCGTCCGGTCGCCGGCGTTGGCCCACAGGCCGAGGACGCCCTCGGTGCCGAGGTCGAGCTGCGCCAGACCGGCTTCGTCGGTGGTCGCGATTCGCCCGTCGCCGATCAGTTCGATCGGTATACCGCCGACCGGTTCCCCGGTCGGGAGATCGGTGGCCCAGATCAACAGTTGGTCGTCGTCGAAGAACGCGTCGATGCCGAGCGTCGTGTTCTGCACCCATGCGATCGTTGGGCGATTGCGCCAGTAGTCGTCGTCCTTCGCAGAGAACTTCCGGGTGGGCTCGACCCTGACGACCAACTGGGAGCCCGCCAGATTGAACGGCGCCGACAGATCGATCGGCGTCTCGACCCACTGGTCCGGTGGGGCGTCGACCTCGATCACCTCGTCGTAGACGATCTGCCACTCGGGGATCGCCGCGCCGATGTCCGACTCGAGCTTGTCGAGGTACTCGCGATACTCGGTGAGATTGGTGGGGTTGACTCCCCAGGCCTGCACGTGGACCGCGTCGTGGTTGACGCTCGTGACGGTGAGTGTCGGATGGTCGGCTGTCGGGTCGGTGGTGATCCAGGATCGATCGAATCCGCGGAACTCCGGTGGCGCCGGGCCGACGTCGAACTCGACCGTGGTGTCCTCGCCCAACGTTTGCCCGAAGACATCGACGAGGTCGCTCCGAAGGCGTACGGCGTACGTGGTGCGCCCTGTGGTCGCGCCGGAGATCTCGATCACGCTGCCGGAGACATTGATCCGCAGACCGGGGATCGCGGGCGAGACCGACACCTGGTCGGAGCGGAAGGCATCCGGTTCGAGCGGGTTGCTGAGTCGGACCACGAACGGTACGCCCGGAGTGCAGCCGTCACCCCAGTCGCACGAGGTCTCCTCGATCTCCAACCGGCCGAACGTGCTGGCGCGGCGAACGTCGACCGTGCCGGACGTGAGTGGACCTTCGGCCGACGGGATCGCGGGGCCGATACGGATTTCGAGGGCGGTGTCAGCGGGGAGCTCACTGACCGGGCGGAACGCAACAGCCCGTGAATCGAGGGCTTGCTCCACGGCCGAGCGCGCCGCTTCGTCGGCCTCGATCTCGGCCTTGTCGGCGATGCGGACGGGTCGATGCTCGCCACCGGCCCGGAGCGTGGTGACGGCGATCACTGCTTCGGGGTCGACACGCTGGTCGAACACGGCCACGAATACGGGTGCGAGCGGCAGGCTGTCGGACTCGCCGGTGAATTGGGTGACCGTGGGAGTCGGTGTCGTGAACGTCCACGACACCGCCTCGTTCAGAGTCGCGCCGTTGGCCGAACGGGTCCCGGCCGGCACGACGACCTGATAGCTCGTCGATGCCGGCAGCCGGTCGAGCAGCTCGGGAACGAGTTCGAATCGAAGCGTGCGAGTCCCGATCCATCGCCACCGTCCCTCGATGGCGGGCGTGACCTGCACGGGCACGTCGGCGCTCGACAGTTGATCGAGCGTCGCCACCGGCACCATCGGTTGGTCGAACGTGACGCTGATGAACGGAGCGAGATCGACGGACCCTTCGGGCTGGTAGCGGAGCACGTGCAGGGCACCTGTCGCCGGGGCATCGGGTGGATCGCCGTCGGACAGCGGGCGGGAAAGGTGTGGTGATGGTGTCGCCGACGAGCGGAGGCGGCAACGTCTCGGCTGGACGGTTGAAGTCCTGTTGATCGGTCGGGGGCACCACCCAGGCGGGAAGCCGGTCGATGATCGCCTTGATCTCGGCCTTCGTGAGCCTGGTGCCGTCGACTGGTTCGGCCGGGTCGTCGGACCGCTGCGACGGAACGCCTTCGCTGAGGCGTACGCCAAGCCCGGCGGCAGCGGGCTGGGCGGAGGTGTTGACTCCCTCGACGGAAACGATCGGACCGTCGGCGGTGGACGGATCCGATGCCGTGGTCGGCGACGTCGACGCACTGTCGTCGTCGCCGCCCCAACAAGCCGGCAACAGCAAACTAGCGGCGATCGATAGCACACCGATCTTGCGCCAGTGGCTCACCCCGCTTGTCATCGCGTCACCGTTCCTCGTCGTCGACGTCAACCTTACGAAGGCTGCAAGCGTTTGACGTCGCGTCGGCGTCCCGAGTTCCCGATTTTTACCGTCCTGTGCGAGATTGCAGGTGCGAGCAGCCGTGGATGGGGAACGAGGTGGCGTGATGACGGATCAGGATGCGATCGATCTCGTGTTGTTGGCGTTTCGGTGTGCCGTCGGCGCGGTGATGCTCGCTCACGGCATCAACCACATCTTCGGCGGCGGTCGGATCCCGGGCGTGGCCGGATGGTTCGAGTCGTTGGGCATGCGGCAACCCACGTTGCAGGCTTGGTTGGCGAGCCTCACCGAGGTCGGCGCCGGGGCATTGCTCGTGCTCGGCCTGTCGACGCCGTTCGGCGGTGCCGGGGTGGTCGGCACGATGACCGTCGCGTGGATCATCAACCATCGAACGAACGGCTTCTTCATCTTCCGTCCCGGTGAGGGTTGGGAGTACGTGATGACGTTGCTGTTCTGCGGTGTTCTGCTCGGCACCGTCGGGGCCGGCCAGTGGTCGCTCGATCACGCCCTCGGGATCGATGACGACTTGATCGGTCTCCCTGGGTTGCTGATCTCGGCCGGGGCGGGTGGAATCGGAGCGCTGCTCGTGCTCGCCGTGTTCTGGCGCCCGGTGAAGCGGTAGTCCGAGCGCAGCGGTTACGGCGCCCAGACGATCGGCGTCCAACGCAGGATGTCGACCGGCTCGACCACACCGTCGGCGCCGTCAGCGATCTTGGTGCCGATCACCTCGAATCTGGTGAGTCGACCCGACCCGGCCACGATCTGTTCGAGCGGGGTGTGCCGGAATTCGATGAGGTCTCCTTCGTAAGCAGGGCCGATGTGGTCGCAGCCGTCCCACGCGACGATCGCAGCGAGCCCCGGCAGCATCCGGGTGAGCGAACCCTGTGCCAGGCCCTGGACGTGCCCGCCGTACACGAGGCGGCGACCATTGGCGGTCAGCGTGACGTCCCTGTGCACCGCGGCCTGGTTGAACGTGAGGCGGGCGAGCGGGGCCGCGAGGTCGACGTGGTCGCGCAACGGATCGGTGCGGGTATCGCCGGTCGGCCAGTCGGTCTCGGGTAGAGCGGCGAGGTTCCAGTTCGGAACCAACCCGGCCAGGTCGGACAGAGGGCTGGGATCGGATGGCCCGGGAATCTCGCTGGCGTGGCCGGGCTGGCCGGGACCGCGGCCGCGCACCAACGCACACCGCTCGTACTCCACCACCGGGCCGTCCTCGCTGCGAGTGGTGATACCCAGCCACACCTTGCCCCGAAACTGGTCGCCCTTCGGTGCTGAGTCCTTGAGGCCCAGAACGGTGGTCACGGTGGACAGCGTCTGTCCGACCTCGACCGGCCGCAGCACGCGCACGGACCGGTAATAGAGGTTGGCGATCGCCTGACGCGTCGCCATCGTCGTCTGGCCGATCGAGTACTGCAGCACGAGCCCCGGGTTGGCGAGCATCCCGTCGCTGCCGCTGGCGGCGCGGTACTCGGTCGCATCGGCGACCATCAGGTGCTGATCGCCGGTGATCGCGCGGTAGATCGCGTTGTCGGCCTCGGTGAGGGTGATCGACGGCAACGGAGGCAGGGTGGCGCCGACGCTGAAGTCTTCGTACATCGGACCGAGCTGAGCGGTGTCGAACATGGTTTGCTCCAGATTGTGCGGATGCGAGGGGTGGTGGTACCGGTCAACACCTCGTCGACCGATACCAGCATCGTTGCATCCGACACCCACACGACGCCATCTCGCCGTTCGGTGTGCAGTCGGCCGCCGGCCAGATCGTCGATCCCGACTTCGGGGAGACGTTGCCGATCGGTGAGGTCGGCGAGTACCTCACCCAGGGGGTACCGCGTGCTGCGGGAATGTTTCGAGATGTCAGATGCGACCGACGCGACGATCGACGCCGACCGTTGGCTGCACACCGGCGACCCATGAGCGATGGACGAGCGCGGTACTGCACCGTCGCGGGCGGATCCAGGACATGTTCATCCGACGTGGCGAGAACGTGATCCCCGCGAACTCCCGCTCACGGGGTCGGGCAAGATCCAGGTGCTCGAGCTGCGCGGGCAGCGGAACGACGGTGAGCGCTCCGAGCTCTGACCAGCCGGTTTCAACGCCTCCGTGCGGGCGTCTACGGTGGCAGCGTGACTGACGAACAGCGACCCTACGGTGGCGGAACGAGCGACCCGGCCTTGAAGCGGGTGCGTACGCGCCACTTCCAGCGCGCCAAGGAACAGGGCATCAAGATCACCGGGCTCACCAGTTACGACTTCCTGTCGGCGTCGATCTTCGATGAGGCCGGCATCGACTTCCTGCTGGTGGGTGACTCGGCCGGCAACACGGTGTTCGGCTACGACACCACGATCCCCGTCACACTCGACGAGTTGATCCCGCTGACCGCGCGCCGTGGTGCGGGCGGCCAGCCGTGCGCTCGTCGTGGCGGATCTGCCGTTCGGGTCGTACGAGAACGGTCCCGACGAGGCGCTCGCATCGGCGATCCGGTTCATGAAGGAGACCGGCGTCCATGCCGTCAAGCTCGAGGGCGGGGTGCGCAGTGCCAAGCAGATCAAACGCATCGTGCGAGCCGGTATACCCGTCATGGCCCACATCGGGTTCACGCCCCAGAGCGAGCACGGGCTCGGTGGCCACATCATCCAAGGGCGCGGTGAGGGCGGCGAGCAGCTGCTGGCCGACGCCCATGCGGTCGAGGATGCGGGCGCGTTCGCGGTGGTGATGGAGATGGTGCCGTCGGCGATCGCCGGCCAGGTCACCGAGCAGCTCACGATCCCGACGATCTCGGTCGGTGCCGGTCCCCACTGCGACGGACAGCTGCTGGTCTGGAGCGACTGGGCGGGCTTCACCCGCGGTCGCATCCCGAAGTTCGTCAAGCAGTACGCCAACATCGCGCAGAGCCTGCTCGACGCGGCGACCACCTACCGTGAAGAGGTCGAGTCGGGCGTGTACCCGGCGCCCGAGCACGAGTACGGTGAGTAAGGGCATCCTGATGAGGTCGGCCGGGCTGGTCCCCATCGTCGACCTGCGTCACGATCCACGGACGGTCGGCCAGGCGATCGATCGGGCGTGTCGAGAGGTCGGCTTCTTCCAGATCGTCGGCCACGATCTGGATCCACAACTCGAGGCGGCCGCGTGGGAGTCCGCCTCCGCCTTGTTCGGATTGCCGCTGATCGAGAAGATGGCAGTCGCGATCCCGCCCGGCGACGCCTACGGTTACGGGCCGTTCCAGATCGAGCGATTGGCGGCCAGCCTCGGCGAGGCGACCCCGCCCGATCTCAAGGAGACCTTCTCGATCGGCCCCGATCGAGCGCGGTGCCGTGCGGAGCTCACGGCCGATCGTGCCTCGGCCTTCGTCTTCTCGGATTCCCTGTGGCCGCCGGGTCTCCCGGCGATGGAGGTGACCCATCGGGCGTACTACGACGCGCTCGCCGAGCTCGTCGATCGTGTGATGTCGCTGATGGCACTCGGGCTCGGCCTGGCGGCCGACTATTTCCGACCGCTCATCGATCGCCACACATCAGCGCTGAGATCGTTGCACTATCCCGACCTGCGCGGCCACGCCGTGACCCCGGGCCAGCTGCGAGCGGGCGCCCATTCCGACTACGGCACCGTGACATTGCTGCGACAGGACGACGCGCCGGGCGGCCTGCAGGTGCGCGACATCGCCGGTGTCTGGCACGACGTCCCGCCGGTCGAGGGCGCATATGTGGTGAACGTCGGTGACGCCCTGGAGCGTTGGACGAACGATCGTTGGAGGAGCACCCTCCATCGCGTCGTGGTGCCACCCACCGACGCAGATCGCGATTGCAGCAGGCAATCGATGGCCTTCTTCCACAACGCCAATTGGGATGCCATGATCGAATGTCTTCCGACATGCCTCGGGCCCGGCGAAGCACCGAAGTACGAGCCGATCACTGCAGGACGGCACCTGATGGACAAGTTCCTGAGCACCCAATCGTGATCGACCGCGACACGAAACCTGCGTTCCGTACCTTCAAACCCCGCCGCCGACAGCTGACGCCGGCGCGCGCCGAGCTGTTCGCCCGTCTCGCTCCGGAGTGGTGCCTCGACGAGGAGGGTGGCGTGCTCGATCCGGTCGAGGTGTTCGGTAGGCGGGCCCCGCTCGTCCTCGACATCGGAATCGGGTTCGGTGACTCGTTGACCACCGCCGCCCTCGCCGACCCTGGTGTCGACCTGATCGGCGCCGACGTGCACACACCGGGCATCGCCTCGACCTTGGCTCGTATCGAGTCGCTGGGCCTGCCGAACGTTCGCCTCGTGCACGGTGACGCGCTGGTATTCCTCGATCGGTTGCCACCATCGTCGCTCTCCGGCATCCGTATCTACTTCCCCGACCCCTGGCCCAAGGAACGTCACCGACATCGTCGGATCACGAGTGCCACCAATGTCGAACGGTTCGTTTCACTGCTACGACTCGGTGGGACGCTGCACATCGCCACGGACATCGACCGGTACGCACACGACACCGAGCGGGTCTGCGGACGGCACCCCGAACTCGTCGGGGGGGCGATCGATCGACCCGACTGGCGGCCCGTGACGCGTTACGAGGACAAGGGCCGAGCAGTCGGACGAACGGTCACCGACCTGCTGTATCGAAGAGTCGCAACGGGCTGTTCAGAAGTTGATGCGGGCGAGGGCGCGGAAGCGGCCGGTGAAGGCTGCGGCTCCGACCGCGAGCACCGAGGCCGACAGCACGACCAGGCCCGCCCAACGGGCGGAGACCGCGATCGAACCATCGGTGAGAGAGGCGATCATGGCGATGGTGGCGCTGACCCAACCGACGGCGGCGATCCGCAGCGACACCCGCTCGATGAAGGTCAGCTCCGGGTCGTCGGCGACAGCGGTCGATCCTGCGCCGTCGGCCCGCATCAGGCGCTCGATCCACCGCACGGGTGACGTGACGGCCAGCACGACCAGCGGTGCCCACACCAGTGCGATCGCGGCCAGCCACAAGCTGCCCGAGCGAGTCATCGCCTGCCCGTTGTCGAGTCCGCTGACGATCGCGTCGCCGCAATACACGGCGACCGCCGTGGTCAGCAGTGCGAGCAGGGCCTTTACATAACGCAGTACCAGACCACGCAGCTTCAGGACGTGGCGGGCCATTCCGTGCTCGATCTTGGCGACCTCTTCGAGCAGTGGGCGGGACCGCGATGCGGCCAGCGAGAACAGCCCGTTCGCTCGCCCGACATCGGCGCTCACGCCGTGGTCGATGATGCTCGTATCCGCACCGAGCCCGCCATACACGTCGAGCTGGCGGTCGATGCGTCGCCGCGACGCATCGTTGGTCGGTACCAGGAGCTCGACGATGCGAGGATCACGTCGCAGGCGTCCCAGCTCGTCGGCAGCCCCCGGGCCGAGCTCGTCGGAGGGCAACTGCAGCGAGGTCAGGGTGAAGCGTGGAGTGAACACCTCGTTGCCGTCGCCACCGAGATGGTTCGCGTGGAAGTAGAACCGTGTCAGATCGGCGAACAGCAACCACAGGGCGACTGCCGGGACGCCCAGCATCGCGATGACGGTGATGGTCAGCAGCACGTCGGTGCCACTGATCCGCTCGATCACGAGCGAGCGCAGGATGCCCGTCACCGAATCGCGCGCCACCACCGGAAGCACCACGAGCAGACCGGCACCCGAGAGCATGCCGACCGCGATGCGGTGCAACGTCGAAAGCCGTACCTCGCAGCGGGCGACGAATGCCCGGGCCGCCGCTCGTTCGTCGGCGGTGAGTTCAGCGGGTGGCGTAGGATCGACGTTCATCGCCGGGAGGCTCAGGCGAGCTTCTTGTACTTGATGCGGTGTGGTTGTTCGGGGTGTTCGCCGAGCACCTTCTGCTTGTACTCCTCGTACTCGCTGAAGTTGCCCTCGAACCAGCGCACCTGGCTGTCGCCCTCGAACGACAGCACATGGGTGGCGATGCGGTCGAGGAACCATCGGTCGTGTGAGATCACGACGGCGCACCCGGGGAATGATTCGAGGCCCGACTCGAGTGCTCGCAGCGTGTCGACATCGAGGTCGTTGGTCGGCTCATCGAGCAGCAACACGTTGCCGCCCGACTTGAGCAGCTTGGCGAGATGGACGCGGTTGCGCTCGCCGCCCGACAGCTTGCCGACCAGCTTCTGCTGGTCGGTGCCCTTGAAGTTGAAGCTGGCGACGTAGGCGCGACCGTGGATCTCGCGGTTGCCGACCATCATGTGCTCGACGCCCTCGGTGATCTCCTCGTACACGGTCTTGTCGGGGTCGAGGTTGTCGCGGGACTGGTCGACATAGCTGAGCTGCACGGTGTCGCCGATTTTGATCGACCCGGCATCTGGCTGCTCCTGTCCCGTGAACATTCGGAACAGGGTGGTCTTGCCGGCCCCGTTGGCGCCGATGATGCCGACGATCCCGGCCGGCGGCAGCGTGAACGAGAGATCTTCGATCAGCAGCTTGTCGCCGAACCCCTTCTTGAGGTGATCGACTTCGATCACGGTGTCGCCGAGCCGCGGGCCCGGTGGGATCGCGATCTCCAGCGAGTTGCTCGTGTCCCGCTCGGCCTCGGCTTCGGACTGCAGCTTGTCGTAGGCGGCCAAGCGCGCCTTGCCCTTTGCCTGGCGGGCCTTGGGCGACATGCGCACCCATTCGAGTTCGCGTTCGAGGGTCCGACGACGGGCGACGTTCGACTTCTCCTGCAGCGCCAGCCGCTCCTGTTTCTGCACCAGCCAGCTGGAGTAGTTGCCCTCGAACGGGAAGCCCTTGCCGTTGTCGAGCTCGAGGATCCACTGGGCGACGTTGTCGAGGAAGTAGCGATCGTGGGTGATCGCGACGACGGTGCCGGCGTAGTCCTGGAGGAATCGCTCGAGCCAGAACACCGACTCGGCATCGAGATGGTTGGTCGGCTCGTCGAGCAGCAGCAGGTCGGGTCGGCTGAGCAGCAGGCGGCACAACGCCACTCGCCGCTTCTCGCCGCCGGACAGGTTGGTCACCGGCGAGTCGTCGGGTGGGCAGCGCAGCGCATCCATGGCGATGTCGACGTTACGCTCGAGGCTCCATGCGTCGGCGGCGGCGATCTTGTCTTCCAGTATCGCCTGCTCTTTTCCGATCTTGTCGTAGTCGGCGTCGGGGTCGGCCCACATCGCCATGACCTCGTTGTAGCGATCGATGATCGACTGCACCTCGGTGACGCCGTCCATCACGTTCTCCTTGACGGTCTTCGCATCATCGAGCTGTGGCTCCTGTGACAGGTAGCCGACGGAGAAGCCAGGAGTCAGCCGCGCCTCGCCGGAGAACCCGTCATCGAGCCCGGCCATGATCTTGAGCAGGCTCGACTTGCCGGCGCCATTCGCGCCGATCACGCCGATCTTGGCGCCCGGGTAGAACGAGAGCGAGATGTTTTCGAGCACCGTCTTGTCGGGCGGATAGTGCCGGGCCAGCTTGTAGCAGGTGTAGATGAACTCGTGAGCCATGGTGGCTGGCAGGCTATCCGCGGTCCCGCGCCGGCAGCCCGGGTTGACGTCATTCCACACGTGTGATGGGCTCGTGCCCGATGAACTGGCGGGTGCTCGCAGCGGCGGGTGTGATGATCGTAGGGGTCGTGGTCATCGTTCAGATCCTTCGCCGTCCCGATGGCGTGGACAGCACACTGATCGACGGCGACAGCATCGTGATGCTCGGTGACAGCATCACCGCCGAAGGTGACTGGTCGGCGATGTTCCCCGACATCGCAATCGTCAATCACGGACATTCAGGGTTCACGACCGCCCAGCTCGTTCCCGTCGTACGGCAGATCGCTGCGGCACGTCCACGGGTACTGTTCGTGCTGACCGGAACCAACGATATCCGAGACGGCGAATCGCCCTCGTGGACAGCGGCCCACTTGACCGAGATGCTCGACATCATGGCAACCCAGGCGCACAACTCGCTCGTCGTGCTCCAAACCGTGCTGCCCCGCGAAGACCACGTCCCAGAGGTGCGAGCCGTCAACGTCGAGATCCGGGAACTTGCGGCGGCCCGAGGACTGGACCTGCTCGATCTCCACTCCGAGTTCGACGATGGTCACGGCGCGCTGCGGCCCGACGAGACCTACGACGGCATCCACCTCAGCGAGGCCGGCTATGAGCGCTGGGCGGACCTCCTGCGGCCCGTGGTCGACCCGGCAGACTGACCGCGGCCCGATCGGTGGCCCACGAAGATGGCCGCCACATCAGTGAACAGATACAGCGTGCCGACTGGTCGAGCAACTTCGCTCACCCGTCAAGCCCCCACGTTCACGATGTCCACTTGGCGACAATGCGCTTCCGCTCCATGGCGCAGGACGAGCAGACGGGATCGGGTCATCTCGGCGAGTTCGTCGGCGCTGAGGTCGGGGGCGCGTTCACCGACCGGAAGCACGACCGTGCCGTCGGCGCGGATGTTGTAGATGCGGCCCTGTTGGTCGCGGCGCGTTCTCCATCGTTCCCGGTGTTTGAACCGGTTGTGGCCGCCGCACTTGATGGCACCGTTGCCTTGATCGGTGCGCCCACCGTCGTTCCACTCGGCGACGTGGTCGACCTCGCACAGCCTGGCGGGCAGGCGGCAACCAGGGTGCGTGCACGTGGTCGCCAGCAGCATCGCCGCCGCTCGCGCATGACCGGTGAACAACCGCTGCTTGGTGCCGTAATCGATCACGACGCCGTCGGAATCGACGACGACACGACGGATGTGTCCGGTCAGCGCCGCCCGGAGGGCGATGATCGGGTGGATCGCCGACCCGGTCGACGTTTCGCAGCGCCGTGAGCGAAACACCTCGGGATCGGCCAGCAGTTCGTCGGCCAGCGTCGCCAGCATCGTCGGGTTGTCGGTGACCTCATCGACATCGGCGACGTTGCCGTTCGGGAGGGTGATGCCGGCGTGGGTGAACGTCTCGTGGAGCGAGCGGTGATCGATGACGATGTGGGTGGTCGGCTCGGGCAGGGCGCGCCCCTCGGGGGAGGCGGATGCGGCGGCGAAGATCGACTTCAGGGCGTCGAACCGGCGTTGGGTCGGGGTGCGGGCGAGTGGATGCTGGTCGGCATCGTCGCCGAACATCTCGCGTCGGGCATCGACATCGGCCTGGTACTCGCCATCGACGAATGATTCGAACACTGCCGTCATCTGGAGTGCAGTGACAGGATCGCCGCCGGTGGCGATGACATCGAGCGTGCCACCGACGTCGCTGACCCTCGCCGTTCGATTCTCGACGCTGCCGGCGAGTTCGGCAAAGGCGCCGTCCTGGTCGGTGAGCGTGACGAACTCGTCGATGTCGCCGCGGAAGTCGTCGTACGAACGGTGCTCGGCCTGCTCGACGAACACGTCGACGACGAGTGGCAGCAGGTGGGAGATCCGCGGATTGGTGAGGATGCGAGCGATCTCGGCGGCGTGACCGATGCCGATTCGGCCGGCGAGCAGTGCATCGCCGATGGTCGGCTGAGCGTCGAGCAGCCGGGCGAGCTTGCGGTCGAGGGCGATCTGGGTACCGGAGGCATTGCACGACGCCCGCAGATGCGCAGCCATCGAGCGGTGCCCGTCGGCCCGGTAGATCCCACGATGTTCGGCGACGGCCACGAGGGCCGCATGTCGGGCGGCGTGTTCGCGGCGCACCAACTCGGATGCCCGTAGCTCGCCGTCGAGCTCGCTGTCGGTCATCCCGACCAATCCCTCGAGCATCGTTTCGAACATGCTTCCCAGTCTATCGAACATATGTTCGATAGACAACGCACCGCGCAGAAATGTACGAGCACATGCGGCGACCCTGCGGCTGTCACGTCGAGCACTCGAGCGGTGCCCGGTGGGATCGGGTGGGTGCTTCCACTTCGGCGAGCTCGCAGCCCAAGCGCGCCCCGCACTCGCCCAGATCCATGTCGCCTATCCCGATGTGCGGCCGGATCGGCGTGCCACAACGCTCGCACGTGCATGTCAATCGCCCTCGGGTCGTGTCGATCGTGTCGCCGAACGGAACATCAAATGGGGGTCTTTGCCCGGTCTTCAGCGATGACCGGACGGGGTCTGAGCGGCTCCGGTGTAGCTTTCGACGATGGGGAGCGAGCGATTCGGGATGGTTGTCCGCGTGGTGGCAGGGGCGATGCTGATCGCCGCGTGCAGCAGCGGCGACGACACCGCATCCGATATCAGGTCGGGCGGGCAACCGTCGACGCCGACCGTGCCCACGACCGCGACGGCCTCGACGACGGGGATCACTGCCGACACCACCGCATCGACCACCACGTCGACCGAGGCGTCGAAGCCCACGTCGACCACCTCGACCGGGGCCTCCGACGGAGACGAGCGAACCGGGTTGCCCGCCGGCGACCTGCTCGAACTCGTACTCGTCGGGGTCGGGGAAGGCGCCTGGACCGAGGCGGAGGGGATCACTCTCGCTCTCGACGGCGTGCTCGGTCGCAGTGATCCCGATCCCGGCCTCGACCCTGCCGATGTGATCGACCTCGGGCTCACCTCGCTCGTGCGCCGAGGGTCGAGCCTGCTGGCGGAGGGTTCGCTGTCGAGCTCCGAGGTGGCCGGTTTGGAATCGGCGCTGTTGTTCTTCTCGCCGACCCAGGAGCTGCTGGACTCGATCAGCATCCCGGCCCCCGATGACGTGACGGGCCGATTGTCCTCCGGTGTCGAAGGGCTCGTGTTCCGGGACGAGAGCGACGTTCACGGCTTCGTCGCGACGCCGAACCGGCAGCCGGCCGGCGTGCGGATGCCGGGTGTGCCGGGCGTGATCGCTCCTGAGGTCGACCGGTTCGGGGCGACCGATGCCGAGTGCGCTCTGTTCGCAGGGATGGGCTTCGATGAGCGGCTCGACATCGGCGACGGCCTCGTCTGTTACGTGTACGAGGAGATCTACGTTGCCGCGAACCGCTTGCGTCTCTACTTCCCCGAGCCGTGGCTCCTCGATGCGACGCGCTGGCCACTGATCGCCGACACGTTCGCTGCCATGGAGAAGAGCGCCGAGACGTACGCCGATGTTGCGCCCGTGGGCTCGGTCAACATCGTCTTCAGCTTGACCGATGTCCCCCCTGATTCCGAGGGCCGACGAACGGCAGCCTCAGTCGGAGAGTTCGAGGGCGAAGCACCATGTCCTGTGGTCGTCTTCCCGGCGGGTGTCGGTCAGGGGAGCGCCTACTACCAGCAGACGATGGCCCACGAGATCTTCCACTGCGTCCAGGATCGAAAGCTCCCCAACGGCGATGGGGATGTCTGGTGGGTGGAAGGTTCGGCCGAGTACTTCGGCAACGTCGTCTATCCGAGGGCGAACAAGGAGCACACGCGAACGCCGTTCTTCGACGAACATTCGCTGACGATGAACCCGACCCAGATGGACTACGAGAATACGGTGTTCTTCCAGTACTACGCCAACCGCCGAGGTGGGCCGCCGGGCGTCTGGACGCTGCTCGGTACGCTCTCGGCCGGCGCGGATGGACTCGGTACTCTCGCCGAGGTCAGTGGAATGGGCGACCTGTGGCAGGAGTTCGTCGTGGCATTCGTCGCCGACGCGATCCTCGACCCGGGCGGCGGAACCGTGGGTGGGAGCACCAAGTTCAACCGAAGAGTTGCCGTGGATGCGGTGGGGCCGGTCACCTTGGAGGCACCGAGGATGGTCGCCACCCGCTACGTGCTCGAGTTCGATCAGGAGAAGCGCTTCGTCCAGAATCAGTTGCCGACGCCACAGCACGCTGCGATCAAGGAGGGCCAGGAGGGCCAGCAGCAGGCATGGAGTCGGCTGCCCGACGAGGTTCGCTCGAAATGCGACAAGTCGCTCGACTATGTCGTCGTCACCACGTCGGTCGACGGCAACGCCAACTTCGTCAACGAGGTGACACAGGTCGACACCGCTCAGTGCGACCCGTGCCTGCTCGGACCCTGGCAGATGCAGACGAATTCGTTCGAGCAGTACATGCGCGAGGTCTTCACGTCGATCGCAGGAGGGATGGAACTGACGCTCGTGATCGACGGCAACTACTTCTTCGAGTTCGACGATGCCGGCGAGATCATCGCGACGCGGGACAACTTGAAGATCGGCATGGTCGCCGGTGGTTTTGCCGCCCCGAGCACCAAGATCTCCGGTGTCGAAATCGGTGTGTACACGACCGATGGTCAATCGTTGACGATCAGTGGTCTCGGCGGTTTCGCCGATGTCCAAATCGGTGGCGGTGGAGCGACCAGCAGCGTGATCATGGACCCGAATGGTGGGACGGCTTCGTACACCTGCGAGGACGACGTGTTCACCATCTTGGATTCCTCCTACGGGCCGCTGGTCTTCGACCGCATCGACACCGTCCCTGAACCTGAGTCGGTGACTGTCGAAACCGGCGACGCCGGCGGCTGACGGAGACTGCCTGGTAGCGGGTGCTGGAGCATTCGCGCGGACGTCTCAGCTCACTCCGGTGCCGGCACCCTGAGGAAGGTCGGGGTGTAGTGATCGAGGTCGTCGCCGGTCCACACGTTGCCCGACAGTCCGACCACGAACGAGTCGTCGTCGGCCCCGTATGGCACGACCGACGCAAAGTAGGTGTTGCAGCCGGCGCACTCGGGTTCGACAGCGATCGTCCCGTATGTGTGCCACGGTCCTTCGGCCGATACGGCGACATCGAGCACGATCGTGTCGCCCCACCAGTCGCCGACCTTGGTGACCGCCACGAATCGGCCATCCAGCAGGGCGACCTGGGCGGGGTTGACCGGACGTCCATCGGTCGGGATCACCGGAATCGCCTCGGCTGGATCGATCACCCACGCCGAACCATTCCAGTACTCGGGCCGAGCGTCGAAATCGCCACGTGGCACCCGTGCGACGGTCACGTCGGGGCCGCATTCCCAGTCGTGAGCGAGGAACGGTGGGTCGCCGAACGGGAACGGATCCCATCCGAACTGCCGGTAGCAGTGGGCGTAGAGGTAGGTGTGCCCGCCCTGCGACACGACCGACCAGCCGTACAGCTCGTGCGACGGGTCGGGGGCCGGGCGAGCATCGAGCACGCTCAGGGTGGTCGGCTCGATCGTGACGAGCCAGGTGGTGACGGGTTCGGTGTGGGTCAGGTAGCGCGGACCGCGCTCGCGCATCTCGGCGACGAACACGTGCAGGTTGCCGTCGTTGCCGAGATCGCCACCGAGTGGCCAGAACCAACGGTCGTACCGGTCGGTCAGCTCGGGCAGCAGGTAGGGCGTCGGTGCGTCGGCCGATCCGCTGCGAAGCAGCTGGAAGCAGGCATCGCTCTGCAGGAGACCGACATTGTGCACGAGCTGGGGGCCATGAGATGTCGGGAGGAAGGCATCCTGGAACAGCCACAACACTCGCCCATCGGGGAGCGGGTAGGCGCGCTGGTAGTCGGCGCCGATGATCGGGTTGCCGCCATCGAAGAACGCCGTGAGCTCGGCTGCGGCCGTGCCCGTCGCGCACACCGGCTCGGCGAGGTGATCCACCGGCGTCGCGCTCGGGGATCTCGACGAAACTGGTCTCGGCGGGCGGATCGGTGACCTGCGTCGCCGCGCCTCGCGTGGGGATCGCGGACGACGGCACCGACGCCACGAGCGGGATCGGCGTCGTCGTGGTGCTGGTCGTGGTGCTGGTCGTGGTGCTTGCGTCGGCCGCAACGATCACCGCGACAGGGGCGAAGAGGCTTTCCGCAGCTGCGGCGGGCGGGGGAGTGGAGGGACCGAGGGTGGGGTCGCGGGGTCCGATCACCGCTTTGGTCGTCGGATCCTGACCGGCCGGGCTGGCGGCCGCGGGCGTCGGAAAGGCGACATCACCTGCGTGGCGTCGGGCTCGACTCCACACGAGACGAACAGCAGCGTCGTCGCCGTGAAGACGCCGAATGTCCGACGCAGCAGCGCTGCCGTCGTGGTGCTCATCGCCGACCTCCCTCCCTGCTTGGAGTGTCCATCGGAGCGGTGGAGGGATGGTCGAGGGGCGGTCGAGCGAACCGGTCGTCGGCTTCGGCGCCCGCGCTCAGAGGAGTTCGTCGGCCAGCGCGACGGTGTCTCCGACCGACAGCTGTGCTCCTTGGGCGACGAGGTCGTCGAACCGGTCGCCCAGGGCGTCGCGGGCGGCCTCCATCCACTCCCCGTAGCGTCGGGAGAAGAGTGGCCACAGCGGTGTGAGCGTGCCGGCGGCGCCCCACAGGCGCGCGGCGGCAACAGGGTCCAGCGCCGCCGATGTCGCAGCGACCGCATGCAGGACGATCCCGAGCTGGCGTATGTTGTCGGTGTCGAACGCCAGGTGAACGGCGTCGTCGAGATGTCGTCGACGTGTCGGATCATCCGCTGTCAGGTGGTGGTTGACGCCCAGCACGATCAGGGCGACCTGTTCCCAGACCACGTTGCCCGCGAGTCGGCTCTGGCGCAGCATCTCCTCGCCGGCAGAGAATCCGATGGCCGGGTCGTCGCGGCCGAACGCGAGGAACGCACGGCTGAGTGCCACCTGTGCGAGATTGGCATGAGCGGCGTACGGTCGCAGGACCGATTCCGCGTGCGACAGCATCTCATCGATGTCGATGACATGGAGCGCCTCGTGGCATGTCAGGGCTTGGGCAAAGGCGACCTCGGCGAGTACCTCCGAATACGTCAGGTCGGCGGCTCGGGCGACCTCGATCGACTGCTGATAGATCGGGGTGGTCGTGGCCTCGTCGAAGCCGGCGATGTAGAACGCATGGGCCTGGGTCCGCAAGGCCCGGCTGTGACCACGGGCGTCGCCGAGTTGCTCGAAGCGGGTGATCGCATCCTGATTGTGCTGCAACGCAGCCTCGGCGTCGCCCGACAGCAGCTCGAGCCACACGAGCGCATCCTCCGTCCATGCGACGAGGTGGCTGGGAGCGCATGGTGACGTGCTCAGGAGGCGCCGCAGAGTCTCCCGGCCTTCGATCTGGTCGCCGAAGTTCATCCACGCGTCTCCGAGCGCCGGGGCGAACGCCAGCGCGCCGTCGGGTTCGTTGAGTTCGAACCAGGCCAGCGCCGTCCGGAGGTTGCGGTCCTCGAGCCGTACCTCCTCGAGCGAGACCGAATCTGCCGGTGTGTCCGCGTCGCCGATACGCCGCCGTGCGAGTTCTTGGAAGTGTCGGGCATGGGCGGCTTCGGCTCGGGCGCGGTCCCGCTCGTCCAGCCTTGCCGACAGGTACTCGTGAACGGGCCGCAACATCCGGAAGCGGCGTCGGCGGGAATCGGATGGTGCATGTCCCAGGAGCGAGGCGTCGAGCAACGACGACATCGCGCGCTCGGTGTCGAGGTGTGGTCGCGCCATCACGGCGCTCGCCGTCGCGACATCGAAGTCGCCGGGTAAGACGGCGAGCCGCGGCAACACTTCAGCAAGGCCTGGCTCCAGCGCGTCCACGCTGGTGCCGAGCACATGGCCCAGGCTTGCGTGGCGGGGGTCGCCGTGGTCGTTGCCGGACAGTGACAGCAGCGCGTCGCGATCGCGCAGGGTCTCGGACAGTTCGAGCGGGGTCTTGACCGCACATTGAGCGGCGGCCAGCTCGATGCCCAGTGGCAGTCCGCCGAGGAGGTCGGTGACCGCTTCGACATCGGCGGCCGCGACAGTGTCCAGTTCGGTGCGCTCCGAAGCCCGATCGAGGAACAAGCGACCGGCGTCGGAGATCGACTGATCGTCCGTGGCGGAGATGTCGAGTGGCTCGATCACGACGCGCTGCTCGCCGACGACCTCGAGGGGCACGCGACTCGTCGCCAGCACGCGGACGCTCTCGGCCCCCGACGTGACCCACTCGACGAACGATGCCACCGTCGTGCGCAACTGCTCGCAGTTGTCGAGCAGCAGCACGGTCGGGCTTGCGTTCAGGCGTGTCAGCAGCACCGTTTCGGGGTTGCTCGTCGTCGGCGTCGAGAGATCCATGGCTGCGATGACCTGGCTCAGCACCGATCCGGTCGCCCCCATCGAGGCGAGGTCGATCCACCAGACGCCTCCCGGCGTCCGTTCCAGCAGCGCCGTTCCGATCTCCCTCGCGAGCCGGCTCTTGCCCACCCCGCCGACTCCGAGCAGCGTCACGAGGCGGTGCTCGCCGAGCAGGGCGAGTATCTCGTCTCGTTCCTCGGTGCGGTCGACGAAGCTGTCGAGCTGCATCCTGAGATTGTTGGGCGGGGTCGGAGCGGGTGCGTCGAGCCGGCGATCCTGGTCGAGGATCTGCGATTCGAGCGAGCGGGTTGCTTGCGATGGCTCGATGCCGAGTTCATCCCGCAGCGTGGTACGGAGTCGTTGGTAGGCATCGAGGGCCTCGGCGGCGCGACCCGATCGGTACAGGGCCAGCATCAAGGATTGCCAGAGCAGCTCCCGAAATGGGTGTTCGGCGACCAACCGCTCGAGGTCGGGTACGACCTCGCGGTGATGGCCCACTTGGAGCTCTGCCACGACGAGCCCTTCGGCGGCGAGGAGCTGCAGCTCCTCGAGTCGGGCGAGCTGGCCATCGCGGGTGGGACCTGGTGCCAGATCGCCGAGTGGTTGACCACGCCACAGCGCGAGAGCCTCGGTGAACGAGCGCCTGGCAGCCTGCGGATCGCCGTGCTCGAGATCACGCTGGGCAGCATGGACGAGTGCGTCGAGCTCGATGGCGTCGACCTGTTCGACGGCCGGTCCCAGCTCGTACCCGTCGGGAACGGTGCGAACGACCTCGTTGCCGAACGACTTCCTGATCGCGGACACATACCCCTGCAGGGTCTTGTCGGCACTGGCGGGTGGGTCGTCTCCCCACACGGTGTCGATCAGCGCCGACGTGGTGACGGCGCCCGGACTGTGGATCGCGAGCGCGGACAGCACTGCACGATGCTTCTGCCCGGGGATGTCCACCGTCCCGTCGGCGGTGATCACCGTGACCGGACCCAACAGCCGCACCTGCACACGGAAATTGTACTCATGCTGGTGGTTTCGGTTGGATTCCATGTCAGGCCGAATCGCTGCAGGGCGCTCGACGGAGTTTGTCCCGACTGGTCGAGCGCACTCGCGTGCCGGACCGGAACACCAGCGGGCTCGTGGCAAGATCGACCACCCGAAGACCGTTCCGCTTTCGCACGGCCCCTCCCCTCGAGCCAGTCCACCCCAATCGGATGGCCACCGATTGGACGCCCACCGGTGACGAGCGTCGAGGGCGTTCCGACTGCGGTCGGAGGGCTCTGGATCAGGCGGGGACGAGCTGTGGCTCCACTGGTGGCTCGCCGGGCGAGACGGGTGCTGCATGCCGGGCGTCGAGCACGGCCTTGCCGAGCACGGCGGCGAGGATGATCGTGCCGCCGAGCAAGGTGCTCGACGCAGGGCGCTCGGCAAGCACGAGAAATCCCCACACCGGGACGAGCACCATCTCGGTCTGTGCAAACACGGTCATGGTTGCCGCCGGGACGGCCCGTGACGCCCCGTTGTACAGCAGTGTTCCGGCCACCACGAACAGACCTCCGTGCAACAGGGCCAGCCCGATGTCGGGTGCAGGTGGCACGAGCGCGTTGCCATTGGCCAGGATGACCGTGACGCTGATGGCGACCATGGCGATGCCGTAGCCGGGCAGCACCGGTGACCAGTTCCGGTCGGGGGACGATCGGACGATCGTGGTGTACAGAGCGAATCCGATGGCAGCAGAGATCGCCGCGAGGTCACCGATGACGCCACCGGCCGCGAGGTCGCCCGCGAGCATGATCGCCAGTCCGAGAAACGCCACTGCGATGGCGGTGATCGTTCGCCAGTTGAGCCGTTCGCCCAGGAACGCCCGGGCGGAGGCGACCCCGAACAGCGGAGTGGTGGCTCCGAGGAACGCGGCGTTGGCGGCGGAGGTGGTCTTGACGGCATAGACGAATCCGATCGAGGCCACCAACAACGCCAGATTCGCCAGCAACATCCGTCGGCCCGATGTGTAGGCCGCGATCGTCTGGCTGGGCTGTCGCCTCATCATGTGCCACACCTCGATCACGGCGATGATCCCGACCGACCTCCACGCGAGGTACTGGAACGTGTCGCTGCCGTCGGCCAACCGCGCCGTGATCGCCCCGAAACTCCAGACCGCGCCGGCGGAGAGCGCCATCGCGGACCCGATCGCTGTCGCCGACAGCGGCCCTTTCGGTGACCGAGTCACGGCCACTCCTTTCGATCAAGTCGATCTCATCACGAACCCGACCAGGAGCGGCGCTCCGGCGTCGCACAGATTAGCCCGGTTTCGGCGTCGAGTGCTCGATCGGATCGAGCCGGCCTGGAGGCCCGGTCAGTTGCCGAGAGCGGCCTCGGCGACAGCGGCTCTCAACGCTTCTGCCGACATGCACAGGTTGTACGCGATCGCTCCGCGCAGCTGTTCGGCGAGGACCTCTTCGGCGAGGTCCTCGTGGAACAGCGTGCGATCGATCGCCAGCCCGTCGCGCAGCGCGGTCAGGCGTGCGGCTGCGGCCCCGGCGTCGGGGCACTCGAACTCGCCGGCCGACTGGCCGGCGGCGATGAGGCCGATGATCGCTTCGATCTCGTGGGCATCGAGTTCGCTCATCACCTCGCGGATCTCGGCGTCTCGGCGGGTCTCGCCCCACGTCTCGATCCACAGGAGCCACGATCCGTCCGAGCCATCGGATGGCAATGACTCGCACAGAAGACGCGAGAGCCGGGCGGCCGACGACCCGGGGCCCTCGACGATCGCCTCCCGAAACCGCTTGTCGTCCTCGCTGGCCTCGCGTAGTGCCGCCGCGATCAGTTCGGCCTTCGACGAGAAGTGGTAATGCACGAGCGCGGTCGACACGCCTGCGAACCTGGCGACATCGGCGACCGTCATCTCCGTGTAGCCGATGTCGATGATCACCCGTACCACAGCATCGAGGATCTCCGATCTGCGCTGATCGCTGGCTGATGTCGTCATTCGTTCCCGATCGTACCGACACCGGTCGCGCCCAGGTGCGGCCGCCCGGACGAGTCGGCACCGATGTGAGAGTGCCGACACGATTCGGGAGCAGAGCCTCGCTGCATGTCAGACTCGGCGCGTGCCAACGCTGCTCGCTGCCGGCCCGGAGATCGTTGCGATCCCGGGGCCCTCCGTCGTCCCCGCCCGTGTGCTCTCGGCCATGCACCGAGCGATGCCCGATATCTACGACGGTGAGCTGCTGTCGGTCACCGAGGAGGTGTTCGATGCGCTGCCCGACCTGGCCGGCACCGCGAGCCGAGCATTCGTCACCATCGGCAACGGGCATTCGGCTTGGGAGATGGCGCTCACCAACACGCTTTCGCGGGGTGACCGCGTGATCGTGTTGAACTGCGGCCGGTTCGGAGCGGTGTGGGGCGAGATGGCGACGTTCAACGGGCTCGACGTCGAGTTGATCGAAGCCGAGCCAGGGCGCGCCGACGACCCTGCTCGGCTGGAGGAGCGCCTCAAGGCCGACGCGAGCCACGAGATCAAGGCGGTGCTGATGGTGCACGCCGACACCGCATCGTCGGCCCGCAACGACCTGCCCGCATTTCGCCGCGCGCTCGATGCGGCCGGGCACCCCGCGTTGCTGATGGTCGACTGCATCGCCACCATGGGCTGCGAACCGTTCTTCATGGACGAATGGGGGGTCGACCTGGCGTTGGCGGCGTCACAGAAGGGTCTGATGACGCCGCCCGGGCTGGGCTTCGTGTGGCCGGGTCCGCGTGCATTGGCCGCTCACCGGTCGGCCGACATGCGCACGAGGTACTGGGACTGGACCAACCGCACCGAGCAAGGCCCGCACTATCTGCGCTACTGCGGCACTCCGCCCGTGGCTCATCTGTTCGGCATCCACGAGGCGCTGGTCATGATTCGTGAGGAGGGTCTCGATGCCCGATGGGCGCGCCACCGCGTGCTGGCCGGCGCGGTTCGCGCAGCAGTCGACGCCTGGTCGACGCCGGGAGGCCTCTCGCTGAACGTCGTGGAACCCACCGAGCGTGCGAACTCGGTCACCACGATCCACACCGGTTCCGTCGACTCCCTCGCGCTGTCGCTGATCTGCAGGGAGCAGATGGGTGTCACGCTCGGCGTCGGTGTCGGAACGATCGCGGGCACCTCGTTCCGGATCGGACACATGGGCCACGTCAATGCACCGATGGTGCTCGGGGTACTCGGCTCGATCGAGGCGGCGCTGGTGGCGATGGACGCGCCGATGGCGGGTTCCGGCATCGCCGCCGCCGCAGCGTGCCTGGCCGGCGAACTCGACGCATCGTGAAGGTCGGCCCGCCCGAGGATGCACGGGTGTGGTGCCGGCTGACCGAACACGAACTGGTCGCCAAGCCGTTCGTCGACGACGAGTTGGATGGCCCTTCCGGTCGTCCGATCGATCTCGTTCGTCGCCTCATCGCCGAACTCCGAGCTGGGACGGCGCGATGAACCGCCCGAGGATGCGAGTGTCGGGCCCAGTGCTCGATGCCGCCGACGCCGTTGCGTTGGCCGAGTTCTACGTCCGGTTGTTGGGTTGGACGATCACCGAACGTGACGGCCCGCGGCCGGGCCACCCGCCCGAGGACGGATGGGCCAGGATCGTGTCGCCGTCAGGACACATGAAGATCGAGTTCCAATGGGACGAGCACTACACGTCGCCGGTGTGGCCGACTCTGGCCGGTGAGCAGCAGATGATGATGCATCTCGACATCGCCGTCGAGGATCTGGAGGAGGGGGTTGCGTGGGCTGTCGAAGCTGGGGCGACCGTCGCCGAGCATCAACCCCAGCCAGACGTTCGCGTGATGCTCGACCCTGCCGGTCACCCGTTCTGTTTGTTTCCCGGCGATGTCTGACCCGCCGGCTCGAATCCGAGCTCGCGAGCTGCCGCCGAGCGCGCCCAGACGACCACTTCGTCTCGCGTGATCAAGGCGTCGTGCGCCACGACCTGGAGGGCGAGGCCGTCGAGCATCGACAGGAGCCGCCATGCCGCGGCATCGGCGTCGTCGCTCGACAGTTCGCCGGATGCGACCCCGCCCACGATGATGTCCCTGACCATGGCCTGCCATTCGCGGTTGAGCCGGCGCGAGACGCGCTGCAACGCCGGTCGCCGTGAAGCCTCCGCCCATGCGTCGAGCCAGAGCTGCATCGTGGAGTCCGACTGGGCCGGTGAATAGCTCTCGATGAACGCGCGCAGTTGTGCGGTGGCCGAAGACTCGGCCGTGATCGCCGTTCGGGCCTTGGCGAGGTCGCCGCCGGCGGCCTGCTCGAACGCCGCTGCGAGCACGTCGTCCATCGACGCGAAGTAGTGGTGGACGAGACCGCTCGAGGTTCCCATCTCGCTGGCGACGTCCCGCACCGTGGTGGCGCCCAGACCCTTGCGGCGAGAGACCGCGAGGGTGGCGTCGATGATCGCTTGGCGGCGGTCGTCGGGGGAGAGGCGGGCCATTCCTCATCTACCCTAGATAACTATTGCGCACTTGTCCAACAACGCGATACGGTCTCGTCATGCTGCGACAATCACCCTTCCACGACCGGGTCGCGGCCGCCAACCAGACATCGCTCTGGAGTCACTGGGCCGGCCACCTCGTCGTCGACAAGTATCAGATGTCGGAGAAGTTCGAGTACGTCGCGATCCGCAATGCCGTGGCGATGTTCGACTCGTCGCCGCTCTACAAATACCGCATCGCCGGTCCCGACGCCGAGAGGTATCTCGCCGGTGTACTGACGCGTGACATCCGCACCTGCCGACCCGGCCAGGCGCAGTACACGATCTGGTGCGACGACCGCGGGTACGTGAACGAGGACGGCGTGGTGTTCCGCCACGCCGCCGACGACTTCATGCTCACCGCGGCAGAGCCCAACCTGTCCTACTTCCAGAATCTGATCGGCACCGACCGAGTCGAGATCACCGAGGTCACCTACGAGTACGGCACGCTCGCCGTGCAGGGGCCGCGCAGCCGGACGGTGCTCGCCGTGCTCGCCCCCGAGGTGAACCAGCTCGGGTTCTTCGACCACACTCCGGCGAAGATCGGGCAGGCGTCGGTCGTCATCTCGCGCACCGGGTTCACCGGCGATCTCGGTTACGAGATCTACTGCGACGCAGCCGATGCCGTTGCGGTGTGGGACGCCGTCAGCGAGGTCGGCACGCCCCACGGATTGTTGCCGTTCGGCCAGACAGCGTTGCTGATGGCCCGTATCGAGGCCGGCCTGCTGTTGATCAACGTCGACTTCGAGGCCAGCCGGTTGGCGCAGAACGACGAGCACCGTTCGACCCCGATCGAGCTCGGTCTGAACTGGATGCTCAAGGGGATCGACGACGACAGCCGGCCATTCATCGGCCGCAAGGCGATCCTGCGCGAGAAGGCCGAGGGCTCGTCGCGTTGGAAGATGATGGGCCTCGTCGTCGACTGGGACGACTACGACCGCAAGTACACCGAAGCGGGCATGGTGCCGCCCAAGGATCACACCCCGGTGCACGAGGACATGATGGTCTACGACGACGACGTCAAGCGGGTGGGGTACGCCACGAGCTTCATGTACTCGCCGGTGCTGCAGCGACACATCGCACTCGCACGCCTGCGGCCGGACCTTGCCGAGCCGGGGACCAAGGTCAACCTGGAATTCACGATCAACCACCACTACGTGCAAGTCGGCGCCCACGTCGTCCGGACGCCGTTCTTCACACCCGAGCGCAAGATTTCGATGCCCGACCAGCTGCCAGGAGACCCCTCATGAGTGACCGTGAATACGACGCGATCGTGATCGGGGGTGGCCACAACGGGCTCGTCAACGGCGCATACCTCGCGAAGGCGGGTCTGCGCACGCTGATCCTCGAGCGGCGCCACCTGGTGGGCGGTGCTGCGATCACCGAGGAGCTGCGACCCGGCTTCAAGTTCACCACCTTCTCGTACGCGCTCAGCCTGTTGCGCCCCAACATCATCCACGAGCTCGACCTCGTGAAGCACGGGTTCATGCCACTGCTGATGCCGTCGTCGTTCTGTCCGATGGAGAACGGCGACAGTCTCGTGATGGGTCAGGACCGCAACGAGAACATCAAGGAGATCGCCCGCCACTCGCAACACGACGCCGATGCCTACGACCAGTACAGCCACGACATCGAGATGGTCGTGCGGGCGGTCAAGCCGTTGTTCGACAGAGTCCCACCGAACCTGTTCGACATGTCCCCCGAGGGGTTGGGCGAGATGGCCGAGCTCGCCAAGCACCTCCGAGGTGTCGAGCCCAAGGTGCTCCACGATCTCGTTCGCTTGCTCACGGGCAGCGCCGCCGACTTTCTCGATGACTACTTCGAGAGCGAGATCATCAAGGGCTACCTGTCATCGTCGGGCATCATCGGCACCAAGGTCGGTCCGATGTCGCAGGGCTCGGGACTCGTGCTGTTGTTCCACGGCATGGGCGAACACGACGGTGGGTTCGGATCGTGGGCGTTCCACAAGGGTGGCAACGGTGGATTCACCCAGGTGCTCGGCCGGGCTGCCCAGGCGCTCGGCGCCGAGATCAAGCTCGGCGCGGAGGTCGAGCAGGTCATCACCTCGAGCGGCCGCGCGGTCGGCGTGGCGCTCACCGATGGCACCGAGCTCAAGGCCAAGGTCGTCGTGTCGGCAGCCGACCCGCGCCGAACGTTCACCAAGTTCGTCGATCAGCGCGAACTGCCGGCCGATCTGGTCGACAACCTGCGGCGCTACCGCTATCAGGGCACCTCGTCCAAGGTGAACTTCGCGCTCGACGGGCTGCCGAGCTATCCGTCGCTGCCCGGTCGGGGTGATCAATTCCGCGGCTTCACCAACATCGGTCCGTCGATGGAGTACCTCGAGCGGGCGTTCGACGAGGCCAAGTACGGCTGGTACTCGACCCGCCCCTACATCGACGGGGCGATCCAGTCCACGATCGACCCCGACATGGCGCCGCCCGGCAAGCATGTGATGTCGTGCTTCATCCACTACACGCCGTACCACCTCAAAGGCAGCGACTGGACCACCGAGCGCGAGAACATGGCAGACAACGTGCAGAACACGCTCGAGTCGTTCTTCCCCGGCTTCTCCGACCTCGTGCTGCAACGCGAAGTGGTGACGCCGCTCGACATCGAGACCGTCGCCGGTCTGCCGGAGGGCAACATCTTCCACGGCGAGTTCCTCGCTCCGCAGATGTACTTCTTCCGTCCAGCGCCGGGTTGGAACCAATACCGCACGCCGATTTCTGGCTACTACCAATGTGGCTCGGGTACCCACCCCGGTGGTTGTGTCAGTGGTGGTCCGGGTTGGCTCGCCAGCAAGCAGATCCTGAAGGATCTGGCGCAGTAGCCGTCGTCACATGCGGGTGATCGTGGTGGGAGCGGGAGTCTCGGGTTTGACCGCTGCACGAGACCTCGCCAGCAGCGGCGCAGCGGTCACCGTGCTCGAGGCCCGCGATCGGATCGGCGGACGCACGTGGACCGCCGACGTCGCCGGTGCACCGATCGACCTCGGCGGGTCATGGATTCACGGGCCGCGCCACAACCCACTCGCCGACGAGGTTCGCGACGCGGGCCTGACGTGGGCCAATGACGGCGTGTGGGGAACCGGTCTGACGGTCTTCGTCGAGGGGGAGGGCTGGGCGCCGACCGACATCGCGACCACGCTCGTGGCGGTGCAGCACGACTTCGACCCGGCCGAGGCGACGGAAGCTCTGGCTGCCGACGCCAATTACACCGATGCCGCCGAGTGGTACGTGGCCGATCGGCGCCTGACCGGCCGGCAGGCCGACGTCGCGCGGTTCGGGATCGAGTGGCTCGAGGCGGCATTGAACATCGCGGCGTTGCCATCGACCGTGTCGGTGTCGGGTACGGCCGGCTACGAAGTGCACGGCGGCGGAAACGTGATGATCCGCGGCGGCTATGTCGAGCTCGTCGAGCATCTCGCCACCGGACTCGACGTCCGCCTCGGTCAGCCGGTCACCACGATCGAGCACGGTGACGACGGTTGCGTGGTCACCACGGCGGTCGAGAGCTTCCACTGCGACCGAGTGGTCGTCACCGTTCCGGTGTCGGTGCTCCAGCGCCGCCACATAGCGTTTCGTCCGGAGGTTCCCGACCACCATGCCGCAGCTGACCGTCTAAGGATGGCCAGCCTGGAGAAGGCTGTGTTCCGGTTCGACGCCCAGTTCTGGCCCGCGGCGGCGCGCCGCATGACCTTCGTCTCGGACGACCACCGGTTCCCGACCTGGATCGACACGACTCATCACGCCGGCCGACCTACATTGATCGCTTTCTACAACCCACTCGCGACACCCCGCATGCTCGAGCTCTCGCTCGACGAGCGCGGCGTCGGCAGCGCTCGCGGTCTTGCGGATCATGATGCCCGAGGCCCCTGATCCGATCGCTGTCCACATGACCGACTGGTCGAACGATCCGCTCGCGAACGGCTCGTACAGCTACGTGCCGATCGGCGGCAGCCCCACCGACATGAGACAGCTCGGCGAGCCGGGTTCCGGGTCGCTGTTCTTCGCCGGGGAACACACCGTTCACGGTTCGTTCGGAACAGTGCACGGAGCTTTCGAGTCCGGTCGGCGCGCCGCCGCCGAGATCGTCGCTGCCCTGCCAGGGTCGTCTGCATGACCACCGATCGGGCAGACGTCCCCGCCGAGGCGTCCACCGAATGCGTCTCGTGCGGTTCACCCCATGCTCGTTCGTGGAACACGCCGGAGGGCACCGTACGACTGTGCCCAGCTTGTGCGACGCTGCACGGGATCGGTTGCCCGTGACGTCGGTACATCCCTGAAGCGAAGATCGTGGGTCGACCAACACGGTCGCGGGCGACAGCCGTCAGGGGTTGCGGGCGACGCCCTCGGTGAACCACGACCAGGGCCTGGGGCCGCGGGCGTAGCGAGACGACACGCGCTCGAGGTGGAAGCCGGCTCGGTCCACCAGACCAGCCGGGTCGCGGGTGAGGTGGCATCCGTCGGCGAGCCGCTTCTGGGCCGGCTCGATACGGCGTTGCCACTTCGCCACCCCGGCGTCGGGTGACAGGCCGTGCTCGAGGAAGTGCAACCTGCCACCTGGCCGTACGACCCGGCGCAGTTCGGCGAGCGCCGCATCCACGTCGGGAATCGTGCACAGCGTGAACGTGCTCAGCGCACCGTCGCACGAGTCGTCGTCGAGCGGAATCTGCTGTCCGTCGAGTCCGACATGTTCGACCGTGACGCTGCCGGCGGCAATGCGCGACTCCGCCAGCCGGCGGGCGACCGCTGCCGGTTCGACGGCGTACACGACGTCGACCTCGTCGGGATACGCCGCCACGTTCAGCCCCGAGCCGAACCCGATCTCGACCACCGTGCCGAACAGGCCTGCTGCCACTTCGCCGCGCCATGCGTGCAGTTCGGGGGTTCCGCACGCTCGATCGATGATGTGGGGCAGGATCCGCTCTCGATAGACGCTCACCGGTCGAACGGTAGCGGCGGGGCAGGCGACGGTCGCCCCGACTCGACGTGTGCCTTCGTGGTTCGGCCAAGCTGGTCATCGATGGGCAACATGAGCAACGCCTTGCCGACGAGAGCGCCGACGACATGACCGAGCACGTCGACGACGACATTCTCTACGGTGAACACGAGATCATCTTCCTCGAGGAGCTGTGGGGCGACGGCTTCCTGTCGCCGGGTGGCCCCGAGGAAGTAGCCCGTACGGTGGACGGCGTCGACTTCACCGGCAAGACGGTGGTCGACATCGGTTGCGGTTCGGGTGGCGTGACGGTCGAACTCGTGATCGAGCACGGTGCCGGCACGGTGATCGGCATCGATGTCGAATCGCCCGTGTGCGAGCAGGCCAGGGGCCGCGTCGAGCGGCGCGGGTTGGCGGATCGGATCGAGATTCGTCACGTGTCGCCGGGCCCGCTGCCGTTCGACGACATGAGTGTCGACATCGTGTTCAGCAAGGACTCGATCGTCCACATCGCCGACAAGGAGACGCTCGCGTCCGATGTGTTCCGGGTGCTCCGGCCCGGGGGCTGGTTCGTCGCCAGTGACTGGTTGATCGCCCACGACCACGACCCGTCGCCCGAGATGGCGGCCTACATCGCTGCCGAGGCCCTGGACTTCGGCATGGCGTCACCTCGCCGGTATCGCACTGCCCTGGAGTCGGCCGGCTTCGTCGATGTCGAGTTGGTCAATCGCAATGCGTGGTACCGCGACGTTGCGCGTCACGAGCTCGAACGGCTCACGAACTCGGAGCGCGAACACTTCGAAGCCGTCATCGGCGCCGAGGCCTTGAACCGCCAGATCACCACCTGGACGGCGATGCTGCCCGTACTCGAATCCGGCGAGCATTGCCCGCACCACATCCGAGCCCGTCGACCCGGTTGACCTCGCCGGCCGGTGTCGCAGATCAGCCGGCCGCAGCGTTCAGCCGATACGAACAGAACGGCACGTGGTGGACGCCGGACGGGTCGCGGAACGGAGCCAGGGTTTCCACCATGTCGGCGGCGAGAAGATCGCGGTCCTCGTCGGTGAGTTCGGCGAGAGAGGGTCCCCACGGCGTCGAGGCGGTCTGTCGCAGGAAGAAGGCGGCGACATCGGCGAACGGCACCGTGTGCTCGATCAGATCGATCGATGCGTCCGTGCAACCCGCCTCCGATGCCCAGCGCAGCATCGACTCGTCCGCTCGCTCGGGTATCGCGGCGCGCAGTGATGGCACCAGCGCCGGGTCGAGCTGGGCGAGCAGGTCCAGCTGGCGCTCGATGTACGGGTTGCGGCCAGGCGTGGCCCAGATCGTGGCGTGCAGCTGACCACCGGGCGAGAGCACTCGCATGGATTCAGCGACAGCCGCCACCGGATCGGGAAAGAACTGCAGCCCCTGTTGGCACAACACGCGGCCGAAACAATCGTCGTCGAACGGTTGGGCGTCGGCCGGCGCCTCCAGCCACTCGACATCGGCGTGCCGTTCGGCCGCCACCGTGCGGGCAACGGCCAGCATCGCCGGATTGACGTCGGTTCCGACCACGCGACCGCCGGCTCCGACGAGTGGCCAGGCGTGACGAGCGACCAGCCCCGTGCCGCATGCCAGGTCGAGCACCGCATCGCCCTGCTCCAGGCCGCACGAGTTGACGATCAGAGCAGCCGATCCGCTCATGAAGATGCTCGTCACGGCCTCATAGCGTCGAGCCTGGCGTTCGGCGAGCTGGAATCCCGACAAGACACACCCCCATCGTTGGGACGGCGGCAGGACCCCGTCGAGGCGTCATCATCTCACAGTTGCAGCCGTTCGCCGCGCTGGTCAGATGCTCATGCTCGTCAGACCTGTATCGCCACCGACGCCGCCCTTGCGGAACAGGCGCATCGCGAGCGCTGCGAGCGCGACGGCCACCAACGTGATCAACAGCATCACCGTCGCCAGCGCGTTCACGTTCGGGGTCGCCGCGGCTCGAGCGGTCGAGTAGATCTTGATCGGTACCGTCTCGGTCGAGGTGCCCGTCGAGAGGAACGACGAGATGACGAAGTCGTCGACCGAGGTCGCGAACACGACCATCAAGCTGGCGAAGATCGCCGGGCCGAGTTGAGGGAGCAGGACCATGCGCATCGCCTGTATTCGTGTTGCTCCCAGGTCGCGTGCGGCCTCCTCGAAGTGGGTGCCGATCGAGAGCAGGCGGCCGCGCACGATGATCACGACAAAGGAGAGGGTGAATGTGACGTGACCCAACAGCTGTGTGGTGAAGCCTCGCGGCACCGTGGTGTAGATCTGTGTGAAGACGAGGAACAATGACACGCCGATGACGATCTCGGGGGTCACGAGCGGGAGCAGCATGAGGTTGTTGGCACCTCGCGACGTCCTGCCCTTCCAACGTTGGAGCCCGATCGCCATCGCCACTCCCAGCGGCGTAGCGATCAGCATCGTCAACGCGGCAAGCTTCAAGGTGTTCGTGAGCGCCGACTGCAGCTCGTCGCTCTTCCACACCGACGAAGGGTCCTCCCAGTACCACCGCATCGACATGGACTGGAACGCCGAACGGCTCTTGCCCGAGTTGAACGAGATCCGCACGGCGATCAGCACCGGCACCAACGACCACAACACGTACAACCACGTGATCACCGCCAACGCGCCGAACCGACGACGCTTCATCAGCGAGCTCCTTCACGTTGCGAGCGGGCGATGGTGACGAGGTAGTACGCCATCAGCACCATCAAGAAGCCCATCAGGATGATGACCAGCGACGCACCGGTCTGGGGTTGACTGGATCCTCGCAGGAAGAACTCGATCTGGTTGCCCACCATCTCGGTGCGCGGCGACCCACCCGTCAGATAGGTGTTGGTGTAGTAATCGCCGCACATCGGGAGCACCACGATCACCGACGCCGCCATCAGGCCGGGGACCGACAACGGCAGTGTCACCCGGACGAACGTCCACACCGACGAAGCGCCCAGATCTCGGGACGCCTCGATCAACCGGCCGTCGAGCCGTTCGAGGGCGGCGTACAACGGCAGGATGAAGAACGGGATGTAGCCGTAGATCAATCCCATCACCACCGTCGGCCAGTCGCCGTCGAGCCAGTTGCGCGACCCCGAACCGATCTGCAGCCAGCCGAGCACCTTGTTCACGTAGCCGTCGGTCTGGAGCAGGTTGACCCACGCCAGCATGCGCATGAGGTAGCTGATCCAGAACGGCAGCACCAAGAGCGCGAGCAGAGCCCCGCGCGACCGTTGTGCACATCGGGCGACGTAGTACGCGACCGGATATCCGATCAGGCAACAGCCGATCAGCGCAGCCAGGGCGAACAACCCGGTGCGGACGAAGACGTGACGGAGGTCCTCGGCGAACACCCTCTGGAGCACGTTCTGCATCGCCCCGAAGTCCCAGGCGAGCGGGTTCCACTCGGGAGAGGTGGTTCGCAGGATCGGGTCGATGCCACCGAACGCGACCGCCAGGATCGCGTACGCCGGCACGACGAAGAGGGCGATCAACCAGACCGTTCCCGGAGCGGCCATCGCGGCCCAGAACCCGGCCCGCTGACGGCCTGGCGGTGGCGTGTCGATCTCCGCAACGTCGATGGTCGCGGTCACGGGTCAGCCGGCCGTGAACTTCGACCAGGTGTCCTCCCACAGACGGTCGACCTCGACCGGGAGGGGCTCGAACCGCAGACCCTTGGCGATGATCTCGTCGGTCAGCACTGCGGACCGGAGGTTCTCGGGCGCGTACTCGTTCTGGATCAGGTAGTCGGCGTCGAGGCCCTTGATCGGCGGCAGGTATCCGTTCCAGCCGAAGTTCTCTTCGGCGTTCGCGGCGTCGAGCAGGTGGTTGATCCACATGTGACCGAGCACCGGGTTCTTGGCGGAGGCGGTGACCGTCATGCAGTCGTTGTTGACGACACCGACACCGTCGGGTGGGTACCACCAGCCGAGCACCGAGGCATCGGTTCCCTCCGGCATGTACCAGACGCCTGCCAGCATGTCGCCACTCCACGTGTGAGCGAGGTCGGTGGCGCCTTCGGGGATGTCCTTGTACGCCTCGATGTTGACCTTGATGTTCATCAGGCCGACGAGCTCTTCCAGGTCGGCGCCGGCTTGCTCGATCAATGCAGGGTCGCTGGTGTTGACATCGGTGATGCCCCTGCGCAGCAATGCCATCGAGATGCCCTCGCGGTAGTCGTCGAGGATCGAGGTGACGCCCTTGTAGGTGGGATCCCACAGGATGTCCCAGCCCAATTCTTCGACCGTGGCGGGGTCGATCCGGTCGTTGCGATAGGCGATGCCGGACGAGAAGACCGTGTAGGGGACGGTGTATTTCGAGCCCGGGTCGTACCAGGGCTCGGCGAAGGAGTCGAGCACGTTGGAGAAGTTGGAGAGGTACGAGAAGTTGAGGGGCTGCAAGATACCGCCCGCAACCAACCGGCCCAGTGAGTTCGGGGCCGCCGATTGGAACACGTCGATCTCGACCGAGCCGTTGGCGAGCTTGGTGATCGCCTCGGAGTCGACGTCGAACGTGGTGATCTCGACCTTGACGCCGTACTGCTCCTCGAACGATGCGACGGTGTCGGGGTTGACGTAGTCGGCGTAGTTGAAGATGCGAAGCGGTCCGGACTCGGGTGTGAGGCCGTCGGCGATCGTCTCGGTGACCTCGCGCCCCGTGGGTGCGATCGTGACGATCGGAGCAGCGGTCGTGGCGGTGGCGTCCGCGCCGGCAGCCGTTGTCGCAGTGGCGCCAGTGGTATCCGGACCTGCAGCGGTCGTGGCGCCGCCGCCGGTGGTGGTGTCGGGCGAGGCTGCGTCGTCGTCACCCCCGCAGGCCTGCAGCAGCGGCACGCCCGCCCCCAGGAGCACTCCGAAACTGGCCGTTTGTCCGATGAACTTCCGTCTGCTGGTGCCCATCCGGTTCCCCCTGTTGGTTGTCGTGCTCGAGCTGATCGAGCGGTGTGATCGATCAGTTTGGCGCGAGTGGACCACGTATGTCGAGATATCGCGTCACGAATTCGGCGACGTAGGCATCCTTGGCCGTCAGTCCCCCACCTGCGAACGCTCGCGAGGACACGCCGCGCTGCACCATCTCGCACACGTCGAAATCCTGCGCCCCGACGAGTTCGTTGAAGCTGACTTCGGGCGCCGGGTCGAAACCGGCACGTTCGACGTCGGTGGCGGCGAACAGGTACTCGGCGACCACCAGTGTCTCGTCGGTGGCGATCGGGAACAGCGAGGTGAGTGCAAGATTGGTCGGGGTGAGGTCGAACTCGAGGTTCGGGAAGAACGCCAGCCCGCTGTACTGGGCAGCATCCGCGATGCCGGGGAGCGGTGTCAGGCTGGTCTCGCCGTCGAGTGTGAGGGCACGGGCACCGGCCTTGAGGTCGACGATTTCGTCGTCGCGCTCGGGATCGACCACGTGACCGGTGCGGTAGATCGGGATGACATCGACCAACTCCGGGTGCACGACGGCACAGTGCAGACACTCGTTGTAGTTCTCGACCAGGATCTTCCAGTTCGCCGCGACGACCGTTTCCGTTCGCGCTCCCAGGCGATAGTCCGCGACAGGAACGTCGTCGAAGTCGCGGGCGCCGGGGGTCCAGCGGGTCAGCCAGTCCACCAGAGATGGTGGTCGAGTCGCCACGGAGACGAACACCATCCCGTTCCACACGTCGGCGTGATGCGGCCACAGCCCGTACTCATCGCGATCGAAATCGTCATCGACCCGTGGCGTGGCGAGCAGAGCGCCGTCCAGCCCGTAGGTCCAGGCGTGGTACGGGCATCGGATGCTGCCCTTGGCCTGCTCGGTGCCGATCGGGCACAACTGGGCGCCGCGATGTCGACACACGTTGCCGAAGGCACGGACCTCCCCGTCGCGGTCGCGGGTGACGATCACCGATTCGCCGGCGATGTCGAACACCCGCCTCGAGCCCGGATGCAGACCATCGATGTGGCAGACGTACATCCAGCCGGCATGGAAGATGCGCTGGCGTTCGAGTTCGAACACCTCCGGCGAGCAGTAGTCGGCCGAGGTGAGGGTGGGGGAGAGCGATCTGGTGGTCTTCGAGGTGGTCTTCGAGGTGGTGCTCATGGATCGGTGGTGCTCAAGGTGTCTCAGTGTTGATCTCGGTGTTGGTGCGGTTGCTTGATCAGCGTTGCGAGGCATCCTAGACTGACTGATCAGTCAGGACAAGGAGTCACCTCAATGTCGACAGACACCAGCACGACAACCAGCACGATCGACGACCGCATTCTCGCGGAGGAAGCCCGCTTCCTCGAGCGCACCCACCGATCGCGTGAACTGTACGATCGAGCTCTCGCCTCGATGCCCGGCGGCGTCACGTCCAGCTGGTCGAGCACCCGTCCGATTCCGGTCTGGATCGATCGAGGCGAAGGCAGTCACGTGTGGGACGCCGACGGCAACGAGTACGTCGACTACCACGCCGGGTACGGCGTCAACGTCGTCGGTCACGCCAACCCGGCGGTCGTCGACGCCGTCCAGCGCCGGGTGGCGAAGGGCACCCATTTCGCCCAACCCGTCGAGGATGCGATCGTTGTCGCGGAAGCGCTCGCCGAACGATTCGGCCTTCCGCAATGGCGATTCAACAACTCGGGCACCGAGTCGACGATGGATGCTGTCCACCTCATGCGCGTCGATCACCGGCCGCGACCTCGTGATCAAGGTCGAGGGCACCTACCACGGCCATCACGACCTGTTGAACGTGTCGCTGTGGGGTTCGATCGACGACTTGGGGCCTGTCGACGATCCTCGCCGGTTCCCCGGTCCGGGTGTGCCACAGGTGATCGCCGATCTCGTCCGGATCGTGCCCTACAACGATCTCGCCGCGGTCGAGCGCGTGTTCGCCGAGCATCCCGGTCGGATCGCCGGGATGATCATCGAGCCGATGATGATGAACGCCGGCATCATCCCCCCTGCGCCCGGCTACCTCGAAGGCCTGCGCGAGATCACACGGCGACACGACGCCCTACTGACATTCGACGAGGTCAAGACCGGCCTCGTGGTGGCGTGGGGCGGTGCGGTCGAACTGTTCGGTGTCACGCCCGACATCGTGTGTCTGGCCAAGGCGCTCGGTGGCGGCGTGCCGTGCGGCGCCATCGGCGGTAGCGCTGAGGTGATGAGCGCGATCAGCGATGGCCGGTACGACCAGGTCGGCACGTTCAACGGGAACCCACTCACGATGGCGGCCGCCCGGGCGGTGCTGACCGAGGTACTCACGAGGGACGCCTACACCAGGGCCGAGACGATCGGGCGCGAGATGTTCGCCGGCTGCACAGCGGCGCTCACCGAGCACGGGTTGCCGTCGTACGGCGTGGTGCACGGCTTCAAGGGTTCGGTCGTGGCACACGATCGGCCGGCCACGAACTATCGCGAGTTCCTCGCGATCGATACCGCGGTGAGCCACCTGAACTATCTCGTGCAACACAACAACGGCGTCTTCCTGGCACCGTGGGCCAAGAGCGAGTCGTGGACGCTTTCGGTTGCCCACACGTCGGCCGATGGCGACCGCCTGATCGAGAACGTGCATCGGCTCGGACGTATGCTCGGAGCGACTTCCGATGACGTCTCCGAGTTGTTCGAAGCCGGCGCGGTGACGTGATCCGCCGGTCGGCACTCGCACGAGCAGGGAGTGATCGATGAGCATCGACGGCGCAGGGCTGCGGCAGATTCCAGATCCGCCGGGGATCGCGAGTGCTACGACGTTGCCGGCGGCGTGGTATTCCGATCCGGCGTTCTTCGAACACGAACGCCAGCGGGTGTTCCGCCGCGGCTGGGTGTGCGCAGGGGTCACCGACGAGCTTCCGGCGTCCGGTGCCTGGTCGGCGCGTACGGTAGGTGGGGTCCCGGTGCTGTTCGTGCGCGACCGAGATGGCGAACTGCGCGGGTTCCTCAACGTGTGCCGTCACCGGGCCGCGCCACTGTGTGACGACGAGGGCTCGGGCTCGGTGATCCGATGCCCCTACCACGCGTGGCTCTACCGCCATGACGGTTCGCTGGCGAGGGCGCACGGAGTCGGCGATCCGGAGGGGTTCGATGTCGCCGACTATTCGCTCAAACCGGTCGCGGTGGCAACCTGGCGCAGACTCGTGTTCGTGGATCTCGCGACACCAGAGGCACGACTCGATCTCGGCCCGCTCGCCGAGGCCGTCGACGCATGTCCGTTCGAGGCCATGGAACTCGTCCTCAGCGAGTCCGACGATCGCGCCTTCAACTGGAAGGCACTGCTCGAGAACTACTCGGAGAACTACCACACACCGTTCGTCCATCCGGAGATCGACACGACCTCGACCGAGGACTACCCGATGGTGAGCGACGGTGTCGTCTTGTACGCGTGGGATCGCCTCCGTCGGCCTGGAACTGCCGATGACGAGCAGATCCGGTCGACGCTGCTCCCGGGAGAGCCCGGCTGGGAACGGCTGTTCGCGGCGGCCACCGAGCGTCCCTACGACGTCGGTTCGTATCTGACCATCTGGCCCAATGCCATGATCAACGTCTTTCCCGACGCCGTGCTGGTGATGTGGATGGAGCCGACGGGCGCCAACTCCACACGCGTGGAGCGGCGTCTCTTCGCGCTCCCGGGCGCACTCCCGAGGCGCTGACCTCGATCCTCGACGCCCACCGCCTGGTCCACGAGCAGGACGTCGACATCTGTCTCGCAGTTCAGCGCTCACACGACGCTGGCCTCGATGCCGACGGGGTGTTGGCGACATTCGAAGAACGCGGCGTCTACTTCATCCATCAACGGCTCAAGGCGGCCTTGGCCGCCGATGGGTGATGTGGTCGGCCGCGCGAAACGTGCGAGAAAACAGCCCATGTCGAGCACGGCCACGACCCCGCTGATGAACGCCTCCTCGGGAGGTGGGCGCATCGAGCTCGTTTCATTGATGAAGTCCTACGGCACGCAGCTCGTGCTGAAGGGCATCGACCTCACCATCGAATCCGGCGAGTTCTTCTCGTTGCTCGGACCTTCGGGGTGCGGCAAGACCACGACGCTCCGATTGATCGGGGGATTCGAGCAGAACGAGTCAGGGGCCGTACTGATCGACGGTGTCGACATCGCCGGCGTCGCGCCCGAAAAGCGACCGGTCAACACCGTCTTCCAGAGCTACGCGCTGTTCCCGCACATGTCCGTGGCCGAGAACGTCGGTTTCGGTCTGCGGTTCCAGGACTGTTCGAAGCAAGAACGGCGCATCCGGGTCGGCGAGGCGCTCGAACTCGTCCGTCTGGCCGACTTCGCCGCTCGCAAGCCGCATCAGCTCTCCGGTGGTCAACAGCAACGGGTTGCGCTCGCCCGGGCCCTCGTGCTCCGGCCTCGGGTGCTGCTGCTCGACGAGCCACTCGGGGCCCTCGATGCGAAACTGCGCCGCGCCCTGCAGTTCGAACTCAAAGAGCTTCACCGTGAGGTCGGCATCACGTTCGTCTACGTGACCCACGATCAGGAGGAAGCACTCACCATGAGCGACAGGTTGGCGGTGATGAGAGAGGGCGAGATCGAGCAGGTCGGACTGCCCCAAGACGTCTACGACTCGCCGGAGACCACGTACGTCGCCGACTTTCTCGGGTTGGCGAACCTGCTGCCTGCAGCGGTCCGCGAGGCCGGCGTGATCGACGTGCTCGGTCGACAGCTCGTCGGCGCGACCGGCGATGTGCGGGGCGACTGCACGGTGTTCGCTCGTCCGGAACGACTCAAGATCATCGCGGCGGGGCAGGGTTTCGTCGACGGGGTGGTCGGCGACGTGGCGTTCGTCGGTTCGACCACCCACGTGCGCGTCCACGTCGGCGAGCAGGAGATGCAGGCGGTGCTGTCGAACGACGGCGCGTCATGGATCCCGGCTCCGGGGACCGCGATCGGGATCGAGCTACCGGGCGACTCGATCCGGTTGCTGGCGCGCTGACCGTCGACGCTCGTTCGGCCGTGTGACACCAGACACGGTGATGTGATTTCTCGGTGACGGGGCCGACGGCTATGTTCTTCGCCATCGCGGGGCAGGGATTCGACATCACTTTTCACGGCGTGCGCGGCTCTACCCCGTGTCATGGACCCGATGTCGCGCGCTATGGCGGCAACACGTCGTGCGTATCGGTCGCAGTCCCTGGCCACCAGCCGATCCTGTTCGACATGGGTACGGGGGCCCGGTACTTCGGTGTCGAGTGGCCGGCCACCGAGCGGTTCGACGGGGTGTGTCTGCTCAGCCACTTGCATTGGGACCACATTCAGGGGCTGCCGTTCTTCACACCTGTGCTGCGGCCCGGAGGCCGGCTCCGACTGCACGTTCCGCGGCAAGAGGACGGGTCGTCGGTGGAAGCGGTCGTCAACAGCATGCTCTGTCCGCCGCTGTTCCCCGTCCGCATCGACGACCTGCCCGGCGAGGTGCTGATCGACGAGCACGGCGACGAGGATTTCGAGATCGGCGAAGTGAGCGTCATGTCGCGACTGATCCCGCATCTCGGGAACACGCTCGGCTACCGCCTGTCGTGGGGCGGTGGTTCGGTCGCCTACCTCAGCGACCATCAACAACCCGGCATCGACCTGTACGAGACGACCGCCAATGCCCGTGAGCTGTGCCAGGACGTCGACGTGTTGATCCACGACGCCCAGTACACCCGTCCGGAATTCGAGCAGAAGTCGTCATGGGGCCATTGCACCATCGAATACGCGGTGTGGCTCGCCCTCGAGTGTGGCGTCGGCACGCTCGCTCTGTATCACCATGATCCGCTCCACCACGACGATCAACTCGACCGGCTCGTGGCCGAGGCGAACGCCTCGAGCGGCGACCGCCTCAGTGTGATCGGCGCCCGCGAAGGGCTGACGCTGCACCCGGGCCGGTGAGCGCGCTGGCGTTCGTCGCCGCGGTCGTGCTCGGGCTCGCGTTCGTGATCGCCGGCGGCTCGAAGATCGCCGCCGGTCCGGCATGGCCGCAGCAGGCTCACGAACTCGGTGCCCCGTCGCTTGCGGTCCCGGTCCTGCCCTGGGTGGAGATGACGGTGGGAGCAGCGTTGATCGTCCATCTGATCGAGCCGATCCCGGCACTGTTGGCGATCGCTCTGCTGATCGCGTTCACTCTGCTGATCGCGCGCCGGCTGGCACAGGGTCGGCATCCCGTGTGCGCTTGCTTCGGCGCGTGGTCGGCCAAGCCGATCGGCCCGGGCCACGTCGTTCGCAACCTCGGCCTGATGGGGCTCGCCGTGCTGACGTTGCTGGGCTGAACGTGCAGCGGCGTCGAACTCAGAGTGTTCGGAGCAGGAACGTCAGCACGCGCGCTTCGTCGTGCCAGGCGTCGTAGCGCCCACTCGGACCCGCGTGACCGGCGCCCATCTCGGTACGCAACAGGAGCGGCAGATCGTTGGTACGTACGTCGCGCAACTTGGCCGTCCATTTCGCCGGCTCGTGGAAGCTGACCCGCGGATCGTTCAATCCGGCAGTGATGAACAACGCCGGATAGTCGGTCGCAACGGTGTTGTCGTAGGGCGAGTAACCCTCGATGTACGACGCGAACGGTTCGTGGCGGGGATCGCCCCATTCCTCCCACTCGGTGACCGTGAGCGGCAACGTGGGATCGCTCATGGTGGTCGTCACATCCACGAACGGGACCTCGGCCACCGCCGAACGGAATCGGTCGGGCTCGATCGTGACACACGCCCCGACGAGCAGCCCACCGGCGCTGCCACCGCGGACGGCGACGCGTTCGCGATCGGCGAAGCCGGCGTTCACGAGGTACTCGCACGAGGCGAGGGTGTCGGTGAACGTATTGCGTTTGTTCAGCAGTTTGCCCTCGAGATACCACTGTCGGCCGAGCTCGCCTCCGCCGCGAGGGTGAACGAGTGCCCAGACGACACCTCGATCGAGCAGCGATAAGCGGGCGACGGAGAACCACGGCGGCATCGAGATCTCGTAGGACCCATAGCCGTACACGCAGCACGGCGCCGTGCCGTCGACGGGCGTGTCGACGTGGCGTGCGACATCGACCGGGACCTGTGTGCCGTCCGGAGCGGTCGCCCAGATCCGCTCGGCGACGTAACGGTCGAGGTCGACGTTCGGTGTCGGTGTCTGTTTGACGACGTCGATCGCGCCGGACACGACGTCGACGTCGATCACGCGGATCGGCAAGGTGAGCGACTGGTGAACCAGGCGGATCACGTCGGTGTCCCATTGCTCGTTCGGGCCGAAGTCCACGTTGTGGGGCTCGCTGTCGATGGCGAGCATCGAGGTGGATCGGTCACGCCGGATGATCCGAATCGCCGGCTGGGCGTGGTTCCATTCGTGAAGGGCGAGGTGATCGGCGAACGGCTCGATGTGCGTGATCCGGCGCCCGGCCTCGTGGGCGACGAGCTCCGTCCAGGTGCCCGGATCGTCGAGCGGGGCTTCCATGACGCGGAAGTCGACCGCATCATCGATTGGTGAGGATCACGAAGCGGTCGCCCCAGTGATCGAGGTGGTACTCGAGGTCGTCCACGTGTGGTCGCACGACCGAGGGGGCCGACTCCGGCTCGCCCGCGGCGATCAGCCAGCTCTCCGTCGTCTGCTTGCTGCCCGAGTGGATGATGATCCATTCGCGGCTGCGGGTCATGCCGATCCCCACGAAGAACCGTTCGTCGTTGTCGACGAACACTTCTCTGTCGTCCGACTGTGGTGTGCCGAGCCGGTGGCGCATCACCCGGTACGGGCGCTCCTGGTCGTCGGCCTCGACGTAGAACAGATGGGTCCCGTCGCTCGACCAGGCGACCCCCGCCCACGTGGTGTCGTGGAGTTCGTCGTCGAGGTCGTGTTGATGGGCGATGTCGCGCACTCGCAGTGTGTAGTGCTCGTCACCCTTGGTGTCAGCCGACCAGGCGACCAGTCGATGGTCGGGGCTGAGTTCGAAGGCGCCGAGGTCGAAGAACTCGTGTCCGGCTGCTTCGATGTTCTGATCGAGCACCAGCTCCTCGGTTGCCGTCTCGGCGCTCCGGCCACGGCACGAGATCGGGTACGACTGCCCCTCGACGGTGCGGCTCGAGTAGTACCAGTCGTCGACGGGTACCGGCGCGGCGACGTCGGTCTCCTGCACCCGCGACTTGATCTCTGTGAACAGCTCGTCGACCAGGCCGCCGTGCTCGTCGAACCATGCGGTGCTGACGGCGTTCTCCGTCTCGAGGTAGGCGATCGTGTCGGGGTCGTCCCGGTTGCGCAACCAGGCGAACGGGTCGTCGAAGGGCCCGGTCGGTCGTGTCCAGGTGTGGGGAATTTTCTTGGCGGCTGGCTCAGGCACGTCCGGCAATGTAGGCGGTAACTTGGCCGGCACCATGCGCGTGTGGATCGATCAGGACCTCTGCACCGGTGACGGTCTGTGCGTCGACCACTGCCCGGACGTGTTCGTACAGCTCGAGGACGGCATCGCCTACGTCGCCGAAGAAGGGCGCCCGCTCAACGACCCGGGAAGTTCCGGAAGTCTCGCCTGGGTGCCCGCCCGCGACGTTCATGCGGTGATCGAGGCCGCCGACGTCTGTCCGGGCGAGTGCATTTTCATCGAGATCGACGTGCCGACAGCCGCCGAGGGTGAAGCCGCGGCCTGATCAGCATCCCGGGTCCGTCGCGGAAGTCCTCGGCTCGCCACGAGCGACGCGCCCTTGGGATTGTTACTATGGCCGTAGTGGAAATCCGTTGCCCACCGCCGCAACCCGATCAGGAGCTGACATGACGTCATTCGATCTCGACCTCTCGAAGTACGACCTCGGATGGAGCGATGAAGTCGAGTACGCCTTCACCCCGGCGAAGGGGATCAGCCCCGCCGTGGTCGACCAGATCTCGTGGTGGAAGGGTGAGCCGCGCTGGATGACCCAGATGCGTCAGCGCAGCTTGAGGTTGTTCGAGAAGAAGCCGATGGCGGAGTGGTTCGCGGTCAACATGCCCGACATCGACTTCCAGGACATCTACTACTACCTGCGCCCCAAGGGGGAGCAGGTCGACGAGTGGGACCAGCTTCCCGAAGAGATGATGCGCACCTACGAGAAGCTGGGCATCCCCGAGGCCGAGCGGCAGTACCTGGCCGGTGTCACCGCCCAGTACGAGAGCGAAGTCGTCTACCACAAGAATCGTGAAGACCTCGCCGAGCAGGGAATCCTGTTCTGCGACATGGATACCGCGCTGCGTGAGTACCCCGACCTGGTCAAGCAGTACTTCGGCACGATCATCCCTCCTGGCGACAACAAGTTCGCGGCGCTCAACACGTCGGTGTGGTCGGGCGGGTCGTTCATCTATGTCCCTCCTGGTGTCAACTGCGAGATGCCGTTGCAGGCGTACTTCCGCATCAACTCCGAGAACGCCGGCCAGTTCGAGCGCACGCTGATCATCGCCGACGAGGGCTCGCAGGTGCACTACATCGAAGGGTGCTCGGCGCCGGTGTACACGAGTGACTCGCTGCACTCCGCGGTGGTCGAGATCGTCGTCAAACCTCACGCCAGGGTCACCTACACCACGATCCAGAACTGGTCGCCCAACGTGTACAACCTGGTCACCAAGCGGGCACGCGTCGAGGCGCACGGCCACATGGAGTGGATCGACGGCAACATCGGCTCGAAGCTGACGATGAAGTATCCGTCGGTCTACCTCGTCGGCGAGGGCGCCACGGGCGAGGTGCTCTCCGTCGCCTACGCCGGCAAGGGCCAGCACCAGGACGCCGGCGCCAAGATGGTGCACGCCGCCCCCAATACGTCGTCCAAGATCGTCTCCAAGTCGATCAGCAAGGACGGCGGCATCACCACCTACCGGGGCCTGGTCCGTGTCGACGAGGGCGCCTACGGCTGCAAGAGCCACGTGCAGTGCGATGCCCTGATCCTCGACGAGGACTCCGTCTCGAAGACCTTGCCGTACATGGAGGTCGGCGAACGCGACGCACAGATCGGCCACGAGGCGACCGTGTCGAAGATCGCCGACGAGCAGCTGTTCTACTTGATGAGCCGCGGCTTGTCGGAGGAGCAGGCGATGGGAATGATCGTGAACGGCTTCATCGAGCCGATCACCAAGACCTTGCCGATGGAGTATGCCGTCGAATGGAGCCGTCTGATCGAGCTCCAGATGGAGGGCTCCGTCGGCTAACGTCGACGACGTCACACGCAGCGTCCCGTTTCGGTCGGGTGCCAGCAAAATTTTCCCCGCGTTCGCCCGGATTCCTTGATCCACGGTCGGACCGACCCGACAACAGACTGCATGGAATCCACGACCAGCCCCACCGCATCTCGCCGAGCCGTTTCCGCACGGCCACGGCGGCTGCTCGTGGTCGTCGTCGGGGTGATGATCGCGGCAGTCGGCGCCGTCGTCGCGTCTCCCGCCACCGCCGTCGCCGAGACGGCCCCGAGTCTGTTCGTGCCGGTTCGACCGTGCCGATTGCTCGATTCGCGTGAGTCCCCCGGACGGCCGCTCAACGCGACGACGACCGCCGAGGTGCGGGTCGCCGGGCGGTGTGGTGTCGGCAAGGGTGCGGTTGCAGCAGCACTCACGCTGACGGTGATCGAGCCCGACCAGTCCGGTTACGCCACGTTGTTCCCGACCGGCAGCAAACGGCCGATCGCCTCGGCGCTCAACTACGCGTCGGGCGAGACGATCGCCAACATGCAGCTCGTGCAGATCGGCTCGGGTGGCAATGTGTCGGTGTACAGCCTGCGCACCGGCCATTTCGTGGTCGACGTCACGGGCTACTTCGTGCCGGCCGACGGCGGTTCGAGCCGCGCCGGGCGGTACGTACCGATCGATGCCTACCGGGCGGTCGACACCCGAGAGACCAGGCGCCCTGCCCCGCGTTCGGTCGTGAGCGTGCGGCCGGACGTGCCGTCGGGAGCGATCGCCGTGGCCGTGACGATCACGACCACCGGGACCCGTGGCCCCGGCTTCTTCGCTGCCTACGCGGCCGGTGAGCGGTTGCCCGTCGCCTCGGTGCTGAATGCCGATGCCGCCGGCCAGACGCGCAGTGCCTCCGCGATCGTCCCCGTGTCGTCATCGGGATTCGAGGTCTACACCCAGGCCGGCGACCATGTGATCGTCGATGTGACGGGCTACTTCTCGGGCCCGGGAGCGAAACGGTCCACGGCGGGCCTGTTCGTGTCGACGACGCCGACCCGGCTCGTCGACACCCGTCCCTGGGCGTCGCCGTCGTGGGGCCCGCGGCTCTGGGATCGCGGTACCAGGGACTTCCGCGTCACCGGGATCACGGGTGGCCCCGTCGGTGCCGTCGCCGCGAACTTCACCGTGACCGAAACGGAAGACAGCGGGTATCTGTTGGCCTACCCGGCGCGGACCCGTCGTCCGCTCGAATCGACCGTCAACTACGATTCGGGAGCTGCCACGGTGGCCACGTCGTCGATCGTTCGGACCTCGACGGCAGGGATCGCCACCTACGCCCTCGAGGCGACACATCTCGTCGTCGACATCACGGGATGGTTCACGGGCTCACCCGTGGCGACGACGACCGGTGCCCCGACCAACGATCCGCCCGCCGACCGTCACGTCGTGATCATCGGCGACTCGGCGATGGCGGGACTGCGGTGGAACGGCACGCTCGACGGGTTGCGCGGATTCGTCCCGTCGGCCGCGCCTCGAATCGTGTCGGCGCCTCGTGCAGCCGTCGTGCCGCGGTCGGGAAGGCTATTCACCGCTCACGGCGGCCGACGAAATCCTTGCGCTCCCTCCGGCCGGACCCGAGGACATTCTGGTCGTGGCGACCGGCTACAACGATTGGAACACCAGGTTCTCTGCCGACTTCGACGTCGTCGTCGCCCGTGCGCGTGCCAAGGGGTTCCATCACATCGCCTGGGTCGACTATCGATCGAACGTGGGCTACACGGTCCCGAGCAGTGGAGGGACGCGGTCGAACTATGCAGAAATGAATCGGATCCTCGACGAGAAGATCGGCGGCGGAGCATTTCCCGAGGTGCGGCGTTGGCGGTTCGATCAGTACACGAGACCCTCGATCGGCTGGTTCTCCGGCGACGGGGTGCATCAGACGACGTTGGGGTCGTGGGCGGTGGCTGACTGGATCTCACGCCAGGTGAGAGCATTCGACGATCGGCCTTGTGCGATGCCCTGGGGCCCGGGCCGCCCGGTCGCCGATCCGTGCCCGGCGCCCGAGCTGGCGGCAGTGACGGTAGGTCTTCCCGACATCGCCGGGCTCTACGGTCTCTGAGTTCGCATGCGTGATCGGACGTGCCTGATCGGGCGTGTTCACCGGACGTAGGTCACCGGACGTAGGTCACCGGACGTGGGTCACCGGGCGTGTGCCGGCGACGTGTGTGCCCGACCCGGGCGCGGATAGCGTTCTGGCATGCCGATGCGGACGGAGTGCAAGAACTTCGAGAGTCGCACGTATCCCAATGGCGACACGGTGCGCAAGTGCAATCTCGATCTGGCGCCCGACGCGCCGTGGCGTTGCCCCGAGAACTGTCCGAGGTTCGAGCGTCGCCTGGCCGACGTCGCGTGGACCCATGGCTCGTTGATCGTGCCGCCCACACCGCCCGAGCCGGCCGGCCTCGACGACGGATCGGCGGCGGCTCTGCTCGACGAGGCCGAGAACATCCTGAACTCGGCGGGAGCGCGAATCAGGAGCGAAGTCGACTCCGAACGCTTGGCCGACCAGCGCCGCCGGCGCGGGTTGCGCGGTTTCCTGCGTCGCCGACGCAGATCCTGACACGTTGCCGCGAATCCAGGTCCCCCGGCCTTCTCCGCCGAGCGCATTTCTCCTACGCGCGTGAGTAGAATTCATCGGCGATGCCAGTCCTCGACCTCGAGCACCTAACTTCCATCGAGTTGCCAACACCCGACGAAGAAATTTGGCGCTACAGCCGGATTTCGGACCTTGATCTCGCCGCCTACCGTCCCGCCGCGCATGTCGCCGAGATCGGTGGACCTGTCCAATTCGTCGAAGTCGACGGTGCAACGGTCGATCTGTTCCCGGACGAGACGCCCGACGTCTTCGCGGGGCTGAATCGTGCCGCGGGCTCACAGGTTCGCGTCGTCGTGCCGGCCGGCACGATCGTCGCCGAGACGATCTCGATCACCCACACCATCGGCGGCGACGGTGAGCTGGTGTGCCCTCGCCTCGTCATCGAAGCGGGTGAGAACAGCCAGGTCACGGTGATCGAACGGTTCGTCTCGTCGGCCGACGGTCCGGCGCTGGTGCTCCCGGTGCTGCAGTTGAGGGTCGATCAGGCCGCACGTGTCAACTACCTCGCGATCAACGAGCTGAGCGAGCAGGCGTGGGCGATCGGCAATCAGCAGGCCGTCGGCTTTCGCGACTCGAACACACTGCTCGCCTCGGTGGCGCTCGGTGGGGACTATGCGCGGGTGCGCACCGAGGCGCGGCTGTCCGGCAAGGGAGGGTCGACCCGTCAGGTCGCGCTGTACTTCGCCGGAGGTACGCAGATGCACGACTTCCGCACGATTCAGGATCACGACGCCCCTCACACCCACAGTGACCTGCTGTTCAAGGGTGCCGTTCAAGATCATGCCGCCAGCGTGTACACCGGTCTCATCAAGATCCGTGAACACGCTCCCGGCACGGCGGCGTTCCAGACCAACCGCAACCTCACGTTGTCGGAGGGCGCCTGGGCCGAGAGCGTGCCCAACCTCGAGATCTTCACCAACGATGTCAAGTGCTCGCACGCTTCGACGGTCGGACCGATCGACGAGGAGCAGCGCTTCTATCTCGAGAGTCGCGGGATCCGTCCCGAGATCGCCGAGCGCCTGGTGGTTCTCGGCTTCTTCGACGAGGTGTTGTCGCAATTGCCGGCACAGGGGCTGGCCGAGGGTCTGCGGGCACGGGTCGCCGCCAAGCTGAACATCGGTGAGGATGCCTCATGAGTTCCCAGGCGACGGTCACGGTGTGCTCGCTCGACGAGGTGTCCTCGGGAACGGCCCGTCGGGTCGACGTCGCCGGCATGGCGGTCGCGCTGGTGCGGATCGGCGACGACGTGTACGCGATCGGTGACGTCTGCTCGCATGCCAACGTCTCGCTCAGCGACGGCGAGGTGTGGTGCGACGAGTTCGAGATCGAGTGTCCCAAGCACGGCAGCGCGTTCAGTCTGCTGACCGGCGAACCTTCCACCCTGCCGGCGACGCAGCCGGTTCCGGTCTTCCACGCTTCCGTCGTCGACGGCCAAGTCGTCGTCACCGTCACGATCAACGAAAACGAGTCATCATGAGCACGCTCGAGATCAAGGGCCTCCGGGCCTCCGTGGCCGGCAAGGAGATCCTGCGCGGCATCGACCTCGTCCTGCAATCGGGCGAGGTACACGCGGTGATGGGCCCCAACGGGGCCGGCAAGAGCACGCTCTCCGCGGTGATCATGGGCAAGCCGGGGTACGAAGTGCTCGAGGGTTCGGTCATGCTCGACGGGATCGACGTGTTGGCCCTCCCGGCCTGGCAGCGGGCCACCGCCGGCCTACACCTGGTGATGCAGTATCCGACCGAGGTGCCCGGAGTGATGCTCGACGACGTCCTCGACGAGGCGCTGACGAGCCGAGGGCGTGATGCCAGCACGCTCGGTCAGCTGTTGCTCGACGAGGCCGAGCGGATCGGGTTCGAGGAGCGCTTCCTGCATCGCCCGCTCAACGTCGACCTGTCCGGTGGCGAGAAGAAGCGCAACGAGACCCTCCAGCTGGCGGTGCTTCGGCCGAAGTTCGCGATCCTCGACGAGCTCGACTCCGGCCTCGACATCGACGCCCTGCGCGATTGCTCGCGCCGCGTCGAGGACCTCAGCAACGATTCGACCGACGGGGCGCCGATGGGTGTCCTGGCGATCACCCACTACAGCCGGCTACTCACCGAACTCAAGCCCGATCACGTGCACATCCTCGTCAAGGGCCGCATCGTCACCAGCGGTGGCCCGGAGCTGGCCGACGTGCTCGAGTCGGACGGGTATACGGCATTCGTCCCTGCCGAGGAACTCGTCGACGAGCCGGCGCCTGCCTCGGGCGGCCTCGACGACCTGTTCGCCATCTGACGCGGTGACACGGCGATCGCCGTGCCAATATCGCCCGCATGTCCGACGTGATCGACGAACTGCGAGCGTGGCTCGACGACAACCGGGACCCAGACCTCACGGTCGCCCAGTGGCGGGAGCGGCTGGGCCTCTCCGGTTGGGCAGCTCCGTCGCTGCCCGAGAACGCCTACGGTAAAGGGTTGTGGCGCAACGATGCGGTCCGCGTCGCCCAGGCACCGCCGATCGACGGCGGTACGGATCAGGTCCAGCGCAACATCATCGGTGAGCGGGTGCTCGGTCTGCCCAAGGAGCCGGGGTTCGACCCTCCACCCCGTTCGCCGAACTCCCGAAGAACGCCGAGGCGCGCTGCGTCAGATCGCCCGGAGGCGACGGATCCGTTCCTCGGTGGCGGGGTGGGTGCTGAACAGCTTGGCCAGGTTGGGCCCGCCACCTCGGCTGGCGCGCGCCTCGGCCAGCGGGTTGTGGATGTAGGCGTAGGCCTGTGCGGGGGCGACGGCCATCGGGCGTCGGGTTGCGATGGCATCGATCTTCTCCAGCGCCCGCGCCAGCGAGTCGCCACTGCCGAGCAACTCGGCGGCGCCTCGGTCGGCCTCGAACTCGCGTGAGCGCGACACCGCCATCTGGATCAGCGACGCGGCGATCGGCGCCAGGAGCGACATCGCCAGCATGCCCACGACGTTGTTGTTCCGGCGATCCCGTCCGCCGAACATCGATGAATACATCGCCATCTGCGCCATGAACGAGATCGCGGTGGCGATCGCTGCGGCCACCGAGCCGATGAGGATGTCCCGGTGCTTGACGTGCATCAACTCGTGCGCCATCACGCCCTCGACCTCGTCGCGAGTGAGGGTCTCGAGCAGGCCCTGCGTGGCGCACACGACTGCGTGCTTGGGACCACGGCCGGTCGCGAATGCGTTCGGCTGGGCATTGGGCGAGATCGCCACTGTGGGCATCGGCATGTCGGCGCGCTGGGCGAGGGCCCGGATCATGCCGTAGAACTCGGGCGCCTCGGCCTCGGTGATCACTCGAGCCTTGGCCGATTTGAGTGCCAGCTTGTCGCTGAACCAGTACGAGCCACCGACCATCACCAGGGCGAGGCCGAGGCCGATGAACAGCGAGGTGCTGCTGCCACCGCCCAAGATCCCTGCCACGGCGACGATCAGACCGCCCATACCGGCGAGCAGCACGGTCGTCTTCATCGTGTTCTTGAACATCGCGACTCAGGATACCGATCACCGAATCGCTACCGTTCGTTCATGCCCCCGTCCGGTTCGCTCACGATTGTGCCGCTCGTGAGCGACAAGTTTCTCGGCTGGCGAGTGGTCACCGGTTGCTTCATCGTGCTCACGACGGCGTCGGGCCTGGGTTTCTACGGGCTCGCTGTCTATCTCAATGCGCTCAGCAACGAACGTGGCTGGGACGTCTCGGCGATCTCGCTCGCGACGACCTGGTTCTTCTTCGTCGGCGGTGTGGTCGGCGTCTGGACCGCCCGGCTCATCGCGAATCACGACGTTCGGCACATTGCCGCTGCGGGAGGCGTGATCGGTGGCCTCGCTCTGGCGTCGCTGGGTCAGGTGACTCAGCAGTGGCAGCTGTTCGTCGTGTACGGCGTGTTCGCCGCCGGCTGGGCGCTCGCCGGGCTGGTTCCGATGACCACCGTCGTCACGCGTTGGTTCCACACTCGCCGCTCGGTCGCTTTGTCGGTCGCATCGACCGGGCTGTCGGCGGGCGGGATCCTGATCACACCGGCTGCCAAGTGGCTGCTCGATCGCCAGGGTCTCGAGGCCGGAACGCCCTGGCTCGGAGGCGTGTACGTGCTGGGCATCGTGCCGATCGTGTACTGGCTCATCACACCGGACCCGGGCCCGACCGGTTGGCTTCCCGATGGCAAGCGGGTCGATCCCGGCGTCGCTGCTCCGGCGGCGACGGGCACGCTCTATCGCGAGGCGATCACGAGTCGCTTCTTCGTGTTCATCACGATCGGCTACGTCCTGGCGCTTGGGTCCCAGGTCGGAGGCATCCAGCAACTCGTCAAGCTGGTCGAGGAGCGCACGACCGCCGACATCGCTGCGCTGGCAACGCTGGTGCTCGCCACCACGTCGGTCATCGCTCGACTGATCGGCGGGCGGGTCGTGGCATCGATGCCGATGGTCCCGTTCACGGCCGCACTCGCCGTCGTACAGACCGTCGCGCTGGTCTGGCTGGCGTTTGCCATGTCGACCCCCCACATCTTCGGCTCGATCGTGTTGTTGGGGGCGACGGTCGGCAACATCTTGATGCTCCAGCCCTTGCTGATCGCCGAACGATTCGGCGTTCGCGACTATCCGAGGATCTACAGCAGGGCACAGCTCTTCGGTCTGGTCGGGACGGCGGGCGGGCCGCTGCTGCTCGGCTCGTTGCACGACCTCACGGGCGGCTACCGCGTGCCCTATGTGGTGGCCGGCGGTTGTTCGTTGCTCGGCGCCGTCACGTTCATGATGAGCGGATCGGCGACGGCCCCCGCGGAACCGTTGGTGGAGGTCACCACGTGACCGAACTCATCGACCGGTCGGCGGTCGAACTGGCGGCCATGATCCGCCGCCAGGAGGTCTCGGCGCGCGAACTGCTGGCGGCCAGCCTGGCTCGCGTCGAACGCACGAACCCGCAACTGAACGCGATCGTCACGCTCGTTCCGGAGATGGCAGAGAACTGGGCCGCAGCGGCCGACGAACGAACCGCCTCGGGGGCGCCGCTGGGTCCGCTGCACGGGCTGCCGATCGCCCACAAGGACCTCGTGATGACGGCGGGCATCCGCACCACGGAGGGATCACCGCTGCTGGCCGACTTCGTACCGGCCGAGGATGACCTGATCGTGCAGCGTTTGCGGTCCGCCGGGGCGATCACGATCGGCAAGACCAACACGCCCGAGCTCGGAGCGGGCTCCCAGACCTTCAACCCGGTGTTCGGCGCGACCCGCAATCCGTACGATCTCGGCAAGACATGTGGCGGCTCCAGCGGGGGAGCAGCGGTTGCATTGGCCGCCGGCATGATCCCGATCGCCGACGGTTCCGACATGGGCGGATCGCTGCGCAATCCTGCCTCGTTCTGCAACGTGGTCGGGCTGCGTCCATCGGCGGGTCGCGTGCCGAGTTGGCCGAACAGCACGCCCTGGTCGGGGCTGTCGACGTCGGGTGCGATGGCGCGGTCGGTCGATGATCTGGCACTCCAGATGCAGGCGATCGCCGGCCCCGATGCCCGTGTACCGATCTCGTTGTCCGAGCCCGGATCGATCTTCGCGGACCTTGCCGAGCTCGACGTCGGGGGGATGCGGGTCGCTTGGACCCCCGACCTCGGTCTGCCGGTCGAACGGGGCGTCCGTCGTGGCACTCGCCGACGTGCCTGATCGACTCGCATCGCTCGGCTGCCAAGTCGTCGAAGCGGATCCAGGTCTCGTGGACGCACGTGAGATCTTCCAGGTGTTGCGGGCATGGCAGTTCGAGATCTCGGCAGGTGCGTTGTACGACCGGGCGCGAGAGCAGCTGAAGGACACCATTCGTTGGAACATCGAAGAGGCCCGACGTCGCAGCCTGGTCGACCATGCCCGCGTGACGGCTGCGCATGCTGCCCTGGTCGATCGGATCCGCAGTTTCTTCGACGACTACGACGTGCTCTCCTTGCCCACGACTCAGGTGTTGCCCTTCGACGTCGAACTCGACTGGCCGCGCAGCGTCGACGGCACACCGATGGAGACCTACATCGATTGGATGCGGTCGTGCTCCGACATCACCCTCACGGGCTGCCCGGCGATCTCGATGCCGAGTACGTTCACGCCCGACGGCCTGCCGGTCGGCGTGCAGTTCGTCGGTCGTCCTGGTGGTGACGTCGACTTGCTCCGATTCGCCAGGGTCTGGGAGCGAGCGAGCTCCGATCTGGTGGGTCGCGCTACGGTCGTGGCGCTGTGAGTGAGTACCACAAGAACGTCGTCCGGGTGATCGAGGCCGGCATGGCGCTGGGTCTGGTCGTCGAACCGCGACGATTCCCCGATGGAGCCAAGACGGCGGTCGACGCTGCGAACGCGATCGGATGCGAGGTCGCCCAGATCGTCAAGAGTCTGATCTTCGGTGTCGACGGTGAGATCGTGCTCGCGTACGTCAGCGGCTCGAATCAACTCGACGAGCACAAGCTCGCCGCCGCAGCGGGCGGTCTGATGTGCCAGCGCGTCGACGCCGACGTCGTGCGCACCGCCACGGGCTATCCGATCGGAGGGGTGCCGCCGATCGGGCATGCGACCTCGTTGCGGGTGTTCATCGACCCAGATCTCCTGCACCACGACGTCGTGTGGGCGGCCGCTGGAACGTGGCACGACGTCTTTCCGCTGGAGCCGGGCGAACTGGTGCGCGTGAGCGGCGGCACCGTGGTCGAGATCAAGCGCGTTCGCCAGCGGCAGCCATGACCTGGGAACCCGAGCTGGAAGAACTGCGGCGACGCGAGGTGCTCGCCGAGCGGCTCGGCGGCGCCGACAAGGTCGAGCGGCAGCACCACTTCGGTAAGCAGACGGTTCGTGAACGCGTCGATCAGATCGTCGACGAGGGGAGCTTCTGGGAACTCGGCAAGACGGCCGGCGTGGCGTCCTACGACGAGCACGGGAACCTGATCGAGTTCATGCCCTCGAACTTCGTGTTCGGCATCGCCGAACTCGACGGGCGCCCGGCGGTGGTGTCGGGTGACGACTTCACGGTTCGCGGTGGCTCGAACGACGCCTCGATCTCGGCCAAGCGTGAGGCGTCCGAGTCGATCGCACTCGAAATGCGTCTGCCACACGTGCGACTGCTCGACGGGATGTCGGGTGGAGGGTCGGTGAAGACGATCGAGCAGGCGGGCCGTACCTACATTCCCGTCCTGCCCGGCTGGCACACCGTGGTCGACCATCTCAACGTCGCCCCGTCGGTGTCGCTGGTGCTCGGGTTCGGTCGCCGGTTTCGGTGCCGCGCGTGCGGTTGCCTCGCACTACTCGGTGATGGTGCGCGGCACGTCGCAGATGATGATCGCCGGCCCGGCGCTGGTGGAACAGGCGGGTTTGGGCGCTGTTGCCAAGGAGGAGCTCGGTCACGCCGACATCCACACCGCCAACGGGGCGATCGACGACGCGGTCGACACCGAGACGGAGGCGTTCGATCGGGCACTGCACTTCCTGTCGTATCTGCCGACCAGCGTCGACGAGTTGCCTCCGATCGAGCACTGGGGTGACGATCCGGGCCGGCGCGACGAATGGTTGTCGAGCGCCGTTCCGCGCAACCCACGCCAGTCGTACGACATGAAGGCGATCATGGCGTCGGCGGTCGACGACGGCAGCCTGTTCGAGATCGGGCAGGCGTGGGGCACGTCGATCATCGGCGGATTGGCCCGGCTCGATGGCGTCCCCGTCGTCGTGTACGGCGAGAACCCGATGATGTACGGCGGTGGGTGGACCGCCGACTCGTGCCGCAAGCTCACCCGCTTGATCGATCTGGCCTCGCTGTTCAAGTTGCCGATCGTCCACTTCGAGGACTGCCCCGGCTTCGTGATCGGGATCGAGTCAGAGCGCAACGCCACCGTCCGCTACGGCACCGAGGTGCTGGTGGCGTTGCGGCAGGCGACGGTGCCGTACTGCACCGTCGTGATCCGTAAGGCGTTCGGGATCGCCGGTGCCGCCAATCGCCAGCCGGGCACCGAATCGATGCGCATGGCCTGGCCGTCGGGTGACTGGGGCTCGTTGCCGCTCGAAGGCGGGTTGGAGGTGGCCTACAAGGCCGATCTCGCCGACAGCGACGATCCCGAAGCGCTCAAGGCCGACATCACCGAGCGGCTGAACCGTTTGCGGTCGCCACATCGTTCGGCGGAGTTCTACGAGATCGAGCAGATCATCGACCCCCGCGACACACGGCCGATGCTGTGCGATTGGGTGCGGCTGGTGCGACGCACACTGGCGCCGGTGCCCCCGACTTGGGGATACCGGCCCTGAGTCGGAACGGAACACGAGATGCCGAAATTGACAGATTCCGAGGTCGAGGCGTTCCTCGACGAGCGTCATCATCTCGCCCGCATCGCGACGATCGACGACGACGGCTATCCGCGGGTGTTGCCGTTGTGGTTCATCCGCGACGCACGACGACTGCTGTTCACCCCCAGGTCGCCGGCGGTGATCTGGCACAACATCGTGCGCGATCCCAAGCTGGGAATCACGATCGACGAGAGCGACCAGCCGTATCGCAAGGTCACCGTGCAGGCCGTCTGCGAGGTCGTTCACCCACCCGGGGAAGACCATGAGTGGCGCGACCTCTACCGATCGATCACGAGGCGTTACACCGACGACTGGTTCGCCGACGAGTACGTCGACGGCACCGACGATCAGCCACGCGCCTTGTGCGCGGTCGATCTGGATGCTCCGACCACCCGATTGTCGACATGGCGGATGCCGGTGAGTGGGGAGGATCGCCGAAGCGTGTGGGCCAAGCGGTACTTCCTGCCCGGTACGAAGTGGGCCGACCGATGAGCATCGACGAGTCGCTGCGCATCTGGCTGCACGAGCTGCCGAAGGTCGAGCTGCACGTTCACCTCGAGGGCTCGATGTCGGTGGCGACGGTTCGCAAGGTCTCACGGAACGGCATGGCGTCGATCACGACGTCGGTCTGGCCGGATGGATGGCCAGAGGCGTTCTCGTTCGACGGCTTCTTGGACTTCTCCGATCAATTCCTGTTCGGGTTGGCCCTGCTGCGCACCGGTGAGGATCTGGCGACGATCACCGACGAGATGGCTGCCACGTTGGCCGCCCAGAACGTTCGCTACGCCGAGGTCACCACCACGGCGTTCACCCATTTCCACCCGCTCGACGGTCGCCCCGGCATGGCTCGCTCGGAATACCGCGAAGGTCTCGACGAGGGGCGTCGACGCGCCGCCGAGCGCGGCGTCGAGATCGGCTGGGTGATCGACATCCACGCGCGATCTCGAAATGCCCGACCAGACGGTCACGATCGAGTACCTCGAGAGTGACCAGACGCCCGACGGATTGGTCGCGATCGGGCTCGGTGGCTACGAGGTGGGGTTTCCGGCTGCGCCGTACGCCGAGCACTTCGCCCGCGCCCGTGCGCTCGGGCTGCCGGCGGTGCCCCACGCCGGCGAGACGGAGGGTGCCGACAGCGTGCGCCAGGCCGTGGAGCTGCTCGGTGCGGTGCGGATCGGTCATGGTGTGCGCTGTCTGGAGGATCCGTCGTTGGTCGAGTTGTTGGTCGAGCGCGGGATCATGCTCGAGGTCTGTCCGACCAGCAACGATCTGCTGCAGGTCGTCGAGCACGTCGAGGATCACCCACTGCCTCAACTGATGGCGGCCGGCCTGCGGGTGTGCCTCAACACCGACGATCCGGGCTGGTTCGCCACCGACCTGGTGAGCGAGTTGGCGATCGCCAGTGACGTGCTCGGTGTCGACATCGAGCAGCACCGGGCGATGCAGCTCGACGCCAGCGACGCGAGCTTCATGTCGGCCGATGCCCGCGCCGCGTTGACGACGGAGATCCTCGAGTACTGAGGGCATGGCGGGTCGAGCCGTGCCGCCGCGGCCGTGCCGCGTTGACGACGGAGATCCTCGAGTACTGTCGGGCATGGCGGTGTCCAGGCGGTCGGCGTCATCGCTCCGGTCCGGGGTCGCTGGTGTGGTCAGCCCGACGGCCGGTCGCGGTGTCCGAGTCGCAGGACGCCCGGCATGTCAGGTGGTTGTCGTCCGCCGCAGTCGATGTCGGATCGGACGAATCAGGCCGCCGGGGCACGGGCCGGTGTCCTGTCGTTGGTGGGGCCGGTGTGGTGGTGGGTGCCGTCGGGTCGGGTCCATGTGGCGGTTCGGTCGGGGGTCATGGTCAGTGTCCAGCCGTCTTCGTGGACCGCGTGGTGGTGTAATTCGCAGAGTGGTATCAGGTTGGTCGATGTCGGTGTTCCCATGGCGGAGCCACGGGATGATGTGGTGGATGCGGCAGGCGTCGTAGGTGACGGTGCAGTCGGGGTGGGCGCAGCCGCGGTGCATCGCTCGTAACGCGCGGCGTTGGGTTCGGGTGGCGGTGCGGACGGAGCGTCCGACGTCGAGCACTTCGCCGGCACCGCTCAACACGACGGGGAGGATCTCTGCGTCGCAACACAATCGTCGGATCGTGGAGATCGGTAGTGGGGTGCCGTTGTCGGTTTCGCAGATCGTGTTGGCGTGGGCAGCGTCGACGAGTGAGCGGTGGTCGATCAGCACGGTGATTTCGGGGGTCCGGTCGCCTGAGCCGCCGATGGCGGCGATCACGGCGTCGACTTCGACTTGTGTCCAGGGTGTGCGTCGGTTGCCGTCTTGTCTGGCGGAGCTTGGCGCGAGCGGAGTCGATCGCGGCCCACAGGGCACGGTCGCGGACGGGGTCGAGTTCGAGATGGGTGTGGCACATCCCGGTTTGCTGGTCGACCCAACGCTTGACGGTCGAGCTGGCGCGTTGCTGGTCGAGTTCGTCGGCATCCGACGCAGCGGCAGCGAGCGCGGTGAGGTGTCTGGCGAGGTCGCGGCAGCCGCGTTCGAACCCGTCGACGCCTTGGCGGGTGGCGTCGGTGAGCAGGTCGTTCGCGTAGGCGTGGAACTCGGCGAGCAACTGTTCGTCGAGGTGGCGGGTGGCGTTGGCGATCGCGTCGACATGCCCGGCCGTGACCGCGCCCGAGGTGAGTGCGTCTTCGAACGCGGGCAGTGCGGTGCAGACCTGTTCGCGATCGGCTGCGGTGCGGGCGTGCTTGGAGGATTGGCGGCCATGGCGCGACAGCAGGTCACGGGCCGGTTCGGCGTGGCCGTGGGCGGCGAGGTGGCGTTGCCGGCGCGCGATGCGTACCTGTAACGCGTCGCACCAGCTGCGATGTTGGGCGAGCCGGCCGGTCAACTCGGCCAACTCGTCACGGTCCATCACATCGGGATCGGCCCCACGCAACGCCGCGAACACGGCATCGGTGTCAGGAGGACTCATCAGTTGTCTCCAATCAGTAGCAGTCATGATTGGGGAAGCCGGAACACCACCATCATGCACGCAGGGGTGTAACGGAGATGTGTGTGGCCGTCCCGGACGGTGGAGGCGACTCCCGGTACGGTGGGGATAGCCCCCGGTCCCGCGGGTGACTCGCTGTCGTATCGGAGGTCAGCGACTCAGTTGCGAAGCCACTCCCTATCGGGCAATCCGCGCTGTCTGGCAGGCTCATGCACCCGACGATCCGGCTGGTACCTCGGCGCACGCTCGGCCGCGATCATCGGGCGCTCGATATGGGCCTGACTGATACTTGCAGGGCGGTGCGGCACGGGCTCGACGACAGAGCCCGTGATTCTGGCTTCGTGAAGTGTGCGGGTTCGTCAGGTTCCTGCCAGGCCGAGGAACACCACGAGGGCGCGCGTCAGTCTGATCATGTCGTCGTCGCTCAGTTGGCCGATCCGTTCGCCGAGCTTGGATCGCGGGATGGTGGTGATCTTGTCGACCATCAGCCGACCGGACTCCCGGATGCCGGTCACCTCATCGGCCTCAATGAGCAGTCGTATCAGCGGTGCGTCGGTGGGGTCGGTCGTGAACGCGCAGACGGTCACCGAGGCGGTGGCGTCGAAGCGGTCGTCTTGGACGATGACGACGGGGCGGGGCTTGCCGACGTACCCGCTGCCCGCAGAAGCGGTCCAGATCTCGCCGCGGTTCACTCGTCGTCGGCCAGCGCGTCGATGAATGCCTGGTCGTCGGCTGCGTGTCGGCTCGACGCGACGGCGAGCGACTGTTGGTGCGCCTGCTCGGCGAACTGTGGGGATCTGACGTCGGGGACCCAGATTTGAATGGGTCGTAGCCCCTGCTCCCGGAGCCGTTGGCGGTGCGCACGGACACGTATGGCGGTGGGTGACGAAGACTGTCGACGAGCCATGAACCCGATGTTACATGTAACGTCGGGGAATGTCACCGCTTGGAGCACTTCCACCGCGATTTCGTTGCACTGCAGTCGGGTGGAACTCGGTCACCATCGGGGACGACGTCACAGTGGCTGTGCGTGGCCATACCGAGCTGTCATCCGGCCGAGATCGACACTTGCGTCGGACGCCACACCGAGCATTCTGGGCTCGTTGTTCGCGACAACTGACCTCCTTCACGATCGACCTCACCGACACGACGATCATCGACTCATCCGCGCTGGGATGCCTCAAACGACTGCGCCGGAACCTGGACGCAATTACGTGCGAGATGGTGACCAGAGTCGCCAAACCATTCCAGGAAACGGTCGTGCGCGTCGGAGGACTGTTCGACCATCTACGCGTCGAAGTTGTACCGGGCCCTGACGCCTCGGCCCGGCACGCGTCCCCATCCGACCGTTCGACGCGTTCGTCCCGGTGCCAGAAACGACGGGGAACATCGGCGACTACCCGTTGCTCGCCGGCACTGGTATCGGGTCGATCAACTCAGTTCGTGCTGGTGGCGAAGTAGTTCGGGAGTTGGGCTCATCGTGATGGTCGGGCCTACCGCCTCGAACTCGCGCGTGTCCTATCGACGTTCCCACGGTTGACATCGAGCCGGATCGCCGGCGCCGACCGTCCGCTCGTCGAGGTTGCTCACCTGCGACGCCCGGCGGCATCGATCACGACGTGGGCGCAGTTTCGGGACCCGCCAGTGCGTTCACGCCAGCCCGAACCGAGAGGCTCAGGTTGCTGCGTCCCGACACCGCAGCGCCGTCGATCCAACCGCGGCTCCGCCGGCGACAACGCCGCCATGGAATCCTTCTTCGCGCTCCTCCAGAAGAATGTGTTGGATCGTCGAGCCTGGGTCACCCGTGACGATCTGCGCATCGAGATCATCACCTGGATCGAACGCATCTACCACCGCCGCCGACACCAGCGAGGCGTCCTGCCGTCGCCGAATGCCAGGCAGCGGAATCGTCATAGACGTCGCTCGTCGCTTGCGTCGCCCTCGGTGTGACCTCGCCCGAATCGAGACCTTCGACTGAACTGTCGCCCGACGAACACTCGCGATCGGTGCCACGTGTGCGACAACGCTCATCGGTACGTGGATTGCCGAGAACTCCGAGAGCACCTTCAGCCTCAGGTCCTGACGATCGCAGCCTCGAACGGCTTCGTCATCGAGCTCAGCTTGGCGGCCGGTCCCGCCAGCAGCACGTACTCCAGGTTGCGCGTGTGGCTGACCTCGCCGACCTTGTTGCCCGACGGGTCGTGGATGCCGATCTGGGCGCCGATGTAGCGCTTGGAATCAAAACCCAACGCTCTGACGTCACCGTGCACCGAGCACATGTCGCACAACTCGTCGAGCCCCACCCATGACTCGTCGTTGTACGAGACCACGACGACTTCGGCATCGACGGCGGCGATCGTTCGACGCAAGGCGTCGGGCATCTGGCGCTTGCGATTGAACACGCTCTTGGTGTCGTCGTCCCGGGCGTCGACCCGCTTGCAGGCCACGCCGTAATGCTCGGGATGGTCCCACGCGACGATCGTCTCCCACACGTGGTAGTTCGTGAAGTAGCGGTGCTGGTTGTAGGGCGGGTCGAGGTAGGCCAGATCGAATCGGCCCAGGCTGCCGGCCAGTGCGGTGGCGTCTCCGCGAACGGCACGCCCCGACCCCGGCAACAAGGTCGGCGCCACCAGCTCGAGCGGCTTGTACGACCGCGGCGCCCACTGTTTGATGTAGGCCATCTGCAACCCGGCCGTCGAGTCGACCTTGTCGGCCGCCAGCAGCAGGCTGGTCAGCAGGATCGGCTCGAGCGCCGTGCCGGCGTGCTCGCGGGCGATCGCGTCGCGGATTGCGTCGATGCGCTCGCCGTTGTGTGGCTGGAAGAACCTCGACTGCACGCAGAACGTGTCGGTCACGTAGCCGGGTGCCCCAGGCAGCGCGTTCAAATCGGCGAGCGCCTCGGCGAGGGCTCGGTCATCGAATGCGTCGGCATCCGTCTCGATCCACGTACGGCCGAATGCCTCCGAGTAACGAGCAGTGTCGACAGCGGTGACGTGGGCGCCGCAGCGCTTGAAGGCTTGCGCCACCCGAGTGGTCCCCGTGAACAAGTCGAGCGCGCTGCGGGCGCCCGAGAGCTGGAACAGCTCGGTCAACGCTGGGATCAGGCGTCGCTTGGAACCCAGGTACTTGATCACTGCGTGACCAGGGTGGCCTAGTCGGACGTGGGAGTCGTACCTGGCGCGACTCCCAACTCGTCCTCGTCGGGTGGGGCCGGCCGCTCAGCGGTCTGCCGGGCGAACGCCGCCGGATCGACGGCGATGAACGTGGCCCTCGCCGTGGCGAGCACCTCACCGCTGGCGAGGTCGGCCAGCTCGCCCGTCAGGAGCAGCTTGCGGCCGACCCGTTCGGCAAGTCGCACCCGGCAGGCGAGTTCGCGGAACAGGGGAGTGGGCGCCTGGTACCGGATGTACAGGTCACCGGTGAACGCCGCCTGGTGGACCACGCCGAGGACGTATCCGAACACGTCGTCGAACAAGGCCGCCACGACTCCACCGTGGCTGCGATTCGGCGCGCCCTCGTGCGCCGCGCGAAGCGTCACGTGTGCCTCGATCTCGTCGCCGTGGCGGTGCAGGTCGAGATCGAGTCCCCACGGCGACGACCGGCCCGACACCGGCCGATCGTCGAAGGTCGTGATGAAGCGACCCTGCGGGAGGTCGACCTGTTGTTCGCCGGCGAAGTCGTGTTGGCCGCGGGTGCGCTGTTCGCCCGGCCACAGTTCGGCGGAGATCGATTCGAGCACGTCGCTCAGCCGGTCGATCTGCTCGAGGGTCGCGTGACGTCCGATGAAGGCGTGACCGATGTCGCGGATCGCCTTGCCGGCCCGGGCGCGGGCTGCTTGGATCGCCGCGGGGTCGTCGGCTACGGGAAGGTCGCTCACCGCCTTGACTGTGGCAGGTGGACCGTGGCGATCAGGAATCAGACGGCAGGGGCGTGTCGAGCGCTTCGAGCAGGGTGTTCCACGCGAGTGTCGCGCACTTGATGCGCACCGGGAACTTGACGACGCCTTGGAGCGCCTCGAGATCGCCCAGCGGCACGTCCTCGGCCGGCGGGCCGTCCTCGCCGGTATCGATCGACATCAGACCCTTGAACTTCTTGACCAGCGCCCTCACCTGCGTCACCGGTTTGCCCTTGACGGCGGCGCTCATCATCGAGGCGGAGGACTGCGAGATCGAGCATCCCTGCCCGCTGACCTTGACATCGCTCACGACATCGACTCCCTGCTCGTTCGCGATATCGAGGTATACCGTGATCTCGTCGCCGCACAGGGGGTTGTGTCCCTCGGCGTGGCGGGCCGGCGGCACCGCCAGCTCACCCCGGTTGCGAGGCGAGCGATAGTGATCGAGGATGATCTCTCGATAGAGGTCTTCGAGGCCAGGCATGGTGTCTCCCGAGGTTGGTCAGAAACCGAAGATATCGGTCGCGCCGTCGAGCGCGTCAGCCAGTGCATCGACGTCGGAGCGGTCGTTGTACAGATACAGGCTGGCCCGCGCGGTTGCGTTGACACCGAGCAGCCGCATCAACGGCTTGGCGCAGTGGTGTCCGGCACGTACGCAGACGTTGCGCTCGTCGAGGACCTGGCTGATGTCGTGTGGGTGGATGTCACGGAACGCGAAGCTGAGGACGCCGCCACGGACCTCGATGTTGTCGGGGACCCTGGATCTTGATGTCGTCGCCGTAGCGGCCGACGAGGGTGTCGATCGCATAGCGGGTGAGGTCGATCTCGTGATGCCGCACGGCAGCCATGCCGATCGCCTCGAGGTACTCGACCGCTGCCCCGAAGCCGATCACCTCGACGATCGGTGGGGTGCCCGCCTCGAACTTGGCCGGCACGGGCGCGGTGGTGAAGCCGTCGAAGCGAACGTCGGCGATCATGTTGCCGCCACCGATGTACGGCGGCATCGCGTCGAGCAACGCCATGCGGCCCCACAGGGCTCCGACGCCGGACGGACCGCACATCTTGTGGCTGGAGAAGGCGACGAAGTCGGCGTCCCAGGCCTGTACGTCGGTGACGTTGTGCGGCACGAACTGGCAGGCATCGACGATCGCGATCGCGCCGGCGTCATGGGCGGCACGGACGAGTCGGGTGACCGGCGGGATGGTGCCGAGCACGTTGCTCATGGCGGTGAACGAGAAGACCTTGGCCCCGCTGAGCAGCCGGTCGAGATCGGTGAGGTCGAGCTGCCCGTCCGGCGTGAGCGGCACCCACCGGAGTTCGAAACCCTGCTTGGCGGCCAACATCTGCCATGGCACGATGTTGGCGTGGTGTTCGAGGTGGGTGAGCACGACGGCATCACCGGGGCCCAGATTGGCTCCGCCCCACGAAGCGGCAACGAGATTCAGCGCCTCGGTGGCGTTCTTGGTGAACACGACCTCGTCGGCGGATGGCGCGTTGATGAAACGGGCGACCGAGGCGCGTGCCGCCTCGAACTGGTCGGTGGCCTCGCCGGCCAGTCGGTAGGCGCTGCGGTTGATCGGCGCATACGACGTCCGTAAGAAGCGGTCCATGGCCTCGATGACCTGCCGAGGTTTCTGCGACGTGTTGCCCGAATCGAGGTACACGATCGGCTTGCCGTCGATCTCCCGGCGCAGGATCGGGAAATCGTCGCGAATCGAGGTCCAGTCGACGTTCGTCATCGGATCCATGTCGGGTGACGCGACCTCAGGCGGGCGCCCGGAAGGCGTCGTACCCATCGCGCTCGAGTTGCTCGACGAGCTCCATCCCACCCGATTGGACGATGCGTCCATCGACCATGATGTGAACATGGTCGGGTCGGATCTCGTCGAGCAGGCGCTGGTAGTGGGTGATCAAGATGACGCCCATCTCTGGACGTTCCGAGCGGACCTCTCGGATGCCCTGGGCGACGATCCGCAGTGCATCGATGTCGAGCCCCGAGTCGGTTTCGTCGAGGATCGCCAGCTCGGGTTCGAGGATCGCCATCTGCATGATCTCGTTGCGCTTCTTCTCGCCACCCGAGAACCCTTCGTTGAGATAGCGGTCGACGAAGGACGAGTCCATGCCGAGACGTTTCATCCAGTCCATCGTGGCGAGGCGAAGTTCGAGCACGGACAAGTCGAGGCCCTTGCGGGCCGACAACGCCTGGCGCAGGAACTGGATGACCGAGACACCGGCGATCTCCTGCGGGTACTGGAACGCCAGGAACATGCCCGCCTTGGCGCGCTCGTCGGCGGGCCACTCGGTCACGTCGTCACCCTGGAACGCGATCGACCCAGAGGTGACCTCGTATTCGGGCGAGCCCAACAGCGTGTTGCCGAGCGTGCTCTTGCCACACCCATTGGGGCCCATGATGGCGTGCACCTCGCCGGCGCGAACGGTCAGGTCGAGCCCTTTGAGGATCTCGTCGCCTGGTGTGGCACCCTGTTCGGTGGCGGGTCGGGCGTGCAGGCCGGCGACCTGAAACAGCTCGGTCATGGCGCCGAGTCTACGATCCCCCCGGCCCTATTAACACTACGCGGATAGGAGAAATCGGACGTGTTGTCGGAGGTGGCGCTCGCCCTCGCGATACCGGGATGGCGATTGCGTCGACGCGCGCTGCACGCTGGGTGCTGGCTTGCTCGTGGCCGGGGTCGTGATCCCGCTGCTGGTCGCTGCATACGCCGTGTTCTCCGGTCGCAACTGGGTGGCGCTGAGTCTCGACGCCCGGTACCTGGCGTGGGTGATGGTCGCCGGCGTGTTGGCCGTGGCGAGCCGGGTGGTGGCCGTCGGTGAAGTGTGGTTGACGTCGCGTCCCGAGCACGTGCCCACCGCCCGCGACGTCTGGGCGGTAGCGCTGGTGATCGGGGTCGTCGGCTCGATGCTGTTCGGTGTCGTCGAGGTCGGTCGCGCTCGAGCATCGATCCAACCAGCCTTCGCCGGCGGCTCCGACCGGCCCTTGTTCGATGCGTCGGTGACGTCGCCGGTCACGGTCGTGACCCAGCCGGCCGTCGAGACGACGATCGCACCGACGACCACGACCACGGAGCCCCCCATCGAGTACGTCCCACAGGCGATCCCGACCACGACGAGCACGCTTCCGGCGAAACCGGAACGACCGCGGTCCGGCGTCGATCCCCGACTGGTGGCAGACGTGACCAACGTGCTGCTGCTCGGCGGCGACGCCGGTCCGGACCGCTCCGGCCTGCGGACCGACACGATGATGTTGTTCAGCTTGCACCGTCCGTCGGGCCGGGCCTCGCTGATCTCCATCCCGCGCGATCTCGAGCGTCTCCTGTTCCCACCGGGTTCGGCGATGGAGGAGCGCTATCCCCACGGCTTCGCGAACATCGCAAATGCGGTGTACCCGATCGTCTCCGTGACGCCGGAACTGCGCGCCGCATACGACGATGACGACGACGTGCGTCCCGGTGTGGTGGCGATCGCCCAAGGACTCGGCTACTCGCTCGATGTCACGATCGACGATTACGTGCTGGTCGACATGCAGGGTTTCTTGGAGCTGATCGACGCACTCGGTGGAGTCACCGTCAACATCCAGAAGGCCATACCGATGCCGGGCAACGTGCCCGGCGCCCGATCGCAGTACCCCGACACGATCGGGCCGGGCGTGGTCAAGATGGATGGCACGACCGCGCTCGGGTACGTGCGCAGCCGCAAGGGCGACAGCGATTACCAGCGCACCGCCCGCCAGCGCGACCTGCTCGCGTCGCTCGCGACACAGATCTCGTTCGGCGATGTCGCGCGCTCGTTCGGCAACGTCGCCTCAGCGATCGGCGGCACCTTGCGAACGTCGCTCAGCCCGGACGAGTTGGCCGAGGTACTGAATGTGATCGGCGGACAGACCGCGATCGTCGAGTCGGTCGGCCTCGTGCCCCCGCTGGTGGACGTCGACCATCCCGACTACATGGAGCTGGCACGGATCGTGGGTGCCGTCCGGGTGGCGATCGCGACCGGACAGCCATCGGGCTATTGATCCTGCGTGACCGCAGCGATGTCGGCCGCTCCGGGCCTACGACCCGTCACGTAGGGATTCTTTCCAGGCTCGGAAACGATCGTGGTGCTCGCCGTCGGGTCCGATGCCCGATGCGGATCCGTCCGCGAACAGCCGGAAGGTGAACGACCGCGTCAGGTCGTCCTCGTGGCATGCCCAGTATCGAGCATCGGCGCCCTTCGCAGGGCCCGCCCGCCACAGGATCCATGGCCCGATCCGGCGCTTGTATTCGGCGATCGGCGCCCCCGGCAAGTCGTCGCCCAGCGTGCGCAGGCTCGCGGGTGCCTCGATCCACGAGTCGGCCGGGATGTTGCGATCGCGAAGGGGTGTCGGCGGGAGGTCGGCCGTCGAGCGCGGTGTGGGATCGGTGGGTCGTTCGTCGTAGCGCATGCGGTCGCAGTGTTCCACGTCGACTGCGATCCATTTGCGCGCAGCGCCGCCTAGAGTGCGCGTCCGATGTCGCACTCCAACGGGAACAATGCCCTCAGCGGGCTTCAGGACCTGGATCGTCACATGCGCGCAGGGGTCTCTCCCGAGGGCTCGCCGGCCGGCCAGATGGCGATCTCGATCGTTCTTCCGGGTGTCGCCGCAGTGCGGCGGACGCCGGTGCTGGCCGCGGTCCTGGTGATCGTCGGGGTGATCCTCCCGATCTTGATGGTCGTCAGGGTGTACACGGGCCGAGACGACCTGATCGGGCTCGCGCTCGACCCGACGTTCCTGCTCGTGGTCGCCGCACTCGGGCTGGCAGCCGTGATGGCCCGTCTGTTCGCGATCGCCGAGATCGCGAACGCCTTTCGACGATCGCCGGGAATCGGAGGCCAGACCGCCGTTGCGACGTTGATCGTGCTGGCGCTCGGCGCGCCGGTGCTCTGGGTGGCATATCGAGCCAGCGACGCACGCAGCGTCGTGTCCAACGTCTTCGCGTCCGGCGATGGCGAGAGCATCTTCGTACCCAGTTCTGGCGGATCGGGTGCCGACCCGGATGCCGTGCAGACGATCCTGTTGCTGGGTGGCGATTCCGGCCCGGGTCGTTGGGGGCTGCGAACCGACACGATGATCCTCGTCACGATCCACGAGCAGTCCGGGCGCACCGCATTGATCTCGATCCCTCGCAACCTCACCCGGGTGCAGTTCCCGCCCGGTTCCCCGATGGCCGATGAGTTCCCGGACGGGTTCGACGACCTCGCGAATGCGATTTTCCCGTACGTCTCCACGCATGAGGATCTGCGACAGGCCTACGATTCATCGGGGCTGCTGCCCGAGGCCGTCGCCCTCTCCGAGGGGCTGGGCTATTCGCTGGACGTCGAGATCGACGACTACGCGCTCGTGAACATGCAGGGGTTCACCGAGGTCATCGACGCCGTCGGCGGTGTCACGCTCGAGCTCGCTCAGAGCGTGCCCCTGCCGCCGAGCTTGCCGGGCGAGCGCCCGTTGCCGGACTCCGTGGGTCCCGGTCTGGTCGATATGGACGGAGCGATGGCGATCGCCTACGCGCGGTCCCGTTCGGCCGACTCCGACTATCAACGCATGGGGCGTCAGCGACAGCTGTTGGCCGCACTCGGATCCCAGGTCACGGCTGCGGAAGCGATCAGTGGCTTCGGCAAGGTCACGGGTGTGCTCGACGACTCGATGCGAACATCGCTGTCGTCGAACGAGTTCAGCACACTCCTCGATCGGCTCGGCGACAACGCTGCGATCCAGGAGTCGGTCGGGCTGATCCCGCCGCTGATCGAGCCTGGATCACCGGACTACCCGGTGATCCAGCAGATCGTCGATGACGTGCAGGTGGCGTTGGTGGCCGGTGTGCCGAGCGGTTACGCCAGCTGACTCGGTCGGCGTCACCCACGCGGGATCGCCCGCAGCATCGTCCACGGCAGGGGCCGTGTCGCGTGTTCGATGTCGAACTCCTCGGCGACGAGGCGTTCGAACGATCGAGCCGACCAATGGTTCACGTGGCCCGGCGTGTTGCCCAACTGTCGGATGTACCGGCCGCGGGCCATGTTCCCGATCCGCCAGATCGGCTCGCGGGGAACGGACAGTACGGCGGTGCCGCGGCACACACGCGCGATCTCCTTGACGGCTCGCTCTGGTGCTGGAACGTGTTCGAGGACCTCGAGTCCGACGATGACGTCGATACTGTCGTCGGCAAACGGGAGTCGGGTCACGTCACCGAAGAACATCGGCACGTCCAGGGACGCCCACTCGCCGGCGAGCTCGCCGTCGGGCAGATCGAGTCCGATGATCGAGGCAGTCGGGAATCGGCTCGCGAGCCGTTCGGTGATGCGGCCTTCGCCGGCACCGACCTCGACGATCGTCGACGGCTGAAGCCCGTCCAGCACCTGGTCGAGGGCGGCGAAGAAGCCGGTCATCATCCGCCGCTCGATGGGGTTCTTGCTGGCGTACTTGTCGTAGGTGTTCCCTGCGACGTTGCCTTGCTGGGCGTCGGAGCGCCTCGTGGGCGGCGTGTCATCGTCGTTCACCTTCCGGACGGTAGCGCCCGCGTCGGCCTAAGCTCGCCGCAGCATGCTCGAACCAGAACGACGACCGGTCAAGCTGATCATCCAGATCCCGTGCTTCAACGAGGAAGAGACGCTGCCTGCGACCCTTGCCGATCTCCCACGCACCGTGCCCGGCTTCGACGTCGTCGAATGGCTCGTCATCGACGACGGCAGCTCGGACCGAACCGCCGAGATCGCAACGGAGCACGGCGTCGATCACATCGCTCGGCATCGACGCAATCGGGGTCTGGCGGCAGCGTTCCTGACAGGGCTCGACACTGCGCTGCGACACGGTGCAGATGTCGTGGTGAACACCGATGCCGACAACCAGTACGACGCATCGTGCATCCCGGATCTGATCCGGCCCGTGCTGGAAAAAGGCGTCGACATGGTGGTCGGCGAGCGGCCCATCGAACAGATCAACGAGTTCTCGGGGCTGAAGAAGCGGCTGCAACGAGTGGGTTCGTGGGTGGTGCGGCGTTTCTCGGGCACCGACATCCAGGATGCGGCCAGCGGTTTTCGGGCAATGAGCCGCGATGCGGCGCTTCGGCTCCAGGTGTACGGCAAGTACAGCTACACGATGGAGACGTTGGTGCAAGCGAAGGCCGAAGGCCTCAACGTCGCCGGCGTGCCGATTCGTGTCAACCCCCAGGACGCGGCCTTCCCGCCTCGTCAAGAGCGTCGGGCAGTACGTGCGGCGGTCCGGACAGACGATCGTGCGCAGCTTCGCTCTGTACTACCCGTTCCGGTTCTTCTTCCTGGTCGGCCTCGTCCCGTTGTTGATCGGCGCTGTTCTGCTCGTGCGCTGGTTGGGATTCTGGATGTTCGCCGACGAGTACCGAAGCCGTGTGCCCAGCTTGGTGATGGGCGGCGTGCTCACTTTGGTCGGGGTGCAGATCTGGGTGGTCGGGTTCCTCGGTGACCTGCAGGCTGCCAGCCGCCGCCTGCTCGCCGAGTCACGGGTGCGCGAACGCCGCCGCGACCTCGGTTTCGACTGAACGTCGTCGGCCCTCCTCGCCGCGGGCACCGCTCACCAGCCGCGGTCGATCCAGTCCTGGAGGTGCGGCCGCTCGCGACCGATAGTGGTGTCGACACCGTGACCGGGGAGCACGATCGTGTGAGCGGGGAACCCGAACAGCTTGTTGTCGATCGAGTCGATGATCGTCGCGAAGTCGCCGCCGTCGAAACCGGTATTGCCGGGCCCGCCGGGGAACAGCGTGTCGCCCGTGAACAGCAGCGGGGTTCCCTCGAGTTGGAACGAGATCGATCCCGGTGTGTGCCCCGGGTTGTGGATCGCGTGCAACCGCAGCCGGCCGACCTCGATCACCTCGGCGTCGTCGAGGAAGACGTCGTAGCCCACGTCCTTGAGCATCGGAGCGTCGGCAGCGGTGACGGCGACTTCGTAACCGGCGTCACGGATCTGGGACACCGCCCCGATGTGGTCCCAGTGCCCATGCGTCTCGAGCACGCGTCGCACGCCCAGGTTCTGGCACATCTCCAGCAGCAGTTCGTGCTCGTTGGCCGCGTCGATCAGCACCGACTCGCCGGTGCGACGGCATCGCACGACGAACACGTTGTTGTCGTACGAACCGACGACGACCCGATGCACCTCGACATCGGAGTTGGTCCAGTGCAGCGTGGTGGAAGGGATCGACGATGCCATGTCGCACAGTCTCGCAGAAGTCGGGTCATCGGTGGCGGCCGCCCCTCACACCGGCGTCACCGCCCTGTTGCTGCCCGTGCCGCTGTCAGGTCGAGACGACATCGAACCCGAGGCCGAGGGCGACGCCGATCTGTGCCGGATCGAACGTGATGAAGCGCACCGGTGCCGGCAGTCGTTCGGCCGATGCGAGGTGGATCGCGTCGGTCAGGCGTACGGGCTGGAGCCGCGACAGCGTTGCGGCTCGATCGAGGCATCGCTGGTCGACCGGCACGATGTGGAGGTGATCCCACGCGAGACGAACCGCATCCTCCAAGTCGGCCCGCAGGATCGGCTCGTCGGTCAGCCGATCGATCGCGGGCAGCGCCTCGGTCAGGGCCATCGCCGAAGCGCACCAGACCCGGTCGGTGGCGAACGCCTCGAGCACGATTGCTCGTTGGGCTCCTTCGGCGACCAGTGCGAGCAGAGCGCTGGTGTCGAGCGCCAGCGTCATCCGCGCAGCTCCCGCAGCGCACGGTCGATCCGTACCCCCGACCAGATCGAGACCGGTCGCGGCACCCGCCATTCGCCGGTCCGTCGCGGGGGAATCAGCGCGCCGGCCGCGATGAGCCGCTCGATGTCGGGTGCTGCTTCGTCGAGCGGTGCGAGCTGAGCGACGGGACGCCCGTGGGCGGTGACGAGCGTGCGTTCTCCGGCTTCGGCACGACGAACCGCGTCGGCCAGCGAGGCACGGAGCGCTCGAATTCCGATTGTGTCCACATGTGTACACAACCAGATTTGTCGGGGTGTCGCAAGATCGTCGAGACTTTCCCACATGAACTTCGCCTTCACGGAAGAACAAGAAGAACTCCGCAACATCGTGCGCTCCTTCATGGAAGCCAAGAGCAGCGAAGCCGCCGTGCGCGAGCAGATGGAGACCGCCGACGGCTACGACGCGGCCGTGTGGAACCAGATGGCCGAGCAGATGGGACTCCAGGGCCTGCACATCCCCGAGGCCTACGGCGGCTCGGGTTATGGCTACGTCGAGCTCGGCATCGTGCTCGAGGAGATGGGCAGGGCCTTGCTGTGCGCCCCGTTCTTCTCGTCGGTCGTGCTGGCCGCCAACACGTTGCTCCAGTCGGGCGACGAGGCCGCCAAGCAGGCCCATCTGCCCGGCATCGCCAGCGGCGCGACGATCGCCACGCTCGCATTCACCGAGCCATCCGGCAAGTGGGACGAGGCCGGCATCACGATGGAGGCGACGCCCTCGGGCGACGGCTACACATTGTCGGGCACGAAGAGTTTCGTCATCGACGGAGCGACCGCCGGCTTGATCATCGTCGCCGCCCGCACGGCGGCCGGCGTCAGCCTGTTCGCCGTCGACGGCGACGCATCGGGCTTGACCCGCACGGCGCTGTCCACCATGGACCAGACCCGCAAGCAGGCCAAGCTCGACTTCGACGACACGCCGGCCACGCTGATCGGCGAGGACGGCACGGGCTGGGACGTGCTCTCGACCGTGCTCGACCTGGCCGCCGTCGGCCTGGCCGCCGAGCAGGTCGGCGGTGCGCAGTTCGTGCTGGAGATGGCCGTGCAGTACGCCAAGGACCGTGTCCAGTTCGGCCGACCGATCGGTTCGTTCCAGGCGATCAAGCACAAGTGTGCCGACATGCTGCTCGAGGTCGAGTCGGCCAAGTCGGCCGCCTACTACGGCTTGTGGTGCGCCAGCGAGATGAACGACGAGCTGCCCTCGGTCGCATCGCTCGCCAAGGCCTACTGCTCGGAGGCGTATTTCCACGCCACCGCCGAGAACATCCAGATCCACGGCGGTATCGGCTTCACGTGGGAGCACCCGGCTCACCTGTACTTCAAGCGTGCCAAGAGCTCCGAGTTGCTGTTCGGTGACCCGACATACCACCGCGAGCAGCTCGCTCAGCGGATCGGTATCTGACGCACGGGCACAACGGATTGCACCCTCACCGCATCCGGTCGGTCCTGGATCCCTAGGCTGGCCGGATGCGGTCGCGTCTGGGCTACCTCCACATGCCGAAGGCTGCCGGCACCTCGATTCGTGCCGCGTTCGCGTCGTACTACGACCAGGTGGACACCGTGCCCTACTCGTTCGATCGTCATCTGTTCGGTGACGATCCGCGTATCGACGAGGTGAGCGAGCCGCTGTTCCTGGGCGAGCCCGACGGACTTGCAGCGTTATCGCTACATGGAGGGTCACTGGGCGTTGCCGACGATGGCAGCAGCGTTCGCCCGCGGCGACATCGTGTGCGTGCTGCGCGAACCGCGCGCCCGCTTCCTGTCGCACTACACGTTCTGGCGAGGATGGCCGGAATCGATGCATGAGCTGTGGGAGCCGTATGGAGCGGCCCGTTTTGCTCAGCTCACCCTGAGTGCCTACTGCCGCGAGCCGCAGGTCGCCCACCAGGCCGACAATCTCGTGACTCGGCTGATCCTCGGTCCGCATCGGTCGATCCCCGACGATGGGCACATCGACGCCGGCGACATCGACGCGCTGGCGGTCGAAGCGTGCGGCCGTCTCGACGAGCTCGGCTACGTCGATGTGCTCGAGCGCGGCGACGGACGTGTATCGCGACCTCGAAGCCTGGTTCGGTTCACCGCTCACCCGTCAGCGGCTGAACGAGACCGACCTGGGGTTCGGGTCGCCGGTCGACCTCGTCGACTTCGCCGATCCCGAGACGCTGGCGCTCGTGGCCGACCGCAACGCATCCGATCTTCAGATCTGGCTGCACGTCGCCGATCGGCGTGGGCTGGCGCCACGAGACGCCCGGTCGATCGCCGACTCGGCCTTCGGCGCAGCGATCGCCAAGATCGCGATCGCACACGCCCAACCGGTGGAACGCGACCCGTCCGCACGGCACCCGCTCGACCGTGCGCCGGCCGACCCGGTCGACCGGGCGGCACCCGAGCGTGTCCGCCCGCCCGCGTCGGCCCGCCTGTTGCGGCTCGTGCGCCGCGGGCCCCGAGCGATCAGGGATCGGGTGCTCGCCGAAGTGGAGAACCGGCGGAACCCTTCGCGTGCCGAGACGTAAGCTGATTCTCTGATGGACGCCACCACGATCGTGTTCGCTCTGATCGCCACGGCGCTCGTGTTCGCGATCGCTGCCGGCGCGGTGGGCCGTGAGGCACATCGCCTCGATGCCGTGGCGCCCCGGGCGGTGTACCAGCTCGACGAGGCAGTCGACTTCGTCGCCGATCGTCTGCCGCCGGCCAGCCAGGCACGGTTGACCCCGGCCGAGGTCGATCAGCTGCTGCGTGCCCATCTGCGCTGGATGCACGATCAGGGGCTGCAACCCGACAAGGCGGTCGACGCCCGCCAGAGCATCGACGAGAACCTGATCGTCAGCGAGGATGCACTGGTCGCCTACCTGCTCGCGGAGGCCGAGGAGGTCGGCGTCGAGCTGCTCGACGACGTCGACGCGGTCAACGTCGTCGACGCCCACCTCGCCTACTTCGAGGCGATCGGGGCAGTCGGCCCCGAAGCCCCGCTCGACGACGTGATCTAGCCCGCCCACCTCGACGGCGCGAGTACCGATTGCCCGCCGCGGAACATGACCGACAACCTGTTCCACACGGTCCGTTCCGATGTGATTGAATATCGGGACCAGAGAGAGGAGGTGGTCCACACGATGAGTGATAGTTCTTACGGGACCCTGGAGGTGGTTGGCCGCTAGGTCAACAGGCTGGACGGCCTGGCGAATCTTCGCCAACCCCGCCGAACACGCTGCCGAAGCTCGTCCCATCGGCGAATATCAGGTGGTGTTCGGTCCCAACAGTCAGTAAACGGTGACGAGGGAGTGCCACGGCACTCCCTCGTTCCATGCACGGTTCCGAGTTGGGCAGAAGATCCCTCGTGTTGCAGACCATCGATTCTCTGAGCAGGCTTCCTGCATCGCCGATCGTGGGAGGACGCCGACGACGCCCGGAGTGCCGGGATATGATCTGGGAATGAGCGCGTCCAGTTTCGTCAATCGAGCCCTGTCGCGGACTGCGGGCGTCGAGATTCGTCGTGTCGGCAACTCGACGCCGGCGTCGAAAACCAAGTCTCGCTCGGGTGACAGGTCGAAGCCGGCAAAGAAGTCGAGCGAGAACCAGCGGTCGCTCGGGTCGCGTTCGATCACGGCGCCGCTTCCGGTGCCGCTGATCCCGCCGGGCGGCGCCAAGGCGTCGAACTTCTTCGACGACTACCCGAAGTTCTTCGGCACGAGCCGCACGACACCACAGCGGATTCGGCTGAACCTTCGATATGAGGCGATCTTCGGTCAGAATCGAGATCTCTTCGACGGCGCCCGTGTCCTCGACATCGCCAGCCACGACGGTCGCTGGTCGTTCGCTGCGCTCCAGACCGGAGCCGCCGAGGTGATCGGCATCGAGGCGCGGCCCGATCTGGTCGAAAACGCGAACGCGACCTTCGCTCACTACGACGTGGCGCCCGATCGCTATCGGTTCATCACCGGTGACCTCTTCGAAGCCTTCGAGCAAGAGGCGTTCGACGTGGACGTCGTCTTGTGCCTCGGTTTCATGTACCACACGCTCCGGTACAACGAACTGTTGTCACACATCGCCAACTGTCGCCCGAAGGCGCTGATCGTCGACAGTCGCATCATCGTGTCCGACGACTCGCTCGTTTTCGTCCGAACCGAACCGGCCGCTGACCAGCGCAACGCGGTCACCGATCGATACTCGCGCGGTGACCGCGTCCTGACCGGACGCCCGAGCGCTACGGCGATCGCCACGATGGTGGGTGCGTACGGATTCGACGTGGAGCGGCAATCGGACTGGGCGGCGTTGCTCCGGGACAACGAGATCGACGATTCGATCGCGGTATACCAAAAGGGCCAGCGGGTGACCTTGCGCTGTCGCTCGCGTTCTGCGACCGAGTGACTCCCCTCGTTCGGGTACCGCCGGGGCCACCCCGATCGGGGCCGATCGACGTTCGTGACAATGGTGACCGCTCCGATCAGGGTTAGTCTGCTGATCATGGAACGACCTGCGCGATTCGAGCACGCTCGATTCGTAGGAGACAAGCGAACGCAACTCGTCTACGACCTCGACAGGTGGACCGATGAGGCGGTGGTGAACGAGATCGCGGACGCGGGAGTCGGTATCCAGTTCGGCCCTGACACGTTGGTCGAGGCGCGCAACCGCGGCTACACGTTGGCGAAGGGTCAACGTCGCCTGCACCGCAAGCCGCGGGCCTGACGGCTCCGATCAGGATCTGTTTGCCATGGACCAGACGTTTCCGAGTGGGGTCCATCAGCTCGCCTGTCACATCAAGATGCCGGTGATCACCGCTGGAACCGATGTCGACACGCCGGGACTCGTGCTGTGCCACGGCTTCCCGATGGGCCCGATCGACGCCAGGCGCTCGGCGGGCACGTTCCCGCAGCTGATCGATCGCATCGCCATCGAGGTCGGGTACGCGGCCATGACGTTCACGTTCCGCGGCTGCGGCACCAGCACCGGCGATTTCTCACTCCAGGGCTGGATCGACGATCTACGAGCCGCCATCGATCACCTGACCAGCGAAGCCGGCGTCTCTCGAGTCGTCCTGGTCGGCACGAACACGGGTGGTTCGATCGCTGTATGTGTCGGTGCCGATGATCCACGGGTGATGGCTGCGGCGCTGCTGTCGCCGCGAGCCGACTTCGACGACTGGGCCGATCATCCGCGCCGATTCCTCGATCACGCACGCGAGATCGGCGCGGTGCGCACGCCCGGTTTCCCGAAGTCGATGGACGACTGGTCCCGGGCGTTTCGCAGGTTCCGTCCGACCGCGGCCGCTCGTCGGTTTGCTCCCCGGCCGATGCTCGTGATGCACGGCGAGGACGATGAGAGCATCCCGACATCGGACGCCCGCCAGCTCGCTCAGGCACACGGAACGGCCGAGCTGTCGCTCTTGTCCGGTGCAGGTCATCGCTTGCGCCACGATCCCCGCGCGGTGGCGATCCTGCTCGGGTGGCTCGACCGCGTGCGGCCGACGACGGTTTCACGCAGTAGCGAGGTCGAGCCGTAGCCCTGCGCCGGCCTCGGCCGCGTCAGCGAGAAAGTGGGCATCAGGCACCGTCCAGGTGTTCTCGGCCCCACGGAACTGGACGTAGTTGAACGAGTCGGCGGACCGCACGCGAAGTCCGTGTCGCACACAATCGGCGAGGAATCCGCGGTCTTCGCCGAGGTTCACGTCCGGAAATCGGACTCCATCGAGCTTCGTGACATCGATCAGCAGCGTTCCGCCGGCGAGGAACGAGGTGTCCCGGAACTCCTTCTCGGGGAACCGGACGTAGGTGCGGTCGAGATGCTCGAGATACGTGAAGTAGCTGTGCTTGCCGGTGACCGTCGCTCCAGTGGCGTTGCGGTCGAGCACCAGATCGAGCAGGTAATTCGGGCCGTACCAATCGTCATCGTCCCACTTGGCGACGAGCGGGGCAGCGGCCGATTCGATGAACTCGTTGAGACACGCGCCCAGCGTCGCGCCCGGACGGGCGACGATCCGCACATGAGGGTGGGTGGTACCCAGTCCGAGGATGGTCGGGTGATCCTCGGCAGGTACCGTCGTGACGATCGTGAGTCGTCGATGCTGGTAGGTCTGCGCATCGAACAGGGCCGTCACCTCGGCTGCCCGGCCCGGTCGTCGGGATACGCAGACGACGTCAACGAATGGCCGGGACGATTCGGTTCCGCCGGACGTGCAACCGATGGCATCGAGCAACGAGTGTTGATGGGCCGATCTGAATGCCAGGTGGACCTCGTTCGACACAGCGACATCGCTCGAGTCGGACATGCCTGTCGCTCGGGACGGTTCGGTTCGGCGTGCGGAGGCGTCGAGCTCCCGGAACCCGGCGGGACACCCCTTGGGGAGACGTCTGCGAGATCCGGGGTGTGACCGACGTGGCGACACGAACGGTTGGCTGACGACGCCTGGTTCCATCTCGGTCGGCCGAAGCTCCCACCGGATCGTGGGGGCGTCAGCATCGTCGTCGTTGGCGACGTCGAACTCATCGCTGACCAGCTCGGCGAACCAATCCGGGCCGCTGACCCGAACCGCCGGGCGACCTGCCGGGCGCGGCGGCCGAACCGACCAGCGTTGTCGTGTCGTCCAGGTGGCGACATTCCTCAAGAGTTCGCGAACGGTCATGCGTCGTTCTCCCACGGCGCAGCATCAGGGAATCGTTGACGGAGGAATCTCTCGATCCGCCGATGCCATCCCTCGCCCGTCTGCTCGGTCCAGTTCAAACAGAACGTGTCGACATCACGCCGCCGCCGTAGCCGCCGCAGCCTGGCAGCGGTCGTCGGATGGCCGATGCTGACGTACTCCGAAGCCGGCGAAACCCGGTCGGCCCGACCGGTCGCGATCGTGTACCACGGTGCCAGGGAGGCCGGAACGGACAGGTCATCCGGGTGGCGAAATGTGTGAGATGCCGTGGATTCGAACTCTTCCACCAAACATGCCTCGAGTTCGTCGGTCACGGACCGGAGTTGAGGATAGGGCGCATGGGCGATCAAGTATCCAGCCGTTGAACCGGTCAACGATTCGATGATCCGGTCTGTGTGGCGTGCCGCCGCGTACTGACCGACCGGTGTGTTTCCCCCGAGACGTGTGGCGCCGCCCGTGACGGAGACCTGGGGGCGACCGGAGCGGTCGAACAGCGTCTCGAAGCCGAGCGGGCGACCAACGAAGAAATCGTCGTTCATATAGACGAAGCGCTCGCTCAGCCCATCGATTCGATGCAATGCCGACTCGATGGCATGTGAGTTGAAGGTCGGGAGATGGCCGTCGTCGAGGATGTCACTGTGATCGACGACGTTGATGCGTGGATGCTCTGACAACCACGCGGGGCGGTGCCCGGCGGTGACGACGAAGATCGCTCGGAACCAATTGGCGTAGCGCCACAGCGAACGCATCGAGTAGCGCAGCTCATCGTGGTTCTCGTATCTCGCTGCGTGACTGGAATCGCCCGCCGGGTCTCCGGGCCGGTCGGTCCGGCACGCATCGCGGTACGCAGCCGTCCACTCGGGGTCGCCGTCGTCGACCCACGTGTACACGATGTCGACATCGAACGGCGGCGCGACGACATCGGGTTCGAACCCATCTCTGGCCGGGCTCGTATCGTTCGGGCGGACACGGGCCACGAGATCGCTGACCGCGCCGGTGATGTCGTCGCGCACGAGGCGCCGGGTCGACGGCGCAATTCGCCTGCGTCGAAGACCTCGGCCAACGGTTCGGCACAGCTCTGCAGCTGGTCTCATGAGCGGTTGCCGCCGAGTTCGGGGACCCGCACGAAGTCGATCATCGACGTGAATCGATAGAGCCCCGCGCCGGACATCCGTACCACGTCGTCGACACCGGATGCCTGGGCGTCGATCTCGGCGATCACGGATCGAACCGATCCGTGATCGTCTCGATCGGTGAGATAGCCCAGCGTCACATGGGGTCGCCAGGGACGCCCGAGTTCGAGACCGAGCAGGTCGCCGAGTATCCCTAGCACGTCAGCTCGTGCCGTGCAGATGCTCGAGAACGTGTCGGTGCAGGCGTGTGTGGGATCGAATTCGACGACGATCGCCGTATTGCGCAGTTCGGCCCCGCTGATTTCGAGGTCGAGCGTCGACGACGCCGTCTCGAGCAATGTGGCGATCGATGTGCGGAGTCCGCGAGGAAAGCGATCGATGTCGCCGGTCCTCAGGCTTCGGTGGTGTCTGCTGCGAGGGGAGCGGGCGAACATCGCGGGGTCGACCCCGTCACACACGGTGATGTGATGGGTCGAGATCGGCAAGACGGCCACGCAGTCCGGTTTCGAGGCGCCGAGCGTTCGAGCCATGGGGCCCGTGACGCCGGCGAGTTGTGAGGAATGCTCGTCGCATGGCGTGGCGTCGAACGGACGCCCACCTTCGGCGTCGAACAGGATCGTCCAGCCCGCGTACGGCATCCAATTCAGACCGTGACCGACCTTCGGCCACGATTGGCGCTTCATCTTCATCGCTCGAACCGCGACGGTCCGGGGAACACGTGCTCGAGATGGGCCCGCACCAACGATGCCTTGCGAGCGGCTGACATGGTCGGGTGGTCGGAATCGTTCAGGCAGTAGGCCTGGAGATCGGAGCTCTGGCCGAGCAGACGCAGGCGCTCGCCGAGGTGGGGTGCTCCGAGATCGACGTATCCGCTGCTCAACTCACCACGCACGCCGAACCCCGTCAGCTCGGCCACGTACTGGTGCAAGGCGGAGGCGATGGCGATGTCGTTGCTCGACCGGAATCGTGAGGCGACGGTCTGACGAATCTGCTCCGCGAACCGGCGCTCGATCTCGGCATGCACAGATCGCCGCTGTGCGTACGGCGCGTGTTTGAACTTGTTCGTCGGCACCTCGGTGTCGAATTCGGTTGCGATGAGCGATCGCACGTTGATCGCGGCCGCATCGACCGGGCGGGTTGCCGGCGTGACCGGTCCGTCTGGGGCACACGCGGTCGAGGGGAACGACCTGCTTCTGCCGTGCTCGTCGAAGTAGTCGGCTTTGGTGGCTCGCCGTGCAAAGAAGAAGTCGTCGTTCAGGTACAGATACTGCTCGGACAAGCCGGGGATCCGGTGCAGACATGCCTCGATGGCGTGCGAGTTGAACGTCGGCAGGGCATCGTCGGGGAGGATCTGCGAGTGCGGCACGAGTGTGAGATCCGGATGATCCAGTCTGAGCCACGGCGGCGCCTGCCCGTCGGTGACGAGATAGACATGGCGGACGAAGTCGCCGTACCGTTCGAGCGAGCGCAGCGAGTATCTGAGTTCGTCCAGTGACTTGAATCTGGCCTCGCTGGTGGCCTCCGGATGTGCGTCGTCCCGACCGATGGTCCTCATAGCCTCGGTCCGCCTCCGCCGCCACGCCGGATCCGAGCCGTCCACCCACGTGTACACCACGTCAACGGGGAAGTCGTTCGGCCTCGAAGGTCCCGGCCCGGAGGGCTCGGAGAACTCGATGTGACAACCACACTCGGGGCCATGCACGAGCGCTCCGGTCGAGGCGGCGTGGTGTTCGAACACGGTCAACCGATCGTCGAGGCCGGTGGTGGAGCTCAGTTTCTTCGCCGGCGTCACGCGGTCAGTCGGCTGAGCAATCACATAGGCCGTGGGGTCCGCTTCGGCGATCGCGGCGATCGCGCGATGGCGGGCCTCGGGGGTGACGAACACGACGTCGCCGGAGACCTGGAACCTTACCGATCCGCGCTCGAGGATCGATGTCGTCAGGTCGAGATTCGAACGTAGGACGGACGTCGATCGATGGTCGGTTCCGACCCGCGCCAGAACGGGTCGACGTCGGGAATCCGGACCGACGGCGATGAGCCACCGGGTTGCGGTATCGGCCGATGTCGACGATGCACGCGCCACCGCCAGCCGGGCGTGATCGCTCAGGTCACGAACGAGGGACCTGACGCCGTCGCGAATCGAAATCGCCGGGTGCAATAGCCCGAATCGGTTCAGGATCTGGTGGCGCGGTCGTTTGGGCATTGAAGGTTCCTGCTCGAGCGTGCGGGGCGCAGGCGACCCGCGGTCCCGACAGTGAGACGATACCTGCCGGGCAAGTTGGCCCGTACCGACGATCGGACGAGGGGATAGAGTCGCACTCGGTCTGGCTGCCCGAGTATCGGAGGAGGATTTGGAATGCCCCTATATCGACACGGTGCGAACATCGTGTTCTTCGTTCACATCCCGAAGACCGGTGGTAGCACGATCGAGGCCGCTCTGCGGTCGGCCGGGGCGGCCGAGGCACTCAAGTTCTCCAAGAAGCGGCCATTCTCGAAGTCGACGCTGCAGCATATGCACGCCGCCGTCTACCAGGACGCCGTCAGCCGACGGTTCTACGATTGGTCGTTCGCCGTGGTTCGAAATCCGTTCAGCAGGATGGCCTCCGAGTACAAGATGAAGGTCCTCGATGCGGGTGGTAGGGACAGCTTCGAAGACTTCGTGTTCGCCAATTTCCAGCGCTTCGAGCAGTACAAGTACACCCGCGACAATCACATCCGGCCGCAGCGTGAGTTCCTCGCAAAGGGCGTCGAGCTGTTCCGCTTCGAAGACGGGCTCGAGGCTCCGATCAAGGCTGCCGCTGACCGCCTCGGGTTGCCGATGCCGGAGATCCCGCACGCCAAGAAAGGAAGTGCGGGCAAAGTGGTCACGACCGAGCGGGCACTCGAGTTGGTCGCCTCGTTCTACGAGCGCGACTTCCGGCGCCTGGGCTACGACACCACCGATTTCGGTTCTGCTCTCCAACTCGCTGGTTCCGGCAGCTGATGGCGTCGAGAACGGTTGCCCAGACGGCCGCCCTGATCGCCCGTGACCTGGTTGACAACCGGGGCAGGAGGCTGCGGCACGGGATTGCGTGGCGACTGCGCCGAGTGCGCAACCTGCTGTTGCTTCGTCGGCCGGGCCCGCAGCGGCAGATCTATTCCGTGGCGTTCGGACCGAACGGGGAGCGGATCGTGTCGATCCTGTTCAAGGGGTTGCCCGAGCGGAGGATTCCGATGATGACCGGCGGATCCGATCGGCTGATGTCGCAGACCGTGCACATCGCCGCTGAGGACGTGGGCGGACTCTGCCAGTGCTTGATCGACCAGGCGGGAGAGATCGAGATCTTCGTGCGGACGAGAAGCAAACCTCGTTTCCGCCTCGCTCTCGACACCGATGTGATCGAGCTGCTCGAACAACGACCGCGGTCGTTCGAGCTACTCGTCGTCGAACGTCGCATCGGGGAGGACCCCGAGCACATCCAGTGCTCTCGGATCGACGTCGCAGTGTGGAGCGAGTACGTCGGGCCGTACGACAAGCTGTACCGCGAGAGTGACAAGTCGTTCGAGATTGTCGGCCGTCTCCGCCAGCAGACCTTTGATCAGATGATGGAGCGCCGCCACGACTTCGACAGCGATTTCGCGGCCCCTGGCTCGCCGGAGTTCGCGATCGACGTGGTCTACACGTGGGTCGACGGCGACGACCCGGAATGGCAGCAACGCAAGGCCGAGTTCGGCCGAAGGGGTACGAGCACCCCATTGCCCAAGCGTGTCCTCCACGAGGAGCGATTCCGGAGTCGCGACGAGCTGAAGTACTCGTTGCGGTCACTTCATCTGTTCGCGCCGTGGGTTCGTCGGATCCACATCGTGACCGCCGACCAGCGGCCCGAGTGGCTGAACGTCGACCATCCGAAGATCAATCTGGTCAGCCACGCGGAGATCTTCTCCGATCCGAGCTGGCTCCCGACGTTCAACTCCAGCGGGATCGAGACGCAGCTCCATCACATTCCCGGTCTGGCCCAGAAATTCCTGTACTTCAACGATGATTTCCTGCTCGGCCAACTCGCTGAGCCCGCCGATTTCTTTCACCCGAATGGGATCTTGAAATACTTCCCCAGTGATCAGCGAGCCTACGAGGGCGATATCGACAAGTCGTCGGAGGAGTACATCCAGGCCGACAAGAACGCGACCGAGCTGTTCAAGCGGCATTTCGAGTCGGTCGGTCGGTCGATCATGCGCCATGTGCCGTACCCGTCAGATCGCGATCTGCTGGGCGAGATGGAGGCCGAGTACAGCGAGGGTTTCGCCCGTTGCGCTGCCTCTCGGTTCCGCTCGTCCAAAGACCTTCGCCCGATCGCCTACATGCAGTACCACTACGGCTACCAACTGGGTCGGGCGATGCCGGCCAACATCTCGCATCGCTACCTGGCGCTCTGGAAGCCCACCGTCGTCGAACAACTGGTCAATGTCGAACGGTCTCGTTCGTACAAGACGATTTGCATCAATGACGTCGGTCTTCAGCCCGAGCGGACGGCCGAGGTCAACGAGGCGGTCGCTCAGTTCCTCGAGTCGTACTACCCGGCGCCATCACCGTACGAGATCGCGCCCCCGTGACCTATCGGATCGCGTTACCTTCCGCCGACGGCGATCGATCGCTCGACATCATCGATGGTTCGTCGAGTGCGGTGCAGCGGGCTCTGCGACGAGGTGGCATCGCTGCCTTCGAGCCCACGACGGTGGCGGCGTTGCTGGCCGCTTTCGAGTCGAACTGCGATGGGCTCGTGTTCTTCGACGTCGGGGCGAATGTCGGCTTGTACTCGGCGATCAGTTCGTTGATGTTCGAACCGGATCTGGTGGTCGCTTTCGAGCCCACACCGACCACGGCGGACATCGCCCGCGCGATCTTCGAGAGCAACGGACTCGACATCGATCTGGTTCAGGCTGCGGTCGGAGCGGCAGCCGGCCGTGAGCGCCTCTTCCTCTCGGCAACGTCGGATGCGTCGAACTCGATGGTCGAGGGCTTCAAGCGTGATATCGGCACCGTCGATGTCGATGTCGTGTCGATCGACGAGTTCGTCGCCGCAGGCCGTCCACCACCCACCGTGATCAAGATCGATGTCGAAACCTTCGAACCGGAGGTCCTGAGGGGAGCTCGACAGACGATCGAGCGGCACCGACCGGTCATCGTGATCGAGGTGCTCAAGCGACGCGGTTTCGATCACGGCCCGGAGATCGAGGCTGAGTTCGCCGGGCTCGGGTATTCGTATTACCGACTGGGCCCGAATCCGGCGTGGAAACTCCGATCGCACATCCGTGGGAAGACGGGCACAGGGTATCGGGACTGGTTGCTGACGCCCGAGCCGGTCGGCGCCGCGTTCCGCGAGCGCTTCGATGTGCACCGCGCACGCGTCGCGTCCTGCACGGCTGATCGGAACGATCGTCTGCCGTTGACCGCCACGATCAAGGCGGTGACCGCCGTGCATGGCTGGAGGACGGTCCCGTTCCTGGTCCGCGTGGCAGCCGGCCGCTGCAAATCGGCGTTCGCGAAACGGTGGCCGGCGTCCGGCCTCGAGGCCAGACCGGGCCGATGACAACCGCTGCGGGGTCGGCGTCGGCAGCGTGGGTGGTGCTCACCATGGGACATCGTCCCGAAGCCCTGCGTCGTGCGGTGGCGTCGATCGGGCCCGGCGGGGACCAGCCTGCGGACATCGTCCCGGCGGAGGTCGTCGTCGTCAGCAACGGCGGACCGGTCGAGTTCGAAGGACTCGGTCGGGCCCTGGTGATGCACCTTCCCGAGAACGTCGGCATCCCGGCCGGAAGACACATCGCCATGGAGCTGGCCGAGGCCGACATCGTGTTCTTCCTCGACGACGATGCGTGTGCCGAGCCGGGAGTCGAGAAACTGGTGATGGGAGCGTTCGCCGCCGAACCGGGCCTCTGCGCGGTCTCGATGCGTCTCGTCGACGAGCATGGTCACACAGCCCGGCGTCACGTGCCTCGCGTCGGGTCGTCGTCAGGCGATCGATCGGGAGAGGTTGCGACGTTCTTGGGCGGAGCATGTGCGATCCGCCGATCGGCCTACGAGGCTGTCGGTGGCTACTGGGGGTTGCTGTGGTACGGCCACGAGGAACTCGATCTGTCGTGGCGGTTGATCGATCATGGATACACGATTCGATATCTCGCCGAGGCCCGAGTGTTCCACCCGCACACGCCCATCTCGCGTCATGCGGACGGATGGCGGCTCACGGGCCGGAATCGCGTGTTGATCGCGCGCCGGAACCTGCCGCGAGCCGTACTGGTCGTGCACACCACGGCATGGTTGTTGGCCGGTTGGATCCGGGCCCGCCGTGGTCGTTGCGGCACCGCCTACCTCGCCGGCTGGCGACAGGGATGGCGGATTCCGGTCGACCGCAGGCCGATCAGCTGGCGAACCGTTTGGCGGTTGACGAGGCTCGGCCGCCCACCCATCGTGTGATCGAACCCACGACGGCGGCGAGGAACCCGATACCCCAGGCCTGCTGCATCACCAGCACGGCGATCGCGATTCGGCGGCCGGGTACATCTCTGGTGCGTACGCCCACCGCCGCGCCTGCGACCACCGTCGCGTACACGGCCGGGACCGCGAGCCACCTCGGTCGGCGTGCGCCGACGAGCACGGAGAGGGCGAGCACCACCGTGCTCATCGCCGGGATCGCCTGGCGGAGCTTGAGCGACCCTGGATGGATTCGAACCACCGCGTTCTTCCAGTAGCCGTACTCGTAGTACTGCCGGGCGAGCTTTCCGATCGTGTCGCGCGGGCGATATGTGACCGACAGTTCCGGATCGAACCAGATCGTGCCGCCCAGCTCGCGAAGCCGGATGTTGAGCTCGTAGTCCTGGTTGCGGATCAGGGCCTCGTCGAACCATCCGGCGAGATCGCCAGCCGTTCGGTCGAACACGCCGAGGTACACCGTGTCGACCGGTCCGGCCTCGCCGCCGACGTGAAATCTGGCGCCCCCTGTTCCGATGTACGAGGTCATGGCCGCAGCGACGGCCCGTTCGAAGTCGCTCTCACCGAGCGCGTCCTGTCGTCCGCCGACGTTGACCGCACCGGTTCGGCGCATCGTCTCGACCGCGCCGCGGATGTATCCGGGCGAGAGGGCGGCATGACCGTCGACGCGGACGATCACCTCACCGCTGGTTGCAGCGACGGCCGCGTTCAGGCCGGCTGGTGTGACGCCCGCCGGATTCGTCACGACCGAAACGCGATCATGTCGGCGCGCGAGTGCGGTGGCGACCGCACGCGTGTCGTCGTCGGATGGTGCGACCGCGAGGCAGATGTCGAACGGCCGTGGATAATCCTGGTCGAGGATCGACTCGACAGCATGTTCGAGGTGCATCGCCTCATTGCGAATCGGCATGATCACCGAGACCGTCGGCCAGTCGGCGCGACCGGCAACAGCTGAGCGCAGATCAGACACGGCGGCGCAGCACGACCCAGACGGTGCGCAGCAGGATCTGGAGGTCGAGCACGATCGACCAGTTCACGAGGTACTGCAGGTCGTATCCGAGCTTGTAGGCCGGGTCCGTCTCGTAGCGGCCGTTGATCTGGGCGAATCCGGTGATTCCCGGTGGCAGCTCGTGACGTCGGGCGTAGCCGGCTACGTCTTGCTCGAAGAGCTCGATCAACTCGGGGCGTTCCGGCCGCGGCCCGACGAGCGACATCTCGCCCTTGAGCACGTTCCACAACTGCGGCAGCTCGTCGAATCGGGTCGAACGCATCCACCCCAGGCCTCGGATGACTCGGTCGTCCCGTCGACCGGCGAGCTGTGGACCGTTGGCTTCCGCGTCGGGGATCATCGTGCGGAACTTGACCACCGAGAAGCGTCGTCCGCCGTGGCCGACGCGGATCTGGCGGTAGAGCACTGGTGATCCGCCAACCACTCGAACGTAGGCGGCGAGGCCGAGCAGCAGCGGAACGGCGAGAGGTGAGATCACCACGATGCACACGAGGTCGAACAGGCGCTTGAGGCGCAACTGGTGCGATGCCATCGCGTGGGTTCTCATCCGCGTGAACGGCATGCCGGCGATCTCCCGCACCGACTGCAGCCCGAGCAAGGTTTCGCGGGCGCTCACCCGCTGGTGCACGCCGATGCCCTCACGATCGAGTGCCGTCAGCGGCTCGGGGAACGCTGCGGAGAATGCGGAGATGTCGAGCAGGAGCACGTCCGTGGCGTCGTTGGCGTTGACGAGCTCGAACAGTTCGGTGGTGCGCTCGAGGGTGCCGACCACGTCGGCATCGGGCTCGGACGCGAAGTGCCGTTCGGCCAGAGCGACGGCCTCGCCGTGCCCGACCAGGAGCACCCGTGACGGGCCCCGCCGGCGGTTCGCGAGGTGGCGACTGACCGAACGGTTCGCGTTGAGCACCAGCGACGCCACGATCAACAGGACGCCGAGGTTGAGACGCGGCATCAAGTAGCGGTTCGTCAGCACCGCCGCCAGGCCGTCGAAGGCGACCCCGATGCTGGTGGCGACGACGATCCGTGGCAACCACGGCCGATAACCGAGCCGCGGTTCCCGTTCGTACAGGCCGGCGAAGTAGTTGATGCCGAGGTGGATCGCTGTCGCCAACGAGAACCCGATCCAGTAGTGCGAGCGGGGGTAGGTCGGCCAGGTCCAGCCGAACCGGGCGAAGTTGATCGCCACCATGGAGGCGAACAGCCCGATCGCGTCGAGCACGAACAAGAATCGGAACCCGCGATGCCACATCCAGCTCAGCGGGCGGCTGACCCGGCCGATCGCACGTTCGAGCACGAATGTGAATGGCTGACCGGCCGTTTCCGGCTCGGTGCCCGGAGGGCTGGTCATCTCGCGCATGGAGTCGCCCGAAGCGTACTCCTTTGCAGTCGCCACACGCCGTAGCCTCGACCTCATGACCGAACCGACGGCGGGCGAGACCGACATCGAAGCGCGACTCGACGAACTGCAGCGTGAATCCCGAGCTCGCCGCGCCGAGCTGCTCGCCATCGCCGCCGAGCTGCCGGAAGCGACGAGTCGTCGCGTGCTCGTGACTTCGATGTTCCGCAGCGTCGCTGCCGCCCCCGACAAGCTCACCGTGGTCAAGCGCGTCCTGCTCAAGGGGCTCCGCGCGCCGGCCGACCTGATCCGTCGTCGCCAGGCCTGAGCCGTGCGTGCGATCAACGTCTTCGTCGCTCCGACCGGTAATGCGTTCATGCGCGACATCGCGGCTTGGGTTGCCGAGGCGGCGGTGTTGCTCGGACGTACGGCGACGTTGCACGACAGCGGAGGGCGCCCTGTCGACCCGGATGCCGTCAACCTCGTCGTTGCCCCTCACGAGTTCTACGGGCTGGGCGGCTACGCCAACCGCGAGATCGATGCCGCCGCCCGGATCAGCGTTCCCATCTGCACGGAGCAACCGGGAACGACATGGTTCGAGCTGAGCCGGTTGTTCTGCGAACCGAGTCGGACGGTGTTGGACATCAACCAGCACGGGGTCGACGCACTGCGCTCGACGGGGCTCGACGCACATCATCTCCGGCTCGGCGGCGTGCCGAGCATGGACCGGCGCCGCCCGGATACACCGCGTAGCCGGGAGTTGCTGTTCCTGGGCGGCCGGACCGAGCGCCGGGGTGAACGCCTCGCCGAGCTGGCGCCGCTGTTGTGGGGTCGCCGCGCGGATCTGCGCATGTTCGCGTTCAGCCGGCCAGTGCACGACGGGGCTGCCGGGCTGGTGTTCGGGGAGGCGAAATACGACCTGCTGGCCGACAGCCTGGTGTTGCTGAACCTGCATCGCGACGACAACTTGCCCGGGTATTTCGAGTGGGCCCGCATGGTCGAGGCGATGGCGAACGGATGCTGCGTGTTGACCGAGCCGTCGACCGGGTTCGAGCCGCTCGAGGCGGGTGTCCACTTCGTCGAGGCCGAGCGACCGGCCGAGATCGTCGGAGCGCTGCTCGACGATCCGGACGGTACTGCGGCGATCGGTCGCCGCGCCGCGGATGCCGTGCTCGACGAGTTTCCGCTCACCTCCGCACTGGGGCCCGCACTCGACCGCATCGACCAGTTCGTCGACCGACGGCGGCGGCGGCTCATCGTGCCGAACTACGCGAGCCGGATGTTGCGGGCCCAGCAGATCCCATTGCTGCCGGCGTTCCGGCCCACAGCGGCGTTCCGTGAACGGCTGTTCGGGGCGCTGACGGCCGAGATGAAACTGCTACGTCGGATCGATCGGACTCGATGCCTCGTCCGGCACGGTGTCGAAGATCACGTCGTACGTGTCGAATCGGCCGCGTACCCGAGCGCACATCCCGAGGTCAGCGTCGTTGTCACGCTCTACAACTACGCCCATGTCGTCGTCGAGACGCTCGATTCGATCGTCGCGTCGAGCGATGTCGATCTCGAGATCGTCGTCGTCGACGATCACTCGGCCGATGACGGTCGCGAGGTCGTCGAACGGTGGATGAGCCACCACCCCGAAACTCCGACGTTGCTGCTCGGCAGCGACGTCAATCGTGGCTTGCCTTCGAGCCGGAACCTGGGTTTCGAGATGGCCAGAGCGCCCAAGGTGATGGTGATGGATGCGGACAACCTCGTGTATCCGACGGCGTTGCGCCGGCTCGCCGATGCACTCGATGCCGACCCGGATGCGGCGTTCTCCTACTCGATGCTCGAGGAGTTCGGAGTTCGCTCGGGTGTGCGCAGCGCGATGGCGTGGCATGTTCCCTGGATGTGCGAGGCGAATTATATCGATGCCCAGGCGATGCTTCGGCGCGATGCGTGGCAGCGCCACGGGGGCTACCGGGCGTCGGACCTGGTCTTCGGGTGGGAGGACTGGGATCTCTGGTTGCGGTTCGCAGCCGCGGGAGAGCACGGTGTCCACGTGCCCGAGTTGCTCGGCAGATACCGGACCCAGGAGGTCTCGATGCTGAGCACGTCGAACCTGATGGCCGACCACATGCTGCGCCATCTGCGTGAGGTCCATCCCAGCTTGCCGTGGCCCGTCGAACCTGATGGCCGACCACATGCTGCGCGATCTGCGTGAGGTCCATCCCAGCTTGCCGTGGCCCGCCGAACCTGATGGCCGACCACATGCTGCGCGATCTGCGTGAGGTCCATCCCAGCTTGCCGTGGCCCGCCGAACCTGATGGCCGACCACATGCTGCGCGATCTGCGTGAGGTCCATCCCAGCTTGCCGTGGCCCGCCGAACCTGATGGCCGACCACATGCTGCGCGATCTGCGTGAGGTCCATCCCAGCTTGCCGTGGCCCGTCGAACTCTGACCGTCGACGGGAGCGTACGGGGATCGGTCCGATCGTTCACGGGCGCCACTACGCTGCGCGTCCATGTCATCGGCGAGTGAACTGATCGCCCGCCGCGAGCTGCTGTGGAATCTCACCCTCCGCGAGCTGCGCGGACGCTACAAGCGAAGCGTGCTCGGTTGGGGTTGGTCGTTGCTGAACCCGATCGCATTCATGCTCGTCTACACCTTCGCGTTCTCGCTGATCCTGCGGGCCACACCCGATCCTGGCGATCCGAGCGGACTCAGCTCGTACGCGTTCTTCCTGCTGTGCGGGCTGTTGCCGTGGACGTTCTTCAGCGTGTCGGTGACGACGGCGATGGACAGCATCGTCGCCAACGCTCCACTGGTGCGCAAGGTGGCTTTCCCGCGCGAGCATCTCATCATCTCGACCGTGGTCGCCGGGTTGTTCACGCTCGGGATCGAACTGGGCGTTCTCTCGGTGGCGTTGTTGTTCGCCGGAAACGTCGTCCTGGTCTGGGTACCGTTGATCCTGCTCACCTCGCTGTTGGTCGCCATGTTCTGCGCCGGGCTCGGTCTGGCGCTTGCGGCGGGCAACGTGTACTTCCGCGACCTGTCATACCTCTGGACCATCGTTCTGCAGGCCTGGTTCTTCGCGACGCCGATCGTCTACCCGCCTCACCTCGTGGTCGATCGGTTGCCGTTCTGGCTCGAACGGATCTACCAACACATGCCGATGACGGTTGCGGTTCGTATCTACCGGAACCTGATGTACGACCTGCGGATGCCACGCCTGATCGATTTCGGCGTCCTGGCGGTGTACGCGGTGGTGGCCGTGATCGTCGGCTGGTGGATCTTCGACAAACTCGAAGGCCGCTTCGCCGAGGAACTCTGATCAGCCGACCCTGATCAGCCGAGGTTCCACCTGCCTCCGAGGGTGACGAGCCCGACGTCGCCGACCGCCCCCTTGAGCACGTCGAAGCGCACGAAGCGGCTGCGAACGTCGTACTCGCGTTGGCCGGTGTCGTCGACCACGCTGCAACTCAGCTCGTAGGTGCCCTCGACCAAGGGCAGCGAGTCGATATCGAGGCTGATCGTGCGGTGCCCCTCGATCTGATCGATGAAGGCGTCCCTCGACCGTGTGCTGACCTCGGTGACCAGCGTCGCGTGCTGGTCGTAGATCGACATCACGACCTCGGGTGCGATCACGGGGCGCTCGGCGAACAGACTCACTCGGATCGAGTGCGGCATGCCGGACTGAGCGAACTTGACCGGCTCGAGTGCTCCATCGAGGATCTCGACCGACTCGATCCGCACCTCTCCGGTGCCCCAGCGGAGACCGTCCTGGTACTGGACCGAGCGACCGTGGTGCGTGGTCTGCATGTAGGCGTCCGTGAGATCGTACGGACTGCCGAGCATTCGGAGCTCGCCGTGATCGATCCATGCCGCCCGCTTGCAGAGCCGCTCGACGTCGTCCATCGCGTGCGTCACGAGCACGATCGTCTTGCCGCGATCGCGGAAGTCGGCGATCTTGTCACCGCATTTGGCCTGGAAGTCCGCATCGCCGACGGCCAGCACCTCGTCGATGATCAAGACGTCGGGGTCGACATTGATGGCCACCGCGAAACCGAGCCGCACGAACATCCCCGAGGAGTAGTTCTTGACCGGTGTGTCGATGAACTGAGCGAGCCCCGAGAACTCGACGATCTCCTCGAACCGTTCTTCGATGTGGCGACGGGGCACTCCGAGGATGGCAGCGTTCAGAAACACGTTCTCGCGACCGCTCAGCTCGGGATGGAACCCGGCACCGAGCTCGAGCAGCGCCGAGATCGAACCGTTCACCGCGAGTGAGCCCTCGTCGGGTTGCAGGATCTTCGTGAGGCACTTGAGGAGAGTCGACTTGCCGCTGCCGTTGTGTCCGATGATGCCGAACGTCTCGCCCTCTCGAACCTCGAAGCTGATGTCGCGCAGTGCCCAGAAGTCCTCGTAGTTGCTCCGACGCCTGTTGATCAACGACTGCTTCAGCGACTGGTGCCGCTCATGGAACAGCCGGAAGCGCTTGGAGAGGTGCGAGACGCTGACGGCCACGTCGCGTTCGGCGGGTGCAGCGGACATCGCGAGCAGGCTATCGGTCTGCTACATCCGCTGACGGTGCATGCGCGGCGAGGACGACCGCGAGGAGTGCCGCGGTCAGCGCGGCGTGGGCGATCAGCAACAGCAGAGGCGGCAGCGGCTGGATGTCCAGCCTCCACCTCCAGGGCAGGTGGGAACCGCGGGTGCCGACGCCCCATCGGCGTGCGGCGGCCCACGCCGCGACGTTCAAGATCAGCAGCGCGCCGCCCGCGACGAGACGATCGGCCCGGCCGAGGAAGTCGCGCAACGGAGTTGCAACGCGATCCGTCTCGAGAGTGAGCAGCATCGGGATGCCGATCAGCAGCGGTAGGGAGTACCGGCCCTGCCAGTAGGTCGCGGAATTGCTGCCCTGATACAGCTCGAAGATCCAGGAGGTGACCACCGTCGTGGCTGCGAGCACAGCGGCCCATCCCAGTGTTCGCAGCCCTGACAACATGGCGACCGCGATCAGCACGCCGATCAAGATCAACCACAGATACACCGCGAACCAGGGCACCAACGTGTCGAGCCAACCGAGCACGCCGATCGCCTCGACCAAGTTCTCGTCGGTTTGGCCGATCACCTCCACCGCGACGTCGGTGCTCCACCCGCCGGGGCGACGTGACAGCAGCACGGCCAACGCGGTCACGCCGACGACGATCGCTGCGCCCGCGGCCGAATACTTCGTGCGGCGCGTGAGATCGGGCCGTGTCCACCACCACCGGGCAGCTTCCGATGCCACGATGATCAGCGGTGCGAGGGCAACCATCTGGGAGGTGCGCGAGTCGTTGGTGACGCCCCATACGACAGCGGTCAACGTGGAGACACCGATCACGGCGCGGCTCAGGAACACCGAAGGACCGCCACCAATCCATCGCGGTTCGTCCGGTGGCCGCCAACGCAATCGCCAACGTGATGCACGCCCAGATCAGTCCGTCTCGGCGCGGCAGCGCCAGTGCGGCCCATCCGACCGCCATCAACCACTGGACGCTCGGCCTGCTCGCCGCCTCGGGTCGGAGCAGGCCCGCCCACAGCGCGAGAGCTCCGGCGGTGACGAACATCGATGGGTTGATCGTGGCGAACACCGACCACGCCATCGGCGTCAGCCCGACGAGGATGGCCGTCGTGGCCAGCGGACGGCTCCCGATGGTGGCTCGCAGCGCCCACGCCACCAACCCGGTCGCCACCGCGGCGCCGAACAGTCGCGCCCACCACAACGGGACCAGCCCGGGGATGAGACCGGCGAGCCCGTAGAAGGCGTGGGCCCAGATCGGGTATTCGCTCGCTCTCGACGCCTGTGGGATCTCGGCGCCGGTCCGAACCGGCCAGCTGGCGCACCGAGCCGGGATCGTCGGGTCGAAGGCGTAGCAGCCGGGTTCGGGTACCAGGTACGAGTCGGGTAGCACGTAGGCCTCGGTGTCGGCCCAATCCCCCCTGATCACCGCGCCCGAGCGCACGAGATGGCTGTGCTCATCGGGCCCCGCTCCGGGAGGTGTCAACAACACCCAACAAGCGATGATTCCGCCCACCAGCAAGGCGAGCACGGCTCCGCTTCGCGGCTCGATGATCGCCGGATGACGGTCGCGCCTGCTGCCGTCTCGTCGTGGCGATCGGCCCCGTTTCCGTTCGGTGCCGGTGAGGCCGTCGTGCCGGACCTGGCGTGTCGAAGACGTCGAATTGCTCGGCGACGCCACGTTCACGGGATCACCCTAGTGCTCGGGTGCGTCCGGGGCTGCCAGTACACTGCGCACGATGTCCGAACAACGGTCCGACGACGATCTGGCTGGCTTGCAGGCCGAGGTCGATCGGCTACGCCAACTGGTCGGTCCGTCCGAGCAGTCGTACTTCGATCTGCGCCAAGACCTGCTGGCGGCACGCGATGCCGCCAAGGGTGCCGAAGCGGCCGAAGGCGTGTACCGCGGTCGCGTCAACGAACTCGAGGTGGCCCTGGCCAGGGCCCGTCAGGACCAGGATCATTTCCAGCGGGCGGTGTTCGACACGCTGCGAAACAGTCGACTTCGGGTCGGCCGGGCCCTGCGCTCGCGGCCGCTCTGAGGTGACCCTCATGGCCCCCCGATTCTCGGTCCTGACCGCCGTCCACGATCCCGAACGGACCCACCTGGAGGAATGCCTCCGGTCGGTGCGCGAGCAGGACTTCGACGACTGGGAACACATCATCGTCGACGACGCATCGACACGACCGTGGGTCGCCGAGGTGCTCGACCGGGCAGCGGCGGCCGACCACCGGGTGCGGGTCGTCCGCCGTGCCGACAACGGCGGCATCGTCGCGGCCAGCAACGATGCCCTGGCGGTCGCGAGCGGCGAGTGGATCGCACTGCTCGATCACGACGACGTGCTCGCCGGGCGTGCGCTGGGTTCGATGTCCGCGGCATGTCACGCCGAGATCGACGTGGTGTACAGCGATCATGATCTGCTGCGACCCGACGGCAGATTCGCGACGGCCGTCGTACAAGCCGGACTTCTCACCGGAGCGACTGCGCAGCCAGAACTACATCGCCCACTTTCTCGCCGCTCGCCGCTCGCTGGTCGACGAGGTCGGAGGCTTTCGGCCCGGCTTCGATGGTGCTCAGGACCACGACCTGGTGCTGCGGCTGACCGAGCGGGCACGCGGTGTCGCACACGTACCACAGGTCTTGTACCACTGGCGTCAATCACCGAACAGCGTCACCACGAGTTCCGACAACAAGCCGTGGGCATTCGAGGCCGGCGTTCGCGCGGTCGCCGACCACTGCGCCCGGGTCGGCATCGACGCCACCGTCGAACTGACCCGGCACGAGGGCTGCTATCGGGTCCGTCGACGGTTGGTCGAACGTCCGCTGGTGAGCGTCATCATCCCGACGCGCGGCTCGGCGGGACGCGTCTGGGGAGCGACGAGAGCATTCGTCGTGGACGCGATTCAGAGCCTGCTCGACCATTCCACGTATCGCGAACTCGAGTTCGTGGTGGTGTACGACGCGGCGACGCCCGAGCCGGTGCTCGCGGCGTTGCGACGGATCGCCGGCGATCAGCTCGTCCTGGTCGAGTACGACAAGCCCTTCAACTTCTCCGACAAGATGAATCTCGGGGCCGTGCACGCTTCGGGTGATCTGTTCTTGCTGCTCAATGACGACACCGAACTGATCGAGCCGACCAGTGTCGAGGTGATGGTGGCGCATCTGCAGACGCCGGGCGTCGCCCTGGTGGGCGCCAAGCTGCTGTTCTCCGATGGGACGCTCCAGCACGGCGGCCACGTGTACCACTACGACCTGCGCCACGCCTGCCTCGGTTGGCCGGGCGATTCGCCGGGACCGTGGCCGCTGCGTCCGTTGGCTGTCGAACGCGAATGCAGCGGGGTCACCGCGGCGGCCGCGCTGATCCATCGGGCCGCGTTCGAGGAGATCGGCGGCTTTCCCACCGAGCTGCCGCTCAACTTCAACGACGTCGACTTCTGTCTCAAGCTGCGCGCCGTCGGCCACCGAATCGTGTGGACGCCGTGGGCGACGTGGTACCACTTCGAGAGCCGTACCCGCGTCCCCGAGCTGGCGCCCGGTGAGTACGAGTTCATCAACGAGCGCTGGCACTACGCGATCAACAATGACCCGTACTACAACATGAACCTCGAACCCCGTCGATCCGACTGGCTCGAACGCCCCTTGCGCTCGGGTGCGCCGGCCGTCGAATCCCGCCCGAATGCCGTTCGGCGGCTCGCGGCCCGCGCCCGGCGAGGCGGGTCGGGTTGAGCGACCGTTCCGCCTCGAAGCCGGGTCGCGCCTGCCTCGTCGTTCCGGCCGGCACGTTCGACGCCGCTGAACTGGCCGCCGAGCTGAGGGTGCACCACCCCGACCTGGACATCACCGCTGTCTGGGCGGGTGACCCACATCACCGTCGGCCCGCTGCCGCACCGGGCGTCGCGTGGGCCGACCTCGCCCTCGACGAACCGCTGCGAATCGGCTGGGGGCGTCTGCTCGCAGCCCTGTCTCCGGAGGCCTACGAATGGGCGCGTGCCGGCCGTGCCGTCGCCCGACTGGTGCGTCGCCACGATGATCCGGTCGTGGTGCTGCGCGTGGGTTCGGTGGGGGTGATCGGTCCCATCGATCATCTCGTCCCCGAACGAGGCGTCAAGGTGGTCGAACGCGCGCTGCGTGCGATTCCCCACGACGGCCTGGCCCCGGCTGCCGCCGATCTCGCGGTCGAAGGCAGCTGGTCGCGTGCGATCCTCGGGGTCTCGAAGGTGGCGGCCCCGGCGCTCGACGCACTCGCCCAAATGCTCGCCTTCAGCCGTCCCGACGATCGCGTGGGTCCGCTGATCGAGCTCGCGCTCACCGGCTCGGGCATCCCGCTCGAAGTCGCCGAGCGCGGCATCGTCGCCGGGTGGACGGTCGGACATCATCCCGCCGCCCCGTACGTCGTCGACGTCGATGCGGTCGACCGCTCCGAGCCGTGGCATCTCACCTTCGGAGGCCGCCGCCCACGTGTGTTGCTGTCCGACGACCAGAACCTCGCCGACGCGATCGCGTACACGGGCCCGCAATGGGCGGGCGAACGCGAGCCGGTGTCGTTGCCGGGCGGGATCCGCATCGATACGGCGATTCGGACCCTGGTGAGCGAGGCCATCGCATCGTGGGCGCGTGGCGATGATCAGCTGCCGCCCGAGCCGTTCGGCGCCGACGGGTTGCTCGGATGGCTCGATGCGCCGAGCCCGAAGACGGGCGGCGACCTGGGGCGGTATTTCTTCGAGGAATGGGTGCGTCGCCCCGACCTGCACGCAGCCTTCCCGCAGCCGATGGGCGCCGATCGCGGGCGATTCGTGGCCTGGGCCGCGGAGAGTTGGCGATCCGACGGCAGGTCACCGCTGATCCAGGCGCGGGCCGAGCGGCTGGCTCCGACGTGGTCGTCGCTCGGGCATCGACCCGGTGTGAATCTGATCGGCTATGTGTCGTCCGACTCGGGTCTGGGCGACTTCACCCGCCGGATCCATTCGTCGCTCGTCGCGGCCGACGCGCCGAACGCCGCCCTCCACTACCACCGCACCGCCAGCCCCACGGCGACCGACGTGCCACCGCTCACGACCGATCTGCTGTACGACACCAACCTGATCACCGTTCATTGCGATCAGATGAGCCATTTCGCCGCCGACCACGGCGCAGCCGTCTTCGACGATCGTACGTCGATCGGATTCTGGTTCTGGGAGTTGTCTCACCTACCGCAGCGGATCGTGGACAACATCGCGATGGTCGACGAAGTGTGGGCAGCCACCGAGTTCATCGCGGACCGCGTTCAGGAACGTCACGGACAAACCGGTGAACGTGGTGCACGTACCGGTTCCCGAACCGGCACGCTCCGACCGGTCGCGCAGCGACCTGGGGTTGCCGGCGGATCGCTTCGTCTTCCTCGTGACGCTCGACCACCTCAGCATCACCGATCGCAAGAACCCGATCGCGGCGATCCGCGCCTTCGAGCGTGCGTTTCCGATCCCCTCCGAGCACGGCCCGGTCTTGTTGGTCAAGACATTGAACGGGCATCAGCGATGGTCCGAGCACGAGGAACTCCGACTGGCAGCCGCTGGACGTTCCGATATCAGCGTGACCGACGAGCACTTCAGTCGGGCCGATCAGATGGCATTGATCGCCCACAGCGACTGCTTGGTCTCGTTGCACCGATCCGAGGGATTGGGGTTGCACCTGATGGAGGCGATGTGGCTCGACACCCCGGTCATAGCGACTCGTTACTCGGGCAACCTCGAGTTCATGCACGATCAGAACTCGGTGTTGATCGACGCCGATCTGATCGCCGTGACCGATCGCCAGGGGTACTACCCGAACGAGGCGGTGTGGGCCGACCCGGATATCGACCAGGCCGCGTCGGCGATGCGGCGAATGGTCGACGACCGGCCGTTCCGAGACGGCTTGGCCGTCGCCGGCCGGAACAGCATGATGGAACAGTCGAGCCCGATCCACGCCGGGCATCTGATCGCCGGGCTCTGCCGTCGGGCCGGCCGGCACGAGGAGAGGACGTGACATGGGAAGCTTGAGAGCGCACGCCGGACGGCTGGTTCGGGGTAACGAGGAGGTTCGGCAGCTGCGGGCACAGCTCGACGAGCTGCGGGACGAGGTTGCCGCCGTGCGACGCGAGATCGAGGCGGCACGCGAAGAGAGCCGGAGTTCGGTCGGCGACCTCACCGCCCGCGTCGGTGCCGTCAGCGAACGGTTGGAGAGCTTGGGCCGATGAAGCAGCAGTTGGCGTGGATCGTGCGAGGTGCAGGCCGAACTCAGGACGCATTCGACGACCAGGGTGGGGCGATCCGGGCGTTGCAGCGTCGCTTGGCAGAACTCGAGTCGACGGTCGCCCGAACCGATGCCGAGACAGCCCGGTTGGTCACGGCTGCCGACGGCGTCGCTCCACGTGTCGACGAGCTGACCGCCCGGCTCGAAGCATTGAGCGCGAAGCTCGATCGGATCGACCGGACCGTCGAGGAACTGGTGAGGGTCGTCGCCCCACCCGGTTGATCAGCGCGATGACGTGAGCGGTGGTGCCGGTTGCGTCGTTGCGAGCTCGGGCCAGCGGTCGAGCAGCAGACATCGTTGCGGCGTGGTGTCGGGAATTCGGTCGTCCGAGGTCGACGAACCCTTCCGATGTACGACCCGCGAACTCCCGACCACGACGGTCGAGCCGCCCTTCGAGGCGGCGCGCAGGGCGTAGTCGACGTCCTCGTAGTAGGCGGGAAAGAACGCAGGGTCGAAGCCACCGAGCCGCTCGTGTTCGTCGCGGCGCACCAACCAGCACGCGGCCGAGGCGTAGTCGGGTGTGGTGACACCGCCGGGTGCCGGAGCGATCGTGATCGGTGATGTGGTTCCGTCCGCCCACAACCGTTGCCCGGCCTCTTGCACCGTTCCGTCGGGTTCGAGCAGGACCGGAGCTGCGATCGACACCTCCGGTCGTTCGAGCTGGGCCAACAACGGCTCGAGCCATCCTGGCTCGAAGATGACATCAGGGTTGACGAATCCGATGACCGCGCCGGTCGATTCGCCGACCCCGACCTCGCAGCCGCCGCCGAACCCGAGGTTGGTCGGTGACCTCACGACACGGACACCGTGGGTTGCCAGCAACAGGGTGTCGACGGTGAAATGGGCCACCTCGGGATGGGCGTTGTCGACGACCACGTATTCGTACGGTACGTGTGCAGATTCGAGCGACTCGACCAGCGAGATCAGGCTGTCGACGACGATCGGTCCGGTGCCGAAGGTCACCGTCACGAACGACACTTTCGGGGGCACACCGGAGGGGACCTGCGCCAGCGGCTTGGGCGAGGCGGTGACGAAACGGCGGGGGAGCGGTGGGGCGCTCATCGTGGTCGGTCGGCGTCCGACATCTCAGTCGCCCGTCGCCCCGAACTGCACCACGTGCCAGCGGTAGGCGGTCTCGAGAATCTCGTCGATGCCGTGCTCGGGTGTCCATCCGAGCAGTTCGCACGATCGCGTCGGATCGGAGAACGTGGACACCGGGTCGCCGACACGTCGACCGACGATGCGATGCGGCACCGGTCGGCCGGCGATCCGTTCGATGCCGTGCAACACCTCCAGCACGGACGAACCGACTCCGGTTCCGACATTCACGGCGGTCGAGGCGCCTCCCGCATCGAGACGGTCGATGGCGGCGATATGCGCGTCGGCGAGGTCGTCGACGTGGATGTAGTCGCGGACGCAGGTGCCGTCGGGAGTCGGGTAGTCGTCGCCGAACACGTCGAGGACCCGATCGTCGGCGAGCAGTGCTCGAATCGCCACCGGGATGAGGTTGAGGGCGTACGACCAGTCCTCGCCGATCGCGCTGTCGAAGCTGGCGCCGGCGGCGTTGAAGTAGCGCAGGCTCACGCTTCGTAGCCCGTGCACGACGTCGTACCAGTGCAGCACGCGCTCGACGATCGCCTTCGTCTCGGCGTAGACCGACTCGGGGTGGATCGGTTGCGATTCGTCGACCGGCACGATCGCCGGCGTGCCGTACACCGAGCACGACGACGAGAACACGAACTGGCGGACGTCGGCACGTACCGCCGCGTCGAGTAGGTGCACGGTGCCGTCGACGTTGTTGTGGAAATACTTCGCCGGGCGCTGCATCGACTCGCCGACGTTCTTGTAGGCCGCGAAGTGCACGATCGTGTCGACGTCGTGCTCGCGGCAGACCTGCTCGACGAGTTCCTCGTTCGCGATGTCTCCGATGACCAATGGGACATCGAACACCGCGCCGGCCGAGCCGAGTTCGAGGCTGTCGAGCACGACGACGGGTCGTCCGGCGCGAGCGAGCGCCCGAACGGTGTGGGAGCCGATATAGCCGGCGCCGCCGGTCACGAGAATCGATGCTGTCACGGCGATGCACTGTACCGTTCGCTGCGTGATCGCTGCCGTCGTCGTGACCTTCTCGGCTCCTGCCGGGATGCTCGACGACTGTGTTGCGTCGCTTCGCGCGGCCGGCACCATCGACCTCGTGATCGTCGTCGACACCGGGGGCCGGGCCGACCCGAGCGATCCGGACGTGCTCATCATCAGCGTGTCGAATCGCGGATACGGCGCGGCGGCGAACGTCGGGTTCGAGGCCGCTCGCGCCGCCGGCGCCGACATGATCGCCCTGCTCAACGACGACGTCGTCGTCGGGTCCGACTGGATCGCGCCGCTGGTGGACGAACTCACCAGCGGGTCGTCATCGGGCCGGGTGGGGGCCGTCCAACCGATGTTGGTGGCGTCCGACCTGGCGCAGATCAACAGTCTCGGCGTGCGGATCGGCAGCGACGGGGCCGGCGTCGACATCGGGCTCGGCGAGGCCCTACCGGAGCAGTCGTTCGTGGCGGATCTCGAGCTGTTCACCGGTGGCGCAGTGCTGTTCTCCTCCGAGTTCCTGGAGTCGACCGGTGGATTCGACGAGCGGTACTTCCTGTACTACGAAGACGTCGATCTGGCCCGGCGAGGCACCGAGCAGGGGTGGACGTATCGCGTCGCGACGGCATCGGTCGTGGAACATGTCGGCGGTGTCTCCACCGGGGCGCTCCCCGACCGCACCCGCTACCTCCAGGAACGCAACCGATTGTGGGCCGCGTTCCGGTTCGCCGACACGGCGACGATCGGCAGGGCGTTGTGGCTGTCGGTACGTCGGCTCCGTCATCGTCCCTTCGCGAACCCACGCGAAGGCATTGGCGGCGGGTCTGGGAGGTGCGCCGAGGCGGTTGGTCGAGCGGGCACGGGCCCGTCGGGTCCGGCGTTCGCTCAGCCGCGGCGGCGTTTGATCCGGCCCCAGACCGATCGTAGAGGCGAGCTGACGCGGGCCAGTTTGGACTGCTTCCAGGCATCGACCTCGGCCTGCAGCGCACGATTGTGCTCGGTCAAGCGTTCGACGTCGCCGCTCAGTGCCTCGAGTTGGGCTCGTTCGGCTCGCAGGTCCGGCCAGTCGGCCTCGACGGGTGCGAGCGCGTCGGCGACCCCCGCTTCGGAACGGACGGCTTCGATCACGAACTGGTACGTGTGCGCTTCCGGGTCGGATTCGATGAATCGCATCACCTCGGGGCTGTGGAGGCCCGGTGTGACGGGCAGGCCACTCGCCCCGACCCCGTGTCGCACGCGTTCGACACGGCGTGCCGTGAACCCGAGCGCGGCGAGCAGCTGGCGCAGCGAATCGCGCGTGAACCAGCGCAAGTGGGTGTCGTCGAGCAGGCCGTCGCGCTGGTACGCCCAGGTGCCCTCCAGCAGCATCAGCCGGATGTCGATGTGGCTGATGTTGGGGACCGACACGATCAGACGGCCGTCGTCGTCGAGCAGCGTGAGCAGGTCGCGCGATCGTGGCGAGCGGGTCGCGCAGGTGCTCGATCACGTCTCCCAGCATGATCACGTCGAAGCGTCCCGACTCGACCGTCGAGAGTCGCCGGGTGTCGAGATCCAGGACGTGTACGTTCGTCGCCCACGCCGAGGCCTGGGCGGCGGCTTCGGCGTCGACCTCCACACCGACCACGGTGTTGCCGGCGGCGACGAGGTGCTCGGTCACGTGCCCGACCGAGCAGCCCACCTCCAAGACCCGGTGACCGTTGCCGGTCAACCTGAGCGCGGAGCTGTGCGGATTGTTCGGGGCGGCTGGGTCGACCGGCACGCGGTACATCTCCGACATGTGTCGAGACGCTAGCTGCGCCGGCAGGACGGGAGCAGACCTGGGTCGGTGCACGCCGGTCGCAGGCTCGTCGGCCGCCGGTTCACGGCGACGGACGGTCCTGCCCGTGCTTGTCGACGGCTCGCAGTCGGGCCGTGCGGGCTTTCATCCGTGCGAGCGCGGCTCGGTCGTCGATGACAGCGATCGACCCCTTGGGATCGATGCGGCGCGGGTGAGCCCGGAGCGATCGTCAGGCGACGTACGGGTCGATTGCGTCGGGGTCGATCCCGTAGCGGCGGATCGCGTCCTCGACGACCGTGGCATCGACCTGGCCGGCGTGCATCAGGCCCGTGAGCGTCGCGACCACGACGTGGCCGGTGTCGATCTCGAAATGGCGGCGCAAGGCCTCGCGGGTGTCGCTGCGACCCATGCCGTCGGTGCCCAGGATCGTGAAGGGGCGACCGTCGGGAATGAACCGGGCGACCTGTTCGGGCACGGCCTTCATGAAATCGCTGACCGCCGTGATCGGGCCCTGGGACTCGCCCAGCAGCTGGGTGACGAGCGGCACTCGACCCGGCTGCGACGGGTGCAGGCGGTTGTGCCGCTCGCAGGCCAGTGCCTCCTCGCGGAGCTTCTTGTAGCTGGTCGCCGACCACAGCTCGGCACCGACGTCGTAGTGCTCGGCCAGCTCGGTCGCCGCACCGCGCGCTGCCGCATGGGAGATGCCGGAGAACAGGATCGTCGCTCGCCTGCCGGGCCCGCCGGGCGCATCGGCCCAGCGGTACAGGCCGCGAACGGCACCCGACTCGAACTCGGCCTGTTGGTGCGGCTCGAGTTTGGGCATCACGTAGTTCTCGTTGTACAGCGTGATGTAGTACATGACGTCGGGATCGAGCTGTCCGCCGTTCTCGGTCGAGTCGGGCCCGTACATCCGGTCGAAACCTGCCTTGACGATGGCGCCCATCTCGTAGGCGAAGGCCGGGTCGTAGGCCTGGACGGCCGGAACGGTCGAGGCCAATACGAGGCTGTGCCCGTCCTGGTGTTGCAGGCCTTCGCCCAGCAGGGTGGTCCGTCCGGCCGTGGCCGCCATCATGAAGCCGCGGGCCCGGATGTCGGCTGCCTGCCACACGAGGTCACCGACGCGCTGGAACCCGAACATCGAATAGAACGTGTAGAACGGGATCATCGGGACGCCGCGGGTGGCGTAGGACGTGCCGGCGGCGATGAAACTGGCCATCGAGCCCGCCTCGGTGATGCCTTCCTCCAGGATCTGCCCATCGGAGTCCTCGGTGTACGACAACAGCAGGTCGTGGTCGACCGGTTGGTACTTCTGACCCTGGCTGGCGTAGATCTCGAACTCGCGGAACAGGGCGTCCATGCCGAACGTGCGGGCCTCGTCGGGGATGATGGGAACGACGCGTTTGCCGATGTTGGTGTCGCGGCACAGGCTGCGCAGCAGCCGCGTGAACCCCATCGTGGTCGAGACCTCTTGCTCGCCCGACCCGGCTCGCATCTCGTCGAAGGTCGAGGCCTCCGGCAGCAGCAATGGCTTGCGTGCCTTCGTGGTGCGCTTGGGGATCGAACCGCCCAATGCTTTGCGACGCTCCATCATGTACTGATGCTCGATCGAGTCGGCGGCGGGCCGGAAGTACGGCGGGTTGTCGGCCTGGATCGACTCCTCGGGGATCTCGTCGTGCAGGTTGAGCCGGTCGCGCAGGTCGAGCAGCTGTTGCTTGGTCATCTTCTTGATCTGGTGCGTGGAGTTGCGGCCCTCGAACCCGGGTCCGAGCGTCCATCCCTTCACCGTCTTGGCCAGGATCACCGTCGGGCGACCGCTGCCGAGGTTCTCGGTGGCTGCCTTGTAGGCGGCGTACAGCTTCTTGTAGCTGTGCCCACCGCGCGGCAGACTGCGAATCTCGTCGTCCGTCAGGTGTTGCACCATCTGTCGGAGCCTCGGGTCGGGGCCGAAGAAGTTGTCGCGGGCATAGCCGCCGTCCTCGACGGCGTATCGCTGGAACTCACCGTCGACGGTGGTGTTCATCTTGTTGAGCAGCACGCCGTCCTTGTCCTGGGCCAACAGCTCGTCCCATTTCGAACCCCACACGACCTTGATCACGTTCCAGCCGGCGCCGCGGAACGTCGCCTCGAGCTCCTGGATGACCTTGCCGTTGCCGCGCACCGGGCCGTCGAGCCGCTGCAGATTGCAGTTGACGACGAACACGAGATTGTCGAGCTGTTCGCGCGACGCCAGCGAGATGGCACCGAGCGTCTCGGGCTCGTCGCATTCGCCGTCACCGAGAAATGCCCACACGCGGCTCTCGCTGGTGTCGTCGATCTGGCGATTGTGGAGATAGCGGTTGAATCGTGCGTGGTAGAGCGCAGTGATCGGTCCGAGGCCCATCGACACCGTGGGGAACTCCCAGAACTCGGGCATCAACCGGGGGTGCGGATAGCTCGACAAACCCTGACCGTCGCGACCGATCTCCTGGCGGAAATGGTCGAGATCGTCATCGGTGAGGCGGCCCTCGAGATATGCCCTGGCGTAGATACCGGGAGCTGCGTGGCCCTGGAAGTAGACGTGATCGCCGGGCTTGTCGTCCTTGCCGCGGAAGAAGTGGTTGAAGCCGATCTCGTACAGCGACGCCGAACTGGCAAAGGTGGAGAGATGGCCTCCGATGCCGTCGGCATGCTTGTTCGCCTTGACCACCATGATCGCCGCGTTCCAGCGGATGAATGCTCGGATTCGGCGTTCGATGTGCTCGTCGCCTGGGAACCACGGCTCGTGTTCGCGCGTGGATCGTGTTGACATACGGTGTGCTGACCGTCGCGGGAAAGCTCACCTGGCTGGCGTTGGCACGGTCGAGCAGGCGTGACAGCAGGAAGCGGGCGCGGCTCTTGCCATGGGTTTCGACGACAGCGTCGAGCGAATCCAGCCACTCTTGTGTCTCGCTGGGGTCGATGTCTGGCAGCTGGTGAACGTGACCGTCGAAAATCATGAGTTGCAGTCTCGCACGGTTACCGATGGGTACGACACGGGGCCGAGATTTGCGCGGTTCGTCCCGTCAGCCGCGGGTGTCGAGGACCCGCACCGGCGTGCGTCCCTCGAACGGAGCGCCGACGTCACCCATCAGGTCGACGATCAGGTGCATCGACGACAGGGAGAAGACGCAGATCGTCCCGGTGTCGTCCGGAGCGATGATCGCGGCGTTGGCGGCCACCTGACCGGTCGTGACATTGACGTTCGATGCCTTCGGTCGTCCGGCTGCGCACGGGTAGGCCGTGACGTAACCGGCTGCCAGGGCGTCGGTTGCCGTCAGATTGACGACGACTCCACTCGACGCAGGGTCCACGCCCGCTGCTACAACGTCGATCACGGTCACCGATCCCGCTGCCACCCGTGCCCCGGCGTCGCGCGAGTCGAACACGCGCTGTGCCGTACCCGCAACGACCTCTGAATCGGCGTCGAACACGCCGAACAGGTCGACGATGACATGGGCGGCGGCGAGCGTGTAGACGCAGATCCGGCCATCGGCGTCCGGTTCGACGATCACGAGGTTGGGTGACGGGGAAGTATCGAAGTAGTTGACGTTCGACGTCTCGGCCTCGGATCCGCAGGTCGTGACCCGCAGGAAGCCGGGAGCCGTCGCCTCGGCCGACGTCGCGACCACGGCGACTGCCGCCGGATCGCCCTCGAACCCGGCGCGATCGCGCACGTCGTCCAGGTCCAGTTCGATCGTGCTGCGGGCGGGAACGAGCCGGCGCCCGGGGAGGGACCGGGTGTCGAGCCATCGGGTTGGCGCAACCACGCCGAAGCCGGCCTGCTCGGGGAAGATCCCGGTGATGTCGACGATGAGGTTGGTGGCGCTACGGCTCGTCACGCAGAAATCACCGTTGGCGTCGAGCGGGACGATCCCCGAGTGAGCGGCGATCTGGGCCCGGCCGTAGTTGTGCATCGACACCACGGGGACGGCCCCCTGGCACGGATGGATGGCGAGGAAGCCGGCCGTCCGTGGATCGGTGGTGGTCAGGTTCACGGCAGCCGCGGCGGCACCCTCGCCGTTCGGTACGTGGACCCTCGTGGTCGAACCGTTCTCGACCTGCGTGGTGGCGGCGTCGACCGCCTGCCGGATCAATGCGCTGTAGAGCGCTGCACCGTTCGGGTTGAGGTGGATCGCGTCGTAGGTGAGTCCCGGTTGGTTCGCCGCTGCTCGCCAGTCGACGAGTGTGAGGTTGGGGTGCCGTTCCAGCGCAGCCTCGAGACGGGTGTTCACCGTCGGGAAATACCACGCGTACGGCTGGATCTGGCGCCAGCCGCTGCCCGACACGTAGCGCGGATCTATCTCGCGCAACGTGACCCAGTACACGTGCTCGACTCCGGAAGCCGTGAGCAGGTTGATCAACGAGTCGATCTCCCGATCGAGACGAGGCCAATCCCAGTAGGGAGCGTTGTAGGCGGCGGCGATGATGACGTGATCGCCGAACCACTCGGGGTTGCTCGCCAGACGGGGACGCACGAAGTTGCGCTCGAGCTCACCCACCATCTCGGCCGGGCGACCGTCCACGCGGACATCCCAATCGGCGGGGAACGCTCTGGGGAGCGCGTACTCGGCGCCCAGACCGACCGAGTCCGTGAACATCACCACTCGTTGCGAGGAGGGTGCGACCTCGGGAACCGAGCCGACCGGTAGCGCTCCGGCAGTGTCGGTGGGGGCGAACGCAACGGCCATCAGTCCGACTGCGAGCAATCCTGACAGTCGACGGCTCATGTCGGCGCCACCCACCAGCCGGTCGTGTCGAACAGGGTCGACGTCGTCGAGCGGGCGAAGATGCACAATCGCCCGGTTTCGCTCAGCCCGGTCGTCACCGAATTGGCCAGCACCCCACCGGCGAGTGACGTGACATTGGCCGTGGTCGGTTGTTCGCCGCACCCCCACGCGCGCAGGTAGCCCGTTCGCAGCGGATTGACGAACGTGATCGTGCCAGAGACCGCTTTCGCGCTCGTCGGCAGCGACGCGGGCGTCGATGACTTGGAGCTGGCCGTGGATCGGGGTCCAACCGCCGGTGCCGTACCGCGTGTCGATCATGCGAGTCGGTGGCACCGGCACGAAGGCCAGGTCGCCGTCGGTCGAGAACGTGCCGGTCAGGTCGATCGTGATGTCGGCGGGTGCTTTCGTCCGGACACAGATCGTGCCGGCGTCGCTGACCGGGACGAAGGCTGCCCCGGAGATGATCTCACCGGCGAGATGATTGACCGTCGCAACAACGGGGATCGGGTCGGTGCAGGGGTAGGCGACGAGATACCCGGGGTCGGCATCGGCGATCGCGGTGAGGCTGATCGCGACCGCGTCCGCGCCGTCGGGCACAGCGACCTCGACGATCTCCTGTCTGCCTGTCTGCCTGGTGTCGACCAACCGGGATGGCGTGTCGAGCGGCGTGAACCGAACGCCACCGGAATCGGGTGGCACGAATGCGGCCTGCAGGTCGACGAGCAGATCGGCGTCCGCGTGTGTGTACAGGCAGAAACGTCCTTTCACCGAGATCGGCACGATCGCGACAGCGCCGCGCGTCTCGCCGCCGAGGTGGTTGGCCGAGGACGCGAGCGGCCTGCCCGCCGAGCATTCGTAGGCGGTGAGGTAACCCGGTCCGCCCGTATTCGTCGCCGAGACGTAGGCGGCCACTGCGGTGGTGCCGGGGGGCACCTGGTCGGACACGTCGATCACGAGCTTCGTCTGCGCCGGGACGTGCCCGGGGGCGTCGATCCGCGTGTCGATGATCCGCGTCGGTTCGATCGGGATGAATTCACTCGGCGGGCCGGCGGGATCGGGTAGGTCGACGTCGCCGCCGTCGTGTGTGGCGCGGGCCAGATCGGCGGTGATCTCGGTGGCCATCATGGCCGACCGAGTGCGGTAGTCGGGGGCCGACAGATGGATGTTGTCGGTGGTGACGAACCCGGCAGCGGCCATGGCGCCCGGCCAGTCCCAGGTGAAGAAGTCCTCACGTTCGGCGGCGAGTTGGTCGAGTGCGGTGTTCCAGTTGTTCTGCCAGTGCAAGCGCGCCCAGTGGTGGGTGATCTTCGGCCACCAGATCCGATGTCCCGGCCCGATCGCGTTCACCAGGTACATGATCGCCTCGCGGGCGCACGACACGTCGACATCGCAGTACCCGGCATCGTTGCCGCCGACGCCGACGACCACGTCGACCGGGTCCCATCCCTCCTGGCGCCATCGGTCGATCCAGTAGGACGCCCGGGCCTCGCCGCTCTGGGTGAAGCGGCCCGTCGTGTAACCGACCCCGGCCCTGATGCGGATCGGACCCCAGCCCTGTGTCGCCAGCTGATCCGACAGAGTGGGGGAGTACAGGAGCGCTCCGAGCAACACGGAGTCCCCGATCACGCTGATCGGCCCCAGTGGTCGGGGGGTTCGGTCGAAGGTCTCCTTGGCCAGCAGCGCTGCTGAACCGCGCTGAGGCGCCAACGTAGTGAGACTGGTTGCGACGCCGGCGATCAAGATTGCAGCGACGATCCGTCGGCAACGCCGGGCGCGGGACAGCGACCGGCGAGTCGAGGGGGGCGGCATGGTCTCAGACGATACCCAATGTCAGCCCTACACTTCGGACTCACATGTCGAGCCGACCGACGATCGCATATCAGCCCGCGCTCGATGGCGTACGGGCCCTCGCCGTCACCGCTGTCTTGCTGTTCCACGGCGGCGTTCGTGGTTTCGATGGTGGCTACCTGGGGGTGTCGGTGTTCTTCACGCTGTCCGGCTACCTCATCACCAGCCTGCTGGTGCACGAACACGAGATGACTGGTCGGATCGACCTGCCCACGTTCTACTCACGACGTCTTCGTCGACTCCTTCCGGCGAGCGCGATCTGCCTGCTCGGTGTCGTGGCGCTCGCGGCGTTCACCGATCTGTTCGAGGCAGTTTCGTCGCTGCGCGCGCACGTGCTCGGAGCGTTGTTCCAGGTCGCCAACTGGGTGTTGCTCGCCGGTGGTGGCTCGTATCAGGATCTGCTCGCCCAGACCAATGGAACAGCGTCTCCCCTCGAGCACTTCTGGTCGCTCGCGATCGAAGAGCAGTTCTATTGGATCTGGCCGCCGCTGATGGCGTTCGTGCTGGCGCGGGTCGCCCGGCAGAGATCGCGCATCGCCTGGATCGGGGTGATCACGGCGTTGTCGATGGTTGCCGCGCCCGTGATCGCCCAGACGTGGGGGCCAGATGCGGCGTATTGGGCGACACCCGCCCGAATCGGTGAGATCCTGATCGGCGCCTTCGTCGCGGTCGCTCTGTACGGCCGCTCGGTGAATGCCGGATGGCGCGCGTTGGCGCCGATCGCGCTCGTCGTGCTCGGCGCGGCGATCGTGTTGTTCCCGTCGTCGAGCGGTCCGGCCTACGAGGGCGCGCTGCCGTTGGTCGCCGTGGTGTCGGGTGCGCTGCTGATCGGCTTGCAGCCGGACGGACCGGTGCGGCGCTTGATGGCCATCGCTCCGTTGGTGTGGCTGGGTCGGATCTCCTATGGGGTGTATCTGTTCCATTGGCCGGTCTACGTGCTGTTCGACGCCGAACGCACCGGGCTCGACGGTCCGTCCCTGTTGGCGGTTCGCCTTGCGATCACGATGGCGGTCTCGGTGTCGAGCTACCGGTTGATCGAACTCCCGGTCCGACACGCCCAGGGGATCCCACCACGTATGGCCTTCGTCGGTTCGGCACTGGCCACGGCGGTCGTGTTCGTCGTGGGCATGGTCCTCGTGCCCACGGGCCTCGGCGACTACTGGCAAACCGACGAAGCGACGGCCGCCGCAGCCGCGATCGCCGTGGATGATCGGGCGTTGGCGCCGCTCACTTCGGTCGTCGACGCCGACCCCGAAGTGACTTCACCGACCGTCGACAGCACCCTGCCGAGGACGACCGAGCCGTCAGCCTCGATCGCGGTCGGGGGTGTCGAGCCGGCTGCCGACGTCACGGCGCCGCTCCCACCGCTCCCGCCGCTCAGCCGCCCGGTCAGGATCGTCGTCGCGGGCGATTCGACAGCGAACGCCGTCGGCGCCGGCATTCTCACCTGGGCAGCCGCGAGCCCCGATCTGGCCCAGGCCGAGCTGGTGACGGCACCCGGATGTGGCTTCCTCACCGGTGGCGAGTGGCTGATCGGTGACGAGATCACGGTCCCAGAGGGGTGCGAGAACTGGGTCGAGCGGTTCCTCTATCCGGCCGTCGAACAGACTCGACCCGACGTCGTGATGGCCATGGTGACGTCGTGGGACCTGCTCGATCGTCGCTGGGACTCCGAGGAGCTCCTCGATCCACTCGACGCCGACTACGCCGCTCGGCTCGGAGGTGACTACCGGGCGCTCGTCGACGGGCTGCTTGCCGCTGGTGCCGGACATGTCGCCTTGGTGAGGCACCCGATCCCCGATTCATGGTGGCTCCCCGACCAGGAAACGTTCGAGGATCCGGTTCGTCACGAGGTGATCTATGAACTCTACGACGAGCTCGCTGCCGCTGACCCCGCACACGTCGGTGTGATCGATCTCGACCACTACTTCGTCGACGCCGGCATCGAACGTGACGAAACGGTTCGGCCCGACGGAATCCACATGACCCCGGATGCAGCGGCCCAGGTCGCGAGCGACTTCCTCGGTGATCGGCTCGTGCGGATCGCATTGGGGGTACCGGTTCGATGACGACGTCGCACCCGGCCGCCACCATCGTCTACACGGACGGCGCCTGTTCCGGCAATCCAGGTCCCGGTGGTTGGGGTTGGGCGGTGGCGCCCGACGGTGAACCGTGCGGATCGGGTGGCGAGTCCCACACGACCAATCAACGGATGGAACTGCTGGCGGTGCTCGAGGCGCTGCGATCGCTCGGTGTCGGGTCGGAGGCCGGCCCGGTGACGGTGGTATCCGACTCGACGTATGTCGTCAACTGCTTCCGTGACCGATGGTGGCAGAACTGGCAGCGCAACGGTTGGAAGAACTCGAAAAAGCAGCCGGTGGCCAACGCCGACATCTGGCAGCCGCTCCTCGAGCTGGTGAACTCCGGCGATGTCACGTTCCAGTGGGTGAAAGGGCACTCCGGCGACCCGATGAACGATCGGGTCGACGCCCTCGCGGTTGCCGCGATCCCGGCGACGTGATGGCTGTTCGAGCGCTCGAGTCGTGGGTCGCCGATGCCGATGAATTCGGTTGTGACGTTACAAGAGCGTGACAGATCGCTACGGTTCGCCCCCGTGAAGGTCGCGATCGCCGCACTCGTGAGCGGCTTGCTCATCTCGCTGGGTGTCTCGAGCGCCCACGTGCACGCGGCGCCTCCCGACGACGACGACGTGGTCGCCTTCGTCGTGAGCGGCGTCGGCAACGGGCATGGTCGTGGCATGAGCCAATGGGGCGCCTTCGGTCGCGCCCTCGCCGGCGAATCCTGGCAGGAGATCCTGGCCGCCTACTACGGCGGCACCGTGCCGGGCCAGCGCACCGAGCCGCACATGCGGATCCGCCTGACCGGGTGGGACGGCGCGGGCACGGTCGGTGTGGTGTCGCGTGCCGGCAAGGCGCGCTGGAACTCGTCGACGAAGAACTACACGTCGATCTATGCCGTCGAGACGGCACAGAACGTGTTCTCCGTGTACGGCGTCACGAGCGGATTCGGTTGCCCCGGAGGTCTGTCGCTGAACGTTCCCACCGTCGATCTCCAGGTCGGTTCGAGCGGCCGGGCGGTCGTTCGGCTCCAGGAGTTCCTCACCTACTTCGGCTACGACCCGGGAGGGGTCGACGGCCAGTTCGGGCCGATGACCGAGCAGGCGGTCAAGCGTTTTCAACGCGACGTGGCGCTCGCCGAAGACGGCAAGTGGCGTGCCGCCGAGGCACAGGCCGCCCAGGCGATGGTCGATGCCGCGCCGGGGGACGTCGACTGGATCGAACTCGGCACCGGCGTCGCCGGACCGATCGTGTTCTCGACGCCCGTCGACCAGTCGTCGGCGTCGCCGGGCGACGTGCTCGGCATCTGCAAGGACTCCGGTGCACTCGGCCACTATCGCGGCTCGATCGAGTTGCATCACACGCCGGATGGCAACCGGGTCGTGAACGATGTCGACGTCGAGAACTATCTGCGTGGAGTCGTCCCGAAGGAAGTTTCGGCGAGTTGGGGCGACGCCGGGTCGGGCGACGGCATGAACGCACTGCGCGCCCAGGCCGTCGCGGCTCGCTCGTACGGCCTGAAGCAGTCCCGCTACTCGTATGCCAAGACCTGTGACACCACCTCGTGCCAGGTGTATGCAGGGGCGGCCATTCGGGTGTCGCCGACCACGGCGAACTCGGTCAGGGTCGAGCACGTCAACACCGATCGGGCGATCGAGGACACGGCCGACGTTGTTCGGGTGTGGAACGGCACCGACGATCTGGTCTCGACCGAGTTCTCCGCGTCCAACGGACCCCGCACCGCCGGGAGCTCGTTCCCGGCGATCGACGATCCATTCGATGATGTCCCGGGGAATCCCCTTCACCGCTGGACCCGGATCATCGATGCGGATTCGATCGCCGGTCGGTACGGCCTGTCGAGCGCCAACGGCGTCGCGACCCGGCCGGACGCGACGCCGCTCGTTCCGCCCTACGACGGCATCTGGGGCAACGAGGTGCGGCTCGGACAAGGGAAGTCACCGATCAGTGCGTGGGACTTCAGGAACGATTTCGGTTTGCCGTCGCCGGGTTTCGAACTGATCCCGGTTCGACGCGATCTCACGAGTGCGGGCACTTTTGCGTTCATCGGCGACTCGGTCGGCGTCGGGATCGTCGATTGCTGCGGATCCAACCTGAAGGTGCTCACCGACGGAGTGTTCTCCGCCGCGAAGTTCGACGCCCTCGGCGGTCGGCCGACCCAGGGCGGTTCGACCGATGGTGTTCATGCCGCCAATCAGGTTCCGGTCGGAACGGATCTCGTGGTCGTCGAGCTGGGCTACAACGATTCGCCGAGTGCGATGGCTTCGCGGATCGACGCGCTGATGGCGGCACTGACCGCCCGCGATGTCGGTGCCGTCGCCTGGGTGAACGTGTCGGAACGCAAGACGTCCGTTCAGTTCTCGGTGACGAACGATGCCATCGCGGACGCCGCGCGGCGCTGGCCGGAGATGGTCGTGCTCGACTGGGAGTCGGCCAGCGACGGCGCCAAGGCGGATCGATGGTTCTCCGACGGCATCCATCTCACCGCCACCGGCAATGCAGAGTTCGCGCTCTGGTTGCGCGACAACATCGTCGACCTGCTCGCCGCCGGCTACACCTCGCCGCGACCTGTCGTGCCCGGCGTGCCATTGCGTGTTCCGGTGCTGGGTGTCGGTGGTGTGCCGGCGGATGGTGTTGCCGGTGTTGCGTTGAATGTGACGGCGGTCGGTCCGGTGGAGCCGGGGTGGTTGCGGGTGTGGCCGTGTGGGTCTGATGAGCCGGTGACGTCGTCGGTGAACTATTTGGCTGGTGGGGTCGAGCCGAATGCGGTGGTGGTGCCGGTGGATGACACGGGTGAAGTGTGTATTTCGACGAAGGCGACGTCGGATGTGGTGGTGGATGTGTCGGCGTGGTTCGATGCCGGGTTGGGAAGTGCGTCGGGTCGGTTGCTCGATTCGCGTGTGACGGGTGAGCGGTTGGCGGCTGGTTCGATGTTGCGTGTTCCGGTGCTGGGTGTCGGTGGTGTGCCGGCGGATGGTGTTGCCGGTGTTGCGTTGAATGTGACGGCGGTCGGTCCGGTGGAGCCGGGGTGGTTGCGGGTGTGGCCGTGTGGGTCTGATGAGCCGGTGACGTCGTCGGTGAACTATTTGGCTGGTGGGGTCGAGCCGAATGCGGTGGTGGTGCCGGTGGATGACACGGGTGAAGTGTGTATTTCGACGAAGGCGACGTCGGATGTGGTGGTGGATGTGTCGGCGTGGTTCGATGCCGGGTTGGGAAGTGCGTCGGGTCGGTTGCTCGATTCGCGTGGTGACGGGTGAGCGGTTGGCGGCTGGTTCGATGTTGCGTGTTCCGGTGCTGGGTGTCGGTGGTGTGCCGGCGGATGGTGTTGCCGGTGTTGCGTTGAATGTGACGGCGGTCGGTCCGGTGGAGCCGGGGTGGTTGCGGGTGTGGCCGTGTGGGTCTGATGAGCCGGTGACGTCGTCGGTGAACTATTTGGCTGGTGGGGTCGAGCCGAATGCGGTGGTGGTGCCGGTGGATGACACGGGTGAAGTGTGTATTTCGACGAAGGCGACGTCGGATGTGGTGGTGGATGTGTCGGCGTGGTTCGAACAGGGTCTGCAAGGTGTGCCCGGCGGTCGCATCGTCGACACCCGCTTCGGCACCGGTCCGATCCCTGCTCGTTGACCGCCGGCGCACGAACCGCTCCCGGCCGGCGGGTTCAGGTGGTGTAGTCGGCGTTGATCCGCACGTAGCCGTCGGTCAGATCGCATCCCCAGACGATGGCCTCCGCACTGCCGGTGCCCAAGCTGACATGGATCGTCACCTCGTCACCGCTCATGTAGCTCGCCAGCGCGGACAATCCGGCCTCGTCGACCCGTTCGGGGTACACCGCTGTGGTGCCGAACCTGATGGTCACCCGATCCGCATCGATATCGGTGTCGTCGCTGCACTTGCCGATGGCCATCGCGACGCGACCCCAGTTGGGGTCGGCGCCGTGGACCGCCGTCTTGACGAGCGGCGAGTTCACGATCGCCTTGGCAACCCGCTTGGCCTGCGCAGCGTCGCGTGCGTGGTCGACGGTCACCTGGATGAGCGTCTCGGCGCCCTCGCCATCGCGGGCGATCATCTTCGTCAGTTCCAGGCAGACCGACCCCAAGGCGGCTTCGATGGCATCCGCGTGAGCGGGCCCTGCCGCCCCGCTCGCCAGCACGATCGCGGTGTCACTGGTCGAGGTGTCGGTGTCGATGCTGACGCAATTGAACGTTCGGTCGACGACCCGCCGGAAGATCGTGTCGAGCTCGGCACCATCGATGTCGACATCGGTGAGCACGATGGCGATCATCGTCGCCATGTCGGGTTCGATCATGCCGACCCCCTTGGCGATGCCAACGACACTCGCTGTGCTGCCGTCGATCGGCGCTCGGGCGACCTTTGCCACGGTGTCGGTGGTCATGATGCCCCGGGCCGCATCATCGGCCGACGTGCCCGTCGGCGCCGCGGGCATGTCCGCAACGCCTGATCGGACCCGGTCCATCGGATAGCGGCGACCGATGACGCCGGTCGAGGCGACGAGGACCTCGTCGGTGGGGCAACCCAACCGAGTGGCGACGCCGTCGACGAGGGCGGCCGCATCGGCCGCACCGGCCGGACCATTGGCGACGTTGGCGTTCTTCGAGACGATCACCACTGCCCGGGCACGATGATCGGTGACGTGCCGGCGACTGATCTCCACGCTCGGACCTGCGAACCTGCTGCGGGTGAACACGCCGGCGGCGGACACGGCCTTCTCCGCGGTGATCACCACGAAGTCGTCGGAGTCGTCCTTGATACCGATGTTGGCCACATGGCAACGAAACCCCGAAGGCAGACTGATCACGGTCGCGGTTCTATCGCTCGGCGTCCAGCGCGGACCGGAGTTTGCCGAAGATGCGGGTCATCGCGTCGAGGTCGGACTCGTCGAGCTGGTCGATGATGCGATGACGCACGCTCTCGACATGGGTGGGCGCGGCACGTTCGAGCTGTTCCCGGCCGGCCTCGGTGAGCACGGCGAGCATGACGCGCCGATCGGCCGGTGAACTCTGGCGATCGACCCACCCCGATTTGACGAGGCCGTCGAGGCGACGGGTGACGCCGCTGGGTGACAGCTGCAGCAGGCCGGCCAGGTCGCACATCCGCATCGAGTGATCGTCTGCGCCCGACAGGTACACGAAGACCTGGTAGTCACCGAGCGACAATCCGGTGGGAGCCAGATCGGCCTCGAGTGCAGCCATCAGGTCGCCCTGTGTCTCGATGTAGCTGAGCCAGGCGGTCATCTCGTGTTCGTCGAGCCAACGTGGTGTATCAGCTGCCGTCGTCGATGGACCGCCGGCCGGGGGGGAGCTCATGCTCACGGTCATACCTGCAATATACCCGATCGCAAATGTTGCGTACGCAAGAATAGGCGATATAGTTGCGACCGCAAGTAACCGGAATCACCGGAACCCCGATTGAAAGGAACCCACCAGGATGCTCGTCACCCAGCCCACCTCTCGCTTCGATGTACCCGCCGGAACATGGATGATCGATCCGGCGCACACGCGCATCGGCTTCGTCGCCCGCCACATGATGGTGACCAAGGTGCGCGGCTCGTTCGCCGAGTTCTCGGCAGAGGTTCACATCGCCGAGCAGCCGCTCGAATCGACGCTCGTTGCCGAGGTGCAGATGGCGTCGATCGACACCGGCAATGCCGACCGCGACCAGCACCTGCGCACCAACGACTTCTTCGACATCGATCGCTACCCCACGATGTCGCTGCGATCAACCGGTTTCGATGTCGACGGTGACGCGATCACGATGCAGGCCGATCTCACCATCAAGGGCGTGACCAGGTCGGTGCCGTTCGCGCTCGCGTTCGACGGTGTCGGACAGGACCCGTGGGGCGGCACCCGCGCCGGTTTCACGGCGTCGGCAACGATCGATCGCACCCAGTTCGGCGTCGAGTTCAACGCCGCTCTCGACACCGGCGGTGTCCTCGTCGGCGAGCAGGTCAAGATCGATCTCGATGTCCAGCTCGTGAAGAGCTGATGATCGGTCGAGCGGTGCGCCGGTAGCAGCCGGCGCACCGCGTTCGGTCTCGACGATGCCCACCTCCAGGCCGCTTCGACTCGGGATACCGGCGTCAGCGCCCGAGTTCGGCTCGGAGGGCCGACTCGACGTCGGCGTGATCGAATCCGAACCCGTCTCCCAGCAATGCGTTCGGCAGCACGCGCTGGCCGTCGAGCAACAAGGCGCTCGCCAGCTCGGAACCGAGCAGCAGCTTGGGCCCGAAGGACGGCACCGGCACGACCGACGGACGCCCGAGCACGCGGCCGAGCGCCTTGACGAACTCGGCGTTGCGCACCGGGGAGGGCGCGGTGAGATTCACCGGGCCGTGTAGCGAGCTGGTGAGCAGATGTTCGATCGCGCGGACCTCGTCGTGGAGCGAGATCCAGCTCCACCACTGGCGGCCACTTCCGAACCGCCCACCGACCCCGAGCTTGAACAGCGCCATCAGTTTCCAGTCGAGAGCACCGCCGTCGCCGCTCAGCACGATCCCCGTGCGGATGTGCGTGACCCGCACGCCGGCATCCGCCGCGGGAGCGGTGCTCGCCTCCCAAGCACGGCAGATGTCGGCGAGGAACCCCTCCCCGCCGGTGGACGTCTCGTCGAGTTCTTCGTCGCCTCGCTCACCGTAGTAGCCGATCGCCGAGCCGCTGACGAGCACCCGCGGACCGTCGTCGCCGAGTCCAGCCAGGGTCTCGGCGATCAGCTTCGTTCCGAGCACCCGACTGTCCATGAGCACTCGCTTGTAGCTGTCGGTCCAGCGATGATCGCCGATCCCAGCGCCTGCCAAGTGCACGATCGCGTCCAATCCGGACAGGCGGTCACGGTCGATCGTGCCGTTCGCCGGGTCCCACGCGAGTTCGGACGATCCGGGACCAGGTTCGCGGCGGACGATCGGATGGACCTCGATGTCCGGTTCGGGCGAGGTGTGTGGCGAGGGCGGTTCCGATGAGGCCGGTTGATCCGGTGATGCCGATGTGCATGTCCACGACGATACGACGCGATGATCAAGCAATCGTCTCGATCTTCCGATGAGAGGGGTATGCGGCGACATACGCGAGGCTCCCGAACCGCGTCGAGGCGACTGATTAGCGTTGATCGTGATGGATGACAACGCGCTCTGGCAGCCACCATCCAACGACGAATCGTCGCAGACCCCGGCGACGCCCGGTGCGCCATTGCAGCCCCCGTCTGCCTCGCCTCCCGGGCCGGTCCCTCAGCCCTCGCAGGCGTCTCTCCCTTCGCCGCCGTCCGTGATGCCGTCGCCCGTGATGGCGCCGTCCCTGACGGCGCCGCTCGTGCCGCCGCCGTCCGTGCCGCCACCGTCCGTGCCGCCACCGTCCGTGACGCCACCGTCCGAGGCGACGCCACAGTTCCACCCTCCTGCCGTGCTCTCGCCACCGCTGCCACCAGATCGTCCGATCGAGCCGACGTTGCCGCCTGCGCAACCGTCCCGGTCACCGGTGCCTGCGGTCGTCCCGCCGACGAGCGTCTCGGTCGGCGAGCAGTTGCCGCCGGCGAGTGTTTCGGTCGGCGAGCAGATACCGCCCGAGCTTTCTGCCGGCCCACAGCTACCACCGGCGCAACCGTCGCCCTGGGCGCCCGGAGCCGATCCGGTGATCATCTCCTCGCCATCTCGGCCCCACGAGCCGACACCGACTTCTGCTCGGGTCGCCAGTGAAGCGCCTGCCGACTGGCGCCCGAGCGGATCGGTACCGACGAGCGCGGTCACTTCTGCTCCGGTCGCCAGTGAAGCACCTGCCGACCGGCGCCCGAGCGGATCGGTACCGGCGAGCGCGGTCACTTCGGGCCCGCCGCCGGGTCGCGGTCGGCGCTCCAGGGTCGTCGTCGGTTCGATGCTGGCAGCCGTTCTCGCGATCGCCGGCGCCGGCATGTTCGCCGTCGCGAGTTTCACCGGATCGGCGGCCGGTGGTGCCGACAGTCCCACCGATCTCGGCGCCGACCTCCTGCTCGCGATCGAGAGCGAGGATGTACTCGGCGTGATCGACGTGCTGCTTCCGGGCGAGCGTGAGTCGCTCGGGGAGCCATTCGTCGAGCTGGTTTCGGAACTGCAACGGCTGGAGGTGCTGGCCGAAACCGACCTGTCCCGGATCGGCGGCCTCGACATCGAACTGGCGAACGAGTCCGTGCTCCCTCGGACCACCAATGTCGATGACATCGTGAACGTCGCGATGTCGGCCGACCTGACCATCAGCATCGACGGCGCAGAGTTGCCGATCGGTGACCTGATCACGGACAACATGCCCGACGACATGCTCACCGAGATGCGAGGCACGCGGGTGACGCAGACCGACGAATTCGATATCACCCTGACCGCTGTACTCGAGGACGGCCGGTGGTACTTCAGTCTGTTGCACTCGATCGCAGAACTGGCACGCGGCGAACTGGCCGGCGACGTGGGCATCCCGGTCGCGGGGATCGGATTCGATGGTGCGGACACACCAGAGGGTGCCGTCGATCAACTGCTCGACCGGATCGAGGTGCTCGATCTCACGGGATTGATCCGCTCCATGGATCCCGGCGAAGCGGCGGCGCTACAGCGATATGCACCCCTGTTCCTGGAGCAGGCGCAGACCGCTCTCGACGAGGTGTCGTTGGACTGGCAGGTCGTGCAACGAATGGTGCGGGTCGAAGGATCGGGCAACAGTCGAACGGCCTTCGTCGATGGACTGACGATCGAGGGGACGATCGAGGGGTCCTCCTTCTCGTTCTCGTTCGACGGCGACTGCGTAACCGCCGAGATGGACGGCGAGCGAGTCGAGCAATGTGGCGCCGTCGGCGGTGTCAGCGACATCGGAGGTGTCTTCGGCGACCAACCAGAGGTGGCCCATCTGCTCGAGGTCGTGCAAGCGGCGTTCTCCGACATCGAGCCTGTCGGGCTCGAGTTGCGTGAGCGGGACGGCGCATGGTTCGTGAGCCCAGTCGCCTCGATGACCGACGCGATGTTGAGCGCGCTACGTGCGCTCGATCGTCAGGAACTCGATGTCATCATCGAGGCCGTACCGCCTGCGTTCGAGAGCTTCCAGGACGGGATCGTCGACTCGATCGACGACTTGGCGGGCGCGAGCGTTCCTGGCACGGCGCTCACCATCGAGGGCGACGATCCGCTGTTGCTCGATCCGATCGACGACTGGCGGGCACGAGCGGTCCTGGCACGGCGCTCACCATCGAGGGCGACGACCCGCTGTTGCTCGATCCGATCGATGACGAGGCAGCTGCGATCGAGAGCGACTGGTACGACTGCTATGAACTCGACCAGGTCGAGGCGACCGCGTGTTTCCGGTCCTACGTGGACAAGGGTGACATCGATGACGGAGCCATCCCGGTGGTGCTGCGCTACCCCGAGTGTGGCTACGCAGACGTGTCGTGGGGCGGTCGGGTGTACCAGCTCCCCGATGCCGAGTTCATTGCGGCGGCCGAGGCACGCGCGTTCCTGTTTCCTCGACCTGGTCGCCGCCGGATCGATCGACCGCTGGGAGTTGCCGGAGGAGATCGCCTACCTCCAGTGTTTCGAGGGGCGAAACTGGTACCAGGTGTTCGACGACCCCGACTACGACGCCAGGTTCGAGGCCTGTCGCAATGAGATGGTCGACGGATAGTACGCGGTAGACGATGTTGGGCGCTGACCGTGGGCGGTCAGCCGATCGCTGCGCCGATCAGCGAATCGAGCAGCGCATCGTCGGCCGCGCCGTACAGCGTCTGCACCTCTCCATCCGGCAGGATCAGCGCCAGCGCGGGCTGCGTCGACACGCCGAAGCGGGTGAAGACCTCGGCGTCGTCGTCGCTGATCTGCGGGAACGTCAATGAGTACCTGTCGATGAACCCTTCGAAGGACTCCTCGGTGCCGCTCCAGGCGACACCGACGAACTCGGCCTGACCGGCCCACCGTTGTGCTGCCTCCTCGACCGAGGAGGCTTCTCGATTGCACGTGCTTCACCAAGGCGCCCAGAACCACAAGAGCACGGGCCTCCCGGCGAGAGTGGTGAGCTCGATGTCGCCGCCACCCACGAGCGGGGCGGAGAACTTCAATGCTTCGGGGACGTTCGCGGGCGTCTCGGTCGGTGCAGCCGTCCTCGATGGACTCGGAACAGCGCTCGATTCGGGCGTCTGCGATGGAGCCGCCGTCGATGCAGCAGTGGTGTCTTCCGGCGACGCCGACGTCGGAGTTGCTGCCGCCGCACGCCACCAGCAACGTTGCAGCGATGAGGGGCAAGACGACTCGCTTCACGCACGAGAACGTACCGGACATCATCTGCGAACCGAATGCAGCCGGCCGTCGGTTTCGGGATCGTTCAGATTCGGGTTGGTGTCGCGCGGGGTCGACGGTGCACCGATGGACAGCGAATCGACCCATCGCAGCACCGTTAGCCTGATCGGCAGATGAAGACCCGGACGCTCCTCTTGTTGGCCCTCGGCTGTGGTTTGGCGATCATGCTCGCCGGCGCCGTGTTCCTGGTTCCAGTTGTCGACACAGGAGGCCCTGGCCGATCCGGTTCCGCTCGGTGAGCTCACCAAGGTCGGCGACATGTCGGTGACGTCGACTCGTTCGAGGAGCAGAACGGCTTGCTCGACATCACGGTCGTGATCGGCGGAGTCGTCGACAGCGACGGTGCCACCGGCTTCCGGCTGATCGCATCCGGCCGCCCGCTCGCGGCCGAGCCGTTCGTCGAGTCGGCCCAGATCTGCGCGGCAACCAGCACCGCCCGGGAAACCTGCCACGTGCACTTCGACGTGTCGAGCGCCGATGGATCGCTCGCGAGTGCTCTTCTACGAGCGAGGCGACCAGCAGGCCCGATGGGTCCTGGGTTGAGCGTCGTCCACTGCCGTCTTCGTGCTACCAGCCGGTAGGGGCGATACCGTGGCGTGGGTGAGTGATTCGTTCGATCTCGTCGTCATCGGTGGCGGCCCGGGCGGCTACGCGGCCGCCCTGTACGCCGCTTCCGCTGGACTCAGTGTCGCCCTCGTCGAGAAGGATGCGCTCGGCGGAACCTGTCTCAATCGTGGCTGTATCCCGGCGAAGGCGTTCCTCGAGACGGCCGCCGTCAAGCGCCACGTCGATCACAGCGCAGAGTTCGGCATCGAGTCGAGCGCTCCGTCGGTGAACTTCGCGGTCACGCAGCAGCGTAAGCAGAAGATCGTCGCCGGCCTCGTGGGCGGGATCGCAGCGATGTGCAAGGGTCGCAAGGTCGAGGTGTTCAACGGTGTCGGATCGCTCGGCAGCGACAAGACGGTGTCGGTGACGATGGCAGATGGCGGCACGGCCTCGATCACCGGGACCCATGTCGATCCTGGCTTCGGGGTCCGTCCCTCGAACCATTCCCGGCTTCGATCGGGGTGGTCCGATCATGACCAGCGACGAGGTGCTCGACCTCGATCATGTGCCGTCGCGCGCTGGCAGTGATCGGAGGCGGCGCGATCGGATGTGAGTTCGCCTCGATGTTCGCCGATCTGGGCGCCCAGGTCACGATTCTCGAAGGTCTCCCCGAAAATCCTTCCCGGGTTGGATGCCGATGTCGCCAACGTGGTCGTGCGCAGCTTCAAGAAGAAGAAGATCGACATCAAGACCGGGATCAACGTCACCGGACACCTCCCGAACGGATCCGGTGGCACCACGGTCACGTTCGGAGACGGGGAATCGCTCGAGGTCGATGCCTGCATCGTGTCGGTCGGCCGACGTCCCTTCGCCGATCAGCTCGGCCTCGGTGGAACGGGTGTGGTCGTGAGCCCTCGTGGCTTCGTCGAGGTCGACGAGTACTGCCGTACGGGTGAGCCCGGCGTCTACGCGATCGGTGACCTCATCGACACCCCGCAGCTCGCCCACGTGGGCTACGCCGAGGCCGTGCTCGTCGTCAAACACCTGTTGGGCGAGGGGCCGATGCCTGTCATGTACGACCGGGTGCCGTGGGCGATCTACTGCCATCCGGAAGTTGCATGGGCCGGGCCGGGCGAGGACGCGTGCGAGGCGGCGGGGATCGACGTCGTCGTCGGCAAGCATCCCTTCAAGTTCAACAGTCGCGCCCAGATCCTTGGCGAGACCGACGGCATGGTGAAGATCATCGCCAGGAAGAACGGGGACGGTACGGCCGGCCAGATCCTCGGAGTACACATGGTCGGACCGTGGGTCACCGAGCAACTGGCGGGCGGATACCTGGCTGTCAATTGGGAGGCGACGGTCGACGAGGTCGCCGAGTTCATCCAGCCCCACCCCAGCATGTCGGAGCTGTTCGGTGAGACGATGATGTCGCTCACCGGTCGGAGCTTCAACGGCTGACCACCGAAAACTCGACCCATCGACAAGCCGAATCCCCGGAATTGTTCACAGATCAGACGCAACAGGAGCAGAATCAACGACCATGGCTGACGTCACCCTTCCCCAGCTCGGCGAAACCGTCACCGAGGGCACCATCACACAATGGTTCAAGAAGGTCGGCGACGCCGTTGCCGCCGATGAACCGCTGTTCGAGGTGTCGACCGACAAGGTCGACACCGAGGTTCCGTCGCCCGTCGCCGGTGTTCTGAGCGAGATCCGCGTCCCGGAGGGTGACACGGTCGAGGTCGGCATCATCGTGGCAGTTGTCAGCGATGGCGCCGCGGCTCCCGCCGAGGCCCCGGCCACCGCTCCCGAGCCGGCACCGCGGCCCGAACCGATGGTCGAGCCGACCGTATCCGCCTCGCCGATGGCGGCACCGGTGGCCGAGCCCGCCCCTGCTCCGGCCGCCGCAGAACCTGCTCCGGCCGCTGCAGAACCGGCGCCAGTCGCTGCAGAACCGGCGCCAGTCGCTGCAGAACCGGCCGCGGCACCCGGCGACAGCCGGTTGTTGTCGCCGGTCGTACGACGGCTCGTCAACGAACACGGCCTCGACGCCGATCAGATAGTCGGCACGGGTCCGGGCGGGCGCATCACCCGCGAGGACGTGCTCGACCACATCGATGCCACCGCATCGCGCCCGGTCGCGGCAGCGCGCGCCTGCACCGGCCCCCGCTGCACCGGCCCCCGCTGCACCGGCCGCCGCTGCACCGGCCGCCGCAGCGGCTGCGGCCGTTCCTGCGCCTGCCGCTGCTCCGATGCCCGTGGCGGGTGAGCGTGACACCACCGTGCGGCTGTCGAAGATCCGCCAGCTCACAGGCGATCACATGGTGATGAGCAAGGCCGTCGCCCCGCACGCATTCAGCGTCGTCGAGGTCGACTTCGCCAACGTCGACTCCTCGCGCAACCAGGTCAAGAACGAGTTCAAGGAGACCGAGGGCTTCAGCCTCACGTATCTGCCGTTCATCGCCCGGGCGATCATCGACGGGTTGCACGAGTTCCCGCATCTGAACGCGAGCATGGGCGACAACGAACTTGTCGTGCACCATTACATCGACCTCGGCATCGCCGTCGATCTCGACTACGAGGGTCTGCTGGCACCGGTGGTGCGGAGCGCCGAGACCAAGCGGCTCCGCGCCATCGCTCGGGAGATCAGCGATCTCGCGAACCGGGCCCGCTCACGCAAGCTCAGTCCCGACGAGATCTCGGGTGGCACGTTCACCATCTCCAACAACGGTTCGGCCGGTTCGGTGCTGACGATGCCGATCATCAATCAACCCCAGGTGGGCATCATCTCGACGGATGCGATCGTGCGCAAACCGGTCGTCGTGGATGCCGGCGGTGGGGCGGAGGCGATCGCCATCCACCCGGTGGGCAATCTGGCGATGGCCTGGGACCACCGTGCCTTCGATGGTGCATACGCCGCTGGATTCCTCAAGCACGTCAAAGAGATCCTCGAAACACGGGACTGGGCCGCCGAACTCTGATGCACGACGCGCCCCTCCTCCGGGTCCGATGGCTGGGACGGGTGGCGTATCGCGAGGCGCTCGCCGTTCAGCAGGCGCTGTTCGATCACGGGCGGGAGCAACACCTGTTGTTGCTCGAGCACGACCACGTGTTCACCTACGGGCCGCACGCCGATCTCGCCGCAAATCTCAAGTGCGACCCACAGGCGGTCGGTGCCGACTTCGTCTCGGTCAAGCGAGGTGGCGACATCACGTATCACGGCCCCGGACAGCTCGTCGGCTACCCGATCGTGTCGCTACCGAATGCGAAAGGGTCGCTCGAACACGTGCGCTCGGTCGAGGATCTGTTGATCGACACGCTCGTCCAGTTCGGCCTTCGCAGTGCCGGCCGTCTACCCGAATACCCAGGCGTCTGGATCGACGCCGCAGGAACCGATCCGCGCAAGATCGCAGCGATCGGTGTGCGCCTCGCCCGGGGCCGCACGATGCACGGGTTCGCGCTCAACATCTCCACCGACATGGCCTACATGCGGCAGCACATAGTGGCGTGTGGCATCGCCGACCTTCCGGTGACCTCGCTGGCCGAGGAAGGTCTCGACGTCTCGATGCGCGAGGTCGTCGACGTGGTGGCGCAGCTGGCCGGCGATCGCTGGGGTGGCGCACGGGTCGAGCGCCAAGACGTTGCGTGGCAGCAGCGCCCCGACGATCTGACGCCCTTCTCACGAGGCGACGGCCCCGGCGAGGCGATCAGCTTCCGCCCGCCCCGCTCCCACGATCGACTCGAACGGGCGGGCGTCACCGCCGGCTTGTCGATCGAGTCGCGCAAACCCGAGTGGCTGCGACCCAAAGTGGTGTTGGGGCCCGAGGTGATGGGTTTGAAGAAGACCATGCGCGACCTCGACCTGGTGACGGTCTGCGAGGACGCCGGTTGTCCCAACCTGTCCGATTGCTGGGCCGACGGCACGGCGACCTTCATGGTGCTCGGTGACCGGTGCACGCGGGCGTGCGGCTTCTGCCTGGTCGATACCCGAAAGCCCTCCGCTCCCGCCGACGACGAACCAGCCAGAGTCGCCGAGGCCGTCGAACGCTTGGGTCTCGACCACGCCGTGCTCACGATGGTCGCCCGCGACGATCTCGACGACGGTGGGATGGCCCACGTCGCAGCGTGCGTCTCGGCGATACGCGAGCGGTGCCCCGACACCATGGTCGAGACGCTGATCTCCGATGCCAAAGGCTCGCTCGAGTCGCTGCGACGCCTGTTCGACATACGCCCGGATGTGCTCAATCACAATCTCGAAACCGTCGCTCGGCTGCAGCGTGCCGTGCGTCCGTCCGCCGGCTATGCCCGAAGCCTCTCGGTGCTCGCTCACGCCAAGATGGCGGGTCTCGTGACCAAGTCGAGCCTCATGGTCGGCGTCGGCGAAACCGACGATGAGATGCTCGGAGCGCTCGCCGACCTCGCCGGCCTCGGGTGCGACATCGTCACGATCGGTCAGTACCTACGACCCACGTCGCACCACCTGCCGGTTGCCCGCTGGGTCGAGCCGGCGGAGTTCGATCGGTGGAAGCGGATCGGCGAGGAATTCGGTATCGGACACGTCGAGGCCGGCCCGTTGACGCGGTCGAGCTATCACGCCAGACAGGCGGCAGCTCGGGTCACGCCCGTATCGATGTCGTCCTGAACGAGTGGATCGGTCAGTTCTCGAGCGGCAGCAATGCCTCGGCGGCCTCGCTCAGGTGTGTCGACCATTCGGAGATCGACGTCGGTTCGTTCATCGGTAACACGACGAACTTGGTGGTGCCCACGTCGATGAACTCCCGGATCAGAGCCGTCAATTCGTTCCATGAGGCCGGCACCAGCGTCGTCGGGTCGAGATCGGGGCGCCGCTGGGCGAGCTGGGTGAGCACGGCGTCGGGAACGCCGGTCAGCGAGTAGGGGATCAGGACGCCGTAGTGGTCGTCCTCGATCTCGCGGTCGTGTTCGGCACAAACCTGCTCGATCACCTCGCGGCCGGCCGCCACGTCGGCCGGGGTGACGAACGAAGGCAGCCAGCCGTCTCCGAGGCGACCGACCCGCTTCAGCTCGGACGGGGCGAACCCACCGAGCCACACGTCCATCCGCTCGGGCACCGGACGGATTCGCACTCCGTCGTAGTGATAGCGATCACCTTCGTGGATGACGGGTTCGCCGGTCCAGCACGCCCTCATCACCGCCATCGACTCGTCGAACCACTTCGCCCGCTCCGAGCGCTCGACGCCGAACGCCTGCTGCTCGAGCGGATGCACCAGCCCCAGACCGAATGCCGGCAGCAACCGTCCGCCCGAGAGCGTCGCCAGGCTGGCCAGGGCCTTGGCCAGCACGATCGGGTTGCGCCCGGGGAGCACCATGACGCTCATTCCGAACTTGAGGGTGTTGGTACGGCCCGCTCCATACGCCATCGCGACCATCGGGTCCGGGGCGTCGGCGCCGATCCGTTCCGATACCCAGAGACTGTCGAACGAGAGGCGCTCGAGCTCGTCGACGACGTGGCCGAAACGTTCGTCGTGCAACGTCGTGCGCGTACCGAGCCCGTACCCGATCCGGATCTTCATCTCACGGATCGTGTCACACGACGTATGTGCTCAACCCACCGGGTGGTGCAGGGGCACGACGGTGAGACGGTGTCCCGGGCGGTGTGCCGCCGCCCGCGAGACCCGGCCCGTCTGAATCCAGCTCGTCACGAAGCCGACCACGATCACCGTGAGCAACAACGCCGTTTGGGACACCTCGCCGATGGCTTCGAGACCGAGCGTGGCAGCCGCCGCAACCACGCTCAATACCAACGCCAACTTGATCGCCGCTGCATAGGTTGCCCGCCGTGTCTCCATGTGCCTGTTGTAGTCGCAGCGGACGGCCGCGCGTCGGCGAGATCGTCGACTGAGCGCAAATAACGCGTGTCTCGTCATCGAACGGTCACAGGTGTCATGCAATCGCGACGCGCCGATATCGGACGCACGCACGGTCGGGCGCCGAGCGTCTAGCCTCGCCGACCATGACACGTCGGGCCACGATCACGGGATGGGGCAAGTGTTCCCCGCCGGTCAAGCTCACCAATGCCGATCTCGAGCAACTCGTCGACACCGACCATGAATGGATCGTCGCCCGAACCGGCATCGAGTCGCGCGGCATCAACCACATGCAAACCACGGACATGGCGGAGGTCGCCGCCCTGCACGCGCTCGCTGCCTCCGGGCTCGATGCGACCGACATCGATCTGCTGATCATGGCCACGGTGACGCCCGAGATCAGTTGCCCGAGCAACGCGTGCTACCTCCAGACCCGCTTGGGCGCGACCAACGCCGCGGCGTTCGACCTGAACGCGGCATGTTCCGGCTTCGTCTACGCGGCGATCACGGCCTCGTCGATGATCGCCACCGGCGTGAAGCAGCGGGCGCTCGTGGTCGGAGCCGAGCAGCTGCACTGGGTGATGGACTACCGGGACCGCAACACGTGCATCCTGTTCGGCGACGGCGCCGGTGCGGCAGTCTTCGAGGTGTCCACCGACGGCGACGGCATGCTCGGTGCCGAGCTCGGGGCGGATGGGCCCGCCGGTTCGACGATGGTGTTCGAGTCGCTCGGAACCCGATACCCGCTCATCGACGGCCGCGACCCGTTGACCTCCCGCCTGCACTTCGAGGGTCAGGCCGTTTTCAAGATCGCGGTCCAGGGCATCGTCGCCTCGGTGCGACGAGCGCTCGATCACGCCGGTGTCGGTGTCGACGAGGTGAACCTCGTGGTGCCCCATCAGGCCAACGAGCGGATCATCACCGCCGCGGCCAAACGACTCGGTATCGGACTCGATCGCGTGGTACTCAACATCGCCGATCACGGCAACACTGCGGCGGCATCGGTGCCGATGGCACTCTGCGATGCCGCCAACGCCGGTCGGATCGCGCCCGGCGATCTCGTGGTCCTGACCGCGTTCGGTGGTGGGGTCACCTGGGCGAGCGCTGTCTTTCGCTGGGGTGAACGGGTCGCACCGATCGGATCGTCCGACGCCGCCCTGCCGCCCACCGACGCGACCGTGTTCGAGCTGCTGGCCCCGAATCGCGAGTTCTTCGCCCCGATCCATCCGGGCGACGGCTGACACGTCACGACGGATCGCCGTAGCGCCCCAGGTCGATGACATCGAACGGCCGGCATCGCCCGAACGACGAGAACCTGATGCGGTGAATCACGCTGGTGTGGTCGGCCGTCGGCATCGTGCTCGGGCAGCGACGACGGCGGCGGCGCCGGTGGAATCGGCGCGGCGACGGAATACGCGCTGAATCTCTCGGGTTACCGAGCCATGCCAAGCTGGCGACATGCAGCCGATGCCGATGCGCACGGATGAACCATGCCCATCTGGTCGTGTGAAGGGTCGCCGGCCATGAGCCTGCCCGACGAAGGCGATCGCAGCGGCGGCACTGCATTCGAGCGATATGTCGTTCCCGAGATCGAGATGCTGTTGCGGGTCGCCCGGTCGCTCACCCGGCATCAAGCCGATGCCGAGGACCTGGTGCAGGACACGTTGATCCGCGCCTACAAGGCGATCGACCAGTTCGACGGCCGGCACCCGCGGGCCTGGTTGCTGACGATCCTGCGAAACACCCACATCAACCGCAACCGGCGCCGGCGACCGGAACTGATGCGGGACCCGGACGTCGAGATCGAGCGGCCGGCCCGCTGGCCGGTCATCGATGACGCATCGCGACCCGATCGGTTCGTCGATCGGACGTTCGACGCCGAAGTGGAGTCCGCATTGCGATCGCTCAGCCCCACGTTCGGTGAGGTCGTCGAGCTCGTCGATCTCGACGGGCTTTCGTACGCCGAAGCCGCAGAGGTGGCCGGTGTGCCGATCGGTACCGTGATGAGCCGTCTGCATCGCGGTCGCAAGAAGATCCGTGAGCACCTCCGCCAAACCGGAGTTGCGCCCAACTACGACGACCTGCACAGCGGGAGGTCCGCATGATTCGCTCGACGTTGCGCAAGCTCACCGGTGGTCGCTTTCCCCGGATTCGGGCCGGCGAACAGCTCTCGTGCCCGGAGGTCGGCCGATCGCTCCAGAGATTCCTCGATGGCGAGATCCCCGACGATGTGATGGCCGATTCGCTCGCCGAGCACCTCGAGGCGTGCAAGCGATGTGGGCTCGAGATCGATGTCTACCGTCGTATCAAGCATGCCATCGAGGATCAGCGGACCGAGGTACCCGAGGAATCGGTGCAGCGACTGCGGGAGTTCGGTCAGCGTCTCACGCGCGAGACGTGACGAGCCAGCGTGTGGACGCGATCAGCCGAACCGAACAGCCACTTCGGCGAGGATCGACCCCTCCTCGGGCGACACCTCGTCATCGACGCCGGCGACCTCGCGTGCGGCCGAGAACAGTGCCCGCCGCAGCACGCGGCTGTTGATGCGGCTGTCGATGTCGTCGATCAGCTCGGTCACCTCGTCGTTCGTGATCGCCTCCTGGGCGCGGACGATCGCCGGGCCGAGGTATTTCTCGAAGGTGAAGTCGCCCGTCGCGCCAGTCGTCGGAGATGTCACGAATCGCGTCGATCTCGGTCTGGTCGAGCTTGCGGTCGGCGGCCATCACGAGCGCCAGCAACTCGAGCGCAGCGGTGTGCTCGAGATTCGCCGTTGCGTGTACAGCGACACCTCGGTAGAGCTCGAGCAAGCGATCGTTCACCCGGCGAACACTACTCAGTCTTGGCCGACTGGTCTGATTCGACGTCTTGTCGACCGTGACCTCGGAAGTCTGCGGGCGCCCGGCCGGCGTTCCGGCCCATGGGACGCTCGGGGGCCGGGCAGTCTCTGGGCCCCGGCTGGGGGACGCGCGCGCGGTCGATCGTTGCTTGCCTCATCGGGGTTCGCGATGGCTGGTGATCGGCGGCGGCAGCGTGCGTCACGCCGCGGTTCGTCGGTGTCCGCGAGCGTCGGGGACGTCCGGTCGGCATCGCGCGTGGAACTGACCGTCGGATCGAATGATGGTGAGTGTTCGATCGGGTTCGAGGTGGAGTTTCCACCCACCTTCGTGGACCACGTGATGGTGCTGAGCGCACAGTGGGAGCAGATTGTGCAGATCGGTCGGCCCACCCAGCTCCCACGGGACGATGTGGTGGATCTCGCATCGATCGAACATCACGTCGCAACCATCGAAGGCGCAGCAGCGATACAGCGCCCGGAGCGCTCGGCGCTGACGTCGGTTGGCGTTGCGGATCTGGCGACCCATGTCGAACGGGTTGCCGTGCTGATCGACGACGATCGGCGTGATCCGGCCTTGGCACAACAGGCGGCGTACCGAGGCGGGCGGCAGAGCGGCACCATCGGTCGTCTCACAGACGCTGTGGTCGTGGAGCTCGCCCGTGGTCGCCGTTCGGGCATCGACGATCAGCGTGATGTCGGCCTCGAGCGGGCGATGCTGCTGGTGGCCACCGGTGACGAGTTCGCCGAGTGCTTCCGCGGCGAGCCGGTTGCGGTCGAAGCTGCGATTGGCGAACTCGGCGTCGCCGCGGCCCTCGCCCTGCTTGATCATCGCAGCGACGTGCTGATCGACACCACCGAAGATGTGGTTGGCGAGCTCGGGATGGAAGGCGAACCGGCCCTCGACCATGCCGTTGGCCATGTTGAGCTTGCGGGACAGGAAGGTCTCTCGCCGCTGTCGCCGATTGCGTTCGATGCCCTGGTCGCGTTCGAGCATGCGGGCCAGGTCGCGACACGACCGCCCGAACCGCTCGGGCGACATCGAAGCCGCATCACTCAGCAGATCGTCTTCGAGGTCGAGCAGGGCCGCCTTGGTGTCGTCGTCGAGGCGGGCGGTGGCACTGGCGAGCGCATCGACGTGCTCGGCGCCGATCGATCCGGTCGCCAGGGCGTGACCGAACGAGGGTGCCTCGTCGATCGTCTCCGACCGGCGTTCCTTGCGCTTGCCCTCGGCGGACGACACGCCTCCACAACGGGTGTGCAGGTCGGCAGCCGGAGCGGCGCCCGCCTTGGCGTGCAGCTCGCGCATCCGTGACGTGACCTGTGCCTCGACCGAATCGACCCACCCCCGGACCCGCCTGGCATGGCCCAACAGATCGGCGCACACGACGCTGTCGGCAGCCGTGAGGTCGGCCCCATCGAGCGCCTCGAGCGCCGCCAACACACCGGAAGAGTTCATGTCTCCAACTCTGACATGGGGGTGTCACAGAGTTTCGGGCGCGGCAAGGTACGGAATCGACCGGCTGCCCGACGGGAAATCGAAGCGCTCAGCGTCGGTTCTGATCTGCTTCGAGCGGATCACGGGCGTGGACCGGGCTGTCGAGTGCCCGCCGGCGACGATGCCGATCTGGATGGTCGGATGTCCGACATCGGCACGTCTCGCCCGCGCTGAGCAGCCACTTCTGTGAACGCCGATGGCGTGCCCTCGACCCTGTTCCACCGTCGGGCTTCGCCTGCGATGCGGTGAGCGTCGATCCGGCCGGGTGGTGCAAGGTGTGGTGGCCCCGGGCAGGCGGTCGCAGCTGCGATTGCCGCTTGCGCTGTGGTGTGCTGATGCGGGCTTGCGCCGGGTCCACGACGTCTGAAGTGGCGTTCGACGGGCACGAAGAACTCCGGGTCGGCCCAAGTTCGAGACGTTGCCTCAGCAGACATCGTCGGCGCCGGCCTCGATGCAGGATGCCGCGAGACTACCGACCACGAAGCTGTCGGGGGGCAGGTCGAGTGCGTCGCTGACCTCACGGGTCAGCCACATGGTGGGGGGTGCGGGCCCGAGATCGTTCTCCTCGAAGAACACCTCCCATGCGTGCTGTGATCGCGGTCCCCAATCACCGTCGACGACCAAGCCGGCGCCGCCGGCGTTGAGCGCCACCTGGACGGCTCGGACGAGCTCGGACCAAGTATTGGCGGGCGAGGCCGGGTCCCAGTCGAGTTCGCCCCAATAGTCGCCGTTGGGCTGTTCGATGTACACGCCGGAGATGATCCCCTCGCCGTAGCCGAACTCGACGTCGGGGTCGATGCCCCGCAGTTCACCGACGGTCATACCGGGGTGCAGTCCATCGGCGCTCTCGAGCGCGCCGCCGGCTGACGGCAGGATGGCTCGCCAGGATCCGAAGTGCGAGGCCACGGCGCGAGGTGTGGCGCCGTCCCATCCGCCATGGTCGGTGACGAGCACGCTCAGTCCCCACTTCGTCCAGGTCAGGATGCTGGCGTTCTCCACGACATCCAAGCAGTCGCGCCAGCCACTGCCCTCGACGCACTCCATGCTGTCCGGGTCGACTGCCTCGTTTCGATCGAATGGTCCGAGGATGTCGGTCAGGGCCGTGGTGGTCTGATCAGCCGGGGTGCCGAAATCGACCGTGCTGAGCCCATCAGGACGCAGGATCGCTACTGCGCTGCCGGTGCCGGTGCCGGTGCCGGTGCGGGTGCCGGTGACGGCCGTCCAGGTGACCGGTCCGACGATGCCGTCGGCGGTGAGGCCTTGGATCGTTTGCAGGGAGCGGACCGCCGTGCCGGTGCCCGGTCCGTAGATCCCGTCGACCTCGACGGCGAGCCCGTGGCGGTTCAGGTGTTGCTGCAGCAAGGTCACCCACGGACCCGTGTCACCGGGCTGCAGCACGACCGGATCCACGAATGCGATCGAACCGCTGCCCGATGGCCGCAGCAGGGCGAGCGGTCCGGGCAGGGTGATCGGTGGCCTTCGACCGGTGATGTCGATGATCGTCGACGACTTCTCGTGCTTGCAGCTCGATCCGGCCTCGAACGCGCGGCACGGCGCGATCACCAGGAACCGGCCGTCGAAGTCGACGAATCGGGTCCGTGCCGACAGTTGCGTGCGGTACAGCTCGGCACCGCTGTCGAGCTCGTGAACCGCAACCTCTGCGGGGAGTGTGTCGAGGCGGTCCAACCAAGCCTGCTCGTCAGCAACGACCGCGGTTGGCATGTCCATCGCGTCGACGACGATCGCGAAGTCCGGTCGGTGCCAGGTCGCCAACGTTCGGCCATCAGGCGACAACCGACCGTGCACTTCGCACGACGACGACGGATCGCCCTCGCGCTGCACCCGGCAGACCTCGTAGCTCGGATACGGGTTCCCGGGAAGATCCAGCAATGTGCGGTCCGAGCCGAAGATCGACAGATCGGTCATCGTCGTGTAGTTGGCCAAGTCCATCCCAGTCTCCAGGACGTACCGGTCGCCACCGGCATCACTGATGATCCCCCAACCGTCACCGGACCCACCGCTGCAGCCAAGCTGCCACTGCTCACCGGTCGGCAGATCTCGCAACACCATCGGCGCCAGCCCGGCACCGTCCTCACACGGCACCCCCGTCGAATCCGTCGACAACAGCCGACCACCCACCAACCTCGACGCACCGGCCACCTCGACCGTCATCGGTGCCGGGTCGTCGGCCCGCGACCACCACACCTGACCATCGGAGGAGTACACGATCCCGCCGGCACCATCGCTACCCGCCCACAACACCGCGCCCTCGACCAGCACCGCCTCGACACCCTCACGCACCGCCACCAACCCGTCCGGGCCGTACCGCACATGATCGGGAACCCGAGCTGCCAGACCCGACACCTCGGTTCCCGACGACGGCACGCTCGACGATGACGGCCCGGTCGAACTCGTCGTGGCGGGCTGGGGGCTGGTCGTCACCGGGGATGCCGAGGTGTCGGGTGCCGTCACCGTCGGGATCGGCAGGATCGTGGTCGTCGCCGACGTACCCGTCGTGTCATCGCCACCGGCGCACGCCGCGACGACCAGGGAGAACACGAGCAGGGCACGATTGCGAGCGGTCATCGCACACCTCCTGTACCTCCATCATCGCGCCGCGATGTGGGCGGTGGCGCGTCGAATCGGTACCTCGCCTCGACCGGTCCTCGACGACGTGGCCGATGTCGCCGAGCCGCCGAAGGCCTCGATTCGCCCGCAAACCGACCGAGCGAGGTGTTCGAGGTGGCCAGCGCAGGCGCATCTACCGTCGCCATCGCCGCGCACGGGTTCTCGAGGTCCATCCGCGCCCCGCCCGCACGCGAGCCGGTCTCCGACTCGAGGCGCTCGCACCGAACCATCGGACTCCCGGTCGGCGCGATCCCATGGCGGCGAAGCGCTGCGATGTCAACCGTTGTCACCGAACCGACGGGCGTCGAGACCTGGGTGCCGCGGAGATGCGCCGGAGTACCTCACCGGTGAGCACGAGCACGATCGCCGAGCACATCAAGAGAGCGCTGGTGGTTCCAGTCGGTGGGAGTGTGTCCATCGGGGTGTCCGCACAGTCCGGCACCCCGTCGCCGTCGGCGTCGGCGGACCGGCTGTTGAGGTCGATCGGGTTCGATCCGCACGTCGCCTCATCGGCGTCGCTCTGACCGTCCCCGTCGGCGTCCGGGTCGCTCTGATCAGGGTTGACCTGCAAGGCGCAGTTGTCGTCTGCATCGGCGATGCCGTCACGGTCGAGATCGCCGTTTGCGGCCAGGCACGCTGCGTCGTCACAACGCGGCAGCTTCAACTGCTCGTACCCGTAGCCGACGTCGGCGATGACCGGGAGTCCCGCCGCGTCCAGGACGAGTGATGGATCCCAGCTCACCCGCTCGTTGGGATCGACCTTGACGAGCGACCGGTCCGCATTGGCGCAGTCCGCGTCCGTGCAACGAGCCACGACCAGGTTCGTCTGCAGATGCACCGTCCAGCGCCGATGGCGCCTATCGGCGAGGCTCAGTTCGAGCCAGACCCTCCGGTCGACTGCTGGGTCTGGCGGGCTCGTGCACATGCCAGGGATCGAGTGGCCGGAAGCAATCGAGGAACCCCCCGGATTGCTGGCCGAGGCCCACCGCCATCGCTCACCGACCGTGCTACTTCGGCCCCGGTCGTGCGTCCGATCGTCCGGACTGAAGTCGGGCGACAGGTGGCCCCGAACGTCGGTGGGGCGCAGGTGTCGGCGTGGTGGCGGCCGCAACGACGGCCGCGTCGGCCGCCGGGTCGGAGTCGGGTGTGTCCGCCTGTTCAGCGCAGCGAGCGGCGCAGGAACTCGAGTTGGTGCAACAGCAGGTTCTCGGCCACCACCTCTTGTGGGGTCATGTGGGTCACCCCGACCAGCGGCAGCACCTCGTGCGGCTTGCCGGCCGCCAGCAACGCCGACGACAGCTGCAGCGTGTGGGCGGCCACGACGTTGTCGTCCGCGAGACCGTGTACCAGCAGCAGCGGCCGGGTGAGTCGGGGCGCCAGGGGCAGCAGTGACGAGGCGTCGTACACGTCTGGCTGCCGATTCGGGTCGCCCAGGTAGCGCTCGGTGTAGTGGGTGTCGTACAGGCGCCACTCGGTCACTGGAGCGCCGGCGACCGCGGCATGGAAGACGTCGGGTCGCTGAAGTACCGCCAGAGCTGCCAGGTATCCGCCGAAGCTCCATCCCCGAATCGCCACTCGGTCGAGATCGAGTTCGGGACATCGGTCAGCGGCGGCATGCAACCCGTCGACTTGATCGTCCAGCACGCCGGACGCCAGGTCGTTCAGTACCGACCGTTCGAAGCCGCTGCCGCGTCCCGGGGTGCCACGCCCGTCGATCACGACCACCGCGAATCCCTGGTCGGCGAACCACTGCGAGGTACAGAACGCATTGTGCGAGTGCACCACCCTCTGGGCGTGCGGGCCACCGTACGGGTCGAGCAACACCGGCAGCTTCGAACCGTCGTGTTCGTGGGGCAGCAGTACAGCCGTGGTGGCCACCCGTTGGGTGTGTGTGGTGATCGATACCAGCGGACGCACGAGAGGCCGTTCCGCGTGACTGTCGAGTGTGTGCCCGGATGGCAGTCTCCAGCGACCACCCGGCTCGTCGAGCGTCGCTGTGCGAATCACCGCTGTCTCACCGCCGACGGCGACCGAGTTGATGCTCGCACCGTCGGTCAGGGCGGCGAAGCCATCGGCGGTCCAGCGGTACACGTGTTGGACAGTTGCGTCGTCGAGTGGATTTCCCACGACCATCACCCGATCTGCGCTGGCGTCCACGACCGATCGGATCTGCACGTCCGGCGGTGACACGATCTCACCGCCGACGATCAGCCGACGCGCCCCGTCGCGGTCCGCGCACATCACGAGCCGGTCATCGTCGATCAACTTCCCGGTACCGGGTACCAGTTCGACCCACGCCTCGTCGCTGTCGGTCCACAGCGGCCAGGTCCCACCGGACTCGGTATCGACGGCCAGTACCGCGAGGTGCCGTTGGTCGCGGGATTGAACCGTCATCGTCAGTCCATGATCGTTCCAGTGCACTTTGGCGAGATACGGCAGTTCGGCTCGGTCCCATCGGACCTCGACCGTGTGGTCGCCGTCGGCGGTCACCAGGTGGAGTGAGACGTCGGCGTTCGGGGTGCCGGCCGCCGGATAGCGGATGGCATCGGGGGCAGAACCCGGATCGGCCGGGTCGGAGATGTGCCACACCTGCACCGGTGAGCTGTCCGCTCGGCACACCGCCAGCATCGAGCCGTCGGGGCCCCACCAGAAGCCCTGGTGGCGACCCATCTCCTCGGCGGCGATGAAGTCGGCGCTTCCCCACGAGACGGTGTCAGGGTCACCGGCTCGGCGGCGAGTTGCCTGGCCGACCTTCGAGATCGGTGACGTACAACGCAACGACCGCTCACGTAGGCGACCAGGCCGCTGCTCGGCCGATGCGGTCGGGGCAGGACGGGGATCGAACACCGGTCCGTCGACGGCGACCGGGCGTGCGGAGCCGGCGTCGAGGTCGGCGATGAACAGCTGACCGCCGAGCGCGAACGATGCCAGCGACGCATCACGCGACAAGGCATAGGACGTGATGCCTCCCGCGCCCTCGCGCATCCGCTCGCGGCGGGCGCGCTCTGCGGCCGGAAGTTCGCCGTCGTCGGTGATCGATGCGAGCAGCGCGACGGGGTCGGCGATCAACGTTTCCCGACCGGTCGACACGTCTGCCCTCCAGAGGCAGTTGACGGGGTCGGCCCCTCCCCGGCTGCGGGCGAACACGATGCTGTTCCCGTCCGGGGTCACCGTGAGATCGCGTGGCTCGCCGAGCGTCAGCCGCTGGGTGCGGGCGTACTGGCGGGGAAACGTGTCGGTCACAGCGGCCAGGCTATGTCAGCGAGGATCTGGCACCGGCGGCCGCCAGGGCGTCGACGACGATCGACCAAGCCGCCTCGTCGTCGACGTGCTCGAGGACCCTGACGTTGGGAGCCTCGCGATCCGAGATGTCGCGCCGGTCGATCACGGTCATGCCCGCGGTGTGTTGGCCACGGGTTTCGATCGCCACGTGCCGGTCGATCACGGTGAACAGCTCCGGATTGGTGAGCGCCAACACCGCGAGCGGGTCGTGCAGGGCCGCACCGGCGATGTGATCGTGACGGGAGATGTAGTTGCGGGTGAAGAACTCGAACAGGTCGGCGATCAAGTTGGTGAAGCCGGTGTCGAGCGCAGCCACCTGCTCGATGCGCGGAGCCGTGACGATGAACTGGTGGGTGACATCGAGGCCGGCCATCATGATCGGTGCCCCGCAACCGAACACGATCGCGGCTGCCTCGGGGTCGGCCCAGATGTTGAACTCGGCCAACGGCGTGCGATTGCCGAACGTGCCGCCACCCATCAACGAGATGCCGGCGACGCGACCGGCCAGATCGGGCGCCGCTCGCAGTGCGAGCGCGATGTTCGTCAGCGGCCCGGTCGGCACCAGCCAGGTGCCTTCGGTCGCTCGGCAGGTGTCGATGATGAACCCGACGGCGTCGTCGGAGTCCACACCGTGGGAGGGCACGGGCAGGTCGGCGCCGTCGAGGCCACTCTCACCGTGCACGAATCCGGCGAACTTCGGTTCGGCGACGAGCGGCCGAACGGCCCCTGCGTGCACTGTCGTGGGCAGTTCCAATGCATCGCGGATCACGCAGGCGTTGTACGCGGTGCGATCGAGCGGAGCGTTCCCGGCCACCGTGGTGATCCCGAGCAGCTCGGTCAGTTGTGCTGCGACCACGATCGCGATCACGTCGTCGTGACCGGGATCGCAATCCAACACGATTCGTGGACGCTCGGCGGTGTCGGCAGGCATGACCTTCAGCATCGCGCGCGGCGTGCGACGATGAGGTGGTGAAACGAATCGCCGTCGCAATCGCGGCATCAGGCCTCCTGCTCGGCTGTTCCGGAGACGGCGCGGCGCAGCCCTCGGCGACCTCGAACTCGGCCGCCACCAATTCCACCGCCGATGGTGACACCGGAGCGGGTCGGTCGCTCGCGACGTCGCCGACCGAGTCATCGGGTGTCGGTCGGTCTGCTCCGGCATCCGATCCCGACGGCGCGGTCGCGGTCGGGTCGAGCCTCCCGGAGGTCCCGGCCACCGGCGTGCCCGGCCTCGACAGCGAGGACGTATTCTGTGCGGCTTGGAGCAGGTTCGGCGGCACGTGGCAGGTGCTCGCGGTCGGGTCTGGATTTCTCGAAGATCCCGATCGCGTCGCCACCTGGGAGATCGCGGCGGCGGCGGTGATCGCCTCGGCGTTCGACGAGTTGACCGGCAACTTCCCGCCGGAACTGGCCTTCGAGGCCGACGTAGCCGCGGACGGGTTCTTCGGCGCTCTCAGGCGCCGTTCGGCGGACGCGGCTCGATCCCTCGCGGAGGCGGGGGCGACCGATGACATGGTGCAACTGCTCAGCGATGCCTGGATCGACGCCCTCGCCCGACGTGATCCGGTCGACGCCGATCTCGCATTCGAGGTTCCGGAAGGTCTCGAGGCCGTCGTCGATGCCGCAACCACCGACTTCCGGGCACGGCGTGTCGAGTTCCACCTCGACCCGAGCATGGCCATCGGAGTGGCCACGCCGCTCACGGATGCATACCTCGACACGGTTTGTCCCGGCCAGGGAACGCTCACCGGCCAGGAGATCGACGGCAGCTGAGGTACACGCGACCGAAGTCCGGGCTGCTCGGGGACTTCGAGGTTGGCGAACGTTGGGCGTGTCCGGCCGGCGAACCGCCGGCGACTCGGACACCGGGGGTCCGAGCGATCGACTGGATGTTTCGTCAAGGTTGGGGTCCAGCTCGTGCTCGGCTCCTACACTCTCGCCGTGGCACGCATTGCTTTCGGATCCGACCATGCCGGCTACGAACTCAAGGGGCACTTGATCGAACGGCTCACCGCGGCCGGGCACGACATCATCGATCACGGCACCTTCTCGACCGACAGCGTCGATTATCCAGCGTTTTGTGCAGCCGTAGGTCGGACGGTCCGCAACGGTGAGGCGGACGTGGGCATCGTGTTGGGTGGCAGCGGCCAGGGCGAACAGCTCGCAGCGAACAAGGTGCGCGGCGTGCGCGCTGCGCTGTGCAACTGTCTGTACACCGCTCGTATGGCCCGTGAGCACAACGATGCCAACGTGCTCTCCATCGGAGCCCGCGTCGTCGGTGTCGGCCTTGCCGAAGAGATCGTCGACCTGTTTCTGTCCACCCCGTTCGAAGGTGGCCGGCACGCGCGCCGCGTCGCCCAGATCACCGCACTCGAGGAGCAGTTCTGATCATGCCGTTCCATTCAGACTCCCATCCCGACCTGGTCGTCGAGGACCTGTTGGGTCGCGAGTACGAGCGCCAGACCACCGGATTGCAGCTGATCGCGAGCGAGAACTTCACGTCGCCGGCGGTGATGAGAGCGACCGGCTCGGTGCTGACCAACAAGTACTCCGAGGGGTATCCCGGTAAGCGCTACTACGGCGGCAACGCAGTGGTCGACGACATCGAGGCGATCGCGATCGAACGCGTGAAGGCGTTGTTCGGTGCCGAACACGCCAATGTGCAACCCCACTCCGGCGCCAACGCCAACATGTGCGTCTACCAAGCACTGCTGCAGCCCGGCGACACCGTGCTCGGCCTCAGTCTCGATCACGGCGGGCACCTCACCCACGGTTCGCCCGTGAACGCGAGCGGCATGCTCTACCACTTCGTCTCGTACGGTGTCGGGGAAGAGGAACGCATCGACATGGATGCGGTGCGCTCGCTCGCACACGAGCATCGACCGAAGATGATCGTGGCCGGCACCACCAGCTATCCGCGTCGGCTCGACCCCGAGCCGTTCAAGGCGATCGCGGACGAGGTCGGTGCCCTGTTGCTGTTCGACATCGCCCACCTCGCCGGCCTGGTGGCGGGCGGTGCGCACCCGAACCCGGTTCCGTTCGCCGATGTCGTCACGTTCACCACCCACAAGACGTTGCGCGGCCCGCGCGGCGGCTGCATCTTGTCGACCGAGGCGCATGCCAAGGCGATCGACAAGGCGGTGTTTCCCGGCTGGCAGGGCGGGCCGCTCGAGAACGCGATCGTGGGCAAGGCGATTGCGTTCTACGAGGCGTCGCAGCCCAGCTTCCGCGACTATGCCCATCAGGTCGTCGCCAATGCGTCCGCTCTCGCTGCAGCTTTGGCGGGGGAGGGGTTCCGTCTCGTCTCCGGCGGCACCGACAACCATCTGATGGTGGTCGACCTGCGCCCGTTCGACGAGGAACTCACCGGCAAGATCGCCCAGAACTCGCTCGACGAGGCCGGTATCACACTCAACAAGAACACGGTGCCGGACGACCCTCGCAGCCCGTTCGTCACCAGTGGCGTTCGGATCGGTACGCCCTCGGTCACGACCCAAGGTATGACCGAGTCCGAGATGCCGGTGATCGCGTCGTTGCTCGCCCGGGCGCTCCGCCACCGAGACGATGCCGAAGCGCTCAGGTCCGTTCGGCGTGAGGTGGCCGACCTGTGCGCCGGCTTCCCGGCCTACCCGAACGGCATCTGAGGGGGTCAGAACCGTCTCGGCGTCCTAGTCTGGCGTGTCGTGTCACCGGGTCTTGGCGATTACCTCCTGATCGGTGGTGTCGCGGCCACGGTCACGTTCGCCGCCACGCCCGTCGTGCATGCGATCGCGCTGGCTCGGGATTGGGTGTACGAACCCAACGAGCGCTCGGTCCACACGAAGCCGATACCCGATGTCGGTGGTCTCGCGATGCTGGTCGGGCTCCTCGCGGCGTTGCTCGTGGCGGTGGTGCTCGGCAGGTTCGACGCGATCTTCGAGGACAACTCCGAGCCGATCGGCATCGTCATCGCCGCACTCGTGGTGTTCGTCACCGGCATGCTCGACGACATCCGGGACATGGCGCCACCCGTCAAGGTCACGGGTATCGTACTTGCCGGCATCGTGCTCTCGTGGTTCGGGGCCACGATGTTCTACTTCCGGGTGCCGTTCTACGACGTGTTGATCCTGTCGAGCGATTGGACCCCGTTGGTCACAGTGCTGTGGCTGCTCGGAATGACGACCGCCATCAATCTGATCGATGGGCTGGACGGGTTGGCAGCGGGCATCGTGGGCATCGCGGCGTTCGCGTTCTTCCTGTATGCCAACAAACTCAACACGCTCGGCCTGCTGTCCGACGGCGATCGCAATGCCGGACCGCTGATCGCCGTCATCACCGCCGGAATGTGTGTCGGGTTCCTGCCCCACAACTTCAATCCGGCGAGGATCTTCATGGGCGACAGCGGCGCCTTTCTGCTCGGGCTGCTACTGGCCGTGTCGACCAGCCTGGTCGGCGGCCGCGCCGATCCGAACACTCAGGACTTCGTCGGCCAGACGTTCTTCTTCTTCGCTCCGCTGGTGATTCCGCTGCTGGTGCTCGGGGTGCCGATGCTCGACACCTTGTTCGCGATCGTGCGTCGCGCCTCGAAGCGTCAGGCGCTCGATGTCGCCGACAAGGGCCACCTGCACCACCGACTGATGAACCTCGGCCACGGCCACCGACGGAGCGTGCTGATCCTGTGGACGTGGACGGCGCTGTTGTCGGGTTTCGTGCTCTATCCCGTGCTCACCGACAAGAATCCGACCTATCTGCCGTTCGGGGTCGGGGCGTTGGCGATCGTGCTGTTCACGGTGCTCCACCCCAGTGTGCGTCGCAAACGGTCCGAGGCTGTCGAGGCCGCCCTGCTGAGGCCTGCGTCCGAACAACTCGACCCCGATCGTCCCGAGCGAAGGGAGGTCGACTATCGCGTCGACCACCGCGCGGCTCCGTCGCCTGCCCATGCCAAGATTCCTTCGGATTCGGAGGTGGTCGAGTTGCCCGAGGACGGTGCGGCCTACTAGCTTGTGCCTGCGTTCACAATCATCGGGCTCGCATGTGTGCGATCCTGCCTCCCGCCTTCCCTTCATGAAGATCCTCCTCACCCGTATCCGCCCCGGCCGCGCTCGAGCCATCGACGACGAGCGCACCCGCGCGCTCGACCAGGGTGCCCAGGGCAGCGACGACTCGTTGGGCCGGGGCATGGATCTCGCGCTGACGGTCCTCGTGTTTCTCGGTATCGGCTGGTTGCTCGATTCGTGGCTCGGGCTGTTTCCCCTGTTCACGATCTCGCTCGTGCTGTTCTCGTCGATCGGCAGCTTCGTGCGCATGAAGTACGTCTACGACGCCGCGATGGAACGGCTCGAGGCCGATCGCGCGGCGCAACGGACCGGCAACCTCGATCTCCCGGCGCCGGCCGTCACGTCGGATTCGATCGGTGGTGCCGAGTGAGCAAGAACGCGACCCCGGCGATGGTGACCCAACTCGACGGTGAACCCGTCGAGCTCGAGATCAGCACCGACATGGTGAAACGGGGCCTCGTCGTCGCCCCGCTGCTGATCGCGATCTCCGCAGTGATCTGGGGAGCCGACGGTGCGTGGAGCGCGGCGTTCGCGATCGCAATCGTGCTCGTCAACTTCCTGCTGTCCGCGGCACTCATTTCCTACACGGCCAAGATCTCGCTCGGCCTGATGATGGGAGCCACGTTGTTCGGCTACCTCATCCGGCTCGGGCTCATCATGGTGGCGGTGCTGCTCGTCAAAGATGCCGGTTGGATTTCTCTTCCGGCACTCGGAGCGACCATCATCGTGACGCACCTCGGACTTCTGTTCTGGGAAATGAAGTACGTCGCCATCTCCCTGGCCCATCCCGGCCTCAAACCTGCCCGCCCGTAATACCTTTCGGAACAACTGAACGGACCAACAACGTGCTCGCACTCGAATTTCCGCCGATCAACGAGATCCTCCGCTGGAGGGACCTCTTCCCGACGTTCAACAAGGTGGCGATGATCGGCGTCGCCGCGGCGCTGATCGCGATCGTGATCTTCCTGCTCGCGTCCAATCAGGACGGCCTGAAGGCGCCCAAGGGCGTACGCAATCTCGCCGAGACGATCGTCGAGTTCATCGAGGAACAGATCATCATGCCCACGATGGGTCGTGACGGGCTGGGGTGGACCCCGTTCTTGCTGAGCCTGTTCGTGTTCATCTATCTGTGCAACGTGCCGGGCATCATTCCGATCATCTACATGCCTGCCACCGCCCGCATCGCTATCCCGCTCGTGTTGTCCCTGCTCGTCTGGGTGGTGTTCATCGGTGTCGGGTTCAAGCACCAGGGCATCCGCTATCTCAAGAATTCGCTGTTCCCGCCCGGCGTGCCCGGCCCGCTCTACATCCTGGTCGCGCCGATCGAGTTCATCTCGACGTTCCTCGTGCGCCCGTTCTCGCTCACGGTTCGACTCTTCGCCAACATGCTCGCCGGACACATCCTGCTCGTCACGTTCGCACTGCTCACCGAGGAGCTGGTGCAGGGTGACTCGTGGATTCTCAAGCCGGTCGGCGTGCTCCCGTTCTTCATGTTGATGTTCATCACCGCCTTCGAGGTCCTGGTCGGGTTCTTGCAGGCGTACATCTTCACGATTCTCGCCTCCGTGTACATCGGCGGCGCGGCCCACCCGGAGCACTGATCCGGCGAATACCCCAGCAAGTTCTCTTCACCGAGTTCTATCCACCTCTCCAACCCAGACAGCAACAGGAGATCACCCAACATGGAAGCATTCAGCATCCTCGCCGCCACCGGCTTGACCGGTGACGAAGCCAAAGCTGCGGCAGCCGCCGGTTCAGCCGGTTTCGCCTACGGCCTCGCAGCGATCGGTCCTGGCATCGGCATCGGTTACCTCGTCGGCAAGTCCGTCGAGGCGATGGCCCGCCAGCCCGAGGCTGCAGGCATGGTGCGTACCACGATGTTCTTGGGCATCGCCTTCACCGAGGCGCTCGCCCTGATCGGCTTCGTGGTGTTCATCCTCATCGGTCTGTGATCGATCTGAACACCCATATCCCACTGGTCCACTACTCCCACAAGGAGCTGACGTGCTGACAGCCGTCGTGACGAGGGGATCGCAGATCGAAGTCAAATTCATCGCCGCCGAAGACGGCGAGGGACACTCGGAGGAGATCACCTTCGAGAAGTCCCAGGACTTCTGCGAATTCCCGTTCGATACCGAAGCCGAGTTCGAAGCGAGCGAGTACCCCTGTCAGGAGGGGCCGAGCCCGATCGCGCCCGAACTGAAAGAGATCGCATGGGGCTCCGGCGCGTTCATCGTGCTCGCGCTCCTCATGCGGTTCTTGCTGTTCCCCCGGCTCAAGAAGGGGATGGACGCTCGCTACGCGCTCATCCGAGGCGGCCACGAGCAGGCCGATGCCTCCCGGGCGTCCGCCAGAGCCGAAGTGGCCGAGTACGAATCGGCGTTGGCGACGGTCAGAGCAGAGGCGAACGACCGCGTCGAGGCAGCCCGCCAGACTCTCGAGGCCGAGCGTGCCGCTCGGCTCGTCGAGGTGAATGCGTCGATCGCTGCCAAACGTGAAGCGGCGACGGCGGCGACCCAGGCGGCCCGCGAAGCCGTCAGCAGTGACATCGCGACCGCGGTGGCCGATGTCACCAGCCGTACGATCGAACTCTCGATCGGCCGTGCTCCCGACCCAGCCGCGGTACGGGATGCCGTCGACGAGACGATGAGCGTGGGTGTGTCGTCATGAGCATCGTTGCCAGCATCATCTTCGCCGCTGAAGAGCACGATCCAGCTCGTTCGATCCACTGGTTGTGGCCCGAGCAGGCCGAACTCATCTACGGAACGATCTCCTCGCTGCTGATCTTCGGACTGCTCTGGAAGTTCGCCGGCCCGGCGATCAAGAAGGCGATGTCGGACCGCACCGAGCGGATCCAGACAGAACTCGACGAGTCGGCGTCGGCGAAGGCCGAGGCGGAGACCGAGGCGGCCGACATCCGTCGAGCCGCCGGCGACATCGACGGCGAACGTCAACGGCTGTTCGCCGAGGCCGATGCGCAGGCCGAGGCGTTGTTGACCGATGGTCGGGCCCGACTCGAGCTCGAGGTCGCCGATCTCGAGGCCCGCGCCGATACCGATATCGCATCGGCCGGCGGACGTGCCAACGACGAGCTCCGCACGGAGGTGTCCCGTCTGTCGAGCGCCGCCACCGAGCGGCTGCTCGCTGGTGGCATCATCGACAGCGCCACCCAGCAAGAACTCATCGAAGCGTTCATCTCCAAGGTTGGTGCGTCATGAGTTCGACCGAAACCCATGAGCAGGAGGTGGCCCGATGAGCGATCAACGCATCGACGGTTATGCGCGGGCGCTGTTCGAGATCGCACACGCCGAAGGCACGATCGACGAGGTCGAAGACGAGCTGTTCCGCTTCGCTCGCTCGTACGAATCGAGCGACACCCTTCGCAACGCGCTCACCGACGAGATGATTCCGGCAGGCAAGCGGCAGGCGATCGTCGAAGACCTGTTGGGCGGCAGGGCGACCGCCACCACCACCCAGCTGGTGTCGATGGTCGTCGGTTCCGGGCGCGGCCGAGATCTGCCTGCCATCATCGACAAGCTCGTCGAGCGTGCGTCCAACTCGAAGCAGCTCGAAGTCGCCGAGGTGCGCTGCGCCGTGGCGCTCACCGACGACCAGCAAGACCGCCTCAGGGCGGCGTTGGCCAATGCCACCGGCAAGGCCGTCAATCTCAAGGTGATCGTCGATCCGTCCGTTCTGGGCGGCATCGTGGCCACCGTGGGCGACTCCGTCATCGACGGCAGTGTCCGTTCCCGTGTCGACCAGTTGAAGAGCCGGCTCTGATCGGCCGCCGACAAGTTTTCTGAAACGAGCTACCACATGGCAGAACTCACCATCACCGCCGCCGACATCGCATCGGCGCTGAAGCACAACCTCGAAGGCTTCGAGCCCTCGTTCGAGGCCCGCACGGTCGGCCGTGTTGCCGAGGTCGGCGACGGCATCGCCCGTGTGTCGGGCCTGCCGGACGCCGTCCGTGAACGAACTGCTCGAGTTCGAGGACGGATCCTTCGGCCTCGCCCTCAACCTCGACGAGGAGTCGATCGGTGCCGTGGTGCTCGGCGACGTCGACAACATCGGCGAGGGCCAGACGGTCAAGGCCACCGGACGGATCCTGTCGATGCCGGTCGGCGACGCCATGCTCGGCCGCGTGGTCAACGCGCTCGGTCAGCCGGTCGACGGTCTGGGTGACATCGTGGGCGCGGTTCAGCGCCGCATGGAGATCCAGGCGCCCGGCATCCTTGGCCGCAAGCCCGTTCACGAGCCCTTGCAGACGGGTATCAAGTCGATCGACGCGATGACCCCGATCGGCCGTGGCCAGCGAGAACTGATCATCGGTGACCGCAAGACCGGCAAGACCACGGTGGCGATCGACACGATCCTCAACCAAAAGGGTCTCGGCGTGAAGTGCATCTATGTCGCCATCGGCCAGAAGGGCTCGACCGTCGCCCAGACCGTCGACACGCTGCGCCAGAACGGCGCGATGGAGTACACCGTCGTCGTCGCTGCACCCGCCGCCGACTCCGCCCCCTTCAAATATCTCGCCCCCTATGCCGGTTGCGCGATCGGGCAGCACTGGATGGACAACGGTGAGCATGCGCTGGTGGTCTACGACGACCTCTCCAAGCAGGCCGACGCCTACCGCCAATTGTCGCTGTTGCTGCGTCGCCCGCCTGGCCGCGAGGCCTACCCCGGCGACGTGTTCTACCTGCACAGCCGCCTCTTGGAGCGGGCTGCGAAGCTGTCCGACGAGAACGGCGCTGGTTCGCTGACGGCGCTGCCGATCATCGAGACCAAGGCCGGTGACGTCTCGGCGTTCATCCCGACCAATGTGATCTCGATCACCGACGGTCAGGTGTTCCTCCAGGACAGCCTCTTCAAGTCGGGTGTACGCCCCGCTGTCGATGTGGGCATTTCAGTGTCGCGCGTCGGAAGCGCCGCACAGACCAAGTCGATGAAGGCGGTGGCCGGCACGCTCAAGCTCGACCTCGCCCAGTTCCGTGAGCTCGAGGCGTTCGCCGCCTTCGGCTCCGAGCTCGACCCCGTTTCGAAAGCGCAGCTCGAGCGCGGCTACCGCCTGGTCGAGTTGCTCAAGCAGCCGCTCAACAGTCCGATGCCCGTCGAGGAGCAGGTCGTCTCGATCTTCGCCGGCACCAAGGGCTACCTCGACGACGTCGCCGTCGTCGACGTGATCCGCTTCGAGCGCGAGATGCTCGAGTTCATGCGCAGCCGGCACAGCCCGCTGCTGACCGATTTGCGCACGGGTGGCATTCCCGACGAGCTCGGCGATGCCGTGCAGTCGTTCAAAGCACAGTTCCGTTCGAGCGATGGTGCTGGTCACCATGTCGATCCGGCCAGCGTCGATGCCGATGAGTTGGGCGACGCCCACTCGAACAAGACCCTCGCAACCGAGTGAGTTCACACGTCATGTCCTTCGCAGCCCAACTCCACGTCGTCGACCATTCCGTCGTCGCGCACGACGCGGCTGCGTCGATCATGGGAGGTCCTCGATAATGGCCGGCGGACAAGAACGCATCCTCAAGGGCCGCATCCGTTCGATGCAGGCCACGAAGAAGATCACACGAGCGATGGAGCTGATCGCCGGCTCGCGGATCGTGAAGGCACAGCAACGGGTGCACGCCGCCGTCCCGTACTCCGAGCAGATCACCGAGGTGGTCAAGGATCTCGCAGCCGCCGGCGGCATGACCGACTCGCCGCTGCTCACCGGCCGCAAGGAGATCAAGAACACCTGCTACGTCATCGTCGCCGCGGATCGTGGCCTGTGCGGCGGCTACAACGCTGGTGTTCAGCGTGCCGCCGAGGGCGAGATCAAGGCCGACGTGCTCGCCGGCAAGGGCTACGAGATCATCTCGGTCGGCCGCAAGGTCGAGAGCTACTTCAAGTTCCGCGACTACCGTCTCGGTCGGACCTTCGCAGGGTTCAGCGACAAGCCGAGCTACGACGATGCGAAAGTGATCGGACAGCACGTGATCGGGCTGTTCGCGAGCGGCCATGTCGACAAGGTCGAGCTGGTGTACACCCGCTTCATCACTGCAGGCAGCCAGGAGGTCGTGCTACGCCCACTGGTGCCGCTGTCCACCGAGACGATCTCGGGTGGCGACGGCAAGGCTGGATCGACCGACGGCTCCGGTTCCGACTACGAGTTCGAGCCCGATCCCACGACCATCCTCGACACGCTGCTACCGCGGTATGTCGAGGCCCGCGTGTATGCGGCGCTGCTGAACGCAGCCGCGTCCGAGCATGCGTTCCGTCAGCGTGCGATGAAGTCGGCGACCGACAATGCCGAGGAACTGATCAAGAACCTCAGCATCACGATGAACCGGGCCCGTCAGGCCTCGATCACGACCGAGATCATGGAGATCGTCGGTGGTGCCGAGGCACTCGGATCCGACGATGAAGGTGTCCGGTTGATCGACCTCGATCTCGGCACGGGCTTCGGCCCGTTCGCGGGAGTGCTTTCCGGGGATCGATCGCCGACCGTTCAGCCACAGCAGTCGGGCACGTCGACGATCGAGGCCGATCGGGTCGATGCCCTCGACGAGGGGATCGAAGGTGTCGGTCCCGTGATCGAGCGCAAGCTGCACGAGATGGGGATCACCACCTTCAAGCAGATCGCACAATGGAGTCCGGAGGACGTCGAGCGCGTCGGAGAGCAGCTCAACTTCAAGGGCCGGATCGAACGAGAAGACTGGATCGGGCAGGCCAAGGCTGCCCACCTCGCCAAGTACGGCGAGCAACTCTGAGGGCATCCCGCCCCACCACATCGAGCACAAGAAACGGTTGAGGAGAACAGGCAGCCATGACCATGACCGAAAATGACCTGAAGGATGGCCGAGTCGTCGGTATCGCCGGGCCGGTGATCGACGTCGAGTTCCCACCGAATTCGCTCCCCGAGCTGAACTCGGCCGTGGAGTTCGACGTCGAGATCGAGGGTGAGACGATCGTCGTGATGGCGGAGGTCGCCCAGCAGCTCGGCCACGGCCGGGTTCGTGCGGTGTGCCTCAAGCCGACCGACGGTCTCAAGCGCGGCACGCCGGTTCGCAACCTCGGCCACGGTATCCAGGTACCGGTCGGCGAGAAGGTGCTCGGACACGTGTGGAACGCATGGGGCGAGGCGCTCGACGAGAACCCGGAGGGCTTCGACGACATGGAGCGCTGGGACATCCATCGCCCGGCTCCGGACTTCGACGCGCTCGAGCCGTCGGCGCGTCTGTTCCCGACCGGCATCAAGGTGATCGATCTGCTCACGCCCTATGTCGCCGGTGGCAAGATCGGCCTGTTCGGCGGCGCCGGCGTGGGCAAGACGGTGCTCATCACCGAGATGATCAACCGTGTTGCCTCGCAGCACGGTGGTGTCTCGGTGTTCGCCGGCGTGGGCGAGCGCACTCGTGAGGGCACCGACCTTCGGCTCGAGATGATCGAGTCGGGAGTGTTCGAAAAGGCCGCCTTGGTGTTCGGGCAGATGGACGAGCCGCCGGGCGTGCGCCTGCGCGTGGCCTTGTCGGCGCTCACGATGGCCGAGTACTTCCGCGACGTCCAGAACCAGGACGTGTTGTTGTTCGTCGACAACATCTTCCGCTTCGTGCAGGCGGGCTCGGAGGTGTCGACCCTGCTCGGCCGCATGCCGTCGGCGGTGGGCTACCAGCCCACGTTGGCCGACGAGATGGGGCAGCTCCAAGAGCGCATCACCTCGACCCGGGGTCGCTCGATCACCTCGCTCCAGGCCGTGTATGTGCCTGCCGACGACTACACCGACCCGGCACCATTCACTACCTTCACCCACCTCGATGCCACCACGGAGCTGTCGCGCCAAGTCGCCTCGCTCGGCATCTATCCGGCCGTGGATCCGCTCGCTTCGACCTCGACGATCCTGTCACCGGAGGTCGTCGGTGACCACCACTACAACGTGGCGCGGCGCGTGCAGGAGAACCTCCAGCGCTACAAGGAGCTCCAGGACATCATCGCCATCCTCGGTCTGGACGAGCTCAGCGACGAGGACCGCCTGACCGTCAACCGCGCCCGCAAGATCCAGCGCTTCTTGTCGCAGCCGTTCTTCGTCGCCAAGGTCTTCACGGGTCTCGACGGTGAGTTCGTGCCGGTCGAGGAGACCGTCGAGAGCTTCGACGCGATCTTGAACGGTGAACTCGACGACATCCCTGAGCAGGCGTTCTTGAACGTCGGCGGTGTCGAGCAGGTACTCGCCAAGGCGAAGACCCTCCAGGAGAGCTGATGATGCCAGGAGAGCCGAGGATGGTCGTTGCGGGAGCAGGTCATGGCTGATCCGATGAAGGTCGAAGTCGTGTCCCCCGAGGAGATTCTGTACTCGGGCGAGGCCACCATGGTGATCACGCGCACGATCGGTGGCGGCGAGATCGCGTTCCAACCGGGTCACGCAGCGTTCCTCGGCGCTCTACAGGAGTGTCACACGCGTGTGTATCTCGTCGACGGCTCGATCGAGGACATCGCCGTGCACGGTGGATTCGTCGAGGTCAGCGACAACAAGGTGTCGATCCTCAGCGATGCCGCCGAACTCGGCTCGCTGGTCGATGTCGAGCGTGCCCGCGCCGCGAAGGAGCGGGCCGAAGATCGATTGCGACATGAGCACGATGCCGAGGCGGTCAGCGCACTCGGGCGTGCCCACGCACGTCTCAACGCCGCCCGCGTCAGTTTCTGATCCACGTCGAGGTGCTGACGAAGGGGTGCCGATACCCGTCCTGCATTCCGGCGACGCCGATCGGACGCCGATCGAGCGGTTCGAGGCCGGACGGTAACGTGCGGCATGGCTGACTATCCGTTCTCGTCCGCGTTGGTGACCGGTGCGTCGTCGGGGATCGGCGAGGTGTTCGCTCGTACGCTGGCCGCAGCAGGCGTTGACACCGTCGTGGTCGCGCACGGCGCGTCGACCGGCTGCAGGCGATCGCCGACGAGTTCCCGCACGTCGAGGTGCTCGCCGCCGACCTGCTCACCGGCAAAGGGCAACGCAGAGTCGTCGCCCGTATCGGCGACACCGCCATCCGGTCGAGCTCGTCGTGAACAACGCCGGCTTCGGTAGCAGCGGTCGCTTCGCCGAGCTCGATGCCGATCGGCTGGCCGACGAGGTCGAGCTCAACGTGGCGGCATTGACCCGGCTGAGTCACGCTGCGCTCGCGGCGATGGTGCCGCGGGGCCGAGGCTGGCTGCTGAACGTCTCGAGTGTTGCCAGTTTCCAGCCGGCGCCTCAGCTCGCCGTGTACGCCGCAACCAAGGCCTACGTCACGAGCCTCACCGAGAGCCTGCACGAGGAAGTCCGCGGCTCGGGCGTGCACGTCACAGCGCTGTGCCCGGGTCTCACGAAGACCGAGTTCCAGAGCGTCAGCAACACCGAGCAGTACGCGGACATGTTCCCCGGCTTCGTCTGGACGAGCCCTCGACAAGTCGTGCAGGACGGCCTCGCCGATGTGATCGCCAATCGAGCGCTGTCGGTGCCGGGCCTCCAGTACAAGGCGATGGCCGCGGCGACCAACTTCACCCCGCGCTCGGTGCGTCGACGCGTGTCGGGGCTGCGTGCAACGCGGCTGATCTGCTGGCTGGGAGCGCAGGTCAGGTGTAGTCGATCGCGCTGAACTCCTGGAGCTTGCGGACCCGGTGGCGGGCATCGATGAACCGTACGGTGCCACTGCGTGAGCGCATCACCAGGCTCTGGGTCCGGGCGCCCATCGCAGTCGAACCGGACACCTCGCAGTAGCTGGCCGTCGGTCAATCCGGTGGCTGCGAAGAAGCAGTTGTCGCCCTGGATCAGATCGTCCTGGGTGAGCACGCGGTCGAGGTCGTAGGCCGGCGCCGACGACCGCCTCGCGCTCGGCGTCGGACTGGGGCAGCAGGCGGGTCTGCATCTCGCCACCCATCGCCTTGAGCGCAGCGGCGGCGATCACGGCCTCAGGTGTGCCACCGATCCCGAACAACACGTCGACTCCGGCATCGGGCCAGGCGCAGGCGATCGCTCCGTAGACGTCGCCGTCGCGGATCAACCGGATCCGGGCACCGCTGGCGCGGACTTCGTCGATCAGCTCGGCGTGGCGCGGACGATCGAGGATGATGGCGGTGAGATCGCGCACGCTCTCCTGCTTCGATCGGGCGATCCAACGCAGGTTCTGGGTCGGCGAGGCCGTGATGTCGATCGCTCCGACCGAGTCGGGGCCGACAGCGATCTTCTCCATGTAGAACGACGGCCCGGGATCGAACATCGACCCGCGTTCGCCGACGGCGATCACGGCCAAGGCGTTGTTGAGGCCCGTTGACGGTGAGCGTGGTGCCGTCGATCGGGTCGACGGCGACGTCGACGAGCGGATCGCTGCCGTCGCCCACCTGCTCGCCGTTGAACAGCATCGGCGCTTCGTCCTTCTCGCCCTCGCCGATCACGACGATGCCGTTCATCTGCACGCTGGAGAGGCTGAGCCGCATGGCGTCGACGGCGGCGCCGTCGGCACCGATCTTGTCGCCCGCGCCCGACCCAGCGGGCCGAGGCGAGCGCCGCCGATTCGGTCACCCGCACGAGCTCCATGGCGAGGTTGCGGTCGGGACGCTGGGCGGCCGGACTGGGCATACCTCCACCGTAGTAGCCGCATGGCCGTCCGACACATTTTCCGTCACTTCCTTCGGCTCTTCGCGGGACGCTGACGGAGGCTCCCTGCTGACACTCGGGTCGCGATCGGGTGCTCGGACACGCGAGACCGGTGAAGAGGCATACATCACTGCCTCGCTGTTGGACGGCTTGGTCGGTCGCAGGCCACGCCAAAGCCGTATTCGGGGCGGCACCCCGCCGTCGGACGGATAGCGTCCAGGCCCATGCCCTTCGTGAACAAGTTCGGTAGCGACGACGAGGAAGTCGTCGAACGAGGTCGCGGCCGGGGCGCCGCCGGCCTTCGACGTCGACTTCGATCCCAACGACCCCGACCAGGTCAAGGTCCACTACAACCTGACGGGTTGGAGCCTCGACCAGCGTGCCGAACTCGCGGAAACGCTCGCCGAGTTGGGCGTCCCGCACACATGGGATGGCGAAGAGCTGGTGGTTCCCGAACAGATCGAGGAAGGCGTCGATGCGTTGTTCGATCGGCTCGAGGCCGAGATCGGACCGTTTCCGGTGCCGCTGTTCGACGGTGACGCATCCACCGAGTTCGGGCTCGACGAATGGCCGCTCGGCCGACATCGAGATCTTGAAGCAGTCGCTGATCGAGGCCGAGATCCCGCACACGTGGGAGCGGCGAACGCTGCTCGTGGCACAGGATGCCGAGCAGGTCGTCGACGATCTCCTCGATGCGATCGAGGCCGGCCAGGTCGCTTCGCTCGACGAGGACGTACAGGCGCCCGATGGTGCGCTGCACCAGCTGTACGTCGCAGCTGACCGATTGGCCCGCGACGGCACGCACGCGGCGGCTCGCACCGACGTCCTCGGACTCGTCCCCGAGTTGTCGCCGTCGGTACCGCCGTTCGGCCTCGAATTGCCGCGTCTGGGCGACGATCGTCGGGCTCGCCGACGAGTTGGTCGCCCGGTTCGAATCCGGTTCGGATCCGGAGTTCCTCACCGAAGCCGCCGATCGGCTCCGCGCGCGGCCTGTCGCCCCTACGTCTGACCTCGCCGGCCGTGGCCGAGATCGGCGGAGCCGTGCTGCGCATGATCTGGCGGGCGGCGCTACTGTCGCCGTGATGCTGCTCGCCGAGCTGGAGGTCTTCCACACCCGCCCCGCCGTGCCGACGCGGCGCATCGCCTTGGGTCACCTCGTGCTCCCCGTCACCCCGGCTCCCGGATTCGGTGGACTGCTACTCGGTGCTGTCGTGGCAAACCACATCTCGGCGGTCGCCGCCGAGCTGCACGACGACGTCGGGCGTCTGATCCGGAGGTCGAAGCCGGTTCACGCGTCGTGCAGCCGCGTCTCCGAGGCACCGTTTCCAGGTCGATCGGCACGGGCTCTCGCACAGTCGTCATCGCATGATCGGCAACGGCGACGACATCGAGTTCGACTTCGGGACGACCGGGAGCGATCTCGCCCAGGTGCTCGGTGCGATCTACGCGAGCGAGCGGCTCGAGCCGTCGAGCCGCCTGGTCGTGGGTCCGGTGCTGCGCAAGGCGATGCGCTGGCGCGGCCCGATCGGGCCGGCACTCGTCGCCTACCTGGCCGGTGCCCAGTCGACGGCTCTGTCGGCGCTGGCCGATCCGACAGGCTGGGCGCTCGCCGTTCTCGGGTTCGCTCCGGACGCCGATCTGCCGTCCAAGCGAGCGGTCACCAAGCAGTACCGGGTACGGATGCGCGACGTGCATCCGGATCATGGTGGCGAAGCGCTGGATGCCAGCAAGGCGATCCTCGACCTGAACGAGGCCCGGCGGATCCTGACGGGGCCGGCCGGCGCATGACGGTGCTCTTGTTCCCCGGGGCGGGTTCCGACTCGTCGCACCCGTCGTTCGATGCGATCGAGCGTTCGATCGCGCCCCACCGCTGCGTTCGAGCCGACTTCGCGTACCGCAAACAGGGCCGCCGGGCGCCCGACCGGGCACCCAAGCTGCTGGCCGAGGTGAGGCACGAGTTGGCAGGCATTCCCGACGACGAACCACTGGTGATCGGTGGCAGATCGATGGGAGGGCGGATGTGTTCGATGATCGCGGCGGGCGCCGACGAGTTGCCGGCCCCTGTGAATCTCAAAGGTCTCGTGCTGATCAGCTATCCGCTCCATCCGCCGGGCAAACCTGATCGGCTTCGAGTCGAGCACCTGCCGCTGATCAACGTGCCGACGCTGTTCATCTCGGGTGCAAGAGACAGCTTCGGAACACCGGAGGAGATCAGGAGCTGGACGGCGACGATGCCGAAACGCGCGAAGGTCGTCCACCTGTTCATCGAACACGCGGGTCACGACCTGAAGGGTGCCGACAACACGATCGGTGGTGCCGTCAAGGACTTCGTCGACTCGGTGATCCGTTGATCGGTTCGTCCTCAGGGTTGAGGTCCTCGAGTTCGCGGTGTGCGGTCTCGGGGAATCGGGTGAGCACGAGTAGCACCACGAAGACTTGGCCGATCGCGACGATGCCGATCACCTGCCCATAGGACTGACCGCGATCCAGGAGCTGGCCGACCGCGAGCAAGCCTGCGATCCCACCGAGCAGCGCGGCGGCGGTCAGCAGGCCCGCAGCGCGACTGCGGTTGCCGGTGGGGAAGAGTTCGGCGCGGTAGACGGCGAGCGCGGGGTAGGCGATCCCGCCGATGAACCCGCCGCCGAACGCCGAGAGCCACATGGGTGCGCCGCTGACGATGAACGAACCGAGCACGAGCGCTGTCGCAACGGGAATTGCGATGGCGATGAGCCTGCGGCGGCCGCGGAAGTCCGCAAGCCGACCGCCCAGGATCAATCCGAGTGCTGCCGGCGTGGCGGTGGTGAGCGTGAAGAGGGCGATCATGCCGGCGTCGAAGCCGCGGATCTCGCGGAGATAACGATTCTGGTAAGCGCTGGCCGGAGCGACGAACAAGTTCGCGAACACGGCCACGGCCGCCAACGTCGCGAGCCGGGTGCGGTCGAGGCGCGGGGCGATCACGTGCGGGCGCTCGTAGCGTTCGGTCTCGGGGAGCCGGCGCGATATGTCGACAGCAACCACGAGCCAGACCAACGTGACGACGTAGACCAGACGCCATCCGTTCTGACCGAGATCCGCGAGTGGCAACGCCATCACGGCGATTCCTGCACCGAGCCCGCTCGCCATCGCCATGATGCTGATCGCGTAGGCCCGACTGTTGCGCGGCATCTCCTCGGCGACGACGACCGCGATCAGGAAGTCGAGGGCGAGCCCGAGCGGGCGCCCGATCGCTTGCGTCGCGACGAGGGCGGGGAAAGTCGGCGCCAGCGCTCCGAGCGCGGTGATCAACGGGGCAGCCCATGCGACCACTCGGATGACCCGTTGTCGGCCGATCCGATCCGCGAGGACCGCGAACGGCAGCGCGATCACGATGCCGGCTCGGACGATGGACTGGGCAACGCCGTAGCCCACGTCGCCGATGCCGAAGTCCTCGGCGGCGAACTGAGCGGTCTGGGTGAACAGGGTGTTCGTGAACGCCGACGACATCGAGGCGGCGGCCATGAGTCCGAGCACCAATGCCTGGCGCGGCGAGATCTGGTCCGGTGGTGCCCACCACGGGGTGCGGTGGGGATGCCGGCGAACCGGATCGAACCCTCGACGTCCGATCAGGAGATGCACCGGCAGCACGCGAACAACCATCCGAACCACGGGATACGCAGCCGGTACGTCGTCCGTTCGGTCAGCTGCTCGCCATCGCTGGTGAGGGTCCGTTCGTACTGTTCGAACGGGCCTGCAAGCTGGTGAAACGAGCCGTCGGAGGCGCGGAGCTCGCCGACGAGGTCGTCGCGTGGTCGCTCGATGAACTCGCGGACCGCCGGCTGGTCGGGCCACATACGTGTGACCGTTCGACCTGCTCCGAGCACCCGCCAAGCTTACGAGTTGAGCGGTTCGCCGCCACATCGTCACGACCCGGATTCGAGCGTTGGCGCACGAGGTCACCGAGAAGCGGGCGAACGCCGGGCGGGGCATACTGGGGGAGTGACGTCGGAGATGCCCAACGAATGCTGCATCACGGTGCGCAACGCGGCCCGCTCCACGGTGAGGTGGTGGTTCCCGGCGCCAAGAACTCGGTGCTGAAGCTGATGGCCGCCAGCCTGCTGGCGGACGGCACCTACGAGATCACCAACGTCCCGAACATCGATGACGTCTCGATCATGGGCGACCTCCTGAAGGCGGTCGGCGTCCGGGTGTGGCTGGACGAGCCGGAATCGTGACGATCGTCAACACCGGCGGGTTGACGCCCGTCGCTCCCTTCGAACTCGTGCAGCGGATCCGGGCGTCGATCAATGTGCTCGGCCCCCTGCTCACACGATGCGGACATGTCCGCCTGTCGATGCCGGGTGGTGACGATTTCGGTACCCGCCCGATCGACATGCACATCGCGGGTCTCGAGGCGATGGGCGCAACGTTCCGATCGGGCGATGGCTTCGTCGAGGCGTTCGCCGATCGTCTGCACGGCGCCGAGATCACGTTCGACTTCCCGAGCGTCGGAGCGACCGAGAATCTGGTCACCGCCGCTGTGCTCGCCAAGGGCGTCACGACCATCCACAATGCCGCCCGAGAGCCGGAGATCATCGATCTCTGCGAGTTCCTGGTTGCCATGGGCGCACAGATCGACGGCGCTGGCACCTCTACGTTGCAGATCCGCGGTGTCGAGCGAGACGAGCTTCACGGTTGCGAGCACGAAACCGTCCCCGACCGCATCCAGGCCGCCACCTACATCGCCGCCTGCGCCGTCGCGGGTGGTCGGCTCGACCTGCTCAATGCCAAACCGGCTCACATGCAGATGGCGCTCAGTCGGTTCGCCGACATGGGCCTCGAGTTCGAACAGTTGCCCTACGGGTTGCGGGTGTCCGCTCCCGACCGTCTGCGTGCCACCGACATCGCTACGTTGCCGTACCCGGGCATCGCCACCGACTACAAGCCGGTGATCATCGCCATGTTGTCGGTGGCCCAAGGGGTAGCGATCGTTACGGAGAACCTCTATCCGGGACGCTTCCGGTACGTCGACGAACTCCGACGACTCGGGGCGGACATCCGCATCGATGGCCATCATGCGATCGTCAGGGGTGTTCCCAGGCTGGTCGGCACACAGGTCGTGTCGCACGACATCCGGGCCGGGGCGGCGATGGTGGTTGCCGGGCTGGCAGCGGAAGGCACCACCACGATCAGCGGTGTGCACCACATCGACCGTGGCTACGACGATCTGGTCGGTCGGCTCAGCGCGGTCGGTGCCGAGATCGACCGTTTCGACGCGTGACGGCGGTCACGGCGAAGCGGTCACGCTTCGGGTTCCCGGCTTGAATCGCCAGACGACGGCCCACGGTCGACCCGGCGCTTGGCCAGTGCCAGCAGTGCGATGATCAACAGGATCGGGGCACCGACGAGAGCCACCTCGTCCCAACCGCCCTGGTGGGCAACCAGGGGAGCGACACGGACGATCGACAGCACGCCCGCATGGTAGGGGCATCATCCACGATTCGCTGATTGAATGGCGATGTCATGCGTGCCCAAGTCGAAGCCTGCATCGAAGTCATCCGTCCGGCCCTTCAGGCCGACAACGGTGACATCGAACTCGTCGATGTCGACGAGCAGACGGGCATCGTGTCGGTTCGTTTGGTCGGCGCCTGCGGCACCTGCCCGGTGTCGACCCAGACGCTCAAGGGCGGGATCGAGCGGATCATGCGCGATCGCGTCGATGGTGTGACCGAGGTCGTCAACATCGCCGAGGCCGAAGCGGCGATCGACAGCCCGGTCTGACAACCTGTCAGGCCATGGCCCGTACGTCGGATCCCAACGAGCTGTTCACGCAGGCAGCCGAGGGTGACCGCGGTGCGACCGCGAGGCTCTTGTCGCTGATCGAGCGCGGCGGCGAACCAGGTCGGCAGGTCGGGCGGCTGGCGTATCCCAAGAGTGGCCAGGCATACACGGTCGGGCTGACGGGGGCGCCGGGCGCCGGCAAGAGCACCTTGACCAGTGCCACGATTTCGCTGTTGCGTGCGATGCAGATCGAGGTGGCCGTGTTGGCGATCGATCCGTCGTCGCCGTTCACCGGCGGGGCGATCCTCGGCGATCGGGTCCGCATGCAGGACCATGCCACCGATCCTGGCGTGTTCATCCGATCGATGGCGACCCGCGGGCATCTCGGCGGGCTCTCGCTCGCGACACCCGAGGCGGTGCGACTGCTCGACGCGATCGGACGGCACTGGATCCTCGTCGAGACGGTCGGCGTCGGTCAGGTCGAAGTGGAGATCGCCGGCAAGGCGGACACGACGGTGGTCGTGGTCAACCCTGGGTGGGGCGACAGCGTTCAGGCGAACAAGGCCGGACTGATGGAGATCGCCGACGTGTTCGTGATCAACAAAGCGGATCGCAAAGGCGTGGAGGAAACCCGTCGCGATCTCGAACAGATGCTCGACCTGTCCGACCTTCCACACGACGCGTGGCGTCCACCGATCGTGCCGACCGTCGGTTCGACCGGCGACGGGGTGGAGGCGCTGTGGCACGCCGTCCTGACCCACCGCGACTACGCCCGGTCCAGCGGTCAGCTGGCGGCTCGACGTGCGTTCCGCACACGCGAAGAGCTGCGCGAGATCGTCGCGAACCGGCTCGGCGAACGGGCACGCGAGATCTGCACCGGTGAACGATGGGATCGACTCACCGACGCCGTCGTGAGTCATGACATCGACCCGTGGGCGGCGGCCGACGAAATGCTCGGTGGCATCGCCTGATCCGCTCTCGTCAGCTCGCCTCGGGCATGATGGGTTGCATGACGGAAGCAGTGGTGTTGCTGGAGCGTCGTGATGACGGGGTCGCCGTCGTCACGCTGAACAACGGAAAGGTCAACGCGTTGTCGAGTGCAGTCGTAGCCGCCTTGCACGAGATAGCCGACGAACTCACGGCGAACCCGCCCGGTGCGGTCGTCGTAACCGGCGGCGAACGGATCTTCGCGGCGGGTGCCGACATCTCCGAGTTCGGCGGAGCCACCGAGGCGCTCGGTATCACCGAGCGCATCCACGCCTCGCTCGACGCGCTCGCGGCGATCCCGCGCTTCGTGATCGCCGCGGTGTCGGGGTACGCACTGGGTGGCGGCTGCGAGCTGTCGCTCGCGTGCGATTATCGGATCGCGAGCGACCGTGCCGTCTTCGGGCAGCCCGAGATCTTGTTGGGCACCATCCCTGGGGGTGGGGGCACGCAGCGCCTCGCTCGCCAGGTCGGCCCGAGCCGCGCCAAGGAGATCTCGATCACCGGACGTCAGGTCAAGGCGGACGAGGCGTTCCGCATCGGGCTAGCGGACGAGGTCGTACCCGCTGACGAACTACATGAGCGGGCGTTGTCGCTCGCCGCCGAATGTGCTCGTGGAGCGGTGCTGTCGCAAGCGTTCGCGAAGCAGGCGATCGATCGAGGTCTCTCGACGTCACTCGTGGAGGGTCTCCGGATCGAGCAGGAGCTGTTCGTCGAGTCCTTCCGGACCAACGACAGCCAGATCGGTGTGAAGAGCTTCCTGGCCGACGGCCCCGGCAAGGCTCAGTTCACGGGTACCTGACGAGCTCGGTCAGCGAAGCTGCCAGGCGCTCACCCGGCATCGAGCGTTTCCCGGTAGATGGCGCTGGTCCGAGCGGCGATCGCATCCCACGAGTAGCTGGCCACCAGCAGCGCCTGCCCGCGCTGCACCAGCTCGTCGGCGGCCGCGGTGTCGGTGAGCAGGCGCTCGATGCAATCGGCCAGGTCGTCGGAGTTCCCCGGTTCGAACAACAGCGCCGAACCGGTGCCTCCGACCAGCTCGGCCAACCCGCCGGTGTCCGCCACGATCAGCGGCGCCCGACCGGCGAGCGCCTCGAGTGCAACGACACCGAACGGCTCGTACAGCGAGGGGATGACCACGCATCCAGCACGATGGATCGCGGACCGAAGCGCGTTGTCCGACAAGAAGCCGGGTAGTTCGATCAGGTCACCGACACCGGCGATGTCGATCTGGGACTGCAGTTCCGGGAGATAGCTGCCGCGGCCGGCGATCATGCACTCGAGCCCGGCGACCCGGTACCGGAGGGCTCCGATCGCACGGGCGAGAATCTGGAAACCTTTCTCGTACTGCACCCGGCCCCACGCCAACACCAGCCCGCCGCGGGCCCCGTTGACACGTTCGTCCGGATCCGTCGTCGCCCACCATGCGGGATCGATACCGCTCGGGATGCGGTGGACGTGATCGGGGTCCATCTCGAAGCCATCGAGGATGTCGTGCACCAGCAGCTTGGTCGACGTGGTCACGCGTCGCGAACGGGAGGCCTGCCACCACTCGACGCTGTTGATGTCGGTCGGGGTCCCTGGCGCGAGATGGCCGCCGTGACGCCCGCGCTCGGTGCCGTGGAAGGTGGTGACGATCGGAATGCCGTACAGCGTGGCGATCACGTCGGCCGCCCACGCCACGGCCCAATCATGAGCGTGTACGAGGTCGGGTCGCCACTCGCCGAGAGCGGCGGTGGCTGCTACGAACGCATGGTTCGCAGACGCGGTGCTGGCGATCGGGTCGTCGGGCAGCCACGGGAGATCGACATCGAGACGAAGCACTCGGACGCCGGCGCTGACCGTATCGCCGGAGGTTCCGGGCACGCGGCGTGTGATCAGCACGACTTCGTGTCCGGCTCGCTGGAGTGCATGGGCGAGCCCGTCGACATGTGCCGCCATGCCACCCGCAGCGCTCGGCGGGAACTCCCACGACAGCATCAGTACGCGCACGGGCCGCACGATAGAGGACGCGCGGCTCGACAGGCCCGATTCGCCGACCTGACGGCAGATGCCTAGTCTCGCGCCGTGCCCGACCGGATCGCCGCAGTTCCCTCGGAGCTGCGACCGGTCGTGTCGGCGAGTCTGACGCTGGGCGCGGTGGTCGGTGTATTCGGCATCGTGTTCGGGGTCGGTGCGGTGTCGGCCGGCGGCTCGGTGTTGCAGGCCTGTGTGATGTCGTTGCTGGTGTTCACGGGTGCGTCGCAGTTCACCGCCGTCAGCGTGATCGACAGCGGGGGTACTACCGGGTCGGCGCTGAGCAGCGCCATGGTGCTCGCGGCCCG
>CAVOVK010000006.1:0-105550 GCA_963699815.1 uncultured Acidimicrobiaceae bacterium | reverse complement strand
AAGGTGGTCGTCGCCAGCCGAAAGTTCGATGCCTGCGAGGCGTTGGCACAGGACATCACCGACAGATACGGCACCGAGACGATGGCGGTCGCCTGCCACGTCGGCAGATGGAGCGACTGCACCGAGCTGATCGCCACCACGATCGAGCGGTTCGGCACGGTCGATGTACTCGTCAACAACGCCGGCATGTCGCCGCTGTACCCGTCGTTGAGCGGGGTGTCGGAGGAGTTGTTCGACAAGGTGATCGGCGTCAACCTGAAAGGCCCGTTCCGGCTCGCCGCCTTGGCGGCCGAACACATGCAGACCCATGGCGGCGGCAACATCATCAATGTCAGCAGCACCTCGTCGATCCAGCCCAACGCGGCCGAGGTGCCGTACGGGGCGGCCAAGGCCGGCCTGAACGCACTCACGGTCGCGCTCGCCCACATGTTCGGGCCGACCGTGCGGGTCAACGGCATCATGCCCGGCCCGTTCCTGACCGACATCAGCAAGGCCTGGGACCTCGACGCCTTCAACGCTCGCGCCACGACCACGATCCCGATGCAGCGCGCCGGTCGGGCGACCGAGATCGTTGGCGCCGCGCTCTACCTCGCGAGCGCCGCATCGAGTTACACCACGGGTTCGATCCTCAAGGTCGACGGCGGGTCGGCCTGGGCTCCGGCCTGATCGGTCAATCCGGCCGGACGGTCTCGGCGACGTCCTCGACGAGCGCCCATTGCGAACTGCCGGCCGGTCCGGCCCCGATCCGATTGGATGCCACGGTGCGAAGTGCCTCGGCGGGTGAGGCGCCCAGCATCATCAACAGACACACCGCCAGCGTGCCGGCCCGGCCCTGCCCGTGGGCGCAGTGCATCACCACGCCCTCGCCCGCCTCCAGACGTTCGACGATCATCCGCAGGAACGGCATCGTGGCAGCGGCCGACTCGGCGCGAAAGTTGCGGATCGGAAACCAGAGAGCACGGCCGGCCTTGTTGGCCCGCAGCCATTCGAGATACGTGGGGTATCTGGTCTCGATCTCCTGGATCGGCAACAGACACACGACGGTCGTGGCACCATCGGCATACGCCGAGCGCGGCCTCCGGGTCGAGAGCGATGTCATCGCGGCCACACAGCCAGAGTGCACCGTCGGTGCTGGGCAAGGGGATCCGGTCGATGCTCACGGCGCCGGACGATGCAGCACCGCCCATGTCGGGCGCACCACGACCAGGCGGTCGTCCACCGTCGCTTCACCGTCGACCACCAGGCTGTATCCGTCCGAGTGCTCGGTCGGCGGGAACACCATCGAGACGTTCGGTCGCACCGACGCGTTGCGACATGCACGCCCACCGCCTGTGTCGAAGCTCAACCGGCGGGTGCCGCCCTCGCCGACCACCGTGGGCCGCAGGGCCAGAAGATGTGACCGCTCGTCGTCGGACACGGTGATGAGGTAGCCGAACCCCCAGCGCTCGATGTCGCCGAAGAGTTGCTCGATCGGCACTTCGATGCTCATGTCACCCACCGTAGCCCTCGCCGATCCGATGCTCGATCCGCTCCGGGCAGGATGCAATCGAGGCTCAGGTGCGATCGAAACCGAACCACGGTTCGCCGGACAGGTCACCCTCGAAGATCGAACGATCCTGCTCGTCGGCGATCCGAATGGCCGCAGCCCTACGGTACGCCTCGTGCGCCTCGGCGGTGCGGCCGAGGCAGGCCAGCGCCCTGGCACGCGCCTCATAGGCATACCCGTGGTCGAAGTCCTCTGCGAGATCGCCCGACTCCAGCGTGAACCGGGCGCACTGGTCGGCGTGGTGCAGGGCGATCTCACCGTGCCCGAGCACAGCGTGTGCTCGCGACAGCAGCCACGACGCACGAGCCTGGTTCACCACGGTCGATCCGGTGGCTCGCCGCCAGTGGTAGGCGGCCGCATAGGCCCGCTGCAACAGCTCGTCGGCCTCGTCCGCCGAATGGGGTCCGGCGTCGAGCAACTCCCAGACGGAGTTGTTCGCCGTGATCGCCTGGGCGCGATGCCAGTTCCCCTCGATCTCGCGTGGATCGAGGTCACCCGGTGCGGCATCGACGTCGGGCAACGACTCGCCCGTTTCGAGCACGGTCTTGAGGCCGTCGATCACCGCCACCCAGCCCAGCCGCACATCGGCCCATGTCTTGGGGCTCAGCGCCAGATCACCGTGACGCAGCGTCACCCTCGTCACGGTGCCGTCGGCATTGGCGGGGGTCAGTGTCCATTCGACACGGCTCGGAGGTTCGGCCGCCATCTCGGCGTCGTACAGCACGTGCCAGGTCATCACCAGGCGGTGAGGAGGATCGAACGTCTCGATGGTGCCGTCGACGGCGTCGGCATCGGTGCGATCGAGCACGTATCGATAGGCCTCGCCGGGGCGGAACGAGGATTCGAGCCGAGTGTGGTGGAAGTAGCGCACCGTGAGATCGGGGTCGGTGAGCGCCTTCCAGACCGCCTCGCGCGGAGCCCGGATGAAGATCTCGTACAGGTGAACGGTTGCGGCCATCTCAGGCTCCTCGAGTAGAAGTGTGGTGGGCGGTGGAAGTGTGACGAGTCGACTCGGACGCGTCGCGCAAGGCGATCAGCCCGGCGACGTACGGCACCGCGTACTGCGAGATCCAGCGATCGTGGATCTCGCGAATCGGCACGGGATTCAGGTGATGGAGTTTCGTGCGCCCGACCCGTTCGGTCACCACCAGATGGGCCTCCTCGAGCAACCGCAGATGTTTCATGACCCCGAAGCGAGTCATGCCGGGCAGCACGTCACACAACTCACCGAGGGTTTGCCCATCTCGCTCGCGCAGGGCGTCGAGCAGGGCCCGGCGGCTTTCGTCGGCCAACGCTTTGAACACCTCGTCCATCGAACACCATTATGTGACTATTTAGTCACATGTCAAGTACTCGTGTCGAATCGACCCGACGACGAACTCCACCCCGGCACCACGAACGGGGGTTTCGTGACACCGGGGTGGCGTGGAGACGAAGTGGCCGCCGACGCGCGGCAGGGCATCAGCCGTTCGAGGCCGCGGCAAGGCACTCTTCGAGTTTGCCCTGATCGGGGAATTCGAAGCTTCCGAGATCCCCGGGCAGGTCCATGCCATCGAACGGGAAGTCCTCGAGCAAGCCCTCGAACATCTGCTCGAGGTCGAGCGACCCGAGGTCAGGGAGCTCGATGGCACCCAGCACGTCCTGCATCTCCTTCACGGTGGCCGATCCTTCCGTGTCGATCGTGACCGTGCCGTCCTTCTGGGTGATCGTGACGGAACCGTCGGCATCGCCGAGTTCCACGACCGACAGCCCATCCGGACCCATCACCGTGACGTGGGTTCCGTCGAGAGCGAAACCACCCATGTCGCCGGACGGAAGCTCGCCGAACATCGGGCCCTCGCCCGGCAACGGCAGTCCAACGCACTCCGCGAACTGATCGATCGACGTGCCGTCGATGGTGCCCTCACCGAGATCGATCACGATCGGCTCGCCGTCACCACCGCTGATCACGATCTGACCCTCGATCGTCGGATTCGTGCCGGCACCCTCTGCGTCGTCCTCTCGGGGAGCGGTCGTGTCCGGCGAGGCGAGAACTTCGCCGGAAGCCTCCGGTGTGACCTGCGGGCGATCGGCCGAGGCGAACTGGCTGACGCCGAACAGCCCGGCGCCCATCAGCCCGGCGGTCGCGACCGCCACCAGTGCCATCCGACCCCGGCGCGGCGACGAGGGCTCGCCGGCGACAGGAGGATCGACGGAAACAGGCGGTGTGACGGGGGGCTGATCGAACGGATTCATGCCACCATCATGTCGAACCAAGCTGAGCTGCGGCTGAGAACGCCTGAGTCCGGCTCTCAGGAATCGCTCAGCCGACTCGGGCAGACTACGGGTATGCGGTTGCTCGTGGTCGACGACGAGGTGCGCCTGGCAGAGGCCCTCGGCCGCGCTCTGCGGGCGGAGCACTTCGATGTCGATGTCGTCCACGACGGTAACGATGCGATGTGGCAGGCCCAGGAGGTCGACTACGCGGCGATCATCCTCGACATCATGCTGCCCGGCAAGAACGGCTACCAGGTGTGCCGCGACCTGCGCGCGGCCGGCAACACGACGCCGATCCTGATGCTGACCGCGAAGGACGGCGAGTACGACGAGGCGGAGGCGCTCGACACGGGCGCCGACGACTACCTGCGCAAGCCCTTCTCGCTCGTGGTGCTGCTCGCCCGCTTGCGAGCGATGTTGCGGCGCGGCCCGACGCATTCGCCCGACATCTTGGAGGTCGGCGATCTCGTGATCGACCGGGGCCAACTCAGTTGCACCCGACTCGGCGAGGCACCGACCACGCTCACACCGCGCGAGTTCGCGGTGCTGGAACATCTCGCCCGACGTGCGCCGGACGTCGTCTCGAAGTCGACCTTGCTCGACGACGTCTGGGGGCTCGGTTTCGACGGTGATCCAAACATCGTCGAGGTGTACGTGGGGTATCTGCGTCGCAAACTCGGGCGCGACACCGTGCGCACCGTGCGCAACGTCGGGTACCAGTTGGCTGTCGATCAACCGAACGACCGATCGTGATCGGCTCGGTTCGATCCCGTCTCACCGTCGCCGTCGTGCTGGCGGTCGGAGGTCTCGCGGTCGCCGCCGCCCTGATCGCACCCGGTTCGGTACGCCGCGGCACTCGTCGACGACCGGCTCGACGCGGAGGTCGATCAACAGGTCGCGGCGCTGACCCCTGGGATCACCGTCATCTCACCCGGTGGAGCGATCGGAGCCCCCGAACTCACCGCCCTGTTCGGACCGCACATCGCAGCACTCACCGAGACGCTCGACCGGACGGGAGCGGTCGCACGCCTCCGATCGTTCGATCCAGATCGACGCCTGCACGTCGTGGCGATGGCCGGCGTCGTAGGCACCGTCGAAACGTCTGGTCAGGTGCGCGTCGAGCCCGTGGAGAGCGAACAGATCGGACGCCCCCTGGTCATGCTGTCGCAACTCGAAGCGCTCGCACTCGACCTCGGCGGTGTCGACCCGTACGGCGACCCGTTCAGCGTGTTCGGCGACCAGAGCCTGACGTTCGAGGAGTTCATCGCCGACCTCGATGCACGTTTCGGCGTCGACATCGGACGCCAGCTCGACAGCAGCGTCTTCGATGCGTTCCCGCTCTTCGATGCGACAGGCACCGGCATTCCTCGCAGCGTCTTCGACATCTTGCAGAACGATCTGGCCCGGCCCACACCACCGGCCGCATCCGCCCCGACCGCCCAGCTCGACGACTACGTGTTCGGCGTTCGTCGAGCCGAAGGCGTCGACGTCATCGTGTCGGCATCCGCAGACGGCATCGAACGCAGCGTCGACCGGGTACGGGCGGTGCTGTGGATGTCGACACCGCTCGTGATGCTGGTGGCGGGCGCCCTGACCTGGCTGCTCGCCGGGCGAGCGCTGCGCCCAGTGAGGGCGATCACCAGCCAGACCGGGCGGATCAGATCGTCGACACTGCACGAGCGTGTGCCCGTGCCACCCTCGCACGACGAGATCTCGGCGCTCGCCACAGAGATGAACACGATGCTCGATCGGGTGCAACGCGAGGACGAGCGTCGGCGCCAGTTCGTCGCCGACGCCTCGCACGAGCTGCGCTCACCGATCGCTGCCATCCGCACCCAGGCCGAGGCGGCGCTCGCCACGAGTGGCAGCGACGACATCTCCGAACTGGCGTCCGGTGTACTCGACGAGGCCGAACGAATGGGAGCGCTCGTGGACGATCTGCTGTCGCTGGCTCGCCACGACGAAGAGGCAGCCCCACCGGGCATCGTGCTCGACCTCGACGACATCGTGCTCGCCGAGGCACGTCGGCCGCGACGCGTGCCCGTGGACGTCAGCGGAGTCTCGGCGGGACAGGTGCGCGGCCTTCCCGAGGAACTCACACGGGTGGTGACCCACCTCCTCGACAACGCCGCGCGACACGCGACGCAGCGCGCCGCCGTTTCGCTCGACACGACCGCGCACGGCGGGCGACAGTTCGTGCGCCTCGCGGTCGACGACGATGGACCGGGCGTCCCACCCGACCAGCGACACCGAGTGTTCGAACGCTTCGTGCGCCTCGACGAGGCGCGCCGGCGCGATGGCGGCGGCGCAGGGCTCGGGCTGGCCGTCGTGGCCAGCGTCGTGGCCAACGCCGGAGGGCGAGTGGCCATCCGCGACAGCACGCTCGGCGGTGCAAGGTTCGAAGTCGAGCTGCCCTCGGCCACCTAGCTTCCAAGGCAGCCGAACCCACGCTCGGTCAATTCGTCGACCCGGCCACCAGGAGCTGAGCGACCTCGCGCCAACCGCCGATATTCAAATCGGAGTGCTCGATCTGTACCGACCGGTCCGTGCCCCCACGGCCGTGCTCGAGACGCCTCAGAACATCCTGGCCGTACGCCGCTATCACGACATCGTTCACCTCACCGACGAGCTGTCCCAACGCTTCGAAACGGCGTTCCGCCTCGTCCTTCGTTGCTGCCACGGCCCCGGCGATCTGAGCCACGGCACGATCCCAGTAGCTCACGGACTCCATCGATTCGACAGCCTCGACGTCGGCGAGGGCACCCTCTCGGTCGCCGATGATCACCCGCGCCGTGGCGCGGGCGGCGAGAGCGAAGGGGGAAGCTTCGACATCGACTTCCACCAGCTTGGCGAGCGCACCATCGACGTCACCGTCGAGCAGGCGACCGAACGCCCACACGACGCGCCCTTCCTCGACATTGGCACCGGTGGTGTCGAGCCGCCCCACGGCCTCCTCCGCCAGCTCGGCAGCCCGCCGGCCACGTCCGAGATGCATCGCCGCGCCTGCCGCCGCGATCGCCGGGTATGCCATGGCGCCGAACGAGTTCGAGAGCACCAGCACCTCCTCGACTGATCGATTCGCCTCGGCGAACCTGCCTGACGCGACGTACGCCCGGTTCAGCGTGCTGAGTGCCTGGATCATGCCGAATCGGTCATCGACCCTGCGGAATCCGGCGAGTGCATCCTCGGCCAGGTCGGCCGCGAGCTCGACATCGCCGCACCACAGATTCACGCTGGCCTGGAGATTGAGCATCATCGAGGCGCCCCAGTGATCGCCCCACGTGCGAGCCTCTTCGAGCACGACCCCGGCAAGTTGGAGTGCCTCGTCGGTGCGGCGCCCGAAGTGATGCACGTACGCCAGCAGGCCCCACGACCAAGTCAACCCAGCGCGGTCACCAATCGCCTCGAAGGCCTCGATCGCGCGCCCGAGGCGCCGATTCGACTCGGCGTGATCGCCCGCCAAGAACGAGACCCACGCTCGGTTCTGCTGTACCCACGCGCGACCACGGGCGTTGTCGGTCGAGACGAACAGCGCCTCGGCCTCGCCCAGAAACCATTCGGCATCGGACAGCGAACCACCGAAGATCTCGGTGTACCCGCGTCCGCGCAGCGCCTCGGCGAGGTGGGCATCGTCACCGAGCTCGCGGAACACCTCGACGGCCCGACCGAGCTCGCGACGAGCTGCGACGAGGTCGCCCTCGATCTGCTCGACGGTGCCGAGCAAACGGAAGGTCTCGCCGCGCACCACACGATCATCGGCGGCTTCGGCGCGCCCTGCGAGATCGACCAGCACGGTGCGCGCCCGGCGTAGATCATGGTTCTCGACCAGCGCTTCGGCCTGCAACAACAACAGCCTCCGCATCAACTCCGGCGGGGGCTCGGGCAACGCCAAGGCGCGCTCGACCAGCACCAATCCGTGACGATGGGCGCCCTGGTGGAACCACCGCACCGCCGCGTCCGCCAACAGCTCGGCCGCCTGGAGTCCGATGCTGTCGGGCACACCGGGAACGGGTCCCAGTTCGGCTCGCAGTTCGGCTGCGGTGGCCGAGTGATGAGCGCGGGCGTCGAGAGCATCCACCTCGGCAAGGGCGAGATAGTTGGCGACCCCGGCGTGACGTTGGGCCCGGGCCTGTTTCGTCAGCGTGTGATAGGCCACCTCCCTGACGACATCGCTGCGGAACCGCCACATCGGCCCCTCGATCACCAGCATCCCGGTCGCCTCGAGTTGGTCGAGGTCAGCCGTTTCGAACGGTTGCTCGAGCACGCTCGCGAAATCGCGGAGGGCACCGACATGCCCAGCATTGCCCAACACTGCTGCGTTGTCGATTACGGCGCGGGCTGCCGGGGACAGCTCGTCGAGACGGGCGGCGATCAGGGCCCGCAATGAGCCGGGCAGCTCGTCGCCGGCGTGTTCCGGCGATCCCGACGCGGCCAACCGGGCCAGCTCGATCAGGAACAGCGGGTTCCCTCCGCTGCGTTCGGAGATTCGCTTGACCACGGCCGGCGACAGGCCGGTACCCGCGACGTGTCCCACCAATGACGACGACTCCAGCTCATCGAGCGCCTCGAGCGCGAGGTGCAGCGTCACGACATGATCCGACGAGGGCGGCCACTCGAGCGGAGCCTGATCGGTCGGCCGTTCGGTGGTGATGATCAGCAATGGCGTGTCGGCCAACTGGCGCGCGACCGATTCGAGCAGCTCGAGCAGCAACGGCGCGGCCCACTGGATGTCATCCACCCAAACGATGACCGGACTGCGAGCCGTCCGTCGGCGAAGCGCCTGCACGATCACAGCGAACACCGCATCGCGCGTCGCCACCGGGCCGAGCGCGTCCAGCGAGGAGGGCTGCCCCAGCAGGTGCATCACCAGCTCGACCATGCCGTCGAGCTTGGTCGGGTCGGCCGAGAAGTCCTCGATCCGACCGAGGACCCGCGCCACCCGCTGGCGGACCTCCGCCGGGGGTCCATTGCGATTGAAACCGAGCTGGGTCACCAGTCCACCGACCACCGGCCACCATACGTTCGGCTCACCGTACGGTGCACACGCCCCCTCGATCACCAGCGTGTCGAGGCGCTTGTTGATCGACGAGCGAACCGCCTCGTGCACCAACCTCGACTTGCCGATCCCCGCCTCACCCGCCACGGCCACGATCGCGCTGCGGCCCGACGTGACGACCGACCAGACCGACGTGAGCATCGCCATCTCGGCTGAGCGACCGACGAACTCGACATCGGATACCCATCTGCGGGCGACGGGAGCGCTCTCGATGCCGAGCGCCTCCCACACCTGCGTGTCCTGGGTACGGCCCCGCAGGCACGCGTCGTCGAGCGGACGGAATCGCACGGCGGTCGAACACAACTGCCGCGTGGGATCTCCCACGTACACGGTGCCACCGACTGCGAGCTCCTGCAAGCGGGCTGCCGTGTTCACGACGTCACCCATCGCTGTGTAGTCGGTCCCGGCGACGGTGCCGACCAACACCTCACCCGTGTTGACCCCGACCCGCATCTCGATCGCGTCGGACGGATGATCGGCCCGAAACCCCTGCAAGGTCGCCTGCATCGCGAGCCCCGCACGAACGGCACGTTCGGCGTCGTCCTCATGGGCCACAGGGGCTCCGAACAAGGCGACGATCGCGTCCCCGAGCACCTTGTCGACCACGCCGCCGTATGACTCGACATCCGCGACGAGCCGCTCGAACACGGTGTCGATCAAACGCTTGACCTGCTCGGGGTCGCGCCGCTCGGAGAGCGACGTGAAACCGACCAGATCGGCGAACAGCACCGTGACGACGCGACGCTCCTCGTCGCCGACGAACCGGCTGCTCATCCGCTGCGGCGAACCGCACGTCGGACAGAAGTTGGCACCGTCGGGAAGCGGTTGAGAGCAAGAGAGGCAATCTGCCAAGGCGCCGATCGTAGTGGCCCGGGCGGAATCGTTCGCGAGGTCGGCTCCGATCATCCCCAAGTCGGATGTCGATCGTCGAGAATCAGCGTAGAAAGGGGGCATGACGAGTTCTGTGTCCGTTCCCCCGCCTCCCCCGCCTTCCGCACTCACCGCCGCGGCCGGAGCGATCGACGCCCGCAAGACCTACGGGACCGGCGACGCCGCCGTGCACGCGCTCGATGGGGTGTCGATCCAGTTCGAGCCTGGACGCTTCACCGCGATCATGGGCCCGTCCGGGTCGGGTAAGTCGACGTTGCTGCACTGCCTGGCCGGCCTCGACGCGCTCACCGAGGGGGCCGTGTTCATCGGTGACACGTATCTGGCGAGCCTCAACGACAAACAGCTGACCGAGCTGCGACGCAAGCAGGTCGGCTTCGTGTTCCAAGCTTTCAACCTGATTCCGACGCTGACCGCTCGCGAGAACATCGTGCTCCCGCTGATGCTCGGCGGCGACACGGGCGACGCGGCCTGGATCGATCGGGTGATCGACACCGTCGGACTCGCGGACCGCCTCAAGCACCGCCCGAGCGAGCTGTCCGGTGGTCAGCAGCAACGCGTCGCCGTGGCCCGCGCGCTGGCCAGCCGCCCCACCATCATCTTCGCCGACGAGCCGACCGGCAACCTCGACTCCCACGCCGGTGGCGAGATCCTGCGATTCATGCGCGATGCCGTCGACGAGTTCGGCCAGACGATCGTGATGGTCACTCACGATCCGTATTCGGCGGCGTACGCCGACCGGGTGGTGTACCTCGACGACGGCAAGATCGTGCACGACATGCCCGACCCGACGGCGGACCGCATCATCGACCAGATGAAGCAGATCGGGCACTGAGGCGACGCCATGCGCTGGACACGAAACCTCCTCCATCGCGCCCACCGGCGCACCACGGTGACGGCGGTGACGACATGATCATCACCCTTGCTCGTCGCTCGCTGCGGGCCCGTCTCGGCCGCAGCATCTTCACCGGTCTGGCGATCATGGCCGGCGTCGCCTTCGTCGCCGGCTCGTTCGTGCTGGCCGACAGCCTGAAGGGCACGTTCGACAACCTGATCGACGGCCTGACCGGCGAGATCGACCTGGAGGTCCGCTCGGAACTCACCGTCGACGAGCTCGACGCGGTCCGCGACCCGCTCCCGGCGTCGCTCGTCGACGAGGTCGCCGCCGTTCCCGGAGTCCAGGTCGCCGAGCCCGGCTTCGGGCGATTCGCCCAGATGCTCGACAAGGACGGCAAGCCGGTCACGACCCAGGGCGCACCGACACTCGGCGTGTCGTGGGACCCCGACAGTGGACTGTCAGGTGTCGTCCTCAAGGACGGTCGCGCCCCGCGGGCCGTCGACGAGGTGGCGATCGACAAGGCGACCGCGGACCGAATCGGCTTCCAGGTCGGCGACACGATCCGCGTCGTGCTCACCAACGGCCAGGAAGACTTCACGATCGTCGGGTTGGTCGGGCTCGGCAACTCCGACGGGTTCGTCGGTGCCACGACCGTTGTCTGGGATCCGGTCTCGGCGGCGACCTGGCTGGACACCGAGAACACCGTCGACACGATCGACATCAAGCTCGCCGACGGTGCCGACATCGACGCCGTCCAAGCGGCGATCGCAGACGTTCTGCCCGATCGCACCGAGGTCATCACCGGCGAGCAGCTCGGCGACGAGACCAAGGACCAGGTCGGCGAGATCGTGTCGATCTTCGGGACCGGGCTGTTGATCTTCGCCCTCATCACGGCGCTGGTGGCGGCGTTCGTGATCAACAACATCTACAACATCTCGATCAGCCAGCGATTGCGTGAGCTGGCGCTGATGCGAGCGGTCGGCGCCAACGGTGGGCAGGTCCGGAAACTGGTGCTGGTGGAGTCACTGGTCGTGTCGGCGATCGCCACCTCGCTCGGCATGCTCGGCGGACTGGCTGTCGCCAAGGGTCTCATCGCTGCCTTCAACGCCGCCGGCGGCGGGTTCCCTCCGACGCCGCTGGTGTTCAAGCCACGCACCGCGATCGTCGCCGCCATCGTCGGGATCGGTGTGTCGGTGGTATCGGTATTGCTCCCGGCGATTCGCGCCTCGCGTATCCCGCCCGTGGCGGCGATGCGGCCCGAGGTCGGCTTCAGCGCCCTCAGCCTCAGCCAACGCCTGATCCGGGGTTTCGTGCTGGCAGGCCTCGGCACGATCCTGTTCCTGTTCGGTCTGTTCGTCCGGCCCGGCAGCGGTCAACAGTGGGGGTTGCTCACGGGTGCCGGCGCGCTGATGATCGTGTTCGGCGTCACCACCCTGTCTGCCGCGATCGCCCGTCCGATGAGCCGGTTGATCGGTGTCCCGATCGCGAAGACGCTCGGCGTCGCCGGCCGGTTCGCCCGCGACAACGCTGCCCGGGTGCCACGCCGCACGGCCCGCACGGCGTCTGCGCTGATGATCGGCGTAACGCTGATCACGGGCGCTGCCGTCTTCACGTCGTCGCTACGCGACACGTTCGGGCGGATCCTCGAACAGGGAACCTCGTTCGACTTCATCGTGCTCGACACCGAGTCGTTCCAGCCGCTCACCCCTGAGATCGCCAACCGGTTGGAGGACCTCCCCGAGCTGTCGGCGGTGTCGCCGTTCCGCAACATCCGCGCCAACGTGGGCGACTCCACGGCGACGTTCACAGCCGTCGATCCGGTCGCGATCCCAGAGCTGGCCAACCTCGACGTGACCGCAGGCAGCTTCGACGACGTGACAGCCACCGGGGGCGTCATGGTGCACCGGGGGGCCGCGGAGGAGCAAGGCGTCGACGTCGGCGATCCACTCGCAGTGACCTGGCAGAACGGCAACGAGTCGACGCTGACCGTTGCCGGACTGTTCGACGACAACTCGCTCGGTGCGAACTGGTTCGTATCCGTCGGCTTGCTCGAGTCGGTCTCCACCCAGACGCCGACCGACCAGTTCGTCATCGCCAAGAGCGCCGACGGCGTCGAACTCGCAACGGCGCGCGATGCGATCGGCGCCGCGATCGGCGAGTTCCCGCAGGCGACGGTGCAGTCGAACAACGAGTTCGTCGAGGAGCAGAAGGGTCAGATCGACACGCTGCTCTTCCTCGTCACGATGTTGTTGACCGTGGCGATCGCCTTTTCCTTCCTCGGGATCGCGATCACGTTGGCGCTGTCGGTGTTCGAGCGGACCCGGGAGATCGGCCTGCTCCGGGCGGTGGGCATGGGCCGCCGCAAGCTCCGCCGAGCCGTGCGCGGCGAGGCCGTGATCGTGACGTTGTTCGGTGCGCTGATCGGCGTGGCCCTCGGGCTGATGTTCGGACTGTCGCTCTCGTACGCCGTGCCGAACAACGTGATCGACGGGATCACGATCCCGTACGGCACACTCGCCTTCGTGCTCGTGTTCGCCGTGATCGCCGCAGTGATCGCCGCTGCCTACCCGGCGTACAAGGCATCGCGCATGAACGTGCTCGAGGCGATCGCCACCGAGTGATCGGGGGACACGGTAGCCATGGCGCTCGATCCACGTGATCTCGGTGAGGCGGTGCTCTCGTTCCTGCGGGAGCGTCACCTCGCGACCTTGACCACCCTGCGATCGGATGGTTCGCCGCACGTCGTACCGGTGGGATTCGGGTACGACCCCGCCGAGCAGGTCGTTCGCATCATCACCTTCGACGGTTGCCAGAAGGTGGCCAATGCGCGCCGGGATGGACGAGCGGCGGTCTCGCAGGTAGACGGTGGGCGTTGGCTCACGCTCGAAGGTCCCGTGCGGGTGGTCGAGGACGCTGCGGGTATTGCCCGGGCGGTCGCCGCCTACACCGAGCGCTACCAGGCACCCGGAGAGCGACGCCGACCGGGTCGCGATCGAGATTGCCGTCGATCGAGTCTTGGGCCGGGCCTGACAGCTTCGCGGCGTGGCCACCACGTTCGCGGGCCCCGCGAAAAGCTTCGCCGACTCCAGCTGTTCGGCGCAGACGTCTGCGGTCGCCCTCGTCATTGCTTGTCATATTGACAATTATCGATATGATTGAGGCAAAGGTTCAGGAGGCACACATGACGAGCAGCACCGACGAGGTCGGGCTCCGCGAGCAGGTCCGTGATCGATACGGCGAGTTGGCTCGCCGGTTCATGACCGACACGTCGTCGACGACCGGATGCGGGTGTGGTCACGAAGATCCGATCACCCGCGACCTCTACACCAGCGACGAAACTCAGGTGCTCCCGTCGGCGGCCGGCGCAGCATCTCTGGGTTGCGGCAACCCCACGGCGCTGATCGATCTTCACGAGGGGGACGTGGTCCTCGATCTCGGCTCCGGTGGCGGAATCGACGTACTCCTATCGGCGCGCAGAGTCGGGCCGAGCGGCCGCGCCTACGGGCTCGACATGACCGACGAGATGCTCGAACTGGCGCGGCGGAACCAGGCCGAATCCGGGTTCGAGAACGTCGAGTTCCTCGAGGGACACATGGAGAACATCCCGCTCCCCGATGAGTCCGTGGACGTGATCATCTCGAACTGCGTCATCAATCTCTCGGCCGACAAGGCTCGAGTGTTGGGCGAGGCCTTCCGCGTGCTCCGTCCCGGAGGCCGGTTCGCGGTCTCCGATGTCGTCGCCCGCGGTGAGATCGATCCACGGATCCGCTCGAGCGTCGAAGCCTGGATCGGGTGTCTGGCCGGAGCACTCGACGAGGACGAGTACCGATCACTGCTGACACGAGCAGGCTTCACCGGCATCGAGGTGGTGCCAACCCGCGTGTATCACCTCGCTGACGCCGAGGACCTGCTTGCCGCACAGGGCATCGACATCGCCGATTTCACCGACGCAGACGGCAAGTTGATGTCCGCCTTCGTCCGCGCGACGAAGCCGGCCCGCTGACGGCTCGGTGATCGAACCGGGCCGCAGTCGGATGCCCGGGACGTGCCCGAGTGACCTCCTGCCCTACACGCGCCGGCATCGGAGTGTTCGACTGGGTGATGGTGGCGAACCGTCGCACCAGATGGAGCGCCGATCGGTTCGATCCGACCACGACGAGGAGTTCGAGATGAACAACAAGGTACTGATCGGTGTCGTCGCCGGACTCGGTGCTGCGGCGTGCATCGCCGCTTGCGTCAGGTCCGGAAACTGCCAGGGAAATTGTGAGGGCAACAGCAGGAGCGAACCCAGGCCGACGGTTGGGACGAGATGCGAACGGGCGTGGCGGAAGACTTCCCGCCTCGAATCAAGTTCGAGAACGTCCGAGCGACCAAGGCCGACACCGACGAGGTCCTGACACGGCTGGACGACGAAGCGGCGAACGACGAAACGCTCGGCTCGACCACGGCACAGTGACGTCCGCCCCTCGGGCAACATCAGCTGACGTCGCGCGTGCGCCAGGGCAGTTCGTTCAGGTACTTCACGGCGGCCGGATGCGGGTCCATCTCGCGTAGCTCGGTCGGAAGGCGCCTGTCGAGACGCACCTGACAGCCGGGGCACCAGTACAGCATCCGTCCGTCGCGGCCGACAGGACGCGAGTCGATCGTCTCGTGACAGCGGATGCAGCCCTGGCCACACCTGCCGTACACCGCCAGACCGCCGGGCGTGTGGGTGGTGGTCGCACGCCGGACGCGACCCTGGTTGGTGCGCACCATCTTGGCCGCGGTGTTCACGATCATCACCGCGTCGTGGTGGGTGAGATCCGCGATGTGCGACCACGGGCTCAACTCAGCCGCCCACAACACCTCGCACCGGTAGACGTTGCCGACACCCTGCATCACGTGCTGGTCGACCATCACGTCTCGCAGGCGCGCCTCTGGGTTCGGGTACGACAACAAGAGATCGACCGCCTCACCGAGATCGGCCTCACTGCGGCACAGGTCCGGGCCCAGCCGGCCCAGCCCGGGATGACGTTGCTTCTCGTTCTGGCGGTAGGTCTCGATCACGGGGCCGTCGAAGCACACGGCGACGAAATCGTCCGTCTGGATCGAGGCCCGCAGCTTGTCCCACGAGCGGCGCCATGGTGCACCGCGCCGGTACACGTGCCACTCGCTCTTGCCCTTGAGATGCGAGTCGAGCACGAGCCCGTCGTCCCACACCACCTCGAGGTGCCTGCCCGTGGCCTCGACGAGCTCGACCATGCGACCGGCCTGCGGCACCGGTCCGATCAGGGCCGGGGCGTCGAATCGCACCATCGGATGACCGACGAGTGCAGTCCGCATCGCGCTTGCGGTTCGAGCAATATCCCCCACTGGCATTGCATCGTGATCGTACGCTCGCCCGGGGAGCGCAACGGGGATACCCGAGATGCCAGCAGCAGGGATACCCCAGGTTCCATACGGGGACGGCGACGCTGACGACGTCGCCGAGTCGAGTGCTCGGTCAGGGCAGCTGGCCGACGTAGGCCAGCGCGACGCGCAACAGCCGGTCCTGACCACCGGTCATCTGACCGATGACACCGGGGCTCACCACCTCGGACGGGGTGTACCACGCAAGATCGAGCGCCTCCTGCGTCGGCTCACACTCGCCATCGACCGGCACCACGTACACCAGGCTGACCGTGTGCTGCCGGGGGTCGTGGAAACCGGTCACATCGCCGTTCGGGAAATACTCGGCAATCGTGAACGGTGTCGGATTCGACCGGGATGCGCGGAAACGCCAGCGGGCCGAGATCCTTTTCACAGTGACGCAGCAGGGCATCGCGAACACGTTCGCCGTGCAACACGCGGCCGCTGACGATCAGACGGCTGATCGATCCGTCGGCGGCCTGGCGAAGCAGCAACCCGATCTCGGTCACGTTGCCGAGCGCATCGACCCGAACCGGAACGGCCTCGACGTACACGATCGGCATCTGGGCGCGCACTTGCTCGAGTTCGTCGTTGGACAGCCAGGTGTTGTCGGTGGCGGTATCGATCTCACTCACGAGCCGACATCATAAGTGCCCTGCCGACGGTGCGACCTGGTTCGGGCGCCGCATTCAGTCGACCCCGTCGAACGCCGCCGGGTAGACGACCACTCCACGCAGCGTCGGATCGGCGGCGTCGTAGCCGTCCAGACGCAACACCTGAGCGGCTTCCGGAGGAGCCCATCCGGGCAGGCTCAAGACGAGACCGTGCCGGGCAGCCGGCTCGAATCCGAACCTCGGGTAGTACTGCGGGCTGCCCTCGAGCACCACCAGCGGCTCGCCGAGTTGATTCGCGATCGCCGCGACGGAACGCACGAGCGCCCCTCCGATGCCCGCCCGCTGATGGGCGGGATCGACCGCCAACGGTGAGAGCATCACGATCCGGCGGTCACCCGCCGCGTGCCGGAGTGACGCACCACTGATCATCACGTGCCCCACGATCTCCCCGTCGATCTCGGCGACGAGTGACATCTCCGGCACGTACTCCGGTGCCGCCCTGATCCGCTCGACGAGGTCGGCCTCGACGTCAGAACCGAACGCCGCCACCACCACACGACGAATCTGCCGATGGTCGCCGACGCGTTCGGGTCGGATCTCGAAGGAATCGCCCACGCAACATCTTGGCCCACCATCGCCGACGAACGCGACGCGGTAGCGAGCGCCGGGCGCACGTTCCGCACTCGAACGGCTGACGGTCGCGACCCAACCCGGCACTAGCGTCGCTCCGGATGGAGCTCGGCGGCATGACCTGGACCGAACTGGACGATCCGATCGTGGTCGTGCCGGTCGGGAGCTGCGAACAGCACGGACCGCACCTCCCCCTCGACACCGACACGCTGATCGCCACCGAACTCGCCCGTGACCTGGTCGCTCGACGCGACGACTGTGTCCTGGCGCCGGCGATCACGATCTCGGCCAGTGGCGAACACCAGGGCTTTCCCGGCACGCTCTCGATCGGCACCGACGCCATGGCCGACGTCGTGATCGAACTCGCACGCTCGGCCGACTGGGCCGGCGGTGTCGTGTTCGTGAACGGGCACGGTGGCAACGCCGCTGCGATGCGGCGTGCCGACGTCACGTTTCGGCACGAGAACCGCAGGGTGTTGATCTGGTGGCCGTCCCTGCCGGACGGTGATCCACACGCTGGCCACACCGAGACGTCGCTGATGCTGGCCCTCGCTCCCGATCGGGTTCGGCTCGCGTCGGCGGAGGCCGGCCCGATCCCTGAGATGGCCGATCTGATCCGCCACGGCGTGCGGGCGCTCAGCGAAAGCGGCGTGATCGGCGACCCGGCGGGCGCGACCGCCGCCGAGGGCTCCGACATCTTCGATCGACTCGGACAGAATCTCGCCACCGCGGTCGACGAGTGGGTGGGCTGATGGCCGACCCACGCCGGTACCGGTTCGATCAGTCGGTTCAACGGCATGGAACGGTCGTGATCGGGGGTTCACCGCTCAAGCTGTTCCGCCTGACGACGGCCGGAGTGGGAGTGGTCGACCGGATCGCGGTCGGCGATGCGGTCGACCGATCCGCGCTGATCGACGCCCTGCTCGACGCCGGTGCGATCCACCCGATGAGCGTCCTCGCGACCCGCTCCGCCCACTCGGCTGCCGATGTGACGATCGTCGTGCCGGCGTTCGGCCCACCCGACCACGTTCCCGATGGAGCGATCGTGGTCGACGACGGATCCGAGCCGCCCTTGGTGGACTCGACGATCCGACTCGACACCAATCTGGGGCCGGCGGCCGCACGCAACGCCGGACTCGGGCTGGTGACGACTCCGCTCGTCGCCTTCGTCGACGCCGACGTCGAGCTCCCGAACGGCTGGCTGGAGCCGCTGCTCGCCCATTTCGATGACGATCGGGTGGCCATGGTCGCCCCCAGGGTTCGGACGTCCTCGGCGACTTCGGTGATCGGGCGATACGAGCGGGACCACAGCCCACTGGACCTTGGCCCCGAGCCGGCCCGGATACGCGCCGGGACGCGCGTCGGCTACGTGCCGGCGGCGGCGATCGTGTGCCGCACCGATGCGACCCGGGCGATCGGGGGGTTCGACGCGTCGCTCCGGTTCGGCGAGGACGTCGATCTGGTCTGGCGGCTCGACCGTGCCGGGTGGGCGTGCCGATACGAACCGACCTCCTGCATTCGCCACGCCCCGCGTCCCGACCCAGAGTCGTGGCTTCGCCAACGCATCGGCTACGGCTCGTCGGCCGCACCGCTTTCGGTACGGCACCCCGGCGCGCTCGCCCCGATTCGCATGAGTGGCTGGAGCCTGGGGGCATGGGTACTCGCGGCGATCGGGCGACCCGCACTCGGCGTGACGCTGGGCGTCGGGTCTGCGTTCGCTCTGGTCAAGAAGCTGCCGGATGTACCGCCGCGGACTTGCCTCGAACTGGCCGGCCGCGGCAATCTCAGCGCCGGTGACCAGATCGCCGACGCTGTCCGACGTGTGTGGTGGCCACTGCTGGTGCTCGCCGCCCTACGATCGCGGTGCGCTCGTCGTGTGCTGCTCGCTTCGACGATCGCCGCCCGCCACCCGCTGCGACTGGTCGACGACATCGCCTACTCGGTAGGTGTCTGGAGAGGGATGCTCGCGGAGCGAACGTTCGACCCGTTGGTCCCACAGATCAGTTCGTGGCCGGGGCGCTCGATGCCTCCACCGCCCACAGCCGATCGCTGATGCCGTCATGGTCCCCGCGCTCCCCCGAGAACCGGGGCGAGACAGCCGAGGCCGATCGCGGACTCCCGAGCAGCCGTCCCCCGACATCTCGATCCGGCCGATCGGGTTCATCACGGCTCGGCGCCGTTGCCCAGCTGACCGGAACCGCTACCGTGCCCTGACGTGACCGTCCGACTGACCGTCGACCGCACCCGTTGGTGGAACCACGTCACGTACGTGGCCGACACCGTCGACGGCCTGGTGCCGGTCGTGAAAGGCAACGGGTACGGACTCGGCCGCCATGAGCTGGCGGCCGCCGCCATGCGGCTCACACCGATCATCGCCGTCGGCACCGTCCACGAGCTCGCCGGGTTGCCCGAAGAGGCCACGCCGGTGGTGCTGACACCGACCCTCGAGGCGCCGGAGTCGACCGAACCGGTGCTGACCGTCGGCAGCGATGCACACATCGCTGCTCTCCACGGATGGAGCGGTCGCGTGATCGTCAAACTGACCAGCAGCATGCGTCGGTACGGAGGCGGGGTCGAACTCGTCGCTGCCGCGCAGCGGGCCGGGCTGCGCACCGTCGGCGTCTCCATCCACCCTCCACTCGCCGGCGACGATGCCGCGCATCGCATCGACATCGTCCGCCACCTGCCCGACATCGATCCCTCACTCGACATCTGGGTCAGCCATCTCTCGCCGTCCACCTACGAGTCACTGCCCTCGAGCCACCGCTACAAGCTGCGGCTGGGGACCTACCTCTGGCACGGCGATCGCGAGGCGTTGAAACTGGAAGCCGACGTGCTCGACACCCGCCAGGTCGCCAAGGGCGATCGGGCCGGCTATCGGCTGTCGCAGGTGCCGGCCGACGGAACGCTCGTGATGATCGGCGCCGGAACGGCCAACGGCATCGCGACCCTGTCCGACGGACGGAGCCCGTTCCACTTCGCTCAACGGCGGATCGATCTGCTCGAGCCTGCGCACATGCACACGTCGATGGCGTTCGTACCCACGGGTGAGCCCTGCCCGACAACTGGCGATTGGGTCGATCTGCAGCGGCCGCTCACGATGACGACCACCGACGAGCTGCGCTGGATCTGAACGGACGTCCGATGGACCTGTCGTCACGCAAGCCCGGTCCCGACGTCGTACGTGCGCTCGCCATGGCCGGCGTCGTGATCATGAACTACCACGGCTATCTCGTCATTCGTGGCGCGAAGCGTGAGGGCGGAGCCCTCTACGACCTGTTCGATCCTTGGACCGGACCGCTCTCCACCCGGTTCGCGGCCACGTTCGTACTCACCGCCGGAGTCGGCGTCACACTGATGACCCGCAGCTCGATCGGCGATGCCGACCGGGTCACCGAGATGCGGTGGCGACTCGTCCGGCGCGGCCTGGTGCTGTACGCCGGCGGCCTGCTGTTCGACTTCGTGTGGCCGGGAACGATCCTGCCGTTCTACGGAGCGATGTTCGTGATCGCGTCGGTCCTGTTCACGCTCCGGATCAGGTGGATCGCCGCGATCGGTGTCACTGCCGTGCTCGCCGGGTGGGCGATCCATTGGTGGACCTACGAGCGCCAACTCGACAACCACGCGACCGACTGGCTCACCAACCCGGGCGGGCACTCGCCGCGGGGCCTGCTGTTCGACGTGTTCGTGAACGGCACCCACCCGCTGCTGCCCTGGCTCGGGTTCTTCTGCGCCGGCATCGTTCTCGGTCGCCTGTTCGCGACGACCTGGTGGCGGCCGGCCACAGTCGGTGCCGGTTTCGTGATGTACGCCGCGGCAACCCTGGCCAACTCGGCGGCCGGCAGCGCCCGAGCCGTCGTCGTACTGAGCGACGACCCGTTTCGAGCGCGGCATCGCCTACTCGGCGAGCGCACTCGGCACCGCGCTGATCGCGTTCGCCGCGATCGACTGGTTGGCCGACCGGTTCCGAGAATCGCGACCCGTCGATGTGCTCCGACGCGCCGGGCAGATGTCGCTCACGATCTACCTCGCTCACGCCTTCGCGTTCAATCTGGCGGTCGACACATTCGACATCATCGAACCGAAAGGCATCGGCACCGCGCTGGCGTGCGCCACCGTGTTCTGGATAGCCGCGATCGCGGCCGCGGTGGCGTATCAGCGTCGCCACGGCCGCGGACCCGCCGAGCGCGTGTATCGACGACTCACGTGCTGACGGTCACAACACCTCGCTGAACGTCGTGCAGCGTTGCGGGTCACCGGTGCGGAAGCCGCGCTGGAACCATTCCACACGTTGTGCAGACGACCCGTGCGTCCACGACTCTGGATCGACGCGCCCCTGCATCTGCTGTTGGATCCTGTCGTCGCCCACCGCGGATGCAGCGTTGAGCGCCTCCTCGACTTCGTCGGCATCGTCGAACAGATCGCGGTCCGCGGCGTCGCGCGCCCACGCGCCTGCGAAGCAGTCGGCCTGCAGTTCCAACGCGATCGAGTACTGGTTCGCTCGTGCGGGATCCTCCCGCTGAGCTCGTCGCACCTCGTCGTCGATGCCCAGCACGTTCTGCACATGGTGCCCGTACTCGTGAGCGGCGATGTACTGCACCGCGAGGTCACCGGTCGCACCGAACTGATTCTGCAAGGTCACCAGGAAGTCCAGATCGAAGTAGACGAGGCCGTCGAGGGGGCAGTAGAAGGGGCCCGTCTGCGACGAGGCCTGGCCACACCCGGTGTTCGTGTAGCCGGAGAAGAACACGGTGTCGGCGTCGACATAGTCGACATCGAACGAGAGCGGGAGCTGAGCTGCCCAGTAGTCGGACACATCATTGGCTGCGCCGCACAAGGTCTGCTCGAGATCCGAACTGCACGCCGCCCCCTCGCCGCCACCCTCGGCCTCGAACGGGGTGGCCGGAGCCCCGTCGACGTTCGACGCCGGGACACCGAGACCGCCGCCGAGCAGTTTCGGCAGGATGAAAACGGCACCGAGCAGCAGGATCACGACCAATCCGCCACCGCCTTTCAACATGCCTCCCATCCCTCCGGGGAGCCCACCACCGCCGGGTATCTGGATGCCACCACCGCCGCCACCCAACCCACCCTCGAGCAGGTCGCCGAGTCCGCCACCGCCGCCACCACTCTGCCCGCGCCGATCCTGAATCCGGCTCGAATCGCGCGATCGGATCTTGGTCATGGCGACAGTCTCGCAAACGCGCCGGTCGGCACTACACGACCGGAGATGTGATCGCCGACCGGCCCGACCGACGGAGACCGCGCAGACCCACCGCACCGGCACCGATCAGCGCTCCCCGATCGCCGAGTCGCACCGGAGTGATCCTCGCCGCGGCACCCTGGCCGACGCGTGCGACCGCATCGATCTCCTCCTGAGCGGCATTGAAGAACGTCGCTGCGAATCCGAGTGCGACGCCACCTCCGACGACGACGAGATCGAGGTCCATCGCGGTGCAGATCATGCCGGCTGCGCGACCGACCAGTCGACCGGTGCGGCGCATGATGTCGTAGGTGGGTTCGGTCGGCGACCGTCCGGTGATGGCCTCGATGGCCAGACCGGAGGCCTCCGCTTCGAGGCATCCGCGGGCGCCGCATCCGCAGCGTCGACCGCCGGGTTCCACGATGATGTGACCGACGTGGCCGGCGTTGCCGGTGGCTCCGTCGAGCAGTTCGCCATCGATCACGAACCCTCCGCCGACGCCGGTCGACACGGTCATCGCGCAGAAGCTCGACACGTTGCGGCCGGCACCCAGCCAGCCCTCCGACAGTGCGAGAGCCTTGGCATCGAGATCGCCGAACACCGGCAGCCCGGTCAGGTCCTGCAGATGCTGTCGCAACGGGAACGATCGCCACGAGGAGATGTTCAGAGGCGACACGGTCTCACAGTTGCGTCCGATCGGGCCGGCACAACCGATACCGATCGCTCGAACCCTCACGTTGTGGTGGACCCGCGCCTGCTCGAGCTGTTCGTTCACGATCGCGGCCAGTGCCGCGAAGTGTGACTGAGGACCGACGTCGGGCTCGATATCGACCTTGGACCGGTCGAGCAGGACGCCGCGAAACGTCACCAATCCGACCGCGAACTTGGTCCCGCCGATGTCGACCGCCAAGACGACGTCTCGGGACACGTCGGAACTACTCATCGTCGCCGCACGCTACCCGCCGACCGCGGCCGCCGGCGGTGGTCGGCGAAGCGGTCGGGGATGGCGTGAGTGCTCCCGTGCCGCGACCGACCCAGGCCTGATGGACCGGTTTCCGCTCCCCCACCAGCGCAATCGCCTGACCGTTCGCGAATACCGGCGGAGATGGCTCGATGTGCTCGCCTTCATCAGCGGCGAACCGGTATGGCAACGCCCTGCTGCGTTGCCACCCGAACTGCGGTTTCTCGCCGGTCTGCCACCCGAGATCGACACCGAGACCGACCAGCTGACGGAGATCGCATTCCCCGTACTCGGTGAGCGGTCGTGGCTCCGCCGACACCCTGCCCCGACCCCGGCTGCGACGCAGGGTCACCGGCAATCATCTATGGCCAACGGCTGCAGCCGATTCTCGCCGCCGCCGACGGTGTGGTGACGACCGTCGAACTCGACGACGCGGTCACCGGTGCCGTCACCGTCACACTCGTCGATCAGGCCGGTCGCAGCTACCGCTACGCCGGTTCGACGACGACTCGCCCGCAACCAGCGATGGCGCAGCCCACGAGTCCTACCGTTTCACGGCACTGGCCCAGGTGGGTCTGGCGGTGCATGCCGGTCAGATCCTCGGTTACATGGGAGACACCGATCCGATGCCCACCGACGAGTACCGCGGCATCGGATCTCGACCCGGTCTGGCCACACCTCCGACTGACGATTCGCGATCGGGACGGCCGGCTGCTCGACACCGATCGCTTGGTCGTCGCCGCTCAGCGCGAGGCCTGCCATGTGGCCATCGGGCCCTGGTCGGTGCCCGTCGATCTGCGGCTGATCGACATCGACGACGGCATCCGTTCACAGGTCGAGGTGTCGGCCATCCTCAACGGTGGCTTCGCCCTCCGCGCGGATGGGACGGTGACGGCCCACGGCCGTTCGGCGCTCATCCTCGCCCCGGAAGATTGCCTCTGGGCTCCGGTCGACCCGTTCGGTCCAGGTGCTGCCGGCAGCGTTCCCCCGGACGATTCGGCCCTGCCGTTCCAGATCTCGGCGCGGCAGTGGGTAGCGGCCGCGACCGACCCCTCGGACCTCAGCCCCGTTGCCTTGCTGCGTCGAGGCTGAGCGCTGGGTCGACCTGCCCGCATCGCCGATCGCAACGATCCAATTTTCTCCGGATCTATTCGTACACTGAAACCATGATCAGGATCGCCGTCCCGTTCGTGATGCTCGCAGCGCTGACCGCCTGCGGTGGCGACGACACCGGTGACGCCGGTGACCCCACTGGCGATGTCGCCGAGTTCACGTATCGCGAGCGGATGCTCAAGATCGATGATGCAGTCACTGCCTGGGAGAACGCTGACACCGTTGCGATCGCCCGGTCGGCCGCCGAATCGGCAGCAAACCTCATCGTCGGACCGGGTGGGCCCGACTACGGGGATCGCGACGGCGATGGCACGATCGACGGTGAGGCCGACTTCGGGATACTCCCCGGCCTCGACGGCACTCCCACCGGTCTCGCCAACACGCTGACCGACAACGAGTGCATCGTGAGTGACGTGCTGGGTGGGTCGTGGGACGATCCCGCCGGCCGCTGGGCGGAGATGCAGACCGCCATCGAGGACTGGACCACGGCTGACAACACGATGCCCAGCCTGGCCAGTCACCCGATGCGGATCGTCGGCTGGGCAACGTTCACCATCGCGACCGAGTCGCTCGACGACGCCCACGAGTACGGCGGACATGCAGCGCTCCATGTCACCGAGTCGCTCGCCGCACTCGACTGCTGAGGCGGGCGGTGCGGCGCTAACGGTCGGGGGGGACGCCGTCCGGCGCGAAGATCGTCGGAGAACCGCCGGTGTGGATGAACACCACGTCGCTCCCCGATGGCCACCGGCCTGCCTCGACGTTGCCGACCAGACCGGCGAAGCCCTTCCCGCTGTAGACGCGGTCCAGTACCCACCCACCGTGGCGAGCGGCCCAACGGATGGCAGCATCACCTGCTCGGGTCGAGACGCCATAGTCATCACCCATCCAATTCGGGTCGACGCGCACGTCGGCGCGTTCGATCCACGACCGGTCACCGCCCATCAGCTCGACGGTGTCCCGCGCGAGCTGCGCAATGTCAGGTCGCCCGATGTTGACCCCCTCGCGACCCCGATCGCCAGCACCTCCGGCACGGGATGGCCCTGTTCTCGCCAGACCGCTCGCCCGGCCACCAGGCCGGCGTGCGTCCCGCCGCTCGACGACGTGTGCACGATCGCCGCCGGTCGCACCCCCAAGGTCTCACACTGCTGCATGAGCTCGACGAACGCCTGAGCGTAACCGACCGCGCCGACCGCTGTCGAGCCACCGATCGGAATCGAATACGGCTCGTCACCGCTTGCGCGCAACTCGTCGGCGAGCGCCTCCCTGGCGATCTCGAGCTCGCCCCAGTGGCTCTCCTCGGCACCGGTGAAGTGCTGCTGTGCCCCGAACAACGTCGACAGCAGTTGGTTCCCGGCAGGATGTGTCGGCCGATCGCCCGACAACACGAGATGGACTTCGAGTCCCAGTACGGCTCCGGCCGCAGCAGTCATCCGACAATGGTTCGACTGCCCCGCCCCGACGGTCACGAGCGACCGTGCCCCCTCGGCGATGGCGGCACCGCACAGGAACTCGAGCTTGCGGGCCTTGTTGCCGCCCATCCCGAGCCCCGTCAGATCGTCGCGCTTCATCCAGAGGCGCACCCCGCCGGGCAGCTCCGAGCCGCGTTCGAGCGGTGTCGGCAGGGTTGCGAGGCGAGCCCGCGGAAGATGACCGAACACGATCGGCATGATAGGCAGAATGACCGTGAGGACCATTGGCCGGCGCGAGATGACCCGCAGATGAGCACCGACTGGAACCCCATACTCCGCGGCGAGTTCGACAAGCCGTACTGGGCCGCATTGCAGGAGTTCGTCGCGAGCGAACGAGCGAATTCGGTCGTCTATCCGCCCGCAGACCGTGTCTTCTCGGCATTGCACCTGACGCCCTACGCGTCGACCAGGGCGATGATCCTCGGCCAAGACCCCTACCACGGACCCGGCCAGGCCCATGGACTGTGTTTCTCGGTCCAACCCGGCATCCGTGTGCCACCCTCGCTCGCCAACATCCACCAGGAGCTGTCGTCCGACCTGGGCGTGCCGATCCCCGATCACGGCAATCTCGAGAGGTGGGCGCGAAACGGCGTGCTGTTGCTGAACGCGACGCTCACGGTGCGTGCCGGGCAGGCAGGTTCCCATCAGGGACGGGGTTGGGAGACGTTCACCGACGAGGTGATCAGCGCAGTGAGCGCCAAATCCGAGCACGTCGTCTTCATCCTGTGGGGCGCCTACGCTCGCAAGAAGCAGTCGCTGATCGATCGCGATCGGCACACGATCATCGAGTCACCACACCCGTCACCACTGTCAGCGCACCACGGCTTCTTCGGCACGAAACCCTTCAGCCGCGCCAACGCTGCGCTGATCGCCCACGACCAGCCCCCGATCGATTGGAGCCTGTAGACCGCCATGGCCTGGACCACCCATCCCAGAGTGATGCAGATGCGGCGTCGCAGTCGAGCGGCCGACATCGTGGTGGAGTCGTTCGACGGCTTCCGGCTCCATCTCACGGGCCGCAATGCCGCCGTCTTGGCCTACTACGGGTTCCTCACCCTGTTTCCGTTGCTGATGGCTGCGACCACGATCCTCGGGTTCGTGCTGCGCGACGATCCCGAACTCCAAGCCCGAATCGTCGAGTCGGCGCTGAGCAGGATCCCCGTCATCGGCGCCGACCTCGAACCAGGTTCGACGATCGACGGCAACTGGTGGGCGTTGATCGTCGGGCTGAGCATTGCTCTGTGGGGATCGCTGAAGGCATTCGTGGCGCTGCAGTCGGCGCTCGACGACGTCTGGGAGATCCCCATCGACGATCGCGCGAACGGTGCGATCCAGCGCCTCAAGGCGCTGGTCGGGATCGCCGTGATCGGCTTCGGGCAGATCGGGGCGGTCGCCCTCGCCGCCCTGGTCAGCGAGGCCGACCTTCCGCAATTCGGACGGCTCCTGGTGACGTTGGGAGGCCTCGGTCTCAACATTGTTGTCGTCGGCACGATGTATCGCTACCTCACATCCAGACCGACCTCGTGGGCCGAGTTGTGGCCCGGAGCGATCTTCACGGCCGTGTTGTACACGGTGCTCCAGTTCGTCGGCACCCGGCTGGTCACCAACACGCTGAAGGACGCAGAGAACGTCTACGGCACGTTTGCCGCCACGCTCGCCCTGCTGAGCTGGCTGAGCCTGCACGCCCTGATCAGCCTCCTCGGGGCCGAGCTGAACGCGGCACTCGTGCGCCGTTCCGAACGGGAGCCGGCCTGGTCCTCCGAGTCGGCCATGGCACCGGCCGAGGCCATCGACGATTGAGCCGAATGATCGAGCCAATCGATCGAGCCAATCGATCGAGCCAATCGATCGAGGCGAATGATCGAGCTGGGACTGAGGGTCAGGACTCGAGTCGGGTGACGATCCGCGACGCCTGCTCGAGGGTGCGGTGCACGGGGCATCGATCGGCGATCTTCAACAGGCTCGCTCGTTGTGCGTCGTCGAGTGCACCCGACAGGTGCAACACCCGCGTGAACTGGTCGATCTTGCCGCCCGCCGGAACCGCTCCATCGCCGGTGTCGGTGGCTGCATCGGCGGCATGCACCTTGTCATGGGACACCTCGACGATGACCCGGGCGAGCGGGAGATGCTTGCGGTCGGCATACATCCGCAACGTCATCGACGTACACGCGCCGAGCGCCGCCGCCAGGAAGTCGTACGGGCCCGGACCGGCATCGAACCCGCCGACCGACTCGGGCTCGTCGGCGAGGAATCGGTGCCGGCCTGCGACCACGTGGTTCAGGAACATACCCTGGGTCGTTTCGGCCACGACGACTTGCGCCGAGGGCCTTGGCGCCTCGCTGGCGCCGCTCTCGTCGACCAGATAGCGCGACGCCCAGGCGCCGATCACCGATGCGGCGTACTCGGCATCGGCGTCATCCGAGAGCAGGTGGTCGGCATGGTCGAGCGTGACGAAGCTCTTCGGATGCCTCGCCGCTCGGAAGATGCCTGCCGCATGCTCGACGCCGACCGTGTTGTCCACCGGCGAATGCATCACCAACAGGGAACCGTCGAACTCGGCCGCGGCCTCGGTCACGGCACCGGCGCGCAGATCGTCGATGAACTGTTGGCGGATCGTGAACCGGCCGCCGCTCACTTCGACCTCGACCTCGCCCTCGGCGGCGATGACGTCGAGCGCCCCTGCGAAGAGCTTCGCGATGTGGCCGGCATCGGACGGTGCGCCGATCGTCGCGACCGCCCGCACTCCGTCCAATCGGGCGGCCGCGGCAGATCACGGCCGCCCCGCCCAGCGAGTGACCCACCAACAACTGCGGCGCACGGTGATGCTCGCTCAGCCAGGCTGCCGCCGCGATCAGGTCGTCGACGTTCGACGAGAAGTTCGTATTGGCGAATTCACCCTCGCTCGCGCCGAGGCCCGTGAAGTCGAATCGCAAGAGGCCGTAACCGAGATCGGTCAACACGGCAGCGATCCGCGAGGCGGCACGGAGATCCTTGCTGCAGGTGAAGCAGTGGGCGAACAGCGCAAACGCCTTGGGTGGACCGGCGGGCAGGTCGAGCCGTGCCGACAGCTGGTCCCCGGCGCTGCCTCCGAAGGTGACCCGTTCGACGCGTGTTGGCATTCGTCGACGGTACCAACTTGGCGAAACGCAAGGGTATGAAGCAGCGATCGGCGGTGCGATACTTGTCGATCGTGTCGACCAACAACCCCACGGATCCGCTCGCCGACCGATACGCCCGAAATCCCAACGGAGCCGCCTCGCGCCTGATCCGACCGTTGCGGGACTTCCTCCGGCAGGAGGCCAGCGCCGGCCTGTTGCTCGTGGCCGCTGCCGTGGTCGCACTGATCTGGGCCAACTCGCCGTGGTCCGACAGCTACTTCGACCTCTGGAACATCGAAGCTGCGATCGAGTTCAACCAGCACATCATCCAACTCACCTTGCGGGAATGGGTGAATGACCTCGCGATGGTGCTGTTCTTCTTCGTCGTCGGTCTCGAGATCAAGCGCGAACTGACCGAGGGCGAGCTGCGCGACCCGCGCCAGGCCGCCCTCCCGATCATCGCCGCGTTCGGCGGCATGATCGTGCCGGCGGTGATCTTCGCGATCCTCAACGCCGGTGGCGACGGTTCGCAGGGCTGGGGGATCCCCATGGCGACCGACATCGCGATCGTGATGGGCGTCGTCGCGATCCTCGGCTCGCGTGCGCCATCCTGGTTGAAGTTGTTCCTGCTGGCACTCGCCATCGTCGATGACATCGGGGCCATCCTCGTGATCGCCATCTTCTATTCCGAGGGCGTGTCGTTCGGATGGTTGTTCCTGGCGATCGGTTCGGTCGCCGTCGCTGCCGCCATCCGCAACCGCGTGCCGTGGATCGGGGTCTACGTCGCACTCGGCGCGATCTGCTGGCTGAGTTTGCACGAGGCGAACGTCCACCCCACGCTCACCGGCGTTGCCTTCGGGCTGCTGGCACCGATCACGCCACGTCGCCGGTCCGGCATGATCGACGCCGATCAACTCGCCGTGAACCCCGGGGTCCACACTGCAGCGGAGATTTCGCGCCAGGCGAAGTGGACCGTGTCGATCGTCGAATGGCTCGAACACCGCCTGCACCCTTGGTCGGCGTTCGTGGTCGTGCCGATCTTCGCCCTCGCAAATGCCGGCATCAAGATCCCTGCATCGGAGCTGGGCGATGCGCTCGGCAACCGCGTCACCTGGGGCGTCATCCTCGGACTGGTCGTCGGCAAGACGATCGGCATCTCCGGCGCCACGCTGCTCGCGGTCGCTTTCAGGATCGGACGGCTCCCACCCGGTGTCACCGTCCGGTACGTGATCGGTGCGGGCGCGCTCGGCGGTGTCGGTTTCACCGTGTCGCTGTTCGTCACCGAGCTGGCGTTCGGTGAGGAGATCGCCGGCACGGATGCCCGACTGGGGGTGCTCATCGGATCGCTGGTCGCAGCGTTGGTCGGTTCGGCGATCCTGATTCCCGGGTACGTCACACCCGACCGGTCGATGGATGACGCCGAGGCCTCGTTACCGGAGCCGCCAGTAGCGGAGCTGACCAGAATCGACTAGACACTGAGCGCGGCGAGTTCAGCACCTGCTGGGCTCGTCATCTTCGTTCCCATGCTGCTTTCGACCCTGCTCGCCGCAACCGAATCCGGACTCGGTCCGACGCTCGCCGTCATCGTCGGCGTCGGTATGGCCGCTCAATGGCTCGCCTGGCGCGCCCAGGTGCCGTCGATCATCTTGTTGTTGGTCGCCGGACTGCTGTTGGGACCGGTCTTCAGCGTGATCGACCCGGATGCGTTCCTCGGGGGCACGCTCTTCCCGATCGTCTCCTTGTCGGTCGCCTTGATCCTCTTCGAGGGCGGTCTCGATCTCCCGCCTCGCGAGCTGCGCTCGACCGGTACGGTGGTGCGACGTCTGATCACCGTCGGCGCGATCATCACGTTCCTCGTGGCCGCATGGGGCGCCCAGATGCTGTTCGACATCAGTCGAGGAGCTGCGGCAGTGCTCGCCGCAGTGCTGGTGGTCACCGGACCGACGGTGGTGGGCCCACTGCTGCGGTTCGTGCGCCCCAGCGGGCGAACAGGTCCGATGTTGCGAGCCGAAGGCATCCTCATCGACCCGATCGGAGCGACGGCGGCACTCGTCGCCTTCGAAGTCGCCCTCACCGAGCAGCCCGGCGAAGCGGTCAGCGCCGTGCTCGGTGTCGTCGGGCTGACACTGCTCGCCGGCGTCGGCATCGGCTTCGCCGCCGCCTACGTCCTCGACCACGCGCTCGAGAAGGTTTCTGATCCCCGACCATCTCGCCAACCCGATCGCGCTCGCGATGGTCGTGGTCGGATTCGTGATCAGCAACGAGGTGCAGGAGGAGGCCGGTTTGCTGACGGTCACGGTCATGGGCATCTGGCTGGCCCGTCGCGATTCGGCGGCCGTGCGCCAACTGCTCGAATTCAACGAGAGTCTTCGGACACTGCTGATCTCGGCACTGTTCATCCTGCTCGCAGCGCGCATCGAACCCGACCAGCTGCGCGACGTGGTGGTTCCATCGCTCGCGTTCCTGGCGTTGCTGGTGCTCGTGGCGAGGCCCTTGGCCGTGATCGTGTCGACCCTACGAACCTCGCTGTCGTGGCGCGAACGCCTGTTTCTGATGGTGATGGCACCGCGCGGCATCGTGGCGGCGGCCGTGTCGGCGATCTTCGCGCTGCGGCTCGAGGAAGAGGGCGTTCGCGGCGCCGAGCTGATCGTGCCGATCGTGTTCTTGGTGATCATCGGCACGATTCTCGTGTACGGATTCCTGGCGGGGCCGTTCGCCAGGCGCCTCGGGCTCGCCGAGGCCCGCGCCAACGGCGTGCTGATCGTGGGTGCACACTCGATCGCACGGGGTCTGGCGAAGGCGCTCAACGACCTCGACGTGACCACCATGCTGGTCGACACCGACCCCTACAACGTCACCCGCTCGGTGGCGCTCGGGCTGCCGGCTCGCCGGCTGAGCGTGCTCACCGAGGAGGCCACCCACGAACTCGATCTGCGCGGCATCGGCCGCATCCTCGCCCTCACGTCCAACGACGAGGTGAACGCGTTGGCATCCACACGCTTCGCGCGCGTCTTCGGTCGCCGCGAAACGTTCCAGCTCGCACCCGGCGAGAAACGACGCGACGGCGTGCTGCCTGCCGACCTGCTCGGCCGGATCATCGGCATCGAGGGCCTCGAGTACGGCACGCTCGACGAGCGGACCCGCCAGGGCTGGCGGGTCCGCTCGTCCCCGGCAGGCGAACCGATTGCGGCGGCGGCCGAGGGAGGCCTGTTCCTGCCGATGGCCCGGGTGTTCCAGGGTCAGCTCAGCTTCATCTGCCGCAACGACCCGGTGCCGACGCAGGGCACGGTGATCGGGCTCGCTGCCCCATCCGTCCAGAAGGATCTCGATCGGGCCGCGGACAGCAACGACGAGTCGTCATGAACCGGTACCTGTTCGTGTACGGAACCCTGCGGCCAGGCGACGTCCGTTGGTCGTTCCTCGAGCCGTTCGCAGCGGATGCCGGGGTCGATGACACCGTGCCGGGCACGCTGTACGACACCGGCCTCGACTACCCCGCCGCGGTCTTCAGCGGTGACGGCACGATTCTCGGCCGCACCTACGCGCTGCGCCCCGAACGCCTCGACGAGGCGCTCGCCGTGCTCGACGAGGAGGAGGACACCGTGCTCGGGCTGTACCGACGCGTCGAGATCACCACCGGTCGCGGGGTGATCGCGTGGGCCTACGAATACGGGGACGGGCTCGACCTGACACCGATCGAATCGGGCGACTGGTTCACCCGTTGACTCACCAGAACTCGGAGGTCACGGCTGCCAGCGCCGCGACGTGAGCGGCGATCTCGGCATCGCTGAGGGTGGGGCCGAGTTCGACGGTGATCCCGACACCCAGGTCGGGGATCACGGTGCGCGACCACTGCGACGCGGTGCCGGTGTACGTGCCGCCGGTGATGTCGACCACCGGGAGACCGGCGACCGCGGCATAGCGAGTGCGGATCTCACCGGATCGCCCCGAGCCCGGGGCGATCCGGAACAGATCTTGGTGGAACCAGAGGATCAGGTCGGGGCGAACGGATCCGCCGAGCGCCACGATCGCCTGTGTCTCCGGCTCGCTGGCCGGACTCGGGCCTCCGTATTGCCAGTCTCCTGGCTCACCGAGCACGTCCCAGTTCTCTGGAAAGTTTCGATTGAGGTCGACATCGTGGGCGTTCTGGCGATTTCCGATCGCCTGACCGTCCGGATTCATGGAGCGGACGAGCCAGAGTTCGACACCGTCCGGAACCGGGTCGGTGGCGAGCCGGTCGATGATCGCGGTGCCGGCTGCCTCGTTGCCGTGGATCGCGCCGATCGCCAGCACCCGGGTGCCGTCGGGGGTTCCGCGCCGGATGACGGTGATCGGCCGTCCCTCGACCGACCGGCCGATCTCGATCTCGGTATCGGTGGGAAAGGCGAGCGCATCGATCGGGACCGGCGATGGGTTCGTGACCACGGGCGGCGGTGCTGGCATCGTCGTGCTGGTACTCGTCGTGCTGGTACTCGTCGTGCTGGTCGTGCTCGAGCTGGTCGTCGTGCTCGAGCTGGTCGTCGTGCTGGTGCTGGTCGTCGTGCTGGTGCTCGTCGTCGTGGTCGACGTGCTCGTGCTGGCGGGCGAGGTCGTGCTCGTGGTGCTGCTCACGGTCGTCACCACCGCATCGATGGTCGCGTCAGCGGTGTTCGCCGGCGACGATGCGGCGGACTCTGACGAGCAGGCCGCGACCGCCGTCAACGCGACGAACGCCAAGCCGACGACCGTGGCTCGGTGCGTACCACTCATCGCGACGTCACGACCGGTGCGCATGTGCATCGAGCAGTTCGGCGACCGCTGCGCTCAGGCGCCGGGCGGTCGGTACGTGCAGATACTCGTTGGGACCGTGTGCATTGGCATCGGGGCCGAGCACACCGGTGATCACGAACTGGGCCTCGGGGAAGCGCTCACCGAGCATCCCCATGAACGGGATCGAACCACCCTCGCCGAACAGTCGCGCCGGCTGGCCGAAGGCGTTGGTCGAGGACGCAGCGAGTGCGTCGGCCAGCCACGGAGCCAGCGTCGGAGAGTTCCAGCCCGGCCCCACCTCGAGGTGGGAGAGGGTGACGCGGGCGCCGTACGGAGGGTCGGCCAACAACACCGAGGAGAGCTCCGCCGCGACGACTTCCGGATCGGCCGTCGGGGGAATCCGCAGCGACAGCTTGAGCGAAGTGCGGGGGCGCAGCACGTTGCCGGCGCGGCCGGTGGGCGGCAGGCCGTCGGCTCCGACCACGCTCAGGGCGGCGCGCCAGGTGCGAGCCAGCAGTTGCTCGGTGGCGTCGGCCGTCGTGGGGCCGGCACCACTGACGAACGGGTAGTGACCGGCGATCGGACCGATCTCGGACGCCGTCACCGACGCCTGCTCGGCGCGGTCGGCGGGGATCTCGATCCGGCACGACTCGAGCAGCACCTCGCCCGTTGCTTCGTCCTCGATGCGCGACAGCAGTGAACGGGCGATACGGAACGTCGAAGGGACCATGCCGGAAACGTCGCCGGAATGGAGGCCGTCGCGAACGATGTCGATCGTGAGCGTGACGGCGATCATCCCGCGCAACGACGTGGTGACCCACATCCGGTCGTAGTCGAGGCAACCCGAATCGAGGCAGACGACGAGGCTCGGCGAACCGATCCGGTCGGCGAGCGCCTCCACATGGGCGGGGAGATCGGGGGACCCGGACTCCTCGCTCGCCTCGATCAGCACGACGCAGCGAACGTGGGAACCGCCCGCCGCTTGTACCGCCTCGATCGCGGTGAGGCTCGCAAACGCCGAGTAGCCGTCGTCGGCCCCGCCGCGGCCGTACAGACGATCGCCCTCGAGCACCGGGGTCCAGGGTCCGAGCCCGTCACGCCAACCCTCCATCTCGGGCTGCTTGTCGAGGTGCCCGTACAACAGCACCGTGTCGCCACTTCTGCCGTCACCTTCGCCGCCACCGAACGGCGCGACCTCGATCAGGATGACCGGGGATCGGTCGGGCAGCTCGTGCACCTCGACCGTCATCCCGGCGATCGGTCGCGCCGCGCACCAGCCACGGATCAGATCGACGGCCTGCTGCATGTAACCGTGCTCACGCCATTCCGGATCGAAGGCTTCGCTCACGTTGGGGATCGCGATGTAGTCGTGCAGCACGGGCACGATGCCGTCCCAGACGTGGTCGACGTGATCGTTGACAGAGTGTGCGAGCGCCATGACCACACCGTAACGAGCACCGATCCGACCGCGTGCGCGAAGCTGCAACATGGCCCGTCCGACGTGGGGCATCGACATCTGCCGGACAATGGGGCAGTGGTGCGCGCTGGTGGCTGCGCTGGTCACCTTGTCCGCGTCGTGTTCGACGACCCACCGGTCGGCCCGAACCGTCGAGGCTGCCGCCACCGCGACCACCGTCGCGTCGCCGGCCCCACCGGTGACGGCACGGCCTGCGTACGCCGTCACCGGGCCGGGCCGGATCCCACCCGCGGATCGGCGGTCCGTCCGGGTATCGCCCGTCCACCAGGACGACGCACCCCCGACCCCCGCGACCGATCGCGCGACGGAGACGGACACCTCCCCGCCCACACGTGTCACGATGGCGTTGAGCGGCGACACGCTGCCCCACAGCCCACTATGGAGACGAGCGGCCCGCAACGCCGAGACCGCCGGTGCCGATGGGTACGACTTCACGCCGATGCTCTCGCCGCTGGCGCCCGTCGTGGCAGCTGCCGATCTCGCCATATGTCATCTCGAGACTCCGATCGCACCGGCCGGCGAGGCGTTCTCCACCAGCCCGAGATACGGGGTGCCCGCGGAGGTCGCCGACGCAATCGTGGCTGCCGGCTACGACCGATGCTCGACGGCCAGCAACCACACCTACGACCGGGGAACCGCCGGAATCGACCGCACGGTCGACGTGCTCGAGTCACGCGGTCTCGGGCAGTCGGGTATGGCCAGGCGCCCGGCCGAGATCCGGCCGCACCTGTTCGACGTGAACGGCATCACGTTCAGTCATCTGTCCTACACGTTCAGCTACAACGGACTTACGCTCCCGGAGGGCCAAGAGTGGCGTTCGGCGGTGATCGATCCGGAGCGGATCATCAGTGACGCCGACGTCGCGAAGGTGATGGGTGCCGACGTGGTGGTGGTCAGCATGCACTGGGGTGCCGAGGGCGTGCACCAGCCGACCGGCTTCCAGCGACGGGTGGCCGAGGAGATCACCGGCAGCGGGTCGATCGACCTGGTCGTCGGTCATCACGCCCATGTCGTACAGCCGATCGAACAGGTCAACGGTGTGTGGGTGATGTTCGGGCTCGGCAACGTCTTGTCGAACCTGCCGACCTCCGACCGGTGGCCGGCAGCCAGCCAAGACGCTGCCGTGGTCAGCGTCGAGGTGACCCTCGACGAACGAGGCGACGTCACGGTCGGCCGCCCGGTAGTGCACCCGACCTGGGTCGACAAGGACGCCGGTTGGACAGCAGTGCTGGTCGAGGACGAGCTGGCCCGCAACGACATCTCCGATGGACAGCGCGACCGCCTCGAGCGATCGCTCGAGCGAACCCGTTCGATGCTCGGCGACTACTTCTCGGGTCTCGACCCATGACGGCGGACGTCGGGCCCGCCAGGAAAACGGCAGGGAACACGCAGCGCCCCGATCGGGTTCCCTACTCATGACCCGCCTGGCGATGATCGGTGGATTCGTGGTCTGGGGGACGGTGCTCGCAGGCTGTGGAACACCGAACGATCGGGTCGATCAGGTCCCGTCGGCGGTCGACAGCGTCGGCCACGGCGAGGACCTGCCGGCGCTTCGCGACCCGGATGTGCCGAATCTACCGTTCGACGACAATCCCGACCCGAACCAGTGTGGGATCCCCGTCAGGTGGGGTGTCGATGATCCGGCCTGGGTCACGGGAATGTGGGAAGGCGAGTTGATCCAGCCCGAGGTGCTGCTCTACGACAGCCACTCGCGGCTCTCGATCAGCGGGCGGCTCGAGCACGGATCGGAGGTCGTGATCGTGCTGTTCCAGGAGAACCCGGTGCTCGACTACTACCTGGTCCGCTCCACCCGGGGTGATGTCGAGGGCTGGATCCCCTCGCCGTTCCTCGCGTTCGAACCCGTCACCTGAACAGCGCTCGACACGAATGCCGCCCGACGGTCGAGTTGGTACCCTCGCCGTGTGGGGACTCCACCGAAGAACGAGCGCGTCGCCGCCCGGCGCTGGATGGCGATCGGCATCTCCACGGTCATCTTGTTCCTGAGCTACACCATGTTCATCTTCGGGTTCGCCGCCGCGTCCGAGGACGACACAGCGTTCGCTGGTGGATTGATCGGTATCGCGACGGGACTCGTTCCGGCCGTGTTCGGGGTTCTGGGGGCGGTATCGCAGCGCCCGCGTTCGATCCGGAACGCGCTGCTCGCCAGCCTGTTGTGGTTCGCTGTCGGCGGGCCGCTCGCGATCCTGGACATCCCGAGCGGCCTGGTGGCCGGGTTCGGCGCCGGCGGCGTCGTGGCATTGCGTCGCGACCCGGCGAACACGGTGGTCAGCCGCGCAACTGCCGTAGCCGTCTGCGTCGTCTACGTTTTCGTGCTCGGCAGGATCATCCCCGCCGCGGCGTTGATGGTCGGCGGGGTGCTCCCCTTTCTCGCGATCGGAGCCGCCGACTCGATCACAGATCGGGAAGCCGGTGCAGCGGAGTCCGAGTCGGAGGACGAGCTGCCTTCGCGTTCGCCCACCTGATCGGCGGTCGTTCACGGACCTCGGGTACCGTCAACGTCACAGATGAGGGACGTATGAGCAAGACCGAACTCAACATCGGGGTGCTGGGCTGCGGCCAGATCGCGCAGGCCGCCCACTTCGAGAGTTGCACGAAGGCACACAACGCGCGGCTGTATGCGATCTGCGACGTGGCGAACGACTTGCGCGAGCGCATGGCCTGCACGCACGCACCCGACCGGAGCTTTGCCGACTACGACGAGATGCTGGCTGATCCCGACCTCGACGCCGTCATCATCGCCACGTCGGACGAGTTCCACGTGCCCGCATCGATACGGGCCCTCGAGGCGGGCAAGCACGTGTTGTGTGAGAAGCCCGTTGCCATGGGCCTCGCAGAGACCGAGACGCTGGCCGCAACCGTGCGCTCCAGCGGCAAGATCTTCCAGATCGGGCACATGAAGCGCTACGACATCGGGCTCCAGGAGGCGCGCCGGTTCATCGTGGAGGAGATGGGCGATCTGGTGGCGCTGAAGGCTTGGTACTGCGACAGCACACATCGATACGCCATGACCGACGCCGTGCAGCCGCTGATCGTCACATCGTCGAGCGCGAAACATCCGTCGACGCCGCCCAAAGCGGACCTGAGGCGCTACTACATGCTGGCCCACGGCAGCCACCTGCTCGACACCGCGAGGTTCCTCGGTGGTCCGATCGAGTCCGTCGAGGCCCGATTGTCCGACCAGCGAGGGATGCACTGCTGGTTCGTCGACGTCGAGTACGCCAGCGGCGCGATCGGTCACCTCGACCTGACGATCGCGGTACGAATGGGCTGGCACGAGGGTTTCCAGATCTACGGCGAGAACGGCTCGATCGTCGGGAGCACCCCGAACCCCTGGTATTTCAGGACGTCAGACGTCGACATCTTCCGCGAGCGTGACGGTTCGAGCTATCGACCGCTCGGCGCTGACGGCCACTTCTACCGGCGACAGGTAGAGGGCTTCGCCGACACGATCCTGAACGGCGCCCCGATGACGGGTGCCGACATCGACGACGGGCTCGCATCGGTCCGCGGGATGCTCGCCATCTCGCAATCGGTACGGACCGGCGCGTCGGTGACGCTCGATCGCGCCGCCGGATCACTCTGATGCAGCTCGGGGTGTTCGCCAGGACGTTCCCCGGCACCGACCCCGGCACGGTGCTGGCCGCTGCGGCCGCCGCCGGGTTCGAGACGGTGCACTACAACCTGGTCTGCTCCGGGCTGCCGGCGATGCCCGACGAGATTCCACCTGACGTCACGACCGTGATCGCCAACGCCGCCCACCGGCACGAACTGCCGATCTGCGGCGTGTCCGGAACGTTCAACATGATCCATCCCGACCAGAGCGTCCGGCGCACGGGTCTGGCGCGACTCGACGTGATCGCTGCTTCTGCGCGTGCGATCGGTACGAACCTGATCACGTTGTGCACCGGCACACGAGACCCGGACGATCAGTGGCGCAGTCATCCCGACAACGCGAGTCCCGGTGCATGGCGCGACCTGTGTGCGGCGATGGCGGAGGCCGTCGCGATCGCCGAGGCGTACGACGTGGTGCTGGGCATCGAGCCCGAACTCGCCAACGTCGTCAGCTCGGCAGCGTCGGCACGGCGCCTGTTCGAGGAGATGCGCAGTGACCGCATCCGGATCGTCCTGGATCCCGCCAACCTGTTCGACGACCGCACGCGGGATCAGCAGCGACGCATCGTCTCGGAGGCGATCGACCGCCTGGCGGATCTGATCATCATCGCCCACGCCAAGGACCGAGCTCCGGGCGGCGCGGTGTCGACACCGGGGACGGGACTGGTGGACTTCGACCATTATCTGCGGGAGCTGGAGCAGGCCGGCTTCCGGGGTCCGCTCGTGGCCCACGGCTTCACGGACCGCGACGCGACGACCGTCGCCAACCTGCTTCGTCGTCGGCTCGGGGCTGACCGAGCCACAGGACTCAGCCCTTGACGGCGCCGGCGGTGAGACCGCCGATGATCCGCTTCTGGAAGATCAGCACCATGATGATCAGCGGCACCGTCACGATGACCGCGGCGGCCATGATCTCGCCGAACGGCTCCTGGCGCGCGATCTGCCCCTGGAACAAGCTGATGGCGACCGGCACGGTGCGGGCGTCCGGTTCGATCGTGGTGAACGTCAACGCGAACAGGTACTCGTTGACCGCCCCGATGAACGCCAGGATCCCGGTGGTGACGAGGGCGGGCGCGGTCAGCGGGAAGAGGATCAGACGGAAGGCCTGGAACGGCGTCGCCCCGTCGACCTGGGCCGACTGCAGCAGCTCGTCGGGAAGCGCCTGGAAGAATGCAGTCAGCACCCACACCGTGAACGGCAGCGTGAACAACATGTAGGTCAGGATCATCGACGGTCTCGCCGAGAGACCGAGCGAGGTGATCATGGCGTACAACCCGCTCAGCACGGCGACCTGCGGAAACATCGTCATCGCCAGGATCATGTACATCGACGGCGTCCGGCCACGGAACCGCAATTTACCGAGCGCGAACCCGGCGAACGACCCGATCACGAGCGCCAAGAAGGTGACGACCGTGGCGACGATCGCACTGTTCACCAAGCTGCGGATGAAGTCGTCGTTCTGGAACACCGCCTTGTAGTTCGCGAACGAGATCGAGATCCCATTGGTGTCCGGATCGCGAGGGATGAACGTGCCCGGAGTCATGCGCAGCTGCGGCTCGGTCTTCAGCGACGAGTTGACCGCCCAGTAGAACGGGAACAGCAGGAAGACAGCGATCAAGAAGATGATCACGTAGAACAAGATCCGCTTCGGCTTGAACTGGCGCTTCTTGCGGTACGGGACCTTCGTGGTTGGTTCGACGGGAGTCGTTGTCTCAGTCGTCACTGGTAATCCCCAAGATACGGATGTAGGCGATCGCGAAGATCATGATGATGAAGAAGATGATGACCGACGCCGCGGAGGAATAGCCGGCCGCCTTGCTGTCGATCAGTTGGTAGTAGGCGTAGCTCGCCATCGAGTATCTCGACTTGCCAAAGACGATCTGGAACAGGTCGAACACCCGGAGCGCATCGAGCGTGCGGAACACGAGCGCCACGGCGAGCGTCGGTTTCAGCAACGGCAACGTGATCTTGGTGAACTGCTTCCACTTCGAGGCCCCATCGACCGAAGCGGCCTCGTACAGATCGCTCGGGATCAGGGCGAGGCCGGCCAGCAGCAGCAGGGCGATGAACGGCGTCGTCTTCCAGACGTCGATCGTGATCGCCGCCGGGAGCTGATAGCTCTTGTCGGCGAGCCAGGGTTTGGGTTGGTCGATCAGACCGGCCTTCTGGAACACGATGTTGAAGAAGCCGGCTCTGGAGTCGATGAACATCCACTCCCAGATCCGGGACGAGACCGCGGTGAGGATCGCCCAGGGGACCAGCATCGCGGCGCGGATCATGCCGCGCCCGGGGAACGCCGAATTGAGGGCGAGCGCGATCCCGAGCCCGAGGATCACCTCGAAGAACAATGTCGCGATGGTGAAGAACAGCGTGTCGTAGATGCCCTTCACGAAGTCGGGGTCGGTGGCACCGATCACGTAGCGATTGCCGAACACGTTGATCGTCCAGGCCTCTTTGTAGCGGCGCGGCTCACGCGGCAACACGTCGATCGGAGATTCGTACTCGGTCTCACCGGTGTCGGGATCGACGACCACCTGTCCGGTGTCGGCGTCGACCTCCGGCTTCAATTCCTTGATCGTCAGGCTGAGGAGATCCTGGTAATTCTGGAGCCCGACCCACTCCGTCTTGTCCGAGCTGGCGAACGTGTCGTTGGTGAAGCTCTTGTAGAACACCGAGCCGAGTGGATAGATCGCGATCGTGAGCAGGATCAGGATCGTCGGGAGCAGCAAGAGGTAGGCGAGTCGCCGCTCGCGGCTGGCGATCGTGGGACCCTTGCGCTTGGGTCGCGGGGTGGCCGGGGATGCTCCACCCTCGCCCGGTGTGGTGAGACCTACGGTCTCGGCGAGTCGTCCCCCCAGGCGACTCGTGGCCGCCATTGCCTCGGTCGGATCATCGCTCACTTCGGTCCACCAATTCTGTGCTCACGTCATCCCCCCCGGGTCGTCGGCGCCCAATCAGCATGGCACAACTGCGTACCCTCTTCAGAAATTGAGTGTGGGTGGGAGGCGATCGCCTCCCACCCACACTCACTTGCCTTCGTGATCAGGCGTTCGTGACTACCTGATCGTGACTATCTGTTCAGGGTGCCCCCACCGGGAAGTCCGGGAACGCATCCTGGAGGTCGAGCTCGAGCTCGGCGAACGCGTCGGCGGCCGACTTGCCCCCCGTGAGCACGTCGTGGACAGCGGTGAAGAACGAGGACGATGTCGCCGCGTAATCCGGCGCCGTCACCGTCGACGGACGGGCCACTGCGCCGGTGAACACGTCGAGCAACGAACCGAAGAACGGCGCCGCAGCGAGCACGTCGGCATCCTCGTAGAGCGCCGGGATCGTCGGGTTGTACGAACCCTCGATGGCGCGGATCTTCTGCTCCTCGGGTGACGTCATGAACAGCGCCAGCTTGGCGGCCTCTTCGGGATGCTCCGAGTACTTCGAGACGGCCAGCTGCCAACCACCCAGGGTCGCTGCGCCCTGGCCGGCGGTGGCGCCGGGCAGGGCGGAGACGTCGAACAGATCCTTGACCTCGCTGTCGTCGGCCTGGCCGAGGGAGTAGGCGTAGGGCCAGTTGCGCATGAACGCCGCGTTGCCGGCCTGCCAGATGTCGCGGGCGTCTTCCTCCGCGTAAGCCGGTCACGCCCGGAGGCGAGATCGTGCCGACCCAGCCGGCAGCCTGATCGACGATGCCGATCGCGTTCGGGTTGTTGATCGTGATCGTGCCGTCGGGGCTCGATGATCTGCCACCGCCGTTCGACTTGATCCACTCCAGCGCGTCACAGGTGAGACCCTCGTAGGCGTTGCCCTGCCAGACATAGCCCCAGAAGTCGGGGTTGCCTCGGCGCGCTCGCCGTCCTGGATCGTCTGGGCCAGCTCTCTCCAGCTCGTCCCAGGTCGTGGGCGGGCTGTCGTAGCCGTACTTCTCGAGCAGGTCGGTGCGGTAGTACAGCAGCCCGGCATCGGTGAACCACGGCATGCCGATCAGCTTGCCGTCGACGGTGTTGTTCTCGACGATCGCCGGGAAGTGCTCGGCCGCGGCGCTCGGCGGCGCCGTACTCGTTCAGGTCGACGAAGTGCTCGGCCAGGTCGCCGGGCCAGATCACGTCGATCTGGTAGCACGTCGGCCTCGGAGGACTGGGCCTCGAACAGCTGGAGGTAGGTGTTCAACAGATCCTCGACCTGGTTGGCCGTCTCGATCTGCTTCACCGTGATGCACGGGTTCTCGGCGGTGAAGCGCTGGTACGCCGCATCCTCGAGTTCCTTGCCCTGGCCGACCGAGTTCGTGAACGTCACGAGCTCGATCTGCTCGCCGTCGCACTCGCCGGTTCCCGACGGGGCGTCCGTCGCCGCCGGGGCGTCCGTCGCCGCCGGGGCGTCCGTCCCGGACGGGGCGTCCGTCGCCGCCGGGGCGTCGGTCGCCGCCGGTGTGGTGTCGTCGTCGCCGCCACAAGCGGCAACGATCAGCGCGGTCGCAGCCAGAGCTGCAGACCATCGGATCTTTCTCATCTTATTCTCCTCCTACTGGGGTCGCAGTACAGAGTCCGGCACCGATCTCTTCGGGTGCCGCGGCGCGGCCCTGTCCAAGACGATTCCTGCTGGATGACTTGCCGATGTGCGAGCGCGAAGGCGCCGAGTTCGACACCCGTGACGCACTCGAAGGGACCCGGTGGGCCCGACGGCGAGACATCCGTTCCTCCCCCTCTGCATTGCGACAGCGTCCACGTCTTTGCGAACGCCTACGAACGATGGTACTCCCGAGCCCAACCAGGAGCCAACCGGGCGCATCGAGCGTACGGGACACGAGGCACTGGGATCGGGCTCGGAGGAGCGGGCGCTGGTGTCGACCAGCCAGCGTGCGAAGGTGCCGACGACTCACACCCGGTCGCGAACTGCATCCGCTCCGGACTCGCGAAGACGCTCCTGGTCAGCGCAACCGCAGGACGTTGCCGGTCACGATCCGGCCTGCATCGGCGCAGAGCCAGGCGATCACCTCGGCAACTTCGGCCGGGGGCGCGACGTGATGGTGCTCGGCGTCGACGGCGACGAAACTTCTGACCGCGTCGGTGATCCATCCGGTGTCGGTCACGGGAGGATGTACCACATTCGCCGTGACCCCATCGACAGCCATCTCGGACGCCGCCGAGAGCGTGAAGTCGGTGAGGGCAGCCTTCGCCGCGCCGTAGGAGACCTCACCCGGAAAGCCCCGCCCACCGCCCGAAGTGAGCGTCACGATCCGACCCCACGAGGCTCCGCGCCGCCGATGTCGCTCGATGAACTCGGCCATCAGCAGCGCGCCGGCACGCGCGTCGATCTCGAACGTCTCGTCGATCGACGCTCGCGTTACCGGCACGGTCGTTCGGCCCACCGCATCGACGGCACCGTCGGCAAAGCTGTCGGGCCTCCAACCGCTGGCGTTGTGGACGAGCACGCTCACCGGCCCGAGCCGGTCTTCGGCGACATCGAACAGGTGGGAAGGCGCGGCCGGATCGGCGAGGTCGACCTCGATCGCCACCGACCGGCGCCCAGCGAGTTCGATCGCCGCAGTCGTCGATGAACCGTCCATCGCGCGGGCCCGCTGATACTCGTCGCTCGGATCCGAGAGCTCCGACCTGAGGTAGGTGACGACGACGTCGGCGCCACGTTCCGCCAGAGCGACAGCAGTCGCGGCCCCGATGCCGTGGTTGGCCCCCGTGACGAGCGCGACACGTCCCTCGAGCGGTGGTTGGTGCAGGGGCAATTTCGTGAATCCTCCAGATCGCCGCAATCGTTCGGCACAGTATCCGATCGTGGACCCCGCGAGGTCGCCGGATGTTCGCCGAGTCGGCGACGATCGGGTCCTCTCGTTAGCTTCGCCTCATGACATCAACCCATCCCGCTCTCGACAACCGGGTCAGCCGCGATCTCGGGGTCGCGATCCCGATCGTGCAGGCTCCGATGGGGTGGATCGCCCGCAGCCGGCTCGCGTCGGCGGTGTGTCGTGCCGGCGCCTGCGGGATCATCGAGACGTCGTCGGGCGAACTCGACGAGGTCAAGGCCGAGATCGCCAGGATGCGCGATCTGACCGACCGGCCGTTCGGCGTGAACATCGCCCAGGCGTTCGTGCGCGACCCGGCGATCGCCGAGTTCGTGATCGACCAGGGCGTCAAGTTCGTCACCACGTCGGCCGGATCGCCCACCAAGTACACGTCGATCCTGAAGGAGGCGGGACTCACCGTCTACCACGTCGTGCCGACGCTGGCGGCGGCGCTCAAGGCCGTCGACGCCGGCGTCGACGGCCTCGTGGTCGAGGGCGGCGAGGGCGGCGGGTTCAAGAGCCCGACCCCCGTCTCGACGATGGTGTTGCTGCCGCTGATCCGGTCGAAGGTCGATGTTCCGATCATCGCGGCGGGCGGCATCATGGACGGAGCCACCATGGCGGCCGCGTTCGCGCTCGGCGCCGAGGGCGTCCAGATGGGCACCCGCATGGTGTCCGCCGCCGAGTCGCCCGTGCACGGCAACTGGAAGCAGGCGATCGTCGACGCCAAGGAGACCGACACCCTGTTCCTCAACCAGCGTCACTCCCCCGCGCTGCGAGCACTGCGCACCGAACGCACCACCAGGCTGCTCGATGCGATCGAGAACGTGTTCGGCGAGTTCGGCAACGCGAAGGCGCTCTACTTCGGCGGGGACATGGAGGCCGCGATCGCACTCAGTGGGCAGGTGGCCGGGCGCATCGAGTCGGTGCGGCCGGTGGCCGACATCATCGCCGACACGGTGCGCGAGTTCGCCGACACCGTCGCCCGCCTCCGGGGCTGAGCTGCGCCGCTAAGCGCCGATCGGCTCGTAGCCCATGCGGTCGAGCGCGTCGACCTGAGCGGCCCTGCCCTCGGTGGTGGCGTGTTGACCATCGGACAGGATGTAGCCCTTCACTCGTGGGTCCTCCGTGCGATCGGCCCCGTTGAAGGCGTCGTACATCGACACCGTCGGCACGTCGTACTTCGCCGCCGTGTCACGGACCGTCTGCGCCATCATCTCCACTCGGCGGTGCACTCCGCCTCGATGCCCGCCGCGCGCCAGTCGTCGATCACCGGGTTGTACATGTCCATCGCCCGCACGATCGTCGGCTTGCCATCGCGCAGGTCGAAGACGATGTCGTAGACCTGCGCCAGCACATCGCCGTACGGCTGCCAGTCGGCGGCCGAGCTGCGGACCGGTGCCGGACGCGGCGTCGTATCCGTCGAGACGCAGGTGCCGATGTCTGATGTCTCACCCGACCCCTCGGGATTGCCGTAGACGACGACCTCGGCGCCGGCGAGCTCCTCCTTGATCTCCGGAAGACTGACATCTCCATCGCCGATCCAGCTCAGCACCTGCGCCGCGCTGAGGCCACCGACGGCGTAGTCGTGCACGACCACCTCGACGCCCAACTCGTCATGGATTCGTTCACCCCAGAGTTCCGCCAGACCAAAGCCGGTGGAATCACTGAACCAGACGAGATCCCACGGCTCGCTCGTGTCCATCGCCACCTCGCCACTGCTGGAGCAGCCTGGGAACAGGGCCAGAAGGACGGGAAGGATCGCAGACTTCCGCATCGAGGTACCTCCCTCGTTGCTCGTCCCGTCCGCCTCCATGTCGCGCCCGGCCGGAACCAGGGCAAGCAGAGTTCAGTCGGCGGGGCGGACGACGCCGGTGGCGAGCAGGGCTGCCGTGTCGTCGTCGGAGAAGCCCAGCTCGGCCAGCATTTCGAGCGTGTGTTGGCCGAGGGCCGGCGAGGGACCGTAGGGCACGTTCGGAGCAGCACCGAATCGCAGCGGCATGCCACTGGTGGTGTAGGTGCCGAATGCCGGGTGATCGATGTCGACCGCGAACCCGTTGGCCCGCACCTGCTCGTCGTCGAGCGCGTCGTAGGGCAGGTGATACGGCCCGCACGGGTACCCGACGGCGCGCAGCAACTCGATCCAATCGGCGGTGGTCCGGGTGCGGAACAGCGCCTCGGCGTCGGCGACGATCTGGGCGAACTCGGACGATTCGGCTCGGCGAACATCTGCCGCGGGCAACCCTGTGACCTCGTGGAATTTGGCCCACAGCTTGAGCGTGAGACCAGCGATCGAGATCAGTCCGTCGGCGGTGAGGTAGTGCCGGAAGTACAGCCGGAACGCTCCGTTGCCGCGGATCATGCGCTCCTCGTACATGCGTCGCTGCTCGTCGAAGCCGGCGCCGGCATCTCTGGCGATCCGGAGTTCGTCGCGGATCGTCGCGATGTCGTCGGTGTCGGCCCGCTCGAACCGATGCACCACCGGGGTGCCGAGCGACATCGCCGTGCCCAACAACGACGCATCGACCCGCTGGCCCTCACCGGTGAGGTCACGGTGCCGCAGCGCCGCCACCACGCCCAGGGCCGACAACATGCCGGTCCCGAAGTCGTTGACGGCCGGGCGAGACGAGATCGGCACACCGTTCTCCGAACGATTCATGATGAACCCGGCGCCACTTCGGCCCTGCACCAAAGTGTCGTATCCCCCGACGTCGGCATCGGGCCCGTCAGGTCCGAACGGGGTGTGCGTCAGGTGGATCAGGCGCGGGTTGACCGCACTGGCGCGATCCCAGTCGATGCCGTACCGGGCGAGATCGCTCTGTTTGAACCCGAGCAAGGCGACATCTGCCCAGGCGAACAGGCGCTCGACGACCTCGCGGGCACCCTCCGCCGCGAGGTCGAGCACGATCCCGCGTTTGCCAGGATTGATGACCGCGTAGGCCTTGGACTCGCGGGGCGCCAGTTTGATGCCACCGCGCATGGCGTCGCCGTTGGGGGGCTCGACCTTCACGACATCCGCGCCCATCCCTGCCAGGAGGCGACCGCAGTGTGGGACGGCCGCATTCTGGGCGAACTCGACGACCCTGATCCCAGCCAGGATGCCGCGGCTCTCGACTGGCTGCGTCATGTCGTCCCCCACCTCCCCTCGTGCACCGCAGACGCTAGGTCAACCATCGCGCCACCGGCGAGCCCCGGCGCGGGTCCACCGGGCTGCAACGATGGAAGTCTACGAGAGGAGCTCCCATGGACAGTCCGGACAATGTGGCGATCATCACCGAGTTCGTCGCGGCGTGGTCACGGCTCGATGCCGACGAGCTCGCCGGATACTTCACCAAGGATGGGTGCTACCACAACATCCCGGTCGGGCCGGTCGCCGGCCGCGACAACGTGCGCGACATGATCGCCGCCTTCACCGCCGACTGGACCGCCACGCAATGGGACGTGCTCAACATCGTCGGATCGGGCGATGTGGTCATCGCCGAGCGTCTCGACCGCACGCAAGCGGGGGACAAGTCCGTCGACCTGCCGTGCACCGGCGTGTTCGAAATGGAGAACGGCAGGATCAGGGTGTGGCGCGACTACTTCGACATGGCCACCTTCGTCAACGCCATGAGCTGACCAGCGGGTGGCGGTCGAGCGAAGCTAGTCGGCCCAGACGACCGTCATCCGCCCCCGGTTCTCGGGGATCGGCAGCACTGACGCTTCTTCGCAGATCCGATCTCGCAGATTGCGGCCGAGATCGGACCACGCCTGGATCGTCACCTTGTGCTTGGCGCGTCGCCAGGTGCCGATGATCTCTCCGTCGGCGAGGATTGCGCCCGGCCAGACCCGAGAGGTCCACAACAGTTGGCGCTGGTCGGCATCCGGGATCAGCAGTCGGCGTTGATCGCCGTGCAGCAAGAAGTACGAGTCACCGCTCGGCAGAAACCGGACCGCCGACTCCGGTGCATGGATCGTTCGGAGCGCCTCCACGTCGCTCTCGAGCATCCACGCCGCTCCGAGAGGAGTCGTCACCGAGGTCATCGACGCCGCGAGTCGGTCGAACGCCGCAACAGCACCAGGGCTTCGGATACCGGCCCAGACACCGAAGTCCTCGGCCGTCGCTGGGCCGAAGACATGCAGGAACCGGCGCGCGAGTTCCCGGCGGGCGTCGGCCGGATCGACGTCGGGCGGCGGCACCGAACGCACGGTCGGCTGTCGGGCTCCATCCCATCGCACCACGACCGTCCCCGTGGTGGCGGCGTACCGGAGGCGGTTCGGGTGCCCGCCGAGCGCACGACCGGCCTGATCGGCGGGCATCGTCTTCCCGTCGAGCAGCACTTCGAGCCGGGTGGCGAGATCGGTCGCCCTGTGTCGTGCCGCCGGTTCGTCCGGGAACCGCCCGAGGGTGAACACGGCCCGGTCTCGAGCGGCCACGGCATACACGTTGTAGCGAGGGCCCCAGATCTGAACGAGCGCCGGGTGTTCCCACGCGGTCGCCTCGGTCCGTTCGATACGGGCGTTGATCGACAGCACGGCCGCCCGGGGCATGCTGTCCTGCAGCCCTGCCCACGCCGCCGCTCGAAACGACGGCTTGCGGCGCGCAAGCCGCTTGTCCAGGGCGCCGGCACGTCGCCGGTACGCAAGGATCTGTTCACGCGTCACCGCCAGCGCGCCGCAGGCCATCGATCCCGAACGTAGTACGTGCGAGATGCTCTACGGAACCCGATCTTCATGTATCGAACATTTGTTCCATACATGATGCTTGAGCAGGTACTCTGCGTCCCACGACCTCGACAAGCCGGGAGGGCCGCGATGGGCGACGGCCCGGTACTCGACACACTCTTCTCGCTGCAGTTCGTCTCGAAGCACCGATGGTCGCTGCAACCGTCGGATGTCCTCACGAGTCGTGGACGCCGGCACTCAGCTGCGACAGTGGACGCATCGTGAACCCCGCCCGAATGATCCAGTATTCCGACGGACTCCGCTCCCGGCTCGCTGTGAACCTCGCCGCTCACGAACGCCGTGAACACGATCTCGGCGAGCACAAACACGCCGCCGTGGCGATCGTGTTGGTCGACAGCGACATCGATCGCGATCACGACGACCCGATCGTCGCCGACGACATCGACATGTCGAACGTGCCCGGCGATACCGCCGGCCTCGACGGTCGCATGGTCGGCGTCGCCGGTGGGGCTTCGTTCCTGCTGTGTCGCAGGGCGTCGCGGCTGAACAAGCATGCCGGTCAATGGGCACTGCCCGGGGGTCGCCTCGACCCCGGCGAGTCGCCGACCCAGGCGGCGCTGCGCGAACTCGACGAGGAGGTCGGTCTGAAGCTCGGTCACGACGCCGTGATCGGCTGGCTCGACGACTATCCGACCCGTTCGGGCTACGTGATCACCCCGGTGGTCGTGTGGGGCGGTGGCGATCCGCCACTGGCCCCGTCGGCCGACGAGGTGCTGGCCGTGTACCGAATCGGCCTCCATGCCCTCCGCGACGGGACGCCGCGATTCGTGTCGATCCCGGAGAGCGAACGGCCGGTCGTGCAGATCCCGCTCGGCAACGACCTGATCCATGCTCCGACCGGTGCCGTGCTCTACCAGTTCCGTCAGGTCGCCATGGCAGGCAACATCGGCGAGCGCGTCGATCATCTCGAACAGCCCGTGTTCGCCTGGAAGTGAGCAAGATGACACAACGGCCCCGTGATCGGTCACCCGAACGACGTCGGATCGGCCCGGATCGCGCGTCAGGCATCCGGAGACGCGGAGCACATGGCTCGAGCAAGATGTTCGACGAGCTCGATCGGGGCGGTGCGTACATGCGGCTGGACGATCCACCCGGCGCCACGCGCCAACCGATCGACGATCGAACTAACCCGGCAACTCACCGTGCAGCACGACATCGCCTACGAGTTCCCAACCCGCATCGGTGCGCACGAGCGCGCTGTCGGTCGGCAGGTCGGCGACCGGCGTATTGGCCAACGTGTGCGACCGTTCGAGCTGGTCGTGCGGCCAGGTCTCGACCTCGGTGATCAACGCGAGGTTCGACACGAGTCCGAGCCCGAGCGCGAATCCACCGCCACGGCGATCCGTCATGGGGTCACACAGAGCTGCTGCGCTCCAGCCCGCCGCGATGACGACACCATCGCGGTCGAGCACCCCACCGATCGCCGCCATCAAAGTGGTGTCCTTGAGCACGCTGCGTAGATGGTTGGCCGAGTCACCCGCCAAGAAGACTGCCGACGCGCCCGCCACCGTCCCAGCCGCATCCTCGGTCGCCTGGGCGCGGGTCAGCACCATCAAGGGTTCGATCTCCACGCCGAGCCGAACACCCCATGCCATCGCGGTGGCCACCATCTCCTCGGGACGCTCATAGGCGTCCGCCGTGGGGAGCACCACGACTCGATCGACGCCGGCCAGCAGGCGCCGGTCGAGATCGTCGTGGGCCGTGAACGGACCACCGCCCTGCAACACCAAGATCCCTGACATGAACCGATCGTAGGCCGTCGGGCGAGCCCGACACCGGGTCGGGATCGATTCGACTGGCCATGGTTACCCGTCGGTAACTAAGCTGTTCGTATGGCAGATATCTTCGAAGTGGGCATCGTCGGATCGGGCATCATGGGTGCCGGGCTCGCAGAGGTGGCGGCCCGCGCCGGACACGACGTCATCGTGCGCTCGCGGACGATGGAAGGCGCCGAGGCGGTGCTGGCCCGGATCACGGGCGGGCTCGACCGCCACGTCGCCAAGGAGCGTATGACGGCCGATGAGCGCGACTCGATCGTCGGCCGCATCCGCGTCACCGACCACCTCGGTCAGCTCGCCAACTGCGATCTCGTGATCGAGAGTGTCGTCGAGGACCTCGAGGTCAAGAAGGCGATGTTCGCCGAGCTCGAGCAGATCGTCAAGCCGAGCGGCATCCTGGCCACGAACACCTCGACGCTGCCGGTGATCGAACTCGCGATGGCGACGCAGCGACCCGAGCTGGTGTGCGGCATCCACTTCTTCAATCCTGCGCCGATGATGAAGTTGGTCGAGATCATCAAGCCGATCACTGCCAGCGACGACACGATCGCCAGGGCGGTCTCGTTCGTCGAGCACTGCGGCAAAGACGCCGTGGCGGTCGAGGACCGCGCCGGCTTCGTGGTGAACGCGTTGCTGTTCCCGTACCTCAACAACGCGATCCGCATGTGGGAGAACGGCACCGCCACGATGGAAGCGATCGACACGGCGATGGTGGGAGGCTGCAACTTCCCGATGGGCCCGTTCGCCCTCCTCGATCTCGTAGGTCTCGACACCTCGTTGTCGATCCTCGATGCGCTCTACGCCGAGTTCCGCGACCCGAACTACGCGGCGATGCCGACGCTGCGCCGCAAGGTGGCAGCCGGCCAGCTGGGCCGCAAGAGCGGCCGCGGCTTCTACAGCTACGACTGAGTCGAGTATCGCGATTCAGTCGCTGCGGCGCTCGAGTTCCACGGCGACCAGGTCGGCGAGGCGGCGCAGTTCGGCCAGCTGATCGTCATCGAGCAACCTCGGACGGTAGTCGATCACGCACAGCGTCCCGGCTCGGGTGCCGTCCGTCAGTGTCAGGGGTGCGCCGGCGTAGAAACGGAAATGCGGCTCGTTCGCCACCAGTGGGTTGTCCGCGAACCGATCATCCTTCAATGCGTTCGGAATCTGGAGCACCCCGTCTTCGAGGATCGCGTGGGCGCACAAGGCCATGTCGCGCGGCGTCTGGGCGACGTCGGTACCGACCTTCGACTTGAACCACTGCCGATCGGCATCGACGAGACTGACGAGCGCGATCGGAACGTCGAATGTCTCGCTCGCCATCAGCGTCAGCGCGTCGAAACGTGTCTCGGGTGCAGTGTCGAGCACGCCCAGCCCGCGCGAACGACCGCAGACGACGCTCCTCGTCGGTCGGGATCGGCGCGTTCTGCCACAGGCAGGCGCGTCGCAGCAGCCACGCCCGCAATTTGGTGCGGACATAGCCGGGACTCGACGGCCACACCAGCCAATCGGTGAGCGCATCTTGGGCCGCTCCCTCCGGAGATCTCGAGACGCCGACCGCGACGACACCGATCCCGAACTGATCGGTAGCCGCGAGCCAACCTGCCGCACGTGCGAGATCGAGCGCAGCGCCGCTGGGACGATCCTCGACGATCAGGACGGCGTGGTCACCACTTCCGATCAGTGCGAGCGCGGCGTCCGCGCTATCCGCCTCGATCACGTCGATGTTCTCGTCCCTGGCAGCGGTGCGCAGGGTGGTAGCAATGTCTTCGGAACGGACCGCCATCACGATCGATCTGCCGATGTGTTCCATCGCCGGCGTGACCAGCGCCGACCGTGCCCCGGGTCGGAACAACCTGTCGCCCGCGGCTCGCTGACCCACCAGCGGTACGACATCGATCTGCATGCCTTCGGCCGCAGCGAAGACATCACCTGCGAATCCGGCTGCCGCCGCCCGGGCGCCGGCATAGTCGACGATCGCATCGATCGCGTCGTCGTGACGACCGGGGTCGTGGTGGTACAGAGCGACCTGTGCAACACCGGCGCGGCGAGCGACCTCGACCACGTACTCCACGGTGCTGTGCCCCCAACCCCGTCGTGAGTGGTACTCGTTGGCAAGGTACTGGGCATCGTGGATCAGCAGATCGGCACCCTCGAAGAATGCGGCATGGTGGGCGTCGGCAGAACTCGATGCGAGGTCACCGCCCTCGGCAAGGGCGGTGTGATGAGGTTCGTGATCGGAGGCATAGACCACGACGACACCGTCGTCCTCGAGCCGGAACCCGAGGCTGAGCGCCGGGTGATTGAGGTACTGCGTACTCACCTTGAAGTCACCGATCCTGAACTCACCCTCGACCAGATCGTGATAGTCGACGGTCGCACCCATCTGCTCGGGCGTCACCGGGAAGTACGCGTATTGCATCTGTCCGGCGAGCGTTTCGCGGATCGAATCCCGTAGACCTCGAGGTCCGTAGATATTCCATGTGTTCCCGGCTTGGAACAACGGTGAGAAGAACGGGATCCCTTGGATGTGATCCCAGTGGGTGTGCGAGATCAGCAGATGGCCGTCGACCGGCGATCCCGACGCTGCAGCGAGCAGGTGCTCACCGAGGCCGTGCGCCCCGGTTCCACAATCGACCACGACCAGCGTTCCGCCCGACGATTGCACCTCGACACATGACGTGTTTCCGCCATAGCGAAGGGTGGTAGGTCCCGGTTTGGAAATCGAACCTCGCGTTCCCCAGAACGTCACCTTCACGGCAAGCGCCTCATGGCCCGACAGTACGCCATCCGATCAGCACCTGGGGAACCTGCACGAGAACGATCCGGGCCTGAGCACGAAGCGGCCGCGCAGACCACAGTGCAGTGTCCAGGCCGTCGACCGCGGTCGACCCAAGCGTGCGCGATCATGGGCACGTGAACGTGGTTTCGACGGCAGCGCGAACTCGCCGGCGACGGATCGGCCGCTGGTCGGTGCATGCGCTGATCGCCGCGTTCATGTTGTTCCCCTTCTATTGGGCGCTCAACACGTCGCTGAAAAACGAGCGGCAGATGCGGATGACACCGGCAACGCTGGTGCCACGCGATCCTGAGACGGGCGCCCTCTCGATCTCACTCGAGAACTATCGAGCCGTGCTACAGAACGAGGACGTTCTCCGCAGTCTGCTCAACAGTGTGATCGTGGCGGGCACCGCTACCGCCCTCGCCCTGACGCTGGGGGCGTTCGCCGGCTTCGCGCTCGGCAAGCTGCGCTTCCGAGGCCGCACCACGTCGCTCTACGTGATCCTGGCGATGTCGATGTTCCCGCAGATCGTGGTCCTGTCGAGCTTGTACGGGATCGTTCGCACACTCGACCTGCCCGCCAGGTGGGGCATGGTGCTGTCCTATCAGCTCTTCGCGCTGCCGTTCGCCGTCTGGCTGCTGACCACGTTCTTCAGCGCGCTTCCCGACGAGCTCCTCCAGGCAGCACGGGTCGACGGTGCGACTGCATTCCAGGCCTTGCGACACATCCTCGCACCGCTCAGCGGGCCGGCCTTGCTGACGGCCGGGATATTCGCGTTCCTCGCCGCGATGAACGAATACCTCTTCGCGCTGACCTTCACGACCCTCGAGCCGGACGCCCGAACACTCCCGATCCAGATCGCCAAGATGTCGCCCTCCGGCGGACCCAATCTGGGATCTGCCCAAGTCATGGCCGCAGCGATCATCGTCTCGGTCCCGCTGATCGCGTTCGCGGTGGTCTTTCAACGATGGATCGTGGACGGGCTGACGACGATCGGCGCCGGTCGCTCCAGCTGACCGGTGTCGACGCACCCATCCAACCGGTGGGTGTGTCGTCATCCGATTGTCCGACCGACATGGCAGGATGGAACCCGATGAGCGAGCGTGCCCTCTCTCCCGGATTCGATCGGCTGCCGCACACCCGACTCGTAGCACCCATCGAACCGCCGCCAAGTCGGTGGACGATGCCGGCCGAGGCTCCGGTCGACGACAGCGACATCGTGGCACTCGGCGCCGACCTCGAACCGGGCACCTTGCTGGCCGCCTATCGACTCGGGCTGTTCCCCATGCCGTTCGACCGACGACGGCTCGCGTGGTTCTCACCGGATCCCCGCGGCATCGTGCCGCTCGACGGACTGCACGTATCGCGATCGATGCGGCGCAGCATCGGTCGGTTCTCGGTGAAGATGGACACCGATTTCACCGCCGTGATGCGAGCCTGCGGCGATCCGAGTCGCGCCGGGGCATGGATCAACCGAGCCTTCATCGACGCGTACACGCGGCTCCACGAATTGGGATGGGCACACTCGATCGAGATCTGCGCACCCGACAGCGACACGCTGGTCGGCGGGTTGTACGGCGTGCGGATCGGCGGGTTCTTCGCCGGCGAATCGATGTTCCACCACGCGACGGACGCATCGAAGGTTGCCCTGGTGCACACCGTGGATTGGCTGCGAGCAACGGGAGCGACACTCTTCGATGTGCAATGGACGACCGCACACCTGGCCTCGCTCGGGGCTGTCGACATCAGCAGGGCGGAGTACCTGGAACGGCTGGCCGACGCGATCGGGTGACATCCGGGCCGAAAAAGACCCGGTGCCGGTGGGCCGCCACCCACCGACACCGAGATTGTGTACCAACCGTTTGTCCCAGGTGCCGGCGGGAGGTTCCCTTCACGAAATTCGTGAACCGGCGTGTCGGTCGGACAATCTGGTATCGGCCTCTCGGCAAACGACCTTGAGCACCCGTTGGGAGAACCTTCGACATGAGTGATCGACCAGAGCGCGACCGGCCGTGGATGATGCGCACGTATTCGGGGCACTCGACGGCGCACGCATCGAACGAGCTGTACCGCACCAACCTCGCAAAGGGTCAGACCGGCCTGTCGATCGCCTTCGATCTGCCCACCCAGACGGGTTACGACCCGGATTCCGAGCTCGCCCGAGGAGAGGTCGGCAAGGTGGGCGTGCCCGTCGTCCACCTCGGCCACATGCGCACGCTGCTCGACGGCATCCCTCCCGGCCAGATGAACACCTCGATGACCATCAACGCCACGGCGTCGTGGCTGCTGGCCTTGTATGTCGCGAACGCCGAGGAGCAGGGTGTCGACAGCGCGGAGTTGCGCGGTACCACCCAGAACGACATCGTCAAGGAGTACTTGTCGCGAGGTACCTACATCTTCCCGCCTGCGCCGTCGCGTCGCTTGATCGTCGACATGATCGCGTGGTGTTCCGAACACGCACCGCTGTGGAACCCGATGAACGTCTGCTCGTATCACCTGCAGGAGGCGGGAGCGACACCCGTCCAGGAGATCGCCTATGCCTTCGCGACGGCGATCGGCGTGCTCGACGCCGTCAAGGAATCGGGGCAGGTCTCCGGGGACCGGTTCGCGGCAGGTGTTCGGATCGATCTCGTTCTTCGTCAACGCCGGCATCCGGTTCGTCGAGGAGATCTGCAAGCTGCGGGCGATGACCGAGATGTGGGAACAGATCGGCCTCGAGCGCTACGGCGTCACCGACGCCAAGGCGCGCCGATTCCGCTACGGCGTGCAGGTCAATTCGCTCGGATTGACCGAGGCACAGCCGGAGAACAACGTGCAGCGCATCGTGCTCGAGATGCTGGGCGTCACATTGTCGAAACGGGCGAGGGCGCGATCGATCCAGCTTCCTGCCTGGAACGAGGCGCTCGGGCTTCCGACACCTTGGGATCAACAGTGGTCATTGCGGATGCAGCAGGTGCTGGCGTTCGAGAGCGACCTGCTCGAGTACGGCGACCTGTTCGACGGCTCGCACGTCGTCGAGGCGAGGACAGCCGAGTTGCGCCTCGCCGCTCGAGCCGAGCTCGACGACGTGCTGGCGATGGGTGGTGCCTTCGAGGCGGTCGAGACGCTGAAGTCACGCCTCGTCGCCTCGATGGCGCAGCGCACGCGCCGGATCGAATCCGGTGACCTGACAGTGGTGGGAGTGAACGCCTACACCGAGTCGACCGACTCGCCACTCGGCGGGCACGGGGCGATCCTCACCGTGGATCCGGCCGTCGGCGAACAGATGATCGCGGACGTGCAGCAGTGGCGCTCACAGCGCGACCAGGTGGCCGTCGATGCGGCGCTCGAGGAGTTGCGCCGCGTCGCCCTGACCGACGAGAACGTGATGCCGGCCACGATCGCCCTGGCACAGGCAGGAGGAACCACCGGAGAGTGGGGGACCCTCATGCGCGAGGTGTTCGGCGAGTTCCGTGCTCCGACCGGGGTGACGGGCGCCAGCGGGGGCACCACCGGTGCGTTGTCAGCTGTGGCCGCACGGGTGAAGTCGATGCAGGGCGGTCCACCCCGCCTGCTGGTTGCCAAGCCCGGCCTGGATGGGCATTCGAACGGTGCAGAACAGATCGCTGTCGGTGCCCGTGACGCCGGGATGGAGGTGATCTATTCGGGCATCCGCTTGACGATCGATCAGATCGCCGCCTCGGCGCGTGACGAGGACCCCGACGTGATCGGCGTGTCGATCCTGTCGGGTTCACACCTAGAACTGATCCCCGACCTCGTGGAGCTGCTGCGCGCGGAGGGGGTCGACGCCCCGGTGATCGTGGGCGGCATCATCCCCGAGGAGGACCGCCAACGTTTGATCGATGCAGGGATCGCTGCCGTGTACACCCCGAAGGACTTCCAGCTCGCCGCAATCATGTCCGATGTCGCCGACCTCACCGAAGCACGGCGCGCCTGACCGTTCGGACCGGGCAACAGGCAACAGGTATCAGGCGACCGACGCCGTCGCCAGCAACGCCCGGTCGAGGTCGCGCCAGAGATCCTCGACATGTTCGCAGCCGACGCTGAAACGGATCAGCGTCGGCGGCATGCTCTCCTGACCCGCGATCAGGGCGCGGCGCTCCATCGTCGACTCGATACCCCCGAGACTCGTCGCGTTGTTGATCAACTCCGCCGCCTCGACGAAGGCACTGGCCCGCTCGCCCGAACCGGCGACGTCGAAGCTCATCATCGCCCCGAAACCCTCCATGAACGACGCCGCATTGGTGTGGGTGTCGTGCGACGGCAGGCCCGGATAGCGGACACGAGCGACCTCGGTGTGGGCTTCGAGCCGCTCGGCGAGCACCTGGGCGTTCGCCATCGACTTCTCCATCCGAAGGCTCAGCGAACGCGCCCGCGGATCGCCAGGAACGCCTCGAGACCACCGATCGTGCCTCCGTTGCGAACCCTCCGGTGGAACAGATCGTCGTAGAGACCGTCGTCGCGGGTGGTGAGCACTCCGGCCAACAGGTCGGAGTGTCCACCGATGAACTTCGTCGCCGACTGCATCACGATGTCCGCGCCGTACTCGAGCGGGCGCTGGACGAGCGGCGTCGCGAACGTGCTGTCCACGGCAACCCGGCAACCCGGCTTGCGTGGCGCCGAGCAGATCGCTGGAAGGTCGGCCACCGTCATCAGCGGATTGGCCGGCGATTCCAGCCACAGCAGATCGGCATGCTGGCCGGCGTCGACCCACGCGCTGGTGTCGGCGAGGTCGAGACGCCGCACGGTCCACCGGCCCTGTTGCTCGCCCTCGATCGCGAGCCCGTTCACGGCGTGATACGGATCCTCGGGGATCACCAACACCGAACCCACCGCGAGACCGTGGAAGATGCACGCGACCGCCGCCATTCCCGACGAGAACGCGAGCGAACGCCCGCCTTCGAGGCCACCCATCAGTGCTTCGAACGCCGCCTGGGTGGGTGTGCCTTCAGTACGGCTGTAGTAACGATCCCCCGGCAGCCGGAAGTTGGATGCCATGACCGGGGGAACGTTGAGCGGATCGCCGGGTTCGGTCGGCCGACCGCCGTAGATCACCCACGTCGAGAGGTCGTAGTCGTGCATGCCGGCCACGGTACGACACCGCGACGGTCATCGCACCGGCAGCGCGAACCCCCACGTGTGATCCTGGTGAACCGGTACGGTCACGGCCATGACCGAAGTGTGGCGGCGATTCGCAAGTGTCGTGGCGCTCGCATCGGTGGTGGCCGGCTGCGGCGCCGGCGACGCGACGACCACACCCAGCACCTACCCAGCACCGCCACCGACACGACCACCGGCCACGCGACAGCGGGCAGCACGACCACGGGCGCTCCAGATCCACCGCCATCGGTGCCCGACGACCGCGACGCGATGTTCACCGCTGATCACCGGCGGCTGACGACGACGAAGGCTCGCTGCCGGGTAGAGGCGTAGGTCAGACGGCGACGGACGCTCGCTGCGAGTCGATCCAGGTCTCGAGGGCAGGACCCGACTCGAAGCTGGTGATCAACGCGTACCGGGGAGCGGTGCCATTGTGCACCACGACGTGCCACAAGCGCTGGGTGTCGACGACGAAACGCGACCCCTTCGGCAGTGGCACGCGCCGCTCGGTGGCGGGATCCGGCAGGCCGTCGGGCCCGTTGTCCATCAACAGCATGTAGCTGTCGGGATTGTCGGTGAGCTCGACCCAGGAACGCACCACCCAACCTTCGCCGTCGGGATTGAAACGGTTGTTGTCGTCGCGGTGGATCGACTTGATCGCCTGCTCGCGGTCCTGCGGCTCGAGCTTGATGATGCGAACCCGCCCGAAGTTCGCCCCGACGGCGGCGACGTAGTCGCGCAGGGTCGGCGCGATCTCGGCGTTCGAGGTCCACAGGGCATCCTTGTCGGTCTTGCCCTTGTCCCAGAAGCCGCGGCAATCCAGCTCACCGTCTGCCGATGCGATCGGCGCGAAATTGGTGTCGCCTCCCGACTTCCAGTCCATGTAATCCAGCGACTCCCACTCGGACGCCAGCACCTCGGTCGGCATCGGGGTCAGTTCGACCACACCCGTGTCATCCAAGACCCGCATGCGGTAGTGGTCGGTGCTGAGCGGGATCTTCACGCTCCAGTGATCCTGATTCGGCCAGAAGCTCATGCGACCAGTGTAGGAACCAACAGGGGCCCGACGCAGGGCACTTGGTCACAACCGGACCGCTCGCCCGTCACGGGAGTTCGGTCGACTCGGGAAGCGGGGGCAGCGTGTCGTCGACACGAACATCGTTGGGGATCTCGAGTTCCTGCCCGATCTGGATCACCTCTCCGTTGTTCGCCAGCTGGTTGAGACGGACGATCGACGCGCGTGTGACCTGGTAGCGCTTGGCGATGTCGCTGAGGTTGTCGCCCGCCTTGACGACATAGAAGATGCGGCGGCTGTCGACCGGAACGGTGGTGGTCGTGGTGCTCGTGGTGGTGCGGATCACCGGCAAGGTGTCGAATGCATCGCCCTCGGAGGGTCCACAGCCGGCAGCGACGACGGCGACGAGGCCACAGGCGGGCAGGAGGAGGGCGAGTCGGGACATCAGCATGGGGCAGATCGGGGGATCAGGTTCTCGAATCGTAGGCCGACCTGCCTAGCCTCCACCACGTGCCGACCAGTTCTTCCACCATCGCCGACATCCCGGGCAGTCGCACACCTGACCGCGAATACCGCATCGATGCCGGCGGCGTCGGGATCGCGATCCACGAGTGGGGCGACGCCGGGGCGCCACCGCTGATGCTCGCCCATGGCGGTTTCGACTTCGCCCGCACGTTCGACACGTTCGCCCCACTGCTCGCCGACGCGGGCTGGCGAGTCGTGAGCTGGGACCACCGGGGCCATGGCGACAGCGATCATGCCCACCTCTACTCGTGGGACGCCGACCTCCGTGACGCGGCAGCCGTGTTCGACCATGTCGCCGACCGGAGTGCGGTACCGGCCATCGGACACTCCAAGGGTGGGGCATTGATGATCCAGCTCGGCGATGCCCAGCCCTACCGCTTCTCACGGCTCGTGAACATCGATGGCATCCCGTCGAAACGGCCGATCCCCGATGTCGCCGAGCACGAGCGCACCAAGATGCTCGTCGGCGAGCTCACCGGCTGGTTGGACCATCGTCAACGCACGGCGGGTTCGCAGCGCAAGCCGGGCACGATCGACGATCTGGCGCGCCGGCGCGGCCGCATGAACCCCAGGCTGTCGACCGAGTGGCTGCGTTACCTCGTCACCGTCGGCGCGGTCGAGACCGACGACGGTTGGCGGTGGAAGCTCGACCCATCGATGCGTTTCGGCGGGTTCGGCCCCTGGCGACCCGAGTGGGCGCTGATGCGTCTCGCCGGATTCGGGGTGCCCTTCTACGGCATGCTCGTCGAGATCGACGAGGAGATGGGCTGGGGCACGGTGCCCGACGACGTACGCCCGTTCATCCCCGAGGGAGGTCGCCTCGAGATACTGCCCGGCGTCGGTCACTTCGCCCACATCGAACAACCCGCCGAGATGGCCGGGCGCGTGCTCGAGTTCCTGGGGGCGCCCTCATGAGCACCGAGTTCCTCACCCACAACCGGGTGCGCCTGGCGATGCACACGTTGCGTCCGGGCAGTGGCCGCCCGCTGCTGCTGTTGCACGGACTCGGCGAGCGATCCGCCGACACGACCCCGGCATTCACCACCGACTGGGCCGGCCCGGTGGTCGCGCTCGACTTCACCGGCCATGGTGCATCCACGATGCCGATCGGTGGCGGCTACACCGCCGAGATCCTGCTCGCTGACGCCGACGCGGCGCTGACCCGCCTCGGCGAGGCAACGGTCGTGGGTCGCGGCCTGGGTGCCTACGTCGGACTGCTGCTGGCCGGCGCCAGAGCCGAGCAGGTGCGCGGCATCGTGCTGGCCGACGGCCCCGGATTGTCCGGTGGGCCGAGCGTGCCGACCTCGCAACCGGTGTTCTCGCTCACGGCGGTCGATTCGCCGCCCGACCCCTACGCGCTGGTCGAGCTCGGCCGCGATCTGCGCCCGCCCGACTATGCCGCCACGTTCACCCGCATGGCGGTGCAGCGCTCGGTGCTGGACGAACCGGTCACCGTCGTCGCGAAGTTCCGCCCGTCCTGGCTGCGCGCCGTCGCCGAGGAACCAGGCGTCGCCGAGGCCGGGTCCATCTCCGAGGCCTTGTCTCGCTACCTGGCTTGAGCGTCGGCGAGCGGATCGCGGCCGCCCCACGTTCCCGACGAGTCGTACGGTTGGAAGCGGGCGAACAACTCCTCCGCGAACCAGCCCTCGGAGCGCGCCTGCTCGGTCGCTTCGAGATGTGTCGCGTCGCGCGAGGCGAAGCGGCCGGCCGCCTCGAGCGACGTCCACAGGCTGAACGTGCCGAGCCGACCGATCGGCGCCTCGCCGAACCCGACCACGCCCAGCAGCCCATCGGCACGCCGCACCGACTCGTCGACCGCTCGCGAGTTCTCGGCGAAGGCGCGCCATGACCGCACGCGAATTCGCGCTCTGGTCACGATCACCACCGGCCCGTCGGCGTCGCCCATGACGAGACCGTCGGCCACGGCAACGCCACGCCAGGCACCGTCACCCCCGAGTCCACGGAGGCGCACGTGCCACGCCTCCTCGCAGCGATGCCACCGTCGGGCGATCGGGTGGGCCAGCAGAAACCGTTCGAGGTCTACCTCGTCGCGCCACACGGCGAACAGCGCCGACCGGCGCAGATCCACCCCTGACGCCGAATCGTTCCCCCACCCGGTGCCGAGCACGCGCCAGAACGTCAGACCCTCGACCCGTCGCAGGCGCCAACGATCGGTGACCAGCCGCGCCACCACCAGCGGCTGCCTGCCCGAGCGTTCCCGGACCAGGTGGAACGACGCAATCCGACTCACGATGCGCCATGCTGGCACCCGTGCCGACCTCCGTCGCGATCATCATGGTGGGCGTCGTCGGCTACCTGCTGGGATCGGTCACGGTGGCCAACCGGGTGGCGCGCCGCCACGGCATCGACGACCTGTGCGCGGTCGGCGATCACAACCCGGGCTTCTGGAACGCCAAGGAGCAGATCGGAACGCGGGCGGCACTCCCGGTGTTCGTCGTCGACACCGCCAAAGGTGCGCTCGCCGCGGCGTGCGGCGCATTGCCCGCCACGGACGGCCCATGGTGGCTGTCGTACCTCGGCGGCGGCGCGGCGATGGTCGGGCATGCGTGGCCGCTGTTCGCAGACTTCCGCGGTGGTCGCGGCGTCCTGACATTCGTCGGTGCTGCGCTGATGTTCGCTCCACTGCCGGCGATCACCGCGGTCGGGCTGTTCGCCATCGTCTGGGTGATCTCGGGCCAATTCGCATGGGGAGCGAGAGCAGGAGTGGCGATGTTTCCCGTGCTCCAGCTCGTCCTCGAGGGTCCGCGTCGCACCGCTCTGACTGGGATCCTGATGACATTCATCGGCGTACGCTTCCTCATGGCCCGTCTGGTCGGGGATGTTCCGCTCACCGGCGCCGACCCTCACGGCGGATAGGTGCGCCCGCGCCACTCGTGGCGCCGGGTGAGTCCGCTTTGCGCCACGGCGGCGACCGCGACGGCATCGGCGAGTGGCGAACTCCAGTACGCAAGATCCTTGCGCGCGAAGGCGGTCCGGGTGCCGACCAGTGTCCCGATCCGAGCCGCGAGCGCGATCACATCGATCGCGTCCGGGCGACCGATCATCAGCCGCATCAGCGGCACCGGAAGGGTGAGCGCCAACGTGATGAGATCGAACAACCGACGACCGATCGGGTCGGTACCGGGCAGACCGATCGAACGACCCCACCCCTGCCACGTCGCAGCCAACGATCCGTACAATTCGACGGTCAGCAGCTCCCCGGCATCCAGGAAATCGACCCGTCGACCGGCAGCCGCCAGGTGGCGAGCGAGGGCGACATCCTCGACGACGGAACCGGCGACCGGCTCCCAGCCCCCCATCGACCGGATCATCTGGCCCCGGACGGCCATGCACTGACCGTTGACGAGCATTCGGCCTGGCAGCGGTGATCGGCCCGGCGGACCGAAGCGGTAGACGAGCGTGGTGAGCATCGCGGCATGCAGCCAGCAGGCGCCCGGCGAGTCTCCAGCGAATCTTCCCGCAAGACTCAACAGATCCACGCCGTCCGACACCGCTCGGTGCACCACCGCCATCGGCAATTCGGGTCGGGGACGGGTGTCGGCGTCGAGACACACGATCCAGTCCCCCGACGCAGCCTCCAGGCCGCGCTGCAGAGCCCATGTCTTGCCCGCCCATCGCTCGGGGCGATCACCCGCAGCGACGATCCGAGCACCAGCTCGGTCGCGCGATGTCGGCGGTCGAGTCAGTCGATTGGTCGTCGACCACGATCACCTCGCCGACGCCCGGCGCCCCGACGATCATCTCGAGCAACGGTCGGATCCGGTCGGCTTCGTTGCGGGCCGGGATCACCACCGAGATCGACGCAGCGCTCGGATCGTCCGCGACGGCGAGCGGTGAGCGAGTACCGATCGCTCGCGCCAACCGACTCGACACCACGCCGAGCGCGATGGCCCGAGCAAACGTGCCGAGTGCGAGTCTCACCCGTGCTGCTCGGCGACCAGATCGGCCACGATGCGAGCGCCGATCGCGACCATCGGAAGCCCGCCCCCTGGATGCGCCGAACCACCGACCAGATACAGGCCCTCGACCGGTCCGGCGTTGTTCGGCCTCCCGAATGCAGCGCGCCTGCTGTTGGACGACGTGCCGTAGATCGCTCCGCCGCGTGCCCGGTAGCGCGCTTCGAAATCGGCGGGCACCAGTGTCCGCGTGAAGTCGATCCGAGTCCGGATGTCCACACCGCGTTCCGCGAGCCGATTCAGCACCGACGCCGTCATCAGCTTGCGATCGAGGCCGACGGCGGCCGGCGTGTTGACGAGCAGATACCAGTTCTCACCGTCGCGAGGGGCCTGGCTCTGATCGGTCACCGATGACACGCAGGCGTACACGGTCGGATCGATCGCCATCTGACCCGACTCGAGGTACTTGAACTCCTGGCGGTCATGGAGCGAGAAGAAGACGTTGTGGTGGGCGATGCCCCCGGTGCGACCGCGGACCGCGGCGCAGATCACGAACGCACTCGTCGAGCGGCCGGCCGCATCCAGCCGCTTGGCCTGCTTGGGATGGGGCAGCAGATCGGTGTAGAGATGGGCGGCATCGACATTGGATACCACGACGTCGGCCTGCTCGGATCCGCCGTCGGCGAACTCGACGCCAGTGGCTCGCCGACCTTCCACGTTGATCCGGCCGACGTCGACACCCAGCCGGACCACGACGCCCATCCTCACGGCGACCCGTTCGAGCGCATCGCGCAAGCGGCCCAGACCGCCCATCACGTACCAACAACCGAAGGCCTGCTCGACGTGGGCGATGCACGCCAGTGTGGCGGGAGCGAGGAACGGGGACGAGCCCGAATAGGTCGCGTACCGTCCCACCATCTGCTGCAACCGCGGGTCGTCGAAGTGTGCAGCGGCCGACTTGGCGAGCGTGCGATTGCCATCGATCCGAGAGATGTCGAGGGGTGACCGCACCCGCGACAACATCGCGAGGGGCGAGCCCATCGGACCGGCGAGAAAGGTGCGCTCGCTGATCTCCCACAGCCGCTCGGCGTGCTGGGAGAAGCGATGCCATTGTGCCCCGGCACCGGGGCTGAACGCCTCGAGCGCCGCCGGCAGGGCCGAAGGATCGTCGGGGATGTCGAGCGTCGAGCCGTTGGGCCAGCGGTAGCGGATCTGCGGATCGAGGCGCACGAGTTCGACCTCGTCGGCGAGCGCGGTGCCGGCGAGCCGGAACAGCTCGTCGAAGACACCTGGCAGAGTGAGCAGCGTCGGGCCGAGCTCGAACGAGTACCCCCCTTCCTCGAGGGTGGCGAGTTTGCCGCCGACGATCGGATTCCGTTCGAGCACCTCTACCTGATGCCCGGCAGCGGCGAGCCGGATCGCACTCGCCAGCCCACCGACCCCTGCACCCACCACGACGACCTTCACAGCCGCCGTCCTAGCAGACGAGCAACAGCCAGCGCTGTGATCGGCAACATGGCACCCCCACCTGCGAGCGCCACCCGGCGATCGCCCAGGAACGATGCGAAACCGATCGTCTCCATTGCAGCGATGACGCCGTACCCCGCGACGAGGTCGGGGGCAGGCTCGGCTGGAGGGAGTACCACCTCGAGTACCGCCATGACGCCGAGCCCGGTGACGAACCAGCCGCAGAAGTTCGAGATCGGAATCCCTCGGTACATGCCGAGTCGAGCCCAGCTCCAGTACCCCTCGGCGACCATCTGGGGGTCGAGGAACAGATCCCATGCGGTGAGCGCCGCCGCCCCGGCAACGATTCGGGAGGCACGATTCGATCGCTCTCCGAGTGCCGCATGGGCTGTCTCGCGCGCCGGGACGGCCATCGCGAACCAGGCGAGCGGGACCTGGACCGGCACGCCGATGATCTGGGGCCGAAGCGCAGCGGTGTACCGGTAGCGCCCGAACGGACGACCGGTCACGGTGCCAACGTGTTCGACGGCCGATGTCAGCACAGCCGTCGCCCCGGCCGCGCACAGTGCCCTCCACGCTCCCCAGCGGCGCGTCGCCGAGGCGGTCGATGCCGCGCACCCACCGCCGACCACGATCGTGGCCAGCAGGCGCCGCCTTGCGCCACCGCGAGGGCTGAACGGCATCACCGCCATCGCGGCCACGGTCGCAGCCGAAGCCGCCGCCTGCACCCCCAGGGCCCTCACCGGCCCAGAGCGCGGTCAGCGACCACCAGCAACCAGACGTTGCCGATCGATCGACCCGTCGCACCAGCCCGGCCAGGCCGCTGCCCACCGCACCCGAAGTAGCGATCTCCGCTCGCCGCGGATGTCGACGCGTTCAGCATGAGTCGGTCTCGATCGGGAATCGCTGAGCGAGCAGGGACGAGATCTCGAGATGGCGCAACAGGAACGCACCCTCGTCGAGCCGTTTGCGCCGCATCCAGCCGGTGACCTCGTCGTTGCACTTACTGGCATTGCACGAGCCGCATGCCGGCGCGATGTTGTCGAGCGTGTACCTCCCACCCCGGGAGAGTGCCAGCACGCAATCGCGCTGGAGTGGCTTGTCCGTCGCTCCGCAGTAGGCGCAGCCGCCCCAAGCGGCCTTGAGCGTGCCCCACTGCTCGTCGCTGAGATCGTGCTCGACACGGGCCATTCGCCGTCGGCGTTTGCGAGAGCTCCTGGCCCGACGGCTCCGATTGACCGCCATCGGCCCATCGTATGCGCCGCGACCGCGCCGATCCGGCGACTCACCATCACTGTCCAGATCGGATTCCTCATGAACAGGGTGTCGCATGCCGATACGGGGACATGGCGAGCAAGGCGGGCAGGAATACGGCACAGACGTACCCCTACGCAGCGCCCTCTGTCCACGGGCTCGACGTCGGACGGGATCGAGCCCGCCGGGCGCAACGCAGGCGACGATGGCGCGATCGGCTGGGCACGTTCGTCATGGTGGCCGTGTTGGCCACCATGGTCGGCGGCGTCGCGTGGTTCGTCTACACCGCCTACATCGAGCACGACACGACCGAGCAGCTCGAGACCGACCGCCGCATCGCCGAACTGAAGCGTGAGCAGGCCGGCGAGTCGACCGACGACATCATCGACCAACTCGAGCAGACGCCGGCCTGGAACGGCCCGGGCAACCCGACGTTCGGAGTCGACAAACCCTGAACACGCCCGTACAGCGATCGACACGATCAGGGCAGCGAGAAGCCCTTGCGCAGGGGCCGGATCGTGCGATCGTCGTGGAAACCGAGCGACGAATACATCGCCCGGGCACCGGCACTGTCCTCGCGAACGGTCAGATGGATCGGATCGGCGCCGATTCGTCGTAGCTCGGCAACCCCGGCTCGCACCAACTCCACGCCCAAGCCTCGACGCCGGAACGAAACGGCGACCCCCAGGAAATCGATGTAGCCACTGCCGTCGGGTTGCCGCTCGACGGCGACATATCCGGCCACGGTTCCCCCGACCTCGGTGACCAGAAGGGAACGGCTGTCGTCGCGACCGGCGACGAGCCGACGACCAGTGGTATGCGTACCGGGAAACAGTTCCTCGTGCAGAGCACCGACGGTCGCATGGTCGTCGGTTGTGACCGGACGCACCTCGCGCCGGGTCGGTCCGGGATCCGAACCGAGTCTCATTGCGCGCGAGCCGGGCCCGGCGACGAAACCGACCGTCGTCGCCCAGCGTTGGAGCCGATCGAATCGAGCATCGATCGCGAACTCTTCCTGGGAGATGCCCCTGGGCAGCAGATTGCGAGCAGTGCCGTAGACGTCTCCGGCCACCTGCTCCCACTCGGCGGCCTCGACGAACGGGCCGAGCCAGTAGACGCGACCGAGCTCGGCATCACAGTCACCCACCAGCCATGCGACCAAGCGATCGCGATCGAACGCGAGCGCCGAGATCGGACGCCAGTCGACCGCTGTGAGCTCCTCGAGGATGCCGACGCGTTCGACACCGAGGTAGGCGATGTGGCACTCCGGTCGGACCTGAAGGCGCGCCGCGAGGTCGACCATCGAGTCGAGATCGCTTTCGGTTGCCGAGCGCACGTGCATCCCGACAGTGTGACAGCCCGCGGATCACCTCAGCTGACGAGTTGCCGCGCAGTCACCGCCAACTTGGTGGGCGTCGGCACCCGGGCCCGCGCGCTGAACACGTCGTAGCCGAGGCCCTCGATGCGCTCGAGGATCATTGCGTACACGTCGTGGGCGGCACGAATACACCTGGCTGAGCGAGGTGGGAGCAGGTCGATACCCACCGCCGCCGAACCGTAGAGGGCGCGGCAACGGCGGATCTCGAACTGCATCAGCGACACGAACTCGGGACCGGCGCGCCGGTCGTTCAGCTCGACGCCGAACCGCTCCAGATCCTCCTGCGGCAGGTACTGACGACCCCGATCGAGATCCTCCGCGATGTCGCGCAAGAAGTTCGTCAGCTGGAACGCAAGGCCCAGGTCGCGCGCTGGACCCAGCGCTGCGGCCGAATCGAGCGGCTCGAGGATCGGCAGCATCATCTCGCCGATCGCGGCGGCGGAGCCGTCCATGTAGACCAGCAGCTCGTCCCAGGTTTCGTACGCCGTGACGGAGAGATCCATCTCCATCGATCGGAAGAACCGTCGGAAGCATTCGGCATCGATCCGGAACCTCTCGATCGTGTCGACGGCCGCGGCGAGCACCGGGTCGCTGGATCGACCGGCAACGAGATCGGCGAAGAATCGTTCGGAGAAGCCGGAGAGCGCGGGACCGCGCAGATCTCCGGCCAGGTCGGGCACGTCACCGGCCAGGTCGGGCAGATCGACCATGTCGTCAGCGGTCCGAGCGAGCGCGTACAGCGCATGGACGTGTCGCTGCTTCGTCGGCGGGAGCAGCTTCGTCGCCCAGAAGAACGTCGCTCCGTGACGGCGGCTGATGCCCGCACAATGCCGATACGACCGAGCGAGCGCGGCCACGCTCACCACCGATGGATCGACGACGAGAGGGCATAGTGATCGACCCGCCGTGCGGCGAGCTTGCCCGAGATCAGCACCATCGGTACGCCGACCCCTGGCAGTGTCGACGACCCGGTGAAGACCAGCCCGGGTACCCGCTTGTCGACATTGCTCGGTCGAAACGGGCCCGACTGGCGCAAGGTGTGCGACAACGAGAACGGCGTCCCGCGTTCCATGCCCAACGACTCCCAGTCGAGCGGATCGAACAAGCGCTCGACGACGACGTCGTCGATCGGATAACCCAACGCTCCGACCCGGCGCCTCAAGTCGTCGGCATATCGGGCGCCGTTCTTGCCCCAGTCGAGTTTGCCGTCGAGATTGGGCACCGGCTCGAGTGCGTACAGCGACATGCAGCCGTCGGGGGCCACGGACGGATCGCTGATCGACGCCACGCTCACCAGGGTCGACGGGTCGGACATCCGAACACCGCGTTTGCTCACCGCCTTGAACGCACCGTCGAAGTCGTGGCCGAAGTGCAAATTGTGATGCGCGGCACCGTCGGGCGGCGCGCCACGAACCCCCGCGACCCACAACATGCACGAGGGTGAATAGCGGCCCCGGCGTGCGACACGGGGGGCGTCGACGCCACCGAGCAGCGTGCGGTAGGCCACCGGCAAGTCGGCATTGCAGACCACGGCATCAGCGGCAAGCCGGTCGTCACCACCGAGATCGACACCGGCGACCGCTCCCTCGCCGGTACGCAGGATCCGCATCACGTTGGCGTCGTACCGGATCCGCGCTCCGGCCTCGGTCACGGCGCGGGCCAGACCGGTCGCGACCGCGTGCACCCCACCGCGTGGTGCGAAAACGCCGGCAACGGTGTCCATGTACGTGATCACCGAGTAGATCGCGAGTGCCTCCCGGGGAGCCACGCCGGCATATATCGATTGGAAACTGAAAGTCTGCCGCAGGCGCTCGTCCTCGAAGAACGTCGCCACCTTCGAGTCGAGCGAACCGAAGCCACCGTGGCGGATCAGATCGAGCATCGCCCGCCACGGTTTGACGAGATCGAGCACGGAGTCGTAGTTCGCCTCGATGAAGCGCGGCATCTCGATCTGATACAACTCGGTGAGCCACTCGCAGAACTCGTTGAACACGCCGGCCTCGCGGGCATTGGCGAACTGCCGGATCTCCTCGGTCATCGCGGCCCGGCCGTGGCGCACGTGCAACAGGGAGCCGTCGGGGAACGTGACTCGGTACATCGGGTCGACCGGCTCGATCGTGACGTAGTCGCTCATGTTGCGTTCGACCGCTGCGAACGTTTCCGCCAAGAGGTGAGGCATCGTGAACACCGTGGGGCCGGTGTCCAGCCGGAAGCCGTCCTGTTCGATGACGCCGGCGCGACCGCCCGGCTGCGACCCGCGCTCGAGCACCGTGACCTCGTGTCCCGCGCCAACGAGGTGGGCGGCGGCGGAGAGGCCACCCAGTCCGGCGCCGATGACGACGACGCGCATGGTCAGGCGACCCGCTGACTGACGAAGGCAGCGAGCATCACGAGCTCGTTGCGTGCGACCTCGACGATGTCGGCCCGCTCGATGGCCCCGACGGCTTCGTCGGCCTTCCGGACGATCGTCTCCTCGAGATCCGCGAGCGCGCCCGTGTCGACGATCGCCTGCTGGATGTCGAAGACGTCCTCGTCGGTCAACTCGGCTCGGCCGACTCGTGCGATCACCTCGCCCTGGGAGGTGGTCGCGGCCGCGAGCGCTCGCGCCAGCAGCGGCGTCGGCTTGCCTTCGCGGAGATCTCCTCCGACGGGCTTTCCGGTGGCAGCGGTGTCACCGAACGCTCCCATCACGTCGTCGCGCATCTGGAACGCGTCGCCCAGCGGTAAACCGTACGCACTGAGCACGGGAGCGATCGCCTCGAAACGGTCGGGGTCCGCGAGCGCCGCGCCCAAGTGCAATGGGCGCTCGATCGTGTACTTCCCCGACTTGTAGCGACAGATCCGTTCGGCCTGGGCGACGTCGCGGACGCCGCTGACCGACCCGAGGATGTCGAGCACCTGGCCCACGTTGAGCTCGATGCGCAGCTCGTTCCAGATCTGCCACGCGACGGCGTTGGCGTCGGCGAGCAACCGGTCGGCGTACACGAAGGCCAGGTCGCCGATGAGGATCGCGACACCCTCACCGAAGCGACGCGATTCACCCGACCAGCCTTTGGCGGCGTGCAGCTGGGCAAACGTCGTGTGCGTGGTGGGCTCGCCCCGCCGACTGTCGGCATCGTCCATCACATCGTCGTGGAACAGGGCGAACACGTGCATCAGCTCGAACGCAGCCCCGGCATCGGTGACCACCGGCGCGTCCGGGTCACCGCCGACGGCTACATGGCCCCACGTACAAAATGCCGGCCGTAACCGCTTGCCGCCGGACAGCACGAGGCGTCGGATCTCCGCCATCGGCCCACGGAGGTCGCCGTCGAGCGCCGCCCAGCGTTCGAGCTCGGGCGTGAGGACTTGATCGAGGCGAGCGGCGACTCGATCGGCGATCAGGCGCAGGCTGGGGGGCGCTTCCGCTGTCACGCCCCTGAGGCTAGGGCTATTCGTCGGCAGCCGCGTCGCCCAGCTCGGTGACGGCATCGAGATCGGCGATCACCTCGTCGATTCGCAGCCGTGCATTGCCGATCCGATCGCGACACAGCGCGATCAGGTCGGCCGCGCGCGCAACCCGATCGGCAAGCCGGTCGACATCGACATCGGACCCTTCCAGTTCGCGCAATATGGTGTCGAGCTCGTCGAGCGCATCGGCATAACCGATGCTGTCGGCGCCGGCTGGTTTGCTCACATTTCCTCGATTCGGCTGGTCAGAGTGCCATCGGCAATCTGGGTGGTGATCACGCCACCGGGGCGGACGTCCGCGATCGAGCGAAGGACCGTGCCGTCCTCCGCGCGGGTGATGCTCCAGCCCCTGCGCAACAGGTTGGCGGGGTCGAGCACGGCGAGGCGAGTGGCGGCGACGTCGAGTTCGCGTCGACTGGCCTCGACGATGTGCGGGACGCGGCGGCACAGATGGGACGCGCTCGATTCGAGTTGGCGACGCTCCAGTTCGAGTTGGCGGAGGGGAGCTGCACGCAGACGGTCGCGGCGCATCGACAGCCGCTCGTCCGCCCGCTCGACCGCGGCGTGGGTACTGCGGGCGATGCGATGGGCCCGCTCGGAGAGATCGCCGGTGGCGATGCCGAGGCGACGAAGGGCGCTCGACTCGATCGAGGCCCACCGCTGCTCGACGGCGGCGCGATAGATCGTGACTAGTTCGATCAGGGCGCCTGCGCACGCTGTGGGCGTCTTCAGTGATCGGTGGGCGACCTCGTCGGCAACGCTGACGTCGATCTCATGACCGAGCCCCGTGAGCACCGGAAGCGGGCTCATCGCGATCGCCAGCGCGATCGGTTCGGCATCGAAGGTCGCCAACTCGTTTCGGGCGCCACCGCCCCGGATCACGACCACGACGTCGAGGTCGGATCGTGCAGTCAGCGTGCGGATCGCGGCGGCGATCGACAGCTCGGCGGACTCGCCTTGAACGCGCGTGTCGCAGACGCTCAGCGCGAAGCCGATCCGGCTGGCGACGAGTTCGTGATGGAAGTCGTGCCAGGCGGCGGTGCCCACGCTGGCCACCACACCGACACGAAGCGGTGCAAGCGGCATCGCCCGACGTCGATTGGCATCGAACAAGCCGGTGGCGACCAGCCGTCTGACCACCTGGTCTCGGGCCTGCGACAACTCGCCGAGGGTGAACCGCGGGTCGATGCCCGCCATCTTCAGTCCGAGGCGGCCATTGGGGGCGTAGTAGTCCAGTTCGCCGAAGATGCGCACCTTCATGCCGTTGGTGAGTTCGAGCCGATTCTTCTTCAGCAGAGGCGTGAGGTTGCGCTTCATCGGTGCGAACAGCGACACGTTGATCACCGCCTTGCCGTGATCGCCGTGCTCGACCAGCGCGAAATACGTGTGTGGCCCACTGTGACGCAGGCCGTCGATCTCGCCTCGCACCCACACCCCATCAGGGAAGCCACGCCGCAACTGGGCGTTGACCGCGTCGGCGAGCTCACCGACCGTGTACGTCGGATTGGTCGGATCGTCGTACGGCTCGTCACCGAAGTCGAAGGCGGGCTGGCTCACGGCCCCGATTCTGCCCCATCCCACCCCGTTCCGTTCACCGAACTGCAGCACCGGGTCTGCAAAATGATGAACGGAACGGGGTGGCTGGGGGGTTCACGCCCCGAGGCGACGGAGGTTCGCCGGCGTGGAATCGGGCTCGGTCTCGTCGAGTGCGGGGAAGAGTTGCCCGTCGATCGGCAGGTTCCGTTCGCGTCGCACGGCCTCGAGCTGTTGCAGTGGCTTTTCGAGCTGGCGCTTGCGTGTGCCGACCAGCTCGTCGAACTGGCGGTCGAGCTGGTCGAACTTGACCTTCACCTTGTCGAGCGTCTCGGAGTATTTCTGCCACTGGATACCGAAGCTGCCGATCAGGGCGAGGATCTGATCGCTCGTTTGCTCGACCACGAAGTTGTCGTAGGCCTGGCGAATGACGCCGAGGAAGGCGAACAACGTCAGTGGCGAGCACATCACCACGCGCTGGCTCATGGCGTCGTCGATCAGCGCCGGGTCGCCCTCGTGGATGAACCCGGTGAGCTGCTCGTTGGGCAGGAAGAGCAGGACGTAGTCGACCGAGGATCGAGCCGACTCGCGGGCGTAGTCGCGCTTGGCGAGCTCTTTCACGCGTGCCCGGACATCACGGAGAAAGGCGGCCCGATGCGCCTGGCGCTCGGCCTCGGTGTCGGCGTCGAGGAAGCGCAGGTAGCCCGCCATCGGGAACTTGACGTCCATATAGAGTTCGTGGCCCTTGGGCAGGGGGAACGTGAAGTCCGGACGCCCGGTCGCGCCATCGAGCTGGGTCTGCTTGACGTAGTTGACGTTCTCGACGAAGCCGGCCAGCCGCAAGACGTCCTCGGCCATCCGCTCGCCCCACTGACCACGTGCGGTCGGGCTGGCCATCGCCTCGCGCAGCGCACGCGCCGACTCGGAGAGCGTCTGGGTGACCTCCGCGTGGCTGCGGAGCGACTGGTCGACCTGGCCGAACTTCTGGGCGCTCGTGCTGGCCAACTCGGCGACCATTACGCCGAGTTTGGTGAGCTCGGTGCGCATCTCGGTGTGGACTTGGTCGAGGCGGGTGTCGATGACGTCCTTCTTCGCCGCGAGATCGGCAGATGATTCGGCACGGGCCTGCTGAGCGGCCGAACCAAGCTGTTCGCGCTGCATGACCGCCGCCTGTCGGAGCGCGGCCAACACGGCCGCGTCGCGGTCGGCAGCCGTTTGCGTGCGCATCTCGGCCAGCGCAGCTGCCATCGCCTCGTGCACGACCTCGTCGACCGGCACGACCGGCGCGGCGTGCCGGTCGGCCGACATCGCGTCGTACCGGCGTCGGGTCATCCCGACGGCGACGAGCGACGTGGACGCCCCGACGACCACCACGAGCAACACCACCAACATCATGTCCATACGACCATGATGACCCTGGGGTGTCACAGGGTTCGCGGACCCCCGTTGACCTGGTGTTTCAGTGCGATCGGCACCAACGATCGCAGCGGTCCAGGCGTCGGATCGGCGAGCGTGGCCGGCCCAGCACCGATCAGAGCCGTTCGGGGAACACGAAGCACCGCTCCGTCAAGGTCCCGAGCGCATAGGCCTGGTAGTCGACTCCGAAGTCCGAGTAGATGACCCGGCACCGATCGCTCCACGACAACGCCTCGGGCGACGAGATGCGATGCACGACCTGCATCACCCCGCCCTCGTAGATCCGATACTCGGCCCACGTGCCCGGGAAGTCCTTGACGCATCCGATCTCGATCGATGGCACCTTGCTCTTGGTCATCGTCCGCACACGATGTCGGTGTGTGTGACCTGCTGCGTAGCCGATCACGTTTCGATGCCGGAGGCACAGGTCGTCGAGTGCATCACTCGCTTCGGGATGCAGCCCGAAGTAGTCGTCGCTGCGATTCGAGTCGGGTCCACTCGACACCCATTGCTGATGATGACCCATCAGCAGCACGCGCCCGGCGGTCGAGGCGAGGCGATCATCGATCTCGGTGAGTTGATCCGCCCGCAGTGCACCGGTGGTCTGTCGCGGAATCGTCGTGTCGAGCAGTCCGATCGTGATGCCGGGTACCTCGATCCATCGATCCCCGGCGTACCGGTCCTGGCCCTGGTATGCGTCGTGATTGCCGCGCACGACATGCAAACGATCCCCGAACGGCGGGCGCCAGCAGGCCTCGAAGGCGGCCCACTCCCCTTCTCTCCCGTCGGCCGACAGGTCGCCTTTGACCACGACTGCAGCCGGTTCGAGGATCGCGATCTCTGCGGCGGCGGCTCGGTTCATCATCTCCGGGTACGGCGGCTCCCCGGCCGCGGGCCGGACGATCGGGCCGTCCGAACGCTGGTCGATGACACCGCACTCGGTTTCGCCGAAGTGCACGTCGTTCACCGTGGCCACCGTCGCCAGGAGCTCCCCGGCCGGGCGCACGAGTGTGCGGACCGCCATTCCGTGGAATATGAATTCGCTGGCCGATGCCAATCCGTCGTAGCGGTGGGTCGTGATTCCCTGGTGGAACACGACCAGATCGTCGGCGACCGTGGTCAGTTCGATCGGCAGCTCTTCCACGTCGCCGTCAGCTCCAGGGACGATCGGCCCCCGCAAAGCGATCACGCTGCCACCAGCGCCCGCTGAAGCGCCAGGCCAGCGTGCGATCGCGGTCTGGATGACCCGTCGACAACGGTTTGGGCCAGAGCACCTCGACCGCCGCGACGATCGCGGCCGCCTCCTCGCTGGTGGGGGAAGGACTGATCGCGACGTTCGGATCGTGGACGGGCACGCCGTTCAGCGTAGTGGGTGCCGCGGCGGCGAGGTCGACCGGCCGGTGTCAGCTACGTACGGCGCGGGTCCGCACGATCATGTCGTGGAACGTGCGGTTCTCCGAGTCCCACAGCGGCCACAGAAAGCCGAGGTAGCACGGCAGCGCGCTCAGGATTCGAGCGAAATAGCGGCCGACCGCCCTGCCGGTACCGATGAACGCTCCGGTTCGTTCGTCGACGATCTTGTAGCCGGTGGCGCTCATCCCCCAGCTCTGGCCTTGTGAGCCCACCCGACGGCAATAGAACGTGATGAACACGACGAACCCGGCAAGGTACAGCAACGACCCGAGACCGGAGTTGCCGCCCCCGTTGGTCACGACGATCGACGGCAGGAGGAAGACCCACAGGATCAAGACGTCGAGGATGGTGGCTCCGACCCTCTGCCACCATCCGGCGAACGATGGCGACGGCTGATACACCGGGGCCGCGCCGTACGCGGGAGGCATGGCACCGAAACCCGCAGGCGGTGGTGGTGGAACGCCTGGGCCACCCGGTGGTGGTGGCGGAGGCGGTGGCGGCGGCGGTGGGTTGTTCGTCACCGCCCCAGTGTGTCAGGGATCGTCGCCGGCAACGACGACCCCGACGTCGGCAGCGGCGCTCAGAGCGGCACGTTGCCGTGCTTGCGTTGCGGGAGATCCTCGCGCTTCGTGCGCAGCACACGCAGCCCGGCCACGATCTTGCGCCGTGTTTCGGCAGGATCGATCACATCGTCGATGAAGCCACGCTCGGCAGCGGCGTACGGGTTGGCGTACTTCTCGCTGTACTCCTGCACCAGCTCCGCGCGGCGGGCGACCGGATCGGCAGCCTGTTGCAGCTCGCGTCGGTAGACGATCTCGACCGCGCCCTGCGGGCCCATCACTGCCAGTTCGGCGGACGGCCAGGCGAACGCGAGATCGGATCCGATCGACTTCGAGTCCATCACGACGTAGGCGCCGCCGTACGCCTTGCGGGTGATGATCGAGATCCGCGGCACCGAGGCCTCGCAGTAAGCGTAGAGCAGCTTGGCCCCGTGGCGAATGATGCCGCCGTACTCCTGGTCGACGCCGGGCAGGAAGCCGGGCACGTCGACGAACGTGATCAGCGGGATGTTGAAGGCGTCGCACGTTCGCACGAAACGCGCCGCCTTCTCGCTCGACTCGATGTCGAGGACACCTGCCAACACCATCGGTTGGTTGCCGACGATGCCGACCGGGTGGCCCTCGATGCGAGCGAAGCCGCACAGGATCGACTTGGCGAAATGTGGGAAGTACTCGAAGAACTCGCCCTCGTCGACGACCGCCTGGATGACCTTGTGCATGTCGTAGGGCAGGTTGGCGCTGTCGGGAAGGATGTCGGTGAGTTCGGGGCACAAACGATCGGGATCGTCGCCCATGTCGTCGACCGGGGGCTGTTCGAGGTTGTTCGACGGCAGGAAGCCGAGCAGGAAGCGAACATCGTCGAGGCAGGCCTTCTCGTCGTCGGCGACGAAGGTGGCGACGCCCGACTTGGAGGCGTGCGACATCGCCCCGCCGAGCTCCTCGAGCGTGACGTCCTCGCCGGTGACGGTCTTGACGACATCGGGCCCGGTGATGAACATGTGCGACGCCTCGCGCACCATGAAGATGAAATCGGTCATGGCCGGTGAGTACACGGCGCCGCCGGCGCAGGGACCGAGGATGACCGAGATCTGGGGCACGACGCCCGACGACTGAACGTTGCGACGGAAGATGCCGCCGTAGCTGGCAAGGCTGACAACGCCCTCTTGGATGCGGGCACCGGCGCCGTCGTTGAGCCCGACGACCGGAGCGCCGGTCTTGAGAGCGAGGTCCATCATCTTGTGGATCTTCTCGGCGAACACCTCGCCGAGCGCACCGCCGAACACCGTGAAGTCCTGGCTGAACACGAACACCTTGCGACCGTCGACCGTGCCCCAACCGGTGATGACCCCATCGGTATAGGGCCGCTCGTCGAGGCCGGCGTCATGGGCGCGATGGCGGGCCAGCATGTCGAGCTCGTGGAAGCTGCCCTCGTCGAGGAAATACTCGACACGCTCGCGGGCCAGCATCTTGCCCTTGGCGTGTTGCCGCTCGACCGAGCGTTCGGAACCGGCGTGGATCGCCGCATCGCGGCGATCCTGTAACTCGTTGATCTTGTCTTGCATCGACGTCACGTCACACACGCTACTGCGCCCACCGGTTCGCCGGGAAAGGTCGATCGAGCGGCAGCGGACATTCAAGAACAGTTCAAGTTGTTCGGATTTCCTTGTACCAGATCCCACAACCGACGACGCGGTCTGTCGGGCCTCCGCCACATCAGACCCCGACATCAGACCCCGACATCAGACCCCCGACATCAGACCCCCGACATCAGAAATAGGGGAGGTCGGTCGAGCTGCGCAATGGGCTCGTCCGGCAGCGGCCGACCGCACCCGACGAGACGACTGTGTCGAGGACGCGTCAAGACGTCATCAAATCCATCGCCGGTGGCTTCACCTCGAGCGAACGTCGGCCGATACGCAGGTATGGAGCCCCCATCCGAGGCCGGCGACACTGGTTTCACACTGATCGAACTGTTGATCGTGATCGTCATTCTGGGTGTGCTCGCCAGCGTCGTGGTGTTCGCGGTCGGCGGGATCAGCGACCGAGGAACGGTGAGCGCGGCGTCGGCCGACGAACGCACCATCGAGACCGCTGAGGAAACCCACCTGGCCCTGTTCGGCACCTACACCGACGAGCCCGGCCTCGTCGCGGCAGGATTGCTGCACTCGGAGTCCATCTTGTTCGACATCACCCTCACGGCAAGCAGCTACACCCTCTCGCCCGTCGGCGGAGGGGCTGATCCGGGTCCGCCTCCAGCAGCGGATCCGGCTCCCACGACCACAGCACCGGCCGGGCCTACGGCGGTGAGCTACGCGACCGCGACGAAGACCTTCAGCGGGCAGTCGATCGGGACCGGCAGCAAGACACTGGTGATCATCGGCGACGGCACCGGAAGCGCTCTCTGGACAACGCTCCTGGCCACCCAGCCAGCGAACACCACCGTCGTCTGGCTCGGAGCCGGCGACATCCAAACGGCCGCCGACGTCGCCGCGATCGTCGCGAGCGGCCCCGCCTACATCGTTGCCGCTTCCGGTATCGCGATCAGCGATGGAGCCGTGAATACTTTCGTGGGTTCGTACATGGACTCGAACTACCCCGGCCTCAACTTCTGGTGGACGTTCGGGCGGGGGAGCAATCCGACGCTGACCGAACTCGAAGCGGTACTCGCCTGACGAACCCCGCAGCGCCCGCTCACCGGGTCAGCCAGGTTCGACGAGCCGGTTCGTAGACGGCCGACAAGGCAACCGTCGTCCACCTGCCTTCTTCGCGCTCTGAGTTCCCTGGCCGCCGGAGACCGAGCAGCCGGGCGGCGGTCGCCCACAGGACGGTCGCCTACAGACCGACGATCGTGGGGCCCAACTGGGGATCGGCCTGCGGATCACCGTACGGCGCGGGGCCTGGGCGCCCGGCCGGCGGCGCCCACGGCAACGTCGGTTGGGCCGTCCGGCGGGCGATCTCGGCACACGCCTCGACCACATCGTGCTCGCTGACCAGCACCAGGTTCGCGGCATCACCGAGCGGCACGAAGGTGTCCTTGGCCGCAACCCGACCGAGCGGGCCGACGTACCCGCGCTCGACCAGTCCGGCAATCACCCCCTCACCCACACCCCCCGAATGCCGGGTCTCGTCGACGACCACCACGCGGCCGACCTCGCGGGCGTGAGCGAGGATCTCGTCGATCGGCAAGGGCGACAGCCACCTGAGGTCGAACACGCGGCAGGAGATTCCATCGCCTGCGAGTTTCCGGGCAGCTCGCAGCGACATGTGCAGGCCGTTCGCCCACGACACGATCAGCACATCGTCGCCATCTCGCACCAAACGCCCTGCACCGATCGGGACGTGCTCGTCACGCCAGCGCACCGGCGGAGAGTACGGCGCCGTCCAGACACCGTCGCCTGGTTCGAAGAGGTCGCGTGTGTGGTACAGCGCGATCGGTTCGAGGAACACGCTGACCGTCGCGTCACTGATCGCAGCCGCGACACATGTGCGAAGCATCGGTGCGGCGTCGGACGGGTGGGCGGGGCTGGCGATCACGAGCCCGGGGATGTCGCGTAGTACGGCGACCGAGTTGTCGTTGTGGAAGTGACCACCGAATCCCTTCTGGTAGCCGTAGCCGGCAATCCGTACGACGAGCGGATTGTTGTACTGGCCGCTGGAGAAGAACGACAGGCTGGCAGCCTCGCCACGCAGCTGGTCCTCGGCGTTGTGCAGATATGCGAGGTACTGGATCTCGGGGATCGGTAACAAACCGGACACTCCAGCGCCGAGCGCCAAACCCAGGATCGACTGCTCGTCGAGCAGTGAGTCGAACACGCGGGCCGCACCGAAACGCTTCTGGAGACCACGGGTCACTCCGTAGACGCCACCCTTGGCACCGACGTCTTCGCCGAACACCAGCGAATTCGGCGTTGTGGCCAGGACATCGACCAGCGTTCGGTTGATCGATTCTGCCAACGTGAGCCGGCCCTCGTGTTCGGGCAGGACACCGTCGAACGCCGTTTCACGTTTCGTCGGGCTGCCCGGATACGAGACGATCGCCGCGACCTTGCCGGGCCGCCGCGGCGACAGCTTCTGGACGACTTCGTCGGCGTGGCCGAACCTCGGCTCATGGATGAGATCGAGTGCCAGATCTCGCACCGTGGTGCGAATCGAGAGGTAGCGCGCGACGAGCTCGTCCGGGGTGGCCAGACCACCAGCGACGAGAGCCCGGGCAGTGCCGAGAATCGGATCGCGTGCGTGGTCCCGACGAATCGCCGCCGCGGTCCGATAGCTCAGTTCGACGTCGGTGCCGGCGTGCCCCATGAAGCGAACGGTTCGCAGGTGCAGGAATGCCGGCTTGCCGGTGGTGCGTATCTCGTGGGCGAGCGCGGCCGTGATGTCATACACGGCCTGAGGGTCGGATCCGTCGACCTGTTCGTAGCGCAGGCCCGGTCGGTGTGCGAACGACGCCTGGATCCAGCCCGCAGGAGTCGGAACGCTGATCCCGATGCCGTTGTCCTCACAGAGCAGCAGGAGCGGAATCGGCAACCCACCGTGGGACACGTAACTGGCAGCATTGATCGTTCCCTGGGCTGTCGAGTGGTTGGCGCTGGCGTCGCCGAACGAGCACACGGCCAGCGCGTCGTCGGGCCAATGGGTCGTCACGCCGAGCCGGCGAGCCCGACCGATCGCGAATGCCACCCCGAGCGCACGCGGCAACTGCGACGCGATCGTCGAGGTCTGCGGGATGACGCCCAGGGCGTGGTGTCCGAACACTTTGTGCCGCCCGCCGGAGATCGGGTCCTCGGTCAATGCCAACATCCCCGCCAGCACATCGCGCACGGCCTGATGACCTGGTCGTTGCTGCGCCCGGGCGCAGTAGAACCCACCCGATCGGTAGTGCAACAGAGCCGGGTCGGTGACGCGCAGAGCGGCGGCGACCGCCGCATTGCCCTCGTGGCCGCTCGATCCGATCGTGTAGTAGCCGTGCCCCTGGGTGCGCAGCCAGCGAGCGGCGTGGTCGAGGGCGCGGCTCTCCACCTGGGCGGTGAAGATGTCGACCAGCGGCGCCGAGACCACCGCGCCCGCGGCGCCGAGCGCGAGCGATCCGATCCCCGTGATCAACGAACGCTCGAGTTCGTGGAGGTCGTCTGGAAGTGGCAAACCGGTCACGAGCAGATGGTACGCCTGTCACGATCGCTACGACCCACGCCCGTCCGACGACCATCGACACCGGTCGACCGCCACCTTCGGGGTGACCGACCAGATCAGCCGGATGCTGCCGACCGCAGCGTTCGACTGCCCCGCGAAATGCCGCCCGAACTCGATGGCCCGGGCACCCCACTGCGCAGCTGTCCGGCCCTCGCTGATCGACAGAGATTACTGTCGTGGCGTGATCCTGCCGAGCAGCGAGCCGCTCGCCACATCCGTCACCACGGCGATTCGGTCCGGTGACCTGGATGGCTTGCGCGCTCTGCTGACAGATCACTCGGGTCTCGCAGCCGCTGCGATCGAGTTCCCCGACGCGGAGCGAACATTGCTGCACATCGCGACGGACTGGCCCGGGCACTTTCCGAACAATGTCGACACGGTGCGGCTACTGATCGCTGCCGGCGCCGACGTCGATGCGCGCCTGCGTGGCCCGCATACCGAGACACCGCTGCACTGGGCCGCCAGCAGCGACGACGTCGCCGTGATCGACGCCTTGCTCGACGCCGGCGCGGACATCGAGGCCGACGGAGCCGTGATCGGTGGCGGCACGGCGCTCACGGACGCCACCGCATTCGCCCAGTGGAACGCGGCCCGGCGCTTGATCGAGCGAGGCGCACGCTCGACGTTGTTCGAGTCAGCGGTGATGGGGCTCCTCGATCGGGTGGTGGCACACGTCGAGACCGAGTCGGGCCCTTCGAACGGAGACATCTCCTGGGCCCTCTGGGGGGCGTGCCACGGCGGGCAACGGACCACCGCCGAGTACCTCCTGGGCAGAGGCGGAGACATCAACTGGGCGGCCCCCTGGGACGGGTCCACTCCACTCGATGCCGCCCGCCGAAGCGATCATCCAGCGCTCGTCGATTGGCTGGTCACCCGCGGCGCCGAGCCCAGCGCATCCTGAACTCGACGCCTGCGGGCCTCGGGTCAGCCGCCCGGCGGACGGTAGGAGGGCGTCTTGGCGGCTGCGGCGTCGATATCCGCAGGCGCCAGTAGCGGCGTCAGCGTGATGCTCACCGCGCCGCTCGCATTGATCATCAACGACACGGCTGCAGCACTCGCATCGTCCGGGCAGTCGCAGATCCCCACGACATCCGAGTCGCCGAAGGCGTAATAGAAGCAGTCGATGGAGCCGCCGACCGACTCGAAGGCAGCGGTGGCTGCCGCGAGGCGGCTCGTGCCCCCTTCCTGCATGAGACCCTTGACGCCTTCGGGCCGGTAGTTGCCGGTGACGAGGTACTTGGACATTGGTTGCTCCATTCCATGTTTGGTGGCCGTGCGCCACGAGTTCGAAACTAACACCGGTGTGCAGGCACAGAATCCGGACGCACGCCTCGCGTCACGCTGCAGCGTGATCAGGCGTGCTCGCCGGTGTGTGACCTCCCCGGTCTTCTCGTCGATCCGGCGCCAGGCCAAGCGCCTCGGCCGATCATCGAGGGCGTGCATCACCGTGCACGTTCGGGATCACCGAGTTGGACCTGATGCGACTTCGCACCGAAGCTGGGCTCACGAACTGAGGGCCAGGCGAACCGTTCGGGCGTGCAACAAGGAGCCGGCCCCGGCTCGGAATCGTTGCGCACCCAATCTGTAGGACCTTCGGCAGTGTCCACCACGAGGCACGAGCGCGTGAATGGTATTGAGGCGCGTGATTCGTAGAGGAGCGGAACGTGGAAGCAGCCGCCTTCGTCCTTGTCGTCGGCACCCTGATCGCCATCACGGTGTTCGTGATCGCAGCGTCTCCGGTTCGTGGGCCAAGGGTGCTCGGACTCGGAGCACTGGCGGTCGGATCGGCGTGTCTCGTCGCGTCCGCGTTGATGCCGAACTCTTCACCCGGCATGGACGCCGAGGACATTCCGCGCATGGCCCTCGGTCTCGTGGGGCTCGCCCACTTCTTGCTCGCGTTGCTGCTGTTCGGTGTGTCAGGGTTCAACCGAAACCGTTCAGATCACCGGTGAACCCGATGACGCTCTTGGGCCGCCGGGGTGAGCCGTCGAACGATCCGACGACGTGGTCTCAGAAGCGTCCCCTGAACTGACCCGGGGGCTGACGGACCACCGGCCACACCCCACCGGTGCGAGCACACGCCACGCACGCGCAGCCCAGCGCGTGGTCCGAACGGCATGGCGGAGGACTCGACCCTCCCCGGTCGATGCACTCACCGGCACCTCGGTCGCAACGCCGATTGTGCCAATCGGCCCTGGTCCGAGCGATGTGGGCCTGCCCACCGTGGAACCGGAAGGCGATGGGATGATCTCCGGGTGACCGGTTCGTCCCGGAAGTGAGGAGCCATGGGTGCGCGCGCATGGATCGCTGTCGCGGCGCTGGCCCTTGCGTCGGCCGGGCTGAGCGCGGTGGGCGTGAGCGCCGAGAGCCAGTACGTGGACGTGAAGATCACGGCACCCGACGCCAAGGCCGACGACGAATTCGGCAGGTCGGTCGCGATCTGGGGCGACACGTTGGTGGTCGGTGCCGCGCGGGAGGACGACCTGAGTGGGGCGGTGTACGTCTACACCCGCACTGTCGACGGGTGGGCGCTCCAGCAGCGGCTCGTCGCGGCCGACTCGGGCTACGGGAGCTTCTTCGGCATCCGAGTCGCGATCTGGGAGGACACCATCGTCGCGACCGAGTCGAGTGGGAAACCCGGATGCACCTCGACCGGCACGGTCCGGGTGTTCACGAGGACCAGCGCGGAGTGGACCGAGCGGGCCACCCTGCTCCCGCCGTGCGACGGCAGCTACGACTCCGGCAGATCCGTCGCCGTGTGGGACGACGTCGTCGCTGTCGGATCGTGGGTCGAGCACGACCCGGCCATCTCCGCAGTGTTCACCTACTTCGAGGACGACGGGGCCTGGAGCGGACCGGTCCAGGTGAACGGAACCGAGCAAGCGTCCTACGACGGGTTCGGTCAGCCGGTGGCCGTCAACGACCTGCATCTGGTCGTCGGGGCACCCTGGGGGGCAGGTCCGGGCGACGCGAGGGGCGCGGTCTACGTGTTCGACCGGAGCGGCGACGAATGGATCCAGCGGAACCGTCTCCCGGCACCCGGCGACGGGGGACCCCAGCGGTTCGGTACCTCGCTCGCGCTGTCCGGCGACCGAATGGTGGTCGGTGCCCCGACGACGGACGGCCCGACCGGTGCCACCGAACAGGGCGCGGCGTACATCTTCCGCCGGATCGGTGACGTGTGGTACCAGCTCGACCGGCTCGCCGCATCCGACGGCGCGGCCGGCGACGGGTTCGGCTGGGCGGTGGCGATGCTCGGGGACCGGGTCCTGATCGGCGCGCCGTTCGCCGACGAGCCGGTGTCCGGAGCGGGCACCGCCTACTACGTCCTGTGCGCTGACTACCCCTGCACGGTGATGGCCCGCCTGACGCCGGCCGACGTCGGCACCTGGGAGTACATCGGCGAGGTGATCGCGCTCGGGACCGACAGCTACGTGCTCGGCGCACCGGGCAATGACGACGCCGGCGAGAACGCCGGAGCGGTCCACGTGATGCTGAGCGCGCTCGACCCGCCGATCGAGGTCGGGAAGCTGTCGCTCACACACCACTGGACGAGGGTCGAGTTCGAGCGCGGGTTCCGCGAGCCGCTCGTCGTGGCCGGCCCTGCGAGCCACGAAGGCGGCCAACCGGTCACGGTGCGGATCCGCAATGTCACACAGGACGGGTTCGAGATCCGACTCGAGGAATGGGACTACCTCGACGACCGCCACGTGGCCGAGGAGGTCGACTTCCTCGCGATCGGGCGGGGGACTCACGTGCTGGGCCCGGACACCATGATCCACGCCGGCTCGCTGATCACCGACGCCACCGGCGAGTTCACGCACGTCGCGTTCCCGACGGCGTTCGACGACGTTCCCGCCGTCGTCGCCTCCCTCGCGAGCGACAACGGCAGCGACACGGTGGCGATCCGTATCGGCAACGTGACCACGACCGGATTCGACGTGATGATGCAGGAACAGGAGTCGAGGACGCAGCACCACGTCGCCGAGAACATCCACTTCGTCGCCTGGGAGCAGGGAACGAGCAGCCTGGCGTCGACGCTCGGATGGGAGGTCGGTACCCAGCGATGGGTCGGGCACAAGTTCGCGTGGGCCGGGTTCGAGCGGACCTACGACGCCGCTCCCTGCGTGATCGCCGCGATGAACACGGTCCGGGGGCTCGACCCGGCCACGCTGCGGTGGACGTCCAAGACGGCGATCGGCGTCAAGATCCAGGTCGACGAGGAGCAGTCGCGCGACACCGAGACCGCCCACGCCAAGGAGGACGTCGTCCGCCTCGTGTTCGAGTGCCCCTGATCGCTCGCGACGCATTTCGGACGCACATCCGCGCCGGCCCCGCACAGGGGCTCCACGCGCTCGCGGGCCCAGCGCAGTAGACAAAACATAAAGGGCTGCCAAACTGTCGAATGTGACCTCTCTCGACGACGCCGGACACCCAGCCGACACCGGGACGCCGACCGCCTCGTTCACGTTGAACGGGCAGCCCGTCGTCGTACGTCGACCGCACCCCCACCTGCTCGCCGCACTTCGGGAGGAACTCGATGTCACCTCCCCCAAGGACGGGTGCTCACCGTCGGGGCAATGCGGCTGTTGCACGGTGTTGATCGACGGCAAGGCCGTGGTGTCGTGCCAACAGTCGCTCGACAAGATCGACGGCAGCGAGATCGTCACGCTCGAAGGCGTCGACGAACTCGAGCGCAAGGCGTACGCCGACGCGTTCGCGGCGTGCGGCGGCCTGCAGTGCGGGTTCTGCATCCCTGGCATCGTGATGCGCGCCAAGGCCCAGATCGACAAGAAGGGTGCCGGGCTCACCAAGCAGGGCATGGCACCCCACCTCGGTGCTCACCTGTGCCGTTGTACCGGTTACGTGAAGATCCTCGATGCGATCGAGGCGGTCGCACAAGGCACCGTGTGTGCGCCGGCGCTCTCCGGGGACATCGGCGGGAGCGGCGCCAAGTACGAGGCAGCCGAGCTCACGCTCGGTGACCGGGGCTACATCGACGATCTCCGGGTTCCCGGCCTGTTGCATGCCGCCCTCCGGTTGACCGACCACGCTCGGGCCGGCATCACCTCGATCGACACCCACCGCGCCGAGGCTGCCGACGGTGTGGTCGCCACGTTCACCGCCGCCGACATCGCCGGCGAGTTGAGGGTCGGCATCATCTACAAGGACTGGCCGGTGATGATCCCGATCGGTGGCACCTCGTCGTGCCCCGGCGACGTGCTGGCGATCGTCGTCGCCGAAACGCGGGAACAGGCCCGGGCCGCGGCCGAACTCGTCGACGTGGGTTACGTCGTGCACCAGCCGAACACCGATCCGATCGCGGCGCTCGCGCCGGACAGCCCACTGTCGGTGTGGGGCACCGAATCGAACACGCTGTCGGTCAGCGCCTATCGACGTGGCGCCGATGTCGACGAGTTGCTGGGCACCAGCGCGTTCACGGTGTGCGAGACCTTTGTGACGCAGCGCATCGAGCACGCCTTCCTCGAGCCGGAGTCGACGCTGGCGGTGCCGGCGGGCGAGGGCGACGAACGAACGATCCACGTCTACTCGGGCGGTCAAGGGGTGTGGGACGACCGCGACGACATCGCGGCGATGCTCGCCGTCGACACGTCGCGGGTCACGGTCGAGCTGGTGTCGAACGGTGGAGCGTTCGGCGGCAAGGAGGACATGAGCAACCAGGCCCACGCCTCGCTCGCCGCGTGGCTGCTCGGACGACCGGTCAAGTGCACGCTGTCGCGCGAGGAGAGCTTCCGGATCCACGCCAAACGCCACCCGATCACGCTCGACTACGCCGCCGGCTGTGATGCCGACGGTCACCTCACGGCGCTCAAGGTGCGCGCGGTCGGCGACTCGGGCGCCTATGCCAGTGTCGGCATGAAGGTGCTCGAACGCGCCGCCGGTCACGCCTGTGGCCCATACCGTTGGGACGCGATCGATGTCGAGGCAACGGCGGTGCGCACCAACAACCTGGTGTGCGGGGCGTTCCGCGGGTTCGGCGCCAACCAGGCCCAGTTCGCGACGGAAGGCGTGCTCGACCGCCTGGCCGAGCAGGTCGGCATCTCCGGATGGGAGATCCGCAAGCGCAACGTCATCCATCCGGGCGACGAGTGGGGCCCCGGTCAGATCATGGACGACGGCGCCGGCGGCGCCGAGGCCGTGCTCGACGAGATCAAGGGCGCCTACGACGAGGCCCGCGCCGCCGGCAAGGCGATCGGGCTCGGACTCGGTCTCAAGAATTCGGGACTGGGCAACGGATTCCGCGAGGTGTGCGGCGCCGTGATCCGGTTCCGCGGCGACAACGGTCGGGTCGAAGTGCGCCACGGCTTCACCGAGATGGGCCAAGGTGTCCACACCGTGGCGCTCCAGATCGCGGCCGAGGAACTCGGTATCGATCCGGGTCGGATCGACGTGATCGTCGACACCACCCGTCAACTGGGCTTCGGGCAGACCACGGGGTCCCGTGGCACGCTGATGACGGCCGGTTCGGTGCAGCTGGCCTGCCGGGCGGCGATCGCCGCCGACTGTGCGCCCGACGTCGACCACACCGCCGAATACGTCATCGACTGGACGCAGCAGCTGGGCGATCCGGACGTGACCAACCCCACGATCCACTCGTGTTTCAGCTATGCCGCCCAACTCGCGATCGCCGATCCCGAGACCGGAGCGATCGAGAAGGTGATCGCCGTCCACGACGTCGGACGCGCCGTCAATCCGATGCTCGTCGAGGGTCAGGTCGAAGGAAGCGTGCACATGGGGCTCGGCTATGCCTTGACCGAAGACTTCCCCACCGATCCCCAGACCGGCTTCCCGACCAACATGACGTTGCGCTCGCTCGGCATCCTGCGGGCCAAGGACGTGCCCGAGATCGAGGTTCGGATCGTCGAGGTGCCACAGCCCCGCTCCCCCTACGGCATCAAGGGCGTCGGCGAGATCGGGCTGGTACCGACGGCCCCAGCCGTCGCCGCCGCATTGCGCGAGGCGACCGGCGTGTGGCACACCAGACTTCCGATGAAGCCGACCGACTGACCCCGGCTCACCCGTTCAGACCGTCGAAGCGCGGCGACCGGTCGGCCGTCGGGCCGGCAGAACGGTTGGTTCCCGTGGGCGGGACGAGGACACGCCAGCGATCCTCGATATCGGCCGGATCGAAGGTCGCGAGGCGATCGGCCTCGACCAGGTTGATGTTCGCCCTGACGATCGCCTGATTGGCCTCGCCGACGAGCACCCGCAGCTGCTCGACCGTTCCGGCGCGCCAGAACCGGACCAACGCCTGCGACACCACCAGTTCGGCAGTCCTGCGACGGTCGTGGCTGAACTCTCGCTTGACGAACTGCTCGGCCCACCATCCCTCGCCGCGCGGTTGGTCGAGGTCGAGCGGCTTGCCCTGCAGTGTCGGCGTGTCCAGCTCGCCGGCGGCCGCGGCATTGGCCAGACGCTCTTCGACGACTCGCTCGGCCCAGCTCATGCGCTCACGCCATGCCGGCTGCCCATCCGGGTCCAGCAGCGACACACGTGAGCGAGATCGCGTCGAGCCACCCGGACGCGACGATGGGACCGCCGGAGCGGTCCCATCGTCAGCAACCGTACGGATGGTCAGCCGAGCCAGGCAGACCAGACATCCTGATGAGCATCGACCCACGTGGCGGCCACTGCGGCCGGATCGTCACCGTCGATCTCGAACGCCGGAAGCATCTCGAGCTGGTCGTCGGTCGTGATCGTGAACTTCTGGAGGAAGGCGAACACGTCGGGTGCCTTCTCCTCCAGCTGGGCCGAAGCGGCCTTGATCAACACGTCCTCGGGGTAGTCGCAGGCGTAGCCACCGTCCGACGCCGCCGCCGAGGCGGTGCACTCGTCGGTGACCGCGGGCAACTCGACCTTGACGAGGTCGTACTTGGCGACCGCGGCGGTCGGCGTCCACCAATACATCACGACCGGTTCCTCGGCAGCAGCTCGCGCGTCGAGTTCGGCGATCGTCGCCGGCTCGGAACCCGAGTACTGCACCTCGAACGGCATGTTCAAGTTGGTGATGATCTGCTCGTCGAACTGGGAGTACGACGGGTCGGTCGCCAGGAACCTGCCGAGGTCTCCGGTTTCGGCAGTTGCGAACAGTTCGCCGGCCTCGGGCGTCTCGAAGCCCTCCCAGGTGGCGAGCTCGGGATGGGCGTCGAGCACGTACTGCGGCACGAACCAGCCGATGCGGCCGACCGCACCCAGCTCACCGAGATGCGTCACGGTGCCGTCGTCGAAGTACGCGTTCTCCTCGTCGGTGATACCCGACGGCCAGATCTCCAGCACCGCATCGAGGCTGCCGTCGGCCATGCCCGTGAACATGGCGTCGTTCTCGTTGACCTCGGTGATCTCCACCGGGTAACCGAGACGGTTCTCGATGATGTTCTTGGCGACCTCGACATTGAGCCGCGAGGCCGACCACGGGTTGACGATCAGCTTGATCGTGGGCTTCGACGAGTCGATACCAACCGGCTCGTCGGATGGCGCAGTCGTCGCCGACGGGGCCTCGATGGTGCCGTCGTCTGCCGGCGCACCGGCCGGTTCGTCGTCGTCGCCACCGCAAGCGGCGACGCCCAATGCAGCGAGCACGGCGAGTGCTACGAGTCGTTTCTTCATGTCTCCCCCTCTGTCGGCCGACGGCCGATCTCGTTTCGCGTACATTAGTCGTGATGACCAACGACGCTGCCGCACCCGCCTGCATTGAGGTTCGAGGGTTGTGGAAGGTGTTCGGTTCGAAACCCGAGCGGGCCGTCGACATGGCCACCCAGGGCGCCACCCGCGCCGACGTGCTCGCCGCGACGGGATGCACGATCGGCGTCCGCGACGTCTCGTTCGACGTGATGCTCGGAGAGACGTTCGTGGTGATGGGCCTGTCGGGCTCGGGCAAGTCGACGTTGGTTCGTTGTGTCGCCAGGCTGGGCGACGTCACGAAGGGTCAGGTCACGCTCGACGGCGACGACCTCACGGCCATGGACGAACACGCGCTGCGTCAGGTCCGGCGCAAGAAACTCTCGATGGTGTTCCAGCATTTCGGATTGTTTCCGCACCGCAGCGTGATCGACAACGCCGCCTACGGGCTCGAGGTGCAAGGCGTCAAGAAGGCCGAACGCCATGAGGAAGCTCAACGTGTGCTCGAACTGGTGGGACTCGCGGGCTACGAACACCACTACCCACAACAGCTCTCGGGTGGTATGCAGCAACGGGTCGGATTGGCTCGAGCACTCGCTGTCGACCCCGCGGTGCTGTTCTTCGACGAGCCGTTCTCGGCGCTGGACCCTCTGATCCGGCGCGACATGCAAGACGAGCTGATCCGCCTGCAGGAAGAGCTGCAGCGCACGATCGTGTTCATCACGCACGATTTCGCCGAGGCGATCAAGCTCGGTGACCGCATCGCGATCATGAAGGACGGCGTCTTCGACCAGATCGGCACCGCGGCCGAACTGATCACCAACCCCGCCACCGACTACGTCCGCGAGTTCACCGAAGACATCCCGAAGGCGAAGGTGCTCACCGCCCGCGACGTGATGCGTGCCGGCGCCGGCAGCGGCCGTACCGTCCGGGCCGGCCAGTCGGTCGAGTCCTTGATCCCGATGATGCTCGACGACCCGGCGCCGATCGATGTCGTGGACGAGGCCGGTGTGTCGATCGGCGCCGTCGATCGCGCCGTCGTCTCGGCGTTGCTGACGGAGTTCCCGTGACGGCGGTGCCGCTTCGGGTCGGCGCCGAACGGCGGATCGACACCGGCCGCTGGATGCCGTTGGCGATACTCGGAATCGGCGTCGTGGCGCTGCAAGTGGCGTTCGCATCGGCTGAGACGTTTCCGGCGAAACTCGACACGACCTTTTCCGACCCGATCGACCGGGCCGGAGCGTGGATGCGCTCGAACCGTCTGGACCGCACGATCGACGGGCGCTTCGACCCCGGACACCCCCTGTTCACCAAGTTCTTCACGCCGATCTCGAACTTCATCGATGCCGCCATCGGTGGCCTGACCGATCTGCTGCTGTGGGCGCCCTGGTTCGTCGTCATCGCCGTGGTCGCCCTGCTCCCGCTCAGTCGCCGGATGTGGACGGAGACCGCCGCTGTGGTCGGCGCCTTCCTCTACATGGGATTGTTCGATCTGTGGACACCCAGCATGCAGACCCTGTCGCTCATGACGGTGTCGGTGCTCCTGGCGGTGGTGATCGGTTTGCCGCTCGGGGTCTTGGCGGCGATGCGGCCGCGGGTCGAGATGGCGCTGCGCCCGGCACTCGATGCGATGCAGACGATCCCCGCATTCGTCTACTTCCTCCCGCTGCTGATGCTGCTCGGGATCGGCAACACCCCGGCCGCCGTCGCCACCGTCATCTACGCCCTTCCGCCCGTCGTCCGTCTGACGACGCTCGGCATCAAGCAAGTGGCCGGCGCTGCCGTCGAGGCGTCGACGATGTTCGGGGCATCCAGGCGCCAGACGCTCGTCAAGGTCCAGCTTCCGATGGCGGTCCGCACGATCGTCACCGGCATGTCACAAACCGTCATGATGGCGCTCGGCATCGTCGTGTTGGCCACCCTGGTCGGGGCCACCGGGCTCGGCAGTCCGATCCTTCAGAGTCTCAACCAGCGGCGTCCGGGACGAGGGCTCGCAGCCGGGTTCGCGATCGTCGCGATCGCCCTCGTTCTCGACCGCATCTCGCGGGCGGTAGCCGAGAGCGATCCGACTCGGCGGTGGCCCCGAACGTGGCAGATCGGGGCCCTCGGCGGGATCGCTGTCGCCGTCATGATCGGTCGGACCGCCGGCTGGTCCTCGTTCCCCGCAGCCTGGGACTGGACGAGCTTCGACCCGATCGACGACGCCGTCAACTGGCTTCGCGACAACCTCCGCCCGGTCACGCGGTGGATCACCGACGTCGTCACGACCAAGCTGTATCTCCCGCCACGTGACTTCCTCACCGACACCGTGGCTTGGCCCGTCCTCGTATTCGTCACCGGCTGGGCGTGTTGGCGGATTCGCGGCATCGGGTTGGCTGTGTTCGCGGCGGGAGCGCTGATCACGATCGGCCTGATCGGCCTGTGGGAGCCCTCGATCAACACACTCGTACAGGTGATCATCTCGACGGTGCTGACCTTGATCGTGGCGATTCCGCTCGGGGTGTGGGCCGGCCGGAACCGACGGGTCGAACGAACGATCGGCCCCGTCCTCGACGCCTTCCAGACGATGCCTTCACTGGTGTACATCATCCCGTGCGTCGTGCTGTTCACCGTTGGAGTCGTACCAGGCATCATCGCCACCGTCGTGTACGCGATGGTGCCCGGTGTGCGGATCACGGCACTCGGTATCCAAGGGGTCGCCGAAGAGAGCATCGAGGCATCACGGACGTTCGGTGCGACACCTCGGCAGACGCTGTTCGGCGTGCGCATCCCGCTCGCCGCTCCGACGATCATGGCCGGCGTCAACCAGGTGATCATGATGGTGCTGGCGATGGTCATCATCGCCGGCCTGGTGGGTGCCGGGGGCCTCGGCTTCATGGTCACCGAGTCACTGGCCCGCAGCTACTTCGGGCAAGGGTTCGAAGTCGGGTTGGCGCTGGTGTTGATGGCGATGATCCTCGACCGGTTCACCGAGGCCTGGGCGGACCGCCTCAAGCCGCCGTCGTCGAACTGACGACGGCGACACCCGCCGTGCCGGTGCCGGATCCGCCCGATCGGACGTCGTCGATCGTGGGATCCGAGCGTGGCCGGACCATGCGGTGATTCGCCGGGAACGCTTGTTCACGCGCCGTTCACATTGCGAACATGGCAGAGTAATCGCGCAGTGGCATCGTGCCGCTGCCCCTACAACATGCACCGGAAGGACCCCATTCGTGGCGTACCAAGCTGAATACATCTGGCTCGACGGCACCGAGCCGACGAACCTGCTTCGCAGCAAGACAAAGATTCTGCACGACGAGATCTCCGAGCCACCGATCTGGGGCTTCGACGGTTCGTCGACCAACCAGGCGACGGGCGACAAGTCCGACTGTGTGCTGCGCCCGGTGTTCCAGTGCCACGACCCGATCCGGGGCGGTCGCAACATCCTCGTGATGTGTGAGGTGCTGCTGGCGTCGAACATGAGGCCGCACGCCACCGACACCCGCGCCGTCACCGCTCGAATCGAGAAGAAGTATGCCGACCGCGAGATGTGGTTCGGACTCGAGCAGGAGTACACGATGCTCCGTCTCGACGGTTCACCGCTCGGTTTCCCAGCGGGAGGCGGGCAACCGGCCCCGCAGGGGCCCTACTATTGTGGCGTTGGCGCCGACCGCATCATGGGTCGCGAGATCGTCGAGCTGCACACCCAGGCATGCATCGACGCCGGCCTCTCGATCTCCGGCACCAACCCCGAGGTGATGCCCGGTCAATGGGAGTTCCAGATCGGCCCACTCGGCCCGACGGCGGTCGGCGATCAGATGCACATCGCCCGCTGGCTGCTGCATCGCATCGCCGAGGACTTCGATGTCGTCATCAGCCTCGACGCCAAGCCGGTCAAGGGCGACTGGAACGGCGCCGGCTGCCACACCAACTTCTCGAATATCGCCATGCGCGAGAACTACGAGGCCGTCATCAATGCCTGTGAGGCGATCGGCGACAACTTCATGGAGCTCGTCGTCAACTACGGGCACGGAATCGAAGATCGGCTGACCGGCCTCCACGAGACCGCCCCATGGAACAAGTTCAGCTACGGAGTCTCCGATCGCGGCTCGTCCCTCCGTATCCCATGGCAGGTCCAGAAGGACGGCAAGGGCTACGCGGAGGATCGCCGCCCGAACGCCAACGTCGATCCGTACGTCGTCGCCGGGCTGATCACCGAGGTGGTCTGTTCGACACTCGAGCCGAAGACCGGCCGGAAGATCAAGCAGACGGCCACCAAGAAGGCCGCCACCAAGAAGGCCGCCACCAAGAAGAAGTGAGTTCAGCCGACATCGGTTGACCGTCCGAACGGGAGCCCCGGACCGGGGCTCCCGTTCGAGCTTTCACCGCCCACGATTCGGCGGGCATTTCAATCCAACGGACACTCGACCAGACTGGTGAGGTGAGCGAATTGCTCGATCAACATCGCGACTACGTGTTGCGCACCGTGGAAGAGCGTGGTGTTCGGCTCGTTCGCCTGTGGTTCACCGACGTACTCGGCAACCTGAAGAGCTTCGCCATCAGCCCGGCCGAGCTCGAGAACACGCTCGAGGACGGCATGACGTTCGACGGATCGTCGATCGACGGATTCTCACACGTGCAGGAATCCGACGTGCTGGCGGTTCCCGACCCCGACACCTTCGAGCTGATCCCATGGAGCGAACCGGGTTCGGCCGAGGCACGGGTCTTCTGCGACATCCGCAGCCTCGACGGCTTGCCCTTCGAGGGCGACCCCCGTCAGGTCCTGCGGCGCACCATCAAGTCGGCGCACGACGAGGGTTTCACGTTCTACATCGCTCCCGACGTGGAATTCTTCTACTTCGAGCAACCGACCGAGGGCAAGAAGCCGCAGCCGCTCGATCACGGCGGCTACTTCGACCTCACCACTCGTGACGCGGCGGGTGATCTGCGCAAAGAGACGATCCGCAAGCTCGAACAGATGGGCATTCCGGTCGAGTACAGCTTCCACGAGGACTCGCCCAGCCAGCAGGAGATCGACCTGCGCCACACCGATGCACTCACCATGGCCGACAGCGTGATGACCTTCCGCCTGGTCGTCAAGGAGGTCGCCGCCAGCCAAGGCGTGCACGCGACGTTCATGCCCAAGCCGCTCGAGGGCGTCCAGGGTTCTGGCATGCATCTGCACATGTCGCTGTTCCGCGGCGACGAGAACGCGTTCTTCGACGGCGACGATTCGCACGCGCTGTCAACGCTCGCCAAATCGTTCATGGCCGGCCTGTTGGTGCACGCCGCGGAGATCACGGCGATCACCAACCAGACCGTCAACAGCTACAAGCGATTGGTACCCGGCTTCGAAGCGCCGGTCCACATCAGCTGGGCCCGCAACAACCGCAGTGGCCTGATCCGGGTGCCGATCGCGAAGAAGGGAAACCCGCTCGCCACCCGCATCGAGTATCGGTCGCCCGATCCGGCCTGCAATCCGTACCTCGCCTTCAGTCTGTTGCTGGCGGCCGGGATGCGTGGTATCGAGCGCGGTTACGAGCTGCCCGAAGAGGCCGACGCCAACCTGTTCGAGATGGACGATGCGGCGCTCGCCAAGCTCGGCATCAACCAACTGCCGCAGTCGCTCAGCGACGCCCTGCGCACGATGGAGAGTTCCGAGCTGGTTCACGAGGTGCTCGGTGAGCACATCTTCGAGTGGTTCCTCCGCAACAAGCAGCGCGAATGGCGCGACTACAAGACGCACGTCAGCCAGTTCGAACTCGACCGGTACCTGAGGTCGGTGTGACGAGCGTTTCTGCTCCGGGCGCGGCGAGCATGCTGGCGGTGTTCGCGGACTCGGTCGCCCCGGAACTCGCCAGAACGCTCGACCTCGCCGGTTACTCGTGGAAGCAGGTGTCGTCCGCCGACGACGCCGCCGACAACGAACCCGCCGACGGCTGGCGGGGCGCGATCATCGACTGCACCGGCGACCCCGAGAGCGCGTGGGCCTTCGCCCGCACGATCCGCAAGAGCGACGGATCGCAGATCAGGGTGCTGGTGCTGGTCGGCGGCGCCCAACTGGGCGATCTCGACCTCCGGGACGACCTGTTCGACGACTTCTGCCTGTCGCCGTTCCATCCGGCCGAGTTCGAGGCGCGGCTGCGGCATCTGTTGTGGAGCGTGGGCGATGCGATCGGGCCCAGGGCCGACCTCGTCGAGTACGGCCAGCTCGTGCTGAACCTCGAGACATACCAGGCCACGATCGCCGGCCGGCCGCTCGACATGACCTACATGGAGTACGAGCTACTCAAGTTCCTCGCCCAGAACCCGGGCAAGGTGTTCACCCGCGAGATCCTGCTCTCACGGGTGTGGGGCTACGAGTACTACGGCGGCGCCCGCACGGTCGACGTGCACATCCGGCGGCTGCGCGCCAAACTCGGCGAGGAGCACGCCGGTCTGATCGCGACCGTACGATCCGTCGGCTACCGCTTCGGCCAATCCCGCTGGGGCAGCTGACCAGTCGGGTTTGTGCCAGCGAACTCAGCGGACCGGTCGCTGCACACCGTCCGATTCCCCACGGATCCCACGTGACGAACGGTCGCTGTACGCACATCGGCTCACGATCCGGCGGCATCCCTACACGGTGCCGGCGGCCGGTCGTCACTGCTCGAACGTGGTGGCGAACACGTTGGCCATCGAGGCGGCGAACAGCTGCTGGCCCTCGTCGGTGAGGTGCACGCCGTCGCTGGTGATGATCCCCGGATCGTCACCGTGGTCGTGCCAGTCGACCACCGCCGCCACGCCCTGACGGTCCGCCAGTCGTGACCTGAGCGAGTCGTTCGCCCGGACGATCTGATCGCCCATGTCTCGGATCCACAGATCGACCCAGATGATGGGTACCTCGGGGGGGAACAGGCCGAGCAGTCGATCCACGTCTTCGCGGAAGACCTCGTCACCAGACTGTGCGCCGACGTCGTTCGTGCCGAGAGCAATCACCCACAACTCGGGAACGGCGAACTCCTGGATCGACTCGATCGCATCGACACCTGACGACACCCCTCCTGAGCTGCGCGCCATTCGCCTGCTCTCGGCGCCATCCACGGCGACGACCCGCAGGCCGGCCGCAGCGAGCGCCGTCTCGATCTCGTCGACAGCCGACAGCGTGAGCGAGTCGCCGACCACTGCCACGGTTCGAGGCGGCGGTTGCGGCGCCAGACGCGACCCTGCCACGACGTCGACGGGTGGGAACCTCTCCGAGAGCTGTCCGGGCATCGGCGGCTCGGCGAGGTCGTCCACCGCCTGGTCCGAGGCGTCGACCGACGCCGCGCCGACCGGTGCGACGACGTCGCTGCGCGATTCGACCACTTCGACGCCGGCAGCGACCTCGCCGACTCCGCAGCCGCCGACCACGAGGACACATGCGAGGAGCAAGAGACGAGACACAGCGCCCCATTCTGTCGGGTGATCGTCGTTCGCGTGTGGCACCCGCTCGATGAGCGCAGATTCAGATCAAACGTTGAATTCGGCGTGCCATGTCGTCGTGAGCAGCCAGCATCTCACCGATCCGTGACGACACCAGCACTCCGCCGTGCACCAAGGGTTTGCCGTGCACGATCGTGTCGCGAGCACCGGTCGGCCCACACCGCAACCACGCCTCGATGGGGTCGGCCACGGCACCGGCGAACGAGGGCCCGGTCAACGACCACACGGCGACGTCGCCGACAGCACCGGGCTGGAGCACCCCGAGCTCGCCCGTGCGACCGAGGCATGCCGCCCCACCGAGCGTGGCGATCTCGAGCGCCATCCGGGCCGTGCCGGCGCCGGCGCCGTTGCGCAGCTTGGCCAGCAACATCGCCTGGCGCGCCTCGAGCCAGAGCGAGGCCGAGTCGGCCGACGACGAACCGTCGACACCCAGCCCGACGTGCACACCCGCCGCGCGTAGATCGACCACCGGAGCGATACCCGACGCGAGAATGAGGTTGCTCGACGGACAATGAGCGACACCCACCCCAGCGGCACCGAGACGCTGAATCTCGGCGGGATCCGGCTTCACACAATGAGCGACCCAGGTGCGATCACTCGCCCAGCCGGTCCGCTCGAGATACTCCATCGGCCGGCACCCGAAGGTAGCCAGGCTGAACTCGTCGTCCTCGGCGTTCTCGGCGAAGTGGGTGTGCAGTCGCACGTCCAACCGTTCGGCCAGTTCCGCGGTACGCACCATCAAGTCCTCGGTGACACTGAACGGTGAGCACGGCGCCAACGCGACCCGGGTCATCGCGCCCCACGAGCGATCGTGGTGGCGGACGACGGCCTCCTCGCTCGCGGCGAGGATCGAATCGTCGTCGGCCACGACGTCGTCGGGCGGCAAACCCCCATCCTTCTGGCTCAGCGACATCGAGCCCCGGGTCGGATGAAACCGCACGCCGAGGTCGACTGCGGCCTCGATCTCCGCCGTCAGCAAGTCGCCCGCATCGTGCGGGTGCAGATACAGGTGATCGCTCGACGTGGTACAGCCGGACAGGGCCAACTCGGCCAGCCCGACCCACGCCGAGATGTACACCGACTCTGTGTCGATCGCCGCCCACAGGGGGTAGAGCGACTGCAGCCATCCGAACAGCGGCTTGTCGGTCATCGGCGGGAACGCGCGCGTGAGGTTCTGGTACAGATGATGGTGGGTGTTGATGAGGCCCGGTGTGACCAGGCAGTCCGTCGCGTCGATCGTCTCCCTGGCGACGGGCGCCTCACCCTGACCGACCGCTTCCACGAGCCCGTCCGTGATCGCCACCCAGCCGCCCGACAACTCGCGTCGACCGTCATCCAGGGTCGCGACGCATCGCGAGTTTCGGATGACCAGGTCCGTCACGGCTGATCCACCAGAGAGCGCACGATCATCGCCAGGTCCTCCACCGTCGTCAGCGGGTTCACCACGCAATAGCGCAATACGGTCTCGCCGCGCCATGCCGTCGGCACGACGAACGACTGCTGCGTGGCCAGCTGATCGTCGCTCCAGCGGTGGTACTGGTCAGCGGTCCACCCGAGCCGGCGGAATACCACGACCGAGAGTTCGGGCTCGAGCACCAGCTCGCAGTGCTCGCTCGCCCGGATCAGATCGGCGCCGGCATGGGCGACACTCAGTGTCGTCTCGACCGCGAATCGGTAGGCATCCGAGCCGTAGGTGGCAAGGCTGAACCACAGTGGCAACCCCCGTGCGCGACGCGACAAGTGGTGGGCGTAGTCGCTGGCGTTCCAGTCGTCGTCGTCTTGCAGCACGTCGAGGTATTCCGCCTTCTGCGAATGTGCCGCCTTCGCGATCCGCGGATCGCGATAGAGCAGCGCGCAGCAGTCGAACGGAGCGAACAGCCATTTGTGCGGATCGACGATGAAGCTGTCAGCTCGTTCGATTCCTGCGAACAGGGGCCGCACCGAGGGCGCCGCGAGCGCAGCCCCGCCGTACGCGCCGTCGACGTGCATCCAGATTGCGTGTTGCTCGCACACGTCAGCAGCGCCGGCCAGATCGTCGACGATGCCGGCGTTGGTGGTGCCACTCGTCGCGATGATCGCGAACAGACGCCCGCGATCATCGGCGGTCAACCCGTCGACGGTTGCTGCGAGATCTCTGCCGTGCATGCGCCCCGCGTCGTCGGCCGGCACCAGAAGCACGTCGGCGTCCATCGCCTGACCGGCCTGGGCGACCGAGGAATGAGCACCCTGGGAAGCGATCATCAAACCACGCGTGCGGTCGCACGCGCCGTCCGCGTCGTGGCGCCACTGCCACCTGGCGGCGATCAAGGCGCTCAGGTTGCCGGCAGTGCCACCGCTGACGAATACGCCGCCCGCCGCCGGCGGGAGGCCGGCGAGGTCGGCGATCCAGCGCAGGGCCTCGTTCTCGGCGTACACGGCACCGCCACCTTCCATCCACGAGCCGCCGTAGATGCTCGATGCGCCGACGACGAGATCGAACAGGATCGACGCCTCGGTCGGTGCTGCGGGCACGAACGAGAGAAAGCGAGGATGGTCGACCGAGATACACGCCGGGGCGAGCACATCGCCGAAGATTCGCAGGGCCTCGAGGCCCCCGATGCCGTGGGGTGTAATCGTGCGACCCGCCATCGCCTGCAACTCGGCAGGTGTGCGCGGCCCGTCGAGCGGCGGCGGGTCGAGTCGGACACGATCGATCGCATAGCGAACGCACGCTTGAGTGAGCACCTCGAGTGACGAGTCATGAAGATGCATGATCGAGAGTGTGTCAGAGCAAGCACAGCAACGTCGGATGGGCGCCGTGTCGAGCTGGTCAGGGTGCCGACCGGCGAGCTAGTCGTCGAGCTGGAGCAGCTCGCTGCCCTCGTGGCGGACCTCGCCGTCCTTCTGCAGGAAGAACCCGAGGATTGCCGATGCCACGCCGCCGCTCATCAACACCAGCGTTGGAAAGATCAGCAAGACGACGACGATCGCAATGGCTCCGGCCATGACCAGAGGCTAGCTCGCGGCGAGTCCGCCGGACAGATCGGCGAATGCGTCACCGAGCCCGGAGGTCCGGACACCGGTCCCCGAGATCAGAGCCCGAACTCAGACCGGCTTGAAGGCCATCGCCTCGATCTCGACCTTGGCGCCGATCGGCAGCTCGCGCACGGCGACGGTGGACCGCGCTGGTCGGTGACTGCCGAAGCCCTCGACATAGGCGCCGTTGAAGGTCGCGAACGAGTCCATGTCGAGCAGGAAGCACGTGGTCTTCACGACATCGTTCAGTTCGGCGCCCATCTCGGCCAGCCGGTCGGCGAGATTCGCGACCGCCTGTGCCGTCTGTCCGGCCACTCCGCCCTCTGCGAGGACGCCGTCCTTCAGCCCGACCTGGCCGGAGACGATGATGAAATCGCCGGCGCGAACGGCTGGCGTGTACGGACCCAACGGCTTGCTCATGCGCCCGACGGTAGTCGGGCTACTCGCCGCCGTCCCCGTCGCGGACCCTCCGGCCGTGTCAGTGCGCTGTCGGCCAGCGGCTCGCCCAGCCGGCTCGGTGCCACGCGGCCGTAGCGACGGCGGCGAAGACCGCATCGCTCCCGTTCACCGGGGGGCCGTCGGAATGTTCGATGTCGATCTCGATCGGTGGGGTATCGACTGCGCGCAAGACGCCGAACGAACGAATCGTGAGATCGTGAGGGGTTCCCTCGTCGTCGACCGACAGGCCCTCGGAAGTGACCAGGCCCAGAGCCATGTGGGCGGCGCCGACGCAGTAGCTGTGCAACACCGTCGTGTCGAGTGGATCGCCGCACGACACCCCCACCCGGATCCCACCGCAGGCGGTGAACTCGGCGGTCGCGCGAGCCCCACTCGGTGTCGTCGCGACGAACGGGGGCTCGTCGTACAGCGAGGCGAGCAGGACCGACAGCTCGAGCCAACCCGCTCCGCGCAACGCCGCCGACGTCGGCGGTCCGGCGACTGTCACCTCGACCACCTCGACGGCCGGCGCGATCGAGGCGATCACTTCGGCAATTCCCTCTGTTCGGGCAACGTGAACGACACCCGATCCGTCCTGGCGGACGCCGGCCGCGAGCGGTGGTCGCTTGGCACCCAACCGCACGACGTCTTCGCGAGTACTCAACACGCGCACCGCACGTCCATGCCGGTCGGCGAGCTGCCGGGCGATCGCCCCCAACGCCCCCGACTCCTTACCGCCGAACGCTCCCCCGTTACCGTGCGAGCTCATCGGCTGGCCACCCGGCTCGCACCACGATGCGTCGGGCTCGAGGTACGCGGGTTCGACCCAGGTGGTCTGCAAGGTTCGCGCCCACGCCCCCGCAGGCACTTCGATCGGCCACGCGAGCGGCGCCGTAGTACGTCGGCCCTGGACCTTGCCGCTGCGCTCACGCGCATCGGTCAAGGATTCACCGACCACCCAGACCCCATCGGCCGAGCGAACGGCCACCAGTGCATCGGGGGGCGCCGTATCGTCTGCGAAGCCACCGCCTCCGAGAGCGACCATCGGACCCACACGTTGCGACACGCCGCCCTCGACGGCCGCACGCCGTTCGGCGGCCGCGACGTCGACCGGACCCGTCGACGATCGCGTGATGTCGACGGACGTGATCGATTCGACGATCGGTTGCCAACCGGTGCACCGGCACAGATGCGCCAGCAGCGACTGGCGAACGGCGTCTGCCGAACCCCGCTGTTCGACATCGAGGGCGGCTGCGCGCATGATGATGCCGGGCGTGCAGAAGCCGCACTGGCTGCCGCCGTGCTCCCAGAACGCGACGGCCCAGGCCGCAGCATCGGCCAACCCTTCGATCGTGGTGACGGAGCGTCCATTCACTCGGGCGACAGGTGTCACGCAGGAGACGCGTGGCTTCCCGTCGACCCAAACGGTGCAACACCCACACTGCCCCTGCGGACTGCATCCGTCTTTCACCGAATGGAGACCGAGATGCTCACGAAGCGCATCGAGCAGCGTGCCACCACCCGGCACCGAAGCAGCCTGACCGTTGACGATGAAGTCGACGTCAGCCAGAAGCTCTGCCACGGCGCAACCCGTCGGTGAGGGCTTTGAAATTCGCCCACTCGCCGTTTGCCAACAAACCAGCCTGCTCGGGCCAGGTCGATGGGTCGTGTGAGCCGAACCGGGAACCGGCGTCGGCGAGCATCGTTCGCAACAGAGATACCTCAGTGGTCGACAGATCGAACCACGTACGGATACCGATCCCGTGGCACAGCGACTCGATCTTGGGGCCGATGCCCTCCACCACCTTCAGATCATCGAGCGTCACCGAGACTCCCAGCACGGCGCGCGCGAGCGAGACGTCCGGCGCGGCCGGCACCGACGCCGAACCCGAAGTGGGCACATCGTCGGACGTCTCCGACGGCACGACGGCGGCGGGCCGTACGGCATCGAGCGGTTCGCCGATCTCGGCGGTGTCGATCGGCTGTGCCCGGCACTCGTCGAGCTCGACACGCAGACGGTCGCGTTCCGCGGCGACAGGTTCGAGATTGGCGACCCGTCCTCGCAGACGTTCGAGCTCGGCGGTGTCGACGTGATGATTCCGAGCGCGAGCGACCTGTCGCTTGGCTGCGATGCTGCGCAGGAGCCAACCGATGACGACGCCCAGCATCACCCCCAGCAGGACCCAGGTCCAACCCTTCATCAACGTGTACGGCATCAGTGGATCACCTCGAACATCTCCTGCTCATGCTGGCACGCGTCGCCTCACGATGTCGCCACCACTCTGAACTCGACGCGGCGGCTCGCCAGCTTGTCCTCGACCCCATCGACCAGGACGGGACGCTCGCTGCCGAAGCCTTCGGCGGTGATCGAATCTGCATCGACGCCCCGGTCGATCAGGGCCTGGCGCACCACGAGGGCTCGGTATCGGCTGAGCGTGGCGTTCTCGGCCGCGTTCCCGTCACTGTCGGTGTGGCCTTCGACGGTGATCGCAACACCGGCAAGACGCATCAACTCGGTCGCCACTCGGTCGAGCACGTCTGCGGACGACTCGCTGAGCAGCGACGTGCCCGGTTCGAACAGGATCGGGTTCGCCGCCACATACGCGTTCAGTTCCGCTTCGAGATCGGTCGCATCCGTGGCCGTGGCTGACTCCGGCGGTGTCAACTCGGTGGTTGCCGAGACAGCCTCGGCGGCGGCGAGAACGGCATCCCGCCCGGCGTCGTTCAGATAGGTGCCGCTCACGTACAGGTCGGTTCCGTCGAATCCGCCAACGCCGCTGAGCAGATTGGCGGGCATCACGGCGACGAGCTCGGCGAGCGAGACCGTCGTGGCCGCGTCGATGCCGATGTCGGGGTCAACGGTGAGCCGATCGTCGACCGGCAGCGACCCGCCGGGGCCGGCGGCGGCGGCGAGCAGGGCAGCCCGTTCGAGTTCGCTGACGACGATGCCCGACAGCGTGAACGCCCCTGCTTCGAACGTTGCGATCGTCTCGGCGAAGCGACCCGGCACCGTCAGGTCGACGTCGTCGGGCACCAGCACGGTGTCGACGACGTGCACGACCCCGTTGGCCGCGGCGATGTCGGATACGAGCAGCGTCGCCCCCGAAACGGTCACTGCGGATTCATCGCCACCGACCTCGAGCGACCCACCGTCGAGCGCCTCCAACGGGCCGGGCACCAGGTCGGAGACGAACAGAGCGCCGGCGACGGCATGGTGGCCGAGCACCCGGCGAAGAACTTCGGGATCGGCGCGCAACTTGGCGAACACATCCGCGGGGAGCGCGTCGAACGCCTCGTCGGTCGGTGCGAACACGGTGACCGGATTGCTCGGCGTGGCCCCGTCCAGCTCGGTCAGTCCGGCTTCCTGCATGAGCACCCCGAGCAGCGACATCTGCGGACTCGAATGGATGATGTCGGCCAGGGTGTCGAAGTCGGGAGGGATCGTCGTCGCTGTGGTCGAACCCGTGACGGCGTCGTCGATCGTGCCGGTGTCATCGACTGCCGGGGTGGAAGCCGAAGTGCGCACCGAAGCATCGGAGCCGCCCACCTCCGTCGTGGACGTCTCGACGGATGGTGCACGATTGACCCGGCACGTACGGTCGATGTCGATCGATTGCACACCCCAGACGTCATAGGCCATGGCGCGGGCCTGCTCGGGGTCGTCGAGCGGCTCGTCACATCGCAGGGTTCCGTCCTGGCCCGAGAACGAGGCGGTGATCCCGACGAACCCGGCGGCAGCCAGTTCGCTCGGCACGCGATGTTCGAGGTCGTCCTCGATCCGGTTCACGAAGAACGGGCCCCCGATCACCAGCAGCA
>CAVOVK010000005.1:0-236891 GCA_963699815.1 uncultured Acidimicrobiaceae bacterium | reverse complement strand
GCGCCCGCCCACCCACCGTACAGATCGCGCGAGTCGCGCGATCTGAGCGAGGGCGCCCGATCGGACGTGCCGAACCCGAGCGGTCTCTGTCGTCGCACGTCGGTGGGAAGCCCCGCTCGTTCTTCGCCAATGCGGGCATGTTCCGCCAGCAGGTCCGCGAACTCGTGCGCGAGCGCACGCCCCGTGGGTGATCCTGCAGTGTGAGGCGATCACCGACATCGACGTCACCGCCGCCGACATGCTGGAACAGCTCGACCTCGAGCTCAACGAGCGAGGCGTCAACATCGCGTTCGTCGAGCTGCGCAGCCGGTTGAAGGACCTCGTCTACGACTACGGGCTCTTCGCCACGCTCGACGCCCACCACTTCTACGACACGATCGAGGAAGCACTCGCCGACATCGACGCGACGAGCAAGGCGGACCCCGGCAGCCGAGAACCGTTCACCCGATCGGCGTGATGCGGGCTCGCGAGGAGAGGTGCACGATCGGTTCATGAACTCAGCAATCGACAACGACATTCCCAGTGGCTGGCTCTACTTCGCGGGCACGATTCTCGGCCTCGCGGGGCTGATGCGCTTCGTCGACGCGTTCTGGGCGTTCCGCTACGACGGCGCACTCCCCGACGAGTTCGAGGGAGCGCTCCTCGGCACGACCCTGTCGACGTACGGCTGGGCCTACATCATCGTCGGGGTGATCCTGATCCTCTCGTCGTTCGCCGTGCTCAATCGCTCGCAGTTCGCCCGATGGATCGGCATCATCTCCGGCGCCATCCTGACCGTGTCCGCGATGTGGTGGATGCCCATCTACCCCGTCTGGTCACTCGCCTACGTGATCATCGGCATCCTCGTGATCTATGCGCTCGCCGCCCACGGCGGCCGTCATGCCGACGCCTGATCGCCAGCGCCCGCCGACCAGTACAGGGATCCGATGAAGTCACGTCGCCTCACCGCGATCGCAGCACTCGCCCTCCTCGTTGCGGGCGTGTTCGTGCTGGTGCTGACCGGCACGCGGGCGTTTCCGCGCGGGTTGATTGCCGCGTCGTTGCTGGTCGGGGCACTCGTCGTGGGGTGGAACGCGCTCCGTCGTCGCGGAGCGGCCCGGGCGCTGTTCGCGACCGTCGCGATCGTGCTGCTCGTCACCTTCGTCGGCGTCCTCGTGGCCGGCGGCGTGCTGCTCGAGGCGATCGTCGCCGCCGCGCTGTTCTCCGCCGCCGCCGCCGCAGCGCGCCAGGCGTTCCGCATCCACGTCCCGCTGCCGCGAGCAGTCGCTCCGACGCGGCCGGTGGTCGTGTGGAACCCGAAGTCGGGCGGGGGCAAGGCACTGGCCGCCAACCTCGATGCCGAGGCGCGGGCCCGCGGCATCGAGCCGATCGAGCTGAAACCCGGCGACGACCTGCTTCAGCTCGTACGCGATGCGGTGGCCGACGGTGCCGACGCACTCGCGGCGGCCGGCGGTGACGGGACGCAGGCGCTCGTGGCCACGATCGCCGCCGAACTCGACCTGCCGTTCGCGTGCATCCCTGCAGGCACGAGAAACCACTTCGCGCTCGACCTCGGTGTGGACCGTGACGACGTTGTGGGGGCGCTCGATGCGTTCGTCGACGGCGGTGAGCGCCGTGTCGATCTCGCCGAGGTCAACGGGCGCGTCTTCGTGAACAACGTGTCGTTGGGGCTCTACGCAGAGGCGGTCCAGCGTTCCGGGTACCGCAACGCGAAGATCCGCACCGTGCTCGACACGATTCCGGACTTCAGCGACGCCACCGGCGACGGTCACGTGTTGGAGTACACCGGCCCTGGGGGCGTGAGCGTTCGCCGAGCGACGGTGATCATGGTCTCCAACAACCAGTACCGGCTCGGCAACATCGTCGGGTCGGGGACCCGACCGAGCATCGACGACGGTCAGCTCGGCGTGGCGGTCGCCGAGCTGACCTCGAACGACGCTCGCGGGCGAGCCCGGTTCCGACAGTGGCAGGCGCCGACGTTCGAGGTGGGCTCCGACGGTCCGGTCCCCACCGGCGTCGACGGCGAGGCGCTCGTGCTCGACCCGCCTTTGCGCTTCTCGATCCGTCCGGGAGCCCTCCGTGTTCGGATCGCCCCGCAGCATCCCGGCGCCTCACCGTCTGCGGCGGCTCCGAACGGCCTTGTCGACGGCGCTCGCAAGCTGTTCCGTATCGCCCGCACCGGTTGACGGGTCAGGCGGGAAGATCAGCTCGGAAACAGCACCGACGGGACCCACTCGTCGCGATCGCCGTGGAAGAGCAGCAGTGGCTTGCCGTCGAGCGCCCCGGCCACCTCCACGCCACGCGCGAGATCGTGAGCGCACAGGTCGAAAAGCAGCGTTTCGCCGTTGCTGCAGGAGCCTGCGATTGTCCCAAAGATCTGCCTTGCGTCTGCGGAGCGATCCAGACCGTGAGCATCGGTCCGCGGGAGCCCCACGCGTGGTCCCGCCGTATCAGGGCTCGCGTCGGAAGCTCGGTTCGTTCCTGTCCGTCGCCGGCAGGAGTCTCCCACCCCTGCAACCACCGTCAGGCAGTTGCACACTACGACCGGTGTCGCCGGTTGATTGCGTTGTCGATTCCGGCGAGAACAGTTGCGATCAGCGAGAGGCCGATGATCAGTCCCATTGGGCTCCGGTGACACGCATGGCGTCGAGGCTGGACCGTATCGTTTCCTTCGGACGGGCGTCTCCGAGACGAGCGTGAGAGCAGCAGCCGGGTGGGTGGTCGTCGGGAGCGATGGTCGCTCGCCATGCGTCGGCAGCATCAGGTGAGCTGGCGATCGGCGTCATCGGCTGGTGGTTCATCGTCGCGATCGCCGAACAGTTGGACCCGACCGTCAACGGCCGCCCGGAACCACGTCGACGAGACATGGTTCTCGAACCGGCTCCGCAATCGGGTCATCTTCCGAACCTGAATCAGGTCCACATTCGTGCGGTGATGTCGGCCCACAGTTGTCGGAACGCCGCTGTCGCTGCGCTGGTCGGTGCGAAATCGGCGACGGGTATGCGTTTGACGCCCATCTGTTCGATGACACTGGCATTCGGGATCGGCGTCGGCAGGAAGCCAGGGATGTCAGTCGTCAGGTGAGTGACGAGGTCACGATGGAGGCGCTTGCGGCGATCGACCATCGACGCGAATGGCAGCACGATCGGTGGAGACGGGTGGTCGGCGAGAAATTCGGTGAGCTGGTTGAGGGTGCGTTCGGACAGAGTGGTGGGGATGGTCGGCACGATGAGTGCGTCGGCGGCGTCGAAGACGCTTTCGCTGGTGAGCGTGATCCCTGGGGCGCAGTCGAGGATAGCGATGTCGTAGCTGTGGCCGATTGGTTCGAGGAGCGTCGCGAGGCGCCGCGTCGGGTGTTTGGTGTCGTCGAGTTCGAGGTCGAGGTGGCGCAGGGAGAAGTCAGCGGGCACGATGTGGACAGACGGGTCGTTGGTGGCGTGGATGTTCGCGGCGAGCGATCCCGTGTTGCGGACCAGGCGCTCGGCTCCGCCTTTGATGGCGGGCTTGACGCGTACGAAGAAGGTGGCGGCGCCTTGTGGGTCGAGGTCCCACAGCACGACTCGGCAGCCAGCCGCGGCTGCTTCGTGGGCGAGGTTCACCGCGGCGGTCGTCTTGCCGACGCCGCCTTTGATGCTGTATGTCGCGAGGACTTTCACTCGGTGATCCCGTCGAGCACGGCATCGAGGGCGCGGGACGTGGCAGGTGTGTCGTAGTCGGCGAATCGTTCGGCGAACTCGGTGCGGGCCGCGAGACGTTGCTGTTCGAGCCGTTCGGTGAGTTGACCGATGGCGACCATCGTGTCGGGCGACGATCCGGTGTCGTGGAGTTCGCGACCGATGGCGCGCAGCATGCTGACGTGGACCTCGGCGTCCTGGTGCTCGCCGAGGTTGTCCTGCAGCGCTTTGAGCCGTTTCACGTACCGCTTGCGCGGCCGATCCGGGAGCAGGCTGCCGAAGCACTCCAGGAGGTAGCGGAGCTTCTTGGCGTCCTTGCGGAGAATGTGGAGATGTTCGGCGGGCGTGTCGGGAGCGATGAGTCTGCCTCGCTCGATGAGGACGCCGTGCGCGCGGGCGATGCGTTTGGCGACGAGCCGGCCGAGCGGACGACTGGCTCGTGGCGGGACGTCATCGCTGGTGAATGGCTCGGTGAGCCAGGTCCGCCACGTTTCCATCAGTTCGGTTGCCCGTTCGGAGCGAAGGGCACGTTCGAGCTCGATGTGCCCCTCGGCGCGGCGTCGTTCGAGCAGGTCGCGTACTGGTTCGAGTGATGGGGCGATTCCGGCGCCGAGGGGATCGGTGTACCGCGACCACTCGAGCAGGTAGACGTCGAGGTCGCGTGGTGTTCCGGTGAGCGCGGCGAGCCATTTGAACCCGTCTCGGGTGGTTTCGAGGACTGCGGCGGGGAGCACGGGCTTGGCTTCGTGGAGGACCGTGCGGGTGCGGCGCACCGCGATCCGCAGGTCATGCAGGAACTCCGGGTCGATCTGGTCGATGGTGCCGTTCCAGTTCGCGGTGATTGTCGCCGCGAGGTTGGCAAGAACTACTCGGAACCCGTCGATCGCCGCCATGTCGGGATCGAGCGGGACGGTCGCGGACGCTGCGAAACCGGCGAGATCGATGCCGGCCGCCGTAGCGCACTGCGTCAAGATGTCGGTATCGCACTCGGCGAGTCCGATCTCGCGCAGGGTTCGCAGGGTGCGCCGCGTCCGTTTGGGGTACCCCGGAACCGGATGGATCTCGATTGTCGCTTCGGCGCAGTCGGTGTCAGGCCGGCCGACGACATGAACATCGTGGTGGAGTTCGGCGATGGCCACGACCTTGTCGGCAGCGTCTCGCCACGCTCCGCTGGTTCGGGTCATGCTCACCTCGAGTTGCGGCATCAAGGCGCGCACGTCGGTGAGGGCGGCGATGCGGGATCGGAACGGACCGGGCGGGAGGTCGGCAGGGAAGCGGGGCACGGCGTCGACCTCAAGGTGAGCGGGGGCACCGCCCTCGCCGGTCAGTTCGAGTTCCCGACCCTCGGACTCGTTCATCTGAAGCCGTAGACCGGCGCGGTGCAAACTTGCGTCGAAGGTGTCGATCAGGGTGGTCGTCACGACCTGCGATGGATCGAACACGAATCCGAGTCTCGTCAGCGACTCGACCACGGACCTCTCGTGGTCGCTGAGTTGGAAGGTCCTCACACGCATTACTGTCGAAGCTACCGGCCGCTGCCACGTACTGGTCTGGTGACGATCGAGATCGAACGCAAGTTCATCGTGTCCGAGGCGCTGGATGCGGAGCAGCTGGGCCCAGGTGTCCTACATTCGCCAGGGCTACCTCGCTGAGCAAGAAGGGCGTGGAGGTCCGTCTCCGCATCACCTCCGACAAGGCGACGCTCACCGTGAAGGCGGGGACGGGGCTGTCGCGAACCGAGGTGGAGATCGCGGTCTCAGCCGAGCAGGCCAACACATCGTGGCCACACACCGCCCGACGACGCATCGACAAGACGCGGCATCGAGTGCTGCTCGATGACCTGCTCGGACATGTCGCCGAGGTCGACGTGTACGCCGGTTCTGGCGCCGGTCGGCAACAGCACAACATGAGTGGAGTTCGAGGGCGTGACGATGGGCCTGGAACCCTCGGACAGGCCGTGCGGACGACGGCCGTGCGGACGACGGCCGTGCGGACGACGGCCGTGCGCACGGCGGCCGTGCGGACAGATAACGGACGAATCCGCAAATCGCCCGTTCAGACACGTCGAAGCCCCTGGCCGATCTACCAGGGGCTTTCTTGGTGGTCGAGCGGGGCGTCGATCCCCGGACCCCACGCTTTTCAGGCGTGTGCTCTGCCGACTGAGCTACTCGACCGTGTCGGGTGCCGTGGTGCGACACCCGGTATGTGCACAAGGCCGCCTTTCGGCGGCCCTGCAGCGGTCCCGACGGGACTTGAACCCGCGACCTCCGGCTTGACAGGCCGGCGTGAACTCCAGACTTCACCACGGGACCTGGAGATATGTGTACCTACTAGCACCCCCAACGGGATTCGAACCCGTGCCGCCACCTTGAAAGGGTGGTGTCCTAGGCCACTAGACGATGGGGGCCGGAAGCCTCATCTCGTTGAGAGCGTGCAGAAACCTAGCAGCACACGTCGGTGCATTCCACCAACGCCGCCTCGCGTTCGGCCGCCAAGGTACGGTGACGGGTCGATGGCGATCTCAGGCGGACGAAGCGGGTGCTCCAGGCTGCGGCGGTCGGCTACCTGCTCGGCACGTTTCCCACCGCCGACCTCGTCGCCCGCAAGCGTCTCGGGCGGACAGGTCGATCTGCGCGAGGCCGGCAGCGGAAATCCGGGTGGAGCCAACGCGGCCAAGGTGCTCGGCGCCCGGGCGGGCGCCATGGTCATCGGCGGTGACATCGCCAAGGGTGCCGCTGCCGTCGGCGCTCGGTGCCGTCGATCGCGGGCCCGGTCGGTGCCCACGTCGCCGGCACGTCCTCGGTGATCGGCCACTGCTATCCCGTCTGGAACGGCTTCCGTGGCGGCAAGGGCGTGGCGGCGAGCGTCGGCCAGTGCCTCGCCACGTTCCCGGCCTACTTTCCCGATCGATGCGGCCGTCGCCGTCGTGACCGTCGCCGTGCCGCGGTGGAAGCAGCGGGCCTTCGCCGCCAGCGCTCGTGTCGTCGATCTGCTGGGTGGTCGGCGGTGTCGTCTGGTGGCGTCGTGCGCTGCCGAACGTGTGGGGTCCCAAGCCGACCGTCGCACTGCCCATCGCCTCGGCGGTGAGCAGTGCGGTCATCATGCGTCGCTTCGTCGCCGCTTCGCCCACCTGATCGTGTTCGACGACACGAACACTCCGGTCGATCGGCATCGTCACCGACTCGAGCAGCCAGATCACTGCTGCCATCGTCGAGCGGTTTCGCCGTCGAGGTCGTCCCGATGACGGTCACCATCGCCGGCGTCGAGTACGCGAGAGAGACGCGATCTCGACGCCGACGATTCTACGACCACTTCCGACGACGGTGCCGCGACCGGTGATCACGACCAGCCAGCCGTCGCCCGGGCAGTTCGTCGACGCCTATCGAGCGTCTGATCGCTCGGGGCTGTACCGAGATCGTGTCGATCCACATCTCCGAGTCGATGTCGGGCACGGTGGCCAGCGCTGCGATCGCTGCCATCGAGCGTCGCAGTCCCGGTACACGTGATCGATACCGGCAGCGCCAGTTTCGGCGTGGCCGTCTGTGTGTGGGCCGCCGGGGTCGCGATCGGCCGAGGTGGTCTCTGCGACGACATACGTCGGCGGATCGACAACCTGGTGCCCCGGATCGGTACTGCCTTCATGGTGGGCGTCCCGCGGCTGACCGATCGCGGCGGTCGCGCCGCGACGGTCGAACTCGACGGCGACGGTGTCCCGGTGCTCGCCATGAGCAACGGTGAACTGGAGATCCTCGATCGAGTGACCACGATCGAGGACACGATCGACGTCATGTCGACCTACGCGGCCGGGTGGACCGCCAGTGGATCGAGTGTGGGGTCGAGCGCCGCATCGGCGAATGCGTCGAACACCGGCGTCACCGTCGCGATCGGCACCTCCGACGAATCGAGTCGGCCGTTGGCCGAACGCCTGGAACAGGCGCTGTCGGGCATCGAGGGCATCGACGGAGATCGTGCACTACCGGATCGGGCCCAGCGTCGGCGCCCACACCGGCCCGGGAACGTTCGGTCTGTTCGTCTTTCCCACGATCCGCTGAGTCGGGAGTGGGTTGCCGGCCCGATCTCCCCGACCGGCACATCCCAATTCGACGATCACAAGGGTTTGGTCATCAGGCTGACCAGGGCGCCGTAGTCGGTTTCCTGTTGGCCGACCTCTGCGAAACCGAGCCTGGCGTGGAAGGCCAATGACTGCTCGTTGCGGGGTCGCAGATTGACCTCGAGCGTGAAATCCGTCGCGCTCGGATGCAGTACAGCGGCCCGCTCGACGACCTCGGCATACATCGCGCGCCCGATGCCGCGACCTTGGAACGGGGTGGGGATCGCTATCCGATCGAGGTAGACGAAATCGTCGTACCGCTCGCAGAACCATCGGTAGTTCATCGAGTCGTAGTCGGCGCCCGGCGCGAGCACGAGGCAGAATCCGGCGATCTCGTCGTCGACCTGGGCGACGAGAGCGATCGTCGACCGTTCGGCGATGTCGCCGAGATCATCGATCGTCTCGGTGCCGACGGCTGGCACCGCGCCCCGGTTGATCCGGTGGATGTTCTCGAGATCATCGGGTCGATACGTTCGCAGCATCATCGCCTCGACGCTACCGAGGACGGAGGTTCAGCCGCCGAGAACAGGTGCGGGGCGAGCGAGCGTCGACACGGTGAACCAGGGCACGAAGCCATGGCGGATCAGGTTCCGCTCCGACGTCCCACCGGGCGCGGCCGAGCTCGTGACGACGTCGCAGCCTCGGTCGCGAGCGACGCGCAGGCGGTGGAGGATCATGGCGCGCTGCACGCCGCGCTCGCGCTCGGAAGGCACCGTCGACATGCCGCCGAGTGTCGCGACCCCGTTGTGGATCGTGAGGCTCGCGCAACCGACCGAGCGACCGTCCCCGGCATCGCTGGCGATCACCAGCCCATCGCCGTCGACCACCGCCGCGACTCGAGCGAATGCGTCGCTCGACGCGCCGTGCGTCGCGGTCGAGATGGCCCCATCCGAGCGCCGAGGTCTCCTGCCAGACCGGGAGCAGCTCGAGGTTCGCCGACTGGATACGGATCGTGCGGTCGGGCAACGGAAGTTCGTCGATGTCGTCGAGCGTTCGACGCAGGGCCGACGTCGTGCCGTCGATGCCGTAGCCGCGAGCAATGAGCTGCTGGGTCGCCACCGAATCGTGGGTCGCCTCGGTCACCTCCACGGCCGGCCGCACACCGACCGATGCGCACCGCGCCTCGAACAGGTCGACCTCTTGGTCGGAGAGTGGGCCGTTCAGACCGACTGCCATCGCGCGATTGACGTACTGGCCGGGTCCGCACAGCACGGCTCGGCCGCCGGCCAGTTCGAACGTCTCGCTGCCCCACGACGCGTCGAGTGAAGGCGAGTTCGGACGCGAACGCAGCCGCGTCTCCGCCCACGTTCGCAGCACACGTCGCATCACGCGACCAGTCTGCCAACAGCTCGACCTCGAACCGGGCTGGAGGCGTCCCGTCCGGACCGTGTGAGGCCGAGGTACCGAAACCCTCCCTGCCACCGACAGCGACGGCCGGTAGCGTCGACACCCGCATGTCTCCCGACCTTGCGTCCCCACTCATCAAGGCCGAGCAGCTGGTGAAGCGCTTCGGTGACTTCGTCGCGGTGGACGGCATCGACGTCGAGGTCGAGCGTGGCGAGTCGTTCGGCTTCCTCGGCCCGAACGGCGCCGGCAAGTCGTCGACGATGCGGATGATCGGCTGTGTCTCACCGGTGAGCGACGGCAAGCTGCGAATCTTCGGACTCGATCCGGTGACCGAGGGCAAGCAGATTCGAGCCCGCCTGGGGGTGGTCCCTCAGATGGACCAACTCGACGAACAACTCAGCGTCGAGAACAACCTGATCCTGTACGGGCGTTACTTCGACATCCCGCGCGCCGAATGCAAGCGTCGCGCCAGGGAACTGCTCGAGTTCGTGCAGCTCACCGATCGCGCCAAGAGCAACGATCGAACCGCTGTCGGGCGGCATGAAGCGGCGCATCACGATCGCCCGCTCGCTGATCAACGAGCCCGAGCTGCTGCTGCTCGACGAACCGACGACCGGGCTCGACCCGCAGGCCAGGCACGTGTTGTGGGACCGGTTGTACCGACTCAAGCAACGCGGCGTCACGCTGGTGCTCACCACCCACTACATGGACGAGGCCGAGCAACTGTGCGACCGGCTGGTCGTGATGGACCAGGGCAAGATCGTCGCCATCGGCTCGCCGCGCCAGTTGATCCAGGAGCACTCGCCGCGCGAGGTGCTCGAGCTGCGTTATCCGGCCGGCACCAACGACGAGCGGGCCGCCGAGGTCGACGGCATCGGGCATCGCCGCGAGGTGTTGCCCGACAGGGTGCTGATCTATGCCGACGACGGCGAGGCGGCGCTCGCCGAGGTGCATGCCCGTGGCAGCAGGCCCGAGTCGGTGCTCGTTCGTCGCAGCTCGCTCGAAGACGTGTTCCTGCGACTCACCGGTCGCTCGTTGGTGGACTGATCGGGTCGCGGAACGATGAGCACCCCAGCAACCATTCGGGCGTGGGAGAGCCACTTCACGCTCTATCGCACGATCTGGAAGTCGAACATGGTCGGCTCCTTCGTGCAGCCGCTGCTGTACCTGGTCGGTATGGGCCTCGGCGTCGGGGCGCTCGTCGACCAGGGTGACAACTCCGAGCAGCTGCTCGACGGACTCACCTATTTCCAGTTCCTCGCCCCGGGCTTGTTGGCGACCACGGCGATGATGGTGTGCGCCAACGAGGCGATGTGGCCGGTGATGGGCGGCTTCAAGTGGATGCGTGGCTTTCACGCCCAGGCCGCGACGCCGCTCTCGCCGGGCGAGGTCGCCGGTGGCGTGGCACTGTGGCACGGCACCAAGGCGTTGATCTCCGTCACCGGCGTGGCAGCGGTCCTGGTGCTGTTCGCCGAAACCCGATCGTTCGGGCTGCTGCTCGCGGTGCCGTTCGGCGTGTTGACCGGTGTGGCGTTCGCCACACCGCTGTCGGCGTGGTCGTCGACCCGCCAGGCCGACAGGTCCTTCCCGGCCATCAACCGCTTCGTCATCATGCCGTTGTTCCTCTTCGGTGGAGCCTTCTATCCGATCGAACAGCTTCCCGATTGGATGCGAACCGATCGCCAAGATCACTCCGTTGTGGCATGGGGTCGAACTGTGCCGGGGTGCTGTTCACGGCCGCCTCGAGCTCGGTTCGACCGTGGTCCACGTCGCGGTGCTCGCATGCGTTCGCGCTCTTCGGGTGGCTGACGGCCCGGATCACGTTCGCCAGGAGGCTGGCAACGTGATCACGCTCGCCGAACTCCCGTTGCGAATCCTGCCGGTGCAGGTGGTCCACGCGACACGTCCCCACCGGATGCTCGAACGGCAATGGATGATCAACCGCGCCGGCGGTTGGACGATCCTGTTGTCGGGGTTCTTCGAGCCGTTCTTCTATCTGATGTCGATCCGCGTCGGTTTCGGTGTGCTCGTCGGTGACGTCGACGACGGCGGCCGTCTGATTCCGTACGCCGAGTTCGTCGCCCCGGCGCTGATGGCGGCTTCGGCGATGAACGGAGCGCTCTACGAATCGACGTTCAACCTGTTCTTTCGCATGAAGTACGACAAGGTCTACGACGCGGCGTTGGCGACGCCGCTCACGTCCGGCGACGTGGCGCTCGGCGAGATCTCGTATGCCGACGATCCGGGGTGCGATCTATTCGGCTGCGTTCCTGGTGACGATGTTGGCGCTCGGCATGACCAGTTCGGTCTGGGCGCTCGGCATGTTGCCGGTCGCCGTCCTGATCTCGTTCGCGTTCAGCTCGGTCGGCATGGCTGCCGCCACGTACATCCGTGCGGTGGCCGACTTCGAGTACGTGACCGCGCTGATGTTGCCGATGTTCCTGTTCTCGGCCACCTTCTATCCGTTGTCGAGCTATGGCGATTGGCAATGGGTGGTCCAATTCAGCCCGCTGTATCACGGGGTGGCGATGATGCGCTCGCTCAACCTCGGCGAGTGGTCGTGGGCGTTCGTCGGCCACCTGACGGTGCTGATCGCGATGGCCCTGGTCGGTGTCACCGTCACCGCGCGGCGGATCGAACGCCTCCTGTTGAACTAGCGACACGCGAACGTTTCGCGAACTCGGTGCGGTCGGGCGACACGGGCCGGAGTGACCCGTACGCTGATCGGATGTTGTTCCGCAAGAAGACCGAGATGATCGCCGCCGGAGACGCCCTGCCGGGACGTGACACCCCGATCGCCGTCGCCGACCGACATGTGGTGCTGGGTTCGCCGCTGCAGCCACCGTTTCCCGACGGCATCGAGACCATCTACGTGGCGATGGGATGCTTCTGGGGCGCCGAGCGGATCTTCTGGCAGATTCCCGGTGTGTACACGACGGCGGTCGGCTACATGGGTGGCTGGACCAAACATCCCACCTACGAGGAGACCTGCACCGCCCAGACCGGGCACACCGAGTCGGTGCTGATCGCCTACGACCCGTCGATCGTCACGGTCGATCAGCTGATGAAGGCGTTCTGGGAGAACCACGATCCGACCACGCCCAATCGTCAGGGCAACGACGTGGGCACCCAGTATCGCTCGGCGGTGTATCCCACCACCGATGCCCAATTGGCGATCGTCGAGGCATCGCGCGAGCGCTATCAGCGGGCGCTGACCGCTGCGGGGTACGGCCAGATCAGCAGCGAGATCGCGCCGGCCGGCGAGGCGGGCGACGGCGTGTTCTACTACGCCGAGGACTATCACCAGGGTTACCTCCACAAGCACCCGGGCGGCTACTGCAACCACGGGTTCTGCCAGATCGGCTACGACCTCGACGCCCACGGTCAAGGTGTCGCCCACGCGACCCTGCCCGAGCACTGATCGTTGCGCCCGGCTCGGAACCGAACGGTCGATGGTCGCGCGGCACGGCCGGGAACAGCCGGCCGGCCAGTACAGTGTCCGGACCCGGGGCGACATCGATTCGATGTGTTCGCGCCGATTTACAGACACGACAATGTGAGGGGAGCCATCAGATGGCAGGAATTCTGGACAAGATCAAGGGCATGTTCGCCGGTACCAAGGCCGAGTCCGGTGGTGCTTCCGCAGCCGGCGATGCCGGTTCGAGTTCGATCGATTCGATGAAGGACCAGGCCGGCAAGGTCAAGGACCAGGTCGACGACCTGGTCGAGAGCGCCGGCGACAAGGTGCCCGACCAAGTGGCGGACGCGTACGAGCAGGTATCCGACAAGGTCGAAGACGTCATCCCGGGCGACAAGGACAGCGACAGCCACTGATCTCCGTCCATGTTGTGACGGTCGGAGGTGTCGACACCCCCGACGGCGCTGAAGCTCCAGTCGAGCCACCCTCCTGGGTGGCTCGACTGCGTTTCGGGTCAGACGTTTCGTTCGGCAGGAGGTCCTCATCGGGTCGCCCGATAGGGGATGGCGACGTCGGCGGCGATCGTCCGGGCGAGCCAGAACGATGCGAACGCGATCGACCCGGGGCTCGTGCAGCATCGGGCGTGTGGCACCTGGTGCGAGGCGCGACCAGACCATCTCAGGTGGGTTCGAGCAACTCCCCGGCGCGCAGCTGCGACGCGTAGATACCGTCTCGCGCCACCAGCTCGTCGTGCGGTCCGAGCTCGACGATGCGACCTCCGTCGAGGACCGCGATCCGATCGGCCGACCTCACCGTCGACAGCCGGTGAGCGATCACCAACGCGGTTCGTCCTGCCAACGCCACCTCGATCGAGGCCTGCACGTGTGCCTCGTTGTCGTTGTCGAGATGGCTGGTCGCCTCGTCGAGGATCATGACCGCCGGATTCTTCAACAACAGCCGGGCGATCGCCAGCCGTTGCTTTTCGCCACCGCTCAGGCGGTAGCCACGTTCGCCGACGACCGTGTCGTAACCATCCGGGAGGGCGGCGATCGTGTCGTGGATGCGCGCCGCCCGACAGGCCTCGACGATGTCTGCATCACTCGCGTCGGGGTTCGCGTAGCGAAGGTTGTCGCCGATCGACTCGTGGAAGAGGTGAGGATCCTGTGAGACCACGCCCACGGCCGCTCGGAGCGACGCGAGCGTGAGATCGCGGACGTCGGCGCCATCGACCATCACAGCGCCCGTCGTGACGTCGTAGAGCCGCGGAATCAGCGACGCGAGGGTGCTCTTGCCGGCGCCGGACGAGCCGACCAACGCCACTGTCTCGCCGGGCTCGAGCGTGAGTGACAGGCCGGTCAACACGTCTCGGTCGGGATCGGCGCCCGGGATCGTCTGTGTCTCCATCGAGGCGATCGACGACTCGTTCGCCGGTGGATAGCGGAATCCGACGTCTCGGAACTCGACCCTCCCCGTGCGGTTCGATCAGGTCGAACGCACCCGGCCGGTCGGTGATCGCCTCAGGGGTGTCGAGCACCTCGAACACCCGCTCGAACGACACCATCGAGGTCATCAGGTCGACCCGTGCGTTCGTGAGCCCGGTGAGGGGTTGGTAGACGCGGGTGACCAGCGCCGCCAGGGCGACCAGCGTGCCGGTCTCGATCTCGTTGCTGACCACCAGTTGGGCGCCGATTCCGTAGATGACCGCGGTACCGACGGCGGCGACCAATCCGAGTGCGACGAAGAACACCCGCCCGAGCATCGCCGCTCGCACGCCGGCATCCCGGACAGCGTTGGCCCGTGAGCCGAACGTCTCGTTCTCGCGGTCGAGCGACCCGAACAGTTTGACGAGCATCGCCCCCGACACGTTGAACCGCTCGGTCATCTGGGTGTTCATCGCAGCGTTGTGCGGTCATCTGCTCGCGCGAGATGTCCTGCAGGCGGCGCCCGACGCGCCGGGCAGGGATCACGAACAGTGGCAGCACGACCAAGGTGAGCAGCGTGAGGCGCCACTCGAGTACCAACATCGTGGTGAGCGTGGTGGCGAGCACGATCACGTTGCTGACGACGCTGCCGAGGGTGCTGGTCACCGCGGTTTGAGCACCGACCACGTCGTTGTTGAGGCGACTCGTGATCGCTCCGGTCGGCGTGCGGGTGAAGAACGCGATCGGCAGGCGCTGCACCTTGGCGTAGAGGGCCCGGCGCAGGTCGGCGATCAGCCCCTCGCCGACGCGGGCGCTGCACCAGCGCTGCACGATCTGCAACACGGCGTCGATCAGCGCGGCGGCGACCGCGATCGCGGCCAGCCACCAAATCGGGCTGCGGTTGCCGTCGGCTTGGGCATTCGGGATCGCGTCGTCGATGATCCGGCGCACCACCAGCGGTGGCACGACGCCGAGCAGCGCCGCGAACAAGATGGCCACCAGGAACACGATGATCGTGCCCCGGTAGGGCCGTGCGAACGTCCAGACGCGTCCGGCGGTGGCGCGGGCGAGCTTGACGTCCTTCACGGCGTCGGTGTCCCTCGGCATCATGTGGTGTGGGCCCATCCGCATGGCCGCAAGGCTACGGACGTTTCGGTACCGTGGCGCCGCGGCTTGTGGGGTGCCATTGGGCCGTACGCTGTCGCCCATGTCCGGGCGGACCGTTTCCCTGATCGCTGCAGTCGCGTTCGCACTGGCGGCCTGTTCGTCGCCGGACCCTGGTGTCGCCGAGACCTCCAGCAGGCCGAACGAGAGTCCGGCGTCGGTCTCCGTCGCCACCACCGACGGAACCGCCGGGCCCGGCGAACCGATCGGTGAGTTCGAACCGGCGCCGATCGAATGGGACGAATTCACCGACGCGGTCGACGTGGCCACGATCGAGGTACCGGTCGACTACGACGAGCCCGACGGCCCCAGGTTCGATCTCTTCCTCGCCCGTTACAACGCACTGGACCAGGACGACAAGATCGGTTCGCTGCTCGTCAACCCCGGTGGTCCGGGATTCGGCGGGAGCGACCTCGCGCTCTTCGCGGCCCAGATCTTCGACCGCTCGCTCCTCGATCGGTTCGACATCATCGGCTGGGACCCGCGAGGTACCGGCGAGAGCGAGCCGGCGATCGACTGCATCGATGACTACGACCCCTACTTCACCGAGATCGATGCGACGCCCGACTCAGCCGCCGAACGTGAAGCGCTCGTCCAGACGGCGCAGGACTTCGCACGCCAGTGCATCGGCCGCAACCGCACGATCATCGGACACGTCGGCACGAACGACAGCGCCCGCGACATGGACACGATCCGGCGAGCGCTCGGCGAGGAGCAGATCTCGTACTTCGGGCTGAGCTACGGCAGCGAGCTCGGCGCGACCTGGACGACGTTGTTCCCGGACACCGTGCGCGCAGCCGTGCTCGACGGGGCGTCCGATCCGAACGCCGACGCGCTCGAGTCCAGCTTGCAACAGACGGCGGGGTTCGAGGCGTCCCTCGACACGTTCCTCGCCCGGTGTAGCGCCGACGACGACTGTGCCTTCCACAACGATGGCGACGCCGAGGGCGCCTTCGACCAGTTGTTGGAGGACCTCGATCGAAATCCGATCATCGGTGAGCCCGGGCGGCCACCGGTCAATCGCGACGTGGCGATCACGGCAGTGGTTCAGGCGATGTACTCCGAATCGTTCTGGCCGGCGCTGGAACAATCGCTGGCCGCGGCACAGCTGGGCGACGGAGCGGGGCTGTTGGATCTCAACGACAGCTACTACCAGCGCTCAGCCGATGGTTCGTACGGCAACGAACTCGAGGCGTTCCAGGCGATCTCGTGCGCCGACACCGACGAGCGGCTCACGGTCGAGGAGACCGATGCCCAGGCGGAGTTGTTCCACGAGGTCGCCCCGCACCTGGTGCCCGAGGGCTCAGCGGGTGGCTACTTCTGCACGTTCTTCCCGGAATCGCTCGATCCCCGGGTTCCGATCACGGGCGCCGGCGCCGGTCCGATCGTCGTGATCGGCACCACCGGCGACCCGGCCACGCCGTTCGAATCGACGGTGCGCATGGCGAACGCGCTCGAGGACGGACGGCTCGTGATCGTCGAGGCCGATCAGCACACCGGCTACGGGGTGAATCGTTGCGTGGTCGACGTCGTGAACGACTACCTGATCGATCTCGATCCGCCCGAGGACGGAACCGAATGCCGGTAGCCGTGCGGCCGGGTTGCCGACGCGCAACGACCGCCGCCTGATCGATTCAGCACGACGGTCGTCCGAGTGGCGGAGAGGGTGGGATTTGAACCCACGGAGGCTTGCACCTCGCACGCTTTCGAGGCGTGTCCCTTTGGCCGCTCGGGCACCTCTCCGTCGAGCGAGGCTAGCGGCAATCGGCTGCGGTGACGACCCCGCGCCCATGCGCGTGGGGCGCGATGACGCACCTCAAGAACGGGTCGTCCACGGCCGATACATTTGTCAGGAAATCGACAATCCGCGACCGGGCGTCCGCTCGTGCGCGCGAGTACTGACACAGGAGGGAATTCGTGACGGCCGAGACACACGTGGGCTCCGAACACGTGTTCAAACTCCTGGTCACGGGCCCTTTTGCGGCCGGTAAGACATCGTTGATCCAGTCGGTCTCGCAGACTCCGGTCGTCGACACCGACGTCTTGACCACCGGCGACGAAGCATCGACCAAGGAACGAACCACGGTCGCCATGGATTTCGGCACCTACGCGATCGAGGACGGCGACGTTCGACTGCTGATGTTCGGAACTCCGGGGCAGCGCCGCTTCTGGTTCATGACCGACATCCTCAAGGGTGATGTCGACGCGGTGATCTATGTCATCGACGCCGAGGCGACGCACACCCACACCGAAGCAGGTGCCGCAATGCGCGTCCTGTTGCGCGACCTTCGTGTGCCACTCGTAGTGGCCGTCAATCGATGCGACGACTTCGACGAGGCGACCCTGCTCGCGCGCGTCAACTCGGCACGCTCGCCAGCGAGATGGCGATGCCCTGTCAGCTGATCCACCACGAGTCCGGTCGGGCGGTCGTCGTCGAGTCGTTGCTCGCGGTGCTCGATCGGCTGGATCGTGACGACAGCGACTTCCAGGGGCCACTCGAGCGCGTGGTCCAGATGGTCGGTGCCACGTGACGATGCAGCGTGAGGAGGTCACGAACGATCTGTTCGGACTGGTCGGGACCTTCCCCCGTCCCGGCTGGATCGTGCTCGACGCGGCCCGCAGCCATCGTTTCACCGGGGAGCTGATCGTGGAAACGCTGCCGGTGGTCACGGTCTATCTCGATCGAGGTGAGATCTATCTCGCCGAGCGGATCACCGATCCATCGCTCGGTTCGCGGTTGATCGATGCCGGTGCGCTCAACGCCGCTCAACTCGAGCACGGTTCGATTCGTGTCGGCGAAGTGGCGCACCTCGGCCGTTTGTTCGAGCGCGTGCCCTCGGTGAACCGTCACACGGTGCTCGTCATGACCGAGATGATGACCGAGGAGTGCGTCGGGTGGATGGCGGGCCAGCTGGTGCGCGGCGTCACGTCGACGCCGTATCGACATCACCCAGCGGGTATTCGGCGCTGGACACAGTCGCCTCGGGCGCTCGACCTGTCGCCCGGTGATCCCTTGCCTTCGCCAGTGGTGGGCGACGCTGCGATTTCCACGCCCCCGCCCGAGCCGTTGTTCTCACCACTCGAGGCGTTCGACGATGATGTGATCACCTGGGACCAACCGTCGTGGCTCGACGAGCGTCTCCCCAGCGGGCGTGAACGGGGCGCGGTCGACGAGTGCTCAGGGCCTGACGCTTCCGACGATGCGGCTACGACGTCGGTGTTCGATTCGATGCCGCCGCTTCCCACGCGAGCCAGTGCCCATTCGGTTGCCGACGACTCACCGTCCGTCGATTGGCCCCCGGCACCCCCGAATGCGGGGATCGCACCTGGCGAGCCGGCCGGGCGCGCCCTCGAGTCCGTCGCCCCCGCCGGCGAGCCCACGGGGCCGACCGGCCCGCAGCGTTCGACCGAACTCGATTCCGAGCCGGCGGCTGCCCCGTTCGATCTCGACCGGCGGTCGCCCCGCGTTCGTCCCGAACGAGCGCGTCGATTCCGACCAGGGGATGCGCGAAACCGATGCCTCGGCTCGATCATCGGATCCGGCCGTCACGTCGTCGACCCCGATGGAAGCGCCGCCGGAGGCGCTCCCCACCCGCAGACCGATGGGTGCGCGAGGCGACGGGCTCAGCTCGCCGAAATCCACTTCCCACCGGGATTTCGCGGCCGACACACTCGATGGTGGTCTGCTCGCAGCCGAGCGCGGTCAACAGGCCCCATCAGCTGCTGTACCGGTCTTCCAGCCCGTCTCCGAGTCGGCCGGTGGAGCGATCCGCGAGCCCTCGGGTCAGCTCGAACCTTCGGCGGCGCCACTCGATGGATTCGAGGTCATCTGGCCCTCGGGCGAGATCGATGACCAACTCGGCACCTCGGGCGCTGCGTCGACCACCGACGGAATACTCGACGACGACCGAACGAGCGGCCCGAGCAACGATCTTGCCGCCTCGATCGAGACCACGGCCACCGTCGCGGAGGCCGACGCTGAAGTACCGGCCGGAGACGATGACGGTTCCGAGGTCTCCGATGACGTGGTCTTGGCGGTCCGCCGAGCGGTCGCTTCGATCGAAACCGGATCGCTCGTCACCCGTCGCCGCCTCGTGGAGGCCTCACCCGGCACGGACCTGTCGCGCGGCGTGGACTCGCCCTCGGATCGCCTGATGTCCTCGACGCCTCCTGGACGCAGGGTGATGCAGCACGAGTGGGCGCCCGGTGTGAACTCTCGACGAACGGCCTCGAATCGGTCGGTCTTCGACGATACGGCGCCCGTTCCGAGACCGGCCGAGCAGGTGCCTGTTCTCCCACCGGCCCTCGACGCAGCTCCCTCCTCGCCGGATCAGCAGACCGAACGCGTCGGCGCATTGCGGCGCTTGATCGGCAGTCTTCGCCGCCACTGACGGCCGCTCGAGTGGTGCCGCCACCGGATCAACGGCGGCGCTTGGCGGCGAAGAAGTCGACCAACAGCGCGGCGCAATCGTCGGCGAGCACTCCCTCGGTGCGTGTGACGCGATGGTTCAACGCCGGTGCATCGATCAGGTCGAACTGGCTGCCAGCGGCACCGGCTTTCGGGTCGGTCGTGCCGTAGACCACGTGGCCGAGCCGACTGTTCACCATCGCGCCTGCACACATCGCGCACGGCTCCAGGGTGACCACCATCACACAGTCGTCCAGCCGCCAGTGCCCGACGGTGACCGCGGCATCGCGGAGCGCCAGCACTTCGGCGTGCGCGGTCGGGTCGCCGGTGAGCTCGCGTTCGTTGTGTCGGGCGGCGATGATCACTCCGTCACGGATGACCACGGCCCCGACCGGTACGTCGTGGTGGGCCACCGCGGACCTGGCCTCGTCGAGCGCCCGGCGCATCGCGGGTTCGTAGGAAGCTTCGTCGTCCGGGCCGGGATCAGACCAGGTCTGCATGGCGGAGGAGGTGGGATTCGAACCCACGGAGGGTTGCCCCTCACACGCTTTCCAAGCGTGCCGATTCGGCCGCTCTCGCACCCCTCCGGGTTGTTGTGCCTTGGCAGGTTATCCGGGCGATAACGTGGACCGTACTCGTCGGTTCCCGGCGGGTGAGGTGGTGGTCGGGTCCTGTGCAACGGGCGCCCGTGAACCAGGTCAGGCCAGGAATGGAGCAGCCTTCATCGGCATCGTCTGTGTGCCGCAGATCGCCTGGCCACCACCTCATCCGCCGGGAACCCGGGTGGTTCTCGACTCGGCCGGGTAGCGCCCATCGCCGAAGTGCTGTCGACGTGTGATCGAGGTGCGGGTGCGGTGTCAGCGCTGTCCATGGCGTGAAGTACGGTTCGCGCGATGAAGGTGCATCTGGTCGACGGCACGTACGAGCTGTTCCGACAGCACTTCGGCAGTGCTCACCGGCGTGACGAGTCCGGTCGCGAGCCCGGTCGGTTCGATGCGACGATCGGGGTGTTGACCTCGACGTTGCAGTTGATCGAAGACGGTGCGACACACATCGGTGTGGCCAGCGACCACGTCATCGAATCGTTCCGGAACGACCTGTGGGAGGGGTACAAGACGAGCGAGGGGATGTTGCCCGAACTGCTCCATCAGATCCCGGTCATGGAGGATGCGCTGATCGCGATGGGTGTCACCACCTGGCCGATGGTCGAGTGGGAGGCCGACGATGCACTCGGGGCCGCTGCCCACGTGGCCGACTGCGACGAGCGTGTCGAGCAGGTGCTGATCATCACGCCCGACAAGGATCTCGGGCAGTGCGTGAGGGGCGGCCGCGTCGTGCAGTACGACCGGCGCAAACGAGAGATCATCGACGAGGACGCGGTGCGCCAGAAGTTCGGTGTCGGGCCGGCCTCGATTCCCGACTACCTCGGGTTGGTGGGCGACACCGCCGACGGTTTTCCGGGGCTGCCGGGCTGGGGTGCGAAATCGGCCTCACTCGTGCTCGCCCGCTACGAGCATCTCGAGAACATCCCGCCCGAGGCGAGCCTGTGGGATGTCGACGGTCTGCGCGGCGCGGCCAAACTGTCGAAGGTGTTGCAGGACAACGCCGAGCTCGCCGTGTTGTTCAGAATCATCGCAACCGTCGATCTCGACGTACCCGTCGGCCGGGTCGACGACTGGCTGTGGAGCGGCCCGACGGCCGGATTCCCCGATGTGTGCGAGCAGTTGGGCGTGCCGGCCCTGGCAGTCAGGGCCGCTCATCTGGCCGCGTGATCTCAGATCGACCCGACGGTCGAACTCGAACAGACGGTGAGGCGTCGGGTCAGACGTGGGTCTTCGACCGCTCGCGGAGCAGCGCCAGTTCGACGAGCGAGATCAGACCGTTCTTGACGTCTCCGCGATCGCGAGCATCGCAGTACAACATCGGGACGCTGTCGCCGACCTGGACGGCATCTCGGATCGCCTCGATCGTGTGGGTGCGACGCCCGTCGAACGGGTTGATACCCACGACGAACGGCAGGTTGCGGGCCTCGAAGTAGTCGACCGCGGCGAAGCAGTCACCGAGCCGTCGGGTGTCGGCGAGGATGACCGCGCCGATCGCACCGCGCGCGAGCTCGTTCCACATGAACTGGAATCGCTCCTGGCCGGGCGTACCGAACAGGTACAGCACGATCTCGGGGGTGAGCGAGATGCGTCCGAAATCCATCGCGACCGTGGTGGTGGTCTTGTTCGAGACCTGTGACAGATCGTCGAACTGGGCAGACGCGGTGGTCATCGTCGCTTCGGATCGCAGCGGCTCGATCTCGGAGACGGTGTTGACGAAGGTCGACTTGCCGACGCCGAAACCACCGGCGACGACGATCTTGACCGGGATCTTGCCGCCCGGAGCAGGATTGTTTGAATCAGAGATTGCGGACACCGTCGAGCACCCTTTCCAAGAGGCTTGCGAAGTTCTGGGTCGGGGCGGGTACGTGGAGCACCACGGCGCCGTCCCCGACGAGATCGGCGACCAGCACACGCGCCACGCCGATCGGGATTTGCATACGTGCGGCGACCTCGACCAGAGCCATGGGCGCTTGGACCAGTTCGACCACCTTGGCAGTCTCCCACCGGTAGGCACCGAGATGTTGTGACGCCCTGGCGGTCGCCTGGATCTGAGTCTCCAGCCCGATGTCGCTCTCGACACCGGTGCGACCGCCCGTCATCGCGTAGGGCCGGATCAGCCGGCCGGTCTCGTCTCCTATGTCGAGGTCGACGTCGACGTCGTCGCCGTCGCCGTCGACCCCCACATCGGCTTCCTCGATCATCATCAGCTCCTCGACAACATCAAGCATTTGAGTTCTTCTCGGACCTCTGGCGTGAGGACGGCGCCAGCACGATCGGCGAAGACGGCGATCTCGTAGCCGATCGTGCCGATGTCCGCTTCCTTCGTCGTGACGACGCACATCAATGAGCCGTCCCGGATCCCGGTGACGAACATCCACCCGTTCTCCATCTCGACGATCACGTTCGATACTGCGCCGGCTCCGAATCGCCCGGCCGAACCGTAGGCGAGGCCGATCATGCCGGATGCGACCGCAGCGAGACGTTCGCCGGTTTCTCGATCGACACCGTCAGATCCTGCCAGGGGCAAACCGTCCGACGAGACGACCACGGCCTGACGAACGGCTGCGACCTGTTGCACGAATCGGCCCACGAGCCAGTTGAGGTTGTCTGCTGGGTTCATCGACGATCCCCTCCGAGATCACTGTGGTTGTTGGCATTCGCATGACTGTCACCGGGGTCCGGTACCTGGTCGTCGAGACCGGTCCGAAACTCGGACTGAAATGCCCGAAGGCGTTGTCGGAGCGCGTCTGGATCCAGGCGGGACGGGGTCGTCGCCAAGGGCTCCTCGACGTGCTCCGTCGGATCATCGGTTCGGGCTCGGGTCGGCAATGAGCCGTTCGACCCGTTGAACCCGGCGTCGAATGCAGCGAGTGCTGCCTGGAGAGCGCCAGGGGTCGACGGGTCTGGCTCGGCTGCTCCGTTGCCCGTCGTAGCGAAGTCGATCAGCCGATCAGGACCGTCGGGTCCACTGCTCGGGCTGCGGGTCGGAAGGCTTGGTGGCGCCGGCTGGTCGGGGAGCGGGCGGGGACTTGCCGTGAGCGCGGACTCGGGAGTCACCGGTCTGCGACTGGGGCCGGCGGCGGTGATCGGCGGCGCGAGGGGCGTGTCGAACTCGCCATGGACCCGAGCAGCGGGTGGTGGTGGCGGTAGGTCGACGAGCGCCGCGCCCACCGAGACCTCGATGAGGTCGGTGGTGTCGTGTGCGGTCCCCGCGGGCTCCAGGACGGTGACGGGTTGGTCGATGTCGTCGGTGATCTGGTTGCTGGTGGTGTCGTGTGCGATGGGTTCGAGTTGGTCGTCGGTGACGGGTTGGTCGTCGTCGAACGACTCGGCGAGGCGGTGACGGGTTGGTCGTCGTCGAATGACTCGGCGTAGGCGGTGACGGGTTGGTCGTCGTCGATGAACTCGCCGCTGGGGTTGTCGTGGACGGCTGCAGGTTGGTCGATGTCGTCGGTGGACTGGTTGCTGGTGGTGTCGTGTGCGATGGGTTCGAGTTGGTCGTCGGTGACGGGTTGGTCGGTGTCGAATGACTCGGCGTAGGCGGTGACGGGTTGGTCGTCGTCGATGAACTCGCCGCTGGGGTTGTCGTGGACGGCTGCAGGTTGGTCGATGTCGTCGGTGGACTGGTTGCTGGTGGTGTCGTGTGCGATGGGTTCGAGTTGGTCGTCGGTGACGGGTCGGTCGGTGTCGAATGACTCGGTGTAGGTGGTGACGGGTTGGTCGTCGTCGTCGGTGGACTGGTTGCTGGTGGTGTCGTGTGCGATGGGTTCGAGTTGGTCGTCGGTGACGGGTCGGTCGTCGTCGAACGACTCGGCGTAGGCGGTGACGGGTCGGGTCATCTCGTTCGTGTCGTCGTCGGTGAACTCGTCGGAGGCGGTGACGGGGCTGATGGTGTCGACCGCTTCGTCGTAGGCGAACGTTGCCGGCGTGTCGGTCGCCGATTGCTGGCCGGACTTGAACGCCGACAGGCTGATCGCCATCTTGGTCCAGTCCGATGCCGTGACGGCGCGCTCTTCGTCGTCCGGGTATCCCCCGTACGGCGTCGACGGCTGGGCTGACCGAGGGGCGCCGATCGTGTCGGCCCCCGCTACGGGCTGGAAGGCCTCGTCGAACGATGCGCTTGCCCGATCGTTCTCGCTCCACGCAACGATCGACTCGTCCTCGAGCGGCGCCGCGCTCGGACCATACGTGGCCGCACCACGGTCGAGCGGCACGTCGATCGGACCGAACAGCGAGGAGGGCAGTGTGATATCGACGGTGAGGCCAGGGCTTCCGGCCGAGAGCGTGACGTGGATGCCGTGCTTGTAGGCGAGCAGCGATACCACGGACATGCCGAGCGTCGGCTCGACGCTGAGACCGACGACCGGCGGTTCCCGCAGGAGCTCGTTCAGTTCGGCCAGACGCTGTGTCGGGATACCGATTCCGCTGTCGACGACGCGAAGTAGATAGGAGTCACCTGCATGACGGCCACCGATCCGAACGGAGCTCTCCGGTGGGCTGAATGCGGTCGCATTGTCGAGCAGTTCGGCGATGAGGTGGGAGATGTCGGCAACGACGGTGCCGCGCACCTGCAGGCTCTCGAGGTGCTCGATCTCGACACGCCGGTAGTCCTCGATTTCGCCGATCGAGGCGCGCGACGACATCGTCGATCTCGGTCGCTTTCACGCGACGCCGCTTGGGCTCCGCGCTCGGCGAGCACCAGAAGCGATTCACTGTTGCGACGCATGCGGGTGGCCAGGTGATCGAGTTGGTAGTAGTTCGCGAGCACGTCCGGGTCATCGACCTCGGCCTCGTACTCATCGAGCATCGCGAGCTGCCGGTCGATCAGTGAGCGGTTTCGCCGTGCCATCGTGACGAACAGGTCACTGACGCCACGTCGCATCACTTCGACCTGCTCGTGGGCAACGTCCACGAGGGTGCTCTGCATCGAGTTGAAGGCGCTGGCGAGCTCGGCGAGTTCGTCATGGCCGCGAGCGTCGACGGGTGCGATGTCGGGCAACACCGACTTGCCGCGTGGATCACGGAGGGCCTCCACCAAGGCCGGCAGCTGTTCGTCGGCAACTTGGTTGGCGCCTTGCGAAACGGCCTTGATCCGGCGCGTGATCGAGCGGGTGATGAACAATGCCGTGAGGGCGGCCAACAACACTGCCCCGAGGCTGATACCGATGCGGATCAGCGTCGATTGTCGGGTGGCGTCGGCCTCGAGCGAGGCGCGGTCGACGATCTCCTGGCTGATGGCACTCTGGAACTGGACACCGCGGTCGACGAGCTCGCCGAACGACTCCGTGTCGAAGGACGCCGACTGGCCGGTCTGCTCCGAGCGCACGGCCCGATCGAGATCGCCTCGATACTTCGACAACTCGGTCGGAAACCCGCTCTGGCGGTATTGGGCCGCCCAGGCAGCGGGTGCGATTGCTTCGAACTCACCCAGCGTGGCTTCCATCTCGCCGAATGCACTCCGAGCGGTCGCGAGTGCTGCCTGGTCGGTGCGGTCGAGCGCCCACTGTGAGGTCCCGGCGATGACGGCGTTGGCACCGAGCTTGGCCTCGGCGAGCTTGACGACCGCGAGCAGCTCGCGACCCAGACTGGGGTCGCCGGCTTCGGAGGGCAGCAACTGCCCGACGGCAACGAGCTCGCGGCTGGCGAGACCGTACGCCTCGTAAGGGTCGATCTCTGTCTGCAGCTCGGGGGCGACGGTGGACATGTCGAGGTTGCGTCGCGCAGCGGAGAGCGCGGACCGACCGGAAGTGATGTGGGCTCCCGCGGCCTCGGACGCACCCAACGATTCGACGTCGGTTCGCAGGTCGTTGAGCGCCTGGTCGGTCGCCCGTCGGGTCGCGGCAGCCGAGCCATCTCCGGCGGCGGGTGCGGCTGCGCTGGTGGATTCGGCCTCGATCGCTGTCAGAGCGTTGATCAGGGGATTCCAGACGGCCCCGAGCTCGGCGCCGGTTTCGGCGCGTCGGGCGTCGCCCAGGTCGGCGCGCACGGTGAGGGCGAGCAGCGCCACGACAGCGACCACGAGTGGTATCGCTGCGGCGATCAGCTTCGTCGACAGTGTTGTGCGTCGCATGTTGTGGTGTCCTCCGACTTGGTTGCTGCTCGCCGGTAGTCAGCGATGACCTTCGAGATGTGGCTGGGGCACAGCGTGAAGATCCGCTGCCGAATGAGCGTGTCGTCCCTGTATCGGGGTATGGGTCGGGTATCTTGAGAAAAAGCGGACACTCACCACGACAAGAGTGCGAGCATGGTTCACGTGGCTACACATCGGTGGGCGTCGTCGGCAGATTGGAGTGTCTGCGCTTCCTCAAGTCTCCCGAAGCTGTCGCCGATAGCAGCTCGTGACCCAATGGGGTTCGCCGCCACGACCCCCGTGGCGGTCCAGCGGGAGGATCGTTAGGCACATGACTTCGGAGATCGACGAATTCCGCCAAAGCTTGGTGGCCGCTGTGCAGGCCGAGCTGGAACGGCACGCGTCTGCAGTCGTCGCCGAAGTCGATCGGCTCCGCACCGAAGGCCAACAACAACGCGCCGAACTGCGCGCCGAGATCACCAAGCAGGTCAGCTCGCTCGCCCTGACGGTCGAACAGATGCAATCCCGCAGCGAGAGTTACACCGATCGCAGCCGCGAGTCGATGGAGCAGCGGCTCGCCGAATCCGAGAGCCGACAGACTCGGCGCCTCGACGACGTCTCCGGCGGCATCGAAGCACTCGTTCAAGAAGCGGTGCGACCGCTGATGGTTGACGTCGCCGAGCAGCATGATGCGCTCGAGCGTCGCGTCGAAGGGCTCGATGTCAACCTGCGCAAGTTCGACGAGCAGGCAGCACGCATGGTCACCTACTTCAACGATGTGTCGCAGCAGATGGAACTCCGCCAGGACGAACTGAGCGCCACCCTCAAAACTGACATCGCCGCTCAGATCGAGGGTTTGAAGGCCTTGGTCGAGGAGAACGACTCGGCGGTGCGGCGCTTCCAGAACGACGTCGGCCAGTCCGTCACCCAGAAGCTCAACGACGCCGAGGATCGGTTCAACAACCGGTTGTTGGCCGCCGAGAGCCGCATGCGTGAGGAGTCGGGACAGAAGATCGCGGACATCGATGCTCACGTCGGCAAGGTGGCCCAAGGCCTCGACGACACGATGCTCGTGTTGAACGAACGGGTCGCCGGCCTCGACGGTCGCTTCGTCGAGTTCGGCAGCCGTATCGACGAGGTCGAGAAGTCGGTGGAGGGCATCGACAGCTCAGCACTCGACGAGCTGCGCGAGAAGATGTCCTCGGCAGTCGGCGAAGCCATGCTCGTGCGGATCGAGATGGAACGACTCGAGAAGAGCGTCAACGAGAAGAGCGACACGGTGACGCTGCGCGTCGCCGAGATCGAAACCCAACTACGCGACGCGACGATGGACGTGTCGACCGCGGTGCAGCTCGATCGACTCGAGGAAATCGAGCGGGCGCTGCTCGAACTCGATCCGAACAAATTCGTCCTCAAGAACGAATCAATTAAGAACTCAGTGTCGCGTGCCGATGGAAGCAGCGGCACCGACGTACCAGACGGAACCTACGGAAGCTGACGGGAGCTGCGCCACATGGCACTGCGAAAGAGCAAAGACGACAAGCGGGGATCCGATGCCACGAGCGGCGCCGGCGCGGTCGCGGTCGAAGACCGTCTGGGCGCGAGCGTCGAGGAATGCGTCGCTCTCGGGCAGGCGCTCGTCCAGATGGGTCATATGCCCAGCGAAGAACTCGCCGAGGCACTCAACGACGGCAAGGGCGAGCTCTGGGGCTTCGGCAACATGGTGCTCACCAAGTACGGCGTCGGCCGCGCCGAGTACGCGGCGGCCCTCGGGCAGGCGTGTGGTCTGCCGGTCGCCGATCCGAAGTCGACAGCGGTCAGCCCCGAGCTCGCCGAGCACGTCGAAGAGCGCATCGCCCGCAAGTTCTTCTTCATCCCGGTCGCCGAATCGGGCGGCCAGCTCACGGTCTGGGGCGCCGATTGTTCGAAGGTCCAGCGTGACGCGGCAGAGGCGGCAGCGGGCAAGAAGTTCACCTGGTTGGCCACCGACCCGAAGACGATCACGTCGTACACCGAGCAGCTGTGGCGCTCCGACGCCGACATCGGTCGGCTCGTCGCGTCGTTCGCGGACGCCGAAGCCGCGTATCAAGCCGGTGAGGAAGCGCTCAACGAGGTCAGCCTCGACGATCAGGCACCGGTCGTCCAGCTGGTGTCGCGAATCGTGGGTCAGGCGCTGCGCGACCGCGCGCTCCGACATCCACATCGAGCCGCTCGACAAGGAGGTGCGGGTCCGCTACCGCATCGACGGTCAGCTCGTCGAGGCGGTTCGCCTGCCGATGACGGCCCACAATCCACTCGTCAGCCGCCTCAAGATCATGTCGTCGATGAACATCGTCGAGAAGCGCGCCCCGCAGGACGGCCAGTTCTCGACCACGGTCGACGGTCGCCCGCTCGACGTCCGCGTCTCGTCGGTCGCCACCGTGTTCGGCGAGAAGGTCGTCATGCGTCTGCTCGACAAGAGCAAGTCGATGGTGGGTCTGCACGAGCTCGGCATGCCGCGCGAGACGTACAACACCTATTCGAAGATCGTGCATGCGCCGTACGGCATGGTGATCTGTGCCGGCCCCACCGGCGCCGGCAAGACCACGACGCTGTACGCGACGTTGCTCGAGATCAACTCGACCGGCAAGAACGTCACCACGATCGAGGACCCGGTCGAGTACGTCTTCCCGGGCATCAACCAGGTCGGCACCAACGAGCGGGCGGGCCTCACGTTCGCCACCGGGTTGAAGGCCCTCTTGCGCCAGGACCCCGACGTGATCCTCGTCGGTGAGGTCCGCGACGCGGACACTGCCCGCATCGCCGTGCAGTCGGCGCTCACCGGCCACTTCGTGCTGTCGTCACTGCACGGCAACGACTCGGTCGCCGCCGTGCACCGTCTGCTCGACATGGGCATCGAAGCGTTCCTCGTGGCATCCGCGGTCGTCGCGGTCGTGTCGCAGCGCCTCGTGCGGCGCATCTGCGACAACTGTAAGGAAGAGTACGAGCCGACGGCCGACGAGATCGCCGTGTACCGCCAGCACTCGGGCGGCTCCGACAAGTCGCATTTCTTCCGCGGCACTGGTTGCAGTTACTGCTCGAACACCGGCTACCACGGCCGGATCGGCGTGTACGAGTTGTTGCGCATCACGCCCGAGCTGCGGCGCCTGATCGTCGGCTGGGCGACCACCGAAGAACTCCGGCGCCTCGCGGTGGCCCAGGGAATGCGCACGATGTTGCGCGAGGCCATGCAGCTCGTCGAGGACGACGTCACCACCATCCCCGAAGTCGTGAAGACGCTCTTCGCATCGTGAGTCATCCCATGTCTGTTCCATCTGTTCGCCCCTCCCACCATCGGAGCACCTGATGCCCAAGTTCGCCTACTCAGCCATCGACGCCACCGGCGCCGAGATCGAGGGCACGACCAAGGCCGACACGCTCGGTACCGCGCGCACGATCCTGGTCGAGCAGAACCTGTTCCCGATCAAGATCGAAGAAGCGCGCGGCCTGTTCGACTTCGAGTTGACCAAGGAGAAGGTCAAGAAGAAGAACTTGATGAACTTCACCCGACAGCTGTCGGTGTTCGTCAAGGCGGGTATCCCGATCACGGATGCGCTCACCACGATCGGCGACGAGTCGACGGATACGGCGCTACGCCGTGCGATCGGCGAGATGGTCGACGACCTCCGCAACGGCGGCGCGCTCTCGGCCTCGGCAGCCCAGCATCCGCAGGTGTTCCCCAACTACTACGTCGGCATCCTGCAGGCTGCCGAGCTCACCGGCCGCCTGGACGAGTCGCTCGATTCGCTCTCCCAGTACATCCAACGTGAGATGGACACCCGGTCCAAGGTGGTCGGGGCACTGGCGTACCCGCTGGTGGTCATGGTGCTCGCCATGTTCACGGTGATGGTCCTGGCCGGCTACGTGCTGCCCCAGTTCAAGCCGCTGTTCGAGGAGCTCGACGCCGACCTGCCGCTGCCGACGCGGATGATGCTGTTCGTCGCCCGCTTCTTCACCGACCTGTGGTACATCACCGCGATCGCCTTCTTGTTGTTCATCGCGATGGTCCTGTTCCTCACGGTGCATCCCTCGGGCAAGGAGATCTGGCAACGGCTGTCGCTGAAGATCCCGATCATCGGGGGGATCATCGAATACGCCATCCTCGAGCGGTTCTGCAGTGTGCTGCACACCATGTTGCGGGCCGGCGTCGCGATCCCCTCGGCGATGGAGACCACGATCGAGGCGGTGTCGAACGTCGTGTATCGAGAACAGCTCGACATCGCCCGCCAGCAGATGCTCGAGGGTTCGGGGTTCACCCAGCCGTTGATCGAAACCGAACTCTTCCCGGGTGCTGCCCGTCAGATGTTCAAGGTCGGCGAGGAGACCGGAACGCTCGACCAGCAACTCGAGGTCGCCGGCGAGTACTTCAATCGCGAGCTCGAGTACCGCATCAAGACGTTCACGACACTGTTCGAGCCGATCATGATCATCTTCGTGGGCGTGGTCGTGGGCTTCGTCGCGATCGCGCTCGTGTCCGCCATGTACGGCGTGCTCGGCGGCGTCAAGGATCAGGGCGTCTGAGATCGGTCAGCCATGCCAGATGCGATCGATGAACGATTGTCCGGTGAACACGGCGAGCACCGCGCCGGCCGCCAGGAACGGCCCGAACGGCAGTGCCGTCTTGCGGCCGGCCTTGCCGATCACCATCGCTGCCACGCCGACCACCGCACCGATCGCGAAACCGAAGAACAGCCCGACCGGCACGATGCCGGGGTTGAGGTAGCCGAGGTGCAATCCCAACAGCGGCGCCAGGCGCACGTCGCCATCGCCCATGCCGCCCCGGCTCGCCACATAGATGAGGCCCATGATCGCCAGCGCGATCCCGGCGCCGAGCGCCGCCATCCAGATCCGCTCGGGCTCGTCGTTCACCAACGCGGCGATCACGATCGCGATCGAGCTCAGCACGAACGCCGTGTAGGTGATCTCGCGGGGCAGCCGGAACACGTGCAGGTCGATCCACACCAATGCCACCAGCGCCGCCCCGAAGATGCAGAACGCGGGCAGAACCGGGTCGGCACCGAATTTCACGCCGAACAACACGAAGATCGTGGCCGTGGCGATCTCGATGATCAGCGGCTCGACCCCGATCGGATTGCCGCAATGCCGGCACTTGCCGCGCAACACGAGCCAACTTCCGATCGGCACCAGATCTGGCGCCGTCAGCCGATTGCCGCATGCTCCGCACGCACTCGGCGGCTGCACCACAGAACCGCCATTCGGCACACGATCGACCACCACGGTCAGGAACGAGCCGACCAGCAAACCCATCACGATGCAGGAAATCAGTACCAGTGTCGTGTCCATCTCGTCAGCACGCTAGGCCCGATGGGCACTCGCGGAAGGGAAATGTGATGTTTGATCCAGATCCGGTGCTCGTCACCCTGCTCCAGGCCACCGTGAACTCCGGTGCCTCCGACCTCCACTTGACCGTCGGGCGCGCCCCGACCACGCGCCGCGACGGCACGTTGGTGAGTTTCGAGAACGTGAAGATCCTCGACAACGACGACACCACACGCATGGTGATGTCGCTGCTCGACGACCAGCAGGCCAAGGAGATGGAGGAGCGATACCAGGTCGACTTCTCGTTCGGCATCCCCGGCCTCGGTCGCTTCCGTGCGAACGCGTTCCATCAACGCAACTCGCTGGCGCTCGCCCTGCGCGTCATCCCGTTCCGCGTGCGCTCGCTCGAAGAGCTCGGTGCTCCGCGTGCGATCACCACGCTGCTCAATCGCCCGTATGGACTGGTTCTCGCCGTGGGACCGACCGGTTCGGGCAAGTCCACCACCCTGGCGGCGATGGTCGATCGCATCAACGAGTCCAAGCCGGTGCACATCCTCACCATCGAGGATCCCGTCGAGTACCTCCACCATCACAAGGTCGCGATGGTGAACCAGCGCGAGGTCGGCACCGATGCGATCTCGTTCGAGCAGGGCCTGCGCAGTGCCCTGCGTGAGGATCCCGATGTGGTGCTGCTCGGCGAGATGCGCGACCTCGAGTCGATCCAGATCGCACTGAGCTTGGCCGAGACCGGCCACCTCGTGCTGGCCACGCTGCACACCAACGATGCCTCCCAGGCGCTCGACCGTATGATCGACGTGTTCCCGAGTGACAAGCGCGACCAGATCCAGACGATGCTGGCCGGGGCATTGCAGGGCGTCATCTCGCAGCGCCTCCTCCCCGCCATCAGCGGTGGCCGCGTCGCCGCCTACGAGGTGTTGATGGGCACCGAAGCAGTCCGCAACCTGGTGCGCGAGGGCAAGAGCCGCCAGCTTCGCAACGTGGTGGCAACCGGTGGCCCCGACGGCATGCAGACCATCGAGATGGACCTCGCCCGACTGGTCACGTCAGGTCTCGTCGCGATGGAGATGGCTCAGTCGGTCTCCGCCTACCCGAACGAGATCCAGGCCCAGGTGTCGACGCTGCGGGCCCAGGCCCAGGCGCAGGCAACCGCCGCATCGGGCCAGGGAGCAACCTCGGGTTCGGGCGTGCGTTCCGACGAGAGCTCGCTGGCAGGCACGAGTGGCGACGGCACTCACCCGGCGACCAACGAGGCGGGCGAGCCCGCCCAACCTGCGGGCGCCACCTGATTCGATGGCCGGCCCCAACCCGAACCCCTTCAAGGCGATCGGGGGTGTCACCCCCTGCCCCGGTGGTTGGTTGGTGCTGCCGGCGCGACTCGCCGGGGTGACGGTGGTGGCCGAAGAGGCGTTCGTCCTCAATACTCTGCAGGAAGTGCTCGACTACCGACCGAAGTTCGACTTCGCGGCGATCAACATCCCGTTCGGCTACCCCGAACGCCCGCAGGGCCCGTACCGGCTGTGCGACCAGGAGGCTCGCGACATCGTCGGCTGGCCGCGCATGGTCAACCTTCGTCCTGTGCCGTCGCGTCCGGCGTTGTTCGCCAAGAGTCGCAAGGAGGCGCTGCAGCTCGAGCCGTGGCTGACGCGCAACGATTTCCGTCATTTCCGGTGGATGAAGGAGGCGGCGATCGAGATCCAGCCGTTCCACAGTCGCTCGGTCTACAGCGGCAATGCGGCCCTCTCGTTCCAGCACCTCAACGGTGACGAACCGCTGACGACGTCGCCCTATCACGAGGACGGTCGCCTCCAGCGGCTCGAACTGATCCGGGCGAAGCTGCCCGGTGTCGACGACGTGGTCACCCGCCCACCGCCGCAGGGTGCCGGCCAGGTGCACATGTACGACGCAGCCGCCATGCTGTGGACGGCGCGCCGTGCCTCCGGACGGGCGATCAGCCGGTTGCCGATGGACCCCGAATGGGACGAGGGCGGCATCCGGATCGAACTCGTCAGGTGAGTGCGAGGCCGTCGACGAGTGGGTCGCCGGGTCCGGTCAGGATCGAACTCGTCAGGTGAGTGCGAGGCCATCGACGGCGTGGCCCTGCGGCTCGGCCAGGACCGTGTCGAGGACTGCCGGCCACCATGTCGGCCAGCTCGCGCTGACGATCGAAGCAGGTGTCGACCGTGGTGCTCACACCGTCGAGTCGAGTCTCCATCTCGGCGAGGCGCTCGCTCTGCACTGCGAACGATGGCCCCGGTGCCGCGCCGGGCACGTGGTGGCCCGGCTCGACGATCTGTTCGCGTACTTGCTCGATCAATTCGATCAGCGTCCCGCGTGTGCGGTCGAGGTCGGCTCGGGCCTCCGCTCGTGCAAATTCCGCCTGTTCGCGAGCGATCTCGGCATGTGCGGCGATGGTGGTGAACTGAGCGTGAAGTCGAGCCGACAGATCGCTGACGGCTGATCGAAGTTCGTCAAGTTCCAACCGCAGCTGGGCGGCCTGTTCGTCGCCGAAAATGCTGTGTTCGCCCAGCTCACGGGATGAATTCTTGCGACCGACCATCGTCAACTCCAATCACCCTGCGTGCAGGGACGTGCGCGTAGCGTCATCATTCCCTAGTCATCGGCACGTGTATCGGCTTTCTTGAAATTGACAAGTGCCCAGCAATTTCTTACAGATTCCTCTAAAGTGGTCGCACCGCAGCGCCGATGACCATGTTGCGTAACCGGGAGCCTGTCTCACGGTGCGGGAACCACATCCAGTGAGATAGCAGCCCGAGCCAGGGCCTACGAAAGGAAACTCCAATGCAGAAGCAAGACGAGGGCTTTACCCTCATCGAATTGTTGATCGTGATCGTCATCCTCGGCATCTTGGCCACCGTTGTGGTCTTCGCCGTCGGCGGCATCACCGACCGTGGCCAGGATTCGGCCTGTGACACCGACCGTGCGACCCTCGAGGTTGCCGTCGAGGCGTACTTCGCCAAGGCCGAATACGTACCCCACTACTCAGGCGGAAATGACTCACCCGGATCGTACAAGTTCCTGCGCTCTGAGTCGACGACCTGTACACGCTCGGCGCTGGTGGCTCGCTCACCGGCGTCGGTGAGTGCGCCCCCTGACGTAAGCGGTTTCTCGAAGGCCCCGCCCCCAATCGGGAGGCGGGGCCTTCGTCTTTTCAAAGGCGGTTGCATGCTCAAGCGTGTAGATATTCATACCGATATAACTGAGGTGGCGACCATTCAGCGCAAGAGCGACGCGTTTCGGGGCCGTGATGGCTTCACGCTCATCGAGTTGTTGATCGTGATCGTCATCCTCGGCATCTTGGCCACCGTGGTGGTTTTCGCTGTCGGCGGCATCACGGATAGGGGAGAGGTGAGTGTGTGCGCCTCCGACGAACGGACGCTCGCGACCGCGGTCGAGGCGTACTTCGGCAAGCACGCAACTTTGGCGATTCCGTCGGGTGGTGCTGGACACGACCGGTTGCGAATTGACGCTTGAATCGGACGGCTTCCTGCACGGCGTCTCCGAGCTATGGGATGTCGACAGTGCCGGAAATCTGACTCCCGAAGCCGCGTGCACCTAGCCGGTCCAGTTGGAGGTATCGGCCCTGAGGTGAGCCCTTCGTAGTGGTCCAGTCGTTGTGCGACTCTTGATGCCCGGTTCCCGGGCAGGAAGAATCAGCAACGACATGACATCGAACAAGCGCCGGCGGCACACGCCGGATCAGATCATCCGCAAGCTGGCCGAGGGCAACAAGCTCCTCGCTGGCGGCCAGGAACTCGACGAGGTCTGCCGACATCTGCAGATCGCCGAGTCGACGTGGCATCGCTGGCTCGCCCAGTACGGCGGCATGAAGGCCAACGACGCCAAACGACTCAAGGAACTCGAGTCGGAGAACGCCCGGCTCAAGCGGCTCCTCGCTGACGCCGAGTTGGACAAAGACATGCTGCGGGAGATCGCGTCGGGAAACTTCTGACCCCGAACCGCAAGCGAGCAGCAGTCATCATGCTGCTCGCCCGGTTCGGGGTCTCGCAACGCCGAGCCTGCACCGTGGCCGGCATCCATCGCTCCACGATGCGCCTGGCCCCGCCGCCGATCAGCGACGAAGAAGCCGAGCTGCGTGCCTGGCTGCGCAAGTTCTCCACGGATCGTCCCCGTTGGGGTTGGCGTCGTGCAGCCAAGCTCGCCCGCCGAGCGGGCTGGAAGGTCAACAACAAGCGGATCCGCCGCCTGTGGCGTGACGAGGGCCTGCGAGTGCCACAGCGTCGCCGCAAGAAGCGTCTGACCGGGATCGGTGTCGTCGTCGGTGCGATGTGCCCGATCCGCCCGAACGTGATCTGGGCGCTCGACTTCCAGTTCGACACCACCGCCGACGGTCGCACCCTGAAGATGTTGAACGTGATCGACGAGTTCACCCGCGAAGCCCTCGCGATCGAAGTCGGCCGTTCGATCGACGCCGACGGTGTCGTCGCCGTCTTGGACCGGACTCGCCCTCGGGCGAGGTGCGCCGGTCTACGTCCGCTTCGACAACGGCCCAGAATTTGTCGCGCATGCCGTGGCGGACTGGTGCCGCTTCAACGGCACCGGGTCGCTGTTCATCGACCCCGGATCACCCTGGCAGAACGCCTGGATCGAGTCCTTCAACGGCCGACTCCGCGACGAGCTCCTCAACTCGTGGCGCTTCGACAGCCTGCTCGAAGCCCGCGTCATCATCGAGGACTGGCGCCTCGACTACAACACCAACCGACCCCACACCGCCCACGGCGAACTCACCCCCACCGAGTTCGCCCTACAGTGGACCAACACCCACCAACCCCAAGCCGCATAGCGACTGGACCACTGATTGGGGCCCCCTCAGCCCCTCAGCGGTCTCGGTGACGTTTCACTCGGTCGGGTCTAGACATGAGGCGCTCGTTTCCCACAATGCAATCGCCACCGTGGGATCCCGCCAGACGATGCAGGCTGAGCGTTGTCGGAGAATGCGATCCATGACGGGGGCGAAGACATATCCGGCTCGACGGATAGTCGCCGGTGAATGTGATGCGAAAGCGATGCTCCGGGAGATACCACTGGTACAACTGAGCGTAGTAGCCCTGTCGGTAGGCGTCGACGCCTGGGTCGAGCTCGACCGGAACGAAGCCGTACACTACGGCAGCACCGGCCGGCAGTTCCTCGCCACTGATGTCGCGTACTCGCGCTGGACTTCTCCCCCTCGTTGAGATCGATGCTGAGCAGCTCGTGCGTTCGCAGCACCGTGAGAGCGACACCACAAACGGCCACCACCAAGAACAGGCGCTGTGTTGTCGCGTTCAGCGACATGATCGTGATGAGAAGGACGAAGATCATCAGCGAAACGATGGTGATCACGATCACTCGGACGTCGCGGGACATGTCGAGCGCCGGGGCGATCCCGGGGATCATCTGGAAGAGGCTGAGTTGGCGCTCACGAAGCGTACGCAGGGTGATCTCGACGATCATTCCCGATTCGACGAGCGCAACGGCGATCCCCACGAGCACCAGCCGGGTCGCCCGATCCCGTTCACGCCAACGCGATCCCGCGTGCGACACGAACCACGCCACCGCGATCACCAGAACTGGCCAGACCACGGCATCGTTGTAGCGTCCGTAGATCTGCTGATCGATTCGCTCGCGGTTCGTCATGAAGACGACCGAGAGTGCAATCAGTGGCAGCGTGCACGCGAGGAGCACGCGCGCATCGGTGTCGATCCGCGGACCCTCGGAACGGCGTGTTCCGCGTCGTGTCAGGACGGCGATACCGACGCCGAACAGACCAACGGTCGAGGCCAGGAGATACCACGACTGGCCGATCCCCCGCGAGGCCGACCCCGATGGGGTCGGCCAGTCGGTCGAGAACTCCGCCCACGGTGTTGACCTCGGACGGGTCGTTCCAGAGCGCATCATAGAACCAGCCGGCGTACCATTCCGATGCTGACATCAGCACGATCGTCAAGACCAACAGCAGCGAGCTGTCTCGCCAGCGTCGCAGGCGGGCGAATGCTCCGGCGGTGCAGATGATGGTGGTGAGCACGAGCGGCAGTAATCGACCGTGAGACGTGTAGCCGGCGATGGACAAGGCGACGGCGAGGGCGCCCACGTCCAATCGCGGATGATCGAAGAATCGCATGAGTGCCAGGACCGTGCATAGAAAGATCAGCGTGACGAGTGGCTCGGCCCACAGGTATGCGGAGGCGGCCATGGACACGGGTGTCAGGGCCACCACGCCTGCGATCAGAGTTGATCCTCGAGGGGACAGCTGGGTGATCCGCAGGGCGAGGTGTGCGAGGACGATCGCGCTGAGGCCTGCCAGTACCGCTGTGATGGCAAGACCGGCTCGAACGATGGTTTCCTGGTCATCGGTGAACCAGAAGATCGGTGCCAGGAGGGTGGGAAAGCCAGGGCGCCAAGTACGGGCATCGGCCATGTCCCACGATCCGTTCCCCGAAAGCCACCGCGCCATAGCGAGCATGGCGGGTTCGTCGGGGAACAGATTGAAGACCGTCCGATTGAAGCTGAACGCGAACCGTCCGGTGAAAACCGCGAGGAAGAGCGCTGCGGTCTGGCCACGGCGCAGCTTTCGGTCCACACCTGCCCGCGATCGTGGCTGACCGGAGCCCTCGTGTTCCAAGGTCGATTCCACATCTACGGTCGCGATCGACTGGGACACCACCTGATTCTACAAGCGGCTCCTCGAGCGAGGATGGCATAGTGCAGCGCAACGCACTGTAGAACGAACCGAACGTCGGGCCTGGGGCGCCCAGCGGGCGATCCTCGCTGAACGGCTGCTCGCATGACAACATTGAGCAGTCGCCAAGCCGTCGAATGACTTCGACGGGAGCGGCAACCGGCGATGGCTGAAACCTCCACCACAGCACCAGGCAATCGGATCGCGACCGACGCGTCGGAGGCAAGTGGGCCAGCGCCGACGCTCGACGTAATCGTCGTGTGTGTCGCGGTCGGACTGACGCTGGCGTACGTTCCGTTCCTGTTCGTGCCCTCGTACACGCCTCGGCTCGCGCTCGTAGTCCTCTTGAGCGGGCCCGGAATCGTCGGCGTCGCCAGAAGGGCGACGAACGGCGACTACGCCGCACGTGTGGCGGCTGCGCTGTCCGCGTGGATCGTGGTGTCGGCGATCTCGAGCGGGCATGCGTTGAGTGCTCTGATCGGAGTTTTCGGTTGGCGAATCAACCGCGGTCATACTGGTGGGGTCGCTGTTGGCATGGGGTGCGGCACGCGAAGTCGGCTCGGTGGGCCGTCAACTGTTCGAACGGCTCCTCGTATGGGCGCTCTTGGCGAACGCAGTCGTCGGTCTCGTGCAGGTCGGCTTCAACATCGAGACTGGTTCGTTCCAGCTGTACGGCGGACGTGCCACCGGCTTGCTCGTCTCACACGTGGCGTTCGGCGCATGCATGGCGGGCGCCGCCGTTCTGGTCGCGGCCCGAAACGAGTCGGCGCGAAAGTCTTGGGACCTTGGCCTGATCGGCGTCTTCGCGGCCATGGCCAATCTCTCCGGTTCGAGGTTCGCCCTCGTCGCCGGACTCGTGGCGACGGCAGCCGTCTGCGTGCGTCGAGCCCCTCGACGCCGCGCCGTGTTGCCGACCGTGTGCTATCTCGGCGGTTTTGCAGCGTCTGTGCTTGCCACGGCCTTGTTTCTGCCCGGTGAATCGGCCACAGACCGAGCGGCCACGGCGGGTGCGGCCGGTCGGTTGGATGCTTGGGGCTACGGGCTGCGGGCGGTGTTCGACCGACCGGTGCTCGGATGGGGTCCCGGCCGATTCCGCGCCGCTGTGCAGGGGAGATTCTCGGCCGGGTTCACCGCTGCGAATGCTCGCGACGAGGTCACCCAAATCTGGTGGGATGCCCACAACATCGTCGTCAACACCGCTGTCACCCTGGGCATCGTGGGCGTGGGTATGGCTGCGATATTCGGCTTCTTGGTCGTTGCCCGGGCTCGAGGCCCGTTGGCCTGGTTCGCGGGTACGGTTGCCTCGTCATGGCTATTGCAGCCTGCGGGTCTTGCAACCTTGCCATTGGTTCTGTTCTGTCTCGGAGCTGCGTCCGTCTCGACCGCTCCCACGCAGTCGGGCCTCGCGTCGGATGGTGAGGGGCGATCAGCTCGCACTCAGGTGGCTCGTGTCGGCCTGCTTCTCGGACTCGCCGGTGCGTTGCTGGTCGTGCTCGCCGACGTGCACGTCAAAGTGGCAGCCGAGTCGGGGTCAGCAGATGAGGTTGCCGCCGCGGCACGTCACCTACCTTGGGACCCCGTCGTTGCGGACCTGGCCTCGGAGGCGTATCTCGTCTATGGCTCGGGACCCACGGCTTTGGACCAGGCGACGATTTGGGCCGACAAGGCTGTCGATCGAGAACGCGATCGGCCCTACTACCTCAATCGACTCGCTGCGCTCCAGCTCGCGGCCAACGAGCTCGAGACAGCCCGCCACACGCTGGATACGGCGCTCGCCGAGCAACCTTGGAACGTCACATCCTGGACCTTGCTCGGTGTCGTCGCCGAGAGAACGGATGACGACGAACTCGGTGGACGGGTCGCAGGATTCTGTGCGCAATCGTGGCCACGACGTGTGAACCGGGTTCTCATGTCGATACCGCACCGTCGCGAGACGACATTGCGGGTCCTCCAGCTGCCCGTCCTTCGGCGCTGCGATGTCACCCGTACCGACGTCGACACTCAACTACATTCGAGTGATGCTCAATCGCGGTCCTTGGTCATTGGTACCAGCGGCGTAATCGTGTGCAAAGCGAACTGGATCGCAGCTTTCATCGTGAGGAACCAGATTAGCTCGGTCTTGCTCGTGGGAGTCGGGGGCCGACCCAGAAATGACTGGGAAGGACTGATCGAAACAGCCATTGGCAACAGTGCGGAGCGGGTCGTCTGGTCTGGATTGCACGAAGGCGAGCCGGGCAACTGGCTGGATGTCGTCGCAGATGGGCTGAAGCTACCGTTTAGAGACGCATCATTTGATCTCGTCTACTCGAATGCTGTGATTGAGCACGTCGGAGATGGGGCAGATCAGCGACGATTCATGGCCGAGCATCGGCGTGTAGGACGTTGCTGGGTGGTAACCACACCGAACCGATGGTTCCCGATCGAGTCTCACACTCGCATGGTGCTACTCCACTGGCTTCCTTCTTGGCGAAGCCGGCGGGCGGAATTCACCCGGCTCTTGTCTCGTGTAGCGAGTTCAGACATCTCTGTACTGAGGTCGAGGGTTCAGTCTTCTCGCCGACGTTCACCGGTTGGGGCGCTGCGATTCGTGACTCCGCGCTCGCTTGATTCCGAGATTGCGCATCTACGGAGTGAATCGAGCCCGAAAAGCTGGGTGCTGACGGCACGGTGATGGCGCGAAAAAAGGGGGACGGTCGCGGGCGGTTGATTCCCGGGCGTGAGAGATGACAGCAACCTCTGTTCTTGATGAGCCGGCCCAACCGCCCACGGAGTTCGTGCCAACGCCGAAACTGAACTCGGTCGCTGCCGCCAATCTGGTTGCGGTCGTCGGCCTTGCTGCTTCCGACGATCTACCTGTCGAACTCGTGGGCGCCCTGGGAAACGGCCAAGCGTGCCGTTCTCATCGCGGCATTGCCGCTCGGGGTTCTCTTCATTGTTCGTCGCTCGATCCGGCGCGACCTAGCCCAATGGCGATCGTCGGTCTACTGTGCTGGATGATGGTCACCTCCGCCGTCAGCGGGGCGCCTTGGCCGTCTCTTGCTGGGGTGACAAACAGGCACACGAGCGTCCTCTTCTTCGCTGGCGGTGCTGGGCTCTGGGCTATTGGAGCGGTTACGGCGGGGCGCCTTCGGCAGATGCTTGGCTGGGCATTCGTGGCAGGGGCGGCGGCGAGCGGTCTTGTTGGGACCATTCAGCTTCTAGCGTGGCCTGATAATCCGCTCTTCGGTCTTGATTTTGGCCGACCTACGGGGCTGGCCGGTGCTGCCCCTTTCCTGGGCACCCAATTGGCGATGGCGGTTGCTTACCTTGCTGCGTGCTTCAGCGTGATGGCAACAATGACCGATTTGATGTGCGGGTCCGGTCGGCCCTGTTCGGCATCTTCTGCTTTCTTGCGTCTCTCAGCGGTTCGAGGATCGCGTTGGTCATCTCGCTGATCGCCGTCGTGTCGGTTCTGCTGCCCCGCAATGGCCGCCACAAGTACACGGCGGCTCTGGCTGCCGGCGTTGGGCTGGTTGCAGCAGTGTTCGTGCAACTCCAATCTCCGCCGACGAAGGCCAAAGCTCGGCTGAGCGCATTGCATCGGGCGGTGTGACCGACAGGCTCTACGTCTGGCGTCTTGGGGCACAGGCTCTCATAGAACGGCCGCTTACTGGTTGGGGCATTGGCCGGTTCAACGTGGCAACGATGAGTCGTGCGTCGGACGAGTGGGTCCTGCGATATCCGAGCGATATCTACCAGGGTTGGACGGACGCTCACAATGTTCTGGTTGAGTTCGCTGTCGCGGCAACTGGTGTGGTTGGCGTTCTCCTCATGGTGGTGTTCGTCCTATCAGCAGCTCGCTACGCGACTGGGCCGTTTGCTTGGATGGCAGCAGCTGCTGGAGTAGCACTGTTGTTCGAGCCAGCAAACGCCGCAATTCTCGGGCCGGGGATGCTGTTTCTGGGCGCTGCTGCGCCATATCGTCACCTTCCGAGGCTCAAGGCTGAACCGGTTGGGCTCGCTTGCGCTTTGATTGCCGGATTTATGTTGGCTGGCTCGTATGTCTACGCGTTCTCGGTACCTCAGCGATACGTCGATCCGGAAAGTCATCCGTCTTGGTACGCCCCCTGGCTCGCCGCGGATCCGGTCGGGCTCGATTCGGCTAGCGGTATCCAGCTTGGAGTTGGCCGCAGACTGGTGCTGCTCGAGTCGATGCTTCGAGCGATATTTTCGAGTGGTCAAAGCGCAGTGCGGAGGTAGAGAGTGACGTGCCGGCCTGGTGGTCTCTGCTGAGCGCTCGGTACTTGGCGGTTGGTGAATCGGCAAAGGCGAAGATCTACGCCCATCGAGCCTTGGCACTTCAGGGGAACCATGTTCTGGCACTCAGTACCCTTGCACAGGCGTACGAGTTCGAAGGCGACGTGGTGAACGGACGGGTCTACACCCAGCGCCTTTGTCGTATGAGCGCCGAGGTCAACGTATGCTCGGATGCCTTGCTCCCATAGGGCGCTCGCAGACCGTCAAGCAGGGAGTCGACGTCCTGGCGAACCTGATCTACATCTGCCGCTTGGATCGATCATCGTTGGTACCGGTCACGTCCACGAGCATGTCTCGCACGGGCAATCTCAGGAAAATCCTCCATGCGACTGCAGATCCGACGAGATTGCCGAAGGCGAACCCGCGGAAGCTGCCCTCGGAGAACCATGCCCCACCGACAGCGACAGACGTCAGCACGATCACCGATATGGTGCATTGCGTCGCTAGGCTCAGCCGTGAGTTGTCCTCGACTGCGGAGTGCAGTGAGCGGGCCCGACGAGATTGCGAGTCCAACGAAGGCAATGCCGATCACGACGAAGAGATCTTGGGCTCCAACTTGAGCTGAACAGACGCACACCCAATCGGTCGGGTAGAGCCATTACGACACCGAGCCAGATTGTGGCCGTCGAGACATTCAGTACGGTCTGCTTGGCGGCCAACCGCACTACATCATGATGGTCGCGATGTTGGAACACCATGACCGGAACCATGTACATGGTCGATGCGGCATAGACCACGGCGAGTGGCCCCATCATCACCTGGGCGGTTCTTAAAGAACCGGCTTGATCAAGGTCGGCATTCCAGGCTGTTACGAGGACTAGTGGGACGGCGCTATAAGACAGTGCGCGACGAGGAAATCGCCTGCGAGTCGAGCTGATGCGGCCGACGTACCGGCGAATCCACGACCGCATGGCTCGAATGTTTGGGCTCAACCGCCACGTGTTCAGGCCGGCGAACACGCCGAGTAGGGCGGTTCCGATCGCGGCAAGGAGGGTGAGCTCGAGCGATGCTGTGTTGGTGATGCGAAGCAGCACTAACCCGACAACGGAGCCCACGAACCAACAAAGATCGTTGAACGTGGCGTCTGCTGCCCGTTTCCGGCTCCGTGCCAGTGAACCATACCGATAGGCATCTTGGGTTGTCACGAGTGGAATTAGTGGGGCGGTCACGATGAGCGCAGTACGTACCGGTCCGTCGAGGAACCATGCAGCGATCGCTGTCAACACCATGGAGGCGACACCAATGCCCAGCGCAACGCCCACGGATCCGGCGAGTAGCGAACGGAACTCGTCCTCGTTCGAGGTCGGAGCAATGATCAGAAGCGCGCGACCCGACGACGAGCGGGCGAGTCCCACGGCAATGATCAAGACTGAGACCGCTACCGCAAATGCCCCGAAATCTGTGGTGGACAGTAGCCCCGCCGCCAGAGCTGACCCGCCGAAGTTGGTTGCACTCGAGACCCCTTGGTCAAGGAACGTGAGAAGTCGAGAATGCAATTCCCCGTGTGGCTTGCTCACAGATGGAGTGCGTCTTGTGATGACGCAAATCTACAGCGCCTATCCGTCACTTTGAGTCTCGCAAGTTGGACCTCGGCGAAGATCACATGTCGGCCGTGCTGCGAGGCCGGGCGAGGTCAGAGCCCCATGGTTTGAGTTGGAGTTGGCTACGGTGTAGCCAATGTCCCCCTGAACCATGCGCGTTGTGTGCGGATGCCGGCACGACTCGATGGTTCGACCTTCCGAGAGGTGAGGTTCGGCGGTGTTCCAATAAGGAATGCGGGCTTGGATTTGTCGAGATCCAGCCGACCGACGACGAGCTCGCCGCCTTCTACGACGAGTACTACTACCCGGATCACGGCGGCGAGGGCGTCTTCGAGAACTCGACGGAGCTCGAAGATGGATCAGCACTTTGCGGCGCTCGATGAGCGGGTCGGGTTGCGCGGCAAGGTGGTCCTCGACTATGGCTGCGGAGTCGGCAACTTCCTCGAGGTCGCCCGCCGATCCGGCGTCGAGCCCGTTGGTCTCGAGTACGACGATGTCGCCAGGCGTGAGGCCGAGGCGAAGGGCTTTCGCGTCGCCAAGACCATCGACGAACTCGACCAGGGCATGTTCGACTTCGTGTACATGAATGACGTCATCGAGCACCTTCGCGACCCGGTCGCCGATCTGCGTGAGATCCGCCTGCGTCTCAAGCCCGATGGGGTGCTGTTCGTAGTCACGATGAACATGCGCGGCCTAAAGCCACGTATGCGCGGCAAGAAGTGGGATGTCGTCACGAACCCGACGCATCTGTGGTTCTACGACGAGACGTCACTGACGGTCACACTGCATAAGTCGGGCTACGACAAGAGCGAGGTGCAACGATGGCCGGTGCACTTCGACCATCATGGTGGCGCCCGTCGACTGCTGCAGACCGTGCTCCAACGTCGTGGACTCGGATGCCTCGCTCCGGATGGTCGCTCGGCCCGGAATACTCCTGACCGAATGCGCCTCGGCATCAGCGTGGAGTTCGTCCGAAATGGGCTAGTTGGGGGAACCGAACAAGCGCTGCACTACCTGGTGGACGGGATCGATTCGGTCGCTGGCCGTCACGACCGGATGAACTGGTCATCGGTTGGCAACGACTTCCCCGGAGGTGGAGTACGCCAATGATCGGTCGTCGCGATCCTCCACGACCACACAGCGTCCGATTCGTGCAGGAGTCGATCACGCTGCTGGTCCTGGTCGGTCGAGGACTGCGACGTGCTCTACTACCCGAACTACTTCACTCCGCCCGGCGCCGACCCGAAGCCGTATTGGTGACCACGATTCCGGATCTTCAATATTCGTCATCTGCCGGAGAACTTCTCACCGCAGCAAGCGCTTGTGGCAGCGATGCGGCGCACGGCTCACGTTGCGTCGGGCGGACGTGGTCACGCGATTTACAGCGACTTCGTTCGTTCCGACATCCTCAACCACCACGGTGACCGGCACGCCGACCAAGCTGAGCGTCGCTTCGGATACCGGTGTCGTGGAGCGGTTCGGTGTCGGGGATGCAGTTCGTGTCGGCCCACCGTCGCCCCTACGTCCTCAGCGTCGCCAGCCATTACCGGCACAAGAACTTGGGGCACGCTCGTGCGGGCCTTTCGCGCGGTCCACGCGGAGGTTCCCGATGTCGAGCTGGTGCTCGTCGGGCAGCTGAGCAGGAATCTGATCGGTGTCCGCCACGCCGAGGACATCGCAGCCGCTATCGATGAAGCGGGCCTCGCCGGCGTGGTGCGAACGACCGGATACATCACCGAACACGAACTCGGCGAGCTGTATCGCAATGCCGAGCTGTTCGTGTTCCCGTCCATCTTCGAGGGCTTCGGGTTGCCGCCGGTCGAGGCGCTCGGGCTTCGGTCTGCCGGTCGTGACGACCGGGATGGCATCCATCCCCGAGGTCACCCTCGGGATGGCCCACTACGTCGCTGATCCCTTCGATGCGGAAGAACTTGCCGCCGCGGTGATCGATGGGCTGAGCTCCCCCAGCCGTCCGACACCAGATCAGGTTCGCCGAGCTACGAGAGCACTACGACCCGCAGGTCCGTCGCCGGCGAGTTCCTCCACATCGTGCGTCAGTTGGTCTGAGTGACGCCGTATCGCTTCGACGGTCCCGCCACAGCAGGCGGAGGAACTTGGCGTTGTAGACCAGGTAGCGCTTCCAGAGTCGGCCGGGCTCGCTGACCAGTCGGTAGAACCACTCCATGCCGATCCGCATCATCCAGCGGGGTGCTTGCGGCTTCGTGCCGGCGATGAAGTCGAATGCTGCTCCGATGGCAACGAAGGTCTTGTCGCTGATCGACGACATGCGGTGAACCAGCAGATCCTGTTTCGGTGTACCCATGCCGACCCACACCACGTCGGCGTCCAGCTGCTTCGGCGCGCCGCACGGACTGCGTCATCTCATCGTCGGAGAGCTCACGGAACGGTGGTGACTCGGTGCCGACGATGATCGCCCCGGGCCAACGCCGACCGATCGCCGCCTCCAACTCGTCGAGAACCTCGGGCGTGCTGCCGTACAGGTAGTGGCGGGTTCCGGTCTGCTGCCCGATCTCGAGCACGCGCTCCATCAGGTCGGGGCCGTACACCCGCTCGGCCGCAGAGATCCCTTGCGGCGGGCCCACCAGATCAGCGGCGTGCCATCGGGCAGGTTTGCCGCGTCGGCTCGCAGCGCGCCGGCGAGGTCGGCTCGCTCCTCGGCCAAGGCGAGCGTGTAGGCGTTGCACAGATGCACGCCGCCGCGGAGTTCACCTCGTGCGATGACATCGGCAGCGTCGCTGAGCGACACGAAGTCGATCGTTGCCGGCCCGACCGACAGTCGTTGATGGTGATCGCTGTCCCACATTCGGCTCCGACCGTACCGCTGCGAAGAACGACGGGGGCGGAATGGTCAGTCGTTAGATCGAACTGCGGCGCCGGTCCAGCGCGGGATTTCGTCGACGCTCTCGATCTCGGTCGTGGATCGTCATCGCGAGCAATCGTGCGATACGCGATCCACATGTCGAGACGTAGCGTCCAGTTCCGCACGTAGTGCAGATCGAACTCGGGGGCCTCGCCGATCAAATGGCGAGCTGAAGTCGATACCTGCCACAGGCCGGTGCAACCTGGTTTCACGGTCAGCCGCTCGGCGACGAAGCCCTGGTCGAACGAGGCGCTGAGTGTCGGCATCTCTGGTCGCGGGCCGACCAGACTCATCTTGCCGGTGATCACGAGCCACAGCTGGGGAAACTCGTCGAGATGGCGGTACCGCACGACGCGTGCGAACTTCGGCAGATCGAGCGCCGCCAGCTGATACTTGTCGGCGGCCTCTGGAGCGACGCGCGGCAGCGTGCGGATCTTCCAGAACCTGAACGCCTTGCCGCCGTGCCCGAGACGCGGTTGGGTGAACAGCGGCGATTGACGGTAGCGAACCATCGACAGCGCTCCGAGACCCAGTGCGACCGGCAGGGTCAGCACCGCCGCCGGAACGGCGATCGCCAGGTCGAAGAGCCGCTTGCGCACGGGCGTGCGACGCTGGGGTACCTCGATCGGGGGGGCATCCAACAACACGTCCGGCAACGACGCCGGCTGGGTTGATGTCTGGAGGGCGTTCAGCGTGTCTGTCATCACTTGGTTCCGAAGGTCAGCGAGTGGTGTCTGATTCTTCGGCAAGTCTTGTCTCAGCTTGAGGCTTTGTGTCGAGAAAGTCAGGTGACTGCGGTCGACATGACTCGACCGGCAATCCTAGTGCAAAGTTTGAGCATCGGCAGGCGGCTCGGATTGTCGACGGGGTGGGATAACTTGCTTATTGCGTCAAATGCAAATACTATCAGTTCACATATTCCTGACATTCCTAGATCGAGTCCCACGACTCGGAGGGCAGAATGACCACACAGCACGACGAAGGATTCAGCCTGATCGAGTTGCTCATCGTGGTCGTGGTCCTGGGTGTCCTGGCCGTCGTGGTGGTCGTCTCGGTGGGTGGGTTGAAGTCCGAGGCCGAAGATGCCGGCTGCGAATCCGACGCCCACATCTTGGGGACCTCGGTGGAGGCGTATTTTGCTCAGCGCCGAACCAGCGCCCTGCCGGATGCGGACGGCAGCCCTGACGGCTACGAGAAGTCGCTCGCAGCCGAGGGATTCCTGCGAACCAGCTCGACCTACTACGACCTCGACGCAGCCGGCGGGCTCGTGCCTGTCGCTGACTCGCCCTGCACGGTCTAGAAGTTCCACGAAAGATTGTTCGAGCTATGGCCGCTGTCCCCGAAACACCTGAACCCTCGAGGGCCGGCGAGTCCGACGCGGTGCCCAGCCTGCCTGCTTTGCCGCCGATCCTGCCCGCCGGCCAGCCAGTGCAACCACTCGACGCCCGCGGCCCTGCGGGTGGCGATGCGCCGTTCCTGCCACCTGCCCGCCGCTCGGTTCCGCCGCCCCCGGCGGAACCGACGGTGTTCGATGCCAAGGCGATGGTCGAGGCGCAGAAGCATTTCGTGGCGAGCCCCGTCTACGGAGCGATTCCGACAGCCACGGCCGAGGGACTGGTGGCCGCCCAAGCGCTCCGGCTCGAGGCGAAACGGATCCGCAGGCGCAACAGGACCTTCGGCTGGTCGGTCGTGGTCGCTCTGATCGGTGGCGTCAGTGCCGCCGGCCTGCTCGCGTATCGCGCCTACCAGTCCGACCAAGACCGGCAAGCAGCGGCGCGCGCCGAGCGTGCCGCCGCGAGCGAGGCCGGCGGCGCCCCCACCACGCTCCCCGGTGCACTGACGCCGCTCGGCGCTCAAACCCAGATCGTCGAAGTGCTCGACGATGTCAACTCGGCCGATGCGGCCCCGAGCGCCGGCGGCCTGCTCGACGCTGTCGCCGACGCGCAAGGAGCTATCGACGGCATCAACGGTGCGAATGTGCCCGATTACACCGCGGCGGCGCCCGACGTTCTCGATGCAGCGCTGCTCGAACCGATCGTTCGACTCGGCACCCACCTCGACGATCTCGACGGTTTCGAGCGATACGTCGTCGACGCCCAGCGGTGGGCCGTCGGCAGCCCCGAGACGTATGCCGAGTTCGTTGCGGCCGCTCAGTCGTTGCCCCGAAGCGAAGCCGGGTCGAATGGATTTGCGGTGCTCCCGACGCTCCACAACGGCGAGATCGGTGTCGCGATCCGGCGCGACGACGCACAACTGGTCGCCGTGGTCATCTCGAGCTCGGATCCCGAGATTCACGTCGTCATGCCCTGAGTCGGGGCCGTGCCACGAGCGTCAGCCGATCGGGCCCGTGTAGGCGGTCACGGCGAAGCCCGCCACGCGTGATGCCATGGAAGGACAACCCCCGGCGAACTCGGGATCACCCCGCCGATTCGGAGGATGTGTCGGCCAGGGCCGTTCCAGTCGGGCGCATGTGTCTGGGTATCGTCAAGATGCTCCACGCAACGTGGCCGACGACGCGCTCGTGGTCGATTCGTAGCGGGAACCTTCGTGGCCTCTTGATCCACCTTCGTGTCAAGTTCATGCAAACTAGACGTGAGGAGAGCGCAAGGTTCTCCGGAATCGGCGGAAGGAAACGGGCACATGTCCAGCCCCACGGTTGAGCCAACAGCGGATCGGTTGCACGGTCGGTCCGCTGGGCCAGGCGATCACGGGTTCACGTTGATCGAGATGTTGGTCGTCGTGATGATCCTCGGTGTGCTCGGAACGGTCGTCGTGATGTCGCTCGGCGGCCTGAGTACCGAAGCTGCCGACACCGGCTGTCACGCTGACCGTCACCAGCTCGAGACTGCGGTCGAGGCGTTCGTCGCCCAAACCGGCGTTCACCAGGTCGCCGCCACCGGCATCGATCACGATCGGTTCGAGCGCTCGCTCGTCGAGGACGGCTTCCTCCGCTCACCCAGCACCTCTCACGATCTCGACGACCAGGGTGTCGTCATCCCCGAGGAGAACTCCCAATGCTGAGGCTGTTCAAGCGCAAGCCTGCTCGCTCACTGCGGATCGTTGCCGATCCGTCGGCCACATACGCCGATCTGCAGGCCCGCAACCTGCTCGACGACCCGGACCTGCGACTCGCGATGGGCCTCGACCCGTCGGCCCCCGAGCAGATTGATCACGATCTGCTCGACCACGCCGTCGTGCGACGTCTTGCCGACGTCGAGCGCTGCGGGCTCTCGCGAGCGGCACGCTACGCGCTCGTCGCGAGCTCGAGTACCTCGTCGATCGGGAACATACCGCGCCACGCCCCGAGTACCTCGCCCGAGGGTGACAACAGCGCCGCTGCAGGCTGGCCGGTGACACCGAACGCGGTCCACGACTCGAACGTCTCGTCCCAGTACATCGGGAACGAGTAGGTCTCCCGGGATTCGACGAAATCGATCGCCTCGTCCCCGTCGTCCTGGGTGCCCAAGCCGATCACCCGGACTTGGTCGTTGTGCTCTCGAGCGAACTGCTCGACCTCGGGGGCTTCCCGACGGCACGAGGGTCAATGCGGAGCCCAGAACCACACGAGCAACGGCTGGTCACTCGGCAGTTCGTTGCGCAGGTTCACCCAGCCTCCGTTGCAGTTGATGCGGCGCACGGCGAGGTCGGGGAGTGGGGAGTCCGCCGACTCGGCCCGGATCTCGAGCACCGGCGCCGGCCCGTCTGCGGACTCGGTAGCCGTCGGGCTGTTGTCGGTCGAGCAACCGTCGTCGGGCCACGCCATCGCGGAAGCCTGGGCGGGCGCGTCGGCCTCGGCGTCATCGGTGATCGCGGGCGGGGTGGTGGCGTTCGGCTCACCGCTCGGGACGGTGCCCGCCGGAGCCTCGGACGTCTCCGGCTCACCCGTGGGAAGGGCTGCCGGGCTCCCGGTCGTCGTGGCGGTCGCGTCGTCGGCTGACGCCGCCGCGGGAGCGGTAGCGGAACCGGAGGTGTCCGTGTCCGTCGATCCACACGCCGCCAGCAGCATGGCTGCGACGGCGGCAGCAGCAAGGTTTCTCCGAGCCCGCATCGGGCCACTCTGGCACCAGTGGCGCTCGAACACAGGTCGTTTCGCGATTGTTCACGATCGCCGGACGGCTCGATCGCCCGGCTCCGATGGTTGGTCAGTCGGCGGGTGTGGCGGGCAGGGTCACTCGGCTGGCCGCGATCAACGATTCCCACGCCTCGTCGTCGTCGTACCCCATGGCCCACAGTGCCACGCCGCCCCAGCCGGCACGACGGGCGATCTCCACACGGGACGCGATGCCCTCGGCGTCGACCCAATGCACCTTGCGATTCTGCACGCAGGTGATCGCGCCGTCTTCGACTGTGAGCGAGTAGGTGAACATCCACTCGCCCGTTGCGACATCGAACTCGGGGATGCCGTTGCGGCGGCTCGCGAGGTTCTCGACGGTGCGGGACGTCACGCCGGTGCGACCCTCGGCGGTGGCCGGGCAGTCACCGGTGGTCGACACCACCCAGTTCGTGCCGTACGCCGGAACGCCCAGGACGAGCTTGTCGTGGTACTGCTCGGGTACCGCGAGCGACGTGCCGTCGACCGCATCACGGACCCACCCGAGCGGAGCGATCGGGCCGGGTTCGGCGACCGAGAAGTCGTACGCCATGATGCGGATCGCGTCGACGTGTTCGGCGATCGTGCCGTGGTCGTACACCCAATAGCCGCGGTCACCGGTGACGGTGGCGTCGTAGACCGGTGGGATGCTGACCGTGAGGGTGCGGCCGTCTCCGTGCAGGCCGTCGGCCAGCTCGACGATGAAGGCAACCCAGTTCGGGCTGGTCGTGGCCCACGTCGCGGCGCCGTCGGCGAAGGCGAACTGTTCGTAGTCGAGATCGATCCCGTCGGCATCGAGGTCGTCGGCGAACTCGAGGATCGCTTCGACGTGGAGCGATCGTGAGGCGGGATCGGCCAAGATCGCCGCCATTGCACCGGCGGGCATCTCATCGCGGATCGAGGGCACGAGCTTGGCGCGTGCATCCTTCGCCCGATCCAGGAAACTCTGTGCCAGTTCCGCCGGAACGTTCTCGTCGACCGCGATCTCGGACACCCCGCGCGCGCCGAACCAGAACGGCGAGACCTCGCGCACGTCGGGCAACCGCGTTTCTGCGTCGAGCAGCGTGTCTGCGAGCGTCCAGTACGGCGCCCAGACGTCGACCGGTACGGCACCCGGCGGGAGCGCGGGCCTGTCGTCTCCACCGCGGGTCACGGCGAAACCGATCATCAGCGCGACGATCGTCACGACGACCAGTGCGAGCAGTCGGCGACGGTCGATCTGGATGCTGCTCGGGCGGGAAGGCGCGACGTCGGCCTCGAAGAGTTCCGGGAGATCGCCGATCCGAACCGCCTCCAACGATTCGACGAGCCGCAGTCCCGGCGCCGGCGGAAGTTCCCTGACGTTCGGTACGCCGAGCACTCGGCACCCGGCTCGTAACGCCGAGCGGACCCCGGTCGGCGAGTCCTCGATCGCGACGCAATCCTCCGGCGCGGCGCCACAGGCGGCGGCCCCCCGGAGGTACGGCTCGGGATCCGGCTTGCCCTTCCCGAGTGGTATCTCGTCGCCGACGATCGTGGCCACGAAGGAACCATCCGGCAACGCCATGATGACCGGGTCGACGAACCTTCGCCACGACATCGTCACCAGCGCGCACGGTACGCCGGCCTCGTTGAGATCGGCCAGCAGTTCGCGTGCACCCGGTCGCCAGGGGATGCGGCGGTGGAGGCGCGCGATGACGCCGTCGAGCAGGCGGTTGACGATCTCCTCGGCGGGCAGATCGACATGGCCGTGCTCCTGCATGTACGCCGCCGAGTCGAGCAGGTCGAAGCCGACCATCGCGTGGGCGTGATGGTCGGGCCACTCGTACCCGAACTCCTCGACCAGATCGCGCTCGGAGGCGAACCAATACGGCTCGGTGTCGACGAGCGTGCCGTCCATGTCCCACAGCACCGCTGCGGGGAGCCGGACGGACGCAGATGCCGGTGTGTCGTCCGGACTCACTCCTGGACGAGTTCGATCAGGGTTCCGAAGCTGCCCTTCGGATGCACGAAGGCGACGGTGGTGCCACGGCTTCCCGGGCGCGGCGCCTGGTCGATGGGTGTCGCGCCTGCTGCGACCATCGCCTCGAGCGCGGCGGCGCAGTCGTCGACCCGGTAGCCCACGTGGTGGAGGCCCTCACCGCGCTTTTCGATCGACTTGGCGATCGGCGAATCGGGGCGAGTTGCCGCAGTGAGCTGGATGTAGCTGTCGGCCACCTTCACGAGCGCTTCCTCGACGCCGTCGCTCTCGACGATCTCGCGGTGGTGCACCTCGGCGCCGAACGCCCGTTGGTAGTAGTCGATTGCCGCATCGAGGTCTCGGACGGCGATCGCGATGTGATCGATCTCGGTCAGGATCATCCCCCCATTCTGCCGCCCCCAACCCCGTTCTGGTCGTCAAGTCGCCGACCCGGTGCAGCCGTTTCGCGACCAGAACGGGTTGATGGCGGGGGTCAGCCGGGCCAGCCGGCAGACGCGTAGGCGTTGGCGCATCTGTCCGAGTACCCACGACGGACGGCGGGTGACGTCCTCCCACGTGAACTCGTAGACCACCAATCCGAGGTCCTGCAACTCGTTGCGGCGTTGGGCGTCGCGGGCGCGTTCGGCGGGCGAGGAGTGGCCGAGCTTGCCGCTGACCTCGATCACGATGTCCCACTCCTCGTACAAGAAGTCGACCCGCGCCACCGTGCGATCGCCGTCCCGGAACACCGCCTGTGGCGTCGGCCGCGGCAGTCCGCCCTCGCGCATCAGACGGAGGAATTCGCGCTCGAGCATCGTGTGCCCGCCGGCGTCCGACAGCAGACGATCGATCACTCGCACCCCGGTTCGCCCTCGGCGCCGAATGTCGAACACACGTCGGGCGATCGCCTCCGGTGAGCTGAACTGCAACCGAACGGCCGTGTCGATCGCGGCGGCGATTCGATCCGGATGGACCTGGACATTGGCCAGGTCGAGGATCGTGCGGGTTGCAGACGTCGTACGGAAGCCGTCGACGGTCACGAAGTCATACGGCCGGATCAACTTGGAGCAATGCACCGTGAAACTCGGTCGTGAACGTCGCTGCTGTCTCGCGACGAGGAATTCGACCACGTCGCTCGGCGTGCGATCGAACCGGTGCAGCTGGGCCGCTGTGTTGTGGCTGGCGCCGGCCGGGTGCCCCAATGACAGGATCCCGCTCATCACGCGCTGCTCCCAGGTGTCGGCCGACCCGACGAGTCGCCACACGCGAGGAGCAACCCGCTCGAGCACGCCCTTGGTGATCCAACGGCCGAGCTGGTGCTTCGTGACCTTGCAGCGTTCGAGTTCGGCTCGGTCGATCACTCCATGGTGGTGCGACAGGTAGCGCGTGACGTCGTTCCACGTTCCCACGTCCCAGTGAGGGCGACAGGCACGCCCAGATCGGAACCAACCCCGTTCCGGTCGCGATTCCGCTGACCCGGCCCGGCCGTTTCGCGACCAGAACGGGGTTGGGTTAGGGGGTGGTGCGGAAGCGGGTGATCTTGTCCTCGCCGATCCGGTCGCGCTTGTCGGGGTCGTCGATGCCGAGGCCCTCTTCGGGCGCGAGACACAACACGCCGAGCTTGCCCTCGGCCTCGGTTGTGATGCACCGCGAGAGCCGCCTCGCCGACCTGATCGAGCGAGTAGACATCGCTCATGATCGGATGGATCTTGCCCTGGTCGATGAGCTTGTTGGCGGCCGCCGCCTCGTGGTAGTTGGCGAAGTGCGACGAGATCAGCTTCTTCAGCTTCATCCAGAAGTGGCGATTGTCGAACTCGACCATGTAGCCGGACGTCGCCGCGCAGGTGACCACCGTGCCACCCCGCTTGACGGCGAAGATCGAGGCGCCCATCGTCGAGCGGCCGGGGTGCTCGAACACGATGTCGGGATCCTCACCGACGAGCTCGCGGATCTTCTTGCCGAACCGGCGCCACTCGCTCTCGTCCTGGGTGTGCTCGTCGGACCAGAACTGGTAGCCCTCGGCGCGGCGGTCGATCACCGCTTCGCATCCCATCTCGTTGAGCAACGCCGCCCGCTCGGGCGACGACACCACGCCGATCGGCGTGCCGCCACCGTTGAGCACGTACTGGACCGCATAACCGCCGATGCCACCGGTGGCGCCCCACACGAGCACGTCGTCGCCCTGCTTCATCCGTGCGCCGTGTCGGCCGACCAGCATGCGGTACGACGTCGAGTTGCAGAGCGCGTTGACGGCCGCCTCCTCCCACGACAGGTGGGTCGGCTTCGGCATCAGCTGGTTGGCCTTCACGATCGAGAGGTCGGCGAGACCACCGAAGTTCGTCTCGAAGCCCCAGATGCGCTGGTTGAGGGCGAGCATCGAGTCGTCGTGAGCGGTGGGGTCCTGGTCGTCGACGTGGTTGCAGTGCACCGTGACCCGGTCGCCCGGCTTCCAGTTGCGCACCGCCGTTCCCGACCTTCAGGACGACGCCGGACGCGTCCGAACCGATGACGTGATACGGCTGGGAGTGGCGTGCGGCCAGCTCGCTCTCACGTGCGAGACGATCGAGGAAGCCGAACGTCGGCAGTGGCTCGAAGATCGACGTCCACACCGTGTTGAAGTTGATCGATGACGCCATCACCGCGAGATAGACCTCGTCGGGAGCGAGCTCCGGCGTCGGCACCTCGTCGACGTGGATCGACTTCCTCGGATCCTTGTCGCTCGATTCGACGCCCTCGAACATGCCGCACGTCCTCGCGGCGCACGAACGCCGCGCGGTACGACTCGGGGATCGGGAGGTTGGCAATTTCTTCGCCAGGCGCACCGTCCTGGATCGCTGCGAGGATCTGCTCCATGAGCGCAAGGTTACTGATGGGTAACCGATGCTGGCGAAACGAAGCCGCCGCTGTCGGGCCACCGTGCGCGACCGCTTGCAGACCGGTGTTTGCCGCGCGGTACCGTTGGGGTATGTCCGGATCCGTCATCGTCGCCGGCGCTCGCACTCCCATCGGGAAGATGTCTGGCGCCCTTTCGTCCCTCTCCGCCGCCGACCTCGGTGGGCTCGCCATTGCCGAGGCGCTGAAACGAGCCGGGGTCTCACCCGACCAGGTCGACCACGTCATCATGGGCCAAGTGCTCATGGCGGGCCAGGGCCAGGTGCCCTCTCGCCAGGCCGCCGTCAAGGCCGGTATCCCGATGAGCGTGCCATCGGTGAACGTCAACAAGGTCTGCCTGTCCGGCCTCAACTCGATCTATCTCGCCGACCAGATGATCCAGTCGGGCGACGCCGACATCGTGGTTGCCGGCGGCATGGAATCGATGACCAACGCCCCGTATCTGGCACAGGGCGCGCGCGGCGGGTTCCGCTACGGCAACACCGAGCTCGAGGACGCGATCATCCGCGACGGCCTCTGGTGTGCGTTCGACGCGTGCCTGATGGGCCTCGGCACCGATCGCTACACGGGCGACACGATCTCGCGTGCCGAGATGGACGAGGTATCGGCCGCATCACACGAGCGTGCCGCGACGGCGATCAAGGACGGTCTGCTGGCCGACGAGATCGTGCCCGTCTCGATTCCCCAGCGCAAGGGCGACCCGATCCTCGTCGAGCACGACGAGGGTGTTCGTCCCGGCACCACGGCCGACAGCCTCGGCAAGCTGCGTCCGGCGTTCGATCCCGACGGCACGATCACCGCCGGCAACGCCTCACAGCTCAGCGACGGCGGGTCGGCCGTCGTGGTCATGTCCCAGGCGGCTGCGGCGGCGGCCGGCGTCGATCCGCTCGGCGAGATCGTCAGCTACGGCATGGTGGCGGGTCCGGACAACGCGACGTTGCTCCCACAACCGGCGAACGCGATCGCCAAGGCGCTCTCGAAGACCGATCTGACTCTCGGCGACATCGATCTGTTCGAGCTCAACGAGGCGTTCGCGGCGGTCGGTATCGCCTCGGCCCGCCAGCTCGGGGTCAGCCTCGACATCGTGAACGTCAACGGTGGCGCGATCGCATTGGGTCACCCGATCGGTATGAGCGGCAACCGCCTCGCGCTCACGATGCTGCACGAGCTGCGCCGACGTGGTGGCGGCACCGGAGCTGCCGCGTTGTGCGGCGGTGGCGGCCAAGGGGACGCGATCATCGTGCGTACGCTCTGACGTCGCCCGGCTTGACCGAATGTTGACTTGACATCATTTCGTAATATTCGTAATGTAAGCGACATATACGGCGTGACGCTCTGCCGAGCGCACCAGTCGTAGAACGAGGTGTCATTCGAACCGAGCCGGCCCGTCCGCCCGCTACCGACTCGGCCAGGATGGCGCCTCGTTCGCGTCACGGCCCGGTGTTCACGGCCCGGTGTCACGGCTGTTCACTCCATCGGGCGACGGCCCTCGAGCGCTCGCCCGAGCGTGAGCTCGTCGGCGTATTCGAGGTCGCCCCCGACCGGCAGACCGGAAGCGATCCGCGTGACCCGCAGCCCGAGCGGCTTGAGTGCACGCGCCAGGTACATCGCGGTGACCTCGCCCTCGGTGTTCGGGTTGGTGCACACGATGATCTCCTCGACACCCTCGGGCCCGAGCCGGTTGAGCAGCTCGCGGATCTTGAGCTGCTCGGGGCCGATGCCTTCGAGCGGGCTCATCGCCCCCAGGAGCACGTGATAGCGGCCGCGGAACTCGCCGGTCCGCTCGATCGAGACGATGTCGCGCGACTCCTCGACCACGCAGATGATCGACGAGTCGCGCCGATCATCGCTGCAGTAACCACACAGTTCGCTCTCGCTGACATTGAAGCAACGCTCGCAGAACCGCACCTTGTCCTTGGCCTCGCGGATCGCGTGGGCGAGGCGGTTCGCGTCGTCGGCCGGCACCTTCAAGAGATGGAAGGCGATGCGTTGTGCCGACTTCGGTCCGATGCCGGGGAGGCGACCGAGCTCGTCGATCAGGGCCTGGACGGGTGGTGTGTATGCGCTGACCATGCTCGTTCGTGCTCAGTCGTCGTTCATGAGTTCGGAACCCGGGAAGGCCTCGGCGAGACGATCGATCGGTGTCTTCACCGACTCGGGCGGAGCATCGGTGAGCTCGCTGAGGTCGATCTCGTCGTCGCTCTGGGGTTGCTGGGGTTCGCGGGGCGGAAATGGATCGCCGTCGGACGTGGCCCCCGACGGGCTCGGCGCCCGGTCTGCGGAACCGGCCCGCACCGAGCCATCCCGGGCCGATCCGGCCCGGGTGCGAGTCGACCTGGGCCGAGCCGTCGTCGGTCGAACCGCCCAGGGTCGGCGCCCCGTTGGGGGACTCGACGTGAGCCACGGGATCGACGTCGGTGGACCTTGCAGGGGACTGGGGAACCGCCGCTGGGCGCGCCGGTGCATCGTGGTCGTCGTGGGAGCGGGCGCCGACCACGAACTCGATCGTGATCGGTCCGCCGATCGCCGTGGACAGCGCCGCCTCGACGGCGGCGCGGTGCTCGTTGCACTTGGCGCCATGGGCTTCGTTCGGCACGGTGAACTGCCAGGTGTCGCCCACGTTGCCGGTGAAGGAGCCTGCGGAGTAGAGCGCTCGCACGAGCGGCTTGACCTGTGACTTGACCGTCTGCTCCCAAGCATCGACGACCGACAGGCGCACGCCGGGGTCCGTTGGTGACGGGGCAGCCGGTTGCTCGGCGACCGATCCTCGGTTCGCCGACGTTTCGTCTGCAGGCCCCGGTACCGGCAGATCGTCGGACGCAGGCGATGCGGTCGCGGTCGCTCTCGGTCGCGACCGGGTCTCGTGCGGGGCCGGAATCGTCGACCTGAGCGGCGACGCCGGGCGTCGGCCGCCGAGCCGCACCGCCGAGCACCGCTCGCCCCGTGGTCGGGTCGGTCGGTGCCGCGACGGTCGACGGCTCGTGCGCCGGACCCGAGCTGCGCAGCAGCCTGACCTTCTCCTCGAGTCGCTCGAGCCGGACCGCCAGCGCATCGGCGTCGGAGCCGGCGGCATCGTGGGTGAGCTGTACCAGCGCGACCTCCACCAGGATTCGTGGGTCCGGCGCATGGCGCATGTCGACCAGCGCCGATCCGAGCCGCTCGATCGCCCGCACGAGCCCCGCCGCGCCGAGTTGCTGGGCCTGGGCAGCGATCGCGTCGAGCCGCTCGCGAGGCAGCACCACGAGTTCGGGGGCCATCAGCGACAAGAACGCGTTGCGCAGATGCCGCACGATGTCCTCGGTGACCGTGCGGGGGTCGCGGCCGAGGCTGACGGCGTGCCCCATGGCGGTCAGGACTCGACCGGGATCACGTTCGATCAGCGCCGCGAGGAATTCGTCGAGGTCGATCACCTCGCTGACATCGCCCCCGGTCGAGGCCAGCAGTTCGAGCGCGGACAGGGTGTCGCGGGCCGAACCGCCACCTTGGATGAGAGCTGCCTCGATCGCCTGTGGCGACAGATCGAGACCGGCGTCCTCGGCGACCCATTTCGCGTGATCGGCCATCGTGTCGCTGGGGAGCAGGTGGAACTGCAGGTGCTGGGTGCGCGACCTGATGGTGTCGCTCATCTTCTGCGGGTCGGTGGTGGCCAGCACGAACACGACGTGCGGTGGCGGCTCCTCGAGCGTCTTGAGCAACGCGGCCTCGGCCGCCTTCGAGAGCATGTGGACCTCGTCGAGGATGTACACCTTGTGGCGTCCGGGCGTGCCGAGCGATGCCTTCTCGACCAGATCGCGAATGGCATCGACGCCGTTGTTCGACGCGGCATCGAGCTCGTGCACGTCGTAGCTGGTGCCGCGCTCGACCGCCAGGCACGACTCGCACTCGCAACACGGCTCGCCATCGATGACGTTCTCGCAGTTGAGCACCTTGGCGAGAATCCGGGCCGAAGTGGTCTTGCCCGTGCCTCGCGGGCCGGAGAAGAGATAGGCCTGACCCTCGCGACCCGAGACCACCGCATCGCGGAGCGCCCGAACCACATGGTCCTGACCCTTGAGTTCGCTGAATCGGCGTGGGCGGTAGCGTCGGTAGAGCGACTGGGTAGCCATCGCCGCCGAGCCTACCCACAGGGTGCGCGCCCGAGCAGAGAGCGGCAACCGGACCCGCCGAGACGGCGGGCACCGGGAGTGTTGCGACGGTGTTGCGAAGCGATGTCGATCATTGGGTGCGCCGCATGGCTACCGTGGACGATGTGGGCGTACGAACCTCTGTTCTCTCACGCGTCGGTCATCGCCGGCGTCGGACCTCGTCGACCACTGCGCCGACCACCTCGTCGACCACCTCGTCGACCACCTCGTCGACCACCTCGTCGACCGCTGTGTCGTCCGCCGCGGCGCACAGCTCGACATCGACGGCGACGCGAGGTCGGCTCGGTTGGGGGCTCGGGCTGCTGATCGGTTCGGCCCTGGTCGTCATGCCGAGCGTCGCCGCCGCCCAGGACTCCAACTCGCTGCAATCGATCGACCCGGCCGATGGGTCGTCGCTGGAGACGTCACCGACCGTCATCACGCTGTCGTTCAACCAGGAACTGGCCGAAGATGATGCCCTCACACTCAGCCTCGCGTGCAACAACCAGATCCAGGACACCGGCCTGCCCGAGGTCGATCCCGACGGTCTGATCGTCACCGTCGCGATCAACACACCCGTGCCACGCGGCACCTGCTTCGTCTCGTGGTTCCTCAAAGACGGCCTCGGTGAGACGATCACCGAGAGCACGTCCTCGTTCGGTGTCACGTCGGATCCGCCACTGTCCGCGACGTCCGGGGTCACCACCACCACCGAGGCCTTCGAACGTGTACCGGCCGTGCCGGCCACCAACGCGGCCGCGGCGGAGGAAAACCCCGGCAGTACGGGTGGAGCCCTGTGGCTCGGCCGGATGCTCTCGACGTTGGGCATCCTCGTGGTGTTCGGCTCGTTGGCGCTGATCAGCATCGGCTGGCCGGAAGGCCCCGAGTACGTCGTCACGGTTCGATTCCTGCGGGCCGTCTGGCTGGTGGGTCTGCTCGGCACGGTGTTGTACCTGATCGCCTTCTCGGCTGACACGGCCGACACGTCGTTCGGAGCGGCGATGAGCCCGGGCGCCTGGCTCGATCTGTACGACCAGGGCTGGGCGGGTCGCGGCGCTCTGTTGCGGCTGGTGTTCGTCGCCGCCAGCGGATGGGTGGCGATGCGTCCCGAACGGATCATCGATCCGCAGAGCGCGATGCTCGCGTGGGGGATTCCGGGCGCCGCGGTGGTCGCCGCGGCCCTCAGCCGTGTCGACGGTCCCGCCGCTCCGCTCGGATTCCTGGTCGGTGTCGTACACCTCGTAGCGGTCGCCATCTGGTTCGGTGGAGCGGCACTGGTCGCGAGGGTGGTGCTCGCTGGGCCCGGCGAGGAAGATCTCGTGCACGCCACCCGCTCGTTCAGTCGCGTGTCGATGCCGGCGATCCTCGTCACGACGGTCACCGGAGTGATCCAGGTGATCCGGCTCGATGGTGGCGAGCTGTTCAGCAGCAGCCACGGCAGGGTGCTCATGCTGAAGGTGATCGCCGTAGCGGCGATGCTGGCCGTCTCGGTCGCCGTCCGCCAACAGGTGACGCTCCGGCTCGATCGCGCCCACGAGCTGACGGTCCCGCTCGCCGACCGGTTCCGCCGTGCATTCGGAGCGGAGGCGGCGCTGGGTGTTGTCGTCCTGGCGTTCAGCGGCTGGATGCTCACCCTGACACCACCACGGATCGATCCGTACGCGGGTGAAACGTATCTGCCGGCCCTGGAGTACAACGATCAGGCGTCCGGTCTCGAGGCGAAGGTGTTCATCGGGCCCGGAATCGTCGGACTGAACGGTCTGAAGGTCGAGGTCGATCAGCCCCCAGAGGGCATCACCAATCTCACGCTGCGCTTCGTGCCGCCGGAGGGTTCGAACGCGTTCATCGTGCAGCAGGCCATCCCGTTGACCACCGCCGGCACCGCGATCCTCAAGACCTCCGAGGGTCTGCCGTTCAGCGTGCCGGGTTCGTGGACGCTCGAGCTGTCGGCATCCACCACGACGGGAGTGCTCGAGAACGCGACGTACACCTTCGCCGTCGCCGATGCCAACGGCGACTACGTCACGATCCCGCCTGCGGTGACGGGTGCCTCGGTGCAGGTCGAGCTGATCGACCAATCGACGACCACCGCACCGTTCGGCACCACAGCGCCCACCGAGCCGGCGAGCACACCGCCTTCGACTCCCGGCACCGCCGACCCGAACGGCTGATCGACGCCCGAAGTCGGTCGAGTGCTCAGCCCGACTCGGCGAGCAGATCGTCGAACCGCACCGCCTCGGCCACGTCGAGCTGTTCGTAGCTGCACGACTTGGGTGTGCGGTCGGGACGCCAGCGCTGGAACTTCACGCCGTGTCGGAATCGGCCACCCTCGAGCTGGCCGAAGGTCACCTCGACGACCCGCTCGACACGAAGCGGCACGAACGACAGGTCCTTGTCGACGTTCCACCGTGAGAATCCACCGGGCATGCGCTGGTCGCCGTGTGCCTGTGCCTCGGCCCATTCCCGCCACGGATGTCCGTCGAGTGCATCCACCGTCAATGGCCCGAGCTCGTCGATCAGCTCGCGCCGGAACGCGGCGGTGAACGCCGCGCACACCCCGACGTGGTGCAACCGCCCCTCGTCGTCGTAGAGGCCCAGCAGCAACGAGCCGACACCCTCGCCGTCCTTGTGGACCCGGAAACCGGCAACGGCACACTCCGCCGTGCGTTCGTGCTTGACCTTCACCAGGCTGCGTTTGTCGGGTGTGTAGAGGCCATCGAGCCGTTTGGCCATCACGCCATCCAGCCCGGCCCCCTCGAAACGTGTGAACCAGCGCTCGGCGATCGCGGGGTCGGTGGTGGCGGGCGTGAGGTGCACGCTCGCATTGGGGGAGAGGTGCTGCTCGAGCAGTGCCCGCCGGTCGCTGAACGGTGTGTTCGTCAGATCGGTGTCGTCGAGCGCGAGCAGGTCGAAGGCGACGAACGACGCAGGGGTCTGGTCGGCGAGCATCCGCACTCGTGACTCGGCGGGGTGGATCCGCTGCTGCAGGGCGTCGAAGTCGAGGCCCCTGCCCCCGGCGTGGGCGACCACGATCTCTCCGTCGACCACGCCGCGATGTGGCAGTGCGTCGACCAGAGCGGGGATCAGTTCCGGGAAGTACCGGTTGAAGGGCTTCTGGTTGCGGCTGGTCAGCTCGATCTCCTCGCCGTCGCGGAACACGATGCAGCGGAAGCCGTCCCACTTCGGCTCGTACAGCAGACCGTCATCGGTCGGGATCGTGCGGGCCAGCTTCGCCAGCATCGGCTTGACCGGAGGCTGGACCGGCAGGCGCATCAGCGATCACCATCGTCGGCACCAGTGCGCCGCGAGTAATGGATCTCCCAGTTGACGGTCCAGCTCTCGCCATCGGGAGACGACTCCCATCGCCAGTGGAACGAGTCGGGGGTGATGTCGGAGAACACCATTCGCTTGTAGACCGCGTCGAGGTCGACCGGCGCCGGTGTCGCGAACGAAGGGTCACCGTCGACGAGGGTGCCGACGAAGTGCCAGTAGCTGCCACCGTCGTCGACCCACGTCTGGCGCCACAGTCCGAGCGCCGGATCGAACACGGACACGCTCGTGCCGTTCCAGACACGCGGTGCGTCCATGGCGAAGCGCTCGGTCAGCACGTGGTCGTTGAACTCGCGCGTCACCCTGTTGACGGCATGCCCACCTTCGAAGTTGCAGTCCCATTCACCCAACCAGAAATCGAACGCCGTCGCTCCGAGCGATGTCATGACCCGACACTAGGCCGAGTTGGGAGTCGCGCCCGGAGCGTGGGCCGACGGACGAACTGCGCCCGGTCGTTGCGAGCGAACGCCGCGGAACGGCCGGTCCGCCGGTTTCCGGGCACGACACCCGAGTTCCGGCCGGGAGGGGCTAGTCGATGTCGAAGTGGACGCCCTGTGCCAACGGGAGATCGCGGCTGTAGTTGATCGTGTTCGTCTGCCGGCGCATGTAGCCCTTCCAGGCGTCCGAGCCGGACTCCCGCCCGCCGCCGGTCTCCTTCTCGCCGCCGAACGCGCCGCCGATCTCGGCGCCTGACGGACCGATGTTGACGTTGGCGATGCCGCAGTCGCTGCCGGCGGCACCGATGAAACGCTCGGACTCGCGCAGGTCGGTCGTGAAGATCGACGATGCCAGGCCCTGCGGGACCCCGTTGTGCAGGGCGATCGCCTCATCGAGGTCGTCGTAGGCGATCGCGTACAGGATGGGAGCGAACGTCTCGGCCTGCACGACGGCCGTCTGGCCGGGCATCGCCACGATCGCCGGGCGCGCATAGAACGCATCGGGCGCCTCGTCGGCCAGCGCCCGTTCCCCACCCGCCACGCATTTGCCGCCGTCAGCCGTTGCCGCGGCGATCGCCTGTTGCATGCGGTCGAAGGAGGGGCCATCGACGAGTGGCCCGACCAAGGTGCCGTCGGCGAGTGGATTGCCGATCGGCAGCGACTCGTAGGCGCGGCCGATCCGCTCGACGAGCTCGTCGTGGACCGAGCGATGCACGATCAGCCGGCGCAGTGAGGTGCATCGCTGCCCGGCCGTGCCGGCGGCCGAGAAGACGATGCCGCGCAAGGCGATGTCGAGGTCGGCCGACGGGGCGACGATCGCAGCGTTGTTGCCGCCGAGCTCGAGAATCGCCCGGCCGAATCGTGCCGCGACGACCGGCGCCACCTTGCGCCCCATCGCGGTCGAACCCGTGGCCGACAGGATCGGGACGCCTTCGTGGGCGGCCAGTGCAGCGCCGACGTCACCGGCACCGAGCACGACCTGTACGAGGTCGGTGGGTGCGCCGGTGTCGGCGACCGCCCGCTCGAACAGGGCCGCGCAGGCGAGCGCCGTCAGCGGGGCCTTGTCGCTCGGCTTCCAGATGACGGGATCGCCCGCGACGATGGCCAACGCAGCGTTCCACGACCACACCGCCACCGGGAAGTTGAAGGCGCTGATCACGCCGACCGGTCCCATCGGCTGCCAGGTCTCGAGCAGCCGGTGACCGGGGCGCTCCGATGCGATCGTGAGACCGTGCAGCTGCCGGGACAGGCCGACGGCGAAGTCGCAGATGTCGATCATCTCCTGCACCTCGCCGAGACCCTCGGAGCGGATCTTGCCGGCCTCGATCGACACCAGCTCACCGAGCTCGGACTTGTGCTCGCGAAGGAGTTCGCCGAGTCGGCGGATGACGTTGCCGCGTACCGGTGCAGGTGTGTCCCGCCAGGCGGCAAATGCCGCGGTGGCACGCTCGACCGCGTCGTCGACATCCCCCGCGGCGCCGGCCGAGCCGAGCGAACCTCCGGTGATCGGTGTGCGGGCGAGCTGGTCACCGTCGTGGGCAGTCGCGGAACAGGCCGCGAGGAGCTGGGCGGTGCGGGCGGCGAGCTCGGCATGGTCGGGAAGTACGTTCATGCGATTGATCCCTTGCGTTCGTGGGTGATCGTTCAGTGCGAGCCGTGGTTGCGAACGGCCTCGCACGCCTCGGCGATGATCGCCAACGCGGTGTCGGACTGCTCGGCAGTGACGACCAGCGGAGGGGCGATTCGCACCCCGCGGTGGCCACAGGTGAGTACGAGGAGTCCTCGTTCGAAGCACGCCTGCTCGACCGCATACGCGTCCTTGTGGCTGGCGAGGTCGAAACCGATCATCAGTCCACGACCCCGAACTTCGGTGATCAGTGGCTCGCGTTGCTGCAGCTCGCGCATGCCGGCCAGCAGTTGATCACCGCGCGCCGTTGCGTTGTCGGCGAGCTCGCGCTCGACCAGGTCGAGTGTTGCGAGCGCGGCCGCGCATGCAACCGGGTTCCCGCCGAACGTCGAGCCGTGCTTGCCGGGCGCCCATTGCATGATCTCGTCGCGCGCGATGAGTGCGGCCAGGGGCAGACCGCTCGCCAGGCCCTTGCCGGCCGTGAGGATGTCGGGCGCGACACCGTCGTGCTCGCAGGCCCACATCGTGCCGGTTCGGCCGATACCGGACTGCACCTCGTCCATCACCAACAAGATGCCGTGCCGATCGCAGAGGTCGCGCACCGCAGCCAACCAGCCGGCGGGCGGCACGATGTAGCCGCCCTCGCCCTGTACGGGCTCGACGAAGATCGCGGCGACGTCGCCCGGCTCGGTCATGCGGCGGAACAGCACCTGCTCGATGTAGTCGGCTCCGGTGAGCTCGCCGTCGAACGCGTACGGGGCGTGGTAGCTGCCCGGGGTGACGATCCCGAACCCGCTGCGGTACTTGGCCTTCGACGCCGTGAGCGACAGGCTGCCGAGCGAGCGGCCGTGGAAGGCGCCGTAGAAGGCGATCACATTCGGTCGTTTGGTGAAGTGGCGGGCGAGTTTGAGTGCGCCTTCGACGGCCTCGGTTCCGGAGTTGGCGAGAAAGACGCGTGACGGTCCCATGCCCGCCGGAACCGATGACGCCAAGCGCTCGCACAGCTCGGCGTGGACCGGATGGTAGAAGTCGCTCGAGCAGTAGTGCAGGCAGGCGTCGACTTGGGCGTGGATCGCTGCGTTGACCTCGGGGTGAGCGTGGCCGGCGGCGTTGACGGCGATGCCGGCGTTGAAGTCGAGGAAGCGGTTGCCGTCGACATCCTCCAAGACGGCGCCCTCGCCGCGACCGATCACCAGGGGATAGACGCGGGTGAGCGACGGGCTGCTGACACGTTCGTCCTGCTCGATCACGGAGCGGGCACGCGGACCGGGGAGTTCGGTCACGATATGGGGGGCCACCAGGCCCGTAGGTGCGTCGGTCAGACTCATCTGTTCATTCTGGCAGAGATGCTCCGGGTTGTCACGAGCGACGGAATAGACGCTCCGGACGTGCTCGATCGTCGAATCAGGCGAACCGAGCAGTGAGCCATCCGACGTCGCGGTGTGTCCGAACCCCTCGGAGCTGGCACGATCTAGCCATGTCTGTCGTGAAGATCAATGCCATCGAAGTTCCCGAGGGCGCCGGGCCCGAGCTCGAGCAGCGGTTTGCCGCCAGAGCCGGCACGGTCGACCAGCAACCGGGTTTCGAGGAGTTCATGCTGTTGCGCCCGGTCGCCGGTGACGACCGCTACTTCGTGGTGACGAGATGGGAGTCGGAGGAGGCGTTCCAGAACTGGCGCAACGGACAGGCCTTCCAGCATCAGCATCGCAACACCCACGAGGACGAGGGCAAGGGCGAGGCCAAGCCCCAGCATCCGGTCGCCACCGGCGCCAGCCTGCTCGAGTTCGAGGTCGTCTCACTCACACAGGCCGGCTGAACCTGCGCGGATCAGCACCATGGCGCCCTCGGTCGCGATCGACAGGTAGTGGTTGTCGAGGGCCGTGTCGTCGCAGTCGATGCGTTCGCTGCACCTCGTGCCTCCAGCGCACGAGGGGTTCGGTTCGGTATCGAACGTCGCGTCCGTCTCGGGTTCTCGTAAGCTCCTCTACCCGTGGCACTGATCGTCCAGAAGTACGGCGGCACATCCGTCGCGGACCCCGACCGCATCAAGGCGGTCGCTGACAACATCGCGTTCACGAAGAAGCGCGGCCACGACGTGATCGTCGTGGTGTCGGCGATGGGCAAGGCGACCGACAACCTGATCGCGCTGGCCGACTCGGTGTCGGCGACCCAGTCCGGGCGCGAGATGGACATGTTGCTGACGACCGGCGAACGCCAGACCGCAGCACTGGTCACGATGGCACTCGCCGATCGCGGTATCGAGGCGATCAGCTTCACGGGTAGCCAGGTCGGCATCATCACGGACACGACGCATCGCAAGGCGAAGATCGTCGAGGTCAAGGGTGACCGCGTGCGTGACGCCTTGGGTCGGGGCAAGGTGTGCGTGATCGCCGGGTTCCAGGGCGTCAGCACCGACAAGGAGATCACCACGATGGGTCGCGGTGCGTCGGATCTGACAGCGTCGGCGCTCGCCCAGGCGATGAGCGCCGATGCGTGTGAGATCTACACCGACGTGACCGGTGTGTTCAGCGCCGACCCACGCATCGTGCCCCAGGCCCGCAAGCTCGCCAAGGTGCACTTCGACGAGATGCTCGAGATGGCCGGCGCCGGGTCGAAGGTGCTCGCGCTGCGCTCCGTCGAGTTCGCGCGCAATCATGACGTTCCACTCCACGTCCGTTCCGCTTTCACGTGGGAGCAGGGCACGTGGGTCAGCAACGAGGAGCCAGCGATGGAAGATCCGATCATCTCCGGTGTCGTCACCGACATGACCGAGGCCAAGGTCACCGTGCTCGGTGTCCCCGACCGCCCCGGCATATCGGCCGCCCTGTTCGAGCCGTTGGCCGACGCGAACGTCAACGTCGACATGATCGTGCAGAACACGTCGACCGAGGGCACCACCGACATCAGCTTCACGATGCCGATGGCCGACATGGCTCAGTCCGAGTCGATCGTGCAGCGCGTTGCCGACGAGATCGGCGCGACCGGCGTCACCCACGACAACGACATCGCCAAGATCTCCCTGGTCGGTGCCGGCATGAAGTCGTCGCCGGGCATCGCAGCGAGGATGTTCCGAGTACTCGCCGACGAGGGTGTCAACATCGAGATGATCTCCACGTCCACGATCCGGATCTCGGTGATCATCCCGGCCGGCGACATGGAGCGCGCAGCCAGGTCGCTGCACACGGCGTTCGGGCTCGATTCGGGCCAGGCGTATTCGGCCCCACTCCCGGAACGGAAGTAGCGGCCGGCGAGCCGCCCCCCGTCGTCGCGTGGATCCTTGCCGCATCGACCCGGGCCGAATGATGCATCTGTTGCGATCTCTGGCAGAATTCGACCGATGCGACGCCGAAGCCAGCTGATCCCGTGGAAGGCGGCCGGGCGAGTGTCCGAACAGATGGCCAGCGGCGATGACGTCGTTCGCCGGACGGGATGGGTGTTCAACAATGCCACCGGCGACGAGCTGACGCTCGCCGAGTTCGTGGCCACCGGCGACGACGAGGTTCCGGCCTACCTCGAGACGTTCGGATTGCGCGGACCCGCCAACCAGCACAGCACGCTGGTCGAGATCGGCGCCGGGATCGGCCGCATGACGTGTGCGTTCACTCGCGAGTTCGGTTCGGTCATCGCCTGTGATCTCGACCAGGGGTTCCTCGAACGCTGCTACGAGACGGTGGGCCGGTTCGGGAAGGCCGCCCGACTGCGCACCCTCGAGGTGGCCGACGGCCGCACGCTCGACCTCGCTCCCAACTGCGCTGACGTCGCCTTCAGCTACATCACGCTGCAGCACTGCGAGGAGGACGACGCGCTCGAGTTGGCGTCGGAATCCGTGCGCGTGGTTCGACCCGGTGGCAAGATCGCCCTGAACTTTCGCGGGCCTTCGCGGCTGGATCCGATCGTCATTCCGGCGGGCGCCATGGTGCGCAGCCTGTACCGGTTGCCGAAGATCGGTGACCGGTTGTCCCGCCAGCGCTCGGTGACGCGACTGGCCTGGCAGGCCTCGCGATTGCACCCCGACCAGGTGGTCGGGCCGCTCACACCGCAGCTGACCGACATCGAGGTGTGGGTCAACCCGAAGAGCAAGCTGCGAGCGCACGGCGCCACGATGCGCACGTTCGAGGGCGTCAATCCCCACCATTGGTGGTTGGTCGCGACGGTCACCTGAGCCGGGCGGATCGCGGAACTCACCCCTTCCCCGCCGTTCGCCCCCGTTAGCATTTCCACCATGCGCATAGGTGTCGTGGGTGCAACCGGTCAGGTCGGCGGCGTGATGCGTCGCCTGCTCGTCGAGCGGAACTTTCCGGTCGACGAGATCCGTTTCTTCGCATCGGCTCGATCGGCGGGAACCAGGTTGCCCTGGAAGGGTGGTGACGTGGTGGTCGAGGACACCGAGACCGCCGATGTCTCGGGGCTCGACATCGCGCTGTTCTCGGCCGGTGCGACAGGCTCGCGGGCGTACGCCCCCAAGTTCGTCGCCGGCGGGGCGATCGTGATCGACAACTCGTCCGCCTGGCGCATGGATCCCGATGTGCCGTTGATCGTCAGCGAGGTCAACGGCCATCTCATTCGGGAGACACCCAAGGGCATCATCGCCAACCCCAACTGCACGACGATGGCAGCGATGCCCGTGCTCAAGCCGCTCCATGACGAGGCCGGGCTGACCCGCTTGATCGCGTCCACATACCAAGCGGTCTCCGGTGGCGGTCTGGCCGGCGTCGACGAGCTCGACAAACAAGCCCGCCAGGTGGTCGATCGAGCCGCTGAACTCACCCACGACGGTGCCGCCGTCGATTTCCCGACGCCCGAGAAGTTCGCCGAGCCGATCGCGTTCAATGTGTTGCCGCTCGCAGGCTCCATCGTCGACGACGGCGAATTCGAGACCGACGAGGAGAAGAAGCTCCGCAACGAGAGCCGCAAGATTCTCGCCATCCCCGACCTGCTCGTGTCCGGCACGTGCGTTCGGGTGCCGGTGTACACCGGTCATTCGCTCAGCTTGAACGCCGAGTTCGCCAACCCGATCTCCGTCGAGCGGGCCTACGAGATCCTGCCGCGGCGCCCCCGGTGTCGTCGTGAGTGACGTGCCCACGCCGCTCGAGGCTGCCGGTCAGGACCCTGCCTTCGTGGGCCGTATCCGTCGTGACGTCGGCGCTCCAGGCGGTCGTGGGCTCGCCCTGTTCGTGAGCAACGACAATCTGCGCAAGGGCGCCGCTCTCAACACGATCCAGATCGCGGAGCTGTTCCTGACCTGACATGACGTACGGCGGCCGTCGGTGTCGGTCCGGCAGCCGCGTCGTCGACCCTGATGGCAACGCCGGGTCGGGCCGGTCGCGAGCTGGCGGCCTGCTCGTGGCTCGGTAGGATTTCGCCGTCATGTCCCGCTCGTACACCGTGCTCGCAACTGCGCTCGTGGGCGTCGCCGGTCTGGCCGGCGGTGCTCACCTGGTGCAACGCGACGATGGGCCGACCGCGGTCGGGTTGGTGACACCGGTGACATCCGCGCCGGTCGCCGTCGCCGGGCCGGACGGGCTGACCGACGACGAGCTCTCCTCCGGTCGGTTCGCCGACGAGGTGCGCGAGGGTCTCGGGCTCGATCCCGTCGCCGTCATCGACCCCGACTGCACCTTGTCGGTCCGCCTCGAATTGGGCGACACCGACCCCGAGGTCGCCTGCCTCGAGTCGCAATTGATCGCGGCGGGAGCGCTCAGCGCAGTCGCCCCCGACGACGTGTTCGATGCAGCAACCGATGCAGCCGTTCGCACCTTCCAGGCCGCCAACGGCCTCGTGGTGGACGGGACCGTCGGGCCGCAAACGGCCAAGCAGCTCGGCGCCTGGATCGGACCCGACGTGTTGCCACCCGACCCGGCGACCTGCCCCGAGTCCGGGCGAGCGGCGATCGTCGACCGCTTCAACCAGCGAGCGTGGCTGTGCGAGCAGGGCGAGATCACCGACATCATGCCGATCACCTCCGCGATCTCGCAGCCCGACCCGGGTACCTACCAGGTGTACGCCAAGGACCTCGACGCCTCGTCGACCCTCACGGGCGGATACTCGACGATGACCCACTTCGTGGCCTTCACGTACGGCAAGTACCAGGGCGCCCGGATCGCATTCCACAGCATCCCGCAGTACCCGAACGGCGAATACGTGCAACCGCTCGACAGCGTGGGTACGCAAGAGTTGTTCGGCGATTCGTCGGGGTGTATCCGCGTGCTCCCCGAGGACGCCGAGCTGATCTGGACGTGGCTCGACATCGGCGACACGGTCAAGGTCGTCACCTGACGTAGGGCAGCCGCGTCGCTCCCGATGGCCGAGTCAGGCCGAGCCTACGAGCCGGGGCGGGAGCTCAGCGGGCGTCGCGCACCGATCGAAGGGCGGCGACTACGAAGAGGAGCGCGGCGGTGACCAGTCCGACCACCACCGACCGAACGAGCAGGGGCCATTCTTCCGGCAACACCATGCCGACGGCGGTGCTGATGGATACGGCGATCACGATCGCCCACCGCCACTTGCCGTCGAACCGGTGGTTCACCTACGTCGGCCGATCGGCGAGGTTTCGACCGCTACCCGTCCACGGCGCCGACGCTCCCAGACGGTCTCGACGACGTACATACCGATCACGAACCCGATCAGTCCGCCGACCAGCATCCGGAGCACCAGCGCCCCCGGATCGTTGTCTCGGAACAGCAGCCAGGCTGCCAACATGCCGATCGAGCAGCTGAGGCTGGCCGCCAGCCGCCATGGTCGAGCGGGCATCTTCGGGTGCGTGCGCGGCCCTGGCTTCCACGGCTTGGCGAACCGCCGGGCGAAGAAGTACCCGAAGACGAAGTCGTTGCCCGCCATCAGCGGTCGATGCCACGCGCAATCACACCCTGATCATGACACCAGTCGTCGCCCGTGAACAGCGGTTCGTCAACACACACACGGCAGCTGTTCGCACTTCGGGCAGCCGTCGCGGTACCGGTCGACCACGGTGGTGAGATCGACCCCGACCTGGTTCGCGAGCGTCGCGACCCAGGCGAGCACGTCGCCGAACTCGTGCTCGATGTCGGTCTGCGTGCCCTTGCGGACGGCCTGGGCGAGCTCGCCCAACTCCTCGGCCAACCAGGCGACGGTGGGGGCGACGCCCCGGTCGCGGTCGCGGTCACCGTAGGTTCGCTCGATGACGTCTTGCAGCTCGATCAGGTTCACGTTCGCAGACCGTACCGAACGAGGTCACCACCAAGGGGTGCGCCAGTCGGGGGGAAGCGGAAACGCGAGCCGGCCGTCGTCGGCGCGGATGATCACGTCGGCGGTCTGACGAGCGGTGCGGATGAGCCGGGCATTCGGTTCGTCGACGTCGTGCACCCAGGCCGCAGCCTGAGGGCCGGTCCTGCCGTGCTCGATGTGTCGCGAGATCAGGCGCACGATGCGCGCCGAGTACTCGCAGTCGACGTACCAGCATTCGTCGAGTTGTGGCCGGACGCGCTCCCAACCGTCGGCGGAGTGCAAGAGGTAGTTGCCTTCGGTGATGATGGTCGTGTGTCGCGGCTCGACCGCGATCGCGTTGGCGATCGGCTCTTCGAGGTCGCGGTCGAACTTGGGTGCGTAGACCGTGTGGTCGGGAGCATCCCGAAACCGCTGGAGCAGAGCGAGGTAGCCGTTCACGTCGAACGTATCCGGTGCCCCCTTGCGCCGCGACCGGCCCAGGCGCACGAGCTCGCGGTTCGCGAGATGGAAGCCATCCATCGGCACTACGACGTGTGTGTCGGGATGCTCGGCGGCCAGGCCTGCCGCCAGCGTCGACTTTCCCGATCCGGGAGGACCGGTGATCCCGATGATCTTTCGTCTGTCCATCGCACCAGCGTCCACGTGGATATCTTGCCGCACCGTGGCTGTGCAGCCACCTTCGGCTTGTACAGTCGGCTCCCATGTCGTCGCTCTACGAACTCGAGATGACGAGCATCACCGGCGAGCAGGTCAGCTTCGACCAGTTCCGCGACCAGGTGTTGCTCATCGTCAACGTCGCCAGCGCTTGAGGTCTCACGCCTCAGTACGCAGGTCTGCGTGCGCTCCACCATCAGTTCGACGACGTGCAGGTGCTCGGGTTCCCCTGTAACCAGTTCGCCGGCCAGGAACCCGGTTCCGAGGCCGAGATTCTCGAGTTCGTCACGTCGAAGTTCGACGTCGATTTCCCGATGTTCGCCAAGATCGAAGTCAACGGTGACGGTGAGGCCCCGCTGTATTCGTTGCTGAAGGCCGCCCAGCCCGGCGAGGCCGAGACTTCGGCGATCACTTGGAACTTCGAGAAGTTCCTCGTCGACAAGCAGGGCAACGTGGTGCGTCGATTCCCGCCCATCACGACACCCGAAGACGTGGCCGGCGTCATCCCCGAGTACCTGTAGGCCGCACGCCCGTCGAGCCGATGCAGGACGAATCGACCTCGCGCTGGACCGCAGCCGCTGGTGTGCAGCGCGGTGCCGACTACGACCACCGCTGGAAGCAGATGGCCGCGGCCGGGCTCTCGGTTCATGGTGAGGCCGATTTCATCTGCCGGTTCGAACCGTCCAGCGTGCTCGACGCCGGATGCGGCACCGGGCGAGTGGCGATCGAGCTCGCGAACAGGGGCATCGACGTGGCGGGCGTCGACCTCGACCGGCCGATGCTCGACGAGGCGCGACTCAAAGCGCCCGACCTGCCGTGGATCGAGGCCGATCTGGTGTCGGTCGAGCTGGGCCGCGAGTTCGATGTCGTCGCCATGCCGGGCAACGTCATGATCTTCGTGGGCCACGGTACGGAGGAGGCTGTAGTGGCCAACATGGCCCGTCACGTCTCCGTCGGGGGAGTCCTGGTGGCAGGTTTCGGATTGGGCCGCGGCTACGACCTCGAACAGTACGATCTCGACTGCAGAGCGGCCGGTCTGACGATCGGCTCGCGCTATGCCACGTGGGACGGGATGCCGTGGCACCCTGGCGCCGATTACGCAGTCAGCGTCCACCGGCGCAGCTGACCGGGCGCAGCTGACCGGCCGTCACTCCGACCGACTGCGAACCCAGCGCGTTCTCCGGGCAACATGGCCGAATGTCCGATGCCGCCACGTCCCGAACACTGACCGTCCGCGGCGACGGCGTCGACCTCGTCGCCGACGCGTTCGGTGACGAGCAGGGATCACCGGTGGTGCTGCTGCACGGCGGTGGCCAGACCCGTCACGCGTGGGGCGGAGCCGCGCTGGCGTTCGCTGCCGCGGGCCGGTACGCGCTGGCCGTCGATCTGCGGGGCCACGGTCACTCCGATTGGTCGCCCGACGGCGTGTACGGCCTCAGCCGGTTCGCCGGCGATGTGCATGCGATCGTGGCACACCTCGGGCGACCCCCGGCGCTCGTCGGTGCATCGCTCGGTGGATTGTCGTCGATCATCGCGATCGGTGAGAGCGACGACCCGGTGGCTTCGTCGCTCGTGCTCGTCGACGTCGCGCCGAGGGTCGAGGAGGAGGGGCGCAACAAGATCGCAGACTTCATGCGCTCGGGCTTCAACGGCTTCGACTCGCTCGATGACGCGGCGGACACGATTGCGGCGTTCGTACCCCACCGGCCGCGACCGGCCGATCTGTCCGGGTTGAAGAAGAATCTGCGCCAGCGGGGCGACGGTCGCTGGTACTGGCACTGGGACCCCCGCTTCATCACGAACCGCGAGGGCGTCGACGGTCAGGAGGGCCTGGTGAATCACGAGCGCCTCTGTGCGGCGGCGCGGCGGATCACGATCCCGACGATGCTCGTGCGCGGTCGGATGAGCGACATCGTGAGTGACGAGAGCGTGAGCGAGCTGCGAGAGCTGGTGCCGCACGCCGAGGTGGTGGATGTCGCCGGCGCCGGGCACATGGTCGCCGGCGACAAGAACGACGCGTTCAACTCGGCGGTGATCGACTTCGTCGACCGCCATGGCTGATGCCGGAACCCAGCGCGGCCAGCCGGGTCAGCGGACGGCGAGACCTCTGGTCCGTCGCCGGATCAGCCGCGAACGGTCGACGCCACGCAGCGTGGCGTCGACCGTTCGAAGCGGTCGTCGTAGAGCGTCGCGTCAGCCGCCGCGGTACGGGATCGGCGGGGAGGCCGAGCCGGTGACGTCGGCGATCAGGTCGGTCTCGACCTTGGTGAAGATGCACACCTTGCCGTCCTCGCCGACCTTGGCGATCACCGAGTTCGAAATCACATCGCCGCCGTCGTAGTTGACGTTCGATGCCAACGGCTGGTCCTCCCCACAGGGATAGATCGTGAGGAAACCAGGTCCGGCCGGCAGGATCGAGGCGACGTTGAGGACGACCGTGGAGGCATCGGCGGGGACACCACCCCGTCCGGCCACGATCAGTTCGGTCGTGGAGCCTGCAGCGGCACGTCCCTGGGCTTGGAACTGACCGTCGACGGTCAGTTCACCGGTGCGGGTCTCGAGCAGTCGCGCCGGCACCAATGGGTCCGGTGTGCCGTCGACGGGGACGAATCCGTTCACGTCGGCGATCAGGTCGGTGGCGGCGAGGGTGTAGATGCACACCATGCCGGCCGTACCGATCTTGGCGGTCACCGAGTTCGACACGACGCCACCGGCTTCGTAGTTGACGCTGGAAGCGAGCGGTCGGCTCGCGCCGCAGGGGTACACCGTCAGGAAGCCCGGGGCGTCCGACAGAACGGAGCCGAGGTTCAGCATCACTGCCTTTGCATCGGACGGCACGCCGCCGCGACCGGCCACGAGCAGCTCGACGGTGGAGCGCGCCGCAACGCGGCCCTTGCCCTGGAACAGGCCGTCGACGGTCTTGTTGTTGGGTCCGATGCGGGTGTCGATCAGACGTGCCGGTGATACCGGGACCGGTGAACCGTCGGCCGACACGTCGCTGTTGACGTCGGCGATCAGATCGACCTCGGCGAGGGTGTAGATGCACACCTTGCCGTCGTCGCCGATCTTCGCGAGCACCGAGTTCGACACGACGTCTCCGGTGAAGTAGTTGACGTTCGACGCGAGTGGGCGGTCCTCGCCGCACGGATACACGGTGAGGTAACCGTCGGCCGATGGCAGGATCGCGCCGAGGTTGAGGACCACGGCGGTCGCGTTGGCGTCGACCCCTCCCCGTCCGGCGACGGTGAGCTCGACGGTGCCGCCGGCCGCGACGCGGCCCTCGCCTTCGAACAGGCCGTCGATCGTCTTGTTGTTGGGACCGGTTCGCGTCTCGAGCAGGCGCGCCGGCGTCAAGGAGTTGATCGGGGTCGGGAGTACCGTCCCGATCTCGTTGACCCGATCGGTCGGTGGTGGCGCCACGGGCGAATTGGCGTCGAGGTAATCGGTGAGGGCGTCGATGTCTTGAGGGCCGGGGACGCGGTCGAGCGGGTCGACCTCGGCGAACGTGCCGAAGTTGTCGCCACCGTCGGCGAGGAAGTTGTTCACGGCCACCTGATAAGTCGTAGCCATACCGAGCGGTGTGCCGTCCAGCTCGATGTTGGACACTTCGACGTCGGTGCACACGCCGGCTTGCAGCGTGATGTCGAGGTCGTACGTGAACCCGTCTGGTACACCCAGGAGGAGCACCGGACGGCTGCTGTCGCCCGGCTGACATTGCTCCTCGAGCACCGACTTGATCTGTTGGCCGGTCATCGGTAGGACGAACATGGTGTTGTTGAACGGTTGGAAGGTGAACGCCTCGCCGAATGTGACGACACCGTCACCTTCACCCGCAGCGGACTCGGGATATTCCAGATCGCTGCGGACTCCACCCGGATTCATGAACGCGATCTGAGCGCCGAGTCCTTCCGTCGCAGCCAGCTGTGCGTCTGCTACCAAGTTGCCGGCAGCGGACTCGACACCACGATCAGCACCGGTCGGGTCCCCGCCACGGGTGATCGTCTCGGTGATCGAGCCGACGGGTTCGTTGCCGATCGCTTCGGCGAGCGGGGCCCACTTGTCGAGGATCGCGGTGATCGCCGGATCGGCGGTCAGTTCGTCCTGGAGGACCTCGTGGTTCACAGCCGTGACCGTGCTGCGGTCGACGTCGCCGTCGGCGTCGACCTCGAAGTTGATCTCGGTGACGACCCGACCGAACGAGTAGGCGCTGGTGACCGGCCGCTTGTTCCCGTCGGGATCGTCGAGCGAGCAGGTGTAGGGCTGGTGGGTGTGACCCGAGATGATGGCGTCGATCTCCGCGTCGAGCCCGTCGTTGATGGCGATGATCGGACCGGAGACACCGGAGCACCCGTTGATCGCGAACGGGTTGGGGATGCCACCTTCGTGGAGCAGGACGATGATCGCCTCGACACCCATACCTTTGAGTTCGGGTACGAGGGCGTTGGCGGTCTCGACCTCGTCTTGGAAGCTGTAGCCGGCGATACCGGATGCGGCGACGAGCGTGTCGGTGGCCTCCAGCGTCATGCCGATGAAGGCGATGTCGGTCCCGTTGACGCTACGAATCTCGTACTCGGGAAGGATCGAGTCGCCCGACCCGTCCTCGATCACGTTGGCAGCGAGCCACTGGAATTCGGCGCCGCCGTACTCCTGGTCACCCGGCGTCGTCGGGTCGTAGTCGGTGAAGAAACAGCCGTCCACTGGATGGCAGCCGCCGTCCTGCATGCGCAGCAACTCGGTCACGCCCTCGTCGAATTCGTGGTTTCCGACGCCGGAGATGTCGAGTCCCATCTCGTTGAGCGTCTCGACCGAGGGCTCGTCGTGGAACAAGCCCGAGAAGAATGGGGAGCCGCCGATCAGGTCGCCGGCTGCGACCGTGAAGGAGGCGTCGGCGCTGCTGGCATCGCGCAGCTCGGCGAGCTTGGCCGAGAGGTACTCGCCGCCACCGGCTGCGGGGCCGCCGAAGCTGCCGTCGATCGAACCAGGGGTACCGGCTTCGACATGTCCGTGGTAGTCGTTGAACGAGAGGATCTGGACCGTGTCGCCGGTCGCCGCGCTCGCCGGCGCGGCCTGGGTGACAACTGCCGATGCGATGGCGATCGACGCCGCGCCGATGATCGCCAGGCGTCGTCGAGTCGGTGCCTTGGCTCGTGAGTGGATGTTTCCAGACATGTGCTTCTCGTCCTCCTGCAAGGGCCCGCCGGGCCATGGATCGAACAGTCTCGGGTTTAGCACAATCGGGTGGACCGTCCAAGAGCCGCGCCAGTTCGTCGTCCCGTGTTCGCCGATCGTTCATTCGCCGACTCGGTCAGCCCGGTGGGAGCGCCCCATGGTGTCGGGAACCCAGGGGTGCCCGGCGATGTGCCCGAACACCGCAGCAGCATTCGGTCGAGATCAGCGGGTCGGGAATCGGGCGAGCGTCGTGTAGGCGGCGCCGTCGGGTCGTCGATCGCTGGCGACGAGAGCGATCTCGGTGATCTCGAATTCGGAATCGAAGCGGGTTCCGATCGCCGATGACCCGACGCCATCGGCGAGGCGGGCCAGTGTGAGGTGACCACGGAACGGGCGGCGATCGATCTCTCCGATTCCGGCGGTCGCCGACCGCACGGCGCCGGCCAGTGCGTCGACGCCCTCGACGGGAATCACGATCTGGCGCCGGCCGAGTGGTTCGACCATCGGCCCTACGACCGCCACCGCACGAGGGAGCCCGATGTCGGTCAGCCGTGCGGTCACCTCGTCGGCGTCGGCGTCGCCGATGTATCGGAGCGTGACGTGCCAGTTCTGGCGTGGCACCCATCTCACACCGGGTTCGGTCGGTTGCGGGATGGCGGCCAGCTTCTGGATCGCCTCGGCGGTCGGCCAGGCTGCGACGAACAGGTGAGCCATTCGACCATTCTCGCTGCCGCCCGCCTGATCGGTACGCCAGACTTGTCGTGTGGCCACCAGCGAGAGCGACGTGCTGTGGATGCTCGACCTGATGGCCGAACAGAGCGTGGAACCGATCGTTGCCGGAGGGTGGGGTGTCGACGCTCTCGTCGGACACCGAACCCGCACGCACCGAGATCTGGATGTGCTCGTCCCCGCCCCGTTCGTCGATGCCGTGATCGCTGCGTTCGGCAACCACGGATTCGTCCCCACGGTCGACTGGTTGCCGATCCGGGTCGAGCTGAGCCGGATCGACCGGGATTGTCATGTCGACATTCACCCCGCCATCGACGATCTGGCGGGAGGGTGGTGGCAGTCCGGGTTCGACGGTGATCGATTCACGTCCCCAGCTGACGCGTTGACGGTCGGTGTGATCGGTGATCGAACGGTTCGATGTCTCACCGTGGAGAAGCAGATCGAGCTACATCAGGGATACGAGCTCGGACCGGCGGGTCGTCACGACGTCGAGATCTTGCGTCGGCTCGCTCCATGAGCCTCGCTCCATGATCGGCGCTCCATGATCGGCGTGACGCTGGTGGATCCTTCGCCGGCGATTCTCGCGCGACCGGTGTTGCCGCCTGAACGCCGCCGGGCTGTTCGTTCTACTGTGGGCCCATGCGGATTGGGATCAATGGCTCCGACAAGCTGGTCAGGCCCGACCTCGACCAGATCATCGCCGACGTCCAGACGACCGAGGCCGAGGGGTTCAGCAGCTACTGGCTGGCGCAGACGGCTCTGATCGATGCCACAGCCGTGCTCGGTCTGGCCGGTGACAAGTCGTCCACGATCGAGTTGGGCACCGCCGTCGTTCCGACATGGGAACGTCATCCCCATGCGCTCGCCGCTCAGGCGCTCACGGCCCAAGCTGCCTGCGGGGGACGGTTCACGCTCGGGATCGGGCTCTCACATCGCCCGGTCGTCGAGGGCATGCTGCGGATGGAATGGAAGCTTCCGGTCAGGCACATGCTCGACTACCTCGACGTGCTCCAGCCGCTGTTGAGCGACGGCAAGGTCAGCCACCAAGGTGAGGTCTGGAGCTACATGGGCAGTGGTGGACGCCCTACCCACGATCCACCCAAGGTGATGTTGGCGGCAATGGGCGAGCAGATGCTGCGCCTCGCCGGGCGCCGAACGGATGGGACGATCCTGTGGTGTGTCGGCCCGGCCACGATCGAACGACAGATTCTGCCGGTCATCTCCGATGCCGCCGAGCAGGCCGGGCGTGCGGCGCCGAGCGTCGTGTGCAGCCTCCCGGTGTGGGTCACCGACGACGTCGTGTCCGCGAAGAACTTCGTGGGCACGGCCTTCAAGGACTATGCCGTGCTGCCCTCGTACCGGGCGATGCTCGACATCGAAGGGGTGCAAGGGCTCGAGTCGATCGCCTTGATCGGCTCCGAGCAGCAGGTCGCCGACGGGTTGGGCATGATCGCCGAATCGGGGGCCACCGACTTCACGGGCATCGTGATGGGCGCCAATGCCGATGAGCTGGCGCGGGCGCGCTCGGTGCTGGCGGCATACCACGACTGATCGTCGCCCCGAACGCTGCCACGACGAGCCCGCCGGCCCGCACCACCGACCAGGGATCGGCGTACGAGCCGGCAGTGGCTGGTGATCCGGAGGTGGGGTTCACGGGAGTTGGACGTGTTCGGCCGGCCGTGACGGTTCCCCGTTCGATGGGTGGACCGTATCGGGGGTGCCTCGCCGGGAATGATCCCGTCGACGAGGTCGTCGCCGAGGGGCCCCCTCGAAAATGTCGCAGGGCCGTTCCGCGTCGACACTCTGGTCGGTCAATCAGTGCGAGAAGCCCTCCACGGCAGCCCGATCGGGTTCTCCCAAGCCGAGGACCACGAGCTCAAGGGCTTCGACGAGGCCTGGTCACTCTCTCGTCGGTCGTCGTAGCGGACCTCCGACGGTTCCCTGCACAGGACTCGACGGCGCGATCACAGCAACTGGCCGACGCAACCGGTCGACCGAAGCCTGACATGCCCGTGCAGCCGACGCCGGAGGCCTGGGGAACCATTTCGCAGCCACGGCACATCCCGCGGTGCTCGTGGCAACCATCGGCCATGCCGGACATGCCATCAGAGTGCCATTGCGGGTCGGGGGCACCCGGATTCCCATCCATGCCAGTCGACGACGATCTCTGAGATGAGTCGGGCCGCATGCAAGGTTGTGCGGTCATGAAGGTACGGGCCCACAACTTGAATGCCGATCGGGAGTCGTCGAGAGGGGTGCGACGTACCGGTCCGAACGTCGATCGGTAGGCCGTCGTCGACGAGACCGACCGGTACGACCGTCGCCGGGAGGCACCCGGCGCCGGCCGGACCGGTCCAGCCGAACAGGTCGAGGTAGGGCCGCACCACATCGTCGATCTCGATCGTGCGGTCCCATTGCGGCTGGGAGTGGTCGTGCGGGATCGCACCTCGCGGCTGCACCGGCATGAGCACCACGTCGTACCGCTCGAAGAACTCGCGCCAGCGTTCGCGGATCTGGAGACGGCGCTCGTTGTGGGCCAGCCACTCGCGATGGCGCATCGCGGCCGACCGCTTGGCGACCCCGATCGGTGAGTCGTCGTCGATCACAGCCAGCCGTTCGATCGCCGAGTACGAGTACTCGCCCGACAGGGCTGCGAACAGTAGATGCTTGAACACGGTGTCGGCCTTCTCGAGCGTGAAGCCGGGTCGAGCCGAGGTGTCGACGATTCCGCCCCGTGATTCGATGGCGGTCACGACCTCGTCGAGCACCCGACGCGTGGACGCGTCGACGGGGCAGTGGTCGTCGTCGAGCCACGCGGCGATCCGCAGACCGGAGAGCTCGCTCGTTCGAGGTGGTGGTAGATCGATGCGCCAGGCCGGCTGGTTCCAACGGTCGGGGCCGACCAGCACGTCGAGCTCGAGCTCGAGATCATCGACGGATCGGGCCATCGGACCGCACACGGCCAGATCGGCCTGCGTGAGCGTGCCGGGCATTCCGGGGATCTGGCCGTGGGCGGGCACGATGCCATAGCTGGGCTTGTGGCCCATCACACCCGAGTAGTGGGCGGGCACCCGGATCGAACCGCCGATGTCGGAACCGAGCTCGATCGGCGTGAAACCCATCGCCAGTGCCGCCGCCGACCCGCCCGACGATCCGCCGGGGGTACGGGCGAGGTCGTGGGGGTTGTTGGTGGTGCCGTAGACCTCGTTGAAGCTCTGGATGTCGCCCGCGAAGATCGGCAGGTTCGTCTTCGCGAACGGGATCGCACCGGCCTCGCGTAGCCGAGCGACCGGGGCGGCGTCGACGTTCGGCACGTAGTCGGCGAGCTCGGGCGATCCGCTGGTGGTGATGCAGCCCTCGGTCTGGAACGAGTCCTTGATGGTCATCGGCACACCGTGCAGTACGCCGAGCGATTCGCCGCGCACGATCGCTGCATCGGCGTTCGCAGCGGCGAGCCGGGCACGCTCGACGTCCCAGTGCACGACCGAGTTGACCGGTCCGTCGAGCGCCTCGATGCGAGTGACGAAGTGGTCGAGCGTCTCGACCGCGGAGACATCGCGCCGTCGGATCGCCGCTGCGATGTCGGCGGCGGACCACCAGTGCAGATCTGTCATGTTCCCTCCCGGTTGCCGTTGGGGTTCACCATGGTTCTCGTCAACACTCGTCGACCTGGGCAACCGGGTGCGAACCGGGGCTCAGGCAACGAACCGCTGGATGTCGGCCCAGAACGTCGGACCGTCGCGGCGAACGACGGCGAGCTCTCCGAACGCGTGGCTGATCCGGCCGATGGCCGTGACATGTTCGTCGACCAGTTCCTCCAGGACTCCTTCGAGCTGATCGTGTCCGGAAGGTGCCGGCCAACCGCCGCGCACGAGCGAGTCGACGACGGCGGCTCGCAGCAGCGCGGGCGTGACCAGAGGACGATCGACCACGATCGCGGTAGTGGTGGCCCGGGCGCTGACCAGGCCGGGAAATCCGCGACCGCAGCCACAGCGGTCGGGCAGACAGCACTCGACGGTGACCGGTGTGACGAGCTCGCCCGCGACCGCATGGCAGTAGTCGCCGTCGGATTCACCTTGCGTGTCATTGGTCGCCACCAGTACCAGCATCTCGTTCTCCGTCCGTGTCCTGCCCGGGTGGGCGATGTTCTGGGCCGTGGTTCGTCGGCGATCCGGGTTCATCATGACGAGGGGGTGCGCGCTGGACGTCGGGGCCGGGCAGACTCGTGGAGATGACGGTCGATGAACTTCCCGAAGACGCTGTGTTCGTTCGCGTCACCCCCGACTTCGACGAGCACACCGTGCCGGCAGGGCTGCGCTCTGCGCATCGGGTCGCCGACGGCGTATGGGGTCGTCTGGTGGTCAGGGCCGGCGCCCTCGGACTCGTGTTCGAGGACAACGCTCACGAGCATCATGTCGTAGCGGCCGGCGGCACCAAGGTGCTGCCACCTGGAGCGCGCCATCATGTCGAATTGATCGGGCCCGTCCGGTTCGCCATCGAGTTCCACCGCATCCCGTCGGATGCTGCCTCTGCCGATACGGTGACCGGGTGAGCCTGCTCAGCTGGATCCTCGTCGGATTGTTGGCAGGAGGTTTCGCACGCTGGATCGTCAGGGACGATCGGTCGGGGTGCATCTACACGATGGTCGTCGGCGTGCTCGGGGCGATCATCGGCGGCTGGCTGATGGCCACGATCGACAAGGACGGAGTCGACGAGTTCTCGCTGCGCAGCGTCGTCGTCGCAGCGATCGGAGCCGTGCTGTTGTTGCTGGTGCTGCAGGCGATCGCCGGTCGCAGTCCGCGCACCGGTCAACGGCGTTGACGAACTCGACCACTGCGACCCAGTAGATGTTCGCTCAGTGTCGGTCCCGGGCCAGTTCGAGCACGAGGGGAGCGTGGTCGCTCGGCTTCTCGACGGGGTGATCGTCGGTTCGTTCGTCGGTGTCGATCCAGACCCGTTCGATCCTGGCCGCGACGCCGGGCGTGCACAGAGCGAGATCGATCCGCAACCCGCGGTTGCGCTCGAACTGTCCAGGTCGATAGCTCCACCATGTGAACACGTCGGGTCCGGGCAGCCGGTCGCGGGTGACGTCGCGGAGCCCGAGGTCCACGAGGGCGTCGATGGCGGCACGTTCGGGAGGGCTGGCGTGGGTCTTGCCGCGCCAACGTGAGGGGTCGTAGATGTCGGTGTCGGTCGGGGCGACATTGAAGTCACCAGCGAGCAATGTCGGCCGATCGACGTCGATCATCGAGCGCAGGCGTTCGAGCCAGACGAGCTTGACGAGATAGTTGGGGTCGTCGAGTGCCCGTCCGTTGGGGACGTACGCGGACAGGACGTCGAGGCCGCCGCACGTTGCCGAGATCAGCCGCGGATCGTCGAACGGTGGCCGGTTGACGCCGGGAAACCCGCGCCGGACGTGCTCGATGCCGACGCGGCTGAGGATCGCCACACCGTTCCAGTGGTCGCGTCCGTGGTGGGCGGCCTCGTAGCCGAGGGCCTCATAGGCGCCGCTGAAGTCGGCGGACGCGAAGGTCGCATCGTCGCACTTGGTCTCCTGGAGCAGGACGATGTCGGGCTCGTGGTGTCGCAGCCACGACAGCAGCCGCGCCTGGCGCGAACGGATCGAGTTCACGTTCCAGCTGACGACGTGCATCGATACCGTGCCGTCGATCGATGCTCAGGGGCGACCGGCGTGAGGGTGCTGCACGCGCGATCGTGTAGATCGCACCCTCGGCCTTGCCGGCGACCTCGTCGGGGTGGGATCCGGGGGCACACAAGATGTGGAGCGTGCGGCCGTCGTCGCCACCGAGCGCACACGCATAGGTCGGCTGGGGAGTCGCGACGCGGTCGGTCACGTTGCCGCCCTCCTCGACTCGGATCACCTGTGAACCGATCGCGTCCGAGTACCAGATACCGCCGGCGGCGTCGAGGGTGCAACCGTCCGGCATCGTGCCGGGGATCTCGGCCCACTGGCGTCGGTCCGTGAGCGTTCCGTCGGCCTCGATCGCGAACGCGAGGTAATCGCCGCCGAACGTCTGGCCGACGATGAGCGTCGCACCATCGGGGGTGATCACCGATCCGTTCGGGAACGCCAGCGAGGCCGCGGCCACTTCGACGCTGCCGTCGGGTCGTACGAGCGCCAGGTCGGCCGTCTGGAACTTGGCGCGGCCGTCGAGGTCGAACCCGAAGTTGCCGACGTAGATGTTGCCCCTGCCGTCGACGACCATGTCGTTGCAGTGCCACGTGGCGATGCTCGAGAGGTCGGCGTGTTCGACGAGGGTCCCGTCACCGTTGTCGCGCATGACGCGGCGGCTCGTCATGAACACGACGACCAGGGTGCCGTCGGGTAGCCAACCCATCCCCGACGGGCGATCCTCGAGTTCGCTGAACACAGCGGACCGTGCGCCATCGGCGGTGACCCGGTAGATCGCTCGCTGGAAGAAGTCGGAATACCACAGGGCGCCGTCGTGCCATCTCGGACCCTCACCGAAGTCGACGCCGTCGACGAGCAGCCGGAGGTCCGTGTTCGATGCTGTGCCCACGACCCGAAAACTACGGGACTGGCTCGCTCGCCCCCCAGTTGTGGGTGCTCGAGACGATCGGCTCGCCTCCTACCATGCCCGCAAGGCGTTCGACACCCCACTCACGCTCGCGGGCGACACCATCACCGGCCCCCTCGAGCGCCCCGCCAGATGCTGGCCGATCAGGCCTACGACGGGCATGCGAGCGTGCACGACGGTGACCTCGCCGGTCGTCCCGTCGACCGCCTCTGAACCGCCGGCCCCCAACCCCTACGGTTGTGGCATGGGCGATGTGGAGACACGGGTCGATGTCGATGGGCACTACGACTGGGGACGGATCGTCGACGATCTGAACCGATTGCTCAGGTTGCGCACCACCCCGATCGGTATGAAACGTTTCGCGACGGTCGCCGAGATGGAGGCGATCCCGAAGATCCGGAGGCCGCAGTCGATCCACACGACCGATCAGATCGTGGGCCAGGCGAGCCGGAACGGCTGGACCGTCGGGATCACCGAGGCCGATCTGGTGGGCGATCAGTGTGCCGCCGTGATCGGCCTGCATCCCCGGGACGACGAATGGCTCAGCGGGGCCCGCTACTCGGGTGTGTGGTATGCCACGCCGGAAGACGCCGCCGCCCACCAGGCGGCGATGGACCTACCGTCGTTCGGTGACCACGAGGCGCTGGCCGTGTCACCACTCGCCGGGGGGCGGCTCGACCCACCCGACATCTGCTTGATCTACGCGACGCCCGCTCAGATGATCCTGTTCATCAACGGTCTGCAATGGACGGGCTACCGAAAGCTCGAGTGGGGCTGCGTGGGCGAGTCGTCGTGTGCCGACTCGTGGGGGCGCGCCCTCGCGACCGGCGAGCCCAGCCTGTCGATCCCGTGCTTCGCCGAGCGTCGTTACGGCGGCGTGATGGAGGACGAGTTGCTGATGGCCATCCCACCGTCGTTCCTGCCGAAGGTGATCGCCGGTCTGGAGGCGTTGTCGCGCAACGGGCTGCGATATCCGATCGCCCAATACGGCGTCAACGCCGACGCGCGGGCGGGGCTCGGCGTCAGCTACGGGAACTGAGCTCGGGTCGATTGTCCATGCTGATCAAACGAACGGTGCTCGATCGGATCGCAACGGGTGAGATCGACACCTTGTTCCGGCGCCAGAAGCGAGTGACCGTGAAGACCGGCGGAACGCTACGCACCGCGATCGGGATGCTCGACATCGTGTCGGTCGAGCAGATCGGGTTGAGCGACGTCACGCGGCGCGATGCCGTTCGAGCCGGGTTCGACTCGGTCGAGGCGGTGGTGGCGTCGCTGGTCGAGAAGCCCGACGGTGTGTTCGTGCGAGTCCGCGTGCGCCCGGGCGGGCCGGACCCCCGAATCGAACTACGCGAGCGGGCCGATCTGACCGACGTCGAGCTCGGCGAGGTCCGCGGGCGTCTCGACCGACTGGATGTCGCGAGCCCACGCGGACCCTGGACCGACCGATTCTTGGCGATGATCGCCGAACGGCCACACGTCCGCGCTCCCGATCTGGCCGCGTCGATCGGTTGGGAGACCGCTCCGTTCAAGGCGAACGTGGCGAAACTCAAGGCGCTCGGGCTCACGATCAGCCACAGCCCCGGGTACGAGCTGTCGCCTCGCGGTCATTCGGTGCTGGCGGCCATCGCCGACCCTCACCGCTGATCCACACGGTCCACGCTCGTGACCGAGGCGATGCGTCGACGAGCGATCGTCGTAGTCTCGACGCATGTGGGGTATCGAGATCACGGAGCAGGGTGGGCCGGACGTACTGGAATGGATCGAGATGCCCGATCCATCCGCGGGTGCCGGTCAGATCGTGGTGGAGGTCGCGGCCGCCGGCCTCAACTACATCGACACCTACCAGCGTACGGGTCTGTACCAGGTCGAGCTGCCGTTCATTCCCGGCCTCGAGGGATCGGGCACGGTCAAGGAAGTGGGCGACGCCGTCACCAGGTTCGCAGTGGGCGATCACGTCGCCTGGGCGACCAACCCGGGTTCGTACGCCGGGCTCGCGGTCGTGTCCGAAGACTCCGCGGTCAAGGTACCGGTCGACATCGATCTCGAGGTCGCGGCCGCGATGCTGTTGCAGGGAATGACGGCGCACTTCCTCGCCGCCAGCACCTACCCGTTGGGCCCGGGAGACCGCTGTCTGGTCCACGCCGGCGCGGGTGGGGTCGGGCTGCTGCTCATCCAGATCGCGAAGATGCGCGGTGCCGAGGTGTTCACGACCGTCGGCACCGAGGAGAAGGCCGAGCTGGCGCGGGTTGCCGGTGCCGACCACACCATCTTGTATCGCGATGTCGATTTCGCCGAATCGATCGTGGCGATCGCAGGTGAGCGACCGCTCGACGTCGTGTTCGACGGAGTCGGTAGGTCGGTCTTCACGCAGAGCCTCACGCTGCTGCGACCGCGCGGAATGATGGTGACGTTCGGCAACGCCTCAGGTCCGGTCGACCCCATCTCACCGCTCGAGTTGTCGGCCAACGGCTCGCTCTACCTCACCCGCCCGACGTTGTTCCACTACGTGCGCACGCACGCGGAGCTGCAGAGTCGGGCCGACGATCTGTTCGAGTGGGTCAGTGCCGGCGATCTCGATGTTCGGATCGGGGCACGGTTCACGCTACGCGACGCGGCCGATGCCCACAGGGCCCTGGAAGCTCGGATGACCGCCGGCAAGGTGTTGCTCGTGCCCTGAACACGCTCGGGTGCTGCGGGCGATGGATCAGCAGTCCTCGTACAAGAAGTAGGGCAGATCGCCGCTGCTCATGCCGAGCACCTCGATGTCGTCGGGAGGAGGGCTGCCGAGCACGTAGTTGCCGTCGTCGTCGAAGGATGCGAACGGTTCGCCGCTGCTCAGGAGCGTCAGCGTGACACCCGAAGCGTCGCCATACCCGACCGTGTAGCAGCCGCCGTCGGCGATCTGGGCGGAGTCCAGGAAATCGCTCATCACCGAACCGATCGAGATGCCGTTCGCCGTGAAGAGCCTCGGGGCGGCATCGGTGGTGACCTCCCACCCCGTGAACGTCAGTGTGCCGTCGGTGTCTCCGCCGAACTGAGCACACAGATCGTTGGCGAAGCACACGGTGCGGCCGACCGGGTGGGTGAAACTCTCCTCCTCGATCGTGTCGAGGTAACGGTCGCCGTCAGCGGTGGGGTAGGTGCGGGTGTTGTCGAAGTCCGGTGCTCCGAGCGCCGCTGTGAGCCCGGTCAGCACCACGCTGACGCCATCGCCGAACTCGAACGGATCGATCCCGTCGGCGGCCAGGGTCAGCTCGGCTGCGGTGATGGTCGATGCCGGTGTGGTCGACGCTGCCGTGGTCGCTGCCGACGGTCGCAGCCGGAGCGGTGGTTGCGGCGGTGGCCGGCGTCTCCACGGTGGTCGGGGTGCTCGAGGTGGTGGTGGTCGATGCCGGTGTGGTCGGCGCTGGAGCGGTGGTCGGCGAGGTGGTGGGGACCGAGGAGCCGGGGGCCGACGACGGTGTCGCGGTGGCCTCGACGCTGTCGATCGAGTCATCGCGGGAGCATCCAGCGACGGCCACCACCATCGCAAGGCTGACGGCGACGAGCCGCCGGGGCTGCTGGGCACGAGGCGACATCTTGACAACGTACCGGGCAGGAGACGGTGGTGAGCCGTCGCTCAGAGGGTGCGGATGTGCGGTGGCACCGCGATCAACGTGATGCACAGGCAGCAGATCGCGCCGACGATCACCATCGCGGTACCGACCGACGAGATCGAGACCAGGCCGACGAGCAGCAGCGCACCGATGGGGAACGAGCCGTTCTGGGCCATCGCCGACAGACCCATGACACGGCCCATCAGTTCGGGCGGCGTGTTGACCTGGACGAGCGTGCGCAGCAACGTCATGGCGATGCCTCCGCTCATGCCCCACCCGAAACAGAACAGCGCGGTGAGTACGTACGTGCCCGACAGGCCGATCGCGATCAGCCCGCCGCCGAGGGCGGTGCTCGAGACCAGCATCAGGATCAGACCGGGGCGACTGGGTGTCCAACACGTTGCGAGCACCATCGACGTGATCATCATGCCGACACTCATGAAGACGTTGAGTCCGCTTGCCGCGAGCGACTCCTTGTCGAGCACGTCTCGTGCATACTCGGGCAGCAGCAGGGTCGATGTAGCGATCGCCAGACCGAACACGGCGGTGACTGCCATCAGCGACCGCAGCGGTTCGGTGCCGATCGCGATCTTCACGCCTTCACGGATCGCTCCTCGTCGTTGTGGTCCGGTGCCAGGTGTCCGGGCCGGCAGTGGCGTGGTGCTGTATCGCAGCACCCCGAGGGCGCAGGCGATGGTGAGCAGCCAGAATCCTGCGGCCACGCCGAAGAGCTGGATCACGGCGCCACCCAGAAAGACCCCGGCGATGGTCGACACCATCATCCCGAGATTCTGGATCGCGACTGCCTGCATGAGGTGGCTCGACGGCACGATCGCCGGCACGAGAGCCTGCAGCAGCGGCATCAACATCGATGGGGCGATGGCGGTGATGAACGCCACGATCATCGCGAGCGGCACGGTCATCATGTCGCCGACCACCAGTCGCGCGGTGATGCCGAACAGCACCGCACTGACGGCGAACAGCACGACACCGAGGCGGCGGGGGTCGTGCCGGTCAGCCAGCGAGCCGGCCCATGCGGACAGCAGCAACGGCGGCAGGCCGATCACGATACCGAGGATCGCAGTGGCCGGATTCCAGTCGGTCAGGTCCCCGATCAGCCACACGAACACGAACCGGCTGGTGCCGAACGCCACCGCCGACAACACATTGGCCACCATGACCCCGCTGAACGCAGGGACGCCCAGCAGGCCGCGAACGCCGGAGGCCGGCGCAGCAACCGTTGCAGTCTTGGTCATCGGTGCAGCCTGCCACCCTCGGCGGGGCCATCTCGGGCTGGACGCCTGCGATACCCGACGTCATCGCACCCCGACTGCCGGCCACGCCCTAGCGTCCGTCGCGAGTGGCGTGCGTCCGAGCGGGTCCGAGCGAGTTCGGCACCGGATCGGCTCCGACCGGCTCGTCGATCACCCATGTCACCTCGAATGCCTCGATTCGCGTCGCGTGGTACGGTCGGCGAAACCGGATACCAGGAGGTCGAAGTGCTCGAGTACGTGTTCCGATTCAATGTGGTCAAGGGCAAGCAGAACGAGTTCATCGACTGGTTGCGAGCGAACGAGGACGACCTCAGGACGCACACCCGACCGGGATGGACCTACATCGGGACACTGATGACAGTCGGGGGTTTCGGTGACTACGACGGGGAGTCGCCTGGGCCCTCGAGGGCTACGCATCGCTCGGCGAGGGTTGGGGTGATGACGTGGCACAGCGACTGTTGGCCGAGTTCTTTGCGCTGATCGACACCCAGCGGGACGTCAGCCTGCTGCGGAACATCGCGACGGTGCAGTCGGCGCCGAACCTCTAGCCAGTCCGGGCGACGGCCACCTGTGTGGGTGGTCGCCGGCTACAGGGCCGCCAGCCACTCGTTGGCGTCGACCATCATCTCGATTCGTTGGCTGTGCCCCATCTGGTAGCCGTGCTCCGATACGTGCCATCCGGCGGCGTTCAGCGCCGCGCCCGCCGCGCGGCCGCGCTCGGGCGGCATGATCGGGTCGAGTTCGCCGACCTGGATCAGCGCCGGTCGTCCATCGCCGGAACCGGGGGCCAGGTCGAGTTCGAGCCCGTCGAGCGCGGGCATCGCGCAGCACATCGCCCACACGCCGCCCAATCGGGCACCACCTGCTCTCAGGGCGAGCGCCAATGCCAGGAATCCGCCCTGTGAGAACCCGCCGATCACGCAGCGATCGAGCGGGATCCCGTACGACTGCGATTGCTCCGTGATGAGCTGCTCGACGAGACCGAGCCCCTCCAGGAACGATTCGGCGACCGGTCCGCCGTCGACGCGGTCGTACCACGAGGCGCCGTCGCCCTCGGGCAGGTCGTGTGGCGCCCGCGGGCAGATCGCCGTATAGCGCTCGTCGGGGTCGACCAGTGGGACGTAGGCGGCGAGATGATGTTGTTCCGAGCTCCATCCGTGCAGCAGGAACAGCAGTCGGTCGGCGCCGGCGCGCTCGATGTGGTAGCTGCGCAGGCTCATGACGCGGCGCCGAGCGTGATGCCCAGTTGTGGCAACACTTCGGTGGCGGTCATCTCGAGCTGCTCGTCCATCTGTTCCTGGGTGAGGCCCGGCATGTCGAAGAACAGCACGAAGTGCTCGACCCCGACCTCGTCGCGGTAGCGGCCCATCAGGTCCACGCAGCGGTCGACCGAGCCGATCAGCATCATGTCCTGATCGATCGAGTCTTCGAGAGTCGGCATGAACCCGAATGGGACCGGGCTGCCGTCGGGCTGGCGGTAGGCGCGGAACCGGCCGTACGGAGCGAGGAATCGGATCCACTCGTCGTGGGGGTTGCGGGCTCCGAGCATCGCTTCCTCCATCGTGCGCCCGACGTGGATGTTGATCGCCAGGCAGCGACCCTCGCCGGAGCCCAGTTCCCATCCGCCGGCGGCGGCCTTGTCGCCGAAGTCGTCCCACCATTTCTTCGTGTCGGCGATGCCGCGCGCGGGCAGCACGGCGTGGTGCCCGACGCGCGCCGCATAGTCGAGCGTGGGTGGCGAGGTGACGGCCTGCCACACGTCGATCGGGGCGATCGGCTTGGGCACCAGGGTGAGGTTCTGCACCGTGCTGCCACGGTCGGGGATGCCGGGCGGTGGCAACACGAAGTGCTTGCCCGAGAACGAGAACGTCTCGTTGTTCCAGGCGGCCTTGATGATCTCCATCGACTCCTCGAAGATCTCGCGGTTGACGCGATCGAGCTCGGCCGACATCTCGTTGTCGCCCGATGCCACCACGCCACCCAATGACTGGGCCTCGCGTGGCACGGTGCCGCGGCCCACGCCGAACTGCATGCGGTCGTCGGTGAGGATCTGCATCATCGCAGCGTCCTCGGCGAGTCGCAGCGGGTGCCACTGCGGCACGACGTTGAACATCTGGCCGAGCCGCAGGCGTTCGGTCTCCTTGGCCAGGTGCAGACCGAACAGGATCAGATTGGGGGTGACCTCGTAGCCCTCGTACTGGAAATGGTGTTCGGTGAGCCACATCGTGTCGTAGCCCAGCCGATCCATGGTCTTGGCCCAGTGGGTGAGATGGCGATAGCAGGCGAGGTAGTCGTCGTTGCCGTAGCGCCGATCGACGGGTTGCGGCCCGTGGTGGCCGGCGTCGGGCATCGGGACACTGCCGTAGAAGTTGGCGTCGATACGCATCACGCCATTGTCGCAGGGTGTTGTTGCGGCGGTATGAATCGTGCCGCCCGAAATCCGGTGGTGGTGCGACGGATCGTGGTGCCGCGAACGCTGGCTGTGTGCTGAGGGCCCAAAGTCCCTGCTTGGAAAGGTCCCGGGCGGGTACCGTTGATCCTGGAGGCGACCACATGGACGATCGATACGGGGCCGTCTTGCGGCCGGAATGGTCGACCGAGATGATGCGATCGGAGCATCCCGACGATGGCTCGTCGGTGTTCCGCGTGCACCCGGCGGTGGCGCGAGCTGCCGCCAAGGCCGCCACGTACTCGCCCGACCCGATCATGCTGCTGCACGGTGTGGGCAACAGCGGAGCGGTGTGGGGTCCGGTGCTCTCGTCGCTGGCCGCGCTCGGTCCTGTGACGGCACCCACGATGTCGGCCGACTTGATATCTGACGGTGTCGAGCTTCGCGACGACGCGGTGGCACGGCTCGTCGACTGGCTGTCCGAGCTGGCGCCACCACCGTGGCGGTTGGTCGGTCACTCGATGGGCGGCATCGTGTCGGGTCTGATCCTGCGCTCCGCTCCCGAGGTGGTGTCGAGCGTGGTCCTGGTGAACTCACCGCTCCCGGGCACGATCGCACGGCTGCGTTCGGGCGACACCCTCGACCGCAACGGGCGGGCGCTGCTGGCGATGAAGGGGCTGGCCCGGGTCACCCAGTTCGGTCGACCGCGGCTACCCCGCTTCCTGCGCGGTGCCGAGTTGGCGATCGTGCGCACCGCACTGCGCGGGTTCGTGCACGATCCGGGCCAACTCGATCCTCGAGTCATCAGCCGGGCGATCCTGCGGTCGCGCACCACCGATGGGATCGACTTCCTCCGCCTGGCCCGCGAGCTGCCACTCTGGGAGGCTGATCCGTGCGACTCGAGGCCCGTCGAGATCATCATCGGCGACGACGATCCACTGGTGCCCGAATCGGACCACGACGGCGTCGTCGAGTCGTACCCGGCCGCCTCGATCCATCTGCTGGCCGACTGCGGCCACTTCGCCCATCTCGAGCAGCCGCGGCACACCCTCGATTTGATGGCGGGCTTCTTCGCCGAAACCGCCCGGGCCTGACCGGCGGCGTCAGCGTTCGCCGAACTCGACGTGCCATGCGTCGAGGAATCTGCGGAACCGCTGGTGGGCGTAAGGGATGAATCGGATCCTCTGGATCGGTTCGAGCGCCAATGGCAGCGCAGCCATCGCGTACATGTAGTCCGACAGCAGCAGCGCCCGGCGGGTCTCGGCGACCAGTGCCGTGAGCTCGCGGCGGCGCGCCGCCTCGGACTCGAACTCGGTGTTGTCGAGATAGCAATCGATCAGCGCGGTGAGATCGGCATCGCTGAACGTCGGCTCTGCGATCTCGAAGTGCGGAGGTTCTTCGAACCCGTGCCGCATCACCGTCTCTGCGAACAGGTTGGCGAAGTCGAACGCGATGTGATTCAGGCAGGAGAACTCGAAGTCGAGCAGTTTGATCGTGCCGTCGTCGAGCAACATCACGTTGCCGTGGTACGTGTCGTTGTGGCAGAACACGGGTGGCCGATCCGGCAGACAACGCATGACCTTGGCGATGGTTCGGTCGCTGTGGATCTCGGCCAGGTCGTCGCAAAGGGCCTGTTCGTGCGGTGGGAACTCGGCGCGTCGCTCATCGAGCACCGTTCGGGCCATCGGGCCCCACTGCTCGTGCAGCAGCTCGAAGAACGTGCGGTCCGGAAGGTTGTCCGGCGTGAGTTGGTGGAGCCGGAACAGCTCGCCCGCGATCCCGCGCTGGATCTCGGGATCGAACACGTCGTCAGCGGTGAGCGAGCGTCCGACGAAGAACTCCTCGATCCGGCAGGTGTCGTCGTAGTGGTAGCAGTGGGCTGCGATGCGGTGCCCGCCGAGCAGCAGGAACACCTCACGCTCGGCGACACTGTCGAGAATCGCGTTCTGCTTGCCGGCGAGACGGCGGTACAGCACCGCCGGCGGCTCTGCCGGTACGCCGTCTCGTGCCCGAATGCCCATCGTGAACGTCGAGAAGCCCTTGGGGTCGTCGAACTCGAACTGGTCGATCGTGAGCTCCCGCCATCCCGGCAGCGCCGCCCGACACGTCTCGAACACCTGCTCGCGCATCGCAGCAGCCTGCCAGAACCACGTTGTGTCGGACGCAACGTGGTTTGCGGCATGCTGTTGGGCGAGGGATGATCGAGAAACCCCGGAAGCGAGATGGTGATGGCGACCCAAGAACGTGAAATGCGGTTCGAGCATCGGATGAGCGACTCCGAAGCGCTGATGTGGAACATCGAGAAGGACCCGTGGCTCAACCCGAGCGGCGCCGCGATCACGATCCTCGATCGGCCCGTCGACCGCGAGCACTTCTTGCAGACGATGCGCGCCGCCACCGCGGCGATGCCGCGGTTGTTCGAGCGGGTTGTGCCCGGCATCGGTCGCCTCGCGACGCCGGTCTGGGTGCCCGATGCCGAGTTCGACCTCGACTATCACGTGCGATTCGTCCGGTTGCCGAAGCCCGGTACCGAACGCCAGCTGTTCGACATGGCCGCCAAACTGTACCAAGAGCCGTTCGACCGCACCCGACCGCTGTGGCGATACGTGATGATCGACGGGCTGCGCGGCGGGAAGTCGGCGATCTATTCGATCCTGCACCACGCCGTCGCCGACGGGATCGGCCAGATGCGCATGGCCGAGTTGTACCAGCAGATGTCGCGCGATGATCCGCCGCCGCCCGACGTCGACCTCGAGGCCGTCATCGCCGAGGCCGTCGCTTCCCATGCGCCGCGTCAGGTGGGTGGCGATCTCGGCGAAAATGTGTTCGAGTCGACGGTCGGTTCGATGTCCCACATCGCTCGCCGCCAGATGGGCATGGCCCGTCGCGTGGTCGAAGAGATGATGACCTGGCCGAACGACCCCAGCCGTGTGGCCGCCAGCCTCGAGAACGTCGTACACGCTGCGAAGTCGACCGTCGGTGCTGCGCTCGGCACCGGCGACGACGTGCACGGTGGCTCACCGTTGTGGACGAATCGCTCGCGCCACCGTCACTTCGAGGCCGTTCGGGTGTCACTCGACGAGCTCAAAGCGGCATCGAAGCGCGTCGATGCCACCATCAACGACCTGTTCCTGGCCGGCATGGTCGAGGGCTCGGTGCGCTATCACGGTGACCGCGACGTCGAAGTCGATGCGTTCAACACGAGCTTCGTGCTGAGCACCCGCACAGACGACGCGATCGGCGGGAACTCGTTCACCCCGGTTCCGGTACAGGTGCCCGGTGCGCCGATGCCGTTGGACGAGCGTGTGGCCGACATCAAGGCTCGCCTGGCCGCCAAGCGGGAGGGGATGACCGGTGGTGCCGGTCTCGGTGCGCTCTCGGGCGTCGCCAACCTGTTGCCCACATCGGTCGTCGCGCGGCGGCGCGTGCCCGCGCCGCCCGGATGGACTTCGCCACCTCGAACCTGCGCGGTGCCTGGTTCCCGCTCTACGTGTCGGGTGCACTGGTGCTCGAAGTGTTGTCGATGGGTCCGGTCGCCGGAACAGCCTGCAACGCGACGGCCATGTCGTACAACGGCACGTTCGGGATCGGTCTGTTCATCGACCCGGTGGCGATCGACGCGCCGAGCGACTTCCGAGACGCCGTCGACGAATCGTTCGAGGACATCGTCGCCCTCTGACCAGATACGCCGCTCGCGGTCGCCGCGCGCCGTTCGGAGGGTTCCGGAGAGCGGTTATGGTGCTCGCGAGGGGTGATACAGATGGGCAACGCTGTCGGGGTCGATGTCGGATTGGTCTTGCCGATGAACGAATGGCCGGACAGCGGCGAGAAGCCGACCTGGACGACGATCAGCGGTCTCGCCGAACTGGCAGAGACCATCGGGTTCGACACCGTCTGGATCGCCGACGAGTTGGTGTGGACGATCCCCGAATGGCCGGGTCCGCGTGGCTGGTGGGACTGCCTCACGATGGCCGGCGCTGTGGCGGCTGCCACGTCGAGGGTGCAGGTGGGCACCTGGGTGTTGTCGGCGTTGCATCGCAACCCGGGCATCGTGGCGTCCGCGAGCGAGACACTCGACGAGATCTCGGGAGGCCGGTTCGTGCTCGGGCTCGGAGCGGGTCATCTGAACGGCGGGCCAAGGAGTTCGGCTATCCGACCGACAAGACGATCTCGCGGTTCGCCGAGGCCGTCGAGATCATCGTGCCGCTGCTCCGCGGCCAGACGGTGACGTTCCAGGGCGAGTTCCATCAGGCCCACGGCGCCGAGATACGGCCGCGTGGGCCGCGTCCCGGTCGGGTGCCGTTGATGATGGGAGGCCATTCGCCGCGCACCATGGAGTTGGCCGTCACGCATGCCGATACGTGGAGTGCCTTCGCGACCTCCAGCAGTCTGCCCGCGGCGTTCAGCCCGCTGACCGATCGACTCGATCGGGTCTGCGACGAGGTCGGTCGCGATCCGGCGTCGATCGGGAGGTCGGTCGGGGTCTTCGTCGAGCCCGGCGCCGCCAAACACGCCGAGGCGACCGGTTTCGGGGAAGCGATCACCGGTTCGATCGATCAGATCGTCGACACGATCGGCCAGTTCGCGTCGATCGGGGTGACGCGAGTGGAGGTCATCCCGTGGCCCCCCACGACGGATGTCGTCGGATCTCTGGCACCGTTGGTCGCCGCCGGTTCGTGACGGACGCAGGCGTGGGCGGCGAGCTCAGCTCTCGGGTGTGTTCCAGCCGCTGACGGATTTCACCTCGAGGAACTCCTCGAGGCCCCAGGTGCCACCTTCGCGCCCGTTGCCCGACTGGCCATAGCCGCCGAACGGAGCGCCGGCGCCCCGCGACTGGCCGTTCATCTCGACCATGCCCGAACGCAACCGCCGGGCGACCCGCCGGGCACGGTCGGGGTCGGTGGTCTGCACGTAGTTGGTGAGGCCGTAGGCGGTGTCGTTGGCGATCGCGACGGCCTCCTCCTCGGTGTCGAAGGGGATGATCGACAGCACCGGACCGAAGATCTCCTCCTTCGCGATCGTCATGTCGGGGGTGACGTCGGCAAAGATCGTGGGACGGACGAAGTAGCCGGCCTCATGGCCTTCGGGCCGTCCCGTCCCTCCTGCCAGGAGGCGGGCGCCTTCGCTCTCACCCCGGGCGATCAGGCCCTGGATCTTGTTCCACTGTGCCTCGCTGACGACCGGGCCGATGTGGCGACCCTCGTTGGCGGCGATGTCGACCGTGGTCTGTTCGGCGATCTTGGTGGCGGATTCCAGGGCGTTCTCGTAGATCGAGCTCTGCACCAGCATGCGGGTGGGGGCGTTGCAGGACTGGCCGCTGTTGAGGAAGCATTGCCGTACGCCGCGGGCGACGGCCTTGTCGTCGGCGTCGTCGAAGATGATGTTGGCGCCCTTGCCGCCCAACTCGAGGGCGACCCGCTTGACGGAATCGGCGGCGTTCTTGGTGATCGCCACTCCGGCGCGCGTCGAGCCGGTGAACGACACCATGTCGACGTCGGGGTGGCCCGACAGCTGCGTGCCCACGCCGGGCCCGTCCCCGTTGACCATGTTGAACACGCCCGCCGGGAATCCCGCTTCGTGGATCATGTCGGCGAACAGCGCGGACGAGAGCGGGGCGACCTCGGACGGCTTGAGCACCATCGTGCAACCGACACCCAGTGCCGGCACGACCTTCAGCGTGACCTGGTTCATCGGCCAGTTCCAAGGGGTGATCAGCGCGCACACACCGACCGGCTCGTACAGGATCCGATCGCCCGGTGCGTGATCGCCGAGCGGGCGGTCGAACTCGAACGTCTTGAGTGTCTCGATGAACGTCTTGATGTGCATCATCCCCGAGCCGGCCTGGGCGGTCTGCGACAGCGAGATCGGCGCCCCCATCTCCAGTGAGATCGCCTGGGCCATCTCGGCGTAGCGGGCTTGGTAGACCTCGAGCAGCTTCTCGAGCAGCGCGATCCGCTCGGCGACCGGGGTCTCGGCCCATGCGGGGAAGGCAGCCTTCGCAGCCGCGACCGCGGCATCGGTGTCGGCCTGTGAGCCGAGCGAGATGACAGCGCACGCCTGCTCGGTGGAAGGATCGATGACGTCGAAGTCGTTGGGAGCGCTGGGCTCGACCCACGCCCCGTCGATGTAGAACTTGCGACGGTCGAGCAGTTGATCGGTGGACACGGTTTCTCCTCAGCAGTGAACGGAAGCAGTGAGCGGACTCGGCGTGAGCTTGGCATGTCTCGCGCCTGTTGTCCCAAGTCGGCTCACACGTCGAGCAACCAGCTCGCGTGCACTGCCGCCCTGGGAGCGATGTCCCGATCTCGGGAGTCGCCGTGATGCGGATGTCCGCTCCCGTGCGACCGTCTCCGGCCAACGATCTATCTCAGCCCGACGGGCTGGACGCGGATCGGTCTCCCGTCGCCCCCGCGAGCCGTTCAGCTCGGTCGGAGCGCGATGAGCAGATCGTGTGGAAGGGCGTGGACCGTTCGGCCCCGATGACCGGTCATCGTCTCCGCGGCACACAGTGCGTTCCAGATCGACTCCTCGACCGCTTCGGCGGTTGCGTCGAAGAGTGGAGTCATCTCGGCCGCGGGCATCGTCGCCACGGCGATCGGAGACGTGGCGTGCAGCGGAACCTCGTTGTGGGTCGAGAAGGCGATGAAGATGTCGCCGCTGCCGTTGCCGCCGGTTCCGCCGACCCGGCTGAGCCCGACGGTGGCGCGGCGTGCCAGCCGTTTGCATTGGTCGGCGAGCAAGGGCGCGTCGGTGGCGATGACCACGATGATCGAGCCGGCCCCGGCGATGGTCGGGTCGGTAGGAGCCGCCACCACCCGTTCGTGGATGATCGTGCCGACCGGGATGCCGCCGAGGCGCAGCATGCCACGAGCGCCGTAGTTCGCCTGCACGAGGGCCCCCACGGTGAAGGTGTGGTCGCCGATCCCGACCAGCCGTGAGGACGTACCGATACCCCCCTTGAACTCGTGGCATACCATGCCCGTACCGCCGCCGACGTTGCCCTCCGCGACGGGTGCTCCGGGCATGCCGTGCCGCTCGGCATCGGCCATCGCCGCGTTCACGTCGTCGGCCGTGAGGTGGAACGCATCGATGTCGTTGAGAAATCCGTCGTACGTCTCGCCGACCACGGGCAGACACCAGGCCGCGTCGGGATCGCGTTCGATCTCGGCCGCAACGAGCGTGTCGCGCACCAATCCGACCTGGTGGGTGTTCGTGATGCCGATCGGGCCGCTGAGCAATCCCGACTCGTCGAGCCAGTGTGAGCCGGTCATCTCGCCGTTGCCGTTGAACGAGTGGATGCCGGCGTAGCACAGCAGATCGCGCCGGTCGGCGGGCCGGCTGTTGACGATGGTGACGCCGGTGCGTGCCACACGTGGCACGTCGCGTACGAGGGTGTGATGACCGACCGACACGCCGGCGACGTCGGTGATCGCGTTCGCGGTTCCGGTCGGGAACGTGCCGATGGTGAAGCCGAGATCGCGGAGCCGTGCCATGTCCAGAGGTTACGAGTCCGAGGGATCGCGACACATCCTGCTCAGCCCCTGATGAAGCCTCGATGGCGGGGTGGCTTCCGCCCGGTGCCCTGATCGGGTCTCACCCAGCGATCCCAACCGTGCTCGATCAGGATCACGACCACGCAGGCGCCTGCGGCCAGTGCGAACACGATGGTGGTGCCCGTCACGCTGTCGAGCAGGTGCGGGGCAGCCACCATCGCCAGCGCGAGCGTCAACATCAGCGTGCCACCGATCAGCTGCAACACCTGTCCCTGTTGCTCCTGGATCTTCGTGGCGCGCATCGTCACGACGACCGCACCGAAGATCACGAGCTCATCGATCAAGAAGACCAGGAGGTACAACAAGAACAACACGACGGCGCCGGCCGCAGGTATCCCGCGTTCGGACAACAGGCTCGTCCACAACAGGGGAAGGCCGGCAGTACAGGGTGTCTCCAGCAGCGATACGCCGACTGCCAGCACGGCCGTGCCGCCGAGCGTGGCCGGCAACGATCGATTCGGGTCGGCGAGCGTTCGCATCCGACGGAAGATGCCCGGCTTGCGGTTCGCTGGGATCGTCACCGATGGCCCCTTCGACGTCCAGTGCTCCTTGAGGTGGAACGCACCGAAGATCCCCGCGACGAGGGCGACTGCGATCCTGATCCACGTCTGGCGACCGACGATGCTGAGCGTCGAGTACGCGCCCAGCATGTACAGCCCGTACAGCAGCGACGTGATCAACAAGAACAGCCCGCCCACGGCGAACACGCGCGAGCGAGATCCCGAGTGGACCACCAGCGCCATCAGCATCGAGAGCACCCAGAGCGAGCATGGGTTGACCCCGTCCACGAAGGCGATCAGCACCGTGGCCCCGACCAGCGATCGTGAGCCGACGTCGACCGACCCGGCGAACGGGACGTCGATCACGAAGTCATCCTGAGCGTCCGGTGTGACCCCTGCGACCAGATCCAGCACGACCGTTTCGATCCGCTCGGCGAGAGCGTCCGTGTAGCCGACGTAGACCCGACCACCGAACACGACGGTGGGTACGGCGCTGGGCTCCTGACCGAGCTCGGCGAGCGTGTCGACGAAGATCACCTGGTTCGCCCGGTCGTACCAGACCTCGTACCGCACGACGGTGAGTTCGGGCACGCGTGCTTCGAGGTCGTCGAGGAACGCCAACATCCGGGCGCAGTGCGGGCACCCGTCGCCGTGGAAGACGATCAGCTCGACCGCGTTCTGGATCGGGCTCGTATCGATGGGTTCGGCCGCCGCATCGGATGAGCCGATCGCGAACAGGGCCGCGGCGGCCGTGAGCACCAAGGCGAAGAACCAGCGCCTCACGATTTGATCGTACGAATCGGGGCCGGCTCCCGACAGGGCTGTTGGTCACCTTGCACGACCGACAGAGCTGGACCGAGATGCCCTCCACCGGTGACGGGTAGCGTCACCCCCGTGACGGTTCGGGAGTTGCAGGGCTTGGTGATCGATCGGGAGGGGGCTCCGATCGCCGGGCGCGGCGGTGAGCAACGGAGTCGACGTCACCGTCACCGATTCGTACGGCCGTTGGGACCTGCCCGTCGGCGCGTGGACGGGCCACCCACTGCCGTTCGTGTGGGTCCACCGCGGCGACGGATTCGACTGCCACGACTGGTTTCGTCCGCCCGGCGAAGCACCGATCACGTTCCGACTGCATCCGGCGTCGTGCCCGCGCTCCCGGTTCGGTCACATCACCGATCTGCACGTCGACGCGTCGTCTGGGGCGTTCGGGCTGAACGAGGGCGACTGCACCGCTGACCGTCTCGTGGCGGTGTTGACCGAACTCCGGGACGGGTTCGGGTGCGATGCGGTGTTGGCGACGGGCGATCTGACCAACCGCGGCGCAAACGATGACTTCATCGAGTTTCGCCGGGCGCTCGACCGGTCTCCGCTCCCGATCTTCCACATGCCCGGCAATCACGATCACTACGGCCGGTACTTCGAGCCGGACGCCGGTGACGGTGCCGCGGCGGCGGAGCCGTCAGGGCGTCGCTACGAGGCCCAGCTCGGGCCTCGGTGGTGGTCGATGACCGAGGGTGGCATGCGGATCGTGGCGATCGACTGGCACTCGTGGCATCACGAGGGCGATGCCGACGCCCAACGGGCCTGGCTGGCTGCTGATCTGGCGACCGCGCGATCGGGCACGCCGGTGCTGATCCTGTCGCACGACTTGATGGAGCGCGATTTCTACGACCACCTGGCATCGGTCGCTCCTCACGTGACGATCCTCGGGTCGCTGTCCGGGCACTGGCACACCGCTCGTGCCGGCCGTTCAGGCGATGAGAACGGCGAGCTGCACCTGAACACCGGGAATCCGATGTTCGGTTCGTGGGACTGGTCGCCTCCGCACGTTCGCATCGTCGAATTCGACGGCTCGGCGCTGTCGGTCGAGACCCGAGCTCTGGGTGTCGAACCGCAGCATCGCACCGCGACGTTCCGCTCGGCACCGGTGTCCGGCGTCGCCGAACCGCCCGAACGCGTGCGATGGCGCCTCGGGCTGGAGGGGGTTGCCCATCTCGGCGGACCGGTGATGGCCGCTTGGGAGGCGGAACCACGATGCGTCGCGACCTGGAGGGACGAGGATCGTCTGATCGGCGGAGTGACGGTGGTCGATCCCGGCGAGGGGACGTCGGTGTGGACTGCTCGACTCGACGGATCGGTCCTGGGGCGTGCAGGGGTGGCGGGTTCGGATGTAGCAGCGGTCGCGATCGACGGTCAGGTCGTGGTGCACGATCTCAGCACGGGCACCCGGCGTTGGTCGGTCGCGCTCGAGTCCGGGCGGGGCCTGTGGATGAGCTCGGCACCATTGATGACCGACGATGTCGTGGTCGTCGGCTCCGGGCCCGTTTTCGCCGGGCTCGACCGCCACGACGGCCACGTTCGGTGGCGTCGCGGCGATCTCGGTAGCCACGAGATGTATCCGAGCTACGGCGACGGTCTGGTCGACGCGGCACGGGTGATCCTCGGTGTGCCGTCGGTCGAGCCCTCGCTGTACGCCCTCGATGCTTCGACCGGTGAGACGATCTGGGCGTTGCACTCCGATTCCGGTGGCGGGAGTCCCGCCGGTTCGCTGGTCCGAGGCGAGGGTGGGCGCGTCTACGGATTGAGCCACCGGCCCGAGTTGTTCTGTGTCGATGGCGGTACCGGCACCGAACGATTCCGCGTCGCGGTCGACGGGCACTACACCTGGGCCGCTCCGCTGGTCACCGATGCAGGTGTGCTGGTGATGACCGCCGACGCCCGGCTCGTCTGTTTCGACGTCGACGACGGTACCGAGTTGTGGCGAGTGGACGTGCCGGCGCAGGCGACTCACGGCTTCGCGCCCTACCGCGGATGGGGGCGGTCGTCGATCACCGGCCCGGTGGCCGGCGACGATGGCCGTTGCTACGTCGCAACGACCGACGGTGCGGTGTGGTCGATCGAATCCGGCTCAGGGGCGTTGCAGCTTCTGGCGCAGCTTCCCTCGGCGGTGACCGCAGGTATCGTACGCTCCGGTCAGCAGCTGTTGGTGCCGACCGCCGACGGCTCGCTCTGGAGCCTCGACACGGGCTGAGACCGAGCCCGTCCCGACGTCCGTGCGGGATGTTCGGCGCGGCCGGGGAGGTCCCCCAGTTCCGGATGCGAGGATGTCGTGGCCGGGGCGATCGAGGTTCCGACGCCGTTCCCGGACCTCGCCGCGTCCCGGCACCCGTTCACGCTCGGCGCGGCCCGATTCGGCTTGAAAACGGCAAACGCCGCCGGCCACGAGGGCCGGCGGCGTTCAGCGAACGCGATCGATCAGAGCGCGCGGACGTTCTGGGCTTCGTCGCCCTTGCGGCCCTGGCCGATGTCGAACTCGACCTTTTGACCCTCGTCGAGGGACTTGTAGCCCTCGCCGGCAATGTTCGAATGGTGGACGAACACGTCGTCTCCACCTTCGCGTGAGATGAAGCCGAAGCCCTTCTCACTGTTGAAAAATTTCACGGTACCTTGCATTGGTTTCTACTTTCGGAACGAGCAGCCATTGTGGCAACCCGGAACGAACCCTACGAGCGGATCTGCTCCGATCCTCCCTGGGCGGTCCGGACTGCAGATCCGATGGTTCGAATCGGTTCATCGTCAGCCCGGTTCTCGCGGCAGAACTCGACGGCATCGAGCGACAAGGACCTCGTCTCCGGTGACGTCGAGGAACCGTTGGATCGACGTACTGCCGGCGCGTGGCGACCGATGCGGAGGACGAGTCGTCGCGCGATCGGTCAGGCCTCGTCGCGGAGGACGAGTCGTCCGCGATCGGTCAGGCCTCGTCGCGGAGGACGAGTCGTCGCGCATCGGTCAGGCCTCGTCGCGGAGGACGAGTCGTCGCGCGATCGGTCAGGCCTCGTCGCGGATGACCTGCAGTCCGGCAGGATCGACGAGCGAATCGAACAGCCGCAAGTTGTGGTTGTGACCGACATGGTGCAGGCCGAACGCCGATTGGATCGCCGTGTACATACCCATCGCATCGAGCGAGTTGTTGACGCTCTGCTTGGCCAACGTGAGCCCGATCATCGGCCGACGGGCGATGTGTTCCGCCATCGCCAACGTGGTCGCCTCGAGCTCTTCGCGTGGCACGACCTTGTTGACCATGCCGTGCTGCAGTGCCTCGTGGCTGGTGATCGCACGCCCGGTGAACAACATCTCCTTCGCCAGACGAGCGCCGGCCTCGTAGGGGTGGGTGAAGTACTCGTGTCCGTTCATTCCGAACGCCACCACGGGGTCGGAGAAGGTTGCCTCTTCCGAGCACACCACGAGGTCCATCGGCCACACCAACATCAGTCCACCGGCGATCACCTTGCCCTGCACCTGGGCGATCGTCGGCTTGGGGATATTGCGCCACCGCCAGCACAGACCGACGTACATCTCCGCCTCGGTGGCCATGTAGCCCTCGGCGCCCTCGGACTCGAAACAGCACCACGTGCCGATCGGATCGATGCCCGACATGTCGGTTCCCGCCCGAAGGTCGTGGCCGGACGAGAAGTGGTTGCCGTCGGCCGCAAGGATGATCACCCGCACCGAGTCGTCTCGGGCCGCCCGGTCGAAGGCCTGATTGAGTTCGCTGAGCATCTGGTAATCCTGGGCGTTCGCCGTCTGGGACCGGGCCAACACGATGCGCGCGACGCGCTCGCTCGGCTGCTCGTAACGGATGTGTTCCCAGCTGTCGTTCGCCATGCTCGCAGTCTCGCGCCCGCCGCCGGCACGGGCCGTACCGTCGCACCGCCTGTGTCCCGACTCCTGCATATCTGCACCGCCGGCGTCCCTGCCGGCATCGACGATGACGTGGCGAGCGTGGCACCGGTCGCAGGAAGCGACCGGCGGAACTGCAGCTGCCGACTCAGTCGAGGGCGATCCAGAAGCTCACCGACCGGGCGACGCAGCTACCGTCCGGCGCGAATGCCGCCGATGCGCCATGGCGCTTGCGGCCGTCCCAGTCGTCGGGGTGATCACCCGACCACGACACCAGGCAATAGGTGGTGTCCGGCTCGATCGGGCGCTTCACTTCCACGGCGAATTGTGCGGTGACCGGCGATCGCGGCTGGCGGGAGTACGCCACGTACCACGCCGCTGTGCAATCGATCGCCGCCCACAGCGTGCCCACGTCGACGACTCCCGAATCCGACACCGCCCAGTCGGGCGCACGCCAGTCGGTCGCGAACCGCCCGTCGTCGAGCGGGCCGGCGTGCACGTTCATCGAATCGTGCTGTGTGCCGCAGGAGAAGCAATAGGGCACCGGGTGTTCGGCGACGAACTCCGAGAACCTCGCTCGCGCCGCCGTCGCGTCCGCGATCGTCACCGGCTCGGTGTCCGCGAACACCGGGTTCCATGGTCGGGCGACCATGACGGTGACCGGATCGCTCACGGTCTCGTCGATCAGTCTCCATTCGTCGTCGACCTGAACGATCTGCAGGTCGGTGTCGAGCGGAACCGGTGAGCGGATTGCGATCGACACAGGTTGTGTGATCGCTGAGGTGAACCGATGCGCGGTCCAGCCGCCCTGACCCGAGCCGGTCGGGCCCTGGAACCGGCCGTCGATCCGCAGCGTGTGCTGGTGCGCCATACTGCTTCAGTCCTCGACCACCCGGGCCGGGAAACCACCCTTGGCGATCGGCCCCCAGCGATCGATCGAGATCCGGATCAGGCTCTTGCCCTGGCGGAGCATCGCTGCGCGGTACTCGTCCCAGTCGGGGTGCTCACCGGAGATCACGCGGAAGTATTCCACGAGTCCTTCCACCGAGGCCGGGGCATCGATCACGGTTGCCGTTCCATCGACCTGCACCCACTCGTCGCCGAAGTCGTCGGACAACACGACCATCGACGTGGTGGGATCCCGGCGAAGGTTGTGTGCCTTGGCCCGCTCGGGATACGTGGAGACCAGGATATGGCCGTCATCGGCGACGCCCATCGTGACCAGCGACGACTGTGGTCGACCATCACGACGAACCGTCAGCAACACGCCGTGATGACGGGGCCGGACGAAGTCGAGCAGTTCGGTGCGGTCGACATGTCGATTGGTGGCGATCGAGACCATGCCTCCGGGTCTAGCTCGTCTCCCCCGAGAATTCACGACCCAGCGCATTCGGCTCGGCTCCGGTCACCGCATACTTTCGTCCGGCAGACAGACCGGCTCCAACGGTCCGAGCGGAAGGTGCCCGCTGAGGTCGAGAAACTGCCGGCTCAGCTCCGCGCACGTCAGCTCGGAGAGGACCGGGCGTCGATACTGATCCATCAGACCCCAGCTGATCACCACCGCGACGCGTTCCTCGGTGCGTTCCTCCCAGGGGACTTCGGGGCTCGAGGCGCGGCCACCGACGATCGTCGGGAAGTCGGGGGTGTCCGGCCCGTCGAGTGCGGCTCGGTACCACAGGTGGGCGAGCTCGTGGAGCAGGGTGATCCGCTGATTCATCTGTTGCATTGCGTACTGGCCGTCGGGCTCGCACACGACCACTTCGGGCGGATCCTGCCTCGGGCGGCAGACCCCCAACTCGCTCCGACACTGTGCTCGGCTCGGATCGAAGGTGACTCGGATGACGGCCGGCAGGGTGAGGTCCGTCTGTGCGAAGCGATCGAGCGCCCACTCGATCATCGCGACCTGTTCGCCATCGAGGTCACCGACGATGACGACGTCGGTGGCGTCGACGACCGACGGAATCGAGTCGACCTGTTCGGACACCGCCGATCCCGACGGCGCTGTGAGCTCGGTGACCGAGCGGGGCGCGGACGGCGAGGTCGACACGGGCGCCGCCATGTCGCAGGCTGCGAGGACGGCGCACCCGACCACGGCCAGCGGATGCCACCTCACACCTCCATTGTCGCGCCGTCGGGGGCGAAGGTGTTGTGGCACCAGCGAGGTGTGCAGGCCGCTTCGCGGGGATCCACGTCGGTCGCGGTCGGCGTCGGTATCGGCCGTCACCTCTCGTTCGCGTCGGTCCCGTGCCGTGGAAGGCGGGTGGTACGTCGGGTTGCACACGTTCGGGCGGGTAGCGTCGTCGGGAATGCGAATCTCGGAGCGGGTCGACTATGCCGTGCGGGCGATGGGCGAGCTGGCGGTCGGAGGTACCGAGTCGGTGAAGGCCGAAACGATCGCCACCCATCAGGGCATCTCGATCAAGTATCTGCTCGACATCCTCCGCGATCTCAAGCGCGCCGAATTGGTGCGCTCGAAGCGAGGCCCCGATGGTGGATTCGCCCTGTCCCGCCCTGCGTCGGAGATCTCGCTCGCCGACGTGTTCCGAGCCGTCGACGGACCGCTCGCCGACGTCCACGACGAGAGCCTGCGCGGGCTCGAGTATCCCGCCCCGGTACAGGCGCTTCCGTTCGTCTGGATGGCCATTCGCGGGAGCCTTCGACGAGTGCTCGAAACCGTGTCCGTCGCGGACCTCGTGTCGGGTGACCTGCCGCCCTCCGTGGTCGAACTGTCCGGCGAATACCAAGCAGCGACGGAGGCCCGTTTTGGTCGATGAACGAGAACGGGCGGCCGCGCTGGAAGCGGTGCGCGCCGCGTCGATGCTGTGCTCGTCCGCACAGGGTCGTCTCGTTGCGGGCGACACCCTCACCAAGGGAGACGCGAGCCCGGTGACCGTGGCCGACTTCGCGGCGCAGGCGATCGTGTGCGCGACGCTCACCGATCGTCTCGGAGCGATCGAGCTGGTCGGCGAAGAGGATTCGTCCGACCTGGCGCGGCAATGTCACGTTGCGTGACGGCGTCGTCGACCTCGTTCGCGTCCAGCGTGGCGAGGTGAGCGCCGGCGCCGTGCTCGATTGGATCTCGGTCGGGCACTCCGACGGAACGGGTCTGCGCCACTGGACCCTCGACCCGATCGACGGCACCAAGGGTTTCCTGCGTGGCGACCAGTACGCGATCGCCCTGGCGTTGATCGAGCAGGGTGAGGTCGTCCTGGGTGTTCTCGGCTGTCCCAACCTGCCGAATCCCGACGGCTCCCGTGGTGCGATCTTCCTCGCCGATGGCGGATCGTGCGAGGTGTGGTACCCCGGCGCCGATGGACCGACGCCGGCCGCGGTGGCGGCGCCCGCCTCGCTGTCGGAAGCACGTGTGTGTGAGTCGGTCGAATCGGGTCACTCGAACCATGACGACTCGGCCCGGATCACGGAACTGCTGGGTATCGCCGCCGAGCCGTACCGCATCGACAGCCAGTGCAAATACGCGGCCGTCGCACGCGGCGATGCGTCGATCTACCTGCGGCTACCCACCCGGGCCGACTATCGCGAGAAGATCTGGGATCACGCAGCCGGGAAGTTCGTGGTCGAGCAGGCGGGTGGACGTGTGACCGACGTGACCGGTGCACCACTCGACTTCTCGCACGGGCGACGTCTCGAGCACAACCAGGGCGTGATCGCCACCGACGGTCGCTTCCACGACGAGGTGGTCGCCGCGGTCCGGAGCGTGCTCGGACGCCCCTGAGCCGGGCTGGATCATCGCCCCGATGTGTGTCCGGCTCGTCTGCCTCGACTCGTCGTCGACGTCGATCCCGAGTCGTGCCCGGCTAGATCTCGAGCCCCTTGGCGGCGATCGGGGTCATCGTGATGATCTCCGGGCGGCCGCCGAGCAGGCCGGCGAATGCGCCCATCGCCGCGCGCATTCCGTCGCCTTTTCCGTGCACGGCCTTGGCTTCGTCGTCGCGATAGAGCTCGAAGAAGTAGTAGACGCCCGGCTCGTCGTTGACGGCGTGTGCGCTGTACACCTCGAGGCCGGCTTCCTCGTCGGCTGCGGCGATGACGTTCGCCAAGACGGCCTCGAGTTCGCTCGACTTGCCGTCGGCGGCGGTCAACTTGGCGATCAGGGAGATCTTCGACATGCGGTCAAGGTAGTCCGGTCGGTGGGCCGGGCTGCTGCTCGAGCATGTCGGTGCTGCCTCGCCGGTGCGGGCGTCACCCTGACGGGTCGTCGGAACGCTGTCGGGCGGTCGCCAGGGGCGAGGTGGCCCGGCGCGACGGCGCACCAGCCGTGACGACGATGCTCACGCCGGTCACGATCAGCGCGCCGCCGATCAGTTCGGCTGGGCCGAGCACCTCGTCGCGGATCAGCCATCCGAAGAACACGCCGAACAGTGGGATCATGTAGGCCGTCGACGCGGCCTGGGTCGGCGTCGCGCGCCGCACGATCGTGGCCATCAGTGTGAATGTGACGGCATTCGCCGGGATCCCGGCATAGAGCAGCGGCACGAACAGCCCGAGCGACCAGTCGGTCTCGCCCGCACCTTCGACGACCAAGGCGAATGGCAGGAGCACGGCGGCTGACATCAGCAGCTGCACACCGACCAGCATGATCGGCGTCACGGCGCTGAAGTCCTGCCACTTCATGAAGACCGTGCCGAAGGCCCATGCGAGTGCGGAGAACAACAGGGCTACGGCGCCGACGAGGCGGGCGTCACCGTCGAGTGCGGGCGAGGCGAGCACTGCGGTGCCGACAAAACCGACGATCAGTCCCAGCCCGCCGAGCCGGCCGATCGCAGTATGCAACAGCACCAACGACAGACAGGCCGTGAACAGCGGCATCGTGCTGGACATCAGCGAAGCGAAACCGGCGGGCACGCGACTGACGCCGAACACCAGCAACGCGCTCGACATCGTGGTGATGCTGAAGCTGACCACGAAGATCCGACCCAGGACGGTCTTGTCCGTGGGGACCCGCTCGCCGCGCAGCAGGGCGAGCACCACCAGGAAGGTTCCCCCAAGGATCGTTCGCATCGCGGCCAGCAGCATCGGTCCGGTGTGGTCGAGTGCGAACTTGAGGGCGGTGAAGTTGCCGCCGATCAACATCGCGACGAGTACGACCGCGCCCAGTACGACCGCAGGTGTCGCGGTGCGGTCGTCGCCGGTGGTGCTCACAGGACGCCGCTCGTCGCGGGTCCACACGAGTCTGCCCGGGTGCGCTTCATCGACACGTGACCTTGCACGGGCCCAGTGTGGCCCGGTGGGGTGGCCGCGGACCCGTCAGAGTCACATCTCCGATGTCTCCGACGCGTGGTGGGCGTGGGCCGAGATCGCGACCACGCGCACTGTCGGGCGGCGCGCCAGCAGCTCGCCGGTGAGTTGTTCGACCATGTCGATGTTGCCGGCGTCGACCTTGTTGATCGCCACCGCCAGCTCGGCCCCCGGCGGAACCGCCTTGGCGGCCCCGCGCTCGTGCAGGATGACGGTCGCCGCCATCCAAGGCTCGAGCCGCCGATCGGCGCGACACTCCGCCAGGGCTGCGACACGGAGGGGACGATGACACTGGTCGGCGATCACCCGGCCGAGCGCGTCGGCACCGATCACGCTGATCACGATCGTCGCCGTCGATGGAACGACCGGTTCGTAGCCGGCGGGCGCCTTGAACGGTCGCCGGCGGGAACCATCCGCCTCGACCACGACGTGGTCGACGCCGCCGAACCAGACGTCACATCGTGCCGGGTCGACTCCGAACGCCTTCGAACCGTCGACCCTCGACCACACCATCACCGGTTGACGCGCCGCCGCCTCGACGACCTCGCCGTCGGTCGGTCCGATCAGCACTCGTCGGCCGAGGTGTTGATCCGCGCCCATCTTCGTGGTGCAGGTCAGCACCACCGATCCGTCGACCTGACTGCCGAACGTGTGCAGCAGGGTCGACTTGCCACCGCCGCCCACGAGTGCGATGTGTGATACGGCACCGATGCCAAAGGCGTCGGCGACGCCGGTGAGCGCGATCGGGCTCAGCGGGATCGGTGCGACCACCACAACACCGCCTCGACGACGCCACCACCGATCGCCAATGCCTTGTCGGAGATCTCGTGACATGCAGCCGGGTCCAGCCGCGCGATCGACGTCGCCGATCTTGAGACCGGCCGGGACGTCGCTGCCGTCGAGAATCAAACCCCGGATGACTCCGGCGAACGGGGCCAGTACCGGCAGGTCACCGACCCGGCCGAGTATCTCGTGATCGTCCACGACATCGCCGATCGTCCGCTCCCAGCGAACGATTCCGGCGCGCTGAGCCCGGATCACGCGTTCTGCGCCGTGCCCGCCGACGACGCCCGGCACGCCGGTGTTCGGCTCGGCCGAGCCGCTCCACAGGACCCGACCGAGATGCGGCCCGCGCATCGTCTCGACGACAGCGTCGCAATCGCCACCGGCCGTGAAGCCCGGTCCGAGCCCGACGACCAACGGTGCGTCGTCGATCAGCGTGTCGATGTTGCGCTTCGCGAGTCGGGCGTCGACGATCACGTCCGCCTGCGAGCCGGTGCCGAGATCGGGCAGGCCGGGCGAGACCACGACGCCCACGACCGTTCCGCCACTCGAACGTGCCTGGGCGACCGCCTCGACGGCGGTCGAGACCCGCTGTCCGATCATGCCTTCGATGTCGACCGTGCCTTCGTCGACGGCCGTCGACAGTGCAACGGTTCGTCGCACCGTGAGCGGGTTCGGTAACTCGGTGACGACGACAGCGACGCCGGCGCGGGTGAGACGCCACGCGACGCCGGTGGCGAGGTCGCCACCGCCGCGGATGACGCACAGGAGGTCAGCCACGGACTGCCGTGATCACTCGGCCGATCGTCTCGTGCCCACGACCGACCACCTGTTCGTAGTGCTCGGGGTCGGTGGCCCCCTCGGTCACCACCACCAGGATGGTCGCCGATGCGAGATCGATGCCGGATCGAAATTCGGGGTCACGGATCGAGGCCTCGAACCCTGCCAGGCCGGCCGCGCCGGTCACGGCTGCCAGTCGGCGAACGTGTCGACCATGTAGCGCACGTCGGGGCCGAGCGGGTACAGGATCGGACAGGTACATCCGTTGGCCATGTACTCGCCGACCTTGGCGCGCACCTCGTCGGGGGTGCCGGCGGCGCAGATCATCTGCACGATGTCGTCGGGCACCAGCTTCGACGCCTCGACGACCTGGTCGTGCGTGGCCGGCCACGTGAGCACGTTGCCGACCGCGTCGAGCAGCGACTGCGGCACCCCGCTGGCCTTCATGATGTGCGGCTGCTGACCGAGGTACTGCGTGACCAGCAGGCGCGCTCCGTCGAGTGCAGCCTGACGGTCCTCGTCGACCGAGCACACGACGAGTTGTGGGCGATCGAGATCGTCCACCGAGCGTCCCGCCTTGGCGGCGCCGATCTGGAGGTTCTCCATCGCTTCGTTGTTGTACGAGGGCGACACGAGATAGTTGAGCACCACCCCGTCCGCGATTTCACCCGCGAGTTGCATCATCTGCATGCCGGTCGCGCCGATGTAGATCGGCACATCCTTGGGGCGCCGTTCCTGGTGGACATAGTCGAGTTCGACGCCGTCGAGGTGCACGAACTCACCGTTCATCGTCACGGTCTCGTTGTCGAGCAGGGCGCGCACGGCGGTGACCACCTCGCGCATCGCCAGCAGCGGCCGGCGACGGTCGACCCCGACCTTCGTCGGCCAATGGTTCCCACCATGCGCCCAGCCCGCAGATGATTCGACCCGGTGCGAGGTCGTCGAGGGTCGAGAACATCGACGCCAGCCGCGCCGGGTTGCGGGTCCAGATGTCGATCACCCCGGAACCGATCTTGATCGTGTTGGTGGTCGCCCCGAAGGCAGCCATCGGGACTCCGGCCTCGCGAACGAGTCGCGAGTCGGCCTGCCAGACGGCCTCGAAACCCTTCGATTCGGCGTACTGGGTGTGCGAGATCGCCTCGCGGATCGGGTGTGCGTCCTGCAGGTAGATCGCCAGCCGTGTCATGTGATTCCTCCTGATGGTTCCCCGCAACGGATCGGTGCCTGGCAACGATCCCTCGCGGCGGCGGTTGGTTCAGAGATTCTCGAGTTTGGTGAACAGTCGGGTGGCGGCCTCGGCGGCCTTGGCGCGGATCTCGTCGGCGTCGACACGTGTCGGGCGACCGTCGGACAGCATCGTCTCGCCGCCGATGACGACGTCTGTCGGGTTGACGCCGGTCGTGAAGGCCAGCCGCCACGGGTCGATCGGTTGGTACGACCAGGTGACCCGATCATCGAGCGCCGCGGGAAACAGGTCGTAGTTCGTTTGCAGCATCGCCCACACGGTGTCGGGTGTCTCGGTGACGTCGTGTTCGCGGCAGGCGCACGTAGGCAACCCGGAACTCGTCGAACATGTCGGCGCCGATGCCGTCGGTGCCGAGCCCGACCGGGTTGGTGAAGCGGGTCGGATCGGCGTAGCCGACGGCGTTGTTCATGTTCGAGCGCGGGTTGTGGATGATCGTGCCCAGGAGCCCGTGGTCGTCGGCGAGGTGGACACCGTGGATGATCAGCCAGTCGGGTCGCGTGAGGTGGCGGATACGATCTGCGGCGCCCGCATCGCCCGGCCCTTCGGCGACGTGGATGTGTACGCCGACCCCGTGCCGTGTGGCCAGCTCGGCGGCGGCCTCGAGCGTGTCGTCGGTGCATGTGAAGGCGGCGTGGACACCGACCATGCCGTGCCCGCCCTCGCTCAGGAAGCGGTCGTTCTCGACCAAGCCGCGGCTGGGCGCCATCGGGGCCATGCCGGTCGGTGACGCCGTAGGCACAGCTGACCCGCACGCCCACCTCGGCGCAGGCCCGTTCGATCAGTGACAGGGAGCCCTCGATCGCGTTCGGTGATTCGTGGTGGTCGATGATCGCCGTGCAGCCACGCTCGAGCGCCTCGAGCGCACCGAGCTTGGCCGACCAGTAGATCGTGTCGGCGTCGAGCGCTCGATCGAGTCGCCACCAGACCAGTTCCAGGATCTCGAGGAACTCCGTCGGGGTACGGGGAGGGGCCGGCATGCCGCGGGCGAGCGCCGAGTAGAGATGGTGGTGGGCGCAGACCAGCCCGGCGGTCTGGGCCGGCTCGAGGCTTGAGCGTTCGGTCATAGCAGCTCCGCTGGCGAGATCGAGCCCTTGCGCTCGGTGATCAGGCCGTAGACCTCGGGGCGCCGGTAGCGGGCGAAGTCGAACAGCGTGTCCTTGTAACGGTTGCACAGATCGAGATCGCACCGGGCGCTGATGAGGACGTCGCCGCTGGTGACCGCTTGGGCCACGATCTGACCGGATGGCGCGATGATCGCGCTCTGCGACAGCGACTCGACGCCTTCTTCGATACCGCCCTTCGCGACCCCGACGACCCACGCACCGTTCTGATACGCACCCGCCTGCATGACGAGGTGGTTGTGGAAGCCCTGCAGTGCGTTCTGGTCGGGGTCGGGTGCGTAGTGCATCGGCGTGTTGTAACCGATCAGGATCAACTCGGCGCCCTGCAGGCCCATCACGCGGTATGTCTCGGGCCAGCGGCGGTCGTTGCACAGCGCCATGCCGACGATGCCATCGAACGCACGCCAGACACCGAACCCGTCGTGGGACTCCTGGAAGTAGCGCCGCTCGAGATGCTGGAACGGGCGCCACGGCTCGTGCGCCTCGTGCCCCGGGATGTGCGCCTTGCGGTACTTGGCCACGATCGACCCGTCACGCTCGACGAGGACGTAGGTGTTGAAGCGTTCGCCCTCTGGTGTGAGTTCGGCGTACCCGAGGCAGAACCCGACGTGGAGCCGCACCGCCTCGTCGAACAAGCGCTGCGTGATCGGGCTGGGCATCTCGGTCTCGAAGTAGTGATCGTGCCCGTCGATCTCGTCGGTGTACCAGCGCGGGAAGAACGTGGTGAGCGCCAACTCGGGAAACACGACGAGGTCACAATGACGTTCCGCGCCCTGTCGCAACAGAGTGATGAGCCGTTCGACGACGGAATCGCGTGGCTTGTCGCGAGCGATCGGCCCGAGTTGGCCGGCCCCGATCGTGACGACTCGACTCATTCGAGGCCACCGTTCCGTCGTCGAACGGTGTCGTTCGACCCCAGCGCGAGGTTCTGCAGCAGCGCGTACGCCATCGTCTTCATGCTAAGCGATGATTGAACATTTCGTAAATGAGGACGTTCTGTGGCCCGACCGGCCGATCCACGGATCGGAACGGCCTGAGCGCCCACCGAGATCCTCGGCGACTACTTCGCCGACAGCCCGGTCGAACGTTGAGCCAGCGAGCGGTCGACCCAGCGCTTCGTCTGGTCCGACAGCATCCGGCGAACGATCCGGAGTGATTCGGGCACGCCCTCGTTGCGGACCATGGCGCGGGCGAACTCGACGTCGATCCGGGGTGGAGCGGGATCCGGCGTGCAGACGGCGAACTCCTCGACCCACCAGTCGAAGCGGTCTTCGAATCGGTCATCGAGCGGACCCGGGGTGAGCATCCAGTACGGATGGGCAACGCCCGGACCGTTCGTCCACTCTTGGCGCGGTGCCCAGCGCGGTCGCCCGCCGAGGCGATAACCGACGTAGCCCTCGCGGCGTAGCAGCTTGCTGAACGATGCGCTCACGCCACCGCTCCCACCACGAAACGGCACGAACAGCACCGGATGGTGACGGCGCACCGTTCGGCGGGCGCCGTCGAGCAGCCGTCGCGATCCGGCGAGTTCGACCTTCAACACCGTCGGCGCGAGGCCGGCGTCGGTGACCAGTTCGTCGATCGAGGCGTCACCGAGCGCAACCACATCGATGTCGAGGTCGTTGAGCAATGCGGCGTCGCGAGTCGCCGCCAAAGACCGGTCGTCGACACGAGCCGACACGACGGCGGCCGGGTCGAGCAACGCTGAGCACAGCAGCCCGTGCAGCCCATGACCGGCGCCCACCTCGAGGAACCTCGCCGAATCGCCGCCGTCGGCGCACGCTGTCATGATGCCGGCGGTGAGCGGCGGTTCGAAGGCGGCCAGCCCGCTGCGTCGCAGGCTTGCCGCCACCTCGCCGCGAAGTCTCAACACCGAGCGCCGGTTGGGTGCTTCGGGATGTTGCGGCAGTGCGATCTCGGTGGTCGAGATGAATGCACCGAGCGAGCGGACCCAGCGAGAACTCATGACACGAGTCCGGCTCGTGAGCGGTGGGTGAGGTCCTCTGCCTCCGAAGCGAACATCTGGGTCAGGTGTTCGCGGTCGGCGGCGGACATCGGCCGGGCGCGGTCGCCGTCGACGTTGGAGAAGTTCTCCTGCAGGAACTGTCGGGTCGCGCGGCGCTGCGCTTTCGACGTCAGAAGCGGATTGACCGTGCGAGCGATGTCGAGACCGAGCTCGGAGATGCTGGCGTTGCGACGAGGTTGATAGCGAACGGCGGGAGGAAGTGGGATGTCGGCCCGCTGTATGAAGCGGGTGAGGAACTCGTTCTGGCCGTCGGAGATCTCGCTGAAGTCACCCAGGATGGTGCGCTCGGCGCCGAACGCTCGATCGAGCGCGGCCACCACCGGACGCCACGACAGCGACTCGGGGTCGACGGTCGCGTACCACTCGTCGAAGCCGTGCCACGCTCCCTCGTGGATCGTCTGGAGGTAATAGGACTCGACGAAATCGGCCATCGGGCGGAAGTAGAACACCACCGACACGTCGAGGCCATCCGTGGCGGATGCGAGCGCTTCGGCGAGTTCGGCGGCGTGCGGGTACACGCCAGGGGTCTCGGGGTCGAACGGGCGCCCGAGCGAATTCTCGTGCGAAACGAGCACCACGTCGGGCTCGCGGCGGAGTTCGGCTTCGAGCCGGTGACGCAGGCGCATCGGCTTGTCGCGCACCATGTCGCCCCAGCCGATCAGCCGGTTGGTGTCGCTGCGCGACACGGCCGTCACGCGATGACCCACGAAGTCGCCGGCACGATCCCGGAAGTACTTCTGGATCAGCGACGTACCGGTCTTGTGAGCACCGAGGTGGAGCACGACCGACATGGCGCCGAATCTACCGCTGAGGTTCCTGACCTGGCCCGAGCACCGATACTGGGTCAGCGCGGTGCCGGCTGCCGTGACGAGATGGCTACGCGTTCGACGGCGTACTCGACGGCGGAGCCAGCGCCGCGGCAACGCGATCGGGGGTGAGCGGGAACGAGTCGAACCACACACCCGTGGCGTCGTGCAAGGCGGCCACCACCGCCGGGGCGTAGGTGATGAACGGCATCTCCGCCATGCCGCGTGCGCCCCAAGGACCGTTCGGATCGGCCAGTTCGAGCACGACGCTCTCGACCTGGGTCGGCACATCGCCGATGCCCGGGATCAGGTAGGTGCTCAGGCGTGGGTTGAGCACGCGACCCTCGTCGACCCGTAGGCGCTCGCTGAGGACATAGCCGTGAGCCTGCGCGACCGCGCCCTCGATCTGGCCGATCAACAATGCCGGGTTGATGGCCCTGCCGACATCGTGGGCGCTGACGACACGGTCGATCACGATGTGGCCCGTCGCCCTGTCGACCGTCAGCTCGACGGCTTGCGCCACGTAGCCATACGAGAAATTGGGGGCGCCGACTCCGGTTTCGGGATCGAGCGTCTCGGTCGGTGGGGGAACGTACCGGAAGTGCCCGACCGCCGGCCGATCGCCATTGCGCCACGCCTTGTCGGCTTCCTCTGCCGCGCCGAGGATCGAGTTTCCGGCCATGAACGTGAGCCGTGACGCCGACGCCGAACCCGAGTCACCCGACGACGACGTGTCCGAGAAGCCGCCGTGCATCTCGTCCAACGGCACGCCAGTGGCGTCCGACGCCATCTGCAAGAACGCGGTATGGGCTCCCTGGCCCACGTCGGCACCGGCGTGGAACAACTCGCCCCACTCGGGGGTGTCGGCGTCCGGGTCGCCGTGCAGCACGATCCGCGCCTCGCAGCGCTCGGGGAAGCCGAACGAGAAGCCGACATTCTTGAACGAGCACGCGAACCCGCGCCCGCGCAGTAGGTCACCTTCGGCCGGCGGGAGTGACGCGAAGGGTGAGAACGCAGGGGCGGGCCGCAACGGTCGGTCGAACTCGGCCTCGGCGGCACAGCGGTCGATCACCTGGGGCATCGTGACTCCCGCCGGCATGACCGTTTGTGTGATGCCGATGCTGCCGTCGTGCAGGGCGTTGCGGCGTCGGATCTCGACCGGGTCGATGCCGAGTGCCTCGGCGAGTCGATTCATCTGCGATTCGGCGGCGAATGCCGCCTGCGGGCCACCGAACCCACGGAATGCCCCGCCGGGCACGGCGTTCGTGTAGACGGCATGGCTGTCGATGTGGGCGTTCGGTACCTCGTAGGGGCCCGCCTGGCCCAGATGACAGTTGCCGAGCACCTTGTTGGTCGTGTAGTTGTACGCGCCGCGTCGAGCCAGGCCTCACTCTGCACGGCGACCAGTTTTCCGTCGGCATCGGCGCCCCACTTGGCGTGGATGCGGCCGCGGTGGCGTTTGTGGTGCCCGACGATCGACTCCTCGCGTGACCACTGGCTGGCGATCGGTCGGTGTTCGCCGCGTTCGGCGAGGCGCATCGCGGCGAGCGCGAGCACGATCTGCAACGACATGTCCTCGCGGCCGCCGAACGCGCCGCCGATCGCCGGGTAGATCACTCGCACCCGGTGTGGCGGGAGGTCGAGGGCATGGGCGATCTGCTCCTGGTCCTCGTGTGTCCACTGCCCGGCGACTTCGACGGTGATGCGTCCTTCGTCGTCGACATAGCCGACGGCCGCCTCCGGCTGGAGGTAGGCGTGTTCCTGGTACGGCAACTCGTAGATGGTCTCGACGATGACCGCGGCATCGGCCCACGCGTCGTCGATCGCGCCCTTGCGGATCTTGTAGGTGTGGTAGATGTTGCTGGTCAGGCCCAGCTCGGGATGCACGAGTGGGGCGTCGGGCGCGAGCGCCTGATCGATGTCGCCCACGATCGGCAGTTGTTCCCACTCGGCCTCGATGGCTGCCGCTCCGAGTTCCGCGGCCGCGTCGGTCTCGGCCACGACGAGGGCCAGATGGTCGGCCTCCCATCTGCTGATGTCGCTCTCGACCCTCGTGCGCCCGGTGTGTTCGATCGACACGAACACCGGCTGATCGAACTCGGTGAGGCCGTATTCGTTGACCGGCACGTCACGGCCCGTGAACACGGCCACGACGCCGGGCACCCGTTCGGCCTTCGACACGTCGAGTCGGACGAGACGGGCGTGGGGCTGGTCGGTGAACACGACTCGACCGATGAGTGCGCCGTCGGGGGCGCGGTCGGCGGGGTACTGGGCCTCGCCGGTGACCTTGGCCAAGGCATCGATGCGCGGCGAGGAGTGACCGACGTTCATCGCGTCGGTCCCTGCTGTTCGGCATCGCGAGCGGTATCGCGTTGGCCGCTCTGCTCGCCGGCCAACTCGCCGGCCAACTCGACGGCACGTTCGATCGCTCCGTAGCCGGTGCAGCGGCAGAGGTTGCCGGCGAGGCCTTGCTGCACTTGCCGTCGTGTCGGCGATGGATGCTCGTCGAGCAGTTTGGCGCACGACATCAACAACCCAGGTGTGCAGAATCCGCATTGCACCGCTGCTCGCTCGATGAAGGCTGCCTGGATCGGAGCGAGATGACCGTCATCGGCGAGGCCCTCGACCGTGACGACATCACTACCAGCGGCGCGAGCGGCCGGTACCAGGCAGCTCATCACGGCCGCTCCGTCGAGATGCACGGTGCAGGCGCCGCACTCGCCCTCGGCGCAACCTTCTTTGACGCCGGTGAGGCCTGCCTCGTCGCGCAACCAGTCGAGCAGCGTGACGCCGGCCGAGCCGGCGGCCGTGATCGGCCTGCCGTTGACGGTCGCGGTGATCGGCGTCGTGGCGTCGACATCGACGACGGTGGAGGAGGGTGCGACGGTGAGGCCGGCGGGGCGCAGCAATGGCGCATCGGCAGGCCACTGCGATGCCTGTCGGTCGTCGGCCAACGCACGAAACGCCCGCTCGACCATCGTGGCGACCAACGATGTCCGGTACTGGGCCGTCGCTCGCAGATCGTCGATCGGCAGCGCGGTTTCGACGGCGGCGGCGACGGCATCGTCGATCGCCGCGCGATCGAGATGGCGCCCGCGCAGCAGGGCGCCGAGGCCAGGGACCATGACCACGGTCGGGGCGACGCTGCCGAGGGCGAGTACGGCATCGGCGACGACTGGGTGGCTGCCGTCATGGTTGCCGTCACTGCCGAAGGTGACGATCGCGGTGAGGTGAACGACCGAGATCGCCTGGGCCCGGCGCAGGCCGGCCTTGACGAAGATCCCGCGCTGAGCGGGGCCCAGCGCGGGCACCGTGATGCCGGTCACCAATTCGTCGGGCGTGAGCACGGTGGTACGAAAACCGCTGATGAAGTCCTGGATCGGAACCGTGCGGGTTCCGGCGTTCGAGGCGATGTGGATGTCGGCCCCGAGCGCCAAGAGGGCAGAGATGGTGTCGTTGGCCGGACTCGCGGTGATGACATTGCCGGCCACCGTGGCCCGGTTTCGGAGCTGCGGCGATCCGACCTCCCAACACGCCTGTGCCAGTGGCAGCAGCAGATCGCGACACGCCTGGCTCTCGACGACCTGGTTGTGGGTGACCAGAGCACCGAGATGGACCACACCGTCGTCGACGGTGATCGAGTCGAGACCGGCGATGCGACTGAGATCGACGATGACGTCGACCCCGCCGTGGGCGCCGCGGTCGAGTTCGACGATCAGGTCGCTGCCTCCGGCCATCGCCCTCCCTCGGGTACCGTGGCGCGCCAGCTCGGCCAGTGCATCGTCGATCGTGAGCGGAGAAACATACCGAGGCACACGGGTCGGAGGCCGCTGGACCTCGTGCAGTTGCATCAGCGTTCCGCCCGGTCGTAGGCCACGCCCAGTGCGCTCGGGGCGCCGACGCGGCGTCGTCGATCGCGGCTGCCCCATATCACGAGCACGGTGATCGTGAGCAGGTACGGGAGCATGCTGAGGAACTCGGCGGGGATGTTGGGTGCCCACTCCTCGCCCTGCAGCCAGAAGTTCGCGCGCCGCGCGAACCCGAACAGGAAGGCCCCGAGCAGTACCCGCAGTGGCCGCCACGACGCGAACACGACCAGTGCGAGCGCGATCCAGCCGATGCCGGCGGTGGTGCCGTCCTGGCTCCACGACGGCACCTGGCCCAGCACGAGGTAGGCGCCGGCCATGCCGGCCAGCAGCCCCCCCAACATCACATGGACGTATCGAATCGCCGTGACGGCCACGCCCATCGTGTCGGCAGTCCCCGGAGATTCGCCGACCGCCCGCACTGCCAACCCGGCTTTCGTGCGGTTGAGATAGAACGTGATCAGTAGGGCGATCCCGATCGTCGCGTAGACCATCGGATCCTGATCGAACAGCACGGGGCCGAGCACGGGGATATCGGCCAGGAAACCCCAGCTGATCGGCGTGAAATCGGTGTCGAGCGGCTTGCCCTCGATCGACTTGCCGATGAACGTCGACAGGCCGGTCCCGAAGATGACGAGGGCCAGACCCGACACGATCTGGTTGGCACGCAGCGTGATGCACAAGAACGCATGGATCGCCGAGAAGACCGCTCCCGCGAGACTGCCGACGACGAGTGCCAACCACAGCGAGCCCGAGGAGTCACCGACCTGAAACGCCACCACGGCGCCGATCAACATCATGCCCTCGACACCGAGATTGAGCACCCCGGAGGTCTCGGCGAGCAGCTCACCGAGCGCGGCCAGGGCGATGGGTACCGCAGCGCCGACCGCCGCGGCCAGCGTGAGCACGAAGACGGCGTCGTTCATGTCGTCACCACCTGTTCCACTCGGCTGATGACCAATCGGTGGTTCGAGAAGATCTCGCCACCGATCGCGAACAGCAGGATCGCGCCCTGCAGCATCAGGCTGACCTCGACGGGGACGCGATCACCGGGTAGGCCCTGCAATGCGATGCCGGCGTTGCGCAGTCCACCGAGGAAGGTGGCGACGAGGATGATCGCGAGCGGGTTGTACCTGGCGAGCGCGGCCACGACGATGCCGGTGAAGCCGAGCCCGAGCTCGAGACCGTTGGGGTCGAGCGCGTAAGCCCTGCCGGCCACCTCCGTGGCACCGGCGAGGCCGCCGAGCGCACCGGAGATCAACAGGGCGACGATCACGGTTCGCCGCACCGGGATGCCGGCGTACCGCGCAGCGGCGTCCGACGAGCCGACGACGTTCATGTCGTAGCCGAGCGAGGTGAATCGGATCAGTACCCAGATGATCAGAGCGACCCCGACAGCCACGAGGATGCCCCAGTGCAGACGCGTGTCGCTGAATAGCTCGAATCTGGCCGTATCGGGGATCTTCTTGCCCTGCGGGAAGTTGGCCGCTTCGTTGTCGCGCCAATACGAGTGCGACCCGAAGATCAAGTAACGCATCAGGAACAGGGCGATGAACGTGAGCATCAGTGTCGTGATGATCTCACTCGTGCCGAAGTACGCCTTGAACAGGGCTGCGGGTGCCGCCCACAACGCGCCCCCGATGGCACCGACGATCAGCACCACGGCGACACCGAACACGGTGGGTAGGCCGTCGGTGAGCGCCAGCCCGGCCCACGAGCCGAAGATCGCGCCGAGATAGAGCTGGCCCTCGGCGCCGATGTTGAACAGGTTCATCCGGAACACGACAGCTGCCGCCAGGCCGGTGAGGATCAGCGGCACGGCGATCGTGAGGCTGTCGGTGATCCCGTACCTGCTGGTGAAGCTGGCCTTGAACAACTCGCGGTAGACCGTGATCGGATCGAAACCCTTGATCGCCAGGAAGATCGCCCCGGCGGCGAAGGCGGCGAGGATCGAAAGTACCGGGACCAGGATCGTCTGCCACCAATGGTGTTCGAGCCGCCGCTCGAGGCGGATCCGGAACGCGATCATGTCGTCTCCTCCTGAGCGACCCCGGCCATGGCCAGCCCGATCGATTCGAACGGCAACTCGTCGGTGACACCCTCGAGCGCGATGCGGCCGCGGTACAGCACCGCGACGCGGTCGGACAGGCTGCGCACTTCCTCGAGGTCTTCGCTGATGATCAGCACGCCGGCACCCCGTTCACGAGCCTCGTGCAACAAGCCGCGCACGAACTCGGCGGCACCGATGTCGAGGCCGCGGGTCGGGGCGGACACGATGATCGCCTGTGGCCCGCCGGGTTCGCCGAGGCCTGCCAGCTCGCGGGCGAGCAACACCTTCTGCGAGTTGCCACCCGACAGGTTGCGCGCCGGCACCTCGCTGCCCGGAGTCTTGATCTCGTACTCGTCGATCGCCGACTCGATCTCGGCCCTCGCGGACCGACGGTCGACGATGAACCTGCGGCGACGCGTGAGGAGCATGTTGTCGGTGAGGCTGAGCCCTGGCACGAGACCGGTTCCGAGTCGATCCTCCGGCACGAACGAGAGCCCAGCTCGGCGCGCTGCGGTCGGACCCCTGCCGGTGACGTCGACACCCGCGACCGTGACCCGGCCGCGGGTGGGAGCGATGACGCCGGCGAGGGCGCGTGCCAGGGGACGCTGGCCATTGCCGGACACACCCGCGATCCCGACGATCTCGCCTCGGCGCACCTCGATGTCGATGTTGTCGACCAGCGTCTGGTCGCCGTCGATCACCGTGATTCCGGTCGCGCTGAGCGCGACGTCGGTGCCGATGTTGTTCCCTCGTCTCGTTCCGATCTCGACGGGATGGCCGACCATGAGCTCGGCGAGATGCCGCTGGTTGGTGTCAGCCGTGGCGACCTCACCGGTGATGGCGCCGGCGCGCATCACGGTGACCCGGTCGCTGACCGCCATCACCTCGCCGAGTTTGTGGCTGATGAAGACGATCGCCTTGCCTTCTGCGGTCATCGAGCGCACGGTGGTGAACAGCGCCTCGACCTCGGGAGGGGTGAGCACGGCGGTGGGTTCGTCGAGCAGCAGCACGTCGGCGCCGCGGTACAACATCTTCACGATCTCGACCCGCTGGCGTTGACCGACGGTGAGTTGCGAGATGATCGCTCGCGGGTCGATCGGGAGTCCGAACCGGTCACCGATGTCGGCGACCCGGTGTTCGATCTCGCGGTCGATCGAGGATGCGCGCCTGGTCAGGGTCGCCGAGCACCACGTTCTCGGCGACCGTGAACCGATCGACCAGTCGGAAGTGCTGGTGCACCATGCCGATCCCCACTGCGAGCCCATCGCGCGGGCTGCGCAGCCTGACTGGCCTGCCGTCACGTTCGATATGCCCCTCGTCGGGGCGGTAGAGGCCGCACAACATCGCCGCCAAGGTGCTCTTGCCGGCTCCGTTCTCGCCGAGCAGGGTATGCACCTCGCCGGGCCACACACAGAAGTCGACGGCGTCGGTGGCCAACACACCGGGGAACCGTTTGGTGACGTTGACGGCAGCGATCGCTGCCGGCCGGCCCGGGCTCGAGCCCGGGCCGGCCTGTGCGGCGGAGGTCATGTCAGCCGGTGGCGCTACCGAGGACGCCGTCGACCAGATACCCCATTCCCAACAGGGTCCCCAGATCGGGGACTTCGCCGTCGGCGACGACCTCGACACCCTCCTGGTCCGCGATCGGGCCCGTGAACGGAGCGAACGTGCCGGCGATGATCTCTTCCTGCACCGTCTCGATCTGGTCGCGCACCTCCTGTGGCACCACGTCGGCGACAGGTGCCAGATTGACGAGGCCGTCGGCCATGTTCCCGTAGTACTGCTCGGATGCCCAGGTGCCGTCCGCGATCGCCTCGACGACGCTGATGTAGTACGGGCCCCAGTCCCAGACCGGCGCGGTCAGCCACGCATCGGGGGCGAATCGCGACATGTCGTCGTTGTAGCCGACCCAATAGCCATTGGCGGTCTGTGCGGCCTCGCCGGCAGACGGCGTGTCCTGGTGTTGGGCGATCACGTCGGCGCCGCCGTTGAGCAGTGCTTCGGCCGCTTCCTTCTCGACCACCGGATCGAACCAGGTCGACGTCCAGGCGACCTCGACCGTGACGTCGGGATTGATCCGCTGCGCGCCGAGGGCGAAGGCGTTGATGCCGCGGAGGACCTCAGGGATCGGGAACGCTGCGACATAGCCGATCTGGCCCGACTCGCTGACCGAGGCGGCGGCCATGCCCGACAGGTAGCGGGCCTCTTCGGCGGCGCCGAAGTAGGTGCTCATGTTGTCGCTGGTCTTGTAGCCGGTCGCATGCTCGAACTTGACGTCCGGGTACTTCTCGGCCACGGCGAGCATCTGATCCATGTACCCGAACGACGTCCCGAAGATCACGTCGTTGCCCTCGCGGGCGAGGCGGTCGAACACGGCTTCGGACTCGGCGCCTTCCGGCACACTCTCGAGATAGCTGGTCTCGACGCAGTCCCCGAGTGCGTCCTCGAGTTCCTGGCGGCCGTCGTCGTGCTTCTTGGTCCAGCCGGCGTCGCCGATCGGGCCGACGTAGACGAAGGCTGCCTTGATCGGTTCGCAATCGGACGTCGGTGCGTCGGTCGTCTCGCCACCGGCTGCCGTGGTTGGTGTCGGTGCGTCGGTGTCGCTCGTACTGTCATCGTCTCCGCCGCAGGCGGATGCGATGAGGGCGATGGCGGCCACGGCCGTCATCGAGCGTCGGAACGCTCCTCTGGTGAGTTTGGTGTTCACGCTTGCCTCTCCTGTATGGGATGCGACGGGATGTCGCCGGTGCGGGGATTCTTCCGCGGGTTTTGATGCCCGGTCGCGGCCGGGCGGCATGGGGACGTCATTGCAACGCCCTCGATCGGTGGCGCATCAGTTCGAAGTTCATCGCGCCGGGCGGGAACCACGTTCGGCTGTGCCAGATCGGTCTGTTGTGCTCATCGATGCCAGTCTCGTCGATCCGCAACACGGGGAGTGGGGTCGCGCCCCTCGGGGGGCTCGCGGGTGGTTGATGTCGTGCGCGAGTTCCGCGTGCAGTCGGGCCAACTGGGCCGTGGTGAACAGGCCGGCTCGCGTCTCGAGGAACCGGAACAGGGGTTCGGTGATGTGCGGGTGCCCGATCATCTCCTCGGCCAGGGCCGAGCCGACACGATCGACGGGGATCGCGTTGACGACGTAGACGACGGTGGATCCGTCGGCAGTGAATCGTTTGGCCATGACGACGACGTGGGCGCCTTCGGGGATGTCGAGCTGGCGCGCGAGGTGTCGGGCGGCCGGAGTGATCGACACTTCGTCGAACACGATCTCTGACTCGGTGCCGTGGCGTTGGAGGAGTTCGGCGAGGTCGACGGCGCTGGCGAGGTCGTTGGTGAGGCCCGCACCGGCAGCGGCGAAGTTGCCGACGCCGTGGCGCTGCACGACCAGTCCGCGTTGGACGAGCGCCGTGATGGCCGAGCGGATCGTGGAGCGGCTGACGCCGAACTCGCGCGCGAGCTCGTGTTCGGGTGGGAGCTGGTCTCCTGGCGCGAGCTCGCCGCTGACGAGCCGTTCGTGGAGGATCTGCTCGGTCTGGGCGGCGAGGGACGGCTGGCGGACGGGCAGCCGTCGGCTCGGTGACCGCTCGTGCGATATCGCCGCTGATGCGCTCACGTCTCCCCTTCGCGTCGTGTTCCGTGTCATCGGGATTCGCGACGCTCGCGAATTCGGTGACGCAGAATTGCTGGTTGCACGGTCGATCCGACGCCGGTTCAAGATCCGTGGTCCGTGCTCGGAAGCCCCGGTGGCGGACGAGTCGTCAGATGGCTGCCCTCTGAGCGTAGGCAACGAGCTAACTTCGTGCAAGGGGCCTCGGCCTCTTGCATCTCGGCACCGTTTGGATCACGGTGGCGAGCGCAATTGGTGCCGGTTCGACGACCGCCACCATGCGGTCGAGCCTGCACTCGATCCGCACATCACGTTCGCTCACACCATCGGGAGGTCGTTCCATGGATCACGCGGTCGAGGATCACGCGGTCAGGGACCACGCGGTTAGGGATCACGCGGTTGCGCACGACGTCGTCGGGTACCACCGACCGGGGACGCTGTCCGACGCCTTGTTGTTGGTCTCGTCTGATCACCGGGTTGCGTTGGCCGGGGGAGTGCATCTGCACCACGACGGGGGTGGCGATCCGACGGAGGTCGTCGATCTGCAGGCGTTGGGTCTCGATGCGATCCACGTCGTGGGCGATCGGGTTCACTTGGGCGCAACCGCCCGACTCCAGGCCGTGGTCGACGACGCGCGCCTGCCGACGGTCGTGCGAGAAGCGGCTCGTCTCGCACAACCGAGCACACTGCGATCGCTCGCCACGGTCGGAGGCTCGATCGCGACGGCGTCGGGTGACAGCCTGCTGCTCGCTGCGTTGCTGGCCCACGACGCGATCGTTCGGCTCGCGTCCGATCGTCTCGGCGAGCGCACGGTCTCGCTGGACGCGCTGATGGGTCAGGGACGCGGCAACGACGAGCTGATCGTGGACGTCGTCGTGCAGCTCGGAGGTGAGGGAGCGATCGCGGTCACGGGACGAACGCCGCGTGACACGCCCATCGTGGGGGTCGTCGGTCGAAGAGCGGATGCTCCCCATGGCGCCGGTGTGACGGTGGCGCTGTGCGGTGTTGGCGTACGACCGGTCCTGGTACCCCCGGAGGGCATCGCGGCGGTCCCGACGGTCGACGATCATCGAGCGACAGCGAACTACCGCCGTCATCTCGCCGAGGTGCTGACCGCTCGAGTGTTGGAGGACCTGTCATGAGCACCGGCGCAGACGCCACTGCTTCGATCACGATCGAGCTGAACGGATCGGCGGTCACGATCGAGGTCCAGCCCCACGAGTCGCTCCGGATCGCCTTGCGCCGGGTCGGCATGATGAGCGTCAAGTTCGGTTCATCGACCGGCGAGACCGGCGCGAGCGCGGTGCTCGTCGACGGGCGGTTGGCGTCGGCCGACGTCATGTTCGCGATGCAGGCCGACGGTCACGCGGTGACGACCGTCGAGTCGCTCAACGTCAGTCCCGAGCTGCACCCGATCCAGACCGCTCTCGTGGCGACCGGCGCGTTTCAATCCGGCTACTCGGCCGGGGCGATGGTGCTGGGAACCATGGCGTTGCTCGAGCGCGATCCCGATCCGTCCGACGACGCGATTCGCGACATGCTGTCCGGCATCCTCGATCGCGAGACCGGCTACGTCAAGCCGGTCGAGGCGGTTCGCCGTGCGGCTGCCATGATGCGCGGTGAGGTGCTCGAACCCTTTGTGCCCGTGATGCTGGCGCCGATGACAGACGGCACGAATCCCGTCGAGGTCGACCCGGCGGACCCGCCGCCGGCGTTCTCGTTCGCGGTTCCTCGTGTTGTGCCCTCGGTCGACGTGCCCGACATGGCGGTGGTCGGCAAGCCCGAGATCAAGGTCGACGCCCTGAAGCTGGCCAAGGGCAACCCGGCCTTCACCGACGACATCGAGTTGCGCGGCATGTTGTACGCCAAGCTGCTGTACAGCCCCCATGCCCACGCCCGCATCCTCGACATCGACGACTCGGCGGCAAGGGCAGTGCCCGGCGTTCACGCGGTGCTGCACTACCAGAACACTCCGCGCGTCAAGTACGCGTCCGGCGGCCAATCGTGGCCCAACCCGCACCCGTACGACCAGGTCAGCTTCGACGACAAGGTCCGCCACGTCGGCGATCGGGTGGCGGTGGTCGCGGCCGAGACGATCGAGGCGGCCGAAGCAGCGGTGCGCCTGATCGAGGTCGACTACGAGGTACTGCCCGCCGTGTTCGACGAACTCGAGGCGATCGAGCCCGGTGCTCCCGTCATCCACGACGAACCCGACACCACCGACATCTTCGATCGCGAGCGCAACATCGTCCACAGGTTCGGCGCCCACCGCGGCGACGTCGACGAGGCATTGGCCTCGGCCGATCGAGTGTTCGAGGGCACGTTCCGAGTGCATCAGGTGCAGCAGGTGCCGATCGAGCCGCACATCTCGATCGCCTGGCTCGACTCCGACGAACGGCTCGTCGTGCGCACGGCCACCCAGGTGCCGTTCCACACCCGCCGCATGCTGGCGCCGTTGGTCGGGCTCGAGGTCAAGGACATCAGGGTCATCAAGCCCCGCATCGGAGGCGGCTTCGGCGCCAAGCAGGAGATGCTGCTCGAGGACATCGTCGCCCACCTGGCGATCGCCACCCGTCGACCGGTACGGCTCGAACTCACCCGTGAGGAGGAGTTCTGGGCCAGCCGTACCCGTCATCCGCAGACCATCACGTTCCGCTCGGGCGTCGACGCCGCCGGCAACCTCGTGGCCCAGGACATGAAGGTGATCGCCAACACTGGCGCCTACGGCACGCACGGCTACACGGTGCAGGCGGTGAGCGGTCTGCGTGGCCTCACGTCGTACAACTGCCCGAACAAGCGCTTCGACTGCACGGTCGTGTACACCAACGTCCCGGTGCCGGGCGCCTACCGCGGGTACGGCGCGCCGCAGGCCGAGTTCGCACTCGAATCGCACATGGAGGACATCGCCCGGGCGATCGGGCGCGACCCACTCGAGTTCAAGCGTCAGAACTGGGTCAAGCTCGGTGACGAACTGAACATCGCGCCGCACATCGGTGAACGCGCCAGCGAGGACGACCCCGATCTCGATGAGTACCCGCGGGTGATGTCGAACGGCATCGAGGAATGTGTCGCTCAGGGCAAGCGGGCGATCGGCTGGCACCGGAGGCTCGACCCGACGTGGACCCACCCGGCCGACCGGCCGAACATCAGGCGCGGCCTGGGCTTCGCGTTCTGCATGCACGGCTCTGGGATCCCGTTCCTCGACATGGGCGGGTGCAGTATCAAACTCAACGACGACGGTTCGTTCAACATGTTGATCGGCGCGACCGATCTCGGCACCGGCGCCGACACGGTGATCGGTCAGATCGCGGCCGAGGTGCTGGGCGTGCCGCTCGACGACATCATCGTGTACTCGAGCGACACCGATGTCACCCCGTTCGACACCGGTGCGTATGCATCGTCGACCACGTACATCTCCGGCACCGCCGCCAAGCTCGCGGCCGAGGCGGTGCGCGAGCGGCTCAAGGGGCGTGCGGCCAGGCTGTTGGGTGTCGACGAGCCGTGCACGATCGAGTTGCGCAACAAGCGGGCCTGGGCTGCCGATGGCCGCTCGGTCAGCCTGGAGGAGATCGCCCTCGACAGCTTGCACTGGCAGGACCAGGAACAGATCATGGGTACGGCGTCGTACATGTCGCCCGACTGTCCGCCACCGTTCGCCGCCCAGTTCGTCGAGCTCGAGGTCGACGTCGACACCGGCCAGGTCACCGTGGTCAAGATGGTGATGGCGGTCGACTGCGGCGTCGCGATCAACCCGATCACGGCCTCGGGTCAGGTCGAAGGTGGTCTCGTGCAGGCGCTCGGATATGCCCATTGCGAGGAGTACCTGTACGACGAGACGGGGCGCATGATCAACGACACGCTCGGCCCGTACAAGATCTACCGGGCCGACGAGATGCCGGAGATCGAGGTGTTCCTCGTACAGACCATGGAGGACTCGGGGCCGTTCGGGGCCAAGGCGGTCGCCGAGATCCCCAAGGACGGTGTCGCTCCGGCGATGCGCAACGCGATCATCAACGCCACCGGCGTCGTCATCAACGATCTGCCGTTCACCCCCGAGCGTGTCTGGAACGCTCTGCAAGGCCAGAAGTCGTGAGCGTTCGGTGAACGGTCACGAGCTGGTCCGCGTCGCCCTCGAGGCCGTCGATCGCGGCGACTCGGTCGTGGTCGCCACGGTGGTCGACACCGATCGATCGGTGCCTCGACACGCCGGCTCGAAGATGCTCGTGTTCGCCGACCGTCGTCAGGTCGGCACGATCGGCGGGGGAGAGATGGAGGCGCGCGTGATCGACGCCTGCGTCGACGCGTTGATCGACGGAACACCTCGCCTGATGAACTTCGATCTGGTCGACCCGGCCGCCGGCGATCCCGGCGTGTGCGGCGGCACCATCACCTTCTACCTGGAGCCCTTGATGCCGGAAGCGAACATCGTGATCGTCGGCTGCGGCCACGTCGGCAAGGCCGTCGCCGACCTGGCCCACTGGCTCGGCTACCGGGTGTCGGCGCTCGACGACCGCACCGAGCTGGCGACGGCCGAGCAGGTGCCGAACGCCGAGCAGGTGCTGGCCGGGCCGGTGGCCGACATGATCGGCCAGGCGACGATCACCAGCCGGACCCACATCGTGCTGGTGACCCGCAACCTGGCGGTCGACCTCGAGGCGATTCCAGCCGCCCTGGCGACGCCGGCCCGATCGATCGGCGTGATGGGTAGCACGCGCCGCTGGGGCATCACCCGCCAGAAGCTGATCGACGCCGGGGTTCCGGTCGAGCAACTCGACCGTGTCCGCTCGCCGATCGGTCTCGACATCAACGCCGAGACACCAGAGCAGATTGCCCTGTCGATCTTGGCCGAGATCACCGCCCTCGCCTGACCGGTTGGCACGGCGCCGCTCTGCAGGGCCGGTCGGTGGCCCTGCTCGATGTGTGCCGGGATTCACGGCTCGATGTGTGCTGACTCCACTGCCACAACGCGGATCACGGGCGGACCATCGGGATGTGGACGAGCTGGTTGTGGCCGGTTCTCAACCTGCCAAACCCGGATCGACGAACGCCGAAGACCGTCGATGAGCAAGGAGGTCGCTCCATGCAAACCATTGAACGAACCGGGGATGCACCGCTGGCCCCTCGACGCGCAAGCTCACGGCGATCATCATCGTGCTGATGCTGGCCGCTGTGGCCGGGGGCTGGTTGTTGTTCCGAGGCGACGGCGAGAAGTCGGCCACCGATGTCCTCCAGAACCTGCGACTTCCATGCTCGACGACATGGACCTGTAGGCCGAAACGGTCGGCCCGGGCGACAACGGGTTACTCGAGTGGCAGATCAGGACGGGATCGTGGTCGGGGGCGCGTGAGATTTGCGGCGTGCCGGTTCTCGTCGGCTTCGATGGAAGCGTGTTGGGGGACCTTGGCCGTCAGCTGACCTGGAGCTCCCGTGCTCCAGCCCGAGGTGATACTCCGTTGGTGGTGCGGTTGTCGATGGTGCGGTCGTTGGTGGGTCCGGTGTGGTGGTGGGTGCCGTCGGGTCGGGTCCAGGTGGCGACTCGTTCGGGTGTCATCGTCAGGCCCCAGCCGCCTTCGTGGACGGTGTGGTGGTGGGTTTCGCACAGTGGTAGGAGGTTGTCGATGTCGGTGTCGCCGGCTGGTTGCAGCCAGGCGATGACGTGGTGGATGCGGCAGGCGTCGATGGTGACGGTGCAGTCGGGGTGGGCGCAGGTGCGATGCATGGCGCGGAGGGCGCGGCGTTGGGCCCGGGTCGCGGTGCGTGCGGATCGTCCGACGTCGAGCACTTCGCTGTCGCCACCCAACACGACAGGGAGGATCTCGGCGTCGCAGCACCAGCGTCGGACGGTCGAGACCGGCAGCGGGATGCCGCTGTCGGTCTCGCAGATCCCGTGGGCGTGAGCCTGGTCGAACAGCGAGTCTCGGTCGATCAGCACGGTGATCTCGGGGACACGGACGGCGCCCCCGCCGATCGCGGCGATGACGGCGTCGACTTCGAGCTGGGTCCATGGTGTGTGCCGGTTGCCATCGTGTTGGCGGAGCGTGGCTCGCGAGGCGTCGATCGCGGCCCAGAGGGCGCGGTCGCGGACGGGGTCGAGTTCGAGGTGGGTGTGGCACATCCCGGTTTGCTTGTCGACCCAACGTCGTACTCGAGATCGTTGGCGTTGCTGGTCGAGTTCGGCGGCATCCGAGGTCACTTGCGATCGGGCGATCAGATGTTTGGCGAGCTCGCGGCAGCCGCGTTCGAAGGTGTCGACGCCTTGGCGTTCGGCGTCGGCGAGCAGATCGTGTTGGCAGGCGTGGAACTCGGCGGCGAGTTGTTCGTCGAGGTTGCGGGTGGCGTTGGCGATCGCGTCGACATGGCCAGCGGTGACCGAGCCCGATGCCAACGCGTCTTCGAACGCGGGTAGTGCGGTGCACACCGTTTCTCGTTCGGCTGCGGTGCGGGCGTGTGTGGAGGAGTGTCGGCCGTGGCGGCTGAACAGGTCGCGTGGCGGTTCGGCGCGGCCTTCGGCGGCGAGTTGACGGGTGCGGCGCGCCAGGCGGACCTTGAGGGCGTCGCACCAGGCCTGGTGGGTGGCGAGCTGGCCGGTCAACACCGCCAGTTCGTCACGGTCCATCACGTCCGGGTCGGCCGCACGCAACGCCGCGAACACGGCATCGGTGTCGGGATGACTCATCAGTAGTCTCCAATCAGTTAGCAGGATGATGAAAATCGACCGGTTCGCGCGATCGGCGATTGATCTACCAGGGGCTACGCATCAGCGAAATGGCCGATATCAGCGTTCTTCAGCACCCTGTTAGCAGTCATGATTGGGGAAGCCGGAACACCACCATCATGCGCACAGGGGTGTCACAGAGATGATGCGGTCGCGCTCGGCTGGGGATCCGCGCCCGTGCGCGGGCGTAGTCTTCGGCGGTGTCCCGCTCATCCGTGTTCGCAACGATCGCGAACACGTTCGCCGGTGAGCTCGATCTGACCGAGCGCCAGGGAGCGATCATGGTCGCCGGGTCGGGCGTGATCTTCAGCTTCACGGCGATCGCCTACCGCGCCGTCGAGGACGCGACCGACTGGCAGTTCCTCGCCTATCGCGGCGGCTCGACGGCGCTGGCGATGCTCGCCCTCGTCGCTCTGCGGCGCCGATCGAGACCGGTGCGGTTCCGTGGTACGACGGCGCGCACCGTGCTCGCCGGTTTGGTGTTGGCGACCACGTCGATGCTGTACATCCTCGCCCTGGGCCGCACATCGGCGGCGACGACGCTGTTCCTGCTGGCGGCCGCGCCGATCTTCGCCGCGATCTTCGGCTGGGTGCTGTTGCGCGAGCGCGTACGGCGGCCGACGGTGATCGCGATCGGCGTCACGATGGTCGGAGTGACGGTGATGGTCGGCACCGGACTCGACGCCGGATCGGGCGTCGGTGTGTTGCTGGCCGCACTGATCCCGATCCTGGTCGGGCTCTACAACGTGCTGTTGCGGGCTGCGGGTGATGTCGATCCGGTGGTGCCGGCACTGATCGCCGGCTCGGCGCTGGCCGTCGTCTCGGGCGCGATCGCCGTGATCGACACCGGGCTCGCCATCGGCTGGCGCGACGTCGGGCTGGCGACGATCACGGGTGGTCTGGCGCTCGGCATCGGTCTGCCGCTGTTCAATCTCGGACATCGGTCGGTGCCCGCCGCCATGGTGTCGCTGTTGCTGATGACCGAGGTCGTGCTCGCCCCACTGTGGGTCTGGATCTGGCCGGGTGAGACGCCGAGGCTCGGCACCCTCGTCGGTGGAGCGATCGTGCTGGGGGCGGTCGTGTGGCTGCTGCTCACGTCCACCGACCAGGAAGACGTCCTGCTCGTCTCGTAGGCCCCCGTTCTAACTCCCCGACACCTCTCTGAGGATCGCGAGCCGTTCGGCGACGGCCGGGTCGGCGAGCCGCTCCCGTGCAGACGCGAGGGCCGACTCGGTGGTGGCTTCGCGACGCGCAGCGTCCATGGGATTGCGCCCCATCGCCGCCACGTCGGTTGGTGTCGGCTGGAACGTCAACACTGCCGTGCCGGTTCGCCGGATGGCGCTCACCTCGCCGGCGAGGCGGCGGGCGTGCAGTGGCCGGGCGCTCGGCAGCAATGCACCATGGGCGAGCCGGGTCGCCGACATCGGCGAGACGATCACCACGACGTCCAGCCCCGCGTCGGCGAGCAGATCGGCGTTGGTGGGCGAATGCACGCCTCCGTCGACATAGCGCCGGCCATCGTGCTCGACGGGCCGGAAGAACCCCGGAATCGACGACGACGCCTGGACCGCGACACCGATCGGCACATCCACATCACGACCGAATACGATCCGTGCGCCACTGTCGAGATCGACCGCGCAGATCCAGAGCGGTCGTTGCGGCCACGGCCTGTCTCCGTAGAGTGCCGTGATCCGATCGCCGATCATGTCGGTCGGGATGGTTCCGGTGGGCAGCAAGCCGACCAGCGCCTTGGCGGGATGGCGCCCCGATCGGAACAACAGCTTCGGCGACGACGGGAGCGGTGCCCGCGAAACGGCTGGGGACGGAAGTCGATGATCGGCGGCCCTCCGGTGCGACCCACGATCGCAGCCGCCTCGGCGGAGATCGGCCGGCCCAGGTTGCGAGCGCTGAGGTCGATCGGCGGGAACCCTGCCCGCAACGTCGCGCCCACGCCGGATCCGGCAGAGGTCCCGACGAGCAGGTCGGCGTCTCGGGCATCGAAACCGGCGTCTGCGAGTGCCGAGAGCACGCCGGCGTGGTAGGCGCCGCCCACGATCCCACCGGCACCCAACACGACCCCGACCGACGGCATCGCTCCAGTCTGCCACGGCCGATTCACCACGACCGTGGCCCTGCCGTGTTCGTCGGCGTTCCCGGTCAGCGACGCTTGCGGCGGGCTTTCATCGCGTCGGTGAGTGACGGACTCCCGGTCTCGCCGTGTGCCGCGCGCCGCTTTTCCGCCGCGCTCGCTCGATCAGCTCGCTGCAGATCAACGTGACGGCCGCGGCGAGCAATCCCCACACGAGCCCGGCCATGATCCAGACGAGCACACCGACCCCGATCACCACCACCAGCCACGCAACATTCCGTCTCGACATCAGGTCGACTCCTTCCGATCAACTCCGGTGCGGTCCGGCTCATGGCGATCCACAAGAGTGTGCCCAATTCGGCGACCGTGGCGGTGGACCACGGGCGACAGAGCTGCGGGTCAGACGTCCCAGACGATCGGCGTCAACGGATCGGGCGTGTAGACGCAGTACGTCCCGGTGTGCACGCACTGCCCGAGATGGGTCGCCACGCCCTGGTGGTGTTCGGCCAGCCGATCCAGCGCATATCGGATCGAGCGGGTCACGCTGGTGCGGGCTCGCTCGGCCGTACCGCCCGTCGTTCGGTGACGTCCGCCGAGCCCGGCCGCGTGGGTCAACTCGGCGATCAGGTACTCACGGTCGCGCTCCGCCAATTCCACACGGCCGAGATCGTTCATACGGGTGGCCTCCTCGATGTCGTCGTCGACCTCGGCCAAGCGTCGCCGGTAGGAGTCTCGTGCGACGTCGTCGATCAGCGGTAGCCCGGCTCCCGCTGCTCCGTCTGCTCCGGCCTCGTGATGCGCGACCGCGCGACCGATCGGGAGCGAACCCTGCTCGACGGCGACGAGGTCGAGGGCGTGGAATTCGCGACCCGGGTCGGCGAGCAACCGCTCGACGTACCGGAAGCCCTTGAGATCGCGCATCAGCACCGTCTCTTCTCCGAAGCAGATGGTCCGCGTGTCGCCATCACATCGAAAGATCGCGGTCGCCTGCCCTCCGGCCCGCACCGATCGAGCGGCCGGCGCACCCTCGCTGAGCAGCCTCGCCGCCCGATCGGCACCGTGCGCCGCTCCGAATGCCTCGAACGCGGCGCGGGCCGCCCGCCATTCCATCCGTGCCCCGTCGGCGTTGCCCGAACGATCGCAGGCCTCGCCGAGTACCAGTCGGGCCATGGCGGCCTCGTATGGTGCACCGATGTCGGCCCACGCCGCGGTCGCGGCCTTGGCGTCGTGGATCGCCCGCTCGACGTCGCCGGTCATCAGCGCCACCCTGGCGTTGGCGAGCGAGGCTGCCGCCGCCAGTGAACGGCTCGGATACGAATCCGCGATCGAGGCGAGCGCGTTCGCTGCCCTGCGGGCCGTGTCGGCGTCGCCTGCTGCTGCGGCGATCTCCGTTTGTGCGTCGTAGAGCGGCGCGAGACGCAGGTCACCGAACGGCGGACGTTCCTTGGACGGGATCGCGAACGGATGGGCGATCGCATCGGCGATCATCGTCGACGCCGACTCGACGTCGCCCTGCGCCAGGCGCAACAGTGCCAGCCCGGGATGTGGTGACCATGCGTGCTCGTGGGCGGCCAGGAACGATTCCTCGGCGCCGATCAGGTCGCCGCGCCGGAGACGGATGTTGCCGAGCTCGACCAGCGGCCAGCCGAACTCGCGGCGCATCCATGGGCGCAGCTCGTCACATGCGCCGAGCGCTTCCGCCTCGGCACGGTCGCACGGGCCCGAGATACGCAGGATCTCGGCTCGGTGGACCCGGCATCGGCCACCGATACCTCCGATCGCGGCGCCGTGCCGCCACCGGTCCATGATCTCCGTCCACTCGCTGGCCCGATCGTGCAGCGCCATGCCCTGGGCGGCACAGATCAGCTCGCAATACATCATCCCGGTCGTGAGCGGGTCGGCCACCCCCGACATCAGATCGATCGCGATCTCGTCGAGCAGGTCGAGCCCCTCGTCGACCCGCCCGGCGAAGATCGTGACCCGCGCCGTGCAGACCCGGCCGATCACGACCGCCGGCGTCACGCCCAAACGGGTTCCGATGTCGATGCCACGCCCGGCGTGGTCCCCGGCAGCGACCATGTCGCCACACATGAAGCGTTCGTAGGCCCGGACGACAGCGATGATGGCGTGGGCCGGCGCTTCGCCGTGTCCTTCCAACAACCGTTCGGCGCGCCGCACCCACCCGCGCACGGGGGCCATCAATCCGGTGTCCATCATCAGGAACATGGCCACCATCGCCGCCGCCATCGCCGCCCCGGCCACGTCGCCGTCCGCGACGAGCAGGTCGTGGAGGCGTTCCCACGTCGCCACGGATGCCTCGAATTCGCCATTGCCGTAGTGGGCCCGCGCCCGGAGTTCGAGGCCCTCCGCGCGATCGGACTCCGACCCGAGCGCGTCGAGTGCGTCGAGCGCCGTCTGCCACTCCCCGTGGTCCAACGCCGCGTGAACCGCTGAGAAATCACTCACTGTCGCATTGTGACATCAATTGTCACGCCTTCTCGATAGCGCCCCGACTCTCCGGGCACTCACCCCGACAGGGACCAATCGAAAGGCAACGACATGCAACCCATCGATCAGCTCTCGTACATCCTTCCGACGCTCACCGCGTTGGTCGACCGGATCGAGCCAGCCCAGCTCAACGACCCCACGCCGTGCGCAAACTTCACCGTGCACGACGTGCTCGATCACATGATCGTCGGTGGCAGCACGTTCGCCTACGCGTTCCGTGGCGAGGACGCGCCGGAGATCAACGCACCACCCGTGTACGGCCGCGTTCCTGCTGCCGAGCTCCATACCGCGATGGACGACCTGCTCGCCGCCGTGAAATCGAACGGTGCGATCGAGCGCACGATCGCGGCGCCGTTCGGGGACGTACCCGGCGAGGTGTTCGCCCGTTTCGTGGCGTTCGACGGGCTGGTCCACTGCTGGGACCTGGCGACGGCGACCGGTCTGAGCTTCGAACTGCCCGACAACGTGATCGGCGCGGTCGACGAGTTCGCCCGTGCGGCGTTGAGCCCAGACATGCGAGACGGTGACACGTTCAAGGAGGAATCCGCGGCCCCTGACGACGCCAGTCGATTGCAGCGCCTCGTCGCCTTCAGCGGCCGTTCGCTCTGAACGTGCCGGCGACACGATCCACACCCATCAACACATCACCCCAACAGCACAAAGGACCAACCATCATGCGGATTCCCAAGAATGAGCTACCCGTCAAGATCGATGCCCCTGGGGCGCACGCCAGGCAGCTGCCCGATTTCGGCGAAGCCACCGGCTCGCTCGCGGCCGAATACTTCACCCTGGGTGCTGGAGCTGACCTCGCTCCGCTGCTCCAAGGCCTCGAGCACGACGCCTGCCAGTCGGCCCACTGGGGTTTCATGGTCACAGGCGACGTCGTCGTCAGCTACGGCGACGGGACGGAGGAGCGCTGCTCGACGGGCGACGTCTTCTACTGGCCTCCCAGCCACAGCGTGCGCGTGGAGACCGATGCCGAACTCGTGATGTTCAGCCCGCAGGTCGATCACGTTCCGGTGCTCGATCACATCCTCACCAAGATGGCTGGCTGAACCGTCGGCGTGCCTCGGTGGCGCAATGCCGGGGCACGCCACGGTCGAGAACTACCGGGCCGAAGCGGCCCGGGCCGTATCGATGACTGCTACGTTGAGCGGTCCGCGGGTGACCGATGTGGTCGCCTCACGGTCTGTGCCGTGGAGCCGGACCCGGGCGGCGGGTTCGACCTCGAGGTTGGCGAACCACTGTGAATCCGACCGCACCGTGCTGACGAACAGCCGATCTCCGAGCCGCATCGACATCAGCGGTACCTGACGCGGCTTGCCGCTCTTCCGGCCGGTCGTCTCGACCAGCACCGCGCCGAGTCCGATCGGCAACGGATTGCCGATGCCGAGCTCGAGGGCGGGCTTGACCACGCTGTTGAGCGCTCGAAATGCCTGGCGGGTGACGGAGTCGGGGAGCAATGCGTTCACGTCGTGTGCAACCGCTTGCGACGATCGTCATTCCTGTCGGCACCGATCGACGAGGGCGACATTCGTCACAGTCCCTCCGTGCTGGGCACCGAACCGCCGCCACGGTCCGGCCGTTCGCCGAGCGAGAACGGGGTGCCGACCGGGCGGGTCGCCGGTGCTCGCCGGATCCGCGAGGATGTGGTGATGATCGGCCATTCGTACCAACTGTCTGATCGGTACCAGCTCGACGTCGGCCAGGTGTTTCTCACCGGGGTGCAGGCACTGGCACGGATTCCGATCGAACAGTTGCGCCGAGATCGTGCGGCGGGCCGCACACACGGCGGCATTGGTGTCCGGGTATCCGGGCTCGCCCCTCGGTGGGTTCGATCTGGAGATGGCGCGTGCTCTGCGGGAGGTGACCGATCTCCCGATCGTGCATCAGCCGGCCGTCAACGAGGAGCTCGGTGCCACCGCCGTGATGGGTTCGCAACTGGCCGGCACCAGACCCGACGCCCGTTACGACGGTGTCGTCGGCATCTGGTACGGCAAGGCACCCGGGCTCGACCGGGCGACCGATGCGCTGCGGCACGGCGTGTTCGCCGGGTCGAGCGTGGGCGGGGGAGCGCTCGCGATGGTGGGCGACGACCCGGCCGCCAAGTCGTCGACGATGCCGTCGTCGTCGGACGCCGCGTTGGTCGACCTCCACATGCCGATCCTGTATCCGGCGACCGTGGCCGAATGTCTCGAGCTCGGCCTGCACGGCATCGCGATGTCCCGCGCGACCGGTCTGTGGTCGGCGCTCAAGATCGTCACACCGATCGCGGACGGTACCGGAACGGTGGAGTTCCCGGTGCTCGAGCGCGAGCCGATCGTTCCGACGGTCGAGATCGACGGCAAGATCTGGGTGCCTCACCCGTCCGCCCAGTTCCTCGGACCACGGATGGTGGCCGTCGAGCAGGAGTTCCACGAGGTGCGCCTCGACCTCGCCCGCCGGTACGGCATCGACAACGGGCTGAACCGGCTGACCGCTGATCCATCCGATGCGTGGCTCGGGATCGTTGCCACCGGGTACACCTACAGCGAGGTGCTCGAATCGTTGCGTCGATTGGGTTTCCCATCGCTCGATTCGATCGCCGACGCCGGGATCCGTTTGTTGCAGCTGCGGCTCCCCGTTCCGTTCGAGGCGACGCAGATCGTCGAGTTCGCTCGCGGTCTGGACGAGGTCGTGGTGATCGAGGAGAAGAATCCGACGCTCGAACACCTCGTGCGCGATGCGCTGTACCAGTCGACCCTGCGCCCGCTGGTGGTCGGCAAGCTCGATACCGCCGGGAACCGGCTACTGCCGTCCCACGGCCTGCTCGCGGCCGATGCGATCGCTCCGGCGCTGCGCAGTCGGCTCGCCTCTCGCCTCGCCGGTCGCCTGGCTCCACCTCCTCCCGTCGAGCGCGACCTGATACCGCTCGCCGTGAACCGGGCCCCGTTCTTCTGCTCGGGATGCCCTCACAACTGGGGGACCAAGGTGCCCGATGGCGCGGTGGTCGGCATGGGCACCGGCTGTCACGGGATGACGCTGCTGATGGACGAGGAACGCGTCGGCGAGAGCATCGGCATCACAGCGATGGGCAACGAGGGCGCGCACTGGATCGGCATGGCCCCGTTCGTCGAGACGTCACACGTGTTCCAGAACCTCGGTGACGGCACCTACTTCCACTCCGCCCAGCTCGCCGTGCAAGCGGCGATCGGGGCGGGGACGACGGTCACCTACAAACTCCTCTACAACGACACGGTCGCGATGACCGGCGGACAGCAGACGAGCTTCCGGGTGGGCGTGATCGACCTGGCGCGGATCCTGCTGCTGCAGGGGGTGCGCGAGGTCGTGATCACCGCCGACGACGTCGGCCGGTACTCAGGCCGCGCGCTTCCCGATGGCGTGAAGGTGCACGACCGTTCGGAGATCGTGGCGATCCAACAGCGTCTGGCAGGTGTCACCGGGGTGACCGTGCTGATCCACGATCAGGAGTGCGCGGCCGAACTGCGGCGAGCTCGAAGCCGCGGCAAGGCGGCCAGGCCGACGACCCGCGTCGTGATCAACCATCGCATCTGCGAGGGCTGCGGTGACTGCGGCGATGTCAGCAACTGCCTCAGTGTGCAGCCGGTCGACACGCTGTTCGGGCGCAAGACCCGGATCGACCAGGCGAGCTGCAACCTCGACCTCTCCTGCCTGGGCGGCGACTGTCCGGCCTTCATGACCGTCGAGGTCGACCCCGACGTGCCGCCGGCGGCCGTTCCCGGTGACCAGGCGCTGCCTCCGATTCCCGACCCGCCCTCGGCCGTGCCCGACAGCGTCATCGTTCGGTTGGCGGGCATCGGTGGCACCGGCGTGGTCACCGCTGCCCAGGTGCTCGGCACGGCCGCGATGCTGGCGGGTTTCCACGTCGATGGTCTGGATCAGACCGGGCTGTCGCAGAAGGCGGGCCCCGTGGTCAGCGACCTCAGCCTCACGGCGGCCGATCGGCCGCGTCGCACCAACCTGGTGGGCCGCGGGCAAGCCGATCTGCTGTTGGCATTCGATCTGCTCACCGCCGCATCGGACCCTGTGGTCGCGGCCGCGACCCACCACTCGACGGCGTTGGTGGCGTCGCTCTCGATGACTCCGGTCGGCCGTCAGATCAGCAACCCATCGCTCGACGTCCCCGACGCCGGGGAGTTGATGGTGCGGCTCGCCCGGCACGTCGACGAGCATCGCACGATGGCGGTCGACGCGGAGCTCGCCGCAGCAGCGCTGGTCGGATCGAAAGCGGCGGCGAACATCTTGTTGCTGGGGGTGGCGGTGCAGTCCGGGGCGCTACCCATCACGGTCGACGCGATGGAGCAGGCGATTCGACTCAACGGTGTCGCCGTCGAATCCAATCTCGCGGCATTCGCCTGGGGCCGACGCTGGGTCGCCGATCGCTCGTTCGTCGAGCAGGAGCTCACCCGTCGGTCGACATCCGGTCCGAGCATCGACACGGATCCCATGCCGCACAGGCTCGCCCGTCGGGTCGCCGAACTCGACGTGGCCGATTCCGTGCGTGCCACGGTCGGCATGCTGGCCGCCGACCTCGTCGGTTACCAGGACGAGGGCTACGCCGGCCGGTTCGTGACGCTCGTCGAGCGTGCCGCCGCGACGCGCGACGCGGAGTTCACCGGCACGGTCGCCGGCATGTTCCACAAGCTGCTCGCCTACAAGGACGAGTACGAGGTCGCTCGCCTGATGCGATCGGCGGACGGCCTGGCACCCGCACTCGAGTTGACCCATGGATCCGCCTCGTCGGTCACGTGGCATCTGCACCCGCCGATGCTGCGGGCCCTCGGGATCGGACGCAAGTTCCGATTCCGGCACCGGTCACGGCCGATCTTCGCCACCCTCGAGCGCGGCAAGCGCCTGCGGGGGACGCGCTCGGATCCGTTCGGGCGAACCGAGCTGCGGCGGCTCGAACGCGAGTTGCCCGCCGAGTACGAGTCGGCCGTCGAGCGGCTGGTCGTGGCGATCGCGGACGACCGGATCACGGCTGCACAGGCGATCGAGATCGCCGGCCTCCCCGACCAGGTGCGCGGCTATGAAGCGCTCAAGATGCGCCGCGTGGCCGAGTACCGGTCACAGCTGTCGGAGGCACTCGGCGCGCTGGATTGACCGCTCGGATCAGCGACGCGGCGGGCGGGGAACGAGCACCGGCGTGTTGCGGGTGTAGGCCTGATAGGCCTCCTCGTCGCCCCAGCGCTTCTTGCCCCGCGCCTCGAGCATCGGGATGCCGCTCACGCGGGTCAGCAACAAGAACACGAAGACCGGTGAGATCAACGTGACCCAGCGCCAGCCTTCCAGGATCGGGAGCGCGATGATCGCGATGCCGGTCCACAAGGTGATCTCGCCGAAGTAGTTGGGGTGCCGCGACCATGCCCACAGACCGGTGGTGATGTACCGGCCCGCGTTGGCCGGATTCCGCTTGAATGTCGACTTCTGCTGGTCGGCGATCACCTCGATCGCGAAGCCGGCCACCCACACGACGATGCCCACGATCGCGACCCACTCGATCGACTCGCTCGGCTGTTGGTGATGATCGCCAGCCCACACGCCAGCGTGAGCAGCACCCACAGCCCCTGCAGCGTCCACGTCATGAAGAATCGCAACGGGTCGGTCTTGATGCGGTCGAATCGTCCGTCGCGTCCGTCGCGTCGCACCCGGCGGAACAGGAACGAGCCGAGCCGAGCCGCCCACATCACCACCATCACTGCCACGATCACCGCACGGGCGTCGAGATCGTCGCTGAGCAGCAACGCCACGACCGTGAGCGTGAGGTAGGTGATGCTGCCGGTGAGGTCGAAGTAGTGCTCGGTCTTGGCGATGTTGGACGGCACGAACACGATCCAGTTGATGACGTAGGACAGGATCCCGCACAGCGCGAACACGGCGACCGAGCCGACCTTCACGCTGCCGTCGCTGCCGGCGAGGATCACGAGCACGCCGATCGTCACGCTGGCGAAGATGCCCAGGAGCGAGTTCCGTCGTTGGTCGGCCACGGCGCGACCCTACGCCCGTCGCTCGGAACGTGCGTACCCGTGCCCCATGTCGCGTCTCGGTCCGCGCACCCGCGGCGTGGGTCTGGCCGGCGCCGACCCTCCCCGACACTATGGTTGCTGCACCCGCACCGATGGTGGAGAGTCTGACGCCACCGCCGGCACTCCGGGGATCGAGGGGGCGAGATGCAGGTGATGGACGGTGTCCATCTGGCGACGAGCGATGACGAGCGGTCGGCCATCTACCGGCAGCGGTACGAGATCTACGTCGAGGAGATGGATCGGTACGGTTCGGTCGCCGATCACGAGCACCGCTGGCTGGTCGAGGAAGTCGACGAGGTCTCGCGGTTGTTCTATGCCGTTCGCGAGGGACGGGCTCGTGGGCAGCATCAGACTGACGCTGGGTGCCGACGGAGGGCTGACGCCAGGGTTGATCGACAAGTACAGTCTCGGCCCGTTCCTCGACGAAATCCCGCCCGACGAGATCATCGTCGGCGAGCGGTTCATGGTGGACAAGGCACTCCGGGGCACCGACGTGTTGTTCCAGATGTTCTCGACCTACATGAGGCTGGTCAACGAACTGCGCATCCAACTGATGATCGGCGATTGCGAACCGCACCTGTTGAACGTCTACCAGGCGTTGGGCTTTCGGCCGTACGCCCAGCGCAACATCAACAGCACCGATGCCGGCTACCTGATCCCGCTCGTCGTCGTGGCCGAGGACATCGACTACGTCCGCCGACTCGGATCGCCGCTGGCCGACGTCATGGCCGACTTCGGTGACGAGCATCGGATACCGGCTTGTGTCGAATGGTTGGTCGAGGCCTCCGCGGGGTGTCACCAGCGAACGCCTCGTCGATATCGCCAGCTACTGGCAGCAGGTGTACAGCTCGCTCGAAGAGCTCGAGTCGCGTCGGATCTCGCTGTTCGACGGTCTCGACGACGAGCAGGCACGGCGATGTCTGCACAAGAGCACGATCCTCGAGTGCCAGGTCGGTGACCGTCTCCTGAAGCGGGGCAACACGGCGCAGAACCTGTACGTGTTGCTCGGCGGGGCCGTGGAGGTCCGTGACGGGGACGACGTGCTCGCCGTGATCGCGCCGGGCGAGGTGTTCGGCGAGATGGCCTTCCTGCTCGGGCGGCCCCGCTCGGCGGATGTCTATGTGGTCGCCGAAGGAACGAGTGGTGCTGAGCCTGAGCGAGTCATCACTGCACCGGCTGATCGCCGACGAGCCCGAGGTGGCCGCCAAGTTGTTGCTCAACATCTCCCGGATGTTGTGCTGGAGGCTGGTTCGAGAGGACTGAGCTGGGGCGACACGACACAGGCCCCGCTACCGGCTCGGATCGAACTCGGCTACGGTCGGGTATCCCGCGGTCGAGCATCATGGGGTCTGCTTGAGGGGGCGTGCGTGACGAGTAGCTCAGATTCCGGTAGCGGGAGCGACGGGTCGTTCGGCGCGGAAGCATCCGGTTCGCGGTATGCAGACAGGGCCTCACTGGTGATCGAGGCGGCCTCGGAGGGGATGTACGACTGGGACATCGACAGGGCAACGAGCTGTGGGTGTCCGATCGGTTGAACGAGCTGTTCGGTTTCGCGGACGGCGACCTTCGATCGACATCCTGGTTCGACAAGGTCGAACCTGAATTTCGCGAGCTGTACGTCGATGCGACGCGTCGCCACTTCCGGGGCGACACCGATCGGCTGGAGTGCGAGTACCAGATCCGCGACGCTTCCGGGGTACTGCGTTGGGTGTCGGACCGCGGGCGGGCGATCCGCGATGAATCCGGGCGTGCGATCCGGCTGGTCGGCGCGATCGACGACATCACACGGCGCAAGACAGACCGAGGAGGAACTGCGGATCAGCGAGGAGCGATATGCGCTGTCGGCGGCGGCCTCCAACGAGGGCATCTACGACCTCGACCTCGAGACCGGCGACGATCTACTACTCGCCGCGCCTGCTGGCGATGATGGGCCTCACCGATCGGTCGAGATGACCACGCCCGGAGCACTGGCTGGAGCGCATCCATCCCGGACGACCGAGCCGAGTACGAGGCGGCGATTCGCGAGCATGTTCGTGGCGACACCGACCACATCGAGATCGACTACCGGTATCTCAGCGGCGACCGGCGACGTGGAGGTGGGCTCGCCAGCGCGGCCTGGCAGCCCGCCACGACGGACGGTCGCGCCTATCGGCTCGCCGGCTCGACCGGCGACATCACCGAGACGGTGCGGCTGCAGCCACGAACTGGAGCGGACCCGCCAGCAGCTGCAGGACGCGATGGAGTCGATGTCCGAAGGGCTGGTGCTGTTCGACGCCGACGATCGGATCCTGCTGTGCAACTCGAAGTATCGCGAGTACTACGTCGCCGGAGCCGGCGACGACGTGGCCGACCTGGTGCGGCCGGGCACCTCGTTCGAGACGATCATCCGTGAGGCCTTCCGGCGCGGCATGTTCCCCGATCTCGACGAGGACGAGGACACGTGGGTCGCGTCCCGCCTCGAGCGCCGGCGTTCGATGGTGCAACAGCGCATCGAACTGCTCCAGAACACGGGGATGTGGCTGCAGATCAACGAGCAGCGAACCGTCGACGGCGGTGTCGTCTCGATCTACACCGACGTCACCGAGCTCAAGCAGCGCGAGCTGGAGCTCGCGCGAGGCACGCGACGAGGCCGAGGCCGCGACCGCCGCGAAGTCGGAGTTCCTCGCGAACATGAGCCACGAGCTGCGCACGCCCGCTGAACGCGATCATCGGCCTGACCGAGATGCTGATCGAGGACGCCGAGGACGACGGCGATCGACGACCAACTCGAGCCGCTCGGGCGCATCCAGCGCGCCGGCACGCACCTGCTCCACCTGATCAACGAGATCCTCGACCTGTCCAAGATCGAGGCCGGCAAGATGGAGATCGTCGAGGAAGACGTCGAGCTGGGTCCGCTGCTCGCCGACGTGGCCCAGACCGCCGAGACGCTCGCTGCGCAGAACGCGCAACACGCTCGAGATCGACATCGCCGAGCGATCTCGGCCAGATCCGCGGCGACACCGTGCGGATCCGCCAGATCGCGCTCAACCTGGTCAGCAACGCCTGCAAGTTCACCGAGGCCGGGCTCGGTCGACGTTCCGCGGCGGCCACGGTCCACGGCCCCGACGGCGACGAACTCCACGTCGCGGTCGAGGATTCGGGCATCGGCATCTCCGAGGAGCAGATCGACCGATTGTTCCGCGACTTCAGCCAGGCCGACAGTTCGATGTCCCGGCGATTCGGTGGCACCGGGCTCGGCCTGGCGATCAGCCGCCGGCTGGCGCGGATGATGGGCGGCGACATCCGTGTCGAGAGCACGATCGGGGTCGGTTCGACGTTCACCATGGTCGCTGCCGTACCGGTCGGCCGGCGTCGGATCGCCGAGGTCGGTCAGGTGCGTCGCGTCCGAGGCGGCCTGGGCTGGTCGGTGACGGCGCCACGGTGCTCGTCATCGACGACGATGCCACGAGTCGCGACCTGGTTCGTCAGGGTGCTGGTCGCCGAAGGGTTCGACGTGATCTCCGCCGGTGGGGCGACGACGGGCTCGAACGGGCCCGGGCGATCCGCCCCGACCTGATCACGCTGGACGTCGTGATGCCCGGCACCGACGGCTGGGACCTGCTCCGCCAACTGAAGGCCGATCCGGACCTGCCGACGTACCCGGTCGTGATGCTCACCGTCGTGCGACGAACCGGCCAAGGGGTTCGCGCTGGGTGCCTCCGACTATCTCAGCAAGCCGCTGCGTCGGGACGACCTGCGCGCCGTGCTCGCTCGGCATGCGACGGCCGATCGACCCGCTCGGATACTGGTCGTCGAGGACGACCTCGCCGACCCGGGATGTCCTGCGTCGGTCGATCACCGATCTGGGCTGGTCGGTGGCCGAAGCGGGGAACGGGCGCGAGGGACTCGACCGGTTCGGTGAGCAGCAGCCCGACCTCGATCCTGCTCGATCTGATGATGCCCGAGATGGACGGATTCGAGTTCCTCGTCCGAGCTGCGGTTCCGCCCCGGCGGCGAGTCGATGCCGGTGGTGGTGATGACGGCGGCCGAGCTGACCGACGACGATCGTGCGGCCTTGAGCGGCGGGGCCGCCACGGTGCTGGCGAAGCCGGCGCACGCGATCGAAGAACTGCCGATCGAGCTGCGCGGCCTGTTGCAGCGCATGGGCGGGAGCAACCGGTGCCTAGGGTCCTCTACGTCGAAGACAACGACGACAACGTGTTCATGCTCAGCCGACGGCTCCAGTCGACGCGGCTACGAGATCCTCGTCGCATCCGACGGCGAGTCCGGGATCGAGGTCGCCCAGAGCGAGCAACCCGATCTGATCCTGATGGATCTCGGCCTGCCCGGGAATCGACGGATGGGAGACGACGCGGCGGCTTGAAGGCCGACGCCGCGACGCGGTCGATACCCGTGATCGCGCTCAGCGCTCATGCGATGGAGACCGACCGCGAGTCGGCGCTGGCTGCCGGGTGCGACGAGTTCGACACCAAGCCGGTCGACCTGGAACGGCTGTTGGCCAAGATGCAGGCGTGTCTCGATGCGGCCGCGACCCCGGTCATCGCGGCGGCGACGCCGACGAAGTAGCGGCACCGGCTGTCGGGGTCACGCAGGATGGTCCGACGTCCTGCTCGTCGTCGACGACAGCGAGGACAACCGGTACACGCTGATCCGTCGACTGCGTCGTCAAGGTCACGAACGGATCCTCGAAGCCGAGAACGGCGCCGAGCGCTCGAGGTGCTCCGCAGCCGACCCGTCGACCTGGTGCTGCTCGACATGATGATGCCCGGTGATGAACGGCTACGAGGTGCTCGATGACCATGAAGCAGGACATGGAGCTGCGAGAGCTGCCGGTGATCATGATCTCGGCGCTCGACGACCTCGACAACATCGTCCGATGCCTCGAGCTCGGTGCCGAGGACTACCTGCCCAAGCCGTTCGATCCCGACGATCCTGAACGCCCGGGTCGACGGCGTCGCCTGGAGAAGCGTCGGCTGCGCGAGCGAGCAGGCGGCCTACGTCGAGATCGGTGGAGCGAGAACGTGAGCGAGCCGACCGTCTGCTGTCGGCGATGGTGCCGACCGGTGCGGTCGCCGAGCTGAAGGCACACGACACGGTCGCGCCCCGCCGCTACGACGACGTCGCCGTGCTGTTCTGCGACATCGTCGGGTTCACGTCGTTCTGCGATCGCACCTCACCCGAGGAGGTCGTCAGCGGACTCGATGCCCAGGTGGTCGAGTTCGAGCGCCTCACCGCCCTCCACCGGATGGAGAAGATCAAGACGATCGGCGACGCATTCATGGCGACGGCCGGGATGCTCGATCGGCTGTCGAGAACCCGGTCGAGGCGGCGGTGGCGTGCGGTCTCGACATGGTGGCCGTCGCTCGCACGATCGAGCCGCACTGGGACGTACGGGTCGGTATCCATCTCGGCCCGGTGGTCGCCGGCATCACCGGCAAGCGGCGGTTCCAGTTCGACCTGTGGGGCGACACGGTCAACGTCGCCGCCCGCATCTGCGATCGCGCCGAACCCGGGTCGGTCGTCGTCTCGGCCCCGTGCTGGCCCCCGATCCGTTCGCTCTACCGCGGGCGCTCGATGGGCCCGGTCGAACTCAAGGGCAAGGGCGCGCTCGAACTGATCGAGTGCGTCCCGATCGATTCCTGATCGGAGTCAGACGACCTCGCTGGTGTCGACCCAGGGGCCCTCACCGCTGATCCGGTCGATCTTGATCCGCACCACGACGCTGGTCGGTGAGTCGCGCAGCGCCAACGGATGCCGACTCAGGCCGAGGTACTTCATCGCGAGCCGATCCATCAGCGCTGGATCGGGTCCGGGCTCGATCACCGCTGTGCCGCGGATCACGAGATGGCGTTGGAACCCGCGCTCGTTGCGTTCTTCGTCCTCGATCGACAGCAGGATGCGTGGATCCCGCACGAGATTCTTCGCCTTCTGGCTGTTGGCATCCGTGCCGAACAGGATCTCGTCGCCGTCGCAGATGAACCACACCACGGACACCTGCGGTGACCCGTCGAGATTGTTGGTCCAGACATGAGCGACCGCGTCTGAGCCGAGGAGCACCTGAGCCGGTGCCGAAAATGACGTCATGGCTGCCTCCTCTCGATCAGGATGCCCATCTCATCCAATTCCACGATGACAGCGCGTCGACCCGAGCGCAAGCTCGCCCATCGTCGGACATTCGACTCTAGGCGGCCACGGGACGGCGCCGTACGCTGGAATTGAGAGGCTGGGCCTCTGTCGGCTCGGCCGACGAAAGAGGTGAGGACCATGACGGATCTTGCCGAGAGGACCATTGGACTGGATGTCGTCGACGAGACGACTCCATCATCGACCCCCGGTCAGGCACCCCCGGCGGTACGGCGCCGAGCGACCCCGCACGTGACGCCTCCTTGGCCGCCGCGGGCGAAGCTGTGGGTGGCAGTGTTGCTGGTCGCCGCTGTACTCGGCGCGGTCGGTACGGTCATCGGGTTCACCTCTGGTGACGACCCGACCGCGAGCACGACCGAGCTGGAGGCGACGATCGACACGCTGACGAACGAGCGTGCTGACCTCGTCGCTCAGACGAACGACCTGCAAGCCACGATCGACACGCTCACGGCCGAGCGTGACGAGTTCGTCGCGCAGATCGCCGATCTCGATGCAACCATCGAGACGACGGCCGAGCAGCGCGATCGCCTGTCCCTCCAGTTGGCCGGTGTGGAGGCCACGCTCGCAAACCGCACGGTCCAACGCGATGCACTGGTGCGTCGGATCGCGATCCTGGAGACCGATCTGGTCGATCAGATGCAGCTGACCTCGACGGTCGTCGCGGAACGCGACGCGCTTGCGGCGCTGTTCCCGATCAACTTCGACGCTTCGCTCGTCGGTGTCGACCTCGTCGGAACCTACGATGTCGATCTGACGAGGGCGTACTGCGAGGGCTTCGCTACCTGCGCGACCCTGCCGCCCGTCGACGAGCTCGCGATTCGGGCGACGCCCGAGGGCTGGCTCGAGCTGGTGATCGACGACTTCGTGACCGCCGGCTTGTACCGCGTCGATGGAGCGCTCTATGCGATCGCCGACAGCACCACTGCAGTCGCTGCGTGTGCCGGGACCGCTCGAGTCGCTCGCGTCGCGGTCACCATGTACGCACACGGTCTGACCGTCGCCGACGACGGGACCACACAGGTCACCGATCTCGGTGCCAGCCTCACCGTGCAAGCACCTGCCACCGCCACCTGCCCGTCGGGCCTGGCGTTCTACGGCGCCCAGGTCACTCCGCAGAGCTGACTCGCATCCGTGGCCGGGCGGGCGACAGCGCCTCGCCGGCATGATGTCGGCCGGGCCGCCGACGACGATCTGGCGGCCGGGCCGAGTCGCGTCGTGGGTCTGGTGAGTCCGGTCTGGTGCGCCTGGCGTTTCGACTAGGCCAAAGTGATGTCGAGTCGCGCGAGCGCAACGTTCGGCGAGGCGTCACGCAAGAAGGTCTCGGCCGACCCCAGTTCGGGGGACAACACCCGGTCCGGTCCTGGGCCGGGAAGGACTCCACGCAGGGCGGTGATCACGGCACCGGTCGCACGGGCGGGTTGGAGCGGGGCCCGCAGGTCGACGGCCCGAGCGCCGATCACCAGCTCGATCGCCAGGATCCGGCGCAGGTTGTCGACCACCGTGCGCAACTTGCGTACGGCACCCCACGCCATCGAGACATGGTCTTCCTGCATGCCCGACGTGGGCAGCGAATCGACGCTGGCGGGGGCGGCGAGGCGCCGGTTCTCGGCACACATCGCGGCAGCCGTGTACTGGCCGATCATCAGCCCACTGTCGACTCCGACCTCGTGGGCCAGGAACGGCGGCAAACCGTGCGAGCGGGTGCGGTCGAGCACACGGTCCATCCGGCGTTCTGCGATCGCTCCGACCTCGGTGAGGGCGATCGCGAGGAAGTCCGCCGCGAAGCCGAGCGGGGCGCCGTGGAAGTTGCCGCCCGACTCGACACGACCGTCGGGAAGCACCATCGGGTTGTCGATGGCCGCCGCGAGTTCCCAGCCTGCGACCTGACGCACGTGGTCGAGCGTGTCGCGGGCCGCGCCGTGGACCTGCGGGGTGCAGCGGATCGAGTAGGCGTCCTGCACCCGACTGTCGTCGGTGACATGGCTCGCCACGATCGGCGAGTGGGCGAGCATCGTGCGCAGGTTGGCGGCGCTGGTCGCCTGACCCGGGTGCGGCCGCAACGCCAGCAGGTCGGCCGCGAAGGCACGGTCGGTGGCGAGCAAACCCTCCACCGTGATCGCCGCGGTGATATCGGCCTGGGTGAGCAGCGTTGTTGCGTCGTGGATCGCCAGGCACAGCATGCCGAGGATGCCGTCGGTGCCGTTGGTGACCGCCAGGCCCTCTTTCTCCGAGAGCTCGATCGCCGACAGGCCGGCCGCGGCCAGCGCCGTCGCGGCCGTTGTGCGGACTCCGTCGACGAATGCCTCGCCCTCGCCGAGCAACGTCAGAGCGGCGTGGGCCAACGGTGCGAGATCGCCGCTGGCGCCGAGCGATCCGTACTCGGGAACCACGGGCACGATGCCGGCATTGACCACGTCGATCATGGCTCGGGCGACCAACGGCCGGGCCCCGCTGAAGCCGAGTGCCAACGTGCGCGCTCGCAGGAACATCATCGCCCGCACGACCTCCGGTTCGACCGGGTCGCCCATGCCGGCGGCGTGGGACCGCACCAGAGCGTGCTGGAGATCTTGGCGGCGTTCGGGCGGGATCGACACATTGGCGAGTGCACCGAATCCGGTCGACAGGCCGTACACGGCGTCGCTTCCGGACGCGAGTCGATCGACGACCGCCCGGGAGGCGACCATGCGCTCGATCGCCGCCGGCGTCAGCTCGACACGCACGGCGTGTCGCGCGACCGCCACGACCTCGTCGATCGTCACCCCGGGTCCGTCGAGGTGGATGGCCGAAGGTATGGCGTTCATGGCGTGGATTTCCGTTCGTGTGGACGTGCGGGCTCACGAGGCGACTTGCGTGTAGCCGAGTTCGCTGGAGAGCTGTTCGACGCCATCGTGTAAGGATATTGCCGAACCGATGACCGGAGGGACCGATGACGATCGCCAAGGTTTCAGCACCGCGGGGTACCACCCTGAACTGCCTGGGGTGGCAGCAAGAAGCGCCGTACCGAATGTTGCAGAACAACCTCGACCCGGAGGTCGCCGAGAATCCCGACCAGCTCGTCGTGTACGGCGGTACCGGTCGGGCGGCGCGCTGCGTGGGACGCGTTCCACGCCATGAAGCGCACGCTTACGACGCTGGCCGCTGACGAGACGATGCTGGTGCAGTCGGGCAAACCGGTCGGCGTGATGCGCACCCATGAGTGGGCGCCACGCGTGTTGATCGCCAACTCGAACCTCGTGCCCGACTGGGCGAGCTGGGACGAGTTCCGACGGCTCGAGCACCTCGGCCTCACGATGTACGGCCAGATGACGGCAGGCTCGTGGATCTACATCGGCACGCAGGGCATCTTGCAGGGACACCTACGAGTGCTTCGCGGAGATCGCCCGCCGCAAGTTCGGCGGCAGCCTGGTCGGCACGCTCACGGTCACCGCCGGCGCAGGCGGCATGGGAGGCGCTCAGCCGCTGGCGGTCACGATGAACGACGGTGCCGTATTGATCGTCGATGTCGACCACCACATGCTGCAGCGCAGGGTCGATCATCGCTACCTCGATGAGATCGCCCCCGACTACGAGTCCGCCGTACGGCGAGTGATGGAGGCCAAGGCTGCGGGCCGTCCGCTGTCGGTGGGATTGCTCGGCAATGCTGCCGACGTGCTGCCACGCTTGCTCGCCGACCAGGTGGCGGCCGACATCGTCACCGACCAGACCAGCGCCCACGATCCACTCAGTTACATGCCCAACGACATCAGTCTGGAGGCCGCCGAGGAGATGCGACGCAACCAGCCCGACGAGTTCATCAGGCGGTCACGCGCCGCCATGGCCATCCACTGCGAGGCGATGGTCGGATTCATGGACGCCGGGTCCGAGGTGTTCGACTACGGCAACAGCCTGCGCGCCGAGGCCCAGTTGGGCGGCTTTGACCGAGCCTTCGACTATCCGGGCTTCCTGCCGGCCTACATCCGGCCATTGTTCTGCGAGGGCAAGGGCCCGTTCCGCTGGGTGGCGCTGTCGGGCGACCCAGCAGACATCGCCGCCACCGACCGGGCCGTGCTCGAGGAGTTCCCCGACGATGAGTGCCTGGCGCGCTGGATCAAGTTGGCCGGTGAGCGAGTCGCGTTCCAGGGACTGCCGGCCCGGATCTGCTGGCTCGGATATGGCGAGCGGCACCGGCTGGGGATGCGCTTCAACGCGATGGTTCGCTCGGGGGAACTGAAGGCGCCGATCGTGATCGGTCGCGACCACCTCGACTCGGGCTCGGTCGCCTCGCCCTATCGCGAGACCGAAGACATGCTCGACGGATCGGATGCGATCGCCGACTGGCCGTTGCTGAATGGATTGGTCAACGCCTGCTCGGGTGCCACCTGGGTCAGCATCCACCACGGTGGTGGGGTCGGTATCGGCCGTTCGATCCACGCCGGTCAGGTGTGCGTCGCCGACGGTACCGAGCTTGCCGACCAGAAGCTGGAACGGGTGCTCACCAACGACCCGGGGATGGGCGTGATCCGTCATGTCGACGCCGGCTACGAGCGGGCCATCGAGGTCGCCGCGGAACGCGGTGTGCGGGTTCCGATGAGCGAAGGTGGCCAATGACCGTCCGCAAGATCCGTCGCATCGGCGACCCGGTCCTGCGTGAGCGTGCGGCGGAGATCGAGCTGTCCGACGTCTCGTCGGCGGACGTCCAGCAGTTGATCGACGACCTGATCGAGACCATGCGCGACGCGAACGGTGCCGGGCTGGCGGCCAACCAGATCGGCGTACCGCGACGGGTCGTCGTGATGGAGGTGGGCGACAACCCGCGCTATCCGTACAAGCCGCGCATCCCGCTCACGGTGGCGATCAACCCGGTCGTCGAACCGCTCGACGAGGAGCTGGTCGACATCAACGAGGGGTGCCTCTCGGTGCCCGTTCGCGGCGTCGTGCCGCGTCACGTGAACGTCCGGGTTCGCTATCTCGACCGCGACGGGGTCGAGCACGACGAGATCGTGCGGGGCCTCACGGCGGGAACATGGCAGCACGAGTGCGATCATCTCGACGGCGTACTGATCGTCGATCGTGTGGTCGACACGGGCAGCCTCTCCGAGTGGGCCGAGTTCGAGGTCTACCACCGCGACGCCTTCGTCGAGCGCATCACGGCGTTCGTGGAACGCGTCGGGTCGTAAGGTCGGCCCGTGACCTACCGCGACCACGCGTTGGTGGTGCGAACACGCGCTGCTGCCCACCGGTCCCGCCGAGCGCGTCGCCATCGACGTCTCCGAAGGCCGCATCACATCGGTCACGGCCGACACCGACCCTGATCCCGACATGGTCCGACGTGACGGGCTCACGATCCCGGGTGCCGCGAATGCCCACAGCCATGCATTCCATCGGGCGCTGCGGCACCGCAGCCAGGCAGGACGAGGCTCCTTCTGGACGTGGCGTGAGCAGATGTACACCGCTGCCGCGGCGCTCGACCCGGATCTCTATCATCGCCTGGCCCGGGCGGTGTTCGCCGAGATGGCCGTGGCCGGGTACGTGACGGTCGGCGAGTTCCACTACGTGCACCATCGAGCGCGATGGCACACCGTATGCCGACCCGAACGCGATGGCCGAAGCACTGACCGAGGCGGCTGCCGACGCAGGAATCCGGATCACGCTGCTCGACACGCTGTACCTGCACGGTGGGCTTGACGGCGAGTCCTACCGGCCGGCGTCGGCCGCCCAGCGGCGGTTCTGCGATGCCACGGTCGCAGCATGGATCGATCGCGTCAGCTCGCTGGCGAGGATCGGTCACCGCCGGGTCGGCGCGGCGGTGCACTCGGTGCGAGCTGTCGATCCGCTCGCGGATCGCGACACTCACGGGTTGGGCCGCCGGTGAGCGAGTACCGATCCACGCCCACGTCTCCGAGCAGCCTGCCGAGAACGAGCAATGCCTCGCGGCCCACGGGTGCACGCCGGTCGAGTTGTTCGACCACTCGGGCGCGCTGGGGCCCTCGTTCACCGCGGTTCACGCCACCCACCTGACCGAGCGCGATACGGCACTGCTCGGCACCGCCGGGTCGGCGGTGTGTATGTGCCCGACGACCGAACGCGATCTGGGTGACGGTGTCGGGCCGGCCCGTCGGCTCGCCGATGCCGGGGTGATCTTGACGATCGGCAGCGATTCTCATGCCGTGATCGATCCCTTCGAGGAAGCGCGGGCGATCGAGCTCGACGAACGGCTGGTCCGCGGCGAGCGGGGGATGTTCACGGCTGCCGAGCTGGCGGCGACCATGACGGCGGGCCACCGATCGTTGGGATGGGACGATGCGGGCTCGATCGCTGCCGGCCAACGCGCCGACCTGGTGACCGTGTCGCTGACCGGCACCCGAACGGCGGGTGCCGACAGTGGATCGCTGCTCGAGACCCTGGTGTTCGCCGCGACCTCGGCCGACGTGACCCAGGTGACGATCGACGGCGTGGCCGTCGTCGAGGACGGTCGCCATTCGACGATCGACGTCGTCGCCGAGCTGCAGTCTGCGATCGCATCGGTGATGTCGTGAGGGGGCTGTCATGACCGCGCTCGTCATCGACCGCATCGGATCGCTGGTCACCAATGATCCCGGGCTCGGTCAGGGGCCGCTCGGGCTGATCGCCGGCGCATCGGTCGTGATCGAAGACGGTTTCGTGATCGAGGTCGGCCCGGCGGGGGCCATCGCCGACGAACGGATCGACGCAGAGGGGGCCTGCGTGCTGCCGGGCTTCGTCGACTCGCACACCCATCTGGTGTTCGCGGGCGATCGAGCGGCCGAGTTCAGCGCGGATGGCCGGCCAACCGTACGACGGTGGCGGCATCGTGGTGACCACCGAGGCGACGCGCGCCGCGAGCACCGGCGAACTCGATCGCCTCACGTCGCGGCGCGTCGCCGAGCGCGGCGTCACGGCACCACCACGTTGGAGATCAAGTCGGGCTACGGCCTCGACGTCGCCAACGAGGTGCGGGCGCTCGACGTCGCCGGTCGTCACACGGCCGAGACGACGTTCCTCGGTGCTCACCTCGTTCCCACCGAGTACGCGGGGCGGGCCGACGATTACATCCACCTGGTGTGCAACGAGATGCTGGCGGCCGCCGCCTCCCGTGCACGCTGGATCGACGCCTTCTGCGAGACCGGGGCCTTCGACGCCGACCAGTGCCGAGCGGTGCTGGACGCTGGGCGGGCGGCCGGACTCGGATTGCGTCTGCACGGGAATCAGTTGGGGCACGGGCCCGGTGTCCAATTGGCCGTCGAGTGCGGCTGCGCATCGGTCGATCACTGCACCTACCTGTCCGATGCCGACATCGCAGCGCTGGCCGCGAGCGACACCGTCGCAACCTTTCTGCCGGCGGCCGACTTCTCGACCCGCCAGCCCTATCCCGATGCCCGCCGCGCCATCGATGCCGGTGTCTCCGTCGCGATCGCGTCCAACTGCAATCCCGGTTCGAGCTACACCACCTCGATCCCGTTCTGCATCGCGCTCGCGGTTCGCGACATGCACATGACGATCGACGAAGCGGTGCAGGCGGCGACCGTCGGGGGCGCCCGCGCCCTGCGACGCAACGACGTCGGTCGACTCTCGCCCGGCAGCACGTGGGACACGCGATCGTGCTCGATGCCCCATCGCATCATCATCTGGCCTATCGCCCCGGCGTGCAGCTGGTGCGCCAGGTCGTCGCCTGACGCATCGGGTCACGCCCGCCGAATCGCGGAGAACGCCGTGGCCGTGGGGACGAGTGCGAAATGAGGTGGAACAAGTGCGGTGTCGGATGGCTTCGTGACCATCGGGCGATCAGTGGTCGGTGACCGTTTCGCCGATGTTGAGCAGCATCTCGACCGGTGGTACCTCGCCGGTGAGCACTTGCTCGGAGTCGGCCTGGGCGGAGCGGTAGATGCCCTTCGCCATCAGCGAGGTCTCGGTCGATCGGCGGGCGGCGTATATGTTCGAGCGTGCCTCGTGCGCCGCGTGCGAATCGGGCCTGGCTGCTACGGCGTACTCGATCAGCTGACATGCCAGTCGGTGGTCATCGGCGCTCGACAGCTCGGTGGCTCGCTCGATCAACCGCTCCACGCCGCCCGCCAGCGCCGCGATCTCGGTGCCGATCGCGGCGTCGGACACGGGCTTCAGCCGGGCCGGATTGCCGTCGTACCAGCCACCGAACAGGCGCCAGATGTTGCGGATCGCGAACTCGGGTTCGTCGTACAGGGGCTGCAGGTACGGCAGTGCCAACGTTTCGGGTGGCACCGACACACCGTGCACGATCTCGTCGAGGGTCGCGCCGGCGTTCATGCCGTCGAGCACCTGACCGACGAGCGTTTCGAGGGTGGTCGCCACGATCTCGAGGCACTGCCTGATCCGATCGCGCCCGGCGATCGGCAACCCGTGCGCCGGCACGAACAGCTCTGGGTCCTTGGCCGCCATCGCCCGCAGCGAGCCGGCCCACTCGAGCGGAAATCGCTGCACCTTCTGCGGATTGCCACAGTTGGGGAAGTTCCAGATGAACTGGTCGCCGGCACTGATCATCTTGTGCTCGGGGATCCATGTCCAGGTGTGGTCGTCGGTCTCGCCCTTGCAGTAGTTGTATTCGAACTCGACGTCCCCGATCCGCTCGAGGAGCCGGCGTTCGTACGTCACATCGGGACGCAGCGTGCCGGACGGCAGGAATGACGGACCGGTCGCCCGAGCTGCGGCTTTGGCGGCGCCCCCGAACTGGCGCATGTTGATGATCTGGTTGTAGCCGTCGGTCAGCTCGTAGCGATCGAAACGCGGGATCACCCTCGCATGGCCGACGACACGGGGGGTCGGCCGATCGTGAGCGGCCGCATCCGCTGCGAACGCGCGCGAACCCCCGACGTGGTCGGCGTGGCCGTGGGTGTACACGAGCGTGTGGACCGCGTCGTGCGACCACCCTCGCAATGACTCGACGACCGCTCCGCCGGTGAAGGCACTGCTCGAGTCGAAGGCGACCAGACCGTCACCGGTGTCGACGAGGACCACGTGGCTGAACGATTCGATGAGTGCAACGCCGTCGGCGAGCTGGCTGAGCTCTTGCGTGATGCGGTTCGGTGGGGTGTCGACGACGCCCGAATCGATCAGACGGGCCGACAGCTCCAACGGGTGCTCGCTCATGCCGGTCAGTCTGTCGCGCCTCCGACGGTCGTTCACCCTCGGAGCGGGTCGGGTACGTTGTGAGCGGGGCATCAGTGGATTCGAGGGTGGAAGGACCGCCATGACGACCGAGAAACCTGACAACACGTCCACGGGATTCTCGGTCCAGGTCACGATCGACAGTGCGGATCCGCACGACCTCGCCCACTGGTGGGCCGCGACCCTGCGATGGGAGGTCGAGCCCCAGGACGAGGGCTTCATCCGCTCGATGATCGAACAGGGTCACGCCACCGATGCCGACACGCGTACCTATCGCGGCGCCCTCGTCTGGCGCGAGGGGCCGCCATCGTTCCGCGGGGCGACGCCGGGCCGGGGCAGCCTCGGATCTTGTTCCAGCTCGTCCCGGAGCCGAAGACCGTGAAGAACCGCGTGCACCTCGACGTGCGACCGACCACCGACGATGTCGGGGCGCTGCGCGACGAATTGGTGCGACGCGGCGCAGCGATCGTCGGCGGTGGCCGGCAGGGCCCACACGAATGGGTCACGTTCGCCGATCCGGAGGGCAACGAGTTCTGCGTCTGACCGGCTGATGTGCGGTGCTACACCCGTTTCGGGGTCGTGCCGGTGCGGGTCGAAACGAATCGCAAGATCTTGTGCGCGAAGTCGGATGTCGGGTCGAACATCAATGGGCAGCCGCCGTCGATCACCATGATGTTGCGCTCGCGGCCGTACACCGTGGCGACGTCGCACACGCTGCCCTCGCCGGCCAGGCGATGCATCCAGACCTTCATGATGCCGAGATCGGCGCACTCGCGCATCGTCGCCTCCGCGGCATCGGGCTTCGTCGCGATGACGACCGCCTCGACGCCGCCCGGAATGCTCGCGAGGTCGGGGTAGCACCGGTCCCCTTCGACCTGCTCCGCGTTCGGATTGACCGCGAACGCCTCGTAGCCGCGATCACGCAGTCGTCGGTACACGGTGTTGCCGCCATGCCCCTTCGAGGTTCGCGACACGCCGGTGACGGCGATCCGCTTGCTGGCCAGGAACACCGATGCCGCTTCCTTGACGGGGATCATGACGGCCTCCTTTCCGGCGCGCGAACGATCGAGGACGCACCTCGTCGACAATTCTCCCAGCGCGCCGGCCGCCGGACTAGAGCCGTTGGACCCGCGCGGACGGTGCCGGCCGTGCCGTCAGCCGGCGAGCGGCGGGAATGCCGGTGGACGCTTCTCGACGAAGCTCGCGACGCCCTCTTTGAAGTCGGGGCGGCCGAACGACTCGTTCATCAGCCGGTTGGCGTCGGCGAGAGCGGCTTCGACGGTCATCATCGGATGTGCATACATCTGGTACTTCATCGTCGCCATCGATGCCGGTGAGGCATTGGCGACGAGATCATTCGCGTAGGCGAGCGTCTCGTCCATCAGCACTCCGGGTGCGAACACCCGGTTGACGACACCCATCTGCTGGGCCTCTTCGGCCAGGAACACTCGGCCCGACAGCATGATGTCGAGCGCCACCGACTGGCCGACCAACCGGGGCAGCGTCCACGACGAGCCGTGCTCGGCGATGAGGCCACGCCGGCTGAATGCCGACGTGAACTTGGCACCGGCCGCCGCGAAACGGATGTCGCATGCGAGGGCGTGCACGAACCCCAGACCGGCGCATGCGCCGTTGATCGCGGCGATGACGGGCTTTGGGATCGTCATGGCGTGGGTATGTTTCCAGGTCGGCCGGTTCATCGCCCCGGCCGCGTCGGACGGTGCCTCGCCCTGGATCCCCTGCAACACGTCCATGTCGGCGCCGGCGCACCAGCCGCGACCGGCGCCGGTGACCACGATCACCCTCACGTCGGGGTCGGCGGCTGCCTGGTCGAGCGAGGTGAAGTAACCCTCGTGGATGTCGCCGTTCCACGCGTTCAATCGGTCGGGTCGGTTGAACGTGATCACCGCGACCTGGTCGCACACGTCGTACAGCACTGCGTCATTCATCGGAACCCCTTCGGTCGTCGTCGACGCGAACGTAGCCAGCCGAACTCGGCCCAGTCGATGTGTGACTTCGGCCGGGTGGTGGGTGGCCTCATGACTTGTGGCCCTGTGGTCGCAACGTCGCCGAGCGCATAGTGGACAGGTACGAGTCGTCGCATCGCGTGCGACGGAAGTGGGCGAACCTGCCCTGGTATCGATCTGTGTCGACCTGCTCGTGGCGACACGGCGGGGAGCGACTCGTGCGATCATGCAGCTCCATCCGAGGTCGGGAGCCATCCGCGCTCGAGCTTCGGGTGCCGCGGCCTGGGTGGGGCTCCCGTGTGTTTCTCGGCTGAGGCCGATCTCGTCGGAGGACTGATCGTCGGTGCCGTCGGCATCGATGCGATGAGGCACGCGCGTCGACCGTTCGAGCGCTTGCTCGCAACGCTCCCCTTGGTGTTCGCGGCCCACCAGCTGATCGAAGCCGTCGTGTGGTGGGGTCTCGAGGGTCGCATCGACGAGGTCCTGTGGCACACCGCCCGGTGGCTGTATCTGGCGATCGCGTTCGGGCTGCTCCCGGTACTGGTTCCGATCGCGGTGGGAGGGATCGAAACGGTCACTCACCCATGGCGTACGGCGGGACTGACGGCGCTCGGCGCAGGTGTGGCGACCGTGCTGATGTACTCGATCATCCGTGGCCCGGTCACGGCTGTCGTGGAGGGTCACCACATCGCCTACACGGTCGAGTTGTGGCACGGCGGTGTGATCGTGTTCGGCTATGTCGTGGCGACGTGTGGGTCGCTGCTGATCTCGAACCACCCACACGTGCGATGTTTCGGGTTCATCAATCTCGGCGCGGTCGGCCTCCTGGCCTGGCTCGACCAGTCCGCGTTCATCTCACTGTGGTGTGCCTGGGCCGCGGCCACCAGCGTCGCCATCGCCGTCCACCTGCGTTTCGTGTCCGGCCAGGCCCAGCGGCGCACCGCCGGTGCGGCGGGTGACGACCGGGTGGCCATACGGCCGAGCCCAATAGGTGACCGATGAGGAGTGGGATCGGGTCATGGCCATCGGAGCGCCGGCTCGGTCCGACGACCCGCTCGGACGTACGCGAGGGTGGGCACGGCGTCTGTGACCTTGGGCTCTGCACCCGTGATCCGGTGCCAGGGAAAATGGAGGTGGAAGTGATCGACAAGGCGAGGAGGACGTGATGCGAAACCTCGTGGTCGGTGTGGACGGAGCAAGGGCGTCGTTGCGAGCCCTCGACTGGGCAGCAGCGGCCGTCGGTCCTCGCGGCCAGGTGCACGCCGTGGCAGCGGTATCGCCACCGACCGAGCTGGCGGTGGTCCCCGCCCCGACGGGGCCTCAGACCTACCTGCAGCTGCTGCAACGGGAACTCGAAACGGTCTGGACCGAAGACGTCCGTCTCCGGGTGGGCACGATGACCGCCGTGGCGACCGAGGGTTCGGCCGCCGACGCACTCGCCGCTGTTGCGGCCGAGCACCACGCCGACGCAATCGTGGTGGGAGCCCACGTACCGCCCCGCGCGATGCCCAAGACGATCGGCACCACGACGCGCCATCTGCTCAAGGCGCTCGAGGTGCCACTGATCGTGGTGCCGCAGGAGTTCTCCGTCGGGCTCGACAGCGATGGCTCCGTGATCGTCGGCGTCGGACACGGGGACGCAACCGACTCCGCGGTCTGCTGGGCGGCACGGCTGGCCGACGAACGCGACCTTGCGGTCGGGCTGGTCCGGGCGACGGGGGAGGGGCCGGTCTTCCAGATCGATGGGCTCCTCAGTCTGCTCGCGTACTACATCGATCCGAGCAAGCGCCTCGAATGGACGAGAGAGGATCTCGCCGACTTCGCCGACAAGGTTCAGGCGTTGACCTCCCACGAGTTGGCGGTGGGCGTGTCGGCGCCGGCGGGCCTCCCTGCCGTACGCCTCGTCGACGCCAGCGACACCGCTTCGCTGCTCGTGATCGGCCACCATCGCTCGTTGGTCACCGGCCAGCCGCACACCACCCAACCGTTGCGGCACGCTCTGACGCACGCCCGGTGTCCGATTGCCGTCATCCCGGCCGGTGCTGTCACGGAGAGCTAGATCCGTGGCCTTGATGGCCGACGTCGGTGGTGGGTGGCGAACACGGCCGATCGGTCGGGACGTTCGGGACGTTCGACACTGTTCGGGCGGATCACCTCGTGCCTGACTGGAAGCGAGGAGGTTCGCCGTGTGCCTCGGTGAATACGGAACGATCGTCGAGGTGATCGACGTCGGGCGGGCGATGGTCCGCTTCGACGACGGCCACGTCCGCGAGGTATCGCTGGCGGTGCTCGTCGCCGACGGCCTGACCGTCGTGCCGGGTGACCGTGTGATGGTGTCGATCGGCATGGCGTTGTACCTCGAGGAGAAGGTGGACGAGGAGGTCGCCGGATGAGCGCAGGCCAACGAAGGAAGGGCATCGAGATCGCCGTCGGCGCCGCAGTGGTGAGTGGGTTCGCCGTGTTCGTGAACGGGCTCGCCGTGCGGAGCTTCGACGACCCGACGGTCTACACCACCGCCAAGAACCTGATCGCCGGGACGGTGCTGCTGATCGCCCTCGTCGCGACCACTACCGTCGCCTCGGCTCCTCGCGTCTCGTCCCTGCCGCGTTCGGCGTGGCCGACACTCGCCGTGATCGCAGTGCTCGGTGGTGCCGTTCCGTTCGTGTTGTTCTTCGAAGGGCTCGCCCGGGCGACGTCGACGAACGCCGCCTTCCTCCACAAGACGCTGGTCGTATGGGTGGCGATCGGTGCCACCGTGTTCCTGCACGAGCGCCTCACGGCGCTGCACGTGGTGGCGATCGGGCTGCTGCTGCTCGGTCACCTGTGGGTCACGGGTGGGCTCGGCGCAGCGACGTTCGGCAGTGCCGAGTTGCTCGTGCTCGGGGCGACGCTGTGTTGGTCTGCCGAGGTGCTGATCGTCAAGCGTCTGATGGTCGTGGTGCCGTATCAGATCGCAGCCATGACCCGCATGGTCGGCGGCAGTGTGCTGTTGCTCTGCTGGCTGGCCATCAAGGGAGACCTCGGTGAGCTCGGCGGCTTCGCCCCGTCCCAGTGGGCATGGCTGCTCGTCACCGGCACGACGTTGGCGGCGTTCGTGGGCACCTGGTACGCAGCACTCTCGATGGCGCCCGCCATCGACGTCACCGCTGTACTCGTGCTCGGCGCCGTGATCACGGGCTTGCTCAACTCGGGTTTCCGCGGTGCTCCGTTGACCGTCGACTCGTGGGGCTACGTCCTGATCGCCCTCGGCGCCGTGGCGGTGGCTGCACGTACGCTCCACACGCCGCATCGCCGAGGCGCGTCGGCGTGAGCGACACGCCGGTCGTCACGTCGGGTCCCGTGCGCTTCGCTCGTTTCGCGTTTCCTCCGAACCGGCTCGGCTATTGCGGACCTGGCGGCGTCGGCGAACTGGCGCACTACACGCGCGGCCACGAGGACCCTGGCCTGCGCGACATCGTGGCCGGGTTCGATGGTGCCTATCCGTATCTCCAGCTGATCGCGGGCACCAACCGTCGGGACGATCCGCTCGACACCGAGGTGGTCGAGGCGTACTGGATCGGCAACGAGCTGCTCGATGGTGTGCCGCTGCACGACTTCGGGAACTCGATCGATGATCGTTTCCGCAGACGGGCGGGTGCCTCCTGGCGACAGATCGACCGGAAGATCCCGAATGGCACCGCCCACCATTCGTTCCACGTGATGCACGTGATGCCATGGGCGGGGTTGCTGCGTGACGGCGTCGTCGACGAACCACTGCGGATCATCGATCACTGCCGAATCAGCTGGGCGACGGTGATCGGCGACGTCGACGAGACAGCGGACCCCGGCGCAGGGCGCGTGCTCGTGGAACGGCTGCCGCTGGTCTGGTCGGGCAGCCGGTTGCGGTTCGGTGAACCCGTCGTCGAGGCGGTCGATTCGCCGTTCGACGTGTCGCCCGGGGATGTCGTGGCGATCCATTGGGATTGGATCTGTGAACGTCTCGATCACCGCCAGCTCGGGTGGTTGCAGCGCGTCACCAGTCGACAGCTCACCGATCTGCACGCCGGTTGAGTTTCACGAACTCCGTCGCGGGGAATCAGCCGATCGTCGATTCCAGGATTGACGCTGTCGGATCATGGTCGCGACCACCTGATGGGCGGCCTGCTCCACGGAGGGTGTGAGTGGTGCCCCGAACTCGAATTCGGCACCCTCGATGCCGATGATCGTCAGCTCGGCCGGTAGCCGATCGAGAGCGCGCGCCAGTTCGACGGCGGCGCCGACGTCGATCGTGTGGGTCGACAGCGGGCCCGGTGCTGCGAGCCGCGCCGACAGAGCGTCGGTCGTACTGATCCGACCCGGTTCGACGGCGGGCTCGGCGGCGTCGACGATGACCACGTGGTCGTCGGCCGACCAGCGGAGCGGGAGGTCGAGTGCCGAGCCTTCGAACACGATCGTGTCGACTTGCGGGACGCCGAGTTGTTCGACCATGTCACAGACGATCGGGCCGACGGCGTCGTCGCCGCGATCGCGGTTGCCGACCCCGATCACGAGGAGGCGTTCGCCAGCGTTCATCATCGGCCGGTCGGACTACCGCGATCGATCGAGAACCGCAGGAAGTGGGTGGCGCACGAGATGCACGGGTCGTAGTTGCGGATCACCTGCTCGCACCGATGTCCGAGTGTGTGGTCGTCGAGATCGAGGTGTGAGGCGACGAAATCGTGCAGATCGGTTTCGATCGCATCCAGGTTCTGGGAGGTCGGTGGGATGATCACGGCGTCGTTGATCGTGCCGGCGGCGTCGATCTCGTAGCGGTGGTAGAGAATGCCGCGGGGCGCCTCGGTGCACCCGTGGCCGACACCGGCAACGGCGGGTACTTCGAGCGCCGGCCTGACAGGCGGGTGATAGGTGGCGATGATTCGCTGCGCCTCCTCGATCGCCCACAGTGTCTCGAGTCCACGAATCAGGATGCTGCGGAACGGATTCGTCTCGACCTCCGCCACGCCGAGCTCGTCGGCGACGGCCCGCACCGACCCGGGAACGAGATCGGCGTTGTTCATCCAGCGCGCCAGCGGACCGGTTTGGTAGTGGCGGCCCGTCCCGTCGTCGCCCCCGAGGGTGGCGTGCAAGGCGGTCGAGTGGGCGACGTGGTACTCGCGAACTTGTTCGCCGAAGGCGGCGGCATCGAGATCCAGTCCGAGGTTGGACACGATCCGGCCCTCGTTGAACGGGTATTCGGCACCGTGCCGAAGCGATACGAACTCGGTGTTGCCGAGCAGGCGAGCGGGGATCGACGGATAGTCGAAGGTGGCGACCCATTCGAGCAGGGCGATCGCGCCGGCGTGGGCTCGCTCGAGGTCGGGACTGAGCACCTCGAGTTCGGCTCTGGTGGGGGCTCGGTAGAAACCACCGAGCCGGACGTTGACCGGATGGATCGGGCGTCCTCCGACGACTTCCATGATCCGGTTTCCGGTCTTCTTGACGTGCAGTACCTCGGTCATCAGCTCGGGATGTTGCTGAGCGATCTCGATCCCCGAGTCGACGCCGACGAAATCGGGGGCATGCAGGAAGGCCATGTGCAACACGTGGCTCTCGATCCACTCGCCGCAGTAGAGCAGCCGCCGGAGTTCCCTGATCGCGCCGCCCGGATACACACCGGCGATCGACTCGATCGCATGGGCGGCGCTCATCTGGTAAGCGACCGGGCAGATCCCACAGATCCGGGCGGTGATGTCGACCGGCTCCGTGTAGTGCCGACCGCGCAGCAGGGCCTCGAACATTCGCGGCGGCTCGTAGATCTCGAGCTCGACGCCGGTGACCTCGCCGGCTTCGACGGTGACGTGCATCGCGCCCTCACCCTCGACCCGGGTGAGCGTCGGGACATTGAGATTGAGGGTCTTGTGTGTCACGGAGCAGCCCCCTCGTCGATCCGGGTCTGATCGAGCTCCTCGAACGCCCCGGGGTTGAACGTGTTGAGCAGGCGGTCGATGCCGATCCCGTCGAGGCCCAACAGGTGGAGCTGTGCGCGCATGGCAGGGATGTTGGGGCTCTCCATCGGGCCGAAGCAGCCATAGCAGCCGCGGTGGAACGACGGGCACAACGCATTGCAGCCGGCCTGCGTGACCGGACCCAGGCACGGCGTGCCGTGGGCAACCATCACGCAACTCGCCTCACGCGCCTTGCATTCGACACACACGCTGGTCGTCGGTAGCCGGAGGGCGTGCCGGTTGAGCACGGCGGCCAGCGTCTGTAGCAACTGTGTGCGGTCGATCGGGCAGCCGCGGAGCTCCAGATCGACAGGCACGTGATCGGCGATCGGCGTCGACGTCGCGAGCGTGCTCACGTATTCGGGGTGGGCGTACACGATCGATCGGAAGCCGTCGACGTCGCGCCCGTTGCGGAGCGCCTGGATGCCGCCCGCCGTCGCACAGGCGCCGATCGTGACGAGCAACCGCGACTGGCGTCGGATCTGTTGAATCCGTTCGGCGTCGTGCTCGGTCGTGATCGAACCCTCCACGAGCGACACGTCGTACGGGCCCTCGACCATGGCCGTCGTGGCCTCGGGGAAATAGGAGATGGCGACACGACCGGCGACGGCCATCAACTCGTCCTCGCAGTCGAGCAGGCTCAGTTGGCAGCCGTCACACGAGGCGAACTTCCAGACCGCGAGCGACGGGCGTTCGCCACGCTCGATGCTGTCGGGCCAGACGATCGGAGCTGGACTGTCGTGTTGCATGCGCTCCTCACAGCTCCTTGACCATCAGTGACGCTGCGACGGCGGGGTACCGCATGGCCGGCCCGTCGCGGCACACGATCACCGGGCCGAGTTGGCAGTGTCCACACAACCCGTTGCCACACTGCATGTTGCGTTCGAGGGTGAGCTGGATCTCGTCCGGGGGCACGCCGGTGCCGAGCAGACGCTCTGCCGTGAGCTGCATCATGATGTCGGGTCCACACAGGAGCGCGCTCGTCGACGGTCCGGCGATACCGAGCTGCTCGACGACGTCGCTCACGAACCCGACCCGACCCGACCAGCCCGGCTCGGGTTCGTCGATCGTGTCGAACACGGCGAGCCCGTGCTCGCGCCACATCTCGTACTCGTTCGCGTACAACAGCTGTGCCGAGCTGCGGGCACCGACCACCAGCGTTGCCTTCCCGTATCGCTCACGCTGCTTGATCACGGAGTACACCGCGGAGCGAAGTGGCGCGAGGCCGATCCCGCCGGCGGCGATCAGCACGTCGCGCCCATCGAGGTCGAGATCCCAGGAGGTGCCGAACGGGCCGCGTACCCAGAACTGGTCGCCGGGCCGCATCCGGGTCAGGGCACCCGTGATCTGGCCTGCTCGGCGGATCGTGTACTCGTGAAATCTGCGTTCGCTGGCCGGCGAACTGATCGAGATCGCCGCTTCGCCGATGCCGAAGGCCCCGACCATCCCGATCTGGGCGGGCGAGAACTCGAATGGTTCGCCCTCGATCGGGGCGCACCTGATGGTGACCACGTCGGGAATCTCGGGGATGATCGCCAGCACTTCGTGGACCCTGGGGACGAGGAGCGGATCGAGTCCGGGCGAGGGGGCGGAGTCCAGGATGCTCACGGCGTGACCTCCTGTGGCGTTTCGAGCTGTGGGGTGACGAGTTGTCGGGCACCCAGCGATTCGACTTCGGCGGTGAGATCGATACCGACCGGGCACCAGGTGATGCAGCGACCGCAACCGACACATCCCGACTCTCCGAACTGGTCGTGCCAGGTGCCCAGCTTGTGCGACAGCCACTGTCGGTAACGCGAGGCCGGCGAGGTGCGGTGCGGCCCGGCGCCGAGATGTGAGTACTCCTGGCTGAAGCAGGTGTCCCAGATCGCGCGTCCGCGTGGACGACTCACCGTCGAGTGCGACGAGGTCCTCCATGTCGGTGCAGAAGCAGGTCGGACAGACAGCGGTGCAGTTGCCGCAGGTGAGGCACCGTTCGGCGACCTCGTCCCAGTGTGGGTGGTCGGCTTGTCGTACGAGTGCCGGGGCATCGTCGGGAAGTTCGCGGACGAAGGAGCGCGAGGCCGAGGCGAGCTCGCGATCTCGTTGTTCGAGCAGGGCCTTCGGCGCGGCGACGAGTGCCAGCGCGCCGATCACGGACCGTCCACGGTCGGTGCCGGCGCGTACCAGGTAGACGATGCTGTTGCGGTCGTCGAGTTCGGTGAGCGCCAGGTCGTAGCCGTGATCGGCGGCCACACCGCCCTCGACTCTGCTCTGCAACGTGTCGCAGAAGCAGGTCGGCGCCGGGTGTGTGCAGTCGACGGTGACGAGGAACAAACCGGCACGGCAGGCGGTGAACCCCGGGTCGGCATGGGGTCCGCCGGTCTGGGTGCGTTCGAGCACCCCGAGTGCCCGGATGTCGCATGCGCGTGTACCGATGACGGCACGTGCGGTCGTGCCGTGGAGTGCCGGTTCGACGATCAGCGAGCCGTCGCGGCGTCGCATCGTCCAGACCGGGCTGCGGGGCGGGTGCACGATCGACTTCAGCGAGTCGGGCCCCGGGCCGTACGAAAAGTGCAGTGAGGTGCCCGTGTCGCTCAGTCGATAGGAGCCGGTCTCCTGCTCATCGGTGACGCCTCGTGGCAGATCGGCTGCCGACTGGATCGGCCGCAGGCGGATCACCCCGTCGACCGCGACCGGGCCGATCACCTCGTCGAACTCGCTGACGAGGATCGAGATCAGCCGAGGCAGATCGCCTCCGCGCATGACCCACCAGTCGCTCGGCGGGTCGTTCGACGGTGCGTCGCTCACACCTCCAGGTTCGACCTCCGCCGTCGGCGTCACCAGGGTCCTTGGTCGTCTGAACGACAGCGTCGCGGGGGCCGAAGGTCCCATGACCTGAAGCGGTCGTGCGATCACATCGCGGCGAGGATCTCCTCGATGTCGGCAACGGTCGTGGTGGGGTTGACGAAACAGAACCGGAAGATGGTCTCGGCCTCGTGCACGGTGGGCACGACGAGCGCCAGGCCGTCGGCGAGCGCATTGTCGGACCAGGCTTGGTAGTCGTCGGCGCCCCAGCCGAGACGGCGGAACAGCACCACCGACAACTCAGGCTCGAGGATCAGTTCGAACTTCGGTGAGCGGGCGATCATCTGCGCTGCGGTGTGTGCGAGCTCGATGCCTCGGCTGACCGCCCGATCGTAGGACTCGACACCGTGGGCGGCCAGCGAGAACCACAACGGCAGCCCGCGGACGCGGCCGCGTCATGTGGATCGCGAAGTCGGACGGGTTCCACTCGGCGGTCGCATCGAGGGTCTCGAGATATTCGGCGTGCTGAGTCAGCGCGGCGCCCGCCAGTGCCGGGTTGCGGTACACGATCGCGCAGCAGTCGAACGGCGCGAACAGCCACTTGTGCGGGTCGACCACGAACGAGTCGGCCTGCTCGATGCCGTCGAACAGCGGCCGCCCGATCGTCGACACCAACGCCGCTCCGCCATAGGCGGCGTCGACGTGGAACCATGCGCCGATCTCGGCTGCGACCCGGCCGGCGCCGGCGAGGTCGTCGACGATGCCGGTGTTCGTGGCCCCACCCGTCGCGACGACCGCACAGATGTCGACGCCGTCGGCGGCAGCCTGCGCCGCTGTCGTGCGCAACGCTGCTTCGGTCAGCCGTCCTCGCCCATCGGGCGCCACCGGCACGATCGGGACATCGAGCACCATCGCGGCGAGTCGGATCGACGAGTGTGCGCTCGGCGCACAGGCGATCGAGATCGGGCGTTCACGTCCGTGGAGGCGCCTCCACGTTTCGCGGGCGGTGGTCAGCGCCGCCAGATTGCCCGACGTGCCGCCGCTCACGAACGCCCCGCCGGCGCCCTCGGGCAGACCGGCCAGGCGGCCCATCCAGCGCAGTGTCTCGTTCTCGGCGTGGATCGCTCCGGCACCCTCGAGCCACCAGTCGCCGTAGATCGATGACGCCGACACCACCAGGTCGAACAGGGTGGCGGCCTCGCTGGGGGCGGTCGGCACGAACGCCAGGTAGCGGGGATGATCACTGGAGATGCAGGCCGGCGCCAGTACGTCACGGAACAACTCGAACGCGCGGTCGTAGCCGAGCCCCGAGTCGGTGATCATGTCGCCGGTAGCGGCATGCAGTTCAGCGGCCGTCAACGGACCGTCCAGCGGCGGTGGTGCCATCCGTATCCGGTCGAGCACGTACTCGAAGATCCGATGCGCCATGAGCTCGGTCGCCGGGTCGAGCCCATGGAGCGGTGAAGGTGGATCGTCCGACATGCTGCCGATCGTAAGCGTTCGCACCGATTCGCTCCGACCGGCCTCCGTCGTCGTCGGCTCCGTGGGGCATATGCTCGACCCGATGCACAGGCGCCCCGTCATCGCCGGCCGACCGCTCGACTGGTCCGCGTAGGCATGCGGGTGCATTTCTGTGGTGTTCGGGGTTCGGCTCCGGCCGTCGGTGCCGACTTCGTGGGTGTCGGGGGCAATACGTCGTGTGTCGCCATCGCCCACGACGACGAGGAGGTGCCGCGGCTCGTCCTCGACGCTGGTACCGGGTTGCGGACGGTGTCGACCTTGCTGGCGGGCCGGCCGTTCCGAGGCACGATCCTGCTCGGTCACCTGCACTGGGATCACACGTACGGCCTTCCCTTCTTCCGCGGCGGTGATCGTCCGGATGCGAAGACGACGGTGCTCGTGCCCGAACAGGGAGTGCCCGCGCTCGACCTGTTGAGCAGGTTCATGGGTCCACCGGCGTTCCCGATCGAACCCGACCGACTTCGTGGCGACTGGACGTTCGGCTCGATCGATGAGGGGCGACGAACGATCGAGGGGTTCACCGTGCTCGCCAGGGAGATCCCCCACAAGGGTGGTCGTACCTTCGGATTCCGCGTCAGCGACGGCGCCAGCAGCATCGCCTACCTCTCCGACCACGGGCCCGCCGGAGCGATGGGCCCCGGTCCGGACGGGCTGGGCCCGTACCACGAGGCGGCGCTCGAGTTGTGCGCCGGGGTCGACGTGTTGATCCACGATGCCCAGTACACCGCCGACGAACTGCCCGACCGGGTCCACTTCGGCCACTCGGCCGTCGACTACGCCGTCGAGCTCGCCCGCCGATCCGACGCTGCGACCGTCGTGTTGTTCCACCACGATCCGGACCGCACAGACGACGAGGTCGAGGCGATCGAACGTTCGCTACGGAGCGCTCACGGACCAAAGATCAACGCGGCACGCGAAGGTGAGACGATGCACCTGCCCGCGCTTGCGACAGAGCGATCTGCATGAGTTCGCACCGGTACGACGCAGTCGTGGTCGGATCCGGGCCGAACGGACTGTCGGCGGCGGTCCGGTTGGCGGAAGCCGGCCGATCGGTGCTCGTCCTCGAGCAGGCCGAGGTCATCGGCGGTGGCACCCGCTCGGCCGAGCTGACCCTGCCCGGCTACGTGCACGATGTCTGCGCCGCCGTCCACGCGCTCGGTGTGTCTGCGCCCGCGATGTCGCTCGACACACTCGGCGCACACGGGTTGCGCTGGGTGTGGCCGGAGATCCCGCTCGCCCACCCGCTCGACGGCGGGCGCGCCGGCCTGCTGCATCGGACCGTGGACGACACGGCCGCGGGGCTGGGCGCGGACGGACGTGCCTGGCAGCGCCTGTTCGAGCCACTGTTGCGGGACTGGCCGAAGATCCTGCCCCAACTGCTCGGACCCGTCGTGTCGGTGCCGCACCATCCGGTGGCGATGGCACGGTTCGGGGTCCACGCTGTTCAGCCCGCGACCTGGGTGGCGAAGCGCTTCGACACCGACGAGGCAGCCGCACTGTTCGGCGGATGCGCCGCCCATGCCATCTTGCCCCTGACTCGGCCGCTGACCGCGGCGTTCGGCTTGATGCTGGCGGGGTCGGCCCATGCCGACGGCTGGCCGGTCGCCGCCGGCGGCTCGCAGGCGGTCGCCGATGCGTTGGCGGCGAGGTTGAAGGAGCTGGGGGGTGAGGTCCGGACCGGGGTGCACGTTCGTTCGCTGGCCGATCTGCCCGACCACGCCATCGCCCTGTTCGACACCAATCCCGCCCAGCTGGCTTCGATCGCCGGCGACGCGCTGCCGGCCCGGTACCGCAAGCGCCTCGAGCGGTTCCATCACGGCCCGGCCGCCTTCAAGATCGATTATGCGCTCGATCGCCCCGTGCCGTGGGACAACGAAGACTGCCGCCGCGCCGGAACGGTGCACGTCATCGGAACCTTGGCCGAGCTCGTCGCCGCCGAGGCCGAGGTCGCCGCCGGTCGCATGCCCGATCGTCCCTACGTGCTGGTCGTGCAGTCGTCGATCTTCGATCCATCGCGGGCACCCGACGGCAAACACACGCTGTGGGCTTACGCCCACGTACCCCATGGCTACGACGGGGATGCCACGGAGGCGATCGAGCAGCAGATCGATCGCTTCGCACCGGGGTTCCGAGACGGCGTGCTCGCCCGCCACGTCACGCCCCCGCGGGGGCTCGAGGCGTACAACCCGAACTATGTCGGTGGCGACATCGCCGGCGGCGCCCACAGCGGCCTGCAACTCGTGTTCCGGCCGACGATCGCCCTGCGGCCGTACGCCACCCCGAACCCGTCGCTGTTCCTGTGTTCGGCGTCGACGCCGCCCGGGGCCGGCGTACACGGCATGTGCGGGTTGCACGCTGCGGATCGTGCGCTGCGCCGCTGATCTGGTGGCTATTCCTGATTGAGATAGACCGCGGGACGTAGGCGCCTCGACCTACGGGCCGGGAGCACCGCGACCAGGTTCGCAAGAACGAGAGGAGCGAGGATCGCACCGGCGAGAACGCCGACGGGCACCGTCGCGTCGCCTCGTGCACCGATGCCGTCGCTGATCAACCGGTAGACCGACTGTCCGGCGACCAGACCGATCGGGATCGCGAGCACGATCGTTGCGACCGTGAACATGGTGGCTTGGACATGGACGACCTGTGACACGAAGCTGCGATTGGCGCCGAGCGCTTTCAGGATGCCGATATCGCGCCGCCGCTGTCGTGCCGACACGACGAGTTGATGACTGAGACTCAGCACTGCGAACGCTGCGAGCACGGTCGCAACCAGCAACGGGATCGAACTGACCCGATCCAGGTTCACGATCTCGGCCGTGGCTTGCGATGGGCCGATCTGTACTCCGGTGAGACTCGACAGGCGATCGGCGGTGCCGGCCGGGGCACCGGGGCGTAGTTCGAGCCCTGCAGAACTCAAGGGCGCCGCCGGGTCGAGGCGATGGAGGCCACCGACGGTCACGACGCCGCCCTCACCGATGCCGTCACCACGTTCCACAGAGGGGATCACCGCCAGACCCGTCACACGGAGACGGAGGCTTCCAACCTCGGATCTCACCTCGAATTCGTCGCCGATCCCAACGTTCAGGGCCCGCGCAGTGACCTTTCCGAGCACGATCTCGTCATCGGATTGCGGGAGGCGGCCTGACAGCACGGGCGGCAGGAGCTCGCCGCGAGCCGGCTGAATACCCGCCACGTCGAGCCCATCGGTACCCACCGCCACCGTGACCGCGCCGTAGTACGTCACCGCTGCCACGTCGGGATCCGTCGCCAGCACGTCGCGGGCCTCGTCCGGGATTCCGTCTCCGCCGGCTCCGACGCTGAGAGGTGCAGATCCCCACTCGGACGGGCGATCGACGAGATGGGTGATGTTGGCGCCCAGCGTGAGCGCTCCGATCACGACAGCGAGCACGATCGCGAGCCCGAAGAACGATCCAGCCGGCCACCGGCGGCCGCGAGCGGCGCTGAACGCGAACCTCAAGCCGGTGGCGAACTCGGCCTTCTGCAGACGACTCGCGATGCCGTCTGCGAACGGTGTCGTCGCGCTGACCGAACGCCTCCGCTCGGCGACTGCCAATCCGATCATCAACCAGGCGAGCAGCGACAAGATCAGCACCAACGGCCCGACTACATGGACGAGCGGGTTGAATCGCACACCGGGATGCGGCTCGATCTGTTCGACGAATCCCGTCGGGAAGAGTCTCGAGCAGGCGATTGCCAAGATGGCCGCCCCGATCGCTCCCACGATGATCGGTAAGGCGGCACGCGTGAGTGGGTCGGCAACGAGTTGTCGCCGAGTCATGCCGATGGTCCGAAGCGCGAGTCGATCATCTCCCGACAAGCGATACTGGCGCCCGAGCAGCTGGCCGATCACGGCCACAGCGGCCACGGCGGCGAACAAGGCGAGAATCCCGAGACCCTGGCCTTGCGTGCGCACAGCCGACCGAACTGCGGCCGGCACCCAGTCGACATCGCTGATCGTGAGGTCGGTACCGTTCGGCAGCGTGTCGAGTTGTACCCGCAGATCATCCACTGAAGTCCCCGGCGCCAACTGGATGGCGCTGATACCGCCACCCAACCCGATGTCGCCCAGGTCGAGCAGCGCCCGAGGAAATACAGCGACCACATAGCCATCAGCCAGTTCGGAAGCACCTCCGAAGACGCCGACCACCTCTGCGGTTGTTGTCGGCCCGTCGGGTGACTCGTTGTCGAAGCCTGACGCATTCGCCTGTTCCTGCGTGAACGTCGACAGCTCGAAGCGGTCCCCGAGCTGAGCGCCGGATTGGGCGAGGAACGAGTTCGACACGATGATCTCGTCGGTACGACCGGGCTGCGGCACCCGACCGGCGACCAGGTTCGTGCCGGCGACGGCATCGACCACACCCGTGAACACGATCGCGTCCACCGGCGCTTCTCGACCGCTGGGGGTCAAGAAGCCGAACACGAACGTCGCCGACGTCAGTTTCTGCACACCTGGGAGGGCCGCCACGGAATCAGGGCTCGGCTGAGCGTCGGATTGATCGATCTGCACGTCGAATCCCCCGCCGAACGTGCTGGCGTAGCGATCAGGAGCACTCAACGTTCTCGCTGCGCCGGCCACCAAGGCGAGCGCGAGACCAAGCATGACCGCGACGACGAGCGTGAGCAGCGCGGTCGTGCCGAGGTGTTGTCCGAGCGCCCGCCGCATGCGGTACAGAACTGGCGACATCACGTCAGTGAAGCGTGTCGTCGTCTGCCTGACCAGCGTGCTGGCACCACCCATCACGTCGGGGTCGTATCCGGCGCCGGGAGTCCGGTCGGCGAGCCCGGTCGGAACCTATGATTCTGGGATGGAGATCCGTGTCGCTGTCGCCGAAGACAACGCCTTGTTGCTCGACGGGCTGACGCGGCTGATCAACGCAACCGACGGATTCGAGCTGGTCGGCACCGGGACCAATTACGACGAACTGCTGTCGATCGTCGAGCACACCGAGCCGGATGTCGTGGTCACCGATATTCGTATGCCGCCGACAGGTACGGATGAGGGCATCCGGGCGGCCAGTGCGATCCGTACCAGCCATCCGGAGATCGGGGTGATCGTGCTCAGTCAGTACGTTTCGCCCGCGTACGCGGTGGCGTTGCTGTCGGAGGGTTCGGAACGTCGCGGATACCTGTTGAAGGATCGGGTCGCCGACGTCGACGACCTGGTCGCCGCCATCCGCGTCGTGGCAGGGGGAGGAGCGGTCATCGACCCCAAGGTGGTCGAACAGTTGGTCAATTCGACTCGTTCGAACGAACGGCCGATCGACCACCTGACGCCCCGTGAGCGCGAAGTGCTCGGCGAGATCGCACAGGGCAAGTCGAACGCTGCCGTTGCCGGTGCATTGATCCTGTCGGAACGGGCTGTCGAAAAGCACATCAACTCGATCTTCTCGAAGCTGCACCTGACCGAGGAGCCCGACGTGAACCGGCGGGTCGCGGCCGTCCTGATGTATCTGGCCGATGGTGATGCAGGCCACACCTCCGGTGACGTAGCAGCACCATTTCCGCATCGGGCCTGATCCGTCACAATGATGAGTGCATGGAGCCCTGCGCGATGAAGGACGCCTCGGATTCGATGGACGGCAGCGCTGAGATCGTTCGCGTCCTCGTGGTCGATGATCAGGCTCCCTTTCGCGCTGCGGCCCGGGCAGTGATCGCTCGCGTGCAGGGCTTCGACCTGGTGGGCGAGGCGATATCCGGAGAAGAGGCGGTCGAGCTGGTCGAAACGCTTCACCCCTCGGTGATCCTGATGGACATCAACATGGGGGCGATGGACGGCCTCGAGGCGACCCGCATCATCACCGGCGCTCACCCCGACACGGTCGTCATCCTCGTTTCCACCTACACCGAGGACGAGATGCCTCCCGCCGCACGAACCTGCGGTGCCGCGGCATACGTCAACAAGGACGAACTCTCGCCGAGGGTGGTGCGTCGCCTGTGGGAGGCCGGCGGCGACCCGGACTGGCTCACCGGCGCGAGCTGACGACAGTTGGCGCAGGCCCTGTCATTCGGTGCGAAGTAGGCGTGCCGGCCGCTGAGCGGCAGCCGAACGGCCCGGGAACAGCGCCACCAGGTTGGCGATCAGCAGCACTCCGACGCAACACGCGACCCCGATCAGGAACACCTGGGTGGGTGGCGATACCACTCCCACGCTGCGGGCGAGTGCCCGCCAACCCCACTGCCCGCCGACGATGCCGAGCGGCACGCCGAGCACGACGGCGAACAGTGCGACGAACGACGCCTGCCAGGCGACCGACGACATCACCTGGCCGCGGCTGAACCCGAGCGCCTTGAGGATCGCCAGTTCGTGTCGCCGGGCGCGCACCGACAGGGTGAGCGCGTGCGCCAGGGCACCGGCCGCCAAGAGCACCATCACGATCGCGAGCAGCCATGGTGCGTCGCGGACGCGGCTGAGGCTCCGGATCCCGTGTGACGGTTCGGCGACCTGCACGAAGTCGACGCCTCCGAAACAGTCCGCCAGGGCCGTGAGTGTGCGGTCGCGATCGCTCGCGGGGTCGAAGCGGACGGCGATCATCTGAGCCGACGACCCAGGAATCAGCGACTGTGCCCATGCTGCATCGACGACGCCGCCTGTGCCGGCCTCGCTGTCCAACCCGTCGTAGACGAGCGCCTCGCCGACGATCAGCGCGGTCAGCGGGTGTTCCGGCAGATCCGCTGATGCAAAGCTGAGGCGGTCGCCGATACCGACGTCGAGTTCGCGCATCGACGTGGCGCCGAGCGCGATCTCGTCGGGGCCGTGGGGTGCACGACCGTCGACGACGACCGCGTCGATCGGTTCCAGGCCGGGTACGGGCACCATCGCCACGAGTGGGAGGTCGACGGCGCCGGCGAAACCGTTGCCGGCCATCATCCCTGACGCTGCTTGGATACCGGGGACCTCGAGCAGCCTCGCGAACGATGCCGCCTGGTCGTCCTGCGAGCCGTTGTTGCCGACATTGACGTCCCACGTCACGCCGTACTGGTCGGGTCGGGCGAGCAGATGCTCGAGGCTCGTCGTGACCGTAGCTGCGGAGACCACCGTGGCGATCGCGAGCGCGCTGCCGATGATGGCCGTGGTGAGCGGCACCGTGCCTGACCGTCGTGTCGGCAGGGCGGCCCTGAGCCCGGTCGCGGCCGCCGCTCGGAGGCGGATTCCACCGATCTGTCCCTCCCGGATCACCCGCTCGGGTCGGCCGGCCCGACTGCCCGATACCAGCGATATGGGTGCCGTGATCGCCGGGACCGTGCCGGCGATCAGGACGATCACGAACACGGAGGCCACGCCGACCCCCAGCGAGACTGCGTCGACGTCGATCGATGCCGACGCGATCGTGTTGCGAGCGATCCCGATCGGGCCGATCGGTGACAGGGCGATCGCGGCGACGGCCGCCACCCCTGCCGCGATCACCGCCGACGGGACCGCGCGCAGTGCGGCCGTCAGCGTCAGTTGTCTGCGCGACATTCCGAGTGTCGCGCAGACGGCGAGGTCGTCGCACTCGCGTCGGGCCTGTCTGGCGAGTGCCTGGCCGACGAAGACCAGCGCGGCAAACGCGGTGACGGCTGCAAACGCGGCAGTCGCGCGAGATTGGTAGCCGATCGCGTCCGGCAAGCGCAGCACACTCGCGTCGACGCCCGGCTCCCATTGCAGCAGCCGGCCCGGCCAGTGACGTTCGACGGCAGCCTGGACGTCGGCACCGTTGAAGCCGTCGGCGGCCCACAGCACGGCACCCGATCCGTAGCGGAAGAAGTCTTCGGCGCCGTACTCCTCCCAGAATGCCGGTGACAGATAGAAGGTGCCGTCCGAGGCCGAGGCCGAGGCCGAGGCAAGATCGGTCGGTGTCCGGACCACGCCGACCAGGTCGAGTTCGATCGCCGGCCCGCCCGGTTCACAGGCGAAGTCGCTCGCGCATCTGGCTTGGGATGCCAGGAGCGGGGTGAACGTGATCGTCGAGCCGACCGCCATCCCGTGCGGAAGATCGCGAGCGGTGAGTTCGCCCACCGTGAACTCGTTGGGCGCGCGAGGATCGACCTGTCGTCCTGCCAACGTCAGTCCGGATCCGTACCCCGTCGGCCGTGCGGGATCATGGCCGATGAACGCCCCGACGGGCACGTTGCCGATGTCGGGGATCGCGATCATGCCGACGATGAAACTGTTCACCGTGGCTCGGTCGATCTCGCGGAGTGCCACCAGGGCGCCGAGGTCGGCGGTCATGTCGTAGTTCAGACACGGCCCGGTGGCGGCCGTCTGTTCCTCTTCGGTCATGTTGGTGAGGTCGGGCATCACGTAGCCGGGTGGGCATCCGAACACCGCCACGGTAGGTGCGTCGGCGTGCTCGAGGAACGCCGGAAGGGCATCGTTGGTGCGGCGTGCGATTCCCCATGCACCGATCGGCACCGCCGCAGCCAATCCGGCTGTCACCCCGAGCAGGATCGTGGCCCGCCGATGGCGCCGCAGCAGGGTGATCGTGCGCAGCCTGACGGCTTCGTTCATGCCTCGACGACCTCGTTCATGCCCCGACGACCTCGTTCGGCATCTCGCTCGACAGCCAGCGCCGGAGACCGTCCTCTCCGCCTAGCCGGCGGAAGTCGTGGACGCCGTAACCCACCACGGTCGTCGGTCCGATCGCGCGTGCGGTCGCCGAACGACGGGTTCCGTAGAGGGGGGCCAGCTCGCCGAAGTACTGGCCCGCTGGAATGCGGGCGAGCACCTGCCGCAGGTCGTCGTGTGTCGACCGCATCAGCTCGATCGCGCCGCGTTCGACCACGAACACGCGGTGACCCGCGTCGCCTTCTTCGAACAGCACCTCGCCGTCGGCCAGCTCCCGCCGGATCGGCTCGGTGGGTCCGGCGAGTGTGACCGACGAGAGCTCGACCACCCGATCGGCGAGCGGCAGCAGACGCTCGTCGTGGGTGGCGATGACGACGATCCGGTCCTCCGATGCGAGATGGCGGAGGTGTCGCAGCACACCCTCGACCTGGACGTGGTCGAGGTGGGCGGTCGGCTCGTCCGCGAGCACCAGACGGGGTGACAGCGCCAGCGCACGTGCGATCGCGACCCGCTGTTGCTGACCGCCCGACAGCTGGCCCGGAAGATGTCGGGCACGGTCGTCGAGATCGAGCTCGGCGAGCAGTTCTCGCGCCCGGGCCCGTCCTCGGCGACCGGACCATCCGTCGTTCCAGAGTGCCATCGCGACGTTGTCGAGGGCGGAGAGGCTGGCGATCAGGTTGAACGCCTGGAACACCACGCCGACCGTGGTCCGGCGGTACTCGTCGAGGTGGCTGCCACGCAGCTCGGTCACCTCGAGTTCGCCGAGCCGGATCGAGCCCTGTGCCGGCCGGAGCAGCGACGCCAGCGCCGACAACAACGAGGTCTTGCCGCACCCGCTGGCACCGAGCAGCAGCACCAGCTCACCGCCATCCGCCGTGAAGTTGAGGTCACGGACCGGGGTCACCTCGAACCCACCGCTCTCGTACTGCAGGGTGAGATCGCGGACGACCAACGGCCCGTCGATCGACACACTCGTCGCAGCCATCTCCATCACCTCCCGAACGCGACCGACGGATCGATGCCGACCGTGCGTCGATACCCGATGAGCGAGGCGACGAGCCCGATGACGATCGCGATCGCGCCGACCCTCACCACGCCGCGGAACTCGAGCCGGATCCCGAACGGCATCACCCTGGCCAACACGGCTGAGACCGCAACACCCACGACGAGCGACGCCAGCGACAGCACCAGCCCGTGCAGAGCGACGCCCGTCAGCAATGTCGAGCGTTTCGCGCCCATCGTCTTGAGCACCGCGACGTCTCGGGTTCGCTCGAGGGTGATCAGATAGACCAGCGTGCCGACGATCCCGGCCGCCATCATCCACAGCAGGGAGTTGAGGATCACGATGCTGTCACGGCCCGATGCCTGTGGGCGGTCGAGGTCGGCCATCGTCTGTTGGTTGGACAGCACAGCGGTTCCCGGCGGGATCGAGTCGATCCGGCCGCTGACCGCGACGCCGTTGGCGACGTCACCACCGTTGAGGTACCAGCGCTGGACATCCTCGATCGGTGCGAACACGGCTGGTTGGCCGAAGTAGTAGGTGGCATCGGCGACCGTACCGACGACCGTCGCAGGGTGACCGGCCAGCTCGATCTCGTCGCCCGGCCGGAAACCGAGCGCCGAAGCGGTCAACACCTCACCCGAGTCGTAGAGCAGCCGGCCGCCTTCGACGCCGGGTTCGCCCAGGCCTCCCGGCCGGATGCCGATCACGAACGTGTCGAGTCCGTTCAGGATCTCGCGCGCCTGCACGAAGGGGTCCGCGGCGGTGACGCCGTCCTGAGCTTCCAGCTGGTCGGCGACATCGGTCGGTATGAACGTCATCGTCGTGAACGGCCCCGTCCCACCGTCGGCGACCACCCACTGATCCGCCTCGAACACTCCCACGATGTGGGTCGTCTCCCATCCGAGGTGGGTGACCATGCCCTGCATGACGAGCGACATGCCGAACGCCAGACCGGTCGCGACCACCGCGAGCGGAACTTCCCACGGCGATACATGAGGTCTCGTACTGCGACGCGCCACATGACCACCGTTGTACGCGGGGCCGCTGCTGCGGGCCAGTAGGCCTCCTGGCCAATCGGAGGTGTGCTGGCACCCTCGCAGCGGTGCGGTTGCCTTCCGGTTGTGCGACCTGGTTCATCGCAGCGGGACACGACCGCGGATCGTCGTGCCGGCGAGCGGCGAGCTGACGACGTCGACCGTGCCGCCGAAGGCGCCCATCCGGTCGCGCATGTTCACGAAGCCGTGGCCCGCATCAGAGCCTCCGGATTGGTCGAATCCCTGACCGTCGTCGCTGACCTGCCAGTGCAGTCCGGCGTCGTCCTCCCACACCTCGATCTTCGCGCTGGCACTGTCCCCGGCGTGTTTGCCGGCGTTCTGGAGTGCCTCCATGCAGCAGAAGTAGACGGCCGCCTCGACGTCCTGTTCGTGTCGGCCGACCAGCAGCTCGGTGACGGTGGGCAACGCCGCGCGGGCCGCGGCCGCCGGCAGCGCCTCGGAGAGACCACCCGACACCAACAGTGGCGGGTAGATGCCGTGGGCCAACGAGCGCAGCTCGGTGATCGCCTCCTGCAGGTTGCCGCGGATCTCGTCGATCATCGCCTCGGCGTCCTCGGGATCGTCGACGACCGCGTCCTTCGCGAGGCGCAGTTTGACGGCGAGCGCGACGAGGTGCTGTTGAGCGCCGTCGTGGAGGTTGCGTTCGAGCTTTCGCCGCTCGGCGTCGCCGGCGGCGACGATCCGCACCCGCGAAGCCCGGAGCTCGTCGTTCGTTTCGCGCAGCTCGTCGAGTGATTCCTGGAGTGCCGTGTCGAGCTGCACATTGTGCAAGGCGAGACCGACCTGACGAGCCACCTCGGTGAGAGCCTGGTCGTCGTCGTCGGTGAAGGCCGCTCGGTCGGACGCTCCTTCGCACACGATGAGCCCCAGCAGATTCGCCGCTGTGGGCGATCGGGGCGACCCGTGTCGACCCGGTGACGGCCGGATCCACGAGACCGGGCAACCAGATGTCGAGCCAGGTTCCACCCGAGACGCCGGCGCGACCGACGACGGAGCGTTCCTTGTCATCGATGCTGTACGGCGCGATCGCCCGGTGTGGCACCATCGCCGCGACCTCGTAGTGGCCGTCGGAACCGGTCCAGATCTGGGCGCTGCGCAGCTGCATCGACTTGCGCAGGGTTTCGGCCAACTGCAACAGCAGCTCGTCGAGCGGGATGGCCCGGGTGAGGCGCGAACCCCACGTACGCAGCGCCTCCTCCGGCGCGATCCGTTCGCCGTAGACGACGCGGTTGGCGCGGTCGCCGAGCCAGGCACGCGCCGGCTGGTAGGCGATCGCGGCCCCCGCCGCGGCCACCATCGACAGCAGCAGCAGCGAGCGCTCGCTGTCATCGGGCTTGCGGCCGAACGCGACCAGAGCCAGCGTATAGGCAACGACGATCAGCATCGTGAGGCCCGTGAGCGACACGGTGTAGGTGAGTAGCCGGTCGACGCGGGCGAGGAGCCGCGGCACGGTTGCGGCTGCCATCGCGAGTGGCACCAACCCCGTACACGCGAGGGCGATCACGGCGCTGTGATGCGGCCAGTCGGCCACCAGCGTCAGCGCCAGGCTGACGACGGTGATCTCGGTACCGACGATGGCCGCCCAGCCGATCCACTGCATACGGCGCTGGTCGGCGACCCCGGCAGCCCGGTAGTTGGCATGGGCGCTCGGCACGGCGGTGAGGACACCCACCCAGAGCAAGGCGATCGGCCAGACGGTCACGGCGTCCCGGTCTGTCAGCAGAGCGAGCCCGGTCGTGAGAGCGACCCCGTACGCGACCGCGATCGCGTTTCGCTGGCTCGGTCGGGTGATGCGTCCATCGGGCAGTGTCATCAGCAGATGGAAGAACAGTGCCGGCGCGATCGCGGCCGCGATCGCGCTCACCGGTGTCGGCCAGCCAGGCACCAGCGCCGGTCAGATCTTGGGCAGCGTTGAAGCTCCACGCAAGGGCGCCGAGGGCGGACGTCGCAGCCATCGCTTGCACGACGGAGGCGGCCGGGCACTGTGCGCGGAGGGCGATCACGATCCCTGCGAATGCCCACGCTGCCACGAGACAGACGAGTACCACGAACGCCGGTGTTGCTTCATGTCGGGCGACGACGAGTGCGACACCTCCAGCAGCGAGGCTGGCGGCGCAGACCGCGAGACCCGCCACTGCGGCGGTCGGTCTGGTCCCGACCCGGTCGGTCAGAGCGCTGGGCGCGGAGATCGCGTCGATGTTCACTCGGCCCTCGGTCTCGCTGCGAGCATCGCGGCCACCGCCGACTCAGGTCTCGATGTTCCCGCGACCGTCGTCGACGACGCGGCCGTCCTTCATGTGAACGATTCGTTGGGCGGCGTCGGCGACGGGTTGATCGTGTGTGACGAGCAGGATCGTCTGGCCGCCCGAGTGCAGCCGGGTGAACAGTTCGAGTACTTCTTCCCCGCCCTCCGAGTCGAGTGCCCCGGTCGGCTCGTCGGCCAACAACAGCGTCGGCTCGTTGGCGAGCGCGCGCGCGATCGCCAATCGCTGGCGTTGACCGCCCGACAGCGATGCGGGCGACTGCTTGGCCTTGTCGCCGATACCGAGCAGGTCGAGCAGGTCGCGGGCCCTGGTCTCCGCCGCCTTGCGCTTGCGGCCGGCGATCAGTGCAGGCATCAGGACGTTCTCTAGCGATGTCATGCCTTCGAGCAGATTGAAGAACTGGAACACGATGCCGACGTGTTGACGGCGCATGATCGCGAGTTCGCTCTCGGTCCTACCGACGAGAGCCTCGCCGGCGACCGACACCTCGCCCTCGTCGGGTACGTCGAGCCCGGCCACGATGTTGAGCAAGGTCGACTTGCCACATCCAGAGGGGCCCATCACGGCAACGAACTCGCCGGGCTCGAGGTCGAGGTCCGCGCCGCGCAGGGCGCGCACGGGTGCCGTGTCCTGTTCGAACGTGCGATACACCAGCCGCACGTCGACCACGCGGTCGAGGTCGGCAGGAGGTGTGGTGCTCAGGGTTGCGGTCTCGGTCATGCTGGTGCCTCTTGTTGGGTGGTCGCTGTCGGGTCCATGGGTCGGGTCGGTGCGATCCTGCGGGGTCGTATGGGCGTCGTGCGACCCTTCACGAGTTGTGTGCCGAGATCTTCGGCCTCGGGCCTGTGGGACAGTTGGTCCCAAGTGAGATCGCTCACGACGATCTCGCCGTCGGCAGCGAACTGCTGCAGTCGTTGACAGAGGTTGACGGCATCGCCGACCACGGTGTATTCCAGCCGTTCCTCCGAGCCCAACAGGGCGGCGGCGACATCGCCGGTCGACAGCCCGATGCCGAGCGGGAACGGTTCGAGCGGTCCATCCGACCATTCCGCATTGACGGCCGCTTGTGCTGCATGCATCGCGTGCGCCGCGACGAGGGCTCGGTCTGCGTGGTCGGTCGACGGCTCGGGCGCGCCGAACACCGCCATCACCGCGTCCCCGACGTACTGCATGACGGTGCCACCGGCATCGAGGATGGCCCGGTTCATCTCGGCCCGGTGGCGATTCAACTGCTGGGCGAGCAACGACGGATCGGTGTGCTCGCTGATCGTGGTGTAGCCACGGATGTCGCTCATCAACACGGTGACGTTGAGCTGCTCGGTGTCGCCGGCATGGGCGCCGGTGGCCCGGATCCGATCGGCGACGCCCGTTGGCAACAACCGCGACAGCGACTCGCCCTGTTCCTCGCGCGAGACGATCGCCGAGTGCATCCGCTTGAGGCGATCGAGGGCGCCGGCCGTTCCGGCTGACACTCCTTCCGCGAGACGGACGAACAATCCCTCCACCCTGGCCTCGACGGCGGCGGGAGTCGACTGGGTCACCAAGGCGATCGCCTTGATCGGCTTGCCCTCGGCGATCATCTCGAGGAGCGCATCGTCGTCGGCATCCAATCCGCCCGTGCGTCGCACCGGGTTCATCAGTGCGCTGACGACCAACGGGTCGAGCATCGAACCGCCGGCGGCCACCTCGCGGATGGCCCGTGCCAGCTGGTCGCCCTCGGCGATGCGGTCCTTGAGCAGGTAGGCGTAACCCGCTGCACCCTCGGACAGCAACGCGATCCGCGTAGTCGGGGTCGTCGTATTGACTGAGGATCACGATGCCGGTGCCGGGATGGCGCTTGCGGATCAGTTGGCAGGCCTCGATCCCTTCGCGGTGGAAATCGGGTGGCATTCGGATGTCGCTCACAACGACGTTGGGTTCGGCTGCCTCGGCACCCGCGACGAGCCCATCGTGATCCTCGGCCTCGCCCACGATCTCGATGTCGGCCTGGCGGGAGAGCATTGCGCGCACGCCTTCGCGGATGAACACGCTGTCGTCGGCGATGAACACCGTGATCGCTCCCATGCAGCAAAGTCAACACCATCGCGCGCCCCTTGGCGAGGGCGTGAACCGGTGTCCTGTGGTGGTGCCAGCCACACCTCTGCCCAGCCACACCTCTGCCCAGCCCTCTGCAGGGTCACTCCACGCGGCAGTACGGCGCCGGGTCGGGTGCGCAGTGCCACGATGCCCGTGATCAGCGCTGAGAACAGGCAGATCACGAGGCCGACGGCTGCCACCACCCATATCTCGACCGGGACGCGTGCGACCGGTATCGCTCCGACACTGGTCATCAGCGCTCGAACGATCGAGCGGCCGACCAGGATTCCGGCACCGATGCCGATCGCCAACCCGATTCCGGCGCTGATCACCGCTTGCCAGAGGTGGGACCGGAGGATCTGGCTGCCGGTGAACCCGAGCGCGCGGTGGATGGCGACCTGTCGCCGACTGCGCCGAACCGTCTGGACTGCCGCGTTGAGCACCGCCAGCGCGCCGAGTGTGGCGAGCAACACCCCGACCCAAGCCGGCAGCCCTCCCAGCTGACCGACGTTGCCGACCTCTGACGGGGGGATCATGGGTCGAAGGAAGACGTCGGCGTGCCGAGCGATGATCGCCGGGTGGTCGCTCCTGGGTTCGAATCTCGCCACGACTGCGCGGGGTGCCGTCGGCCCGACGAGTTGCTCCAATCCGTCGGGTCGCATCGCGAAGCCCCGATCGGTGGTGTCCGCGCCCGGTTCCAGCATCACGCCGACGATCGTCAAGGTGGCCGTGCCCCCGTCGCCGATGGCGGAGACCCGGTCGCCGATGCCGACGTCCAATGCGTCGAGTACCGCCCGCCCAACCGCGACCTCGTCGGCTCGAGCGGGTGCTCGACCCTCCGTCGGGAGAATGTCGAGGGTGCCCTTGCTGCTGGCGATCGCGAACGGACCGAGTCCGATCGATCCACCTGGTCCGGAGACCAAGATCGGAGTCTGGGAACCGCTTTCGAGATCGGTCAGCACCACGCCGACCGCCTCGATGTCGGCGTCGGCGGCGAGTTCGTCGGCAACGGTCTGCTTGTCGGCGCCGGTGCTCATCGTGACTGCAGCGTCGAAGTCGGCGCCGTAGAGGGCGGGCGTGGTCAGGACGTGGTCGATCGACGTCTGCAACGTCATCGCTCCGACGATGCCCATCGTCGCGATCAGGATGCCGACGATCGCGCCGCGGCCCGGCCCGAATGCCATTCGTTCACCGAGCGATCGGGTCGGCGTACCGAGCGCGAGAGGCGACCTGGGCCGGCGGGCGCGCCCTGTGTTGTTGCTCACCGTGATGCCTGCGACCAGTGCCGACAACGCAAACACGGCGAACGCCCCGGGGACGATGACGGCGGTGTCCCACCGCAGTCCGGGCGTGGGTTCGGCGCGTCGGGTGACTCCGACGGGCGACAGGGGTGACAGTGTGTACGCGACGGCGGCCGCTCCGACCGATCCGACGATCACCGATGGCACGAGTATCGCGAAGCGCGCCGTGCGGCGATCGTTGCGTGTCATGCCGAGTGCGTTCTGGGTCGCGGCGTCGACCTCGAGGCTGTCGGTCATCTCGCGCAGCGCGTAGTAGATGGCGATGGCGCCCGCGACTGCGGCCGCGAGCGCCATCGCCCACCAGGCTCCGCGTTGGAGCGCGATCGTGTCGGTGAGACGGGCCGCGAGGTCTTCGGTTCGCTCCATCGATGCCTCAGGGAAGAAATCGGCCAGCTCCGCCTCGACGGCGGCCAACTTGTCGGGAGCGACGTTGACCTCGATGCTGCAGAGGCACCCTCCGACGGTGTCGGCGTATTGCTCATAGAAGGCGGGGGACATGACGAGGAAGGGATCGGGTGCGTCGCTGATCTCCTCGGGGGCACGGATGACGCCGGCGATCCGGACGTCGAGCGCCGGGCCTTGCAGATCGCCGATGTCCTCGCCCGCCATCGATGCGTAGAACTGTTCGTCGGTGAGCGACAGCAGGCGAACGGTGTCTCCCACCCCCTTGCCCAGCTCGTCGCGCATCGCCTCGTTGACGAGGATGTCGTCGGAGCCGAGCGCGGCCGACCGGTCGCCGTCCACCGTCAAGTAGTCGGGTGCCTCTCCGCGGCGATCGACGACCGCGACCGAGAAGAAGTTGGGGTACTCCTCCGCCGCTACCCACACGAATGCGAGCACCCAGAAACCGCGGACGCCGTCGATCTGCTCGACCGCATCGAACTGTTCCGGGTCGAGACCGACGAACCCGTCATCGCCGGCACCCAACACACTGATGCTCGGGTAGTTCAGCTGCCGTGTGAGGCGGTCGAACGCAGTATCGGTGCGATGCGCCGCGGCGACCGCGAACAGCGACGCCCCACCACCGACCGCGATCAGCACCGCCAACAGGACCGACGCGATCCAACGACGCCGCGATTCGGCGCGGGCGTAGAGCAGCATCCCCGAGTTCACCGCCGTATTGAATCAGATGTGGTTGCTTGGCGTCAGGGGCGCTCCCACCCCAGGTGGGGTGGGGCCAGCAACACCACGAAAAGCTGGTCAGCGCACTGGTGGGATGTGACTCCAGGGCGCACGATGGTCGCCGTAACCGCAATCGCAAGGAGGATGTCATGAGAATCGAACGCAGCATCACCACGGTGTCGTGGATCCCGTCGGATCTGTTGGAGGGGATGGGCAAGGTGGCGACGCGGATGAAGATGGCGCACCACGATCCGCCCCCGCCTGACCCGCTCGGTTCGGACATCCCGGCTGCGATCGAGGAGTTGCGCGTCAACGACCGGTTCAGGTTCGCCAATCAGCTGCGGGCCTACATCGAGATCGATGACGCCGGAACGATCATCGACTCCGGCTATTGCGGCGGTGGAGTGATCGGGGCGACCACGGTCGGTCTCGGTGTCGGCTCGATCACGGTTCCGGCTGTGAAACTCGACGACCTCCAGGCTGAACCCGAGCTGTCGGGGTCGTCGGTGAAGTTCATCCAGACCGTCGGTGGCCGGACCGGGGCGCCGATGCCGAGGGCGGTCAAGCACCCGCCGTTCATCCAGTACTTCGCCCCGACGGTGTGGACCACACTCGAGCTGACGATCCACGCCGACGGCACCCACGAGGCGGCGATGACCGGTGCCTCGGGGTTCCCCCGCCACTGGGTGTTCGACGACAGCGGTGCGCTGGTCGCGAAGAGCAGCGTCGCCGAATACAAGAAGTGGATGAACAACTCGTTCGGGCGCCGTACGCCGTGGGGCGACGAGGACTCGCCGGCGATGGTCACCGCTGTCGAATCACAACTGGAGCGTCAGCTCCAGGAGGGCATCATGCGCGGCGGCTCCAAGCCCGACATCCGCCGAGTCAAGGCGGGCAAGACCCTGGTCGAGCAGGGCTCGGCGTCGGACGAACTCTTCCTGTTGCTCAACGGTGTGCTCGTGGTGGAAGTCGACGGCGAACCACTGGCCGAGGTCGGTCCGGGTGCCGTGCTCGGTGAACGGGCGATGCTCGAAGGCGGCCTCCGCACCGCCACCCTGCGCGCCGTCACCGAGTGCAAGGTCGCCGCCGCCGATCACGATCACATCGATCCCGCAAAGCTCGCTCAGCTGGCGGAGGGACATCGGCGGGAGGAAGCCCGATCGCAGTGACGGATCGATCGTCACCAGGAGGCGACATATGGTGGCGGATGTGAACGGGGTCGGCTGGCCGGCGGTGCGGTTGTGGGCGGCCGGCTTCGTGCGGCAGAGCTGGAAGTCGCTGGTGGTGCTCGGTGTGCTCGCCGGCGTCAGCGCCGCTTTCGCGATGGCGGCACTGGCCGGCGCGCGACGCACCGACACGGCGTTGGCACGGTTGCGCACCGAGACCCGTGCTGCGGATGCGGTGGTGTTCGCCAGCCAGGTCGGGGCATTCGACCCCGACTGGTCGGCGCTGGCAGCACGACCCGAGGTGACCGACGTCGCGGTGTGGGATCTGATGTTCGGCATCGAGGACGGTGAGCCTCAGCCGGGTCTGCTGTTCGTGTCGCACGACGGCGCGTGGGGTGACCAGGTGACGCGGCCCAATGTGACCGAAGGGCGGCTCTGGGATCCCACTGCGCCCGACGAGGTGATCGTGGGCTCATCGGGTGCGGCGGACCTCCCTGTCGGTTCCACGTTCCAGTTCCAGCCGTTCGGGGTCGACGACGGCGACACCGAGACGGCCGACCCGACCGGGCCGGTCATCGACTTCCGCGTGGTCGGCGTCGCTACAACGGTCAACGGATTCCTGTTCACCGAGGGCATCTACGTCGGGCCCGGATTCGCGGCGAAGTACGGCGATCAGGTCGCGCTGTACGAGAACGCCGATGTGCGCCTGCGCGACGGTGCCGCCGGCATCGAGGCGCTCCGCTCCGATGTCAACGACTTGATCGCGCCGGGAACCCCCATTCTCGACCTGCACGCGCTGACCCGGCGCGTCGACACGTCGATCAGCGTCGAGCGATCTGCTCTACTTCTGCTCGCCATCGCCGGTGCCGGCGCCGGCGGATTGCTCGTCGCACAGGCGCTCTCGCGCTCCGGCGGCCGGATCGGAGACGATGCGGACGCACTGCGGGCCCTGGGGATGAGCCGAACCGGCATGGTCGTGGCGACGATGCGGGCGCATGTCCTCGCGGCGGCGGTCGCGGCCGGGGTCGCGGCGGGAGGTGCGATCATCGCCTCGCGCTGGTTCCCGGTGGGTATGGGACGTCAGATCGATCCCACGGTGGGCACTCACGCTGATCTCACGATCGTCGTTCCCGGCACGTTGCTCGCGGCCGTCCTGGTGCTCATGGGCAGCGGATACGCCGCTCGCCGGGCAACCCGTACCGATCACGCCCAGCTCTCGCGCCGTTCGGGGCTGGTGGCGACGATCCGGTCACACTCGCCGGTCACCTTCGGTATCGGTGCCGGGATGGCTCTCGATCCGGGCGCCGGGCGATCTCGAGTCGCGGTTCGTCCCGCCCTGTTCGGCGCGATCATCGGTGTGCTCGGCTTGGTCGGCGCCCTGACACTCGAACACTCGGTGACGGACGCGCTCTCCCATCCCGAACGCGCCGGCGTCACGTGGGATGCCCAGATCGACCCGGACTACTCCGACTACCGGCCGCAAGGGCTGGCGCCCCAGCTGCTCACGACGGTGGCCGCCGCGGTACCGCCGGGGACCGGCATCACCGAGGGTGCCAGGTTCCTGTTGCAGGTCGATGGCATCGGCGTGCCCGCGCTGACGACAGTGCCGTACGGGAGCACCTCGGCTCCCGAGCTGGCCGTCATCAACGGCCGTCGACCGACACGCGACGGTGAGGCGGCGATCGGACCGAAGACGGCGAGCGAGCTGGGCGTGCGGATCGGTGACACCGTCGCGATCGGTGATGATCAGGCTCCGGTCGTGATCGTCGGTGAGGCGCTGTTCCCGAACGATGTTCACGCCGAGTTCGACCAGGGCATCTGGTTGACGCCGAGTCGCTTCATGGCGGTCGTACCAGAGGTCGGCCCCGACAACCTGTTCGACGGAGCGACGCGGCTGATCTTCCTCGAGTTTCCGAGCGGTACGGACGTGCCCGCAGCGATCGGTGCGCTCGAACAGCAGCTCGCCGGCAAGGTTCAGAACGTGCTGCCCGCCGACGTGCCGGTCGAGCTGACCAATCTCACCAACGTGAAGAGCCTGCCCTGGGTGCTCGCTGCGTTCCTCGCGCTCCTGGCGATCGCCGCAGTCAGCCATGTGCTCGTCAGCTCGTCACACCGCCGGTCCCGCGACCTCGCTGTGTTGCGAGCGATCGGATTCACGCGGCGATCGTCGCGGCTCGCGGTCAACGCCCAGGCCACCGTCATCGCGATCGTCGGATTGGCGGTCGGTGTCCCGCTCGGCATCGTGGTGGGACGGCTCGGCTGGCGGTTCGTCGCCGAGCGCGTGCCACTGCAGGATGTGGGGCCGGTTCCGGTGGTCGCGCTCGCACTGGTGGTGCCGATCACGCTGGTGCTGCTGAACGTGCTCGCGCTCTGGCCGGCCCGCTCCGTCGCACGTCTGCGCCCCGCCGAACTGCTCCGCGACGAGTAGGACTGCTCGGGTCGACCGCTCGGCGAATCCATCGCCGAGCACTGACTACGCTCACGCCATGGTGCTGCGTCTCGTTCTCGCCGAGGACAGCTTTCTGATGCGTGAAGGGATCAGCGCCCTCCTGGCGCTCGATGACGAACTCGAACTCGTCGCGGCGTGCGAGTCGTACGACGAGCTGCTCGCTGCGGTCGAACAGCATCGACCCGACGTGGTGCTGACCGACATCCGTATGCCACCCACGCAGTCCGACGAGGGCATCAGGGCCGCCATCGTGATTCGAGCCGAGTATCCACAGATCGGCGTCGTCGTGCTCAGTCAGTACGTCGAGCCCGAGTATGCGATTCGGCTGTTCGACAACGGTTCCGACGGCCTGGCCTATCTGCTGAAGGAACGCGTTGGCGACCTCGACGAATTGGGCGCCGCGATCCGGCGAGTGGCAGACGGTGGCTCGGTCGTCGATCCGAAGGTGGTCGAGGCGCTGATCGGCGTGAATTCGAAGCGCGAATCGAACGTGGTCGATCGGCTCACCGACCGAGAGCGCGACGTGCTCTCGGAGATGGCCGCCGGCAAGAGCAACGCGGCGATCGGAGAGGCGTTGTTCATCTCGGCCCGATCGGTCGAGAAGCACATCAATGCGATCTTCACCAAGCTCGACCTGGTGCAGACCGACGACGTCCATCGACGCGTGCGCGCGGTGCTCGTCCACCTCGGGCTCGGTCCCGCAACCGCCTAGTCCGAACGGCTCATTCGACCGGCTCATTCGACGGGCTCATTCGACGGGGGCCGCCACCACCCCACGGTGCGGGCCAACCCGGTGGGTTTGCCGTGGCGGCGGCGCGATGATCCTGGTATGGCTGATGTCCGTGTGCTGATCGTCGACGACCAGGTGCCGTTCCGCGAGGCCTCGTGCATGGTGGTCGAGATGACCGACGGCTTCGAGGTTGCCGGCGAGGCAGAAAACGGTGAACAGGCGGTCGAGATGGCGGCCGCGTTGCGTCCGGATCTGGTGTTGATGGACGTGCAGATGCCGGGGATCGACGGGCTCGAGGCGACTCGCAGGATCATGGCCCTGGACAACCCGCCGCGTGTGTTGGTGATGTCGACCCACGAGTCGGGGAGCTACGAGGAGCCGGCGCTCGCCGCCGGCGCGATCGGGTTCCTCCCGAAGTCGTCGTTCAGCATGGACGCGCTCGAGGATGCCTGGGCCCAGGTCGGTTCGAGCGAATAGACGATCGGTCAGCTCGACGAATACCTGGCGACGGCCGCGGGATCGAACGTGAATCCGGTGCCGGGACGCTCGGGCACGACGAGTTTGCCGTCGTGTAGCTCGACGTCCTCGACGAACAACGGCGCGAACCAGTCGACGTGCTCGACCGAGATGCAGTTCGGCAACGAGCCGGCCATGGCGAGACTGTGTTCGGTGAAGAAGTGGCTCGACACCGGCAGGTTGTTGGACGCCGCGGTGGCGGCGGCCCGGCGGAACTCGGTGTAGCCACCGATCCGTTGCAGGTCGGGCATCAGGATGTCGGCGGCACGTGCATCGATCATCGCCTGCATGCCGAATCGCGTGTACTCGGTCTCGCCCGACGCGATCGGGGTGTCGAGCGCCGCTCGCACCTCGGCATGGCCTGCCAAGTCGTAGGCGGCGACGGGCTCTTCGATCCACACCAACGAGAACTGCTCGAGACTGCGCCCCAGCCGGATCGCCTGTTTCGGGGTGAACTTCTGGTTGGCATCGACGAGCAGACCGATCTCGTCGCCGATCGCCTCGCGAACGGTACGTACCCTGGCGACGTCGTCGTCGGGGTGCTCGCTCCCGATCCGCAACTTCACCGCCCGGAAACCCCGGGCCACGAAGGCGGTCGCCTCGGCGGCCAGTTCGTCGAGGCTCGCCGACAACCACAATCCCGAGCTGGCATAGGTGTCGACCTCCGAACCGCAGGCGCCGAACACGCGGTGCAACGGCAGCCCGACGGTGCGACCGAACGCATCCCAGCAGGCGACGTCGATCGCCGACAGCGCCGAGATCGTCACGCCCTTGTGGCCGGTGGGGTTGATCTCGAGCCAGATCGCTTCCCAGATGCCCGCGGTCTCGGTGACGCTGCGCCCGACGGCGAACGGCGCCAGGCCGCGGATCATCTCGTCGAAGGCGCCCAGCCGGTTGGCGTTGATCGTGAACACCAACGACTGGCCGACCGCGCCGTCGGACGTGTGCACGTCGACGAGCACGCAGCCGACGGAGTGGATGGCGTGGATGGCGGTGCCGATCGGGGCGCGCAGCGGTACCTCGACGAGGGTCGTGTCGATGCGCTCGATCAGCATCAGCTGCTAGTGCCGGTAGCTCGGGTCGTTCTGGTCGAGCAGGCGCAGCAGCGCCGGCCATTCGTAGAGGCCGAGCGGGAAGTGGTCGTATTGACGCTTCGACAACTCCCAGATGTCGGTCGGGCCGGGGTCGACGTCGAGCCCGCTGCCGTAGGCCTGCAGCAGGGCACGGCAGCCGCGGATCAGGTAGTGCATCACCATGAACGCCTCGCCGGCGGTCTCGCCGACGGTGAGGAAGCCGTGGTTGCGCATGATCAGGGCGCGGTTGCCGTCCATGTTCTTGGCGAGCCGTTCGCGCTCTTCCAACGTGAGCGACAGGCCTTCCCAATCGTGGTAGCCGATCTCGCCGTACAGCATCGACGTGTCCTGCACGATGTGTTCGAAGCCGTGTCTGAGCGCCGTCACAGCGAGAGCGTCGGGTACGTGGGCGTGGAACACGACCTTCCATTGCGGGAAGTCGTTGTGGATCGCCGAGTGGATCACGAACCCGGCCGTGTTGACGTCGGCCGGCCCCTCGAGCACGTTGCCGTCGCTGTCGACCTTGATCAGGTTGGAGGCGGTGACCTCGTTGTAGAGCAGCCCGAACTTGTTGAGGAAGAAGCTGTGGTCGGAACCGGGCACCCGCATGCTGATGTGGTTCCAGACGAGGTCGTCGTACCCGAAGTGGGCGGCGAGGCGGTACATCGCGGCGAGGTCGACGCGCGCCTCCCACTCGTCGCCGGTGAAACTGCCGGCGCTGGTGGCGTGGAAGTCGGCGGCCGTAACTTCTCGATTGCCGGTCGTCGGTTCGCTCATGATGGGTTCGCTCCCTCGCTCTGGGACTGCTGGACCTCGTGGAGCACGAGGCCATTGAGGTCTTCGATCGCCCGCATCGCCATCAGATGCGGTGCGTGTGCGCCGAACTGGGATTCGGCTCGGGCATAGAAGTCGGTGACGTCGGCGGTGAACGCCAGTTTGGCATCCACGTCTGCTGCCAGCTCCATCGCCAGGCGGAGGTCCTTGGCGGCGAGCGTGAGGTCGAACGTGTCGTCGTAACCGCCGTTGAGGATCTCCGGGCCGTAGCGATCGGCGACGTAGCTGCGGCCGGTGCTGTGGCGGATGATGTCGAGCATCTTGTCGGGGGCGACACCGCCCTTCACACCGAGCATCAGGGCCTCGGTCAGACAGACCGAGTTGAGGTAGCACAACATCACCTGGGCGATCTTGGCGACGTACCCGGCACCATGCGGGCCGAGCAGATCGTGGCGGCTGCCGATCGCCTCGAACACCGGCAGACAGCGGGCATGGATCTCGGCACCACCGCCGACGAGCACGCTCAACGTGCCGGCCTCGGCGCCTTCTACACCGCCGCTGACGGGGGCGTCGAGCACGCTCACGCCATGTGTGGCAGCGAGCGCGGCGACCTGCCTGGCACACGTGAGGTCATTGGTGCTCAGGTCGACCCAGGTCGCGCCCGGTGTCATCGCCGGAACGATCTGCTGTGCGACGGCGAGCACCTGCTTTGGACCGGGCAGCGACGTCAGCACGACGTCCGCACCGGCGGCGGCGGTCGCCGCGTCAGGGGCGGCGGTGGCGCCGGCCGCGACGACCAAGGCGACCTTGGCGTCGTCGAGGTCGGTGACGATCGTGTCGAACCCGGCGGCGACGATGTTGCGGGCCATCGGGCCGCCCATGTTGCCGAGCCCGATGAAGGCGACCTGCATCAGTCGACCAGTCCGTCGACCAGCACGCGGTCGCGTTGGTGGTGCTGATCGGTGGTGCGGCCGTAGAGCGTCGTCGAGTGGAACGACCGGTTCATGCGGTACGGGTCGTGCACGTACGACGGCAGTCCGATGTAGCGCGGCTGTGCTCCCTCGACCGGGGTGACGTGGTGCAGCGAGTAGCGGCCGGCGAACAACTGCAGGTCGCCCGGCACCAGATCGAGTTGGCGTACGCCGTCGCGCCCGCCGGCGAGGATGTGGGCGACGTGCTCGTAGTTCTCGACGTCGGGCCGCCGGATGTTCGGCACGTACTCGAAGATGCCGCCGCGTTCTGCTTTCTGGGCGAGGATGCTGACCGTGAACTCGTTGCCGTCGAAGTGCCACGGCAACCACTGGCCCGGATCGGTCACGCCGTACGGGTTGCGTGCCAACGGGTCGGCCCATCGGTAGATCGGTTTCGACGTGCCGAGGCACTCCCAGATGAAATGCAGCAGCACGTCCGAGTCGTACAGTTGCCGCAGCGCCGACTGGCTCAGCAGCAGATCGGCGCTGATGAAGCCGGTCTCACGGTGCTGGAACGTGCGTCGCGGGTGCCCGTCCGGGTACGACTCGTCGTCGGGTGAGAAGTACGGGTTGTGGTCCTGCACCGACCAGTAGGTCTGGGTGTGCAGGCCGGTCGCCTCGGCCCGCATCCGCTCGACGGCGTCGGGCCGCACGAACCCGGAGAGGCGACAGCAGCCGTCGGCCTCCATCTGGATGCGTGCATCGGCGACGAGTTCGGCCCGGGTCGCGCTGGTCAGCTCGTGGATCGGGTAGGCGTCGAGGTCGATCAGTTCGTCGAGGTCGATCTCGAAGGCCGCAAACGCTGACGGCATGGTTCCCCCTGCGTGATGTACGCCAGCCCGAGATGGTCCTGGACGTTTGTTCAGCAGAAGATATTCCGTGACTGGACGTTTGTCCAGTCATCGGCTAGACCGGTGATGTCATGGAGTTGACCGACACCCAAGAGCAGATTCTCGACGCCGCCATGTCGTGCATCGGGCGCGACGGGATCGACGGTGCCAGCATGCGCAACGTCGCCCGCGAGGCCGACGTCTCGCTCGGTCTGCTGAGCTACCACTTCGACGACAAGCGCTCGCTGATCGTCGCTGCATTCGAGCTCTCGACCTCGCGGTTGTTCGACGTGTCGGACCGCTCGCTGGTCGATGTCGAGGGCGCCGACGATCGTGTGCGGGCCTACGTGCGCGGGGCGTTCCACGGCGACTTCCTCGACCCGCACTACCTCGCGCTCCGCCTGGCGCTGTGGGCGATCTCGCGAACCGATCCCGAGATCGAGGTGGTCGAACGCAACCTGTACGAGCGCTATGCCGACAGAATGGTCGAGCTGATCGCGAGCGCCAGGCCCGAACTGTCGGCCCGTGAGGCGCGCAACCGGGCGACTGACGTGATCGTCACGCAGAACGGGCTCTGGCTCAACTGGGCCCGCCACGGCGATCGCGACGACCTCGAACGTGGCCTGGCCCGCTGCGACGAGATCGCCCTCGGCGCACGTTTCGACGGGCGGGCATGATCAGGTCGCCGTCAGGTGCTCGAATCCAGCTCCGAACCGGCAACGGGGCCGTGCCGCAGAGCAGTCCTCGGGCACCACGGCGGTAGCGCCTGATGCGCATCACGCTCGTCAGTACCAGGCGTCGGCCATGGCGTCCTTGCGCTCGGCGATGAAGTCGAGCAGGGCGCGATCGATCGACTCGTCGATCGGTGGTGGGTCGTACTCGACGAGCACTCGCTTCCACTCGGCGTTCGCACGGCGCTCGGTGTCGAGGCCGCCGTCCTCGGTCCACTGCTCATAGGAGTCGGTGTTCGCCAGCGTCGAGTTGTAGTTGGAGGTCGCGAAGTTCTCCAGGGTGTGGTTCGATCCGATGAACGCGACGCCCGGTCGCGTGCTCTTCGTAGGCTCCCACCGCGAGCTGGTTCCGGTCGATCTCGAGACCCTCGATCATGCGGATCAACATGCCGCAGTGATCCAGGTCGATCATGAACTTCTCGTAGCCTGTGGTCAGCCCACCCTCGAGCCAACCGGCGGCGTGGATGACGAAATTGGTACCGGCGAGGATTCCGGCCATCATGGCGTCGGTCGACTCTTGCATCGCTTGGGCATCGGTGACCTTGGATGCGGTGTAGTGCGCACCGCATCGCAACGGCAGCCCGAGGCGACGCGCCAACTGACCCACCGCATACGTCGACAACACCGACTCCGGCGTCCCGAACGTCGGCGCTCCCGACTTGAGATTCATCGTCGTCAAGAAGTTGCCGTACACCATCGGTGAACCCTTCCGTACGAGTTGACTGAGGGCGATTCCCGTCATCGCCTCGGCATGGGACTGGGCGATCAGAGCGGGTTGCGTGACCGGGCCCATCGCGCCGCCGATGATGAACGGTGAGATGACACATCCCTGGTTCGCCCTGGCGTAGGTCTTGAGCGCGCCCGTCATCACGTCGTCCCACACGAGGGGCGAGTTGACGTTGATGTTGCCCTGGATGACGCAGTGCTGCTCCAGGAACTCGTGACCGAAGACGATCCGGGCCATCTCGATCGAATCCTCGGCGCGCGAAGGCGCCGTCACCGACCCCATGAACGGCTTGGTCGAATAGCGCAGGTGGGCGTACACCATGTCGAGGTGGCGCTTGTTGACCGGCACGTCGACCGGCTCGCACACCGTTCCGCCCGAGTGATGGAGATACGGCGTCGAGTAGGTGAGCTTGACGAGGTTCTCGAAGTCTTCGATCGTGGCATAGCGGCGGCCGCGATCGAGGTCGGTCACGAACGGTGACCCGTAGGCGGGCAGCAGCACGACGTTCGACCCACCGATCGGAACGACCCGACCGTCGCGCCCGTGCAGGTCGAACTGCGACGGAGCGGTCGAGCACAGATGCGCGGCGAGACCGGGCTCGAAGCGCACGTTTTCGCCGATCACGGTCGCACCTGCGGAGCGGAACAGTTCCAGCGATTCGTCGTCACCTCGGATGTCGACGCCGACCGTGGCGAGGATCCAGTCGGCGTGTGTCTCGAGTTGATCGAGTTGCTCGTCCGACAACAACTCGTACGTGGGGATGCTTCGCCGTGGAACCGGCGCCACGCCGAGCGGCCCGCGAGATCGTGTGGCACGCTCCGCTCGGCCGGCCCGGCCACCCCCTCGTGCGCGCTGTGGCACCGTCACAGATCCAACCTCATCGGGCATGTTCGTGGTCGTGGAACTGGCCGTCACCGACAGGACCGTCTTGCCTCGCTGTCGTCTCGAACGAGCCGCGACCGGGTGGTTCGCGCCGTTGGCGCCGAACCGATACTAGCCCTTGGCGGCCGTCGTCGCCCGCTGCCCGAGGCACGCTTGCGGTGCAGTCGAACGAGCACGTCAGAGTTCCATCCAGATGCGGTGCCAGGACCTCAGAGCATGTCGATGGGTGCCGATCGAGACCCGATGAGCGTCAGGCGCTGACCCGCTCGGCGATCGGCACCGTGCCCCTGATCGTGGTTCCGTCGCCGGGGGAGGAGTGGATCGAGACTGTTCCGCCGACGGTGTCGAGCCGGTCGCTCATTCCGCTGAGGCCGGCGCCGTTCGAGACGGTCGCGGCGTCGAATCCGTTGCCGTCGTCGATGATCTCGAACGCGAGGGTGCCGTTGGTGGCGTTGAGGGTGACGGTGGCAGTGGTGGCGTCGGCGTATTTCGCGGTGTTCTGGAGTGCTTCGAGCACGGAGAAGTACACGGCGGCTTCGACCGCACGGGAGTACCTGGCGATGCCGTCGCCACGGACCGACACGGGGATGGCTGCGGTGCGGGCTTGTTGTCCGATCGCGACCGTGAGGCCTTCGGCTTCGAGCAGTGGTGGGTAGATCCCGCCGGCAAAGTCGCGGACGGCCTTGATCGCGTCGCCAGCTTGTTGTTCGAGCTGGGCGAGCAGGCCGGCGGTCTTGGTCGCGCCGAGTTGTTCGGCGCGTTTGCGGGTCGGGCCCAGCTTGACCTTCAACGCCACCAGCTGCTGTTGGGGCCCGCTGTCGAGCGTGTTCTCCAACTCTCGCCGAGCGGCGTCCGCGGCGGCGAGGACGCTGTCCGCGGGACGCTTCGAGCTCGGCGATCTGACGGCGCAGCTGGCCGGTCAATCTGATGTTGCGTAGCGCCAACCCCAACCCGGACGCGAGGTCCGCCAGTAATGCCTCCTCGGCCGGCGTGACCGTTTCGCCCTGTTCCTTGATGAGCGAGAGTCCGCCGAGCAGCTCACCGTCATGGAACACCGGCAATGAACGATCCATCTCCGGATCGATGAATTGATCGGAGTCAGGGAGTTGGCGGGCTGCGCTGTCCCTCGGCCATGCCGACACGGTGCGGAAGCCATCACCGGAGCGGATCCACAGAGCGGCTGCCTTGGCGCCGGTGCCGTCGACGACCAGATGGGGGACCCGTTCCAGCAACTCGTCGTCGGACAGTTCCGACGATCGGTGCGAGAACCGCACCAGGATCTCGTGCGGTGTCGCCCGCTCGCCGTATACGAGCCGGTTCGCCCAGCGCGCCACACCCCGGCGCACCGGCTGGAATGCGATCGACACGACGACCGTCGCCGCGATCGACAACCCGAACCCGGCGTCGCCATGGAACAACTGGCCGAGCCCGACGACGATCGCGATGTACACGCCGGCGATGAAGACCACCAACGCGCCGTAGGTCACCGACCGACTGATGATCCGATCGATCTCATACAACCGGTACCGCATGATCGCGACGCCGACGGCCAGTGGAATCAGCACGAGGCCGACCGCGTCGATCAGCAGGAAGGCGCGATCCTCGGTGCCGAGCGGGGCGATCGCGACGTTGCCGATGAGGATGGTGATGTTGAGGACGACCGCGACGGCGACCCAGCCTGCCTGTCGGCGCTCGATCGCGTCGCCGTGGCGCTGCCTGATGACCAGCCTCGCTGCCGCCAGATAGCCGAAGAAGAAGAGCACGAAGGTTCCGACTCCGACGAGGTCGAAGATGGTGCGGGCGACCGAGTCGTCGACGAAGGGATGCGGATAGGGCTGGGTCTCCGGGAGGGCCTGAGGTCTGGCGAACAACGCTGCGATCGTCACCACCGCCGCCACGACGGCGCTCCACCGGAGGAGCTTCCGGTCGAGCGGCGTGCTCGTCTGGCCCTCGGGGAACAGCAACCAGATGGCTGCGATGAGCCAGATGGTCGGCGCGCTGAGGACCGCGACGACGAGCGTCACCCAGGCGGCCGCATCGAGATGCCCCGCCTCGTCGAGGGCTTCGGCCGTGACGATGCCGGCGCTGATCACACTCCAGACCGATCCGTATGCGACGAGCGCCAGGCCGATCAGGTTGCCGGGCCGGCGAACGGCGATGAGTCCGCCGACGGCCACGTATGTGCCGAAGGCCGTGAGCGTCGCGATTTCGTAGCTGCGCGACTGCACGAGGACGACGAAGACCCCCGCGACGTACAAGCCGACTCCGGCGAGCAGTAGACGCATCTGACCCTTGGGTGCAGCGATCGTGCTCATGCCGGCTCCAACTCGACGTCGACCAGTGGGAGCGACGTCGTGATGAGCGGACCCCGGTTCGGCCGCTCCTCGACGATCAACGTTCCCCCGGCGGCGTCGACCCGGTCGGCGATCGCCGTCAGGTCCACGCCGTTGGTGCCACCGGCGACGTCGATCTCGATGACCAGATCGCCGTTCCGACCCGCAAGATCGATCTTGGCAGCACTGGCCCCCGCCATTCGTGCCCGCTCCACGGTTTCGAGCAGACAGAAGTACGCGGTCTCCTCGACCGGGCGGGGGTAGCGGGACAGATCCGATGTCTTGACCACGAGCCGTAGCGTCGACGACCGCTCGACGGCCCGCAACGCCGCTTCGAGGCCTTCGGATTCGAGCAGCGGTGGATAGATGCCGTGGGCGACGGCACGCAGTGCATCGACCGCGTGTTGTGTCTCGTCGGCAAGGGCCGACACGCGGGTGGCGATCTCATCGGCTCCCTCGCGCTCGGCGATCTTGTTGGCGATACCGAGTTTCACCTTGAGGGCGACCACCTGTTGCTGGGCCCCGTCGTGCAGGTCACGTTCGAGGCGGTGGCGCTCAGCATCCTGGGCGGCGATCAGCCGGCGCCGTGACGCCCGGACCTCGGCCGCGCGCGCCTCGAGCTCGCGGTTGAGGCTGATGTTGCGGAGCCGCAGTCCCGCCCCGGCGGCGACGTCGGCCAGGAGTTCGCGGTCGGCCGGCGTGATCGGGTCCGCTCGCGGCTTCGTGATGCTCAGGGCACCGATCAACTCATCGCGATGGAGGACCAGGCGCGATTCGGTGAGATCGTCATCGACGAGGCCGTCGATCGCCAGGTGCCTGATCTCCACGGTCAGCTCGGTCGGGAAGACGCCGTCGGGCTGCAGGACGTCACCGAGACGGAGCCAGACGACGGCTCGCTCGGCGCCGGTTCCCTCGGTCAGGAGTCTCGCGAGATCGTCGGTGCCGTTCTCGACGCCGGCGTCGGACAGGCCGGAGGTGACCCTCGACAGCACCTCGTGGGGGCTCGCTCGGTTGCCGTAGACCAGACGATTGGCCCATCGCTGCAGTCGCGAACGGACGGGCTCGAAGACCACCGCGACCACGGCCGTCGCCACGATCGGCAGCACCAGGCCCGGACCGCCGTCGTCCGCGCGTCCGATGACCAGCAGCGGAGCGATCACGACGACCGCGTACAGCCCTGCGATCACGGCGGCGAGCGCGACGTAGGTAACCGACTTCGAGATGATGGTGTCGATCTCGTACAACCGGTACCTGGTGATCGCCACCCAGAACGATCCGATCAGAAGCCCGAGCGGCACGAGGTTCAGCACGTTCTCCACGGTCGAATCCGAGGGTCCGTTGAGGCCGCCTCGGATGACGAAGATCGCGACTTCTCCGAGGACGAGGAAGGCTCCTCCCGTGGCGATCCACCGGACCTGACGGCGGACCATGGTGTCGCCCCGTCGGTAGCGCGGCACCAGCGACGCCATGCCGAGCACGCCCCCGAGTTGGGCGAAGACGAGCAGGATCTCGACGGCTGTCCCGAAGGTCCCCGTGACCGAGGTGGCCTCATAATTGCTCCAGGGGTTGTTGAGCACCAGGCTCGCGATCACGGCGACCGTCAGGGTGGTCGCCTGGTACCACCCGACCCATCGCCATCTCGGTGAGGGGAGTCGACCGTCGGGAAACAACAGGAGTCCGAACGTGAGCGGGAGGAACAGACACGGCAGCCACACCGTGGTCATGGCCCCGAGCGCGATCCCGCCCGCCCAGGAGAGGTCGGATGGGGCCGGCGGCGTGTCCAGCGCCGAATCCAGGATGGAATCCGGAGTCGACAGCACCAGGACCGCAGTGCATGCCGAGTACAGCGCGCCGAAGAACGCAGCCCACGTGTACGCCCAGACCGACCCGTTCCGGGGCTGCCTCGGGAGCACCGTCCACGCCAACGCTCCGAACCCCGCCCCGACGAGGGCGTTCACCGGAGCGGCCACATCCCACGCGATTTCCCATCGGCCGACCGCCGCCGTCGTGACCAGGCCCCCGATCGCCACGATGATCGACGACCCTGCCAGCGCCCTGCCGAAGCGGATCCTGCGCTCGTCGGTCAACGTCATCGGGGCCTCGGTGGAAAGCGGTAGGCCCCGACGGCGGTGTCGCGGCCCTTGACCATCGCCGGTTCGAGCTTGTCGGCTTCGGGAAGATGGTCGATCGCGGCCCACGTCGGCTCGCTCACCACGGTCTCACCGGGTTCGGCCCACTGCTGCAGGCGCTGCGTCAGGTTGACGGTGTCGCCGACCACGGTGTACTCGAGCCGTTCCTCCGACCCCAGCAGCGCTGCTGCGACGAGACCCGTCGAGAGCCCGATGCCGAGCCCGAAGACCGGCTGGCCGTTCCGCTCCCAGCGCTCGTTCAGCTCCCGTTGGGCCGCTTGCATCGCAGCGGCGGCCGCCACGGCCCGGTCGGCATGATCCTCGCTGGCGACCGGGGCGCCGAACACGGCCATCACGGCGTCGCCCACGAACTGCATGACGGTGCCCTCTTCGCCGAGGATCGCCCGGTTCATGGCGGCACGGTGCTCATGCAACTGACCGGCCAGCACGCTCGGGTCGGCGTGCTCGGCGATCGTGGTATAGCCGCGGATGTCGGACATCAGCACGGTGACGGTCAGCTCCTCGGTCTCTCCGGGCTGACGGCCGCCCTCGAGGATCTGTGCCGCCACGCCCCCCGGTAGCAAGCGGCTGAGCGCCTCGCCCTGCTCCTTGCGGTCGACGATTGCCCGCTGCAGCATCTTGAGGCGGTCGAGGCTGTCACCGCGACCGGCGGCCATCCCTTCGGCGAGCTTGGCGAACAGCGCATCGATCGCAGCGTTGACGTCGGTGGGCGTGGTCTTGGTCTGCACGGCGATCGTCTTCACGGTTCTGCCTTCCGCCACGCTCTGCAGGAGCTCCTCCTCTGCGGGCGACAGCGACGAATCGGACCGGACCGGATTGGTGAGCGCCTCGACGATCTTCGGGTCGAGCATCGAGCCACCCGCTGCCACCTCACGGACCGCTCTCGCCAGCTGGTTGCCCTCGCCGACGCGGTCCTTGAGCAGATAGGCATACCCGGCGGCACCCTCCGACAGCAGCGACACGGCGTAGTCGGGGTCGTCGAACTGCGACAGGATCACCACGCCGGTCCCAGGATGGCGCTTGCGCACTTCCTTGGCGGCGTCGATGCCCTCGCGGGAGAAGTTGGGCGGCATTCGGATGTCGGTGACGATCACCTGTGGCTGCATCGCTTCGGCCCCGGCGACCAGCTCGTCGTAATCGGCACCTTGCCCGACCACCTCGAGGTCGTCTTCGAGCTCGAGCAGCGCCTTGACGCCCTCGCGGACGATGAGGTTGTCATCGGCGAGAAAGACGGTGATCGTCATCGGTGCTCCCTTGGCGGACGAGTGGTGGATGAGTGTAGATACCTGCACTGTGCCCGGATGGCCGATCGGCCGCCAGCGTGCGGGCGCGCCTCGCAGGGTGGGGTTGGCACGTAGGGATCACCGGTCCGTCACGCTGTCCACCGGCTCGAACAGCGAGCGCGCGGGGCCGACGGCCCCGGCACGCTGCGCGTGAGCGATGATCTGTTCGAGGTGTCGGCGAGACGAGCGATGACTCGACCGGTCGCTCGCCGGGCCGACGACAGCAGCCGAACCCGGCTCGCCCTCCATCGGTCCCGGGAGCGTGGCGCCTCGCGATTCAGCGGTCCTCAGCCGAGTGCACCGGCGAGCCAGAAGACGGGCAGGCCGATTGCCAATGCGACCGATACGTTGCCAGTCCGGCGGACCCCGATCAGGGCGGCGATGATCGCCAGCAGCTCGTCGAAATGCGGGCGTACGAGCTCGCCGTGGTCGACGAACAGTGCGGATGCCAGCATGGCGGTGAGCACCGCCGGCGAGACGAGGGCGATCCAAGAGGTACGTGAGGTCGAAGCCGAGGCGGCGCCGGTGAGGGTCATGCTGCTGCGCAGCAGGAACGTGACCACCGCTGCGAGCGAGAAGGCGATGATGGCGGTCACGATGCCACCTCTCCTGGCGGCCGCGAGTTGCGGCGCGAGCGACGGTGACCCCTGCGAGCACGCCGATCGGGAGCCCGACCGGTCCCAGCACGTTCGCTCCGCAGACCACGAGGCCCGCGGCCGTCCCTCCCGCCACGAACTCGGCGCGGCCCTTGAGGCTGTTCGCCAGCATGCCGGCGAACGCGAGCGGCGCAGCCAGGTGGAGGCCGAGTCCGTCCGGCAGGCTCGCACCGAGACGGTAGGCGATCACCTGGCAGCCCACGAACGTGCCGCCGAGCAGAGCGGTGACGGTCAGGTAGTAGCGCTGACGCCACGCAGGATCGCACTCGTCGGCGAAGCGCTGTTGACACAGCATGAACGTCTGGTCGACGACCGGGAATGCCAGGAGCAGCCTGCGTCGCAGCGGCAGCCCGTCGAACCAAGTCGCCACGCCGGCGCCGTAGAACACGAACCGGAGGTTCACGAGGCCGGCGACCACGACCACCGACAGGATCCCGCCATCGGCGGCGAGCGTCTCGACGGCCGCCAGCTGGGCGGCGCCGGCGAGCAGGACGACTGCGCCGAACAGGGCGGTGGTCGCCGACAAGCCGGCTGCGGCGCTCGCAGCCCCGACGGCGAGGCCGAACGGGACGAGAGCGAGCGCGAACGGTGTGGTGTCGTCGATCGCGACCCGAACCGGCCGACGGCGAGGGTCGGTGCGGTGCGATCGATCTGTTTCGTGGTCATGACGACACCGTCCCGGCGAGGCCGATCGGGACAACGGCCGCGGCGGCGAGATCGACAGCGGTGGGTCGACGAAACGTCTCCCACCGGATCCAGCTCCGGTAGCCGTCCTCGCCGAGCGCCGAAGCGATCGTCTCGGTCTGGCTGCCGTGTTCCGTCAGGACGGCTCGCTTGCGGTCGAGCTCCGGGCCGGTGAGCTCCAGCGAGAGCACGGCCTCGTCCGGACCGATCCCGTCGGGCTCGCCGGTCATCCACACGTCGAACTCGTCGTGGGCATGGCGCCACTCGTCGAGCCAGGCGCGGGCCGGGGCGGCGTACCAAGCTCGCCGATCCCGATGTCGACCCAGGCGCGGGTGGCCAGGCGCCAGTTGGCGACGTGGTCGTCGTGCCCCGTGATGCCGTCCGGTCCGAACGTGACCGTGATGTCGGGCCGGATCTCGCGGACGAGGTCCCGGACCTCTTCGACGAGCGCTTCGTCGACACGATCGGCGATGCCGCCGTCCGGCAGCCCGAGGAAGCGCACGTCGGTCACGCCGATTCTCGCCATCGCAGCGAGCAGTTCACAGCGTCGCTGGCGCGCCCGCTCCCCGGCCGGGCGAGGATCGTCCGCCGGGAATCCGGCCTCACCGTCGGTGAGGGCGAGCAGGGTGACCCGGCCACCCTGCTCGACCGTGCGTGCCATGAGCCCGGCAGAGAGGTACGCCTCGTCGTCCGGGTGCGCCCAGACGCCGAGCAGGCGTCGCGGACACGGCCCGGCCGGCTCGGCGGATGCCACCGGTGACCGGTACACGGTGCACCGGTCGGGTGCGACCAGCACCGGGTCGTGGTGGGAGCGATCGTTCATGGTGGAGTCCTCACGTTCCAGCGCTCGTGGACGCTCGTCGGGTGACCTCGACGGACGTCGGGTTGACGAGCATGTCGAACACGGCCGAATACTTGGTCGCCGCAGCGACGAGGCCGTCGATCGCCTCGGGAGAGGCGTCGGCATCGACGTCGAACTCGATGTCGACCGAGCTGAAACCCTTGCGGACGTCAGGGTCGATGCCGAGCACGCCGCGAACGTCGATCTCGCCGCTGACGGTCGACGAGACCGAGCGGAGCTCGATGCCGCGGGCAGCGGCACCCGTGGCGACGCCGGCGGTGATGCAGGCCGCGAGGGCGTGCAGCACGTACTCCTGCGGCGTCGGACCGTGGCCATGGCCGAGTGTCGGATGGTCGGCGGTGAACGTGAACTCGTCGACGTGCACCTGGTCTGCGCCGGCCCCGTACCACTCGTGAATCGTGGAAGCGCTCGCGGTGCCCTCGATCCACGTGTTGCGGGCGGAGAATCGGAAGGCGGCGAGGTCGCCGTTGTCGCGGAGCTTGGCGATCGTGCCGAACAGCTTGGCGGTCGGGACTCCGTTGATCTCGGCCGGGGTGTTCGTGGTGTCGGTGATGGTCATGGTGTTGTCTCCAGTGGTGGGCCCGCAGCACGGGGTGTCGTGTTGTCGACCTTCACCTTCGACGAATCCGCCGTCGCAAGCTTGGAGACCGGCTGGAGACCGACTGGAGAACCTCTGGAGACGAGGTGACGGCAGTCAGGCGGGTCGCTCGGTCGCCAGCCGCTCGAGTCGATGCAGGCCGGCACCGGCTGCTTCGTGAGCGACCACGTCGAGCATCGCGTCCGCCTCTGCGGTGTGGCCCTGTGCGCGGCGGACACGCGACAGCCACAGCCGGCTCTCGTTGCGCCAGAGCACCGAACCGCCCGCAGCATCGGCTTCCATGGCGACGCCGAGATACCGCTCGGCGGCTTCGAGATCGCCGATCACGCAGCGACAGCATGCCGAGATAGCGCTCGGCCCGTCCGAAGCACAGCAGACCGGATCCGGTCGTGACGTTCATGCCGGCCTGGCCCTCGAACCGACGACGCAGCACGGTGCACGCCTCGACGTCGCCGAGTTGCACCATCGTCTCGATCATCAACACCATCACCGTGCTCCACATCGCGTCGAGTGGGAGATCGAAGCCTGTTGCCCGGACTGGCGCGAGCGCTGCGGCTGCCTCGTCGTTGGCGCCGGTCTCGACGAGCAACAGCGCCAAGCCCGGCGTCCAGATCGCGTCGTCGTCGGCGTTGGCGAGCACGTGACGGATCATCGGCGCCATCCCCGCGAGCCGATCCTGCTCGCGCCGGATCAAGAACATGCGCAGCCCATAGGTGCCGCCACCGTCCTCCTCGGGCAGGGCGTTCGGCGAGTTCGAGACAGCGCTCGGCGAGCATCTCGCTCGCCTCGAGATCGCCGCGGTAGAAGGCCTCCATCGCCTCCTGGTTGGCACGGATGAACTCCCAGAAGCTGGAATGCGAACGCTCCTGCAGCTCGGCCATCGTGCGGACGAGTCGGTGTCGCTCGTCGAATCGGCCGGTCAGCGTGGCGTACAGGATGCGATCGTGGATGGCGTGCAGCGCGACGTCGCCGTCGTCGATCAACGGTTCGAGTTCGGCGAGACGGTGCACCATGTCCTCGGCCTCCTCGGCCCCCTCGTAGAACATCACCTGACCGACGTAGACGCTCAACACGTTGGCCTCGACGTCGGGTGAGCCGAGTTCGTTCGGCAAGCTGTCGGGCCTGCTGCGAACGCAACGCTCACCTCGTCGCTGCGTCCCGACATCGCGAGGGCGCGCAGCGTGGCCACGGCGAGGCGGGCCCGGAGTTCGATCTCGTGCTCGATCAGCGCTCCTCCTGCGAGGGCCGCATCGAGAGCGTCGGTGGCTTCGTGGAGCAGACCGAGCGCAACCGACACCGGGCAGCCCAGGGCGCCAGGACGCGTCCTCGTATCGGAGCGCGGCCTCGACGCGCAAGACGACGTCGTCGGTGTCGCGGGCGACGGCCACGGCGGTCTCGAAGGTATGGGCGGCGGTCATGTTCTGGCCGGCGCGCGACTCGGCGATGCCCTGTTCGAGGGCCAGGCGGGCGACGAGCGATGCGTCGGCGGGGTCGGCCAGCGTGCGCGCCCGCTCGGACGAGCGCGGCGGCCTCCTCGAACGAGAACTGGGCGGACGACTCGTGCGCGGCGCCGCCGGAGACGCTCGACGGCGACGCGGACGAAGCTGCGGTCGACGGCTGCCGCCTCGGCGGTGTGGTGGGCGAGTTCGGGCAGGTGGCGCGGGTCGTCACCGAAGACGTCGTGGATGGCGATCGAGATCCGCCGGTGCATGCGCGCCTGACGCGACGAGCTGAGCTCGTTGCGGAGCGACGAGCGGACGAGGGCATGGGTGAACCTGAACCGATCGTGGCCGACGTCGTCGAGCAACCGGGCGGCGACCGCCATCTCGAGGTCCTCGAGCAGGTCGAGTTCGTCGCGATCGGTGGCCGCAGCTGCGACCCGCAGTTCGAACTCGAGGCCCAGCACGGATCCGACACGGAGGGTCTCCTGCACCTGCTCGTCGAGGCTCGCGAGGCGCCGCCGGACAGCGCTCTGCATGTCCACGGAGCCGTCCGAGCGGTTGACCGCCTGGAGGAAGAGCGGGTTGCCGGCGGTCTGGCGCATGATCTCCGCCAGGTCGACGTCACCACCGACGAGCCGGACCGCTTCATCGCTGGTCAAGCCCGCGAGGCGAAGGACAGCGGTTGCGGGGCGGCCGGTGCCGGCGGCGATCAGGTCGGAAACCCGCTGGTTCACATCGGGCGCCGTGTCACGAGAGGTCAACACCAAGGTCACCGCACCACCGACCGGTCGCCGTTGGAGGTGCGCCAAGCAGCTGCAGTGTCGAGTCGGAGGCCCAGTGGACGTCGTCGACGATCATGGTGACCGGTGCGGCGGCAGAGTGATCGACCAGCCAGTCGGCCATCGCCTCGAACATGCGGTACCGCCGGGTCTCGTTGTCGAGCGCCGAATCGGCGTGTGGACCGGTGGCGTCGAGGTCGGCGGATTCGGGCAGCAGGGGAGCGAGATCGGCAGGCAGGACGCACGCGGCCAACCGCAGAGCCGGGTGACTGGCGAAGCACCTCGATGAACGGCTGGTACGGGACGCGGAGGTCCTCGCCGTTGCGTCCGAACAGGACTCGATGCCCTCGATCGCGGGCGAGTCCGCGCAATCTCGGCGGCCAGGCGGGTCTTGCCGATCCCGGGTTCGCCGAGGATCCAGATCCACCCGAAGGCGCGGGTCGGCGCCGGAGCGCTCGAGGATCCGTGCGGCATGCTCGAGCTCGTCGGTCCGACCGCAGAAGAGCTGTCGGGCGTCGGCCTGCAGCTCGTCGGGTAGGGCGGAGGGTGGGGCCTGTGGAGCGGCATCGTCGCTCCCGTCCGCCGCGGTCGGAGCGTCGTCGACGGCGACCTCGGGGAGGAACCGGTACCCGCGACCGTGGACGGTCTTGATCGCCCATTGCGTCGCACCATCGTCGTCGACGGCCCGGCGGGCCTGCTTGATGCGGGTCGTCAACGCCGACTCGGACACGAAACGGTCGCCCCAGACGTTGTCGAGGAGTTCCTCCTTCGTGACGAGTCTCCCGCGCTGTTCCACCAGGTAGCACAAGCACGTCGAACACCTGCGGCTCGACCTCCCGGACGCCGTCGGGTCCGATCACCTCCACGGTGTCGTCATCGACGACGAACGAGCCGAACCGGAAACAGGTCATCGGGTCAACGAGCGAATTCGGTCACCTCGGTGATCGCATCGAGTGGGATCCCGAGATCTGCGGCGTGCTGTCTCAGCACATCGATGTCGGCGCACTCGTAGAGACAGTAGGTGCGCTTCTTGTCGGCCGACAGGAATGAGGTGAGCCATTTGATGTCGTGCTCGAGGTGGTACTGGTCGACGAGCTGGAGCGTGGACTCGTCTGGGTCGAATTGCTCGGCGAACTGTCGTTCAACGACGAACATCGGCATGCTGTCACCGTCCTCGCTCGTGTGGGGCGTGCGTGCGCACGCCGCTCGGCCCTCTGTCGCGACCATAGCCACCCCGGTCGGTGGCCGGCGCAGTGATGGCGGCGCTTCGCGGCACGGTCGGTCACGGTTTCCGGGCGACGACGAACTGCTGATCGTTTCGGAGTCGGTAGATGCCGTTGGCGTCGCGCAACCGGCCGATAGCGGCCATGACCTGGGGCCGCAGGACGTCGGGCCCGACGGCCTCGAGGGCCGGGACGGCCGGCCCGATGCTCGACAGAGCCCGCCAGGCGGTCTCCTCATCCGGCCACTCGAGCGTCGAGACGCGTCCGTCGCGCTCGATCTGCTCGAAACCGGCCGAGGCGAGCATCTCCTCGGCAACACCCGGGCGGGCGATTCCGTTCGTGCGCCTCATGCCATCGACGTGGGCGGCGGGGGCGTGGGCGGCGAAGGCCTTGAAACACGGGCGCAGGTCGAGATGGCCGTGCCCCCAGAAGCTGAGGGCGATCGATCCGCCGGGTCGGAGCACCCGATGGGTTTCGGCCAGGGCGGCCTCGCAGCCACCCCAGATCCCGTTGATCGACATGACGGCGTCGAACGATTCGTCCGCCCAGGGCAGGGCGAACATGTCGCCGACGCGGAGGTCGGCGTCGGGTGCCCGGTCGCGGGCGATGTCGATGAGGGATGATGCGGCGTCGATGCCGGCGGTGGAGGCTCCGGTGGCCGATGCGAAGCGGATCGCCAGGCCGGAACCGCAGGCGACGTCGAGAAGCGAGGTGCCCGGTCCGACGCCGAGGCGATCGAAGACGGCGAGAATGACGTCGGTGGCGTAGTGCTCGAAGAGGCAGGCCCAGTCTCGGGCTCGACTGCCCCAGGCGTCGCCGGCCTCTTGCCATCGATGTCCCTCCGGAAGTTGGCCGGTTGCGATGGTGTCGGCTCGGTCGGTGTCACTCGGGATCAGGTTGGTGGTGTCCATGTATCCGATCCTGCGGGAACATGCCACTCGGAGTCTTGGAGGAAGTGTGGAGATCCTCTCCAGATGTTCTCCAAGTCGTCTCCAAGCTTCGGTCCCGGATGATCGTCAACATGTGATCGACAACCACGAACCCCGCCGAGCGGGGACGACACACAGGAGACATCACGATGACCATCACCGATCACACCAGCCCCGCCGTCGACAACGGCGTCAACGTCGAGGCCCTCCTCGGCGCCCGGGAAGCCTTGACCGCCGCTCCTCCGGCGGCGCAGTTCACCTTCGCGGCCACCAACGAGTGGGTGAACGGCACGCACAGTCGCACGACGGTGCACGAGTTCTTCGGGCTCGGCACCGATCAGTCGCACCGTCAGCCGTACAGCGTCGATACCGACCACCCCGAGATCTTCGCGGCTGCAGACAACGGGCCGACGCCGCCGGAGATGATGCTGATCGGTCTGGCAGGTTGCCTGACGGCCGGTGTGGCGTCGGTGGCCCAGAACCGGGGCATCCAGCTCCGCTCGGTCAAGGCGACCGTCGAGGGCAACCTCGACATCGCCGGCATCCTCGGCATCGACCCCGAGGTGCGCAATGGCTACAGCGGCATCACCGTCCGCTACGAGATCGACGCCGATGCCTCGCGCGAGGAGATCCAGGCTGTCGTCGCCCAGTCGCAGAAGCGTTCGGCCGTCTACGACGTGATCACCAACCCGACCAGCGTCGTCGTCGAGGTCGCCTGATCCGTGCCCGTCGAGCAGAGGAGTGAGTCCCATGAGTAACACACGAACCACCGATGTCGTAGTGATCGGCGGCGGACAGGCCGGGCTGGGGATGAGCCGGTGCCTGACCGACCGATCGATCGATCACGTGGTCCTCGAGCGCGCAGAGGTCGCCAACTCGTGGACGACGGAGCGATGGGACTCACTCCGGCTGCTCACGCCGAACTGGATGAGCCGGCTGCCCGGCTTCTCGTACCGTGGCCCCGACCCGGACGGCTACATGACCGCCGGCGAGGTCGCTACGTTGCTCGACACGTACCGCCGCTCGTTCGACGCACCGGTCCGCACGGGTGTGGCCGTGACCCGGATCGCGACCGACGGGGATCGCCACGTCGTCGAGACCACCGAGGGGCCGTGGAGCTCCGCCGCCGTCGTGATGGCGACCGGTGCGTGCAGCACTCCCCACGTGCCGGCGCTCGCCGCAGACATGCCCGAGTACATCGCCCAGGTCACCCCCATCGCCTACCGCAACCCCGGCCGGATCGGTGAGGGCGGCGTACTCGTGGTCGGGGCCTCGGCGTCGGGCCTCCAGATCGCCGACGAACTCGCCCGTGCCGGCCGGGAGGTGACCCTCGCCGTCGGTGACCACGTACGACTCCCACGCACCTACCGAGGCATGGACATCCACTGGTGGATGGACACGATCGGCCAGCTCGACGAGCGATACGACGAGGTCGAGGATCTCGCTCGCGCGCGTCGACTTCCTTCGTTGCAGCTCGTCGGCACCCCCGAACGCAGGACGCTCGGATTGAACACGGTCGCCGCCCAGGGCGTGCAACTCGTCGGCCGACTCGTCGGTCGGAACGGTGACCGCGCCCAGTTCTCGGGTTCGTTCGCCAACATGTGCGCGTCGGCCGATCTGAAGCAGGGGCGTCTGCTCGATCGTCTCGACGAGTACGCCGCCGAGCACGGTCTCGATGCCGAGCTGGGTGCTGCGGACCGACCCGAGCCGACGATGGTCGGTCGCGCGCCCCTCGATCTCGATCTCCGCTCGATCGGCACGATCGTGTGGGCGACCGGTTTCCGCCCGACGTACCCGTGGCTCGACGAATCGCACCTGGATGCCCGCGGTCGACTGGTCCACGACGGCGGCGTGTTGTCGGCCCCGGGCCTGTACGTGCTCGGCCTCCCGTTCCTGAGGCGCAGGAAGTCGAGCTTCATCGACGGAGTGGGCCCCGACGCGATCGAACTCGTCGACCATCTGCACCGGCATCTCGCGGGTGTGGTGACCGCCCGGGCCTGACCACGGCGACCAACCCATCCGGAGCGCGACGTCGCGGCCATCGGTGAACATCGGTGGCCACGTCCATCGCAATCGCTGTGACCCGTGGTCGGGACCCACCTCTGAACCGGTGTCGCAGAGCGGATGTCCATGTTCGATGGTGGTCGGGCCCGACGTCGCTGATCAGGCGCATCGGGTGTAGCTAGCATCGTCGTGCATGGGCCGGACCTACGAATCCGCCGAACAGTTCGAAGCGCTCTTCACGAAGATGTTCGAACAGATCGCCACCGATGACGGAATGGACACGCTCGTCGCTGAACAAATGGTGATCCGGTTCCGGCTGCGCGAGCCTGACGTCGAGTTGTGGGTCGACGGCAGATCGAAGCCGGTGGCGACCTCGTTCGGGCCACAAGACCTCGGTGCTTCACTCACCGTCGATCTGACCGCCAATTCGATGCACGAGCTGTTGCTCGGTTCGTTACCGCTCGGCAGAGCGATGATGTTCCGCAAGCTCAAGGTGCAGGGTTCGAAGTCGAAGGCGATGAAACTCGAGAACCTGCTCCATGCGATGCAGGCCGTCTACCCCGATCTCGCCGACGAGATGCTCGCCGGCAATTGATCGGCAACGGCGTCAGCGGCGCCGGCACCCTGCTCGAACGAAGTCCGTTCGGGGTGGTGGGCGCGTGGATGATCTCAGCGAGGTGGGAGCAGGAGGAGGGTGAGGCTGTCGGCGAGCCAGTGTTCGATGCGCAACGGCGTCCAGCTGCGCCGCCGGGTGAGTAATGCGTAGGTGTCGGGATTGGCGAGGGCGGACATCGTGTCCACCGCATCGCTGGTCGAGACTCCTTCACGCAGGGGGCCGTTGTTGGTGAGTATCTCGACGAACGCTCGATGCGTCGCGTTGCGTCGCTCGTCGTCGGCTGCGGCCAGCTGGTCCAGTTCGGAGTCGGCCGCCACTGCGGTGCGCAGCACGGCGTGGGCCGAGGCGTTGCGTTCGAGCACGCCGCACATGATCTGAGCGAGCAGCGCCAGCTGTTCACGTTGGTCGCCGCCTGCTCGTACCGCCTGCACGGCGGGTCGATCCAACAACGGCACCGGCTCGGCGTCGCCCACGATCGATTGGTCGAGGAAGGCTTCGAGCAGGTTCTGCTTGTTCTTGAATCGGGCGTACACGGTCTCGACCGCTACGTCGGCCTCCTCGGCGATGGTGCTGATCGTCGTGGCCGCGTATCCGTGCTCGGCGAAGAGGCGGCCGGCTTCGTTGATGATGCGCTGGCGGGTCGCTGCGGCCTGGCGTGCTCGGCGGCCCCGAGCTGGGTTGACATCTTCCATGCGACGAGTATAGTCAGACTGTATTGGTACAGCAGTACTGTACTGATACAGTACAAATGTACCGATACGGTACTGCTGACTCGATCCAAGGAGCAACCAATGAATGAGTACATTCCAGTCAGACGTTTGAACCACGTGGCGCTGAAAGTGCGTGACCTCGACGGTTCGGTCGACTTCTACCAGCGAGTCATGGGCTTCACCGAAGACGTAGGCCGCTTCGGCAACGATGTCCTCGCCTTCCTCCGAGCGCCCGGCTCGACCAACCACCACGACCTCGCCCTCTTGAAGATCGGCCCGAACGCGACCGACGCCAGCGCTCGATCGGTCGGATTGTTCCACTGTGCCTGGGAGGTCGATCACCTCTCCGACCTCGTCACCGCCCGCGACCGGCTCACTGCGGAGGGCTGCTTCCAAGGCCAGAACGACCACGGCGCCACCAAGGCCGTCTACGGCACGGACCCCGACGGCAACACCATCGAGATCACCTGGTTGCTCCCACGCGACGAGTGGGGCACATGGGAAACCGACCCGCCCATCAAGACCGCGCTCGACCTCGAAAGCGAACTCTCCTGCCGATGAACAACCGCTGCACCCACACCCCCGAGCGCCGGCGTGGGGCACCCGATAACGCCGATCGACAACCCACCCTCGTCGCAGGATCGACCCGCACGCAATCAGGCCCGACTGCAGTGCACGGAAATCATGGAGTGCCATGGCGGACAGCCTTCCGCAAAGCGGCCAGCCCATCTACCAGGACCTTTTCGAGCGGATGAGGGGAATCGGACCGCCGTATTCAGCTTGGGAAACGGAGGTTCCTCGGCGGGCCCGCGAGGCTGTGACATGGGGAAACGTGCGTTGCGCTGGTGATTCAGGTTTCGGCGCGCTGCCGGCGGTGCCCGCTGTTGACCCCGCTTGACCGCTGCGCGAGGCACGGTCGAGCTGTCGACGGCGCTCGGCACGGACGTCGAGCCCACCACCGAGCGGATGCACGCCTCGCTCGCCGACCCGGCGCTCGCCGACCGGATCGCCGCCGCCGTCGAGCTGCAGCGCGAGCACTTCGACCTGCTCGGCCTGCAGCTCGGCTACGTCTACACCGAGGGTGCGCTGATCCTCGACGGAACCCCGGCCGAACCAGGTTCGCCCAGCGACTACCACCCGACGGCCCGGCCCGGTGCCCGCGTGCCGCTCGCCTGGCTCGACCGGGTCGGTGGCACCTCGACGCTCGACCTGGTGCCGCTCGACCGTTCGGTGCTCGTCAGCTTCGGCGACCACGACAGGTGGGCGGCAGCGCTCGACGGGGCGCCGGTCGCCCATGTCCGGGTCGGGGTCGACACGCCGGCGCTCGATGCGTGGCGGGAGGTGTGTGACGTCCGCAGCGACGGTGCGTTGCTCGTCCGCCCCGACCAGCACGTCGCCTGGCGAGCCCCCGACGCCGCCGACGCCGCCCACCTCGGGCGTGCCCTCGGTGCCGTGTCCGGCCGAGTCGAGATCGAGACCGCGGGGTGACGAACATGACCGAGCACGACGCCGCAGCATCCAGCGCGCTTCTCGCCAGCAGTCTTGGTCCGTGAGGAGCGAGCGGTATCTGGCGCTCAGCTTCGGAAGGTGACCCGTTCGCGGAGCCAGGACGCGAGCCACGCTTCGTCGATCTTGCGTGCCGCCACGGCGAGCATTGCTTCGACGGCATCGTCGATATCGGGTCGTTCATCGTTCCACGATCCGTCATTGAGATCGATGAACAGAACGAGACATGCCCAGGCGGCTCGCTTGTTGCCGTCGGGGAGCGGGTGATTCCATGCGATCCGACATGCCAGCACTGCGGCCTTGTCGTGCACGTCCGGATAGAAGTCGGTGTCGTCGAAGCCGGCCTGTGGTGCGTGCAGCGCGGAGTCGGCGAGGTCGACGCGGCTGGCTTCGATGAGTGTTGCGGCGTTGATGCCGGTGACGTGTTCGGCGAGGAACCAGAACTCAGCGAGGCTGAGGTAGCGGGTCACTTGGCGAGGCGGTCGAGGATCTCTCGGTCGCGTTCGAGCAGCTTCTTGGCGCGAGCGGTGAAGTCGTCGTCGGCTCGGACTCGTTCGATCTCGGCGGCGAGTGAGTCGATGATGAGTTGGTTGACGCTGTCGCCGCGGACTCGGGCGACGGCTTCCGCGTCGTCGGCGAGGTCGTCAGGCAGCCTGACCGTGGTCTGCTTCGTCATGACATCATGATATCACGATGCGCCTGGACGAACTGTTGATCCGACCTGTCGCTGACGCCCGCGGCCGATGCCCGAGAGTGGGGACGTTCGTCGTCGCCGATCGGCTTGATCGCGGCGCCTGCTGTCAGCGGTGCGCGGCCGACGCCGGCAGGTCGGTCCTGAGCTCGTCGAGCACGTAGTCGACGATGTCGTCGGGGGACATCGTTGCTCCGGCGCGCCGGTCGTCGACGTACGTCGTCGGGTCTGGAGGGGGAGCGGGCGCGAGGTCGTCGACGTCACGGGAGCGGCCGCGCGCCTCGAAGTAGCCGTCGACGACGGCACCGGCGCGTGGGTTCCCGTTCGCTGCGAACCAGCGGCCGGCGCCCGAGAGGACCGGCCAGACGTTGAACCACCAGCGGGTGGCGCGCGCCGATTCGAGGGCGTCGGCGAGGACCGGCGCCGCGTCGTCGGGGGTGAGTACCGCGGTCACGCGCGCCGCGGTGGCGACGGCGTGCGCACTGAACACCGAGTACCCGGCTGCGTCGGCGAGGGCGATCGCTTCATCGGCGAGTTCGAGCGCGGTGTCGAGTCGCCCGAGGATCGCCTCATAGTTCGCGAGCTTGCCGAGCGCCTGGCTGGCGACGGGCAGGTCACGCCTGCCTTCGAGCGCTCTCAGAACGCGGTCTGCGTGGGCGGCCGCGGCGTCACGGTTCCAGCGGGCGAGCGTCTCGGCGAAGATCCCCTCCGGATATGCGGTCATCATCGGGACGCCGAACTCGTACGACGCGCTGAGCCAGCCCTTCAAGGCCGCGAGCGTCCCACGGGAACCGATCGACGCTCGCCCTGCGGCGAGCTGCCGCGTACAGCACCGCCCGGACTACGGGTTCGGGAGGTTGTCGGGCCAGCCCGGCCTCGGCGTACTCGACCTGGTCCTGGCCGTCGGAGAAGAATGCGAGGAACCCGAATGCAGCGCCCGGTGGATCGGTCATCTCGAGCGCTGCGCGGCCCAGTTCGCCCAACTCGGGTTTCGGGGTGGATGTCCCGTGCAGGCCACAGGAACCCATCAGCCGGCCCAGCAACTCGCCCTCGTCGGCGGTGATGCACCACGACATCGCGGCGACGACATCGGTCCAGTTGTCGACGAACTTGCGGTGGCCGTCCCAGAACCGATCATCCATGGCCTCGACCGTCGCCTGTTCGAGCAGGTCGGCCAGCGCTGTCGCGTGTCGGCGCCGGAGCTGCTCCAGGCCGCCGTCTGCATCGAGGTGCGTGACGCCGTAGTGGCGGACCGTCTCGAGCAGGCGGAATCGGCTGTGGGCAGCGATCGGCGAATCGGCACGAGGAGCGATCGGTCGACGAGCGTGTCGAGGAGGTCGGCGATGTCGAGCTCGTCGAGCTGATCGTCGGCGCAGACGGCCTCGGCGAGGCTGATGTCGAAGGTCCCGGCGAACACTCCCAAGCGATCGAGCAGGACGCGCTGGTCGGGTTCGAGGAGGTCGTACGACCAATCGAGCGTGGCGAGCAGCGTCTGGTGACGCTCGTTCCCGCGACGATGGCGACTGCGCAGCACTCGGAACCGGTCGTCGAGGCGTTCGAGCACCTGGCGTGGGCCCATCGAACGAAGTCGAGCCGCCGCCATCTCGATCGCCAGCGGGATCCCGTCGAGACGAGCACACAGCTGAACCAGATCGTCTCGGTCCCACTGCAGCGGGTCCACCGTCGCGTCGGCGGCGACCGCTCGCTGTACCAGGAGGTCGACGGCGTCGGTGTCGGCATCGAGCGGTTGCACTGGCCACACCTGCTCCGCGCTCGTCCCCAACGCCTCGCGTGAGGTCGCCAAGATGGCGACACGTGTGCACTGCGCGAGGACCGCGTCGACGAGGGCGGCGACACCGTCGAGGAGATGTTCACAGTTGTCGAGGACCAGCAGGATCCGGCGCCGCGCGAGCGCATCGACCACGGACTGCACCGGCGTCAGGTCAGGCTGCATCGCGAACCCGAGCGCCGCCGCCACCGCACTGGGAATCATCTCGGTCGACCGCAGCGGCGTGAGGTCGCACCACCAGACCCCGTCGGGATAGGCGTCGGTCAGCGACGCTGCCACGCGTGTGGCGAGCTGGGTCTTGCCGGCTCCACCGATCCCGGTCAGCGTGACGACCCGTCCCGGCTCGATGGCCGCGCTCAGCTCCTCGAGATCGTGGCGTCGGCCGATGAAGTCGACGATCCCCGCCGGCAGGTTCCCCGACGATTCCGTCGATGCCGCCACCACTCGATCGGACAAGCCGGGGCCCATCAGCTGGTAGAGGTGCTCGGTACGATGCAGCGACTTCAGTCGGCGCTCGCCGAGGTCGTGGAGCTCGAGGTCGGACGCGAGCCGATCACGAACCAGCTCCACGGTCGCTTGCGACAACAGGACCTGGTTGCCACCAGCCAGCGCCATGATGCGAGCCGCCCGGTTCAACACCGGCCCGAAGTAGTCGCCACCCCGTTCCTCTGCCTCACCCGTGTGCAGCCCCGCCCGAACTCGGATCACTGCGCTGCCCCACGGCTCGTTCGACAGGCCGGCCTGGGCGGTCGCGATCGCCGCGACGGCGTCCGTGGGCGATGCGAACGCTGCGGCGAACGCGTCGCCAGCGGTCGAGAACACGTAGCCCTGATGATCCTCGATGGCTTCGCGAACGATGTCGTCGTGACGGGCGAGCGCTGCCGCCATCGCCTGGGGATGGTCCTGCCACAACGACGTGCTGCCCTCGATGTCGGTGAACACGAACGTCACCGTTCCGCTCGGAGGCGTGCCCGTCATGGCCAGAACCTACCGGTTGCGCTCGTCGCCTCGGAGACGACGCCCGGTCCCGAGCAGGCGTTCGCTCCGATGGATTCCGGCATTGATGGACCGAATGGAGCCTGCTACCGGGCGGTGATCGGCGTGAGGCGTCACGCACAGGACATCCGCTGTCCAGGCTGAGAACACGCGGGCTTGCGCAGAACTGCGCCTCACCAGGCGCTCCGCCTCGAAGGTAGGAGGCCGCGAGCCGGAAGCCGCCGGGCGTACCTCACCGGTCAGGCACCCCTCCAGACGGTCGATTCCGATCGAGTCGAGAAAACCGCCGTTCACCAGGGCGTGTTCGAGCGGATGAGGGGAATCGAACCCCCGTATTCAGCTTGGGAATCGGACGTTCCTCGACTGGCCGATCGGGCTGTGAACTGGGGAAACGCGCGATGAGCTGGTGAATCGCGCCGTCGGCGCCGTGCTGATGGAATCCGGTGTTGACCCTTGTTGGCCTCTTCGGGAGGCACGGCTGAGGCGTGCCGCCGGTGGTGCGGGTGCGGGTTATCGCTCGGCGTTCGGTCCACGTTGCACGACTGCGAATCGAGCAGATGGCAGCGTCAGCGAGCCGCAACCGAGTCCCGACGGTCGCTCGGGGCATCGGATCGGGTCGTGCCGCTGACGTTGTGGACGACACCAGGCGTGAGTCGAGGCGGCTGGTCTCGAAGAAGTTCTCACCTCGCGTCGCGGAACGGCGCACTCGGGTGGCTCTTCCGTTCGTGGACCGGAGGTGAGTGGAGACCGGTCCCTCGGGCCACGTCGAATGACGACGTCGTCCGCCGACCCACTCCGAATCAGAACACTGAACTCGAACCTCAGGAGTCACCATGCATCATCGCTCGCACCATCACATCCCCCGTCGTCGGCGACGAGGGACGGCGTTCCTCGTGGTCGCCGTCGTTGCCGCCTTTGCCGGGTCGACCGTCCAGGCCAAGCCCTACGGCCAGTGGGGCTCACCGGAACCGGTCGGCTCGGTCAACGGTCCGGCCGCAGAGGGTTGTCCCATCGAGTCGCCTGACGGGCGCAGCCTCTTCTTCGTGTCGACGCGGGACGGCGGCGACAACGACGTCTGGCTGGCTTCTCGATCCGACGTCGACGACGAGTTCTCGCCGCCGGTGATGCTTCCGGAGCCGGTGAACAGCGATGCCGGCGACTTCTGCCCCACCCCGCTCCGCGGGAACCACCTGCTGTTCGTGTCGACCCGTGGCGGAGTCGACGCGTACGGAACGACCGCGTGCGGCGGAGGCGACATCTACCTCACCCGTCGCAGTCCTGCGACGGGTCAGTGGGATCCACCACGAAATCTCGGATGCAGTCCTACGGGTCCCAATGGTCCGGGAACGGAGTACGGGCCGTCGTTGGTCGATACCGGAACCGAGACGGTGCTCTACTTCTCGAGCGGCGATCTGGCAGGCGCCAAGACTCAGGACATCTATGTCAGCCGACGTGGGGCCGACGGCAAGTTCGGCCCGCCTGAGCCGGTGACCGAACTCAACACGGGCGATGCGGACGACATGATGCCCAATGTGCGCAAGGATGGGCTGGAGCTCGTGTTCGCCTCCAACCGGCCCGGCAGCGTGGGCGGCTTCGACGTGTATTCGGCGACGCGGGCACATGTCGCCGACCCGTGGTTGCCGCCGGTCAGAATCGCGCAGGTCGACGCGGGATCCGAGACGCGGCCGTCGTTGTCCTGGGACGGCGAGCGGCTGTACTTCGGCCGTGGTGGTGAGATCTACGTGAGCGAACGTCGCTCGTAGTCGTCGTGCCCGGAACGCTGCGACCGTCAGGGAGCGTTCACACCTCCCTGGCGGTCACAGCCAGGCCGCTGCAGACCTCGTCAGAGGGCGCGTCCGGATCGATGCGGTGGCAGTTGACGCCGGTCGAAACGCGTGCGCAATGTGGAAAGACCGCGAGTCGTGTCGCGCAGATCGGTGGGTCGTGTGCTTTCTACGGTGATGCATCGGGAGCGATCCGATTTCGAGGCCTTCGTCGCCGATGTCGAGCCGCGACTTCGTCGTGGTCTGGTCGCCGGGTTCGGTGCGGAGCTGGGACGTCTGGCAGCGACGGAGGCGCTGGCTTGGGCGTGGCAGAACTGGGAGCGGGCAGTGGCGCTCGAGAACCCGGTCGGGTATCTGTACAAGGTCGGGCGGACGATGGCGATGCGCAACGCGGCACGCGACGTGCCGGTCGCCGATCCGGAGCCGGGATTCGAATCGCCGCTCGAGTCGTTCGAGCCGGCGCTGGCGCCCGCGCTCGCCCGCTTGTCCGAGGCCCAGCGGTGTGCGGTCGTGTTGGTGGTCGGCTTCGGGTACACACTGCGGGACGCGGCTGAGTTGCTCGGGGTGACGGCGTCGACAGTGCATCGTGATTCGGAGCGCGCGCTCGCTCGTCTGCGCACGGCATTGGAGGTCGAGAGTGCCCAGTGACTTCGAGCGCCAGCTTCGCCGATTCGCCGAGATGCTCGACCGCGAGGCACCGACGATCACGATCCACGAGATCCTCGACCGGGCGGCCCCGAGATCGGGACTCAACGGCCGTGCACGGGCCGTCCCGGATGCTGCGGACGGAGGCGTTCCGATCGAGCTGATCGAGTTCCCACGGATCGACGAGTTCCCGCCGTCATGTCGGCGACCCCTGCTCACGCTCGCGCTGGCCGCCGCTGCGGTCGTCGGGTTGGTGATCGGCGTCGCAGCGGTCGTGCGCACCGGCGACGACATCGAGCCGACCGACATCCCGGCGTCGACGATTCCGACGTCGACGATTCCGGCGACGACGATTCCGGCGACGACGTTGCCCGCCTTCAGAGAAGTCGGCACCGTGTCCGGACTCCGGTCGCCTCGCTACAGCGCGGACAGTTCGCTGCTGGCGATCGAGTCTGCAGAGGGACAGGTGCTCGTCCACGATGCAGCGTCGTTGACCGAGCTGCGCGAGCTACCCTGCCCGACACGCATCGAGCCTCTGCCGGAGTCGGCCGGTACTGCGCCCGGCGTGGATCGGGTCTGGGACGTCGACGCGGCATCCAGGTGGAGCTCCGCTGACCTCACGCTTCTCATGTCGGCCAGCCGAGAGATGTGCGGCATCACCGTGAGACGGGATGGGACGAGGGCCGTGGCGGACGCCGATCTGGACGGGCGGTTCGACGGGGAATGGTTCGGGCGCTCGTCGCTGTGGGACACGACTGACGGATCGCTGATCGCCGTGATCCCCGGCCGCTCGAACGGGTTCACCGCCGACGGCTCGACACTCATCATGTCGGATGGCCCATCGTTCTCCGTCGTGGACGCATCGACCGGCTCGGTCATGGACACGGTCGCCGACAACGCCGGTCTCGCGATCCTCAGCCCTGACGGGAGCCGACTCCTGCGATGGGGAAACACGCTCGGCGACATCGATGCGAGTGCCCCTGCCAAGATCTACGACAGCCGGACCCTGGTACCTCTCACCACCCTGTCCGTGGGACCACCGAGCGAGGTCGACGCGATCGAAGACCCGGTCTTCGATCGCGCCAACCGTCGCGTTGCGGCCCTGACCGGAGCAGGGGCGACGATCTGGGATGCCTCGACAGGCGACGTACTCCTCCGCATTCCCATCGACCTCGTCAGTGGCCGCAGCATCTACTTCAGTTCGGACGGAGCCGTCGTGGCCGTGCGGAACGGAACGCACATCCTGGTGTTCGACTCCACGACTGGCACCCGGGTCATTGATCTGGACCTCGGCGACGCGATCGTCGAGGAGTTGGTGTTCAGCGCCGACGGCCGCGGCCTGGCCGCGGGGATCACGGGGGGCGCTCGCATCTGGAACATGCTCGGCGGAACCGCCGTCGAGTCGGCGAAGCTGTCGGGAGCCCAGTCAGGGTCGACGACGAGCGCACCGTCGCTTCCAGCTCCGGTCGACATGTTCGTGGGTCGTTGGGTGTCGACCGACACCGACGGGTCGTCCCAGGCCATGGAGATCGCCCGCTCCGGCGACGACGAGTACGACGTGTCGATCCGCGACGCCGCAGCCACCACCGCATGCGGCGGTGCTGCCTCCACCATGGTCGGGGTCGCGCGGTTGGCGACTGAAACGTCACTGGTGATCGCCGAGCCCGCGTTGACGTGTGATGACGGGACCATTCCGCCGATCGGTCCGGCGCCCCAGGCGGAGCTGGCCGACTTCACGCTCGGCGTCGACACCACGACCGGTCGGCTCGTCGACACCTTGGATGTCGTGTGGCATCGGTAGGTTTCGGATGCCGTTCACCGAACCGGAACACACCAACCGGAGCCAACATGTCCACTATGAACCGGGACCGCACAAACCGGGACCGCACATGTCACCGGGACCGCACATCACCGGGACCGCACACCGGGACCGCACCGATGCCGTTCACCGGCAAGGCACGCCGCCAGCCCGCCAACTCGGTCGGATCTGCAAGAACCACGATCTACCAGGTGTTTTTCAGAGCGGATGAGGGGAATCAAACCCCCTATTTAGCTTGGGAAACGGGAGTTTCTCGATTGGGCGACAGGGCCGTGACCTGGGGAAACGTGCGTTGACCTGGTGAATCGCGCCGTCGGCGCGGTGCTCAAGGTATCCGGTGGTGACCCCTGTTGACCGCTGCGCAGGGCACGGGTGAGGCACGCACGCTGGTCGCGAACGTGCGGCAGACCGACACCCCGACACCGCTCACACGTCGTAGCGATGGAACAAGAATCGGAACGTCGAGGCCCAGGATTCTCGACCGGGCACGTTGCCTGCCGCCAACGATCGATGCATGATGCCATGAAGAGCGCTGCCGCCTCGCTTGGTGGCCCGAGAAGGACTCCGACCTCTTGACGACACGACGTCGAAGAGGCTCCGTCATCGGCCTGGACCGTGAGGTCGTGGGCAAGGCCGACCGGCGGTCTCGACCCAGGCGAATGTCGCAGGGTGATAGCCCGTTTCACCCCTGTGCGACATCCGCCCGAGTCCTGACCCTGACTTAGGCTCACGTGACCGAATGACGAGGGAGAACCGACCTGTGCCGTTTTCACGCCCCGAGGTTTCGATCAGGGGTCTGACGTGACGTCCACACCCGAGATCGAGCTGACCCTGCGACTCGGCCGGTTGGCGTACGAATACGGGCTGCCAGGCTATGAGCTGAACGGCCTGATGAACGACGTCGGGAGTGCGATGGGGTTGACCGGCAGTGTGATTTCGACGCCGACCTACCTGGACTACACCGTCGACGCACGGAGCGGCACCGGTCAGCACCGGATGCTGGTCACGCTGGGCGACGTTTCCTACGATCTCGGAAAGCTGTCTCAGACGATGCGGCTGGCCGACCAGATGCGTACGGGTTCGGTTCCCGTCGACGAGGCCAACCAACGGCTGGACGACATCGAAGCCCTTCGTCCGTACTACAACGCACCTGCCGTGGGCGTTGCCTATGCCGCGTGCGGAGCCGGATTCGCCGTGATCTTGTCTGCGGCGTGGCAGGACGTCGGATTGGCCGCTGCCCTCAGCATCGTCGTCTTCTTGTTGGTCCGGGCGTCGAGCAGCCATGAGTGGTTGAGCAGTCGGATCTACGTGGTGGCATCGTTCGTTGCCTCGGTGCTGGCCAGCGTCGTCGGGCTGATCATCGGGAGTGCCAACTCATACATCGTCGGATTGTGCTCCTTCGTGGTCCTGATCCCTGGGCTCGGTCTGACGCTGGGTGTCTACGAACTCGCCATCGGTCACACGCTGCTCGGATGGAACCGGTTCATCAGCTCTGGCATGGTCACCATCGGCCTGTTCGCCGGAGCGTCGATCGGGGCGATGGCCGTTCGGGCGATGTTCGGCACCGCCGGCGTTCCCGTTTCGGCGCGGCCGCCGGCGCTCGTGCAGTGGCTGTTCCTCGTCCTGTTGATGGTCGGTCTGGTCGTCGTGTTCCAGGTGTCGCCCAGGCAAGCGCCATGGGCCATCACCGCCGGGCTGCTTGCATACGGCGGTCTCGAACTCGGCGGCCGAGCAGGCGTCTGGCAGGGCCCGTTTCTCGGAGCGCTCGTCCTCGGTCTGTTCGCCGGACTGTTCGTTCGTCTTCGAGTCCGCGCGAGCCCGCTCATTGTTGTCCTTCCAGGGATCTTGATCCTGGTCCCCGGTGTCGCCGCCTACGCGTCACTGCGGGCACTCGACGCTGGTGCCACAACAGGAGCGACCGGTTCTGTCGAAGGGGTCGTCTTTCAGATCTTCGCCATTCTCGCCGGTCTCTACGTTGCCGGCTCGGTGATGGCCCTCCCGGGGATCAAGCTCGAGCCTCCAGTACCGGACGCAAACGAAGCGAAGGAGTCCTGATGAACACCGCTGCGGGTTCGCCCTCCGAGAGCACCGACGACGGTACCGCGCCACCTGACGGAGGTGGGACCCAGCCGTCGATGGCCGCGTCGCTGTTCGTGATCGGTTCGATGGTCCTGTTGATCGTCATCTCGGTCGTGATGTTCGGTAGCGAGGTGGCCGACGGGCCACTCCAGGTGAGCATGACGTTGGCAACGCTGATCTCCATCGCCGTCGCGGCGCGATACGGGCACACCGGTGCCGTCATCAGCAAGGCCATCGACAACGGGATCAACGGAGTGGTGGGAACACTCTTCGTCATCCTGGCGATCGGTTCGCTGATCGGAACCCTGTACTTGTGCGGGGCGGTCGCCTCGGTCGTCTACTACGGCGTCGACTTGCTGACAGCGGACTACTTCTACGTCACCGTGTTCCTGCTCGCCAGCGCGCTGAGCTACATGTTGGGGAGTTCGCTGACCACGGTCGGTGCGCTCGGCGTGTCGATGGTCGGGCTGGCATCGGTGCTCGGCGTCGATCCGGCGATCGCAGCCGGGGCTGTCGTGTCGGGTGCGATCCTCGGTAACAAGGTTGCAAGGATCTCCGACACCGCGAATCTGACCGTTGCCACTGTGGGCGGCGAGACGATCGCGACACACTCCAAGGCCGTGACGCGCACGATGATCCCGGCGGCGATCATCACCGCGGCGGTCTTCTTGGTGCTCGGTCTCACCGTCGAATCGCCGCAGGGTGGCGGGGACTTCAGCCAGGTGAAGGACGCGGTGAGTGGGCAGTTCAACGTGTCGCTGCTCGCGTTTCTGCCGATCGTGCTGATCGTGGTCCTCTCGGCGCGTGGCATGTCGGCGTTCCTGTCGCTGGTCATACCGGCGATCGCTGCCGTGGTCCTTGCAGGCTTCACTCAGCACGACCTCATCGTCTCCTTGGCCGACGACGGAAGGAGCTATTTCGGCAGTGTCATCGAAGTCGGGATCGACACCTTCGCCAACGGGTTCGCCCTCGAGAGCGGCAACGACGACCTCGACCGGGTCTTCGCCGGCGGGGGGACCGCGTCGATGCTGACGACGATCTGGTTGGTGCTGGTCGCAGCGGCGTTCGGCGCGATCGTCGACTACGTCGGCATCCTCAATCGGGTCGTGACGCCGGTGATCAACTGGACCAAGAACACCATTTCGCTGATCGGTGTGACGATGGCGTCTTCGATCGGGATGAACCTCGTGACCGCCGATCCGTACACGAGCATCGAACTCGTTGGGCGCACCTTCCGCAGCGAGTACCAACGTCAGCGCCTAGAGCCGGTCGTGTTGTCGACGTCGATCGCCGACTCGGGCACCACCGTGTCGCACATCATCCCCTGGAACATCCACGGAGCGCTCTTCGCCGGCACGCTCGGTATCGCTGCGGTGGAGTGGGCGCCCTACACGGTATTCGCCTACGTGACCCCGATCGTGTCCTTCGCCATCGCCGCAGCCCTCTCCAAGAAGCGTCGAGTTCCTGCCGACCAGGACATCGACCAGGTCTACGGCCCTGAACCAACGCCCACCGGGCCCGATCGAACCGCATGACCGCGGTACCCCGCACACTCACCGAACCAAGATGCGAGATGATCTGACCAACGACGAATCCAGCACGCCCATGCGCGCTGCCGCGGATCGCGCTCGCAGGTCAATGATTTCTGGCTGCTGAACACCGGCGCCCGAATCGGCGCGTGCGCCGGCAGGTGTGGGTTTCGCGTCGGGAATCCGAGCCGCCACGGGCTTGCTAGACTGCGACGATGCCTGCGTCACAGCGTTCGCTGCGCTTGCACCGGGCACGCCTCGACGACGACCTCGACCGGGTGGCCGCAGCGCTGGGTGGGGCAGTGACGGGGCCCGCAGGCAGCGGGAAGACCGTCGCCGTGAGCGATTGGGCATCGAGGACCACGGTTGCCGAGGTGGCCTGGCTGGCGGTCGATCGTCATCACCGCGATCCGCAACGTTCTGGTCGGTGGTCTGTTCGACGCGGTGTGTCGTGTCGTCCGCGACGTCGTGCCCGAGATGACCGACGATCCCGTCGGCGCTGTCGAACGCCTGGCACGAGCGGTCGACGAGCGGGGCCGATGTGTGGTCGTCGTGATCGACGGAGCAGAGGTGCTCGACGGTGCAGCGTCGCTCGATGTGATCCGCCAGCTGACCTCGTCCGATCGAAGGTCGTTGCGCGTGGTGATGGTCGGGCGCTGGCTCCCGGACATCGGGTTCGACGAACTGGCTCGCCGTGGCGAGCTCGTCTCGATCACCGGCCGAGACCTGCGATTTTCGCAGGACGAGACCGCACAGGTCATTCGTTCGATCTGCGGAGCCGAGGTCGGCGCCGACCGGCTCGCTCAGCTCGACGAGCAGATCGATGGCTGGGCGCTCGGAGTCACGCTCGGTGGCCTCGCGTTGCAGGACTTCGAGGACTCTGTGGTCGACGCCGATGCCGCGATCGACAGCCATCGCGTCTTCGACGAGTTCTTCCGACTGCAGGTGTTCGCCGCCCAGCCGCCCGATGTCCAGCAGGTGCTCCTCGACACCTGCATCCTCGAGCGGCTCGAGCCGGCGCTGTGCGCCGAGCTGTCGCCACGCGACGACATGGAGACGGTGCTGCGCGATCTGGATCGGCACAACGTCTTCACCGACTGGGTGGGTGGTCGCCCGCCCGTCTTCCGGTATCACCCGCTGCTGCGGTCGTGGCTGCGCGGCCATCTCGATCGCGTCGATCCGGGACGGGCGACGCAGCTCCTTCATCGCGCCGCCGCGTGGTGCGGATCGAACGGACGCAGCGCAGACGCGATCGGCTACTACCTGGAAGCGGGTGATGTCACGTCGGCGAGCGCGAGCATCATCGCGTACGGTCCCCGAGCAATCGCTGAAGGCGCCAGCGATGAGCTCGCTGGGTGGATCATGGCCTTGCCTCCCGGCCAGGTCTCGTCCAGTGAACCCCTGCTGATCCTGCTCGGCGAGGCAGCAATCCGATCGGGACGTCCTGAACTCACCACTGCCGCCCGGGCACTGGGTGAAGGACTCCTCTCCCAGAAACCCGACAGCCTGCGGCGGAGTCGGCGCTCGTTCGAGCTGGCCGTCACCGTTCAACGCTCGCGAGAGCTGATGTTCGCCGGACGGTTGGTCGAAGCGGCGGGCCACGCGCGACAGGGACTTGCGGCCGTCGATCTCGGCGCACTGCCCGATCACGGCGATGGGTTCGGGTTTCGATGGTTTCGTGCGGGCCACCGATGTCTCCGCGCTGGGGGCACAGTTCCTGTTCGGTGGCGATTTCGCCGAATGCGCACGCGTCTCGAGATGGTTGCTCGACAACTGCCTGGCCGATGACACTGAGTGCATCACGGCGCGGGTCAACTCCCTCGGCAAGCTCGGACTCATCGAGCTCCTCGACCGTTCGCGCCCGGCTGCGGCAGCGCTCGCCCACGAAGCCGTATCGCTCTGCCGCTTTCATGGCATCGAGCCCGTCGATGTCGGTTTCGCCGAGCTGGTGCTGCTCGTCGCCGATCCGCAATCGGATCGTGCCGACCTCCATCGCAGGGTCCAGCACCGCGCGAACGAGACCAAGTTGATCATGCACGCGTGCCTCGTCAACCTGTTTCGAGCCTGGTCGTACGTCCAGTCGGGCAACCTCCCCGCCGCCCACGACCTGCTGGCCCAGGCCGAGCACGATCTGGAGTCGCTGCTCGAGCCAGGCATGCTCGTCTCGCTCCACCAGCGTGTGCGTTCGATCGTCGACTCGGGTGTCGACGAGCCCGTGCTGAGCGGACGTCCGCTCCAGGTCCTCGCATCGCTCGCCGCGGGCGCGAGTCGTCGGTCAGTGGCCGAACAGCTGAACCTGTCGATCAACACGGTCAAGACCTATGCCCAGCAGTCGTTCCGTGCGCTCGGGGTCAACACGTTGTCCGCAGCCGTCGACCGTTGCCACGATCTGGGTGTGATGCTCGAGCCTGCGCGATCGAGCATCAGCCTCGAGGGCGCCGGTGCCACCAACGCTCGATCCGGCGCGGATTCGGCAACACGCGAGTGAGCTCCGGGAGTTCTTCGGCGCTCGCGTGGAACGCCGTTGCCCCGAGCAGCACGCCGAGCGAGATCTCGATCACCGTGCTCAACATGCTCATGAAGTCGGATGGCCCCAACGATGAATCGGTGCCGACGATCTCGGTCACCCCGATCAAGCCGGCGGCTCCGGGAACCAGCATCCAGAACGCGGGAAGATACGTCACCAAGTACGGCGGCCCTGCGCGCAGGCGGCTGATCCACAGCGCGGCCGGTGTCATCGCCAGGGCGCCGAAGAACGCCGACAGCTCGGCATCGAACACCACAGCAGCAATCGACTGCGTTCCGTAGGCGACGACCAAGACGATGAGGATCCATGGCAGCGACGAGCCGCGCGCGCACCGGTGCAGCCACGTTCCGAGCGTGATCAGGACGAGCCCGACCCACGGCGCCCATGCACCCAAGCGTTCGACCGGTCGATCGACGAGCGTGATCTGTGGCGATCCTGTCAACGCTGCGGCAGACACGATGCCGACGGCGAGCATGAGCAACGCGACGACACCTTGGACGAGCCGGCTCGCGCCACTCACGATCTGTCCGGTGGCAAGGTCGCGCATGCCACTGGTCAGCGCAGCGCCCGGCAGGAACGTCACCAACGGCGGAATCAACACGCGGAGCGGATTGATCGACTCCACCTCGTCCGCGAAGCCGAACACGATCAGCGAGACGACGAAGGACGCGATGACGGGGGCCGTCGCTCGGAGACCGGGAACGCGGACGAGTTTGATGAACCCGACGAGCATCCCGAGCAGGAATGCCGCGATCGCGCCACCGATGCTAGGCTGGAGCGCGAGCGAGAACCCAGTCGCCAACAGCCCGAGGCCGATCGATCGGACGATGCCACCGAAGGGTGCGGGACGTCGGAACACCTCGGCGAGGTCGGCGATTGCCGACGACGCCGCGATCGAACGGTCGTGGGAGTGCTTGACGATGTCATCCACGTCCTCGATCTGGTCGAGACGCAGGTCGCTGTTCGTGAATGATGTGAACTGCACGTTCGTCGAGCCGGCAGTGCCGGTCTGGACCCACAGCGAGGCCGGCAGGACGACCAGCTTCACATCGGGGACGCCACGCGAGGTCGCAACGTCGAGCAGCCGTTCGCGCACGCCGGAGATCGACTCACCAGAGATCGCCAAGGCCTCGCCGATGCGCACGAGGAGGTCGCGTTCGGCATCGAGGTCGATCGGCTGCTCAGCGTCGGGGTGTCGGTTGCTCCACCGATCGCCCCCGGAGTGGTCGGGTCGCAGCCGATCACCGCGGCACTGGCTGTGCGCTCGGCGGCACCGTGCCCCACCGTCGGACGAGGTCGTGGGCGTGACGAAGCCGAGCCGCCAGCCAGTCGATGCGTTCGTCCGGCGGAAGCGTCCAGTCGACTCCAGGCTGCCGCAGGGTCGACGTGGCGTCGTCGCCGAGCAGGAACTCGCGGAGGAACTCGTTCTGCCATGCGCCGAGCCGCAACTGCCGAGGCGGGTCGTCGGAAACCCGGACGATCGCACGCAGCTGGGTCTCGGCGAGGCGAGGGCCGGCCGAGCGGGTTTCGTAGCCGCCTCGGTATGGGCGGTTGAAGGCGACATCGTTGGGGTCCCACGCATCGAAAGCGACACGGTACGCGTGGGCAATCGTTCGCAGTCGAGCCGGGTCCATGGTCGGCACCTCGATCGCTGATCGAAGCGAGGGCGTGGTGTCGACCGCAGATGTCGCCGAGGCCGTCGCCCCGGTTCGACAGCGCCACGACGTTCGGCAGCCGATCCTGCGGGGCGCGCTCCACGCAGAGTGCCCCATCAGGACGTGCGGTGTGGTTCATCGTGTCGTGAATCGAGAGCACGTCGAGATGCGTTGCCGAATTCCACTCGACGATCGAGGTGGTGGCAGGGTCGACTTCGGCGAGCCTGCGCAGCTTGGCATCGATGACGCGTTCGATGAGATCGTCGCGGATTCGCTCGTACCGGTCGATGCCGAGCGCGCCGGCTGTGACCAGTGCGTCGTGGAATCGAGCCCACTCGTCGTCGTTCGACGGCTCGGTGTACACCGGCAGGTACCCGAACGTGACGGGGCGAATTGCGTCGACTCCGGACAGCGAGGGCCGTGCGCCCTCGCCGCCTGCGCGAAGACGATCGAAGGCTTCGCGGAGTCCGACGATCAGATCGTCGGGGCGCGCACGATTCGCGTCGCGCACTGCGCGCGGATGCGGATCTTCGATGTACAACACTCGCGGATCGATCTGTGCCCAGCGGCGAGCCACCGGGCTCGTGGAGACGTCGGTGAAGTCGTATTGCAGGCGGCGGGTGAAGCGGTGGTCGACGAACGGCGCGAGCTCCTCGGGGAACGCGGCCGAGGCGTGAGGACCGGTGATGACCAGGTCGATGTCGGCAAGCGCATCGTCGAGGCCGCGCTCACCCTTTCCGGCGAAGTGCGTGAGGTCGTCCACTCCGAACGACGTCCCGGCAGGAATCCAATCGATCTCTGCGACATCCATGGTTCGATGGTACGAAACTGTCGACTGGTCTGGCGGCCCAGAGCAGGGGTGAAATCTCTCGTCACCCTCCCTGTGGCTTTCGTCCCACCACTCGATCGCGCAAGGATGTCGCAGCGCTCAGCTCCGAGAGGTCGATGTCGGCCCTGCTGGAAGCAAGATCCACGAACATGCACCACCACGACGCAACTCCGCATCCCGCCCGCCGACGGATCGCCAGGTCTGTCGTCGGAGTCTTGCTGCTCGGAACCGCCGCGGGGGCGTGTGCCGACCAGGACGAACAGTCGCTGTGTCGTTCGTATGCCGAATACGTCGTGCTGGCCGACGAGATCGCCGCGGCCGATCCGACCGCGGCGACGGCGGGCGACGTCACCGAGACCGCAGAGATCGTCCTCGGAGAGTTGGCGCAGCTTCGGGCCGTGTCCGACAGCCGCTACCGCGCCCCGATCGACGAGCTCGAAGCGCTCCTCGACGATCTCCAGAACACGCTCGATTCCGTCACCGACGACGCCGACTACGACACGTGGCGGCCGCTCGTCGACGACACGCTCGACGACGTGCGCGTCGCCGATGCCCGGCTCCGCCGGGTCGTGAATCCCGCATGCGCGGCCGTGTTCGCGGGTGGTGACGTCTGATGCGCCTGCACGGTGTCCTGACACAACCGAATGAGGAGATCTGATGGACGGACTGTTGATCGCCATCCAGGCCGTGGTGGTCCTGGCAGCCATCGTGATGGGCACGAGATCGAGCGGCGTCGGCCTCGGTATCTGGGGCGGCGTCGGCGTGATGGTGCTCGTCTTCGTGTTCCGGCTCGAGCCCGGCAGTCCGCCGGTCGACGCGATGCTGATCATCATCGCCGTGGTGGTGACCGCCGGCATGATGCAGGTGTCGGGAGGCATCGACTGGATGGTCTCGGTCGCGGCGAAAGCGATCGCGAATCACCCCAAACAGATCACACTGATCGCACCGCTGATGGCGTTCCTGTTCTCGGTCGGAGCCGGCACCAGCAACGTCCTCTATCCCGCTGATGCCCGTCATCTACGACGTCTCCTACCGCAACAAGATCCGGCCGTCGCGGCCGCTGTCGCTGTCGGTCGTCGCCACCGGTGTCGCGCTGGCGTGCAGCCCGGTGTCGGCGGCGATGGCGGCGATGGTGACGCTGACCGAGGTCGAGCCGTACAACTTCGATCTGATCCAGATCCTCGCCGTCGCCATCCCGGCGGCGATCATCGGCATCTTCCTGACCTCGCTGGTCGTGCGCCGGCTCGGCAAGGAACTCGAGGACGATCCCGAGTACCAGGCCCGCATCGCCGCCGGCACGCTCGACCCGCCCGGCAGCGGCGACCAGGTGGTGGTGACGGCGACCAAGCAGGGCCGGAACGCGGCGCTGATCTTCCTCGGTTCGGTCGTGTTGATCGTCGTGTTCGGTCTGTTCCCCGACCTTCGCCCGCAGATCGACGGCGACGACGGCTCCATCCCGATCTCGATGACGGTCACCATCCAGCTCCTGATGTTCACCGCAGCCGCCGCGATGATCCTCGTTCTGCCGCCCGAAGGTCTCGGAGGTGAACGACTCGAAGGTCTTCAAGGCCGGCATCGTGTCGGCGATCGCGCTGTTCGGTCTCGCATGGCTGACCGACACGTTCATCAGCGCTCACGAGGACGAGATCGTCGACACCGTCGGCCAGTGGGTGAGCGACGCCCAGTGGATCTTCTTCCTGGCGATCTTCCTGGTCTGCGTCCTGACGACGAGCCAGTCGACGGCGACCCGAACGATCGTGCCGATCGGTTTGGCGGCGGGCATCGTCGCCCGCACTGGTGACCGGCATGTGGGCGGGGTCGTTCGCCGGCATCTACACGCTGCCGACGAACGGCACCCAGATCGCTGCCGCCAACTTCGACCTGAGCGGCACGACACGACGCTCGGCACGAAGCTGATCGATCACTCCTACTTCATCCCGGTGATCCTGCTCTCGCTCAGCACCGCAGCAGCGGGCAGCCTCATCGCCGTCGTCTTCTTCTGATCGCCGGGCTTCGGTCTCGAGCTCGACCACGGGGATCGAGGTCGATGACGTCGGACCGGCGTTGTCGGTCCTGGCGATCCTCGTCTTCGCTGCGGCGACACTCCGTCGTCGGATTCCCTTTCTCCGATCACTCTTCATCCCGAATGCGATCACTGCCGGCGTGGTCGCGCTCGTGCTCGGACCGCAGGTCCTCGGCACTGTGGTGGACCGTGGGCGACTGAGCGAGGGAGTGTGGGGGCACGTCGACGGTCGAGGTCTGGAGCCGGTTGCCCGGCCTCTTGATCAATGTGGTCTTCGCGGCGATCCTGCTGGGCTATCGTCTCCCGAGTCCGCGCATCATCTGGGATCAGTCGGCGACACAGACGCTGTTCGGGTTCACGCTGTCGCTCGGCCAGTAC
>CAVOVK010000004.1:0-180491 GCA_963699815.1 uncultured Acidimicrobiaceae bacterium | reverse complement strand
ATCGATGACTTCCCTCCAGCCAGCGTCGACCCGTTCGAGATCGACGTCATCGACCCCGACACGTTCTTGCTCGACCAGCTCGATCTCGCGCCGTCAGCCGTGCTCGACGAACTCCAGCAGCAGGCCGTCGCCAACAGACGCGAACCGAAGACGCTGTCAGGGCTCCTCGATGCGCTGGCGAGAGCCGGAGCTCCATCGTTCGCCGACGAGGTACGTCGGCGAACCGTGTGACGACACGAAGCAAGGGAGCGTCCTCTCGTCGCCCACGCTTCATGCGCCGAGCGGTCTCGGGCGTCGTCGGCCGGATGCGATGATCGAGGTTGTCATGTCTATCTCACTCGAAGAGTCGTATGCGCAGATCGATCGGCTGTGGGAGCGAGCCCACGCGGCACGTCGGTCCGGTGATTGTGAGGCAGCGTTGGAGGCGCTGCGGTCGTTGCTCGATCATCCGTGTGCCCACCATCAAGTCGTCGAGCACGAAGCACTCGATGAGATCTACAACGTGCTGCGCGAGCTCGGTCGCTTCGGCGAGGCGATCGACGCGAAGCGGACTGCGATCGTGGCCGGCTACCGATCGAGCCCTGACCCCGAAGCCGACATTGCCGAGTGCTTGATCGAATCGGGGAACCGCGCCGAGGGCGATGCGCTGTTCGCGACGTTCCGCGACCGGGCCCCGGATGACCCGTGGCTCTACAGCTCGGCCGGGTTCGCCTATCGCGGTGTCGACGATCGCGAAGCGCTCCGGTGGCTGCTCGACGGCATCGACGTTGCGATCACCACGGGCGATCATGACCAGGTCGTGGCCCAGCTGTTGGAGATGGCCATCGAGCAGTGGGAGCGCCTGGGGGAGCCGGCCGACGACGAAGTGGTCGCTCGGATCGAGGAGTTCATCGCCGACTGGACGCGCCCTTCCTCTCGTTCGAAGAGCTGGCCCGACGCTCCGCCACCGACGGTGCTGCAGCCGTGTGAGCACTGCGGGTTCGACCCGGACGGCCCGCCACCAGCCCCTGACGTCGTGCCGACTGCCAGCGGCGCGGCCCGCACGATGCCGCTGTCGTTGGTGTGGTTCCCCGCCGGCGAGTGGGAACTTGCCATCGATCGGTGGCCGGATCTCCTCGACGACCTGCCCGCCGACCATCGCTCCTACTCGCACCAGATCGAGGCCCGTCTCAAATGGCTGACCAAGCACGTACCGGGACATCGGTTGTCGGTCTCTCCGCTCACGGTCGCTGAACTGGTCGAAGCGCACGGTGCCGACGCCAACACCGGCGAAGCACGATCGTCGCTCGCGGCCGAGGTCGCACGCACCGGGCGAGCGCTCGACTGGCCACCGGCGCGGAACGATCGATGCTGGTGCGGATCGGGTCAGAAGTACAAGAAGTGCTGCGGACCAATCCCGCCAGCCGAGGCGGAGGATGAAAAGTGATCCCCGACCTCGACCTGGCCCGGATCCGCAAGTGGATCGACCAGCGGAATGCCGACACTGCCGAAGCGTGAACAGATCGGCTACGAGATCGACCTCACGGACCGCACGATCACGATCCTCGAGTGCCGGCCGCCGTGGCGCGCCGACATCGGTACGGAGTGGACTCGGTTCCCGATCTGCCGTTTCCGCTACACGAAGTCACGCAAAGAGTGGTCGCTGTACTGGCGTGATCGGAACCTCAAGTTCCACGAGTACGACCTCGTTGCGCCGACACCCCACGTCGACGAGCTGATCGAGGAGGTCAAGCGCGACCGCACGGGGATCTTCTGGGGCTGACCGCTCAACCGGAAGTCGTCCGGCGGGTTGCGGCATCCATCGGGAGGATCGGCTGCACTAACGGCCCCGCCCGAATGATGGGCTCCATGGTCTCGATGTTGATCGGGCGGAAGCCCGCCGCGTCGACGCCGACGTTGACCATGCGGCCGTTCTGGGCCCAGCGGTCGTGGACGTGGCCGTGAAGTAGCCAGGCTCCCTTGTCGATGGGTCGATGCTCGACGTATCGGTCGCGACGTTGGCTGTCGCCGCGGTACGGGAAGTGGCACACCACGACCGTCGCCCCATCGATGTCGAGCGCGTCGATCCTTGCCGGACCTCGTCGAAGCCGGCATCGAGGTATCGCTCTGTCCAGCCGTCGGCTCGTCGGCCATGTCCGGCCCAGCATCGGTCGTGGTTGCCGGCGACGAGGATCTTGCGGCCGTGGAGAGTCGCGACCAACGGGAGGGTGTCGGCGATCTTGCCGAGTGCGAAGTCTCCGACGACCCAGACCGTGTCGTCCGCGGCGACCGTGTCGTTCCAACGCTCGATGAGCGCGTCGTTCATGGCGTCGACGTTCGGGAAGGGTCGGCTGCAGTAGTCGATGATGTTGCGGTGGCCGAGGTGGAGGTCGGCCGTGAACCAGATCGTCACGACTCGAGCTCCATCTCGCGTTGTGCCCAAGCCGGGCCGATCGGATGGGCGCGAGTGTCGCCAGTGATGAGCACGCGACGGATCCCGTGTCGTAGCGATCGCGGCGTCCATGCGGCCAGTGTGGTCGTCGGCGTGGCGAGGCCACGGGTGAGTTTCGGCCAGTCCGCAAAGCCGATCACTCGACAGGCCGCATCTCAGGCGGTGACGCCCTCGGCCATCGCCAAGAGCGCGCCGATCACCCGCCGGTACTCGCCCTGAGCGATGAGGTTGAGCGGCTTGTCGTCGCCGAGTTCCGTGTTCGGGCGATGAAGCCACAGGCGCGCCGACTCGGGCCGAAGAAGTCTGCGTGCGAGATCCACCACGGACTTGAGTTCGAGCAAGCGCTCCTCGGACTCGCGCCGTGGAGTCAGTTCCGCCGATTGCCAGCGGACAACGCTTCGAGGTGTCGTCCTCACGACTCGTGCAACGTCGTTGGCGTCGACGATTTGGTCGGAGAGCAGGTCACTCAGGATCTCTACGATTTGGGGCTTTGCGGTGTCCTCACTCTCTCGTCCAGCGCGTCCGGGATTGCACCATCTCGAGACAGGCGAGGTCGCTGAGCGATCCGGCCGGATCGAGCCACACCCGAGCGGAGAAGATGTCCTCGGCGTCGTCCCAACGCCGCTGACGCCACGCACACAGACCGAGACCGTGCAGGCAACGAAGAAGCGGCCGGTTGTCGATCATGCCCCACGGCAGCACACCACCGAATCCGGGCGGTAGCGCCGTCTCGGCGACGGCGATGCCGGTCCGGTACAGCTCCGCGGCCGGACCCGGACCGCGAGTGTTGAAAGCAATCAGCCCCCAGGTGGCCCCACGCATCGATGCACCGCACGTCGACCGCGAGTTCCGCCTCGAGGAGCCGAATCGCGGCGCGGTGCTGACCGGCGTGATGCAGGTCGGCAGCTTCGACGATCGGATCGCTGTCCCAATCGTCGTCGTCAGCACCCGGAATCACCTGCTCCATTTCGAAGCACGGCCGTGGTCCAGCTGCGATGGCGGCCCGGCACAACGGGTGGAGCGGATCTTCGGGCTCGCCCCAGTACTCGGTGGCCGGATCCCACTCGCCGCGTGGCGTCAACTCCAACGGGACCTCAATCTCGATGCAAGCCTCGCCGAATCTCGGATACACCCACGGTGTCGCGGACGGCGCGGTCCGCGGCGTGGGCGTGGAGCGGAGTTGCTCCGGCCCAGCGACGGTAGGCGTCGATCAACTGACTCGTCTCGAGCGGCAGCGGCCCGACGGGCGTGACGTCGATGAGCGAGACCGTGTAGCTCTCGCCCGCTCGGTGGCACATGGCAACGAGCCCTCGACGAGCGTCACCACCGAAGTCGACTTCGGTGACCGTCACGTCGACGCCGACGACCGTCGCTCGGAACGGGAACCGTGCCATGTCTTCGAATGCTTGACGAAAGGACCAGAGCTGCTCATCCTCGCCGTACGCGTCGACCGTGACCTCGCCGATCAGCGCATCGATGTCGTCGTCCAGGTGCCCCATCAGTCTCCAAGCATGGCAAGAACGCCGCGTAGTTGACCATCGTCGCGGTGATGTCGTCGCGATCGCCGATGCCACCGAGCGCTGTGACTGCGAGGCAGACTGGGACGATCGCATCGTCCTCACCCGGCATCACTCGACTGTGCGTGGTCGCTGAGTTCACGGCCCGCAATCGACGCCGAACGACAGTGCGCCGTGAGCACGTGACGTCGATGCGGTGATCGGCCTACGTCGTCGAACTTGCCGCAACCGCGCGAAGCGACGGCGACGCACCGCTGGGCGCGTTCGACGGCCTTCGATGCAACTCCTGGTGCCACGTCGTCAGGTTCGTACTCGGCCTTGGTCTTCAGTGGAAGTAGACGCCGGAGCTCCTTCTCGACCTTCACGCCGTCTGGTCCGGCTTGGCGGAGCAGCGGAAGGACTTGATCGTGGTCGTCGCCGGCTGCTCGATGACCGAGACGAGCGCCGTAGACGGCGTCGGCGGCGCTGATGCCTGCGTGGACTGCCAGGCTCGTCGCCGCGATGTAGCGGCCAGCGTCGAGCTCGCTTGCGGCAGCGTCGGCATACTCCTCGGCCTTGCCGGCGTACGCACGAACTTGCGCTCCTGACACAGGTCTGGTGCGGATCGCCTTACGCATGGACGCTTTCTCGGAGCTCGTTCATCGTGAGGCCATACACGACGGTGCCGTCACGTGCGACGTCGCGCCACAACTGGGCGTTGCCGGACAGCTTGGTTCGTGCCTCGTCCTGAGTCACGTCGAGGACCTCGACAGTGTTGCCGGTGATCGCCTGGGCTTCGCTCCGCCATCGCTCGATTCGCGGTGGCCCACACGTCGTCGTCATCGTCGACATCGTCCGGGCGCACGACGATGACGTCGAGGTCGCTCTGCCGGTCGGCGTCGCCGTGCGTGATCGATCCGAACACGATCACGCTGACTGGTGGCACGGGGAGATCGGCTGCAGCCGACCCGATTTGGCTCAAGGCGGCGTCGCGCGATCGGGCCAGTGAGATGATCGCCTGCGCGGCGACGTTCTCGTGGATCAACCGGAACTGTGACGATGGAGGGATCTCGCGGTCGCTCGACCAGACCGAGCTCGACGAGGCCGGGCATGACCCGTGATGCCTGAGCCACGCTGACCGCGGCGAGCCGAGCGAGCGTGCTGAGGTTGAGGGGCGCGGTGGTCTCGGCCAGCACTGCGAGTACTCGACCCTGGGCGCCAGGAATGACCGCCTGGACAGGGTGTACGAAATCCACAGCCACACCATACTCGTATCGCTCAAAAACGGAAAGAATGTTGCATAAATGACGTATGTCCTGAGAGCTGAGCGGACCTCGGTCCAGTCAGGAATACAAGTTCGAGTTTGTATAAGTGGAGCTTGTACTGCGGGGCTGGTGATTGCGACTCGTGGCCCGTCATCGTCGTCGATGCCGCCTCCGTCAATGGCGTCAGGAGTGTTCGTAGAGCCTCATTCACCTATTGCCCGCATCTCTGCGACCTCGCCGACCCGATGCCGTTGGAAGACCGTACGTCCGACGATGTCGCTGGCGTCGGGGGTGTTCGCTGTCCTGCGTTCATCCGGTGGCCCGTGTGCGAAGCTCGCCCAGTGATTTCCGGGTCGCTGATCCCGAGTTGGACTGAGACGTTCGCGGACCTGCAGTCGGCGTCGACGGTCGAGGAACTGTGGGCCGTGCTCCTCGAGTGGCACGGGATCCGTGGCTCGTCCGCCTGGGAGGAGCCGTACATGTTGTTCATGCGATTCCATCGCCACGACTCGACCAACGCCGACATGACGGCCGCGCCGCTGTGCACCGACCACCGGTGGCGCAACACGGCCCACCACCTCATCGCCCGTCTCGCAGACTCGGGTGTCCTCGACAGCGAGCAACTCGACGAGCTCGCCGACTGGTTCAGTGGTGAGGCGTTCGAGATCTCGCTCGAGACCTCCGGGGGTGGGCATCGCGATCGCGTAGTCGACCGTGCGTCGTCCGATCTGGCCACCACTGCGGCGCTGGGCCGCCGAACATGAAGTGGCACGCCGCCCCGAGCGCTGGCGCGATGTCATCGACGCGTCGACGGTGCTCCCGTCACACGACGCAGCCGCCACCGTCGCAGGCGTCATGGACGCTGCGGCGCACGTTCCAGCGGATCAACACGCCGTGCTCGCCGAGATGGGACTCAACCACGGCTCCGGAACTGTGCGTCTCGCAGCGCTCCCGGTCCTCGCCGCGACCTCCGGCACCGATGCCGCCATCGACGTCGCACGGCGGGACCCGTCGGCCAAGGTCCGTGCCTGGAAGCCGATCCGTCCGACACCGAGCGGAGCCCGAGCGGAGGCCGCCCGTCGTCCGATGCGGCGCAGGGTTCGACGGACACCTCGTTCGGCCAGCCCTCCCTCTTCGACCTATGACACCCAGTCGTCAGGATGAGGACATGAAGACAACGTACGACGAGCGCAAGTTCACCGAGCTGCTCGTGCACGTGGCCGGCCGTCTCCAGAGCGACCGGTCCGGCGGCGCCACCAAGCTCGACAAGGTCATCTTCTTCGCCGACTTCGCCCACGTCCGGCGCACCGGTTCTCCGATCACCGGCGCCACCTACCAGAAGCTCGAACATGGCCCGGCTGCTCGGCGTCTACGACCGGTCCGCGACGAACTCATCTCGAAAGGGGAGGCCGAGCTTCGGGAGGAAGAGTTCCTCGGGTATCAGCAGCACCGGCTCGTCCCTCGACGCGAGGCGGACTTGACCGTGTTCACAGCAGGACGAGCTCGACACGATCGACAGAGTCCTGACCGATCTCGATGGCCTCAACGCTCGCCAGGTCAGCGACCTCTCGCACGAGGAGGCCGGCTGGCGCCTGGTCGACTTCGGCGATGACATCCCGTACGAGGCTGCGCTGGTGGGCGCTCGCCAGGTCTCGACGCCGACGTCGCAACGACTCGAGCGAGCCGCCGAGCGAGCTCGGTCTCGTCGCGACGTGATCCGGCGTGTCGAGGTCGCGCCAGCCGTCTACGAAGACCCCAACGAGAGGTTCGGCGAGACACGTTCGGCGGAGGTCATGGATCGGAGTACGACTTCGTCGGCGGACCGCTCGCGCAGCCGTGTTCGCGTTCCGAGACTTCGATGCGTTGTCGTACGAGCTGGTGCCTGCGGTGCGCTCGTACACCGTGGTCGATCCGATCTTCGGTGCGGTCACGTTCGCGGCGGTGCTACGAACCGACGACGTGGTCGAGATCGTCAGCTTCGCCGATGACCCGGACTACTGGGCGGCTCTCGACGACGACCCTGAGTGAGCTCCGGCGCCCTATCGTGGGACCTCCGTCGGCCAACGGGAGGTAGAGATGAGTGAAGATGCGGCAGCCCGCTCACCACACCCCGCCATTGCCGAGATCGTGGGCGGACTCGGTCCCATCGGGAATCTCAGCAGATTCGCGATCGAGGACCTGTCTCCTGAGGAGGAGCACGAGTTCTTCTCGATCCTCGAGACCGCTTGAGCCGTGGCGGACGCAGCCGTCCTCGACGACCCAGCGTGACGGCCCTACTGGTCGAAACTGAAGTCCGCGAGTTCGTGGCCGGCTCCTACGGTGGTGGCGTGGACGTCGACCTGAGTGAGCTGTCGCCGGCTGAGGAGGCCGTAGCTGCGACGTTGCGCGGCTGGGGTGACGAGCTCGATCGCGGTGAGAAGTTCTGGCTGATGGACTGGAACAACATGATCCGAGACGTCATCAGGGCGGTACGTACCGGCGAGCCCGTGCTCTACGAGGACGACGACTGATCATCGCCGCCAGGTGCGTTCGTTGAGCCCCATCCAGTCGAGGAGTTCCTCGCCCTCGGACGGCAGGCGGCCCGAGCCTGTGAGGAGATCGCAGGCGGCTTGCGACGGAGCGACGAGAGTCAGGCCGTCGATGGTGTCGGTGCGGTCGAAGACGACCGGCTCGAACGGCTCGGCGATGAGCAGGTTCGCGCCGAGGTCGGTCTCGCGGAGGTCGAGGAACCTCATGGCGGTGTCGACGTGGTCGGTGTAGATCATCGCTTGGCGGACCGGTGCGATGGGTGAGCGGGGCTGGGCGGCGATCGAGCCGGTGACGGCGTAGGGCCACTTCGCCTTCTTCAGCTTGGCGATGACATCGTCGAGTCCGCGTGGTGCGACGAGTTCGGTCACGACGTTCGACTTCGTGAAGGTGTGGTCGTCGCTCCATCGGCGGATGCAGCCGGCCCAGTCGACCTCGGTCACGCTGTCCGTGGGCGTCTCGTGTCAGCAGTGCCTCGCGCTCGAGTAGCTCGATGACCCGCGAGCGTTGCCGGCGACAGGTCGGCCCGACCGGCGAGCTCGCGCACGCCGAAGGGCGGACGGAAGTCGACGAGCGCTCGCACCGCCCGGCCGGCGCTTCGACCGCGAAGGGTCTTCAGCGGTTGGGTGTCCGGCCACGGATCTCGATCGGCGCCGTGCGCGGTCACGAACACCGGCGGGTCGACGACCTGGAGCCGCACGTTGCCCGTCGTGTCGATCGAGCTGACGCCGCGGTCTGCAAGCACCGCTCGCGTTCGCTCGCCGAGGTACGGCGCGACGACGACCGACTCGGCGGGATCGTCGAGTGTCTCGACCAGCTGCACAGCGGCGAGCGGGGTGAGCGTCGCCTTCACCACGACCGTCAGCTCGCGGGCGACGCCATCCCACGGCTCGACGCGGAGCGTGACGTCCCGACGGCGGCCGGACGGCCGCCCCGGAGCGCGCACGAGACGCACCGTCCACGCCGACGGGAGCTGCTCCGCGAGCACGCCCTCAACGGTGCGGAGGGTCGTCGTCTCGGACGGTCGAGCCTTGCTCACAACGGAAATCCCCCTCCCGCGAAACCTGTAATTGAAATTGCAGAGTCGGAGTGTTTCAGAAAATCTGAAACACAGCAAGAATCTGAGACGTATCTAACGGTTTGTCTAACGGACCAGCTGAGAACGGTCGAAATCAAGCGACACCAAACGACACGACGAACCCGCGAAAGCCCTGGTAGATGACACGAAACGACACCAATCGACACTCATCGATATGGCCTTTCCACGGCTCATAACCCGAAGGTCGCAGGCTCAAATCCTGCCCCCGCCACCAACGAAATACCAGGTCAGAGGCCCTTTCCGAGCGATTGGAGAGGGCCTCTTTCCGTTGGTGCGCGAACACCGCGAACAAGCGAGAACGGTCCGAGCCGTGAGTTGCCGTGCTGGACCGGCGATTCGGTGCAAGGTGGTGTGGAGGGGGAAGCTCGCACGCTGGGATTTCGCAATGCGAGGTACCACAACCACTGCGAACGCCCGGCTGACCTTCGGGTCGCATCCGAAGACTTCGGACCCAGCGAGTTCATGCGTCATTCACGTCGTTGGATTCGACTGGCGGAGTCAGTGTCTTCGCCCACGACCGGATCTGGCTCCAGTTCCGGTGGTCACCGGCGTCGGCCGACCAAACGACCCTCTTCCGTCGCAACGACCGTGTTCGCACCGGTCGATGACAGTGGCGGCTCGGCCCGGTCAGAGGAGCCCGTGGCCCCGGGCAGCGTGGACGGCCGCCTGGCGGTTGTCCACGCCGAGCTTGCGATAGATCGCCTTGCAGTGCGTCTTGACCGTGTTGAGCGACACGTAGAGCTCGCCCGCGATCTCGCGTTGCGACAGCTGCGACGGCAGGTAGCGCAGCACAGCGAGTTCGCGGTCGGTGATCTCCTCGACAAGCCCTGGTTGCGCCGGTGCCCGATCGGCGAGCCCGTGGCGGGCCTCGATGCGTGCCAGCGCCGCCCCGACAACGCCAGCGTCGGCGCACCGGTCAACGGCTTGCCTCGCTTCCCGAAGGAGCTCGGGCCCCACCGGGTCGTCGTGCTCGCAGGCTGTGTCGCCGACGAGCGCAAGGATGTACCCGAGTGTGAACGGCTCCGGCGCTCGGCGGGCGAGCTCGATGGCGCGTTCGGTCGCGGCGGCTCGTCGCTCGGGGTCGGATGTGGTTCGGGCGAGGATCGCGTGGGAGATCGACAGCTGTGGCGACTCGGCGACCCCGTGGCCGCTGGCATGTTCCACGCTCGCCGTCGCGTGGTGCGCCGCAGCGGCGCGGTTGCCCGACTCCATGGCGACGACAGCTGCGAAGCCCGGGGCGACCGACGAGGCATAGTCCGACGGTTCGGAGGCACCGAGTTCTCGGGCGACTGCGATGTGCCGGCTCGCGGCGTCGAACAGGCCTCCCCACGTGTGGGCGGCCGCCAGCCCGACAGCCTGGGTCGACTCGGTCGGCTCCGTCATCTGTTCGGCGATCGAGAGCGCCTCCCCGAGGTCACCCTCGGCGAGGTTCACCATGATCCCGAGCGACGCGGTGAGGTTGGCGTCGGTGCCGTCGTCGAACTCGGCGGCGATGTCGTAGTAGTGCCGGGCAGCCGCGAAACGACCGGTGGTGAGGTTGATCCAGCCCCGCACGAGGGCACTGCGCGAGTGGCGCTCGGGCAGGTCGCCGAGGCGGTCGAGCAGTCGCAGGACGGTGAAGATCTGCCCGCCATTCAGGAGAGCCGTCGCATGGATGGCGATCAGGTCGCCGGCCGTAACGAGATCGCCACCCGAGATGTAGTGCTCGATCGCGGTGTACATGTCGCCGTGCTCGTGGTGCCACTCGGCGGCGGCGAGGTGCAGATCGGCCAGCCGATCCGGATTCTGGCGTTCGGCCTCCAACCGGAGGAGGTCGCGCAGCAGATGGTGATAACGGAACGAGGTGCCGGTCCGATCGAGACCGACGAGCAGCTGATTCGAAGCGGCCGTCCGCGCCAGCCACGAAGCGCCGTCGGTCGACCCGGTGACCGCGTCGATCAGCGGACCGGTGAGCTGATCGAGGATCGACGTCTCGATCAACCGTCTCCGGTCATCCGACGGGATCGAGGCGAGTAACTCGTCGGTGAGATAGTCGACGATGAGCTGGTCGTCGCCGCCGAATCCGGAGATGAAATCGGTGGCGTCGTCGATACCGCTGAGCGAGACGCCCGCCAGCACGAGTCCGGCCGCCCACCCCTCGGTCCTGTCGCACAACTCGTCGACCATCTGCCGATCGAGCGGCGACGATTCGAGGAGGTCCAGCGGCCTCGTCCATGTCGAAGCGCAGGTCGGCGGCGCGGATCTCGGTGAGCTGCCCGCGCACCCGAAGCCGGCCAAGGCGGAACGACGGGTCGATACGGGTCGCGATCACGATCCGGACGTGGTCTGGGCACAGTTCGACGAGCCGTTCGACGCCGGCACGGACGGTGGAATTGTCGATCACGTGAAAGTCGTCGATCACGACCATCAGCGGGTTCGTCACCTCGGCGAGCGCGTTGACCAGCGCCGTGACGACGGCGTCCGGCGAGCCGCTCGACGAGACGATCGTCGGGCCGATCTCGTCGGTGATGCCCGGTCTGGTGCGGTCGATCGCAGCCGCAAGATACGACCAGAATCGCACGGGATCCGCGTCGCTGTCCTCCACCTGGAGCCATGCCAGGTCGCAGTCGCGGTCCGTCAGGCTCCCGGCGAGCAGCGTCGATTTGCCCGATCCGGCCGGTGCGCTCACGAGGACGAGACGATGCCGCTCCTCGATCGCCCGATCGAGGAGGTCGACGAGGCGAGCGCGTCGAACGAGATGTCGGGGCGCCGCCGGTGCCTGCAGTTTCGTGGCGACCAACTCGCCCAGATCCATTCCGGCCATCGACGTCGAATCTAGACGGCGGCGTCGAGCTGGGGTCCTGGTTCGATTCACCCGGGTGAGAACGGTGGGTGAGCGATGGCCACTCACCCCGCCCCGCGGGATCGTGATCCCATGACCGAACGAACGGGATCCACCCGCTACGAGATCGAGATCGGCGGCCAGGCCTCCGACCGCGTCCTCCGTCCGGTCATCGACGAGTTCACCATCGAGCCGACCAAGTCGGGCACCACCCGCCTCGTCGGCGCGATCCGAGACTCGTCGCACCTCAACGGGCTGCTTTCCCACTTCACCTCCCTCAACGTCGACGTGATCGCCCTGCGTCGACTCGACCAGCCGACGCGCACGCCGCCTCCGAGCAGATTCACTTCCAGCAACCCCGAAGGAGAACAACCATGACCATCACCACACCAGCAGCGACCGGCCCCACTCCGAGCCGGACACGAAGCTCCATGGCGCGAGTCGGCGGCGTGGCTGCACTTCTCGCCGCCGGGACGTTCGGCTACGGCATCGCCATGTTCGCCACGACTTTCGCCGACTACACCGACCCCGACGCCACCCCGACCGAATCGGTCGACTTCCTCGTCGACCACCAGGGCTCGTTCCTCGCCTGGTACATCGGCATCTTCATCGTGTTCGGCGCAGCGCTCGTCCCGATGGGTCTCGCCCTACGTCAGCGACTCGTGGCCGACTCGCCGATCCTCGCCAACACCGCCACGGTGTTCGCGATGATCTGGGCGGCACTCATGTTCGCCACCGGAATGATCTCGAACATCGGGATCGAGGCGGTCGCCGACCTCGCCGAGTCCGACCCAGACCGTGCCGTCACCGTGTGGTCGACGATCGACACCGTCACGAACGGGCTCGGCGGCGGCAACGAACTGGTCGGCGGCATCTGGATCCTGCTCGTGTCGATCGCCGGACTGCTCACAGCGCGACTCCCTCGTTGGTTGAACGTCGCCGGCATCGTCACCGCTGTCGCCGGACTGATCACCGTCGTCCCCGACTTCGAAGCGATCGAGATGGTCTTCGGACTCGGCTCGATCGTCTGGTTCATCGGCGTCGGCGTCACCCTCCTGCGTGATCACCACACCGCCGAGGTGGCGTCATGACCGCCGTCCTCACCCAAGCGACGTCCAGCCGGCGGCAGGGACGACTGCGGTCAGGGCCGCCGCCCTCGGGGCCGGCGTAATCCTGCTCGGCTTCGCCGGGCTCCAGATCGCACTCGCCGCCGGAGCCCCGCTGGGCGAACACGTCTGGGGAGGCACCCAGGAGCTGGTGCGGGTCTTGACGCCGAACTCGACGGGTTGTCCGCCGACGCACTGCACGGTGCGACGGATCGATAGCCGACGCGCCGATGTGTCGAACCGGTCGCGTCGTCGAGCCGATCGTCGTAGTCGGTGTAATGGTGGCGGATGTAGGCCCGTGAGGCAAACGCGGCGCGCTCTTCGACGCTGAGCGTCCTGGTTCGACCGACGCGTCCGCTGCCGACAACGGTTGCTCGGGCTGCGGCGCCGTCGGCGATCTGTGACGCGAGGGCGGCGTGTACAGGTGGGAACGCAAGCCACCGGTAGACCGCTTCCCGCACCTCGATCCGGTAGTCGGCCTCGACTCGATCTCGATGTCGGGCGCTGGCGACTCGCGTGGCGGCGCGCTGCTCGGCTGTCGCAATCGCAGCGGCGCGGGCGGTCGCGATCGCAGCATTCGGGGCGAGGAGACCGAGCCGTTGTCGATGGCCGCCACGTCGGTTCCTGGGTTTCCACGCGCTCCAGTACACGCCGTCGGCTTTCACGCGCCGGGTGATGAACGCATCTCCGGACGCCAAGAACTCCCAACCGTCGGGCACCTCGAGATCACCGAGCACGGGATGCCACCATCCGGTCTTGGTGTCGTAGACGTCGAGGTTTTCTGACGCCGGATCGTCCTCCGCAACCATCCATGTCATTGTCGCGGGCTTCAAGGCGCGCACGTCGGGAAGCAGGCCCGTCGAAGTGATTATGCGGTGCCCTCGGGACGCCACGACCTCCATATCGCCGGCGGTGCAGCGCGACCGGTTGTGTTTCAGACCGCGATTACCGAGCGTCTTCGAACCGGTCCCGAGGGTCACCAATGGAGGTGCTCGAAGCGTTGTTCGGGTCGGTCGCTGGGCGGGCGGTAAGGCCGAGCTTTTCGACAATGGGCGTGTCGCTGAATCGGAACAGGTCCAGTCCGTCGTCTGCTTCGAGCGAGACGGCGGCCCAGGAGGGAACGACGAAGAGATCGCCTCGCTGCACGTCCCATCCACTTCCACCCACATCGACGCGGCCACTGCCGTCGAAGACCTGCCACACCGCGGAGCCAACCTCTCGGTACGAAGCGGTTAGTGCGCCAGGGGCGAGGCGATGGAACTCCGCCCGTATGGTCGGCAGCACGTCGCCGCCGTTGGTCGGGTTGGTGTAGCGGATTGCGGCGTGACCTGGCTCCACCGTGACGTCATGCCCTTCGGCTTCGAGGTCGAGTTGGGCGGTGAGAGCGGCGTCGGTGAGTTCCCACCGGTAGTTCAGGAGTGGTGTTGCCCCATGAGCGCCCGGTTGTGTCAGGGGGCGAAGGCCGGCGTTTGCCCACAAACGTTCCGACCTCGAGCGTTCCGGAACCGGGCCAGGGTCGTCGGCTGCGTCGGGGCCGGGTTCGAAGAACGTGGTGTCGGCGTAACGCTGGAACGGGATGTCGAGCCCGTCGATCCACGCCATTGGCTGGTCACTCTGGTTGATGTGGCTGTGCCAATGCCAGCCGGCCTGGGGCAGAAAGTCGCCTCTTCGCATGGTGACGGCGTCGCCGTCGACCACCGTCGCCACGCCCTCGCCCTCGATCACGAACCGAAACGCGTGCTGGCTGTGACGATGAACTGGCGCGTCCTCGCCGCCATTCAAGTACTGGATGGCGGCCCACAACGTCGGGGTCGCGTACGGGCTCCCGCCCAGTCCAGGGTTGGCGAGCGCGATCGCTCGTCGCTCCCCTCCCCGGCCCACCTCGACCAGCTCACCGGCCCTGGCCGCCGCCTCGTACAGCCGCGTCCAGCGCCAGAGGTGAGGGACGGCGTGCGACGTTGGCTCATGGGGCATCAACCCGCTGATCTCAGTCCACAATGGCACCAACATCTCGCTCTCGAAGACTCGATAGAGCTCGTTGAGCTCAGCGCTCGGCGGTGGCTGGCTCGGACCCTCCAACGCGGTCAGCCTCACCGGACTCGTCGGACCGGCTGCGGACATCGGGCGCTCGTCGGAGGACATGCGACCATTGTGCCCGGCTTCACTGATCCTTGGCGAACGCTGGAACGGGTGCGAAGTTTCTCAGCGAGGGATCGCCAGCTGATTCGCCCCGCTCGAGTGCGAGTTCGGCGTCATCAAAGTGTTCTTGAACGGCACCCGATAACCGCACGCGATAACCCGGCTCCTGGGACCAGTCGACCACAACCGTCCGGCCCGACTCGTGGCACCCGATAATCCCGGCGTCGGCGGCAGCACGCATCGGCGCGATCGTGGTGGTCCCGTCTCCGCTGGAGGCTGGGTCACTCAAGGAGGCCACCATGGCCGACACCACTGTTCACACGGCCGAGGTCGTCCGCTACGACGACCCGGTGATCATCACCGAACGCGTCGCGGTAGCGGCGTTCATCGCCGGCTACACCGACCCGACCCGCACGAGCTACGCCACGGATCTGCGGATCTTCGCTGGGTGGTGCCACGACCACGGCTTCAACTTGTTGAACGTGAAGCGACCACATCTCGAGACGTTCGCCCGGTGGATGGAACAAGAAGGCCGGATGGCGTCCACGATCGGGCGGCGGTTGTCGACGTTGTCGTCGTTCTACAGGTACTGCCAGACCGAAGACATCTTGGACAAGAACCCCGCACTCAACGTCCGTCGCCCGAAGGTCCACGACGAATCACGCACTCTCGGGTTGGACCGCAACGAACTCGGCGCGCTGCTCGTGCAAGCGGGTCTCGGCGATGCGCGTGACGGCGCGTTGATGACGCTGCTGGCGTTGAACGGGCTGCGGATCTCCGAAGCGTTGAACGCCGACATCGACGACCTGTCCAGCGAGCGTGGGCATCGGACGTTGGCGATCGTGCGCAAGGGCGGCAAGCACGTCACGATTCCGATCGCACCCCGAACGGGTCGGGCACTCGATCTGTACATCGGGGAACGCACGATGGGGCCGATCTTCCTCGGCGTCGAAGGCGGACGCATGGACCGCTACTGCGCCGACCGGATGGTCAAGCGACTCGTGAAGCGCGCCGGGATCGACAAGCGCATCTCGCCGCACAGCCTCCGGCACTCGTTCATCACCGCCGCCCTCGATGCCGGCGTCCCACTGCGCGACGTCCAAGAAGCCGCCAGTCACGCTGACCCGAGAACCACCATGCGGTATGACCGGGCCCGACGCAGCCTCGATCGGCACGCCACCTACATCGTGTCGACGTTCATCGCCGGAGCGACCCGTCCGGGCTGACCCTCGACGTTCGTATCCGTTTGTAATACACTCGGGTTGTGGGTGAGTTGTTCGATCTCGACCGATTGGACGACACCGATCCGTTCGAGATCGACCGACAAGCCGCCCACCTGTTCAAACACGACCCCTACGGCATCGACGACATCTATGAGATCTGGAACTCGGACCCGCTGTTCTACCCAGCCAAACCACCAGCGCACTGGCTGATGGTCGCCGACATCGCCGGCCAGGTGCTGATGGTGCCGCTCGCCCCGTCCGACCACGACGACCCGACCAGATGCCGGCCGATCGGCTGCTACGTCGCCGCCAAACACCTCGCCGACAGATACAAGGAGGACCGATGACCACCAAGAAGATGACCCGACAAGAAGAACACGACTTCTACGCCGATCCCGACAACCAGACACCCCAAGGACCGGCACGTCGGCGGCGCTCGAAGCTGTCCGAGCCCGTTCCGGTCAGGTTCCCGCCCGAGACGCTCGCCAAGATCCGCGACGCAGCCGACGCCGACGACCGATCCGTCTCGTCGTGGATCCGACGCGCCGTCGATCACGAACTCGAACACGACACCAAGACCGCCTGAGCACTCCGACCGGAGACCCGCCTGCGGCGGCATGATCTCTGGGGCTGCCAGTTGTCGGGCGGGCTGACCGCACACTTCGCCTGGAGTGTCACGTGGACCAGAGCGTCTCGGTACGCGATTATCGCTGGGGCGCGGAGAACGACTCGACCGATCGAAGGTGCCGTTGAGGGCGGCCGCGTCGGGTGGATCCAGTGAACAATATGCGTGCCGACTACCGGGTCCGGTAGACGCGGGAGCGGTGGTCGATGCGCAGCACGGTGACGGCGTGTTGGTCCTCGTCGATCTCGTAGACCACGCGATAGGCGCCGCGTTGCGCTGAGTGCAGTCCGGCGAGTTCGCGTTGGAGGCGCCCGCCGACGCGGTGGGGATTGTCCACGAGGGCGCTCAGCATGAACTCGACGATCGCCGCGGCAGTGCCTTCAGGGAGTCGCCCGAGTTGGCGTTGGGCAGGTGCGGTGACTCTGAGCTCGTACGCAGCGTCGTGGTCGGTCACTTCGCTGCAAAGCGGGAGCGGAGTTCGTCGCCGGTGATGTAGTCGCCCTCGGCGGCGGCCCGTCGTGCCTCGTCGAGTTCTCGCATCGCCTCCGGGTCGGACAGCAACTCGAGGGTGTCTTCGAGCGAGGCGAGGTGGGTACCGCCGCGAACGTAGGAGAATGGGTAGTCGGCCACGAGCACCTCCTGATCGGATCCGACGCCAAGCGCCGGCGTTGTGGCCCGGAGGGCCAGCAGCCGGCGTACCGTGTGCAGCAAGGAGCCGGGGTCGGCGAGTTGGCCGGCGACGGTGGGCCGGTCCGGAACGGGGGCCTGGGGCAGGTGGATCGTGTCGGCGGTGGCGTCGGAGAAGCCGGCGTTCGGCAGTTCGTCGTCCCACTGCATCGGGGTGCGGCATCCTGCCCGGTTGTAACCCGGGAAGCAGATGCTGCCTTCAACGTCCGGTAGCCCGGGGAGGTAACGCATCCCGATCTCGTCGCCGTAGTAGATCGACGGGATGCTGCCCCATGTCAGCAGGAACGCGTATGCCGCGGGCAACTGTTCGATGGTCCGATCGCCGGTGCTCAAACGCGAATAGTCGTGATCGGCGGTCGCCAGGATCACCCGACGGTCTGGACCGTTGACGTCGAGATGTTCGTGCCACAACTTCAGGAACCGTCCGAGTGAGCCCGGGCCATCGGGTCCCGCGGCGTCGAAGAAGGCGTGCTCGTGGTCGGGCAGCCACCACAGCGAGCCCGCACCGCCGTTGTTGAACAGCGCCGAGTGCGCGGCCTGGTTGACGAGGAAGAAGTCGACGTCGAAGCCCGCCAGCACGCCGATGTTCACCGGTGCTTCTCTGTCGCTCTCTGGCAGGAGCACGGCGTCGGGGTACGCCTCGTGCAACCAGTTCGTCAGCTCACGCCACAGCGCAGCGGTCGGCCTCGCGATCTGGGTCGTCCTTGACCAGGGAGTAGGCCATGTCGACTCGGAACCCGGCGACGCCGCGGTCCAGCCAGAAGGCCATGATCTCGCGCAGGGCCGCACGGTTGGCCTGAGGGCCGGCTGCGTCGACGCCTTGGCGCCACGGCTCAGTGGCGTCGGTGCGTGCGTATCCGAAGTTCAGGGCGGGTTGTTCGTCGAAGAAGTTCTTGAAGTAGTGGCCCGGCCGCGTACCTGGCGACGCAACCCACGGTTCGCCCGGCTGCGGCTCCCGATCTGCCGCTTCCGCTACACGAAGGTCCGCAAGGAGTGGTCGCTGTATTGGCGCGACCGCAACCTCAAGTTCCACGAGTACGACCTCGTCGGCCCGCCTCGATACGACGTCAGCTTCGTCTCGGCGAACAAGGCCGTCGCTAAGCTGGTCGACGTCGGACTGCTCGTCGAGATCACCGGTCGAGGGCACGATCGCGTCTTCCGGTGCGACCGAGTCCTCCAGATCCTCGAGCGTTGAGAGGTCAGGCCTCCGGACCGGCTGGCAATGACGACGCGACGAGCAGGTCGCAGATCTCATCGACGAGCTCGTTGGTCAGACCGGGGTGCGCCAGTTCCTTGGCGGCGAGTGCTCGCTTCGTGAGCACCACTTTGCGTACGACGAGCGCCACGAGGAGCACGGCGATGAGGAGTAGGACGATGGTCTGGAACGGCTCGGTGTAATCGAGGATGCGCTCCCATTGATCTCCGAGCGCGTAGCCCGCGGTGATCAGGATCGTGTTCCAGACGAGGCTGCCGAAGAGGGTGAAGGTCGTGAACGCGACGAGCGGCATGCGTCGGAAGCCGGCGGGTATCGAGATCAGCGAGCGGATGAGCGGAACGCATCGGCACAACAGCACTGCAGAGCGAGATCGGCGGTCGAACCACGCTTCGGCGCGATCGAGGTCGGTCTCGCCGAATCCGATCCACTTGCCGTACCGGATGGTGATGGCCCGCAGACGGACGGGGCCGAACGCCGACGAGAGCCAGTACAGGATCAACGCACCGACCACTGATCCGATCGTGGCGGCGATGATCATGCCGATCACCGACGCATCTCCCTGTGACGCTGTGTATCCGGCGAGGCCGAGCACGGCTTCTGACGGGATCGGCGGAAAGACGTTCTCGATCGTGACGAGCATCGCGACGCCGAGGTATCCGAGCCGCTCGACGATCGACGTTGCCCAGTCGGTCAGGTTCTCGAGCATCGGCGCTCCGTCCATGCGGTTGTTGCTCTGGTGGAAGGAAACCCTTCGGCAGAACCGGATGTTCCAACGCATGCGTGTCGGAGGTGATGCGAATCACGAACGGGATCGAGGTCGACATTCATCTCGCGCATCGACTCATCGTCAGATTTCGACATGGGTGCCGACTTCGAAGACCTGGTCGGCGGGAAGCCTGAAGAATCGGCTGGCGTTGGCGGCACCCCGGTTGAGCAGGACGAAGAGTTCCTCTCGCCATGGGTGCATGCCCGGGGCCTTGCCTGCGGAGACCGATTCGCGGCCGAGGAAGTAGGTCGGCTCGCCGTCGCCGTCACCACCGATGAGGTCGATTGCGGAGAGAGCGCCAGGTATGTCGGGGTCTTCGGTGAACCCGTAGTCGATACGCACCTGGGTGATGCCGTGACCCAGACTGGTGACGGTGGTGCGCGAGCTGTCGTCGAGGCGCGGAACGTCAGTGGTGTGGACCGACACGAGTAGCACGGTGTCGTGGAGGACGCGGTTGTGGCGGAGGTTCGACATGAGGGCCGGCGGCGCTGCTCCTTCGTCCTTGAACAGGTAGACGGCGACGCCGGGAACCCGTGCGATATGTGCGGCGAGGGCTTCTTCGACGACGTCGTGCATCGGTCGTTCGCCGCGACGGATCCGGGCGGCGACGAGTTGGCGTCCCTTGCGCCATGTCGTCATCTGGATCACGAGGCCGAAGCCCACGAGCAGTGGGAACCATCCGCCGGTCGGAATCTTGGGGAGGTTCGCGGCGAGGAAGGCGGTGTCGACGACGAGGAACGGAACGAGCACCAGCAGTGCTTTGGCAGCCGGCCAGTGCCACTTGTCGCGCACGAATCGGTAGAAGATGAGTGTGGTGATCAGCATGGTGGTCGTGACGGCGATGCCGTACGCCGACGCCAACGCCGTCGAGCTGCGGAACGTCACGACCAGGCCGATGCATCCGAGCATCAACATCCAGTTCACCAGTGGTACGTAGACCTGTCCGATGTGCCTGTCGGAGGTGTGCGTGATCGTGAGGCGCGGGAAGTAGTCGAGCTGCACTGCTTGCACCGTCAGCGAGAACGCCCCCGAGATCAGCGCTTGCGAGGCGATGACGGTGGCCATGGTCGCCAGGATCGCAAGCGGGACGATGCCCCAATCGGGGGCCAGCGCGTAGAACGGCTTCAGCTCGCCGATTTCGTCGGCAGGGCGAGATGCCAGCAGGGCTGCTTGGCCGAAGTAGTTGAGCAGGAGGCCCGGTAGGACCAGCCCGTACCACGCCCACTGGATCGGTATACGTCCGAAGTGGCCCATGTCGGCGTAGAGCGCCTCGCCGCCGGTGACGACCAGGAAGATCGACCCGAGCGCGATGAACGCCTTCCATGGGTGCTCGACGAACAGATCGATCGCATAGGTCGGCGAGATGGCGCGCAGGACGTCGGGATGCTGACGGATCTGGTTGGCGCCCATCACACCGAGCACCGTGAACCAAACTGTCATCACGGGACTGAACACCTTTGCGATCCCTGCCGTGCCGCTGCGTTGAATCGCAAACAGTGCAACGAGGATCGCGATCGAGATCGGGATCACCCAATCACCAAACGCTGGTGTTGCGACCTCGAAGCCTTCCACCGCCGCGAGCACCGAGATCGCCGGAGTGATCAGCCCGTCGCCGTACAACAGTGCCGTTCCGAACACGCCCAAGGTCACCACTCCAGCGGCGATCCTCGACACCGATTGACCCTCGGGAGGGATGACCAGCGACGTCAATGCCAGGATGCCGCCCTCGCCGTGGTTGTCCGCCCGCATCACCGTCAACAGGTACTTCAGCGAGATGACGATCATCAGCGCCCAGAATGCGACGGACGCCGCACCGAACGCGGTCGTGGTGGACACCTCGAGCTCGGCATGATGGAACGTCTCGCGGAACGCGTAAATCGGGCTGGTGCCGATGTCGCCGAAGACGATTCCCAACGTCCCGAACGCGAGGAGCCCGGTACGGGCGCGATGTGGAGTGTTGCCGGTCATCGGTCTGCCGGCGGAGTGATGCTGTGACCGAAGTTGCCCGGGAGCCGTGGTCGGGTGCTTTGGAACAGGCGACCGCCCCGATCAGGACCTTGGTGAGGGCCGGGGACGCTGGCGCTGTCAACGATTCCACCATCGCTGCGACCGTGCGGAACCGCCGCCGGAGGTACGCAGCGGTGCCCCCTGGATCGCATCGGTGATCGCATCTTCGGCGTGTCCGGATCGGCCTCCTGCGCGCCCCAGCCGAAATGGAATCCAACGGAGTTGGCGAGCAGTGCGGCGAGTGTCAGGACAGGATGGTCCGTTCCTGGGTAGACGGCCTTCGGGTGACCGCCTTCGACGGCGATGAGCCGCGGTGCAGTCGTGACGTGAGACATTGAACCCTCCTGCTTCGGACCGGACGGCTGACGCCGTTCCTGATCACCACACGGGCGTCTGCCCGTGCGTCACACGGTTCCAGCCCCGCTACGTGAAGTGCAGATGCTACATCTCGCACGCGTCACTTGGCGTCCGATCGGTCAGTTTCCGCGCTTGGCGCACGGCATGGCGACACGACATCCAGATCCTGCCTCTCGCTGCACCGATTTCGGCATCAGTCGACCTGATCGGAACGACAGCGAACGGGTTGGAAACGGCGCAGTCGATGGACCAGCAGTCGGAGCTTGTCGTCACACGGCGTGTGTCATGCGACGTTGGTTCGACCAGCGTCCGGTTGACGTGGCCCGGAGGTGCTCGTCGCTGTGCGGCTGCTTCGAATATGCGCGGATGGGCGGTCGGCGAATGTCCCTTCCTGCAGGCGGGCGGTTCGGGATGGGGGCGACACCGTTGCATGCCGTAGCCCCACCGAGGCGGGGCTACTGGCGCTGGGGACCGCGTGATCTAGGCGTCAGCGAACATCCGGATGCTCGCCACGTGCACGCCGTCGCGGACCTGGGTCTCGGCGGCCTCGGGCGTGGCGAGTTCCGACTGCAGAGCCTCCATGTCGGGCGCCTCCACCAAGAGGGCGACCGTCGTGCCGTCGCCGGCCGGGTTGCGGAACGGGGTGGCCTTCATACCTCGCGACTCGAAGAAGGCGGGGCGGTCTGCCGAAGCGAACCAGTGGTCGACGTCGTCGACCTCGAGGATGGCGATGAACTGCATGTGTGGCACCTTTCGGCTCTGTCGTGAACCCGGTCCTTCCGGGCAATCACATGGTGCGCTCTCGCCTCCGTGCGCCACATCGGGGCATCCCCCATCCGAACCCGTCACCGCCCCCATTGACGTGTCAGCGGTCGAGCCTGGCCGCTCTGGCAGCAGCGAATGCCACGAGCGCAGCGCGTCCGTCGAGGCCCAACTTCACGGCGAGGTTCGAGATGTGGCGCTCGACGGTCTTCGGCGACAGGAACAATTGCGCCGCGATGTCCTTCGTGGAGTGGGCGGCCGCGAGTCGTTCGAGCACCTCGACTTCGCGGGCGGTGATCCCCGCAGCGAGGAGGTCGGTCGGAACGTCGTGTCCCCGTTCGCGTGTGCGTCGCGGAGCCGCCGCTCCCGCTCTGGCCAGCATCGCTCGGCACGTGGACACGAGCTGGTCGGGTCCCTGTTGCTCGAAGTAGGTCACTGCGTCGCGGAGCCACGAGATGGGATCGCCCCACCCGTCGGCCAGTGCCGTCTCGGCGATCAATCGGCGCGCGTGGTGTTGGAACCAGGTGAGCGGCGTCACTGCGCCGTCCCCGTCGGCCATGTACTCCGCTGCGGCAAGGTGATCGCCGGCGCGGCCGGCCATCACGGCGAGTGCGTACGAGCGGTAGGCCTTGTTCGCGACGAGGGTGAACGCCGGCGACGCTTCGAGGTCGGCGATCATCGTGGGAGTGCCCCGTTGCTCGATGGTGCGCAGCAGGGTCCACAGGCCCCGCTCCGGTCCGCCGACGGCTGCGGCGTCACCCAACCGGCCCATGGCCAGGTCGAGTGCCGACGAGACTCGGGCGAGGTCGTCGCGCTCGAGCGACAGGCACACGCGTGCCATCGCACATGCGGCCGCGACATCAGGATGTCCGGCGCTCACCTCGAGTGCTGCGGCGATCTTCGCCTCCATTCGTTCGCGGTCGCCGCGCTGGCCTGCGGCTGCAGCACTGGCCCCGAGGGCCATGCCATGGAGCACATCGAGATGGAGCTTGCCTGCGAGCTCAGCGCACCGGTCGGCCGCGACATCCACATCGTCCGGAAGCCATCGATCCCGGGCGGTCCATGCGAGAAGGTTGTCGAGATGCGCGGCATCGACGAGCGCGCCGACGCCGGAGGCACGTTCGCGTACCGCCAGGAGCCGGTCGACGGGGAGGAGGTTCCAGCAATCGAGTGAGGCTCGTTCCATCTCGCCTCGGAGCGCCAGCGTGGTGAGCCCGTGGTCACGGCCGATGGCGATCACCCGATCGAACGCGACAGCCGGGTCGCTCCCGTCGATCATGCGGGCGCAACGCCCGATCACCAGCCATGCCTCGCCGACGAGTCGATGGTCACCTTCGAGCTCCGCTTGCAGTGCCGCCGACTCGGCGCGGGCGCGGGCATCGTCGAACCGGCCGCGTCCGACGGCGATCTCCGCGGCGGTGAGGTCGATCAGGGCGTTCGGCGAGTCGTGTGTCGTCGGAGCGATCCGAAGTGCCCAGTCGACGTGGGCTGTGGCTTCGTCCCAGCGGCCGGCGGTGGTGGCGGCTCGCGCGAGTTCGAGCTGCGCATGCATCTCGTCGAACGGTGTGGCTGACGACGCCAGCAGCCGGGTGCCGACCTCCAGTGCCTGGTCGACGTGGCCACTCGTTCTCAGCACCTGGACGAGCACCCGGCCGATCTCGTGCCAGATGGCTTGGCTCGGGTCGGTCGTCGCCCATGCGCGCTCGAGCATCGGTGCGCTGCTCGACATCGCGCCGGTCTCGTACGCTCGCCGGCCCGCCAACAGCCAGAGTTCGGCGGCGCGCAGATGGTCGTCGATCACCTCGGCGAGCGAGGCCGCCAGCTCGCACAGCGCACCCGGGAAGTCGGGATGGTGGCGCTCGATCGCGTCGAACGCGCGTCGGGACACATCGATCAGCTCGAACGGCAGCAACAGGCTGAGCACCGCGTCGCGTGTGAGCGCGTGTCGGAAGACGAACTGCCGATCATCAGCGGGGTCGGTGGTGACCAGCTGGTGATCGATGCCCAGTCGCAGGGCAGTGATCGTCGTGTCGCCCGACAGTCCGGTGACCACCGGCAGCAGGCCGGGGTCGATCCGTGGCCCAAGGACCGCCGCTGCAGACAGCACCCGAGCGGCATCGTCGGGGAGTGCTGCCATGCGCCGGCGGACCAGTTCGACGAAGCGCGGTGGGATCGACGGCAAGCCGCCGCGCCCGATCCTCCAACCTTCCGCGCCGAGCACGATCGAGCCCGCGTCCACCGCAGACGCCATCAGCTCCTCGACCAGGAACGGCAAACCATCGGAGAAGTCGCGCACGTACACGTCGATGTCGGTGGGGAGTTCTCGACCACCGAGACACAGCCGGGCCATGGCCGTCGTCTCGTCGATCGTCAACCGCTGCAACTCGATCAGGCGCGCGCTGCGGCGCCCCATCGAGTTCGGTCACCACGCGCAACGCCGGGGTTCCCACATCGGGACGCAGCGTGACCACACACAGCACACGCGTGCCCGTCAGGTTGTCGCCGATGTACTCGACCACTGCCGCCGTGTCCGGGTCCCCCCAGTGCAGGTCCTCCAGGATCAGCACGCAGCCCGTCTCGCCGGCGATGCCGGTGAGGAGCCGAACGAGCGCTTCTCCCAGCTCCATCGGCGACGCGCGGTACGGTTCTTCGCCCGGCACACGCCACTCGGGCACCAGCAGGGCCAACGTGGAACGAAGACGTTCCAGCTCCGGATGAGCGTCGGTCCCGGCTTGTCGGAAGTACCCCGACAGCGCCTCGAACAACGCTCGGAACGGCGTCGCCGCCCCGGTCTCGACCGCCCTACCGAGCAGCACCCTCATCCCACCTGAGCGAGCATGGTCGGCAAGATCACGTGTGAGACGCGTCTTGCCGATGCCGACCTCGCCCACCACCGCGACGAGCCCGCCACGGCCGACAGCGCTGTCGTCGAGACACTGCACCAGTTCCGACCACTCGCCGTCGCGCCCGACGATCGACGGACAGACGACCTGGGTCACCGCATCAGTATTGCCCAACATCCGCAGCGTCGGTCGTTGGGAGCGCAGCTTCGAGCACGTCGATCGCCGCGTGCATCTGGCGTACGCCCGGATCTCGGTCGGCCGGTTGTCGACCGGATCCACAGCTCACGCCGTCTCCGGTCGCAGGCGCGTTGGTGACCCGAACGAGGCTGCGCCGCCGGGCGCGACCGAGCGGAGTAGATCCTGCCCCGCCACCAACTCAGAAGGCCCGGCGCACGTACGCCGGGCCTTCTGCGATTTCGAGACGTTCTCCGGAGCCCACCAGTTGGGTTCCGGACCCCTCGGTGGGCAACACCGGCGTCGTCTACGGCTCTACGAACTCGGGGTTGTCGGTCCCGTACAGCCTCAGGTACTGGCCGGTATCCACCATTTCGACATCAGCTTCAGGGACGAGGACGGGGTTGTCGGTCCCGTACTGATCCATGTAGGTGGGTTCTGGGACGAAGACGGGGTTGTCGGTCCCGTACAGATCCATGTAGGTGGGTTCTGGGACGAAGACGGGGTTGTCGGTCCCGTACAGATCCATGTAGGTGGGTTCTGGGACGAAGACGGGGTTGTCGGTCCCGTACTGATCCATGAGGTTCGGTGTGCCGACGATTTCGACGGTGCCAGGACCGGGGCCGCCCTCGACGAAGGCGGGGTTGTCGGTCCCGTACGTCTCCATGTAGTCGACGGGGGCCTGATCAGCGTTGTTGCTCCTGAGGAGCACTGCTGTCAGCACCCCTGCCGTGACGAGCACCACGATGGCGGCGAGCCATCGCATCCACCGAACCCCTTCTGCCGGCGGCTTCACGGTCGTCGGGGGATGGAGTCCGCTGATGTCATCAGGAACTTCCACGCCCGGAGGCAAATCCGGAAGCCGGTCGAGTGTCTTCTCGGTCTTGGGGTGTTCGAACAGCTTCATGTCAACTCCCCTCTGTCGTTCGATCTTCTCTGTCAATCACATTGTCCGCCCGGTCGGTTGGCGGCCGCGGCATCCGTGCTGGGTCCCCGCATAGGGACTTCTGGATCTGTACATGGAGGTCTCCATGGAGGACGCTGAAGGCAGAGAGAAAGCGCTGTCATGGTGGAAGAATGCACGGTTCGAGTGCTCGGGCCGGTTGACGTGATGACACCCGACGGGCCGCAGTCGGTGGGTGGTCCACAGGCTCGGGCGGTCCTCGCCACCCTCGCCATCGGAGCCGGACATGCGGTAGCGGTCGACCATCTGCACCGGACCCTGTGGGGTGACCATCCCCCTGGCTCCGCGGACAACACGTTGCAGTCCTACATCTCCGATCTCCGTCACATGCTGGGTGCTTCGGCGATCGTTCGGATCGACCATGCCTACGAGTTGGACATCGGCTCGCAGAACATCGATGCGGTGCGCTTCGAGACGCTTCTCGGCCAGGCGATCGTTGCCAAAGACGACCCGGAGGAGTGTTCGCGCCTGTGCCGAGACGCGCTTCGTCTCTGGCGAGGTCGACCGTTCGGCGATCTGGCCGACGACGAACCGTTCCGACTCGAGGCGTATCGACTCGACGAACTGCGACTGACCACGATGGAACTCAGTATCGAGGCCGATCTCGCGCTCGGGAACCATGGGTTGGTGGTGAGTGAACTGGAGGTGGCGATCGAGGAACACCCGTACCGCGAGCATCTCTGGTATCTGCTGATCGAAGCCCTTGCGGGGTGCGGCCGACGAGTCGAAGCGCTGCGGGCGTGCCGACGGCTCCGCACGGTGCTCGCCGAGGTGGGTGTGCAGGCGAGCGACGACCTTCAGGTCATCGAACAACAGATACTCGAGGGCCACGCCCTGTCGCCAACCAGGCCATAGGGAGCAACCTTTCAGGCCGGCGTGGCCCACGGTTCGATCGGGCCCGAGATGCCGCTCCTCCCGCCCGTCACCTTCGACCCCCCCCGACGTCGCACGTGCTCGTGGAAGCGTGTTGGGAAGTTGCGGTGTCCGGTCCCCATTCGTGACAAGATCGGCGGCGGTCGAAAGGAGTTGACACTTGATCGGATCTGTCGAGACGACGCTGCTGGTGTTGTTGTTGGTGGTCGTGTTCGGCCCGATCGTCACCGAGCGGTTCCGTATCCCGGGGATCGTCGGCCTGATCTTCGGTGGCATGCTCTTCGGACCGTTCGTGATCGACTGGCTGCCGGCCACTGGGCTGGTCGCCGATCTCGGATCGATCGGAATTCTCTATCTGATGTTCCTGGCAGGTTTGTCGTTCGACCTGCGCGCCTTCTTCGAGAATCGCAACAGTGCGATCGTCTACGGCCTGCTGGGATTCATCATTCCGTTCGTGTTGTCGGTCGCCGTCGTGATCGGCTCGGAGAACATCGAAACGCTCGGGGCGTTGTTGATCGGTGCGATGTGGGCGTCGAACACCTTGGTCGCCTACGGCGAGGTTCAGGCAGCGGGCCTTCAGGGCAACCGGGCTGTCAGCGCCGCGGTATCGGCTGGGGTGGTCGCCGATCTGCTGTCGTTGACCGTGCTGGCGTTCGCAACGGCGACTGCCGTGATCGACATCGAACCCGGCGACCTGCCGCTCGTCTCCGACGTAGCGGAGTTCTTCGCGCCGGAGAACGTGGAACCCTCGACGCCCGACCCGGCACTGCCGCTCTGGCTCGGCCTGCCGCTGTTGGCGGTCGTCTGCTTCTGGGCGCTGCCGCGCCTCGCCCAGTGGTTCTTCGTGCGGATCGGCCAAACGCGATCGCAGCGCTTCGTGTTCTCGCTCGTGGTCATGTCGGCAGGCGCCAGTGTCGCGCTCATGGGCGGTATGGAAGGTTTGATCGGCGCGTTCCTCGCTGGGCTGGGCATGAACCACCTCGTGCCGACGAGGGGTCCGCTCATGGAACGGCTCGACTTCGTCGGCACGTCGATCTTCGTCCCGGCGTTCCTGGTGTCGATCGGGCTCAACATCGATCCCGCGGTCCTGATCGACCTCGACACGATCGGCCTCGGTCTGCTGTTCACCGGGTTCGTCGTCGTCGGCAAGGGCAGCGCGGCGTTGATCACGGGTTGGATCTTCCGGCTGAGCCCGGTCGAGGTCGGACTGATGTCGTCGCTGTCGTTCGGTCAAGCGGCCTCCACACTGGCCATCGCACAGGTGGGTCTGACGCTGGGTATGTTCGACCAGCGCGTCGTCAACGCTGCTGTCATCGCGATCGTCGTCACCGCACTGATCACCTCGTACGCCACCCGCTTCTTCGTGCGCCGAGTTCCGCCGCCCCAGCGCGATCAGGCCCCACTGGGTGAGAAGGTGCTGCTCGACGTGCATGGTGACGACTCCGACCTGGCCACACTCATCGACCTCGCAGCGAGGCTGGCCGAGGCCGACGACGGTCTGGTCGTGCCGTTCGGTGTCGGGGACCGTGCCGACCGGCAGGTGATCACGTCGCGCGTCGAGCGCGCGTCGGCCACCGCCTCGGCCCGCGGGCTTGACAGCGAGGGCGTCGTCCGGTTCGACGACTCCTTCCCCGATGGAGTCGTGAACCTGGTCGACGAGATCGACGCATCCCTCGCCGTGCTCTCGTGGGGAGGGCCGCACTTCGCGCTCGACTTCGCGGTCGGCAACGAAATCGACGCGGTCGGTTCGAAGTCGCCGGTGCCGACCATGGCGGTGCGTGTCTTGAATCCGTGGAACCGGATCGTGGTCGCGTTGGGGAAGACCAATGCGCAATGGCGTCGCGATGACGCTGCGCTCGCGCTCGATGTAATTCGTCGCCTGCGCCCATCGGATTCGGTGCCGGTCGTGGTGCTCGCCCACGACCGTGACGTGGCCGTGGAACTGCTCGGGCGCGATGTCGACGAGGTCGAGTTGATCACGGATCCCGAGCAGCGCACCGACACGCTCCGGTCGCTCGGATCGGACGACCTGGTCGTCGCCGCCGCTCACGTGCTCCGAGACATGCCGCCGGTCACGAACTGGCGATTCGTCCGAACGCTCGGGAGCGTCAATCTCGTCGTGGTCGCCGGGCCACACAGGCTGACGGTGTCGCAAGGCGTCTCATATGGTTCTCTGTCGAGCACGATCAATGCGCTGACGACGGATCAGCGCTGATCGGCCTCGGCAGCCGGGCTCGCGACAGACCGTCGCACGGATTTGACGGCGCGGCGGCGGCCGACGGCTGGACGAATGGCCCTACCGGCGCGCGAGTTCGCGTATCACACTGTTCTCGGAGGAAGATCCATGTCCCGGATCGCGAGTTTCTTCGTGGTCTGCCTGTTGGCGGCGACCGCATGTTCGGTGGGAGGCGGAGCGGGACCGGTCGACCTCGCCGCCGGCGATCTCGGTTCCGCCGCCGCCGCCGACGATCCCGTCGCACAGCTCTGTGTGCGCTGGCCGGAGTTCGAAGCGCTGATGGAATCCGATGCCGAGCCAACGGACGAGCTGATCAGCGAAGTGCTCGAACGCCAGCGCGGGATCGAGGAGGTGCTGCCCGATGAGCTGTCGCCGGCGTGGGCGGGAATCATCGGTTGGAACAGTCCGCTCATCGAGTACTTCTCCACCGCGGGCTACCAGGACATCGACGACGAGGCGCTGATCGCGGTCTTCGGTGGCGAACAGTCCGCCGAGACGGCCGTGGAGGCGATGGAAGCCGGCTTCACGACGATGCGGGAGTGGAGCGCCCGCAACTGCGCGACGGGTGAGGGTGATGCCCGCACGTTCTGTACTGCGTGGACCGACATCTCGTCGCTGCTCGTGCGACTCGACGAGGCGCCACCGACCGAGGAGCTGGTCGACGAGCTCTTGGCCGCCTACACCGAGACCGCTCCGGACGTGCCGGCGGACGTCAGGGATGACTGGGACGCACTGTTCTCCTTCGAGATCCCCTTCCGTGATGTGCTGCTCACGGTCGAGTACGACCTCGACCGGATATCCGACGAGCTCCTCGCCGAGGCGTTCGGCGGCGTCGAGGAGTTCGAGTCGCTCCAGCGCGCCGCCGATGCCGGTCGGGCGTCGATCGACACCTGGTCGCTCGACGGTTGCGGCGGTTTCTGTACCAGATGGGGTGAGACCAGCGAAGCGATCGAGTCGCTCGGCCACGATCTCGGCTGGGTGGTCGACATGGGCGACGAGGGACGTCGGCAACTGCAGACGATGCAGGCACGGATCGAGATCGCGACGCGCCAGATCCCCGACGAGCTCGATGCCGAGTGGGGACTCCTGATGGCTGTCCTCGACGACTGGTACGAGTGGTGGGAGTCGCTCGACTTCGACTGGCAGCGTGTCTACGGGCCCGATGAACGAGACGTCGCGGTCGAGATCGCGCTCAGTGCTGCCTACTTCCCCGAGATCGCCTTCGAGATGTTCCGTCCGCCGGACGATCGCGATGCGTTCGTGGATTCCCTCGTCACCTGGCCGGATGAGGAGATCGCCGGGGCCTGGCAGGGCACCATCGAATACGCGGTCCGAACGAGGACGCAACGAATCGACGGCTGGGTCGACGAGCACTGTGACGTGGAGGGTGGTCTCCCGGGGAGGCTCCGTGTGACGTGGCCGGCGATCGAAGGTGAGGCCGGGAGCACGATCGTGGTCGTAGCCATGCCGGCCGGCGCAACGATCGACGATCTCGGCAACATCGAAGCCCGAGAGGCCGGGTTCTGCGGGCAGGTCTCGAGCGATCCCTGGGGCTATGGCCTCGACGAGGGGGGCAATCCCCAGCACTGGCCCAGCGACTGGTTCCTGAACAAGCAGCCCGACTGGGACACCGAGGGGTCCCTGTGTGGCTTCGCGTGGGAAGAGGGGCCGGTGACCCTGGAGCCCGGGCCCTACACGCTTCTCGCCGCGCTCGTGCCCGGCGGGGTCGAGGGACGCACGCTGCCCGCACCTCCGACAGGCTGCGTCGCGCTCGACATCGCCATCGACGGCGACACCACGATCGATCTGCCACCGCTCCCCGAGTGCGACGCCGACCTCGCCGACCTCGTGGTGGATACCGGCGCGTGGCAGATCCCCGATCCGATCGACCCGGCGACGCCGGGCGCCGGCACTCTGCGCGTCACGGTCCCGAGTCTCGTCCTGCCCGAGGGGATCGAGGGCCAGCACGGCGGTGAGTTCTCGATCGTCGTCCTGCCGTCCGGCACGACGCTCAACGAGGTGGGCCGCGAGCAGGTCTGGCCGAGCGGTGGTTCCCGAACCTACGTGGAGCCCACGAACTCCCCGAACTTCGATCGAGCTCGTCCGTCTGGGTGCCGTCGCCCTACCGATCATGGAGGTCCCACCGAACGGGGAGTTCGGACGCCTCGATCCCATGTGGTTGGCCGAGGCATCGGTCGATCAGCTCCCGCTCGTCATGCTCGCTCCGGGGGACTACGACGTCCACGTCCAGATCTCCGGCCACTCGGAGGGTGGCGAGGATCGACGCTGTGGTCGCACGACCGTGACCCTCGACGGCGACACGATCATCGACATGCCCGACCTCGGGGAGTGTCCGTGAGCACCGGCCCGGCGATCGAGGTACACGGGCTGCACAAGCGGTTCAGGCGTACCGACGTGCTCCACGGCATCGACCTCGCCGTGCCCCGCAACTCGGTGTTCGGCTTCCTCGGGCCGAACGGCGCCGGGAAGTCGACGACGATGAAGATCCTCGTCGGGCTGCTGCGGCCGACGGCCGGCAGCGTGACGGTGGCGGGACACGACGTCGGACGCGACGGCGTCGCTGCCCGGGCCAGCATCGGCTACCTCCCCCAGGACGCCAGGTACTGGCACCACCTGAGCGTGCGCGAGGTCCTCCGCTTCACCGCCCGCCGCTACCTGAGCGTCGACCGCCGGGCGATCGACGAGCGGGTCGCGCAGGTGATGGAGCTGGCCGGCCTCACCCAGCTCGCGAAGCGCAAGGTCCGCAAGCTGTCGGGCGGTGAGCGGCAGCGCCTGGGGGTGGCCGAGGCATGGGTGGGGCAGCCCGAGGTGCTCGTCCTCGACGAACCGTCGGCTGGTCTCGACCCCGAAGGCCGCCATGACGTGCTCGATCTGCTCGACCGCCTCCGCGAGCACGCCACCATCTTCTACTCCACCCACATCCTCGACGATGTCGAACGGGTGGGCGACGAGATCGCGGTCCTCGACCACGGCACGATCATCGCCCAGGGGCCGACCGAGTCGTTCCTCGTGGGCGATCAAGCCGTGTACTCGGTGGCGACGGCGAACGGCGTTGCCGCGGACGCGTTCGACCACCTCGCGGCCCAGCCCTGGATCGCGTCCGTCGAGCGGTCGGGACCGGACCGTTGGGAGGTGACCGCCGCCGATCGTGACGCGGCCGAACATGGCCTGCTCCGACTCCTGGTCGGCGATCACGGCCTGTCGGTCACCGAATTGCCGGCCGACCCGTCGCAGCCTCGAGGACATCTACATCGAGCTCGTCGCCAACGACGACCGTCCTGGAGAGGAGGACGACGATGACGACGGCTGAGATCGTCGAGGTTGCATCCGATCGGCTGGCGCCCGCGACCGGCAGGGGCCCACTGCGCGGGCTGGCCGGCCTCACGGCGGCCGAGCTCCGGCGATGGTTCCCCACCCGGGCACTCGTCCTCGCCGCCCTCGGCTCTGCCGTTCCGGCTGTGGTGTTCGTGATCTGGTCGGGCGGCGCCAACGCGGCCAATCCGCGACTGGGTGTCTACGTCTACAGCGCGTTCGGCGTCTGGATCGTGTTGTTGGTGCTGGCGATGGTCGCCACCACCCAGGGGGCGATGGCCGACGAGATCGAGAACGGCACGGCGTCGTGGGTGATCGCCAAGCCGGTCGGCCGGCCGGCGTTCGTGTTGTCGAAGTTCGTGGCTGCCGTGCCCGGCGTGCTGCTCGGGGCGGTCGTCGTGCCAGGGATCGTCTTGCGGATGTTGATCGCCGAGGCCGAACGCCACGGTGACACCGAGTTCTCGGCCGGCGACGTATATCGAATCCTGCAGCCGGAAGGAGGCGGGCGCGGCGAGTTCATGGCCCTCCCCCCGCTCGAACGTCACCTCGGGGCACTCACCCTGCTCTCGGTCCTCCTGCTGTTCATCGTGGCGGTGATGATCCTCCTCGGGTGCGCCGTGCGGTCGCGGGCGGCCGTGTTCCTCGTCGGTCTCGCTGTGCCGATCGGCCTGCTCGTGTTCTCGATCCTCGGTCCGAGCGAGATCGTGGAGATCACGCCGGCGTGGGCGTTCGACGCGCTCCTGGCGATGATCCGCAACGACGCCGCCCCGGTGCTCGCCCCCGCCGTTCTCACCGGAGCGTGGACGGCCGGAATCGTGGCCGCCGCGACGGCCTGGTTCGCACGGATGGAGTTGTGATGGCAGAGACCGCGCTCGAGATCCACGACCTCCAGAAGCACTTCGGTCGGCACGAGGTCCTCCGCAGTGTCGATCTCGTCGTGCCCGTCGGTTCCGTCTTCGGGTTCCTCGGGCCGAACGGCGCCGGCAAGTCGACCACTCTGAAGATCATCACGGGCTTGCTGCGACCGTCTGGAGGCCGGGCCCTCGTGTTCGGTGAGGACGTCACCCGCCACGGCGCCGCGGCGCGGGCCCGGATCGGGTTCCTCCCCCAGCACACCCGCTTTCACCCCTACCGGACGTGTCGCGACGTGCTCGGCTACGTCGCCCACCTCTACCCCGGGCATCGCTCGCGCGCCGAGGTGCGGACGCGGATCGACGAACTCCTCGAGCTGGTCGGTATGGCCGACAAGGCCGACCGTCGAGCCGGCAAGCTGTCCGGTGGTGAGGCCCAGCGCCTCGGGATCGCCCAGGCGCTGGTGAGCGATCCCGACCTCGTGATCCTCGACGAGCCCGCCGCGTCGCTGGACCCTCAGGGCCGCCACGACGTGCTGTCGATCCTCGAGGGCCTGCGCGGACGGACGACCGTCTTCTACTCCACCCACATCCTCGACGACGTCCAACGCGTCGAGCGACTCGGTCGCGATCCTCACCGGAGGCGAGCTCGTCGCCCAGGGACCGATCGACGAGCTCCTCGAGACTCCGACCTCGGCGTGGACGGTCCGGCTGAACGGGACGACCGACGGCGCGCGTGCCCGACTCGCGGCGGAACCGTGGGTGGCGCGGATCCGTGCCAACCCGCGCGGCGACCAGCAGCTGTGGACGGTGGAGGCGACCGACGACGCCGCCGCCCGGACACTGATGTTGCCGCTCCTGGTGGCGCACGAGGAGATCGACGTCGTCGAGTTCCATCCGAGCGAACGCACCTTGGAGGATGCGTACCTCGACATCGTGGGGGTGAACGGTGGCATCTGAAGCCCGCGCCACGCGTCGACCGTTCCCGGTCCTGACCGGGCTCGGCGGACTCCTGCGCGGGGAGCTCACCCGCTGGTTCGGGCGTCGGGGGCTCGCCCACCTTTTCGTGTGGACCGTCGGGATCCAGGGGTTCCTCTACTGGGACACGATGTCGAGCTCCGATCCTCTCGCCGACTGGCGCGGCTTCGAACTCCTGATCCACCTCTGGTGGATCGCGTGCCCACTCGCCGCCATCGGGATCGCTCAGAACGCTCTCATCCAGGAGCGCCACGACCAGACAGCACCGTGGGTGCTGTCGAAGCCCGTCACCCGCTCGTCGTTCGTGATCAGCAAGATCGTCAGCGACGCAGGGGGTCTGATCCTGATCGCCGTCGTCCTTCAAGCGTTGATCGCTCGGCTCTGGCTGTCGAACGTCGAGCCCGCGGTCGGCCTCTCGATCCGGGCGCCGGAGGCGAGCCGGTACCTCGTGGTGATCGGCATCATCGCACTCGTGGTCGTGTTGTTCGTGACGATGACGGTCTTCCTCACCACGGTGCTGCCCTGGCGGGGCCCGGTCGCCGGCATCGGGCTGATCGTCTGGATCCTCATCTGGAACGCACCGAACGAGTTCGTCGAGCGCTACACGATCGGGGGGCTCGTGACGGGTGAGATCCAGGGTGCGACCATGAAGCCGATCGCCGAGTACCTCGTCTTCGAGACGCCGCTCGAGCCGATCGGCTCGGTGTGGTGGACCGCCGTCGCGTCGCTCGTCTTCGCCGTTGCCGGCGCGCTCATCTTCCGCCGCGGACAATTCTAAGCCCTGTGGACAACAGCGTCTGTCCACCCACCCGTCAGCGCCATCGGCCGGTCCGAAGTCGGACCGGTCTCATTTCCGACGAAATCTGATTCTTGACCTAGTCCAGAATGTCTGCTTGACTTGAGGTCCGTGAACGACGACCTGGAGCAAGCGACCCGCGCTCGGGATCCGATCGAGGGACACACCATCGAGCAGCAACTTCGGAGTTGTGGACTCCAGGTCACCGCTCAGCGTCTCGCGGTCATGGAAGCCGTCACCACGAGTTCGCACGCCACCACCGAAGAGTTGACCGAGGTCGTGAGGGGGCAGATCGGCTCCATCTCGCGACAGGCGGTGTACGACACGCTCGGCGTCTTCGCCGACAAGGGTCTCATCCGCCGGATACAGCCCACTGGCTCGGTTGCTCGCTACGAGGGCCGGGTCGGTGACAACCACCATCATCTGGTGTGTCGGGGCTGCGGCCGCATCTTCGACATCGACTGCGCCGTCGGGACGACCCCGTGTCTCACCGCCGACGACGACCACGGCTTCGAGATCGATGAAGCCGAGGTGGTCTACTGGGGCCGATGCCTCGATTGTCGGGCCTGAGCCCGACGCCCGTTCCGGAAACACTCTCCAAACCCACATGCCAACCACATGAAACCGACCAGCAGGAGTAAACGAACAACATGACCGACGAAGCAAGGTGCCCAGTTCTCAACCACGACCATTCGGCGCGTGGCAGTCAGGCCAACCAGCACTGGTGGCCGAACCAGCTGAACCTGAACATCCTCCATCAGGGCTCGCCCAAGGCCGACCCGATGGGCGACGATTTCGACTACGCCGCCGAGTTCGCCAAGCTCGACTCTGGCTGCCGTCAAGGCCGACCTCACCGCCCTGATGACCGATTCGAAGGATTGGTGGCCGGCGGACTACGGCCACTACGGCCCGTTCTTCATTCGCATGGCCTGGCACTCCGCCGGCACCTACCGGACCCACGACGGTCGTGGTGGCGGCGCTTCGGGCACCCAGCGGTTCGCTCCGTTGAACAGCTGGCCCGACAACGGCAACCTCGACAAGGCCCGTGCGCTGCTCGAGCCGATCAAGAAGAAGTACGGCCGCAAGATCTCCTGGGCCGACCTCATGATCCTCACCGGCAATGTCGCCCTCGAGTCGATGGGCTTCGAGACCTTCGGCTTCGCCGGCGGTCGCGAAGACGTGTGGGCACCAGAAGAGGACATCTACTGGGGTCCCGAGAACGTCTGGCTCGACGATCAGCGCTACAGCGGCAACCGGCAGCTCCAGGAGCCACTCGGTGCGGTGCAGATGGGTCTCATCTACGTGAACCCCGAAGGCCCGAACGGCAACCCCGATCCGGTGGCCTCCGGCGCCGACATCCGTGAGACGTTCGGCCGCATGGCGATGAACGACGAAGAGACCGTGGCGCTCGTCGTCGGCGGTCACGCCTTCGGCAAGATGCACGGCGCCGGCCCGGAAAGCGCCATGGGCCCCGAGCCCGAGGGCGCACCGATGGAGCAGCAGCTCCTCGGCTGGAAGAACAGCTTCGGGTCCGGCATGGGCGTTCACACCACCACCAGTGGCTTCGAAGGTGCCTGGAACTCCACGCCGACCAAGTGGGACAACAACTACCTCGAGACGTTGATGGACAACGACTGGGTGCTCACCGAGAGCCCGGCCGGTCACAAGCAGTGGACGGCCCCGGCCCTCGCCGGCACGGTTCCCGATGCTCACGACCCGACCGTCACCCATGCACCGATGATGAGCACCGCGGACATGGCCATGAAGATGGACCCGATCTACGGTCCGATCTCGCAGCGGTTCCGCGACAACCCCGGACTGCTCGACGATGCCTTCGCCCGCGCGTGGTACAAGCTCACCCATCGCGACATGGGCCCCGTCGTGCGCTACCTCGGCCCCGAGGTTCCTTCCGAGGAACTGCTCTGGCAAGACCCGATTCCCGCCGGCACCGCGCTGAGCGACGCTGACGTCGCCGCCGTGAAGGCCGCCATCATGGCGACCGACCTCACGATCACCGAGTTGGTCGAGACGGCGTGGGCCTCGGCGTCCACCTACCGTCAGAGCGACAAGCGCGGCGGCGCCAACGGCGGTCGTCTGCGTCTCGCCCCGCAGAACGAGTGGGACGTCAACAAGCCCGACCAGCTCCGTCGTGTGCTCGGTGTGCTCGAAGGAGTCCAGTCGAGCGTTGGTGTGTCGGTCTCGATGGCCGATCTCATCGTGCTCGGTGGTGCCGCAGCGGTCGAGGCTGCTGCCAAGGCCGGCGGTCATGACGTGACCGTCTCGGTCAGCACCGGACGTGGCGATGCCACCCAGGAGCAGACCGATGTCGAGTCGTTCGCATGGCTCGAGCCGAAGAACGACGGCTTCCGGAACTTCCTGGGCAAGGGCAGCAGCCACGTCGCGGAGCACATCCTCGTCGACAGGGCTCAGCTGCTCGACCTCGGGGCACCCGAGATGACCGCGCTCGTCGGTGGCCTTCGGGTCCTCGGTGTGAGCAATGACGGCCGCGGCGTGTTCACCGATCGCGTGGGCACGTTGAGCAACGACTTCTTCGTCAACCTGATGGATCAGGGCACGGTGTGGTCCGGAGCAGCAGGCGCCGAAGACGTGTTCGAGGGCACGGACCGTGCGAGCGGCGAGGTGAAATGGACCGGCACCCGGAACGATCTCGTGTTCGGCTCGAACTCGATCCTGCGTGCCATCTCGGATGTGTACGCAGCCGATGACGCCGGGGCGAAGTTCGTCAGCGACTTCGCGGCGGCGTTCGCCAAGGTGATGGACGCCGATCGTTTCGATCTCGACTGATCCTCTGCCTCGTCCCTGACTGCCAAACCTGACAGACGCCCCGCCGGACCCGGTCCGGCGGGGCGTCTGCGCGTCCCACACGGACATATGGTGGAGACATGGTTGCAGCGCATCCCACGCGAGGCTCCGCACTGAGTCCAGCATTCGTCCCGCCGTTCACCCAGATCGCCAACCCGGATCGTCCGCCGCCGACACTGATCGAGTCGGCCAGCGGCATCCACTTGACCGACAGCACCGGTCACCGGGTGATCGACGCCTGGTCGGGGATGGTGTGTGTCGGACTCGGCTACGGACGCGACGATCTGATCGATGTGATGACCGATCAGGCCCGCCGCCTCGCCTACGCCCACAGCCTGTACGACACGACGCACCAGACGGCGATCGATGTCTGCGAACGATTGGTCGACATCACACCGGCGAGCCTCGAGCACGTGTTCTTGTCGATGAGCGGTTCCGACGCCGCCGACACGTTGTTGAAGGTGTTGCGCTACCACAACAACGTCGTGGGCCAACCGCAGAAAAAGCACGTGATCGCGCTCGATCGGGCGTACCACGGTGCGAACTCGGTGGTCGCCGGGCTCACCCATTTCCCCGAGTGCAACGACCACTTCGACGTACCGCTGCCGCACCAGCATCACATCCCGTCGCCCTGGCATTTCGGTGCCAACGAAGGCGTGTCGGCCGACGAGATCATCGGCAACAGCGTGGCCGCACTGCGCACCTCGGTGACCGACATCGGTGCCGACCAGGTGGCGGCGTTCGTCTGCGAACCCGTGATGATCACCGCCGGCGTGATCGTGCCGCCGCTCGGTTGGCTCGGTGCGATGGCCGACACGTCGCGCGGAGCTCGGCATCTTCTTCATGGTCGACGAGGTGGTGACCGGCTTCGGCCGGACGGGCAAGATGTTCGCGTGCGAGTGGGATGGCGTCGAGCCCGACATGATGTTCCTCGCCAAGGGCATGACATCGGGCTACATCCCCCAGGGTGCGGCGCTGTTCTCCCATGAGATCTACCGGGGGGTGACCGAGCGGGTGAGTCGCGACACGGTGTTCGGTCACGGGTTCACCCACACCGGGCACCCGACGTCGTGCGCGGTCACGTTGAAGTGCATCGACCTCTACGGCGAGCTCGTCGACGACTCCGCACGATTGGGGCTGCGGCTGCTCGAGCGTTTGTCCGAGCTCGCCGACCAGGATCCGTGGATCACCCACGTCCGTGGACGCGGACTCGCCGCCGGTGTCGACGTCGTCGGCGGACCCACCGGGGAGCGACTCGATCCGTCCGGCGACGCCATGGGCCGGATCCGGCGAGAGGCATACCGTCGCGGACTCATGACGCGCATGTTCGATGGTGACATGTTCGGGTTCGCCCCGCCCCTGGTCATCACCGACGACGAGCTCGACGAGATGATCGACATCTTCGGCGCGTCGGTGGCGGCTGTTCGCAACGACGAGGACCGGCGATGACGGCGACCGGCCACGATCCGCCCGAGCTCTTCGACGCCCGACCGCTCGGGATGTCGCAGGCGGTGAGCGCGGCGGGTCGACTCGTCATCGTGTCCGGTCAGGTGGCACTCGACAGCGGAGGATCGATAGTCGGTCGAGGCGACTTCGAGGCCCAGGCCGTGCAGGTGTTCGAGAACCTCGCCGTCGCACTCGCCTCGGCGGGAGCAACGTTCGGCGACGTCATTCGACTGGGGAGCTATCTGACCGACATGTCGAATCTCGGCGTGCTGCGTGACGTGCGTCTGCGCTATCTGTCGGAGCCCTATCCGGCGGCGACAGCGGTGTCCGCAACGCTCGCATTGCCCGAGCTGCTCGTCGAGGTCGACGCGATCGCGGTGGTCGGCTGACCGCGCCCGCACCGCTCGGGCGTCGAGCATCGACCTGCTGAGCAAACGACGGTCTCGAAATCGGGACGAACTGGGCGGACGCACATCGCACGGCGTGGCGATCATGCCGCACTGAAATATGGTTGCACGATGGTCAATTCCTTGTTGCCGACGACGTTGGTCGGCTCGTACGCGATGCCGTCGTGGCTGATCGATCGTGAGCGTCTCGGCTCGAGATTTCCTCCGCGCACGCGGGCACTGGAACTGTGGAGGGTGGCGCCCGAGTTCCTCGAGGAAGCCCAGGACGACGCGACGCTGCTCGCGATCCGCGACCAGGAGCGCGCCGGCATCGACATCATCACCGACGGCGAGATGCGTCGCGAGAGCTACTCGAACCGCTTCGCGACCGCCCTGGATGGCGTCGACCTCGACCATCCGGGCGCGACGATCAACAGGTCGGGACAGACCAACCTCGTCCCGCGTGTGGTCGGTCCGATCAGGCGCCGACACCCGGTCGAGGTTCGCGACGTGCAGTTTCTCCGCGCGAATACCGACCGTCGGATCAAGATCACCGTGCCCGGTCCGTTCACGATGTCGCAACAGGCGCAGAACGATTACTACGACCATGCCGCGGACATGGCGCTCGACTATGCGGCGGCGGTCAACGAGGAGATCCGCGATCTCTTCGCAGCCGGCGCCGACGTCGTGCAGATCGACGAGCCGTATTTGCAGGCGCGCCCCGAAGCCGCAGGTGAGTATGGGCTCGCGGCGTTGAACCACGCGTTGGAGGGGATCGTCGGCGAAACCGCCGTCCACCTGTGTTTCGGCTACGCCGCCATCGTTCACGAGCGTCCGGAGGGCTATTCGTTCCTGTCCCAGCTCGCGGCATGCAGTGCCGATTCGATCTCGATCGAGACAGCGCAGTCCGGGCTCGATTGCTCGATCCTCGAGACCTTGCCCGACAAGACGATCCTGATCGGCGTGCTCGACCTCTCGACCCACGAGATCGAGACACCCGAATTGGTCGCCGCTCGGATCCGCCGGGCCCTGGCGCATCATCCAGCCGAGCAGACCGTGGTCGCGCCCGACTGCGGTCTCAAGTATCTGCCCCGCCAGGTGGCCTACGCCAAGCTGTGTGCGATGGTCGACGGTGCGGCACTCGTGCGAGACGAACTGACCGGCGAGAACCAGACGATCTGACCTCCCGGACACCGAATGTGCCGATCCGGTGCCGTCGACCGATGATGACCAGCGGTGGTCGTGTTCGCTATCTCGCGGTCGTATGCGACCTGGATCAGTTCCCCGGGGCGTCCAGTCCGTACATGGCAGCGTCCTCGGCGATCGGGCGGCGCATGTGATCGCCCCATGTCGGGTTGGCCGAGATCTCGCTGATCCACGCGGTCGCTGCTTCGAATGCGTGCATCCCCTCGGCGGAACGGTCGACCGCCCGTAGCAGCCAGCGGTAGTTGGTGCGACCGTCGCCGAGGTCGTTGAACTCGTACGTCTCCAGTGCTGCGACGAAGGTGAAGAACTCGACACCGTCGGCTTCGATCGGGGAGAGCCGGCAGGTGAAGTACTCGTACGGACGCCAGTCGAGATACTCGCGGAGCCCATCACCGCCCGCGCCGTGAGCACAGTGGCTCGACGCACCGGCGGCGAGCCGACCGTCGCTGTTGGGGTGGAACTCGATCCCGCTTTCGACGGCTGCGACAACTCGGTGCCGTTTCTCCGGTTCCACCAAGTACTGCCAGCACACCGCAGGCGGCGCATCGACGATGTACGAGGAGATGACGTCTGCGTCGTCATCGGTGACGCGCACCACCTGTGCCTCACGTCGTCGTGCCGCCACTGCGGCCAGATCCTGTACCACGCCGTTCACCTGGCCGAACGACTCGTACGACTCGTGGTGCGGCGGCAGCCGGAACTCGGCCGAGACACCGGTGAGGCACGAATCGGTGAAGAACCCGTACGACGCCGGCCCACCGTGCTCGATGATCGTGTTCTTCAGCAACCGATGCACGAGGATCACGTCGGGCCCGGCGAGGTCGAGGCGGCCGTCCTCGTCACGATCGACGATGAACGTTCCACGATGGGCGACGAACTTCAGATCGAGGCCGTCGATGGCGCGGCACGCATCGCACGTGCACGTCGTCGAGCGCGTCATGTTCAGGAGCCGATTGCTGAAGTCGAAATAGCAGGATTCCACGAGCTCGACCAGCAGTTCGCCGTTCGGGAATGCTGCGTGCGGAGCGAAGCAGAACACGGCATCGCCTTCGACCTTCACGAACTGCATCGGAGGCGTGAGCGCCGACCGGATCAGCTTCGTCAGTTCGGTCACGATCGCGTGCGAGTGCTCGAGTTCGGTTCCTGTCAAGAACGTGGTGTAGCCGGAGATATCAGCGAGGAGCAGGTAGCCCTCCATGACACCTTCGTCGATCTCACCCATCGCGGCTTCACCTCCCAGGACGGCACCGATGGTCTGACCGCGTAACGCAAGTATGGCCCAGGGCGCGATCGGTCGGTGACGCCGACCATCTCGGCGCGTCGGCCGGCGAACCCGGTGGCACCTCGGTTCGGGCGGCGGATCGATCAGTGGTGCGGGTGTCGTGTTCGGCTCGCCCCGACTGCCATCAGGATCAACCCGACGATCATCACGACGTACATGAAGTTGCCGACGGTGGTCGCGAGGGCGACACCGGCACCGGTGAGGGCGATCCCGGTGGTGAAGAGTGGGTCGACATCGTCGACGGTTCGGCCGTCGGGCGATGTGCCACGACGGCGTTGGACAGCGAGCACGAGCAACAGAGCGATCGCTGCGACACCGACCCCGACTCCCAGCCAGATCACGTGTCCGTTCCTCCTTCTCACGTTCCATTGTGCGGTCTGGGGTGGCCGGGGCGGCAGGGCACAATGGCCTCATCCTGTCTGCGAGACCGGCGACACAGGCCCTGGTTCGGCTCAGCGGATCGCCGTTGTGGCCTTTTTGCCCTGGAGGCAACGATGGTCATCACTGATGATGAACCTGGAGGTGGTGCCCGTGCGGGCGACGACCGGCAGGAATCGGATGGTGAATCCCCGTGCTCCGGTGGCGATGGTGGTGGGGCTGTGCCTGTTGCTGGCCGGCTGCAGCGACCTCCTCACTGAGGGCGACCGGGTTCGGGGTTCCGGGGAGGTGGTGGTGGAGACCCGGTCGATCGCCGATTTCGAGCGCGTCGTACTCGCCGGCGAAGGCGACGTTCTGTTCGGCGCCGGCTCGGACGGGTTCGTCGAAGTCGAGACGGACGACAACCTGCTCACCGCGATCAGGGCCGACGTCTCGGGAGACACGCTCACGCTTTCGACCGAGCCGGGGACCGACATCGATCCCACCAACGGCGTCACCTATCGGGTCGGCTGTCCGATCGTCACCGCCGCCGTCCTCTCCGGAGCCGGCACGATCGACCTCGCCGGCTGCACCACGGACGATGAGCTCCAGATCGAACTGTCCGGCGCCGGCACGATCCTCGCGCCCGATGTCGAGGCTTCGAGGGTGAGTATCTCCCTGAGCGGTGCCGGTGGCATCGTCGCCACCGGTCGGACCGACCGACTCGATGTCGTGCAGTCCGGTGCCGGAGACTTCGACGGTCGAGACCTGCGGGCCGACGGTGCCTCGGTCGAATCGCTCGGCGCCGGCACGACGACGCTGTGGGCCGTCGATGAGCTCTACGTGTCGGTCACCGGGGTCGGCACCGTCCGGTACTACGGCCGGCCCGAGGTGAGCTCGACGGTCACGGGTGTCGGCACCATCGAGGCACTGGGCCCCAAGTAACCGGAGCAATCGCTCGGCGCCGGCACGACGACGCTGTGGGCTGTGACGATCGACTCTTGTCGGGCGGATGGCTCGGTGGTAGCTCGGAACCATGGATGCCCCAGTCGTCCGACACGGCGAGCCGTGAGGCCCGTCGGCTCGACCCCGAGCCAGCTGTCGACTCCGGCACCGCGATCATCCGGCTCCGCGGGATCGAGAAGGTCTACCGCAGTGGCCGGGTGCAGTATCAGGCACTGCGCGGCGTCGACCTCGAGGTCGCACCCGGCGAGCTGATCGCGATCGTGGGTCCGAGCGGGAGCGGCAAGTCGACGATCCTGAACATCATCACCGGCATCGACCGCCCGACTGCCGGGACGGTCGCGGTGACGGGCCGCGACCTGAACGAACTCGACGAGGAGCAGCTCGCCGTCTGGCGCGGCGAGCACGTCGGCATCGTCTTCCAGTTCTTCCAGCTCCTGCCGACGCTGACCGCACGCGAGAACGTGATGCTGCCGCTCGACTTCGCCCGGATCGGTTCGGTGAACGAGCGCTCCGAGCGGGCCGCCGCCCGGCTCACCCAGGTCGGGCTCGGCGACCACCTCGATCAGTTCCCGGCCGAGCTCTCGGGCGGCGAGCAGCAGCGGGTCGCGATCGCCCGGGCGCTCGCCTGCGATCCGTCGATCCTCGTCGCCGACGAACCGACCGGCAACCTCGACACCGACACCGCCGACGAGATGTTCTCCGTCCTCAGCGACGTGAACGCACGTGGCACCACGGTGGTCTACGTCACCCACGACCAGGCGCTGGCCGAGCGGGCAGCCCGCGTCGTGTCGATCCGCGACGGGTGCCTGACCGGCGACGATGATCGGCGATGATCTCGGCTCACTCGCGCCGATCGATCAGGGAGCTGACGCGGCGGCGCGGCCGATCGGCCCTGACGATCGCGACGATCGCGGTGGCGATCGCCGGCGTCTGGCTGTTCGCGATCCCGGGCAACGTCGACGCCACGATGGAGCAGCGGGTCCGGTCCGACGCCATGCACACCGCACGACTGGCGCCGGCTGCCGCTCACCTGACGCCCGCCCAGCTCGCTTCGCTGCGTTCCGTCGACAACGTGGCGGCGCTCGACACGCGCACGCTCGCCCGTAGCGAGATCCGTATCGATGGCCGCACGCAGGGCGTGATCCTCGTCGGTGTCGCCGACTTCGAGCAGCAGACCGTGAACATCGTGTCGCTGACGGCCGGGGTGTTCCCCGACCAGCCGAACCAGCTGATCACCGATGCCGAGAACGCCCGGACCGGACGCTTCAACGGCGCGGTCGGCGATGCGGTCGAGGTGCGCACGTACACCGGGCGCTGGGAACAGTTCGGGATCAGCGGCTCCGGCGGCACCGTCCGCTACAGCAGCGAGGTCGCGCAGGATGCGCCCGTGCTGTACATGACGAACGCCGACGTGCAGCGCGTGATGAACTACCCGGCGCCCAACTCGATCGACGTCGTCGCCGTCGACCCCTCGCCGACGGCCGTGGACGCGATGGTGACCGAACTCCGCTCGATGCTCGCCGCCGAGCTCGATGACATCGCCTACTGGGACGTGCTGGAGGTCTGGCGGGAGGGCACGTGGCCGGGTTCGGAGGACTTCGGCAACTTCATCGTCGTGTTCTACGTGATCGCCGGGATCGCGCTCGTCTCGGCGCTGATCCTGATCTTCACGACGATGAACACGATGGTCCGCGAGCAGACCCGCGAGATCGGGGTGATGAAGGCGATCGGAGGCACCCGCCGCACCGTCGCCGTCGGGTTTCTCCGAACAGCGCTGATCCTCGGCGGAATCGGCACCGCCGCGGGCATCGTCGTCGGCATCCCCCTCAGCAACTGGTTGATGACGTTCATGAGCGACGAGTTCGGCGGGACCTCGGTCGGATGGCGCATCAGCGGTCTCGCGCTGGTGCTCAGCATCGTCGTCGGCCTCGGCGGCACCGCGGCCGCGTCCTGGCCGGCCCTGCGACGCGCGTCCCGGATCACCGTTCGCGACGCGATCGAGGACCACGGAGTCGTCGCCGGATACGGGCTGCGACCACTCGACCGGGTTGCCGCTCGGCTTCCCCTCGCCGGACGCCGACGCAGATGGGCATGCGGAACGCGACCCGCCGGGCGGGTCGGACCGTCGCGACCGCCGTGCCGATCGGGCTCGCCGTCGGCACGATGCTCGCCTTCGGCTCGGTGCTGATCACCGCTGTCGACGAGGACGCCAACTCGTTCGATCTCGAAGGCGGCGACATCATCGTGTGGAACCGGGACCCCGGTCTCGACGCACGGGCCGGCGAGCTGATCGAGTCGGTACCGGAAGTGGCGTTCGCTCATCCGATGATCTACAGCAGCGTCGAACTCGACGGCGAGAAGTACGTGTGGGGGCTGCCCGCAGAGAGCACCTACGACCACGACGTGATCGCCGGACGTTGGTTCTCCCCGGAGGAGGCCGAGGAGGCCGCTCCGGTCGTCGTGATCGGCGAGGCGCTCGCCAACCAAACCGGGCTCACGGTCGGCGACACCGTCACCGTCGAAACCCGCCGTGGACCGATCGACCTCGACGTGATCGGCATCGACGGCCAGCTCGTCAACAACGGGCAGGGCCTGTTCATGCCGTTCCGAACGGTGCTCGACTACGAGGGGTGGACGCACCGGCAACTACTGGGTGAGAACGGTCGACCCGGAGCCGGCGACCGTCGATGCGGCCGCAGCCGGGATCCACGAGGTGTTGGAGCGCAACGGCTACCAGGTCGCGTCGAGCCTGCGCTACATCGACCGCGATCAGAACATGGCCGAGAACCGCCTGATCGTGACGGTCGTGATGGCGATGGGGCTCCCGGTCGTGGCGATCGGGATGATCGGACTCGTGAGCGCGATGGCCAGCAACGTGCTCGACCGCACCCGCGAAATCGGCATCCTGCGCAGCATCGGCGCACGGCGGCGCGATCTGCGGGCGATGTTCCGGGCCGAAGGGCTCACGATCGCCCTCCTCGGATGGCTGATCGGCATCCCGGTCGGATACGGGCTGGCGAGGCTGATCCTGTGGGTCTTCGAGCGCCGTTTCGAGGCCGCCTTCACGTTCCGCTTCCCGCTCTGGACGATCGCCGTGTCACTCGTCGTCACGCTGGTCGCGACACTGATCGTGATCCGGCTTCCGCTGCGCCGGGTCGTACGAATGGCGCCCGGCACGGCCCTTCGCTACGAGTAATGACGACTCGATGTGGCGCGCCGCGGTCCGCTGCGGCACGACCGTCGCGCTCGGTGGATAGGCCGAGAACGCGCCGGGCCGAAACATTTCCGACATTTGTCTTGACGCCACGGGGCTGCGGTCGTATCGTGACTGGGAGCGCTCCCAGGAGCGCTCCCAGGACCAATCCTGGAGAAGGGGGAGAGGTGCATCGCACAGAAGGGACACCAGAGTCCCAACCGACCCGAGTCGGCCGATCCGATCCGAGATCGGCCGTCGTACATCGGTACCACGAGATCCCGACCCAGCTCGCCGTCCGCGCCTCGTGTGGCGCAACGTCGCGAGGACGAGCAGCCCAACACCAACCAGCGCGATGAGTGAACAAGCAACGACCAACCGTCAATTCCAGAGGGAGAACAAATCATGAGGTCCACGAAGAAGAAGCTGATACTGCCGGTACTGGTGGTCTCAGCGCTGCTGGCAGCTGCCTGCGGTGGTGACGACGACTCGGATTCGTCACCCGCGACCGATGCCCCCGGCGCGACCGATGCGCCCGGTTCGACCGATGCACCCGGTTCGACCGATGCACCCGGTTCGACCGATGCACCCGCAACCGACCTGGAAGGCACCTTGCGAGTGCTGATCCACCAGAACCCACCGATGGTGGCGTTCATGGAGGACTTCAACGAGGAGTTCGAGGCGAACAACCCGGGCGTCAGCATCGACCTGTCGATCGTCGAGGCCAACGACCTCCCCACCGCCAACCAGACCCGTCTGACGGCGAACGACATCGATGTCACGACGATCACCGTGACCGGATTCGCGAACCCCGTGCAGCCCTACATGACCGATGTCGACGCCCCGTATTGGCAGCAGCTGATCGACGCCGGTTTGCTGATGGATCTCAGCGACCAGCCGTTCGTCCAGAACTACGACGAGGCTGCGATCGCTGAGGGCGGTTCGTACGACGGCAGCGTCTACTCGCTCAATCTCGGCCGCACGACCTACAGCGGCATGTTCGTGAACCTCGACCTGCTCGCAGAGGTCGGCGTCGATGTGCCGACGACCTGGAGTGAGCTCGTCGCGGCCTGCGACGCGGTCCAGGCAGCCGGCTACAAGTGCATGATCGCCGGCGGTCAGGACGGATGGCCGGTGTTCGTCGGTTCGTACGGCCTGCTCGGTGCGCTCTATCCCGACCAGGAGGGCCTCGTCGAGGGCCTCTGGACCGGTGCAGCCAAGTGGAACGACGAGCAGGGCCTGCAGCTCTTCGAGCGGTACAAGATGTTCGCCGACATGCTCGATGCCGAATCGGCCGGTCTCACCGGTGACGCCGCGGCCTCGCGCTACCTGGCCGGCGATGTCGCCGTTCGGTCCGATGGGCGGCTGGAATGCCGGCGTCCTGGAGCCGGCCGAAGGTACCGGCGCCGAGTTCGAGTGGAGCTACATCCCGTTCCCCGGCAGCGACGACGCCGCCGACAACCAGACCCTGTTCGGGAAGTACGACCAGGGCTGGGCGGTCGCCGCCAACACGCCGGTGAAGGACCTCGCGATGGCCTATCTCGCCGCGTTCTCGGAGCCCGACAACTACAACGCCTTCGCCAACGCGGTCAACTTCCTGCCGACCCAGCCCACGGCGACGCTGGACAGCACCATGGGCCGTTCGGTCGCCCCGATCCTCCAAGAGGGCAACTTCACGGTCGGGTTCGAGCAGTGGTTCGTCGGACCCGTTGGCGCCGGCCAGAATGCCAACGGCAGCCAGGCTGCCTTGTGGTTCTACAATGGGGATTTCAGCGATCCGACCGAAGCCGCCAACAAGGCCCAGGCCGACCTCGACTCCGGCTTGTGATCAGGCCGACTCACTGACACGGATGATGGTGGGTGCGGGCGGCCTCTCGCGGCGGCCCGCACCCACCGGATTCCCTCGCTGAATGCACTGACGCGACGGATCCGTACACCGACTCAAACGACATACAACTCGATCGCTCGACACCAAAGGGGGACGTCGAATGGCAGTCCATCAGCGATATCTGTTCGGGGGAAAGGGACAGCGCCTCTATCCGTGGCTGCTGCTTCTCCCCGGGCTCGGCTTCTACATCCTGATCGGGGTCGGGCCGTCATTGGCGACGTTCGTCTACTCGTTGACCGACGCCACCGGCATCAAGGGCCTCCCGATCAACTGGGTCGGTTTCAAGAACTACGACGATTTCCTGTTGCAGGGTGCGCGATCGCGCGACAACCTCGACGCGCTCAAGCGGACACTCATCTTCATGGCCCTGGTCACGTCGATCCAGTTCGGCATCGGGCTGCTGATGGCAATCCTCGTCAACCAGAAACTGCGCGGTCGGCTCGTCTTCCGCACCCTCTTCTTCGTCCCGGTGATCCTGGGCGTCGCCGTCCAGGGCCTGATGTGGAAGTTGTTCCTGCGGCCCGGTGGTGGTCCGATGGACTCGATCTTCGGGTGGTTCGGACTGGAATCCCAGTTCCTGGCCGGACCGAACGCGTTCTACTGGGTGATCGTCGTACAGATCTGGGCCAACGCCGGGTTCACGATGGTCATCTTCCTGGCCGGGATGCAGACCATCCCCGCCGACCTCTACGAGGCGGCGGCGGTCGATGGCGCCAGCGGGTGGCAGCTCTTCAAGAACATCACCTGGCCGCAGCTCACACCTGCCATCAACACCAACTTCCTCTTGAACATCGTCGGCTCGCTCCAGGCGTGGATGCTGTTCCTCGTGCTGACCGGGTACAAGAACGGCACACAGGTGCTCGGGTACGTCGTCTACGCCGAGGCGTTCGGGCAGACCGGCACCGCCTCGTTCCGCCAGGGGTACGCCGCGGCCGCCTCGATCGTGTTGTTCGCACTCGTGCTGGTGCTCGGGATGGCCGCCAATGCGTTTGTCGGTCGGCGTGAAAGGAAGTACATGGGATGAGCGTCATCACCGAACCCCTTGCCGACACGGTACGTAGTGGCGACGGAGGCGCGAAGCGCCGGCGCATCCTGCGCAAGGTCGCCTCCTACTCGATCCTGCTGCTCTTCGCCGCCTTCTACGTCGGCCCGCTCCTGATCCTCATCAGCGCGTCGATGAAGTCGTTGCCGGAGTTCTTCAAGAACCCGACCGGCCTTCCGGAGAGCTTCAACAGCACCAACTTCAAGGAGGCCTGGGATCTCGCCAACTTCCCGAAGTTCTTGCTCAACTCGCTGATCTACACGACGGTGGCGACCATCCTGTTCGTGATCATGTCCGTCTTCGTCGCCTTCCCGATCGCCCGCGGATACGTGAAGGGAGCAGGCGCGCTGCTGACTCTGTACGTGGTGGCGCTGTTCCTGCCGCCGGCGCTGATCCCCCAGTTCCAGCTGATCCTGAACCTCGGCCTCTACAACACCCGACAGGGCTACATCTTGCTCTTCCTCATCAACCCGATCGGGCTGATCATCCTCGTCAACTACATCAAATCGATCCCAAAAGAACTCGACGAGTCGGCAGCGATGGACGGCTGCGGTTACATCCGATTCGTGTGGTCGATCCTGATCCCACTCATCAAGCCCGCGATCGCAACGGTGACGGTGATCCACGCGATCGGGATCTGGAACGAGCTGATCCTCGCCAACGTCTACCTGACCGACGACGATCTCTATCCGATCACCAAGGGTCTGATCGTGTTCGAGGGCGTGTACGGCAGCGACTGGCCCAAACTCGCTGCCGCTGTGTTGATGTTGATGGCCCCGATGTTGATCCTCTTCATGTTCCTACAGCGCTACATCATCTCTGGACTGACCTCGGGCGCCGTCAAGGGATAGGTAGCCGTGACGATCAGGATCACCGACGTCAGGCCGATCCTGACCCAGCCCGGTGCTTCGCGCCTGGTCATCGTCAAGGTGATGACCTCGGAACCCGGCCTGTACGGGCTGGGGTGTGCGACCTTCACCCAGCGTGTGTTCGCGGTGCAGGCTGCGATCGAACGACATCTCAAGCCGTTCCTGATCGGTCGCGACGTCGATCGCATCGAGGAGCTGTGGCAGATGTCGATGGTGCACGGGTACTGGCGCAACGGTCCGGTGCTGAACAATGCCGTTTCCGGCGTCGATCAGGCGCTGTGGGACATCAAGGGCAAGCGGGCCGGCATGCCGTTGTACCAACTGTTCGGAGGCAAGAGCCGCGAAGCGGCTGCCGTCTACGTGCACGCCGACGGCAGCGATCCACACCAGGTCGCGGACAATGCGAATCGCCTGGTCGAGCAGGGTTTCCACCACGTTCCGCGTCCAGATGGGCGGATACGGCGGTTCGGGGTCGGGGTTGCAGCCACCCGAAGGGGCACCCGACGGCAGCTACTTCGATCCACGCCAGTACGGCCGTGTGATGCTCGGGATGATCGATCATGTCCGCAGCTCGTTGGGTGACGATGTCGAGTTGCTCCACGATGTGCACGAACGACTCCACCCCGTCGACGCGCTCCGCTTCGCCAAGGACGTCGAGCAATATCGTCTGTTCTTCCTCGAAGACCCCGTTGCCCCCGAAGATGTCGGTTGGTTCCGGCATCTTCGCCAACAGTGCTCAACTCCGTTGGCGATGGGCGAGTTGTTCAACAATCCGCACGAATGGCGCTCGCTGATCACCGAGCAGCTGATCGACTTCATACGCATCCATGTGAGCCAGATCGGTGGGATCACGCCGGCCCGAAACGTCGCGGCGCTGGCGCAGACGTTCGGAGTGCGCACCGCGTGGCACGGGCCGGGCGACACGTCGCCGGTCGGGCACGCCGCCAATCTGCACCTTGATCTCTGGGCACCGAACTTCGGGATCCAGGAGTGGTACCAGCCGTCCGAAGTCGACTACGAGATGTTCCCCGGCCTCCCGGAGGTTCGGGCCGGATATCTCTACCCGAACGAACAGCCCGGCTTGGGCATCGCCATCGACGAGGAGCTCGCTGCGAAGTATCCGTGTGGCGAGATCGTCGAGCAGTGGACCCAGACCCGGTTGCCCGACGGAAGTCCGGCGCGGCCATGATCGTGGTGGTTCGTCGAGTCCCGGTGTCGGGGCCTTCGGAGCGGCTGGGTCGAGATGACGTTCGAGAACATCTGCCGACGAGGGGACCCACAACCATCCGCCGAACCAGGAAGGAGAGGATCACGATGAGACCGGCTCACGCGAGGCGCCGATGGCGAGCGCTGGGGGCAGTCCTGTCATGTTCGCTACTGGTCGCTGCGTGCGGCTCCGGCGACGATGACGACGCCGACGTTGCCGCGACCGAGCCGGTTCCGACGACCGTGCCCGCCGAGGTGACCACGCCGGCGACCACCGCGCCGCCGAGCACCGAGCCGCCGATCACCGAACCGGCCACCACGGCGCCGACCACGACGATCGCAACACCGGAACCGATCCCGGCCGAGCCACCCGAGGGTATGGAGCTCGTCTGGAGCGACGAGTTCGACGGTGATGCGGTGGACGGATCGAACTGGACCTACGACATCGGGGGCTGGGGATGGGGCAACGGCGAGGCGCAGTACTACACCGACCGCCCCGAGAACGCCCGCACCCAGAACGGGCTGTTGCTGATCGAACTCCACCAAGAGAAGTTCGAGGACTCGTACTACACGTCCGCCCGGTTGAAGAGCCAGGGCCTGCAGGAGTTCCAGTACGGCCGGATCGAAGCCGCGCATCAAGGTGCCGAAGGGGTCCGGCACCTGGCCGGCGTTCTGGATGTTGGGCTCCGACTTCGACAACGAGTCCGACGATCCGGCCAAGCAGTGGCCCAACATCGGCGAGATCGACATCATGGAGTATGTCGGGCGCGAGCCCGATCTCGTGATCGGCACCATCCACGGTCCGGGTTATGCCGGCGCCGGCGGCAAGTCGCAGTGGAATCGGCAGGATTTCGAGATCGGCGACGATTTCCACACCTTCGCGGTCGACTGGGACGCCGAGGGGATCCGGTGGTTCTTCGACGACGAGATGTACTTCGAGGTCGGTCCGGCGGACTTGAGCGATCGCGAGTGGGTGTTCGACCGGCCCTTCTTCATCATTCTCAACCTCGCCCTCGGTGGCACGTTGGGCGGGAGCATCGCGCTGGACCTGGAGTTTCCCATCCAGTACTACGTCGACTACGTGCGCGTCTACCAGCCGACCGCCGAGTGAGGAACCCTCGTCGTGGTCGAGCAGCGAACCAGCACCCCCGGTCGACGAGTCGGACCTCGATCCGAGCCGATCTTCTTCGATGACTTCGGTTCGGGCGTGCTGAACCGATCGACATGGAATGTTCGGGTCACCGGCAGGGTCGTCAACGACGAGCAGCAGGCCTATGTCGATTCGCTCGAGACGATCTACGTCGCGTCGGGACAGGAGGCTGATGGTGCCGATGGCAACGTGTTGGTCATCCAGCCGCGCTTTCGCCCTGGTTACCTCACGCCGGACGGTGACCGCTTCGATTTCGTCTCGGGCCGAGTCGACACTCGCGACAGGTTCCAGTTCCGGTACGGGTCGGCCTCGGCTCGCATGCGGCTGCCCAGTGGGCGAGGATTGTGGCCGGCGTTCTGGCTGATGGGCTGCAGCGGTTGGCCCGATACCGGCGAGATCGACGTGATGGAATACGTCGGCGAACCGGATTGGGTCAGTAGCGCCGTGCACGGGCCCGGCTACTCGGGCGAGCAGGCACTGGCCAACAACATGTACTTCACCGGTGGCGCAGATGCATCGGGGTGGCACGTGTATGCCGTCGACTGGGAACCTGATCGGCTCGTCTTCACGGTCGATGGCGAACTGGCCTATCGGGTCGTGCGCCCGATGGTCGACTTCTTCGGCCCCTGGGCGTTCGACAACGAGAAGTTCCTCATTTTGAACTTCGCCCTGGGCGGAGTGTATCCGGTGAAATCCAACGGAATCCGGTCCCCCTATCATGGGATGTCCGAAGAAGCGGTAACAGCAATCAAGACCGATCGGGCGAAGGTGCTCGTCGATTGGATCCGGGTCGAGAGCCTCGACCCGAGGCCGGAAGCGATATGAAGTCTGCGAATCTGACACTCGAGGAGATCGGTCGGCGGGCCGGGGTTTCGCGCTCGACGGTGTCCCGGGTCCTGAACGATCACCCTGACGTCCGGCCCGAGGTTCGTGCTCGGGTCGAGGCGGTGATCGAGGAGACCGGTTACCTGCCCAACCAGGCGGCGCGTGCACTGGTGTCGAGCCGTAATGGTTTGATCGGTCTGGTGATGCTGACCGAGGTCGACGAACTGTTCGGCGATCCGTACTATTCGGCGCTCGTCAACGGCATCCAGCAGGGTTGCGTCGAGCACGGCCTGATCTTCTCGATCTTCCCGGTCCACGGCCCTGAGGGGCGTGCAGACATCCTGACGACCCAGATCGCCCAAGGTTTCGTGGACGGCGTGATCGTGACGGCGGGCCCGCGCAGCGACGGTCTCATCTCGTCGCTCCGTGACCGTGGGAAGCGGTTGGTCGTCGTCGGGCACCCGGTCGACGACGTCGGTCTCTTGCGTGTCGACGTCGAGAATCGAGCGGGAAGCGTGGCCGCCACCCTGCACCTGTGCGAGCACGGTCGGCGCCGTGTCGGTTTTGTCGGTCCGAGCTCCGAGTACCTGTTCGGCGCCGAGCGGCTCGACGGCTATCGGGATGGGCTCGCCGCCGCCGGCCGCGAGGTCGAGGATCGCTTGATCCGCCTCGATCAACCCACATCGGACGGTGGATACCGCGCCACGTCGTCGTTGTTGTCGGAGGGTCCCGACGCGATCTACGTCGCAACCGACCCGATGGCTGCCGGTGCGTTCCGGGCATTGTCCGAGCACGGCGTTCGGATTCCCGACGACGTCGCGATCGTCGGCTTCGACGGCCTTGCGCGCGGGCCGCGGCTCGAGCCGGCGCTGACCACCGTGGTGCAGCCGGTTGTCGAGGTCGGCCGCACGGCGGTCGCCATGTTGGCCGACGCGACCTCTGAGTCCAAGACGGTGATCCTGCCCACGGCGCTTCGGATCGGAGCGTCCTGCGGTACGAACGAGCTGCTGCATCACACGAGCTGAGACGCTCGTTTCGCACCCACTGGAAACATTCGCGACATTCCTCTTGACCTCAACCGGGTTCTGGTCGTATGTTTCTGGGAGCGCTCCCAGGAGCGCTCCCAGACGAAGGATCTGGTGAACGGGGAGAGATGCATCGCACACACGGAGCCAGGGCGCTGAACCGGTCGAATCGGTCGAGGACGGCGCGTCAGGACGACTCGATGGCCCGGCGCGACTCGAGGTGGCACGCCCACCGGCGTCGATCGGCCGCCGCACCGCGGTGCCGCAGCGAGCATTCGAGGATGGGCGCATGCACGATCTCCTAGGTTCGATGACGACCGCCGAGAAGGTCGGCCAGATGACACAGGTCGAGTTCGGCAGCATCACCCCCGACGACGTGGCGGCCTGGTCGGTCGGTTCGGTGCTCAGCGGCGGGGGTGGCAACCCCGGTGATGGTTCGGCCGCAGCGTGGCGCGAAAGCGTCCACTCGTTCGTGGCGGCATCGAGGCGGAGCCGCCTCGGGATCCCGATCCTGTACGGCACCGACGCAGTGCACGGTCACAACAACGTCCTCGATGCCACGATCTTTCCGCACAACATCGGGATGGGAGCTGCCGACGACCCCGACCTGATGCGCACGATCAGCCGTGCAGCCGCGCTCGAGACCGCTGCAACCGGCGCCCGATGGTCGTTCGCACCGTGCCTCGCCGTTCCGCAGGACATTCGCTGGGGACGCACCTACGAGGGCTTCTCGCAGGACGTCGCGGTGGTGAGTGCCCTCGGTCGTGCTGCCGTCGAGGGGTGGCACGGTGACGACCTCGCGGTCGACGGTGTGCTGGCGTGCGCCAAGCACTACGTCGGGGAGGGGGCGACGGTATGGGGCACGGCGGGCAACCATCGCCAGCCCTGGATCGACTGGTGGCAGGGTTGGGGTCAGGGCTGGCAGATCGACCAGGGCGACATCCAGATCGACGAGGACGAGCTTCGCCGCGTGCATCTGCCCCCGTTCATCGCCGCACTCGATGTCGGCGTACTCACGGTCATGGCCTGCTACGGATCGTGGCACGGTCGACGATTGCACGCCCATCGCTATCTGCTCACCGACGTGCTCAAGGTCGAGCTCGGGTTCGCCGGGTTCGTCGTGAGCGACTGGATGGCGGTCGAGCAGATCGACCCCGACTATGCCACCGCCGTCGAACAGGCGATATGTGCCGGGATCGACATGGTGATGGTGCCGTTCGACTACGAGCGATTCATCACGACGGTCGTCGACCTGGTGGACGCCGGCAGGATCCCCCTCGAGCGGATCGATGACGCGGTCGGCCGAATCCTGCATGTGAAGTCGGAGTTGGGGTTGTTCACCGAGCTGTCACCCCGCGATGTCGACCTCACGGTCGTCGGTTGCGACGAGCATCGTGCGCTGGCGCGGGCCGCCGTGCGGGCATCCGCGGTCGTGCTGACCGATGGCGGCGCGCTTCCGATCCCGGACGACGTCGAACTCCTCGCAGCCGGTGATGCGTTGGACGACATCGGTATCGGGTGTGGTGGGTGGACGATCTCCTGGACGGGTGGTTCCGGTCGCATCACCGATGGCCGCACGATCGTCGACGGTCTCCGACGCTTGTGCGGGCACGAGCGGGTTCGCTACGAACGCAGCGCCCATTTCGGCGATGCCAGGGCACCGATCGGCGTCGTGTCGATCCACGAACTGCCCTACGTCGAAGGTGGCGGCGATCGCTCCGACCTCTCGATCCCGACCGATCAGATCGATGTCGTGCGCCGGATGCGCGACCAGGTCGATCGATTGATCGTGGTCATCATCTCCGGGCGTCCATTGTTGATCGAGCCGATCGTCGAGCTCGCCGACTCGGTCGTCGCCTGCTGGCTCCCCGGCACCGAAGCCGACGGGATCGCCGAGGTGCTGCTGGGCCACGCTCCCTTCACGGGTCGACTCCCCGTTCCGTGGCCGACGAGCGAGTCCCAGATCATCGGTGGAACCGAGCTCGAACCGGACCCACCAAATTGGCCAATCGGACACCAAGCGGGCACAACGCTCGTCATGACACGAACAGGAGGTGAGTGATGGCGAACGTCGTCCTCGACCAGGTGAACAAGATCTATGAGAACGGATTCCAGGCGATCCACGGTCTCGACCTAGCGGTCAACGACGGTGAGTTCCTGGTTCTCGTCGGGCCGTCCGGGTGTGGCAAATCGACCGCGCTCCGGATGGTCGCTGGTCTGGAGACGATCTCCAGCGGCGAGCTACGGATCGGTGACCGTGTGGTCAACGATGTCGAGCCCAAGGACCGAGACATCGCGATGGTGTTCCAGAACTATGCGCTGTACCCGCACATGAGCGTCTACGACAACATCGGCTTCGCGCTCAAGCTGGCGAAGGTCCCGAAGGACGAGATCGACCAGCGGGTCCGCAAGGCGGCCGACATCCTCGAGCTCACCGCCAATCTCGATCGCAAGCCCGGTCAGTTGTCGGGTGGCCAGCGCCAACGTGTCGCGATGGGGCGTGCCATCGTGCGCCAGCCCTCGGCGTTCTTGATGGACGAGCCGTTGTCGAACCTCGACGCCAAGCTGCGGGTCCAGATGCGTGCCGAGATCGCCGGTATCCAGCGTGACCTCGGTGTCACCACGATCTACGTGACCCACGATCAGGTCGAAGCGATGACCATGGGCGACCGGGTGGCGGTACTCAAGGACGGCTACCTCCAGCAGGTCGACACGCCACAGAACCTCTACGACCGACCCGACCAACGTGTTCGTCGCCGCATTCATCGGGTCGCCGTCGATGAACCTCTACGAGGCGAAGGTCGAGGGCCACACGTTGCGGCTCGGCTCCCAGACGCTCGCCCTGGAACCCGTCCTGTTCGACCGGTATCCCACCCTGAACAGCTACGACGGCAAGAATCTGATCGTCGGTATCCGACCCGAGGACTTCGAGGATGCGACCCTGGCCGAATCGAGCGTGCCCGAGCGGCGGCTGACGGCGCCGGTCGCCCTGCTCGAGGCGTTGGGTTCGGAGATCATGGTCCACTTCTCGATCGATGCTCCGAATGTCGACTCCGGTGACCCCGATGCGCCTGACGCCAAGCCCGTCGAGGGCCAGGCGAACGCTGTCGGCCGGTTCAACCCGCGATCCCGAGTCCGCGAAGGAGAGGTCGTCGACATCGCGGTGACCACCGAGAACCTCCACTTCTTCGACCCCGAGACCCGCCTCGCCCTCACGGAAGGTTGATGATGCACAGCAGTGCCACACCCGGCAGTTCGGTGGTCGATACCTCGGACGCCGGTGCGTGCCCGGCTGCGGACCAGTGTGGTGTCACCCGCCCACGTGGACCCGGGTGCGACGTCGGGGCGTTCGAGCTCGAATCATGATCCGCGACGGTGCGGTCCCGTCCCCCCGGGGGACCGCACCGTGGCATCGACACAGTGGGAGTGAGATGATCATGAGGGAGAGGCAACGCGTTCCAACGGGCGGGCTGTCGCTGATCGACGGTGTCGAGTACTACCGGATCGACGGTGTCGAGCAGATGGAGCCGTTCCTGATGACGGTCGTGTCCGACTCCGACCTGTGGAACTTCGTGTCGAGTACCGGCGCGCTGACCGCCGGCCGGGTCGATGCCGATCACTCGCTCTTCCCGTACGAGACCGTCGACAAGTTGCATCGGGCGGCCGGCATCACGGGGCCGGTGACGGTGATCGCTCGTACCGTCGACGGGCAGCGCCTGTTGTGGCGACCGTTCGGGGCCGAGTGCGACACATCATGCTCACGATCGATCGCCAAGAGCGTCCTCGGCGACCGACTGATCTTCGAGGAGCGGCACCACGAGTGGGGTCTCGACTTCCTGGCGACATGGGCACCGTCCAGGGCACACGGTTGGGTCCGCACCGTCGAAGTCGTCGATGTCGGTGGGGATGTCGGCGGGCACGGCTTCGGACTCGAGGTGCTCGACGGCCTGCTCGACGTGATGCCGGCGGGCGTCGACGCCCAGACCGAGCAGATCCTTTCGAACCTGGTCGACTCGTACAAGCGTTCCGAGACGGGACCGTGGGGCACGCTCGCCGTGTACACGCTCGAGGCGCTGATCACCGACCGTGCCGAGCCCGCCGAATCGCTCACCGCGACGACGATCTGGTCGTCGGGATTCACCGGCGCCGAGCCGGATCTCGATGCTCGTGCGATTGACGCCATGGTCGAGGGTCGGCCGCGCGACCCGAGTCGGCTGGTCACGGGTCGTCCGGGCGCATATCTGCTGCGAGGCGCAGTCACCGTTCCCGAGTCCGGTTCGGTGTCGTGGATGATGGTGGCCGACACCGGGCTCGCCCACTCCGACGTACTGGCCGCGTCCCGCACGGCGACCGACGCCGATGCCGCTCGAACCGTCGGCGACGACGTCCTGGCCGGGTCCGAGCGGCTGCGAGTGTTGCTCGCCGGCGCCGATGCCTTCCAGTCGACGGCCGATGGCATCGCCGATGCCCATCACCTGTCGAACGTGCTGTTCAACTCGATGCGTGGCGGCGTCTTCCCGTACGGCCATCAGGTCCCGACGGCCGACCTCGCCGAGTTCGTGCGCGTCCGCAATCGTGAGGTGTCCGAGCGGTGTCGGACCTGGCTCGGCGCGCCCTGGGTACGTGGGTCGACGTGGCGACGCTGCGCGACGCCGCGTTGGCGACCGGCGACGACGATCTGATCCGGCTGGTGCTGGAGTACCTGCCGCTCACGTTCTCGCGTCGACACGGCGATCCCAGCCGGCCGTGGAACCGATTCTCGATCAACGTCCGCAACGACGACGGTGGAGAGCTGCTGTCGTACGAGGGCAACTGGCGCGACATCTTCCAGAACTGGGAAGCCCTGCTGCAGTCGTTCCCCGCCTACTACGCCCACGTGGTCGCCAAGTTCGTGAACGCATCGACGATCGACGGCTACAACCCGTACCGCATCTCGCGCGACGGCATCGACTGGGAGGTGCCCGACCCCGACGATCCGTGGAGTCACATCGGCTACTGGGGAGACCATCAGATCATCTACCTGCTGCGCCTGCTCGAAGCATGGGAGCAGCACGAGCCCGGAGCGATCCGGGAGTGGCTGGATCGACCGGTGTTCGTGTACGCCGACGTGCCGTACGTGATCGCCGACCACGATGCGATGGTCGCCGACCCGAAGAACACCATCACCTTCGACGAGGCGGCGCGCCGAAGCGATCGCCCGGCGCGAGCAGCAGCTGGGCTCCGACGGACGGCTCGTCGTGGATGACGACGGGGCACTGCTGAGAATCGGGCTGCTCGAGAAGCTGCTCGTGCCGGCGCTCGCCAAGCTCACCAGCTTCGTGCCGGGTGGCGGGATCTGGCTCAACACGCAGCGCCCCGAGTGGAACGACGCCAACAACGCACTGGCGGGTCCCGGGTTGTCGATGGTCACGCTCTACCACCTGCGCCGGTACCTGCAGTTCGTCGCTCACAGCTCGATGGCGTCGATGCCGAGAGCGTCGGGGCTCACGAACTCGGTGGCCGCCTGGTTCCAGGGCATCCTCGACGTCTTCGAACAGATCCCACCGGCGGCCGAGCCGATCGACGATCGGAGCCCGGCGCTCGATCGTCGACGCCCTCGGCGCGGCTGGTTCCGAACATCGCCGACGAGTCGGTCAGGGAACCGATCAGACGCCGCTCGACGTCGTCGATCGCCGACGTGCGACGTCTGTGCGACCTGGCAGGCGAGCACCTGGAGCAGTCGATCCGGGGTGCGCAGCGCGCCGACGGCCTGTATCACTCGTACAACCGCGTCTCCTTCCCGACCGCCGATACGGCACATGTCGACCACCTCGGCCCGATGCTCGAAGGTCAGGTCGCGGTGCTTTCGTCCGGTGCCCTCGACCCCGAAGCCTCGGTCGATCTGGTCGACGCCCTGTTCGCCTCCGGGATGTACCGAGCTGACCAGGACACGTTCATGCTGTACCCGGTGGTCGCGCTGCCGCCGTTCCTCGAACGCAACATCGTGCCCCCGCGAGCCGTCGCAGCGATCCCGTGGCTCGCTGGACCGCTCGACGATTCGCTGCGGCGGATCTTCGCGACCGATCTCGAGGGTCGGCTGCGGTTCCGGCCCGACATCATCAACGCCGGCGTGCTCGCCACGTCGCTCGATCAGACGACCCTGCCCGAGTCCGATCGCGATCGGATCATCGAGTTGTACGAAGACGGTCTTCCATCACAGTTCGTTCACCGGACGCTCGGGCAGCATGTACGGCTACGAAGGCATCGGTTCGGTCTACTGGCACATGGTCGCCAAGCTGCTGCTCGCGGTTCAGGAGACGTATTGGGCAGCCGTCGATCACGGTGCACCCGACGACGTCGTCGAGCGACTGGCCGACGCGTACCGCCGGATCCGGTCTGGTCTCGGGTTCCGGAAGCAACCGGGGGAGTACGGCGCGATCCCGACCGACTGCTATTCGCACACCCCCGCTCACGCCGGTGCCCAGCAGCCCGGCATGACCGGTCAAGTCAAAGAAGAGGTGCTGACCCGGCTCGGCGAACTGGGGCTGAGAGTCACACACGGGTGCGTCTCGCTGTCCCCGGGTCTGCTCCCGCTGAGCGAAATCGTGCCGTCGGGAGACGCCACAGTTGGTCGTGGTTCGGCATCGTTCACCTTCTGTTCGGTTCCGATGACGCTCGCCCGAGGTGAGGTCGACGGGGTCACCGTCGTCCGTCGACGACGGCACCAGTGAGCACCGGGATGGTCTCGCCCTCACCTCCGCCAGTCACAGCAACTGTTCGCCCGGAGCGGCGGGATCGTCGGCGTGGAATGGACGATCGGGCCCCAGCGGACCACTCCCCAGCCCTAGCCCAGCCGGCGCGTTCTGATTGCCCTGATCGAGCGTGCACTACTGCCTGACGACGACGAAGCTCTCGTCCTGGAACCAGAGGCCGCCGTGCTTGAGGACGATCTCGTTGGTGACCTGGAGGTAGTCGCTGTGCCGCATCGCTTCGGACACGCTCTCGTCGTCGATCTGGGCGACGTAGATCGCAGCGTTCCAGGCCGCGAGCGCCGTCGAGGTGCTCAACCGGTTGCTGATCTCGCTCGGCATGGCGTGCAAGTGGTAGCTGAACAGCGCCCGGGCATCGTCGTGGTTCTCGAACACGAACTCCGCTGGTCCTTCGCCGTTGAGTTGACGATCGAGTTCCTTGACCAAGAGATGGCGCGGGGTGGCGAACGGCTCGTCGCCGGGCCAGATCCGCCGAATGATCTCCATGCCCGGATCGTGCCCGGTCGACTGCACGACGACGAGCCGCCCTTTCGGATCGAGCGCTTCGGCCAACGGGACCAGCACGGTACGCACCTTGAGCTCGGCGGGCGTCCGCGAACGGTACGGCTGCGCCGCGAGCACGAGGTCGTAGCCGAACGGCTGCGGCGCGCCGATGTTGCGCGGGATCACATCGTGCAGCACGAAGGCACGATCGGACCGATACAGCACGAGGACCGAGGGCGTCGCGTAGATCGGGTTGCCGGTCGCCGGGCTCGTGACGGTCTGCCATCCCTGCGACAGCACGTGTTCGAGGCCCGAGATCTGCTGTTGGAACTCGTGTGAGGTGGTGCCGTCGAGACCGATGTCCCACCATGCGATTCGTTCCCGGTTCTCGGGCTTGCGAGGAAACAAGCGTGGCGCCTCGGCGTAGGTCATATTCGTGATGACGACAGCGGTCTCCGGGTGCTCGACGAGCCGGTCGGGGAGGGTCGACAGCGTGAGGCGCGTGTCTTCCATGCTGATCTCCTTGCCGACCACGACGAACGGCACCGTCGGCATCCTGTTGTGCAGATCACTCAACACGTGTGCGAGCACTACTCCGTTGCCGGTCCCGGCGTCGAACACGCGAAGGGCCGGCGGTGTGGGTTCGAGCAGATCGAGTTCGTCGCCGATTCGGGACGCGACCACCCTCTTCTCACTCGTGGTGGTGACGAACAGCAGATACTTTTCGCGGTTGTCGAAGAACCGGAACGGTTCGGCGTCGAATCCGGTTCCTCGGTCGTTCGGGTTCGCTTCACTGGCCATCTCATGACCGTACGTGGTGGGACTGTTCCGAGCGGGCTCGACCGCGTCGAACGGGACTCGGTCCGTCGATGACACGGCACCTCGTGTGAGGCGGTGCCGGCGGGGTGACTCGACAGGGTCGTACCGCGCCTGCGCGCACCGGAACGACGGCATCACCTGTCGAGAATCGTCACGATGGTGCTCGTCGTTGATCGACGGGTTGATCCTGGCCGACGTCTCCGGCGAGCCGACGAGCATCTCGAGGGCCGCGATCTTCTCGTCGAAGCTGCCGCTCACCCCGACCCGCAGCGTGGTGACGCCGCAGCGTTCGTACTCACGGAGTCGGGTGCGGATCGTGGCCGGCGGGCCGACCAGGTTGGTGCCGAGACCGATCTCGATCGGGACGTGTGCTTCGGCGGCCGCGCGGTCGCCCGACGCCCACAGTCGTTCGACCTCGGCCACATCGACGCCGTAGCCCTGGCGAGCGAACGCATCGTTGTAGAAGTTCTTGCCCGTCGTGCCCATCGCCCCGAAGGTGAACGCGTATCCGTTGGCGTGACGGCGACCGGCGGCCTCGATCGCTACAGGATCGTCCTCCGTGAACTCGAGAGAGACGGCCACGACACGATCGATGTCGGCGAACGACCGCCCGGCTCCGGCCGCCGCTTCGGCGATCGGATCGAAGAACACGTCGGCAGACTCGGGGAAGAACGAGTTGCCGATCCAGCCATCGCCGAGCTCGCCGGTGAGTCGGAGGTTGGCCGGTCCGAGCGCCGCGATGTACACGGGTATCGGCGTCGGATCGGCGCGTGATCGGATCGCCTTCCCGGCGCCGCCGGGAAGTGGGAGCCGGTACACGGACCCGTCGTAGACCAGCCGCTCACCCGAGGCGACCATCTTGACGATCTCGATCGTCTCGCGGCTGCGGCGCACCGGGCGATCGAACGTGACGCCGTGCCACCCCTCCATCACCTGCGGTCCGCTCACGCCGATGCCGAGGATGAGTCGGCCGTCCGAGACGGCTTGCACGCCGAGCGCGGTCATCGCCAGCATCGCCGGACTGCGGGCACCCAGTTGAGCGATCCCTGTGGCGAGACGCAGACGTTCGGTCACCGAGGCGATGGCAGCGAGGGGCGTGAACGCGTCGTAGGCCCAGTACTCGGCCACCCAGACCGAATCGACACCGATCCGTTCGGCCTCCTGGGCGAGTTCGAGGAACCGCGGTGTCGACGGGTCGAGCGAGAGTCCGATCTTGATGGTCATCGTGTCGATCCCTTGTGTCGTGCCGACTCGGCCGAGTCTTCAGTCGGTCGGGTGCTCACGGCATGACGACCGCGTCGACGTTCGGCCGGGCGGCGAGCGACGCCTTCACGGGAGCGTAGCCAATCCCACGTCCCGGCTGCCGATCGTTCCGTGAGGCGGTTCGGGCTCGACACCGACATCCAATCCACGATCGCATGCAGGGATGACCTACATCGTCCTGCGGCCGGAGTCGCCGACAACGTGCGCCTCGGCCTCGGTGCCGACAGCCCCGAGGTCACGACCGAATCGGGATCTGCCCCGACCAACGGGTGGCAATCGTCCGCTCGGAACGCCCGGATCGCATGATTGTCCGCGACCGATGTGTGTGGGAGAGTTCTGCCATGACGACGGTTCGCAGATGTGTCGGTGTGGTCGCTGCTCGTCTCGGTCGGTGCGGGCCTGTTCGCCGCGTGCGGAGGCGACGATGCCCCCAGCACCGGCGCCGACGTGACCGGTGTGGTGTGGCAGCTGTCCGAACTCGGTGGCGAACCCGTTCCCGACGGGATCGTACCGACCCTCGAATTCGACGGTGCTCGGGTCGCCGGTTCGGGCGGCTGCAACAACTACGGCAGCAACGCATCGTTCGAGGACGGGGCCGTGACGATCGCCCCCGAAATCATGTCCACCATGATGGCGTGCCAACCCGCCGTGACCGAGGTCGAGACGCAATTCTTCCAGGTGCTCCCCACCGTCAGCCGGTTCGCCGTCGACGGCGACACGTTGACCCTCACCGACGACGCCGACGAAGTGCTGCTCGTCTTCACCGCCTCGGCGTGACGGTCGAGTGGTGCTGGTCGTCACCGCCTCGGCGTGACGGTCGGAGCCCGGATCGGTGAGACATCGAGCATCGCCGGGCCATCGATCTTGTCGGTGGTGGTTGCATTTCCCGTAAATGTCCGTACATTATCTGTCGTCGTCCATCAGGGTCGAGAACAGCCAGCAAACGTCGGGCACCCGGCGGTTGCCGACCGGATCATTCAGGAGAGCATCATGTGTCAGCGAACCACTTGCAGGTCGTGTCAGAAGCCGTCGTGGCGCGGTTGTGGCGCACACGTCGAGAGTGTCCTCGGGGATGTGGCCCCGGACGACCGCTGTGACTGCGCATCGTCGGAGTCTTCCCAGTCGGGTTGGCTCGCTCAGCTCTTCGGACGCTGAATCGGTTTCGCGATCGACGTCGCCGCGGGGAGGAAACCCAACCGGCGCCGCGGTACCTCAGGAGACCTTGGGCGCGTCGGCGTCCACGAACTGGGTCCGCAGTTCGCGCTTGAGCACCTTGCCCGTGGCGTTGCGGGGGAGCGCCTCGACGATCGCGATGTCGTTGGGGATCTTGAACTTCGCCAGCCGGCCGACGCAGTGCTCGATCACGGTCGCCCGGTCGAGCGTGGCACCCGGCTTGAGTGCCACCACGGCCAGTCCGACCTCGCCCCACTTGTCGTTGGGCACCCCGATGATCGCGGCCTCGGCCACCTCGGGCAGTTGATAGAGCACGTTCTCGACCTCGGCCGGATACACGTTCTCGCCGCCCGAGATGTACATGTCCTTCCAGCGGTCGACGATGTAGATGAAGCCTTCGTCGTCCATGCGGGCGGCGTCGCCGGTCTTCAGCCAACGGCCCTCGAACGCGTCGGCGGTCGCATCGGGGCGGTTCCAGTAACCGGGCGTGATGTTCGGGCCGGCGACCCACAGCTCACCGATCTCGTCGGGGCCGCAGTCGCCGCCGTCGTCGTTCGACGATCCGGGCTTCGGTGTGGAGCAGCACCTTGCCGGTCGAGCCGATCTTGCGCAGCGCGTCACCGGGATCGAGGAAGATGCAGGCGGGGCTGGTTTCGGTCATCCCGAACCCCTGTGTCAGCGACACCCCGCGTTCGAACCAGGTCTCCATGATCGTCAGTGCACACGGCGCCCCACCGACACCGGCAATCCTCAGGCGCGACAGGTCGGTGTCGGTGAAGTCGGGGTGCTGCATCATGAACTGGTACGGCGCCGGCACGGCGAAGAAGTGGGTGATGCCCTGGGCCGGGTCGCCCAGCACCCGCAACGTCTCACCCGGATCGAACCCCTTCAGGATCACCACCGTGCCGCCGGCGTGCAGGACGGGGTTGCAGTAGCAGTTCAACCCACCGGTGTGGAACAGCGGCAACACGTTCAAATGCACCGTGTCGATCCCGATCCCGGCCGGGATACCGAGGTTGACGGAATTCCAGAAGTTCATGCCGTGGGTGATCATCGCTCCCTTCGGCAGCCCCGTCGTTCCCGACGTGTACATGATCGTGATCACGTCGTCGTGGGTGAGATCGGCCCGGCCGCCGTTGTCGCCGTCGAACCGGGCGAGCGCGCGCTCGAAGGGGCTGGTCGCCTGACCACCGTCGATCGCCAGCAACTCACCGATCGAGCAGCGCCGTTGTAGCTCCTCGGCCGACTCGGCGAACGAGATGTCGTGCACCAACAACATCGGCGAGCTGTCGGTCAAGATGTACTCCAGCTCGGTGACCGTCAATCGCCAGTTCAACAGCACGCAGATCGCGCCGCGTCGGGCACAGGCGAACTGCACGTCGAAGAACTCGACCCCGTTGTGGGCCAGCACGCCGACCCGATCTCCGCGCCCGATGCCGATCGATGCCAGGTACGCAGCCGTCGCGTCGATCCGATGGTCGAGCTCGGCATAGGTGAAGCTGTGGCCGCTGCCGAGGTCGCGAACCGCCTCATGGCCGGGGCGATGCGCTGCGTGATGAGCGATCCAGTCGTAGGCCCGAACCGGCCCGTGACCATCGGGCCGTGAGGTGGTCAGGGATGCGACCTCGGCGGGGTCAGCAACGAACTCGGATGGTGTCGACATGGCACTCCTCATGGCTTCGACCGCAGGTGAACTCTCGGACACCGGAGTATCGCAGCCCTGCGGCGGCCTTGTTGAACCGAGTGACGTCCCGACGTGCGGCTCGAAGACCCCTGTCCGATCGTGCACAATGTGGTGGTGATCGTCGACTGCGCGCTCTATTCGGAGGGCCGCAGGCTCGACCTTCCACCGACGATCGACTCGCTGGCGATGCTGCCGGCGCACGAGGGTGCGTTTGCCTGGCTGGGCTTCTCCATGCCGAGCGCCGACGAGCTCGCGTCGCGCCGTCGACGTGCTCGGGTGCACGGGCCAGATCGAAGTCGACGAGGTGCTCGCACCGCACACGCGACCGGTGCTCAGTCTCGACGGCCCAGCCCTCGAGCTCGTTCTGAGGACCGCCCGCTACGTCGATCGCGACGAGACGATCTCGCTCGGCGAATTGACGTTGCTCGTCTGGGAGAACGCGATCATCGCGGTGAGGTACGGCCATGCCAGCCCGCTCGCTCATCTCAGGTCCGAGCTCGAGGCGGACCCCGAGCGACTCGACAGCGGGCCGCTCGGCGTGATGGCGGAGATCATCGCCCAGGTGGTCGCCGACTACAGCCCAGCCCTCGACGGGTTCGAGAACGACCTGATCGAGGTCGAGCAGGACGTCTTCACCGAAGGCGGGCCGCAGCCGGTCCGGCGCCTGTACCGGCTCAAGCGCGAGGTACGCGGCTTCCAGACTCCGCTCGAGGCACTCGACGAACCGCTCGAGCGGTTGATCCGGCACGTTCGACGCCATGCCGACTCCGAGACGCTGGAGACCCTGAGCGCGGCCTCCGACCAACTGAACCGCACGGTCGGCCGGACGCGGTCGTTGTCGAACCTGCTCGATGCGGCACTCACCGCGAGCCTCGCCCAGACCGGCATCCAGCAGAACGAGGACATGCGCAAGATCAGCGCCTGGGTGGCGATGGCTGCGGTACCGACCCTGATCGCCGGCGTCTACGGCATGAACTTCGACCACATGCCCGAGCTCGATTCGAGCCTCGGTTACCCGTTGACGTTGGCCGGGATGGGCGTCATCATGCTCGTGTTGCACCGGTTCTTCAAGCGCAACGACTGGCTGTGAACACCGGTCACACATCCCCATCGGTCCTGGATCGGTCATGCGTCCCCTCGGCAAGGAGTCATCATTGAGTGAGACGGCAAGGTGGCGGGAGCTCGGTTCGCCCGACGACGTCGCCGACGCCCTGATCGACCTGTTCGAGCAGCGCGGCGGTGATCGCTACGACGAGGTGATCACCCAGACCGAGCATGCGCTGCAGAGCGGGGCGCTGGCGATGGCGGCTGGTGCCGATGCGTCCACGATCACCGCGGCATTTCTGCACGACATCGGGCACCTGCTCGCACACGGCCACGATCGTGAGCGCGACCTGCGGCACGAGGCGGTCGGTGCACGCTTCCTCGCCGGCTGGTTCACCCCGGCGGTCACCGATCCGATCCGTCTGCATGTCGCAGCCAAGCGGTATCTGTGCGCGACGTCACCCGACTACCACGGCGATCTGTCGCCTGCGTCGGTCGCCAGTCTGGTGCTCCAGGGTGGCCCGATGTCGGAGGCCGAGGTCGCCGAGTTCGAGCGGGAACCGCTGGCTGGAACCGCCGTCGATCTGCGCCGATGGGACGATCTCGCCAAGGTGCTGGACGCTTCGACGCCCGGCCTGCTCGAGTTCCGCGACCTCATGGTCGAACTGATCACCCTACGACGAGGCGAGGCTGGACGCCCGCCCGCGTGACGGCCGTTGGATGGTCACGTCGTCGTTTCAGACCGTGATCAGCGCGCCGGCGACCCAGGTCGGTGCCGGAGCTGCGAGGGCATCGGCGTAGTCGACGAGGGCCAGGTCGTGCACGTGTGGCGTGAATCCTTCACCGATGAGCTGTGCCGTTACCGGGCCGGTGTCACGGAAGTCGGAACGGTGGCGCTCGACGAGCTGGGCGAAGTCCGCGAAGCGATGTTCGGCGAGGGCGACGAGCTGGTCGTCGATCGCCGATCACGCGGTGTCGAGCGTGGACGCGTCGGCGGCATCGAGGCACTCGTGTGGCGGTGTGCCGTAGGCGTGGCCGTGATGAATGGGGTCGGTGGTGGCGACGAGCAGTGCGCCGTCGTCGATGAATCGCTCGAGTTCGTCGATGCCGGGCAGCGACGCCGGGTCGTCACCGACCAGGAAGGGGTAGCGGCACACGACCTCGACTCGGCGTCCGACGTGATCGCAGGCCAGGCCGAGCACGTGGACGAAGCCATCGAGCGAGAACTCTTCCGCCGCCAGACCGGATTCGTCGTGGACACCCCGCAGGGCGGAGCGGGCCTCGGGGTCGCCATTACGGGCCGCCGTCACCTGATCGCGGTCGCAGCGTCGCGCCCCGTGCAGCACCCCGAGCGCCAACACTCGCTCGACGTCCGATGCGAGCACCGTCGACACCGCGGTCGCGATCTGGTTACCGGTCACCTCGATGCGGGTGTGGGGCACCACGATCGCTCCGCCACTACGCAGTTCGAGTGGCGGCACGGCATCGAACTGCGCCAGCAACGCCGCGGCTCCCAACCGTTCGCGCTCGGCCGCGTAGTACTGCTTCCAGTCGTAGGCGGATTCCACGCCGCGAGCATCGCACACCACGCGTTCTCGCGCACACGGTCGCTCGCCGACGATGGTTGGCGAGGCCCTCGCGAGCGCCCGGTCGGGGTCAGCTGTCGTGCTCGCTCGGGATCGGCATCGGCATCGGTGGAGGATCGACGTCGATGATCAGCCAATCCCTGGCGAAGCGATACATGGCGATCCCGAACGCCACGAACACGGCACCGACCGAAAGGATCAGGATTCGGATCAGCCAGAGGTCGAGGCCCATGCGATCCGAGGCTGCTGCCGCCCTCATCTGGAGGTCGGAGGCAGTGGCCTCGAGAGCGTCGAACTGCGGCGTGAGCCCGCTGATGTCGGCAGCGAGCGTTCCGACCTGTTCGGCCAAATCCGACAGGGTGGCCTGGCTCTCATCCAGATTGGTCGCCGCTGTGGTCAGCTCGCTCCCGATCACTCGCAACTGATCGGCGACCGGCGCGAGCCCGTCGGCGAACGAGCGAAGCTCCTCGGCGATGCTCTGGCTCTCGCCGGGGATGAGCCGTTCGATCAGTTCCAACACGTCCGCCAGCCGGTCCGCCACGTCGGCGGCCGCCTCGGCACTCGTGGCCAGGTTCGTGCTGAACGCATCACCGGTCGTCGCGAGGATGTCGGTGGTGCTGTCGATCACCGACTGTGCAAGTTCGAGCCCGTCGACCAGTGTGAGGGCGAGACCCGCCAGATCGTCGGCGAGCGTATGGAGCGGCTCGACGGCGTCCGCCACCAACGCTGCCGACTCCTCGGTCACGGTCAAGCCGTCCTCGTAGGTGGTGGAGAAGCGCTCCACGAGCACGATCGACACGATCGTCGCGAGCACCGCGGTGACGACGACGACCTGGCCGAGCACGGTCAGCGTCTTGGCCCATTGCTGGGGGTGTTCGATCGTCAACTCGGGTGCTGCGGCCACTCGCCGAAGTTAGCCGCGCCGAGTTCGCTCGGCCGGATCGATCAGCGGCCGATTGGGTTGGTGCTCGTGGCGCCGTGCACGGCGAGCCCCGTCACGGTTCCGCGTTCGATCACGGGTTCCGAGGAGCGCCCGGGCTCGGTCGGATGGATCACCCGATCGAGCGAGACCGACCCGGTACCCACCACGACGCGATACACGCAGATCCCGCTGCGCGGCGAGCCTGTCGGGTCGTGGCGGGCGGCCGCGGCATCGGTCGGGATCGTCGGCGAGATCGCGACCATTTGAGCGATTCCGCCCGGGAGCGGCCACTGGGTGGGCTCGGTCGCATCGATCTGTTCGCCCAGCGACGGGTCGAGACGGTGGCGGTGGCCCGCGAGCACCAGATCGATACCGGCCGCGGCGAGTTCGCGGGCCACGGACTCGGAGTCGTCGAGATGTCCGATACCGAGTCGGTCGCGCAGTGTCAGGGGCCGGTAGAAGTGGGGTGGGTGGTGCATCACGGCGATGTTCAAGTCGTGAGGTGCCAGGCCGTAGCCCGCGATCCGGTCGAGTGGGCGTCCGCTCGCCGGTGGATGGTGGGAGACCCGGCCGTAGGCGAGCAGCGCGCCTCGAATCACATGCGAGTTCACGGAGTTGAGGGGTGCGAACACGAGGTCGAACCCGGCCGGGGTCGGGAACCGAATCGGTGCCGGCGGTGGCAGGTCGCCGACCATGTCGACCGCTCTGGCGATGTGGTGCTTCTGGGGGTCGTGGCGGGGGCCGTTGAGGCCGAACAGCGCCACGCTCCCCGGCCACACATCGTGATTGCCGAAACCGAGACCACCGCATCGCCGAGCCCGACGTCCGCCAAGATGCGGTCGATGTGTGCGAAGCCGGAGAATGCATGCTCGTGATCGGTGGATCCGAAGGCCTCCGCGTCGCCGGTGTGCACGGCGACGATCGGTGCGGCGGCCGGCAGCACGGTCCGCTCGAGGTCGACTGCCCGCTGGAGTGCGTCGACGAACCGCTCGGTCATCTCCGCTTCGGCAAACTCGAGATCCTTGACCCCGATCCGTTCGAGCCCACGAACCAGTCGGGTGCGATCGCTGCGATCCCGTGTCGCTCCGTGTTCGTCGACGAAGAGGTGGGTATCGGTGACGTGCACGATCGACGCCACATGGGTCGCGCCGGACTGGTTGGAATTGGCGCTGCCCATGAGGGGCCCATCATGATCGCGCGAGCGCCGGCGCGTCCAGCCGGGCTCGGCAACGTTGGTGTATCCGGGGTTCGCACAGCGGCCGGCCGTTCGTCGAGGCGATCGCGCGGGCGGCGGGTGCCCGTTCTGTCTCGCCTGAGTCGACCGAGCGGCGCTCTCGCGGTCCGAACGATGCGATGATGGCGGCTGTCTCTCCGCAACGTGAAGGGGTGTGGCCGATGTTCGTCAACGAGTTCCAGGTGATCGGGCCGGGTGCGGTGTTGCCGTCGCCGTACCGGATCGCCGGCCAGCCGGACGGTGAGATGCTCCGGGTGGGCGCTGTGCAATGTGCGTGGAATCCCGACCCGGTCGAGCATCGGGCCACCGTGCGCAGCGGCGTGCAGCTCGCTGCCGAGCGGGGTGCACGCATCGTGGTGTTGCAGGAGCTGACCCTGTCGCCGTACTTCTGCGTCGCGCCCGACGTACCCCGTGCCTTGGTCACGTACGGCGAGGACATCGAGACCGGTCCGACGCTCGCGATGGCACGTCAGCTCGCAGCCGAGTTCGACGTCTGGGTGCACGCCTCGCTGTACGAGCGCACCACCGACGGTCGTGGTTTCAACACGGCGATCTGTGTCGACGCGTCGGGGCGACTCGTGACACGAACCCGCAAGACCCACATTCCCGAGTTCCCCTACTACCACGAGAACCAGTACTTCGAGCCGGCCGATCAGGACTGCCCGGTGGTCGAGGCGGCCGGCGCGATGTTCGCCTTCCCGACGTGTTGGGATCAATGGTTTCCCGAGCTGGCCCGCTCGTTGTCGATGCAAGGTGCTCAGATCATCGTCTACCCGACCGCGATCGGCAACGAGCCGCACATGCCCGACGCCGACACCCAACCGATGTGGCGCCAGATGATCGCCGCCAACGGGTTGGCGAACTCGACGTTCATGATCGCGATCAACCGCATCGGAACCGAGGGCCCATTGACGTTCTACGGATCGTCGTTCGTCTCCGATCCCTACGGGCGGATCCTCGTCGAGGCGCCACGTGACCGTCCGGCGGTGTTGATCGCCGATCTCGATCTCACCCAGCGCGACGACGCCCTGTCGTTCGGTCTGATGTACACCCGCCGACCCGATCGGTATCGGCGCCTGATGACGTCGACGGATCTCGGCCGACCGTCCGCCGACGCGTGATCTCGAACGAATCCGGTGGCTGATCGGGGTCGGTCTCAGCCGGGGAGATCGACTCCGAGTGGGATCTGCTGCGTGATGCAGTGCGGCCCTCCACCACCGAACGCGATCGTTGCCCCGGGCACCGCGACGACCTCGCGATCCGGGTACAGAGCTCGCAAGGTCTCGAGCGCCGGTCCGTCGGCGGCGTCGCCGCCGACGGGCACGATCACACCGCCGTTGGCGAGGTAATGATTGGCATATGACACCTCGGTCGTCGTGCCGGGGTCGAGGATCGTGATGTCGAAGCGGCGGCCTGCGGCATCGAGGGATCCAGTCAGGATCTCGAGGTTCGCGTGGCCGGCGGGTACTCCGGTGACGATGGGTCGGAGACCACTTCCAACATCACGTGGCCCGGTGCCACGTACTGCAGCACACCGTCGACATGCCCGTCGGTTCCGGCCGGGCCGGTGTCGAGACTGTGTCCGTACGGCAACCAGATCACCGTGCTCGCTCCCAGGTAGTCCTTCAGGCCCTGCTCGATCTGAGCGCGCGACAGTTCAGGATTGCGGTTGGGTTGAGCAGGCACTCCTCGGTGGTGATCAGGGTTCCCTCGCCGTCGACGAAGAACGATCCACCTTCCAGCACGAACGGCGCCTCGAAGTAGGGCAGCCCGAGCCATTCGGCCAGCCGCAGCGACAATCGGGCATCGTCGTCGTGGGGATGCCACCGATTGCCCCAGGCGTTGAATCCGAACCCGACCACCGCCACGTCGCCGTCGACGTCGCCGCGCGAATGCCGGCCCACTGTCGCGGGCCCACGAATCGTTGATCGGGATCTCGATCGGTGACACGACCGAACCGCACAACGCTCGTACCTCGGCGCCGTGTCCCGGATTGCACACCATCACCACCGGTTCGAACTCGGCGATCGCGGTCGCCACCGCGGCGTAGTCGTGCTTGGCAGCCGTGAGGTGGTCACCCCACAGCTCGGCCCGTGACGGCCACGCCATCAGACAGCCCGCGTGCGGCTCCCATTCGGCCGGCATCGCGAAGCCTGCCGCGCTGGGAGTCGATGGAGAGTCGATCGGCATCCCCTCATGATGACACCTGGGCACGGGCCGGGTTGGCCGTCACCGCTTGCAGCGACGATGGCGAGGGAGGCGCGAGTGCGACGAGGTGTGGGAACACCGGATGGACGATCTCGATGGCGAGCCGTTGCTCGCTCCGACCATCCGCGACGCCGATCACTGGTGATCGTCCGTGGTCGGTGACTCCGTGGTTGGTGATCGTCCGATGGTCGGTGATCGTCCGTGGTCGATCACCGTCGGTAGTTGGTGGCGGTTTCGGTCGCAGGGTCGCCGGCGATGCGGGTGTGCCACATGCGGCGTGGTTGGGTCGGGTCGTGGGGCGTTGCGCGATGCATGAGGCGCCGGTTGTCCCACAGCACGGCGTCACCGACGCTCCACTCGTGGTGGTAGGTGAGCGACGCCCGGCATGCCTCGTCGTTGAGACGATCGAGCACGGCGACCGACTCGTCGTCACTCAAGCCGAGGACCCCGAATGCGTGCTGACCGATCAGCAGGTTCGGACGCCCGGTGTCGGGATGCACCTTCACGAGTGGTCGTAGCGGCGGTTCATCGTCGTGGTAGCCGTAGAGCTGATAGGTACCGGCCTCCCCTTCGGACACCTGATTCCCCGACCGTTCCATGCTGTAGCGCCGGGAGTGGTGAGCGCTCAGCTGGGCGATCGACGAACGGGTGGCCCGATCGAGCGCGTCGTACGCCGCCCTCATGTCGGCGAACCCCGTGGCACCGCCCTCGGTCGGGATGATCTCGGCGCTGAACACCGCCCCTTTGGCCTGCACCGGCAGGTAGGTGCTGTCGTGATGCCAGCCCTCGTTGCCGCGTAACGACCTGACCAACGCTTCGCGACGGGTCGCGAACCGTTCCATCGCGCCGGAGGTCGGTGAGCGCGGTCGCGTCGTACTCGAGCTCGCCGAAGCGCGCGCGCGAAGTCGTCCTGCTCGGCCAGGGTGAGATGCTGCTCGGGAAACACGAGCAGACCGAACTCGACCCACGCCTCGTGTATCTCGCTCGATCCCGGACGGGTCGAGTTCGCTCACGGTGATCCCCCGCACGACAGCGCCGAACATGGCGTCCAGCGGCTCGATGGCGATCCTGTCCGTACCCACCACGTGGATGGTACCGGTGTGGCTGGTACCGGTGTGGCTGGTTTGGGTGTGGATGGTGTCGGTGGGCTGAGCGGGCGCGACGTACCGACCTCGAGCACCGATCGCTCGACCGTCGGGGCCCGAACCGGCCGCAACCGAACGTGGTGGTTTAGGTTGGTTCGATGGGAATCGGGATCTTCTCGGCCGGGGTGGGCAGCGGCGGATTCGAGTGCCGACGTCGAGTATGAAGGCGCTGTCGGAACGGTCGCTGGGATGGCTGCGGTACCTACACCGCAAAGCGAATACGCCCGACGACTGGAGCCGAGCCGGGCGACCACACCCGCACTGGGACGATCGGTCGGATCCGCCGATGGCGAGTTGGCATCGTTTCGACCTGGTGGACTCGTCGTATGCGATGGGACTCGATGGCGCACCGAACACCGGCGTGGACCGAACCGTACGTCGCGATCCTCGACCAGCTGATCGAGCGCCACACCGGCTGGTGGTCGGCTGCCGACTGGTTGACCCAGTTCGGCCACGACCCGGACCGGTCCGACTACCCCGACATCTATCGGCCGTTCATTCCACCTCGACTGTGGGGCGACTACGACGTGCCGGGTTGGACCGCCAACGGCACGGAACCGTGGGGTCTGCAGATGGATCCTGTCGCCGCCGATGGGATGCTGTTCTACAAGGGGTTCTTCCTGGTGCTGCTCGGCATCCGATCGATGATCGACAACGCCCAGAACGCCGATGACACGTGGAACCGGCCGTTCGAGCTGATCCGCGACGGCGACAACACGTTCACCTGGACCCACTCCCAGATCGCCGAACACCTGTGCCGCCAGTGGTTGGCAGCGCCCATCGGTTGCCATTGAGAAAACACCAAGGTCTGGCCGTTTTGACTGGCCGGAGCCGGCCTCGGTCTGAGGCTCCACGACAACCGCCACGGCACCGATTTCCACCATCAGGCATTCGAGCCATGGTGGGCTTACGCCCGTCAGCATTACCTCGACCTGGACTGCGAGACGGCACCCCAGGTGACGACCTTCGACTACGACCCACGGCTCGACGTGCACCATCGGCTACCGGTGGCGGCGGCGCTGACCACGTCGTTCTACGCAGCCCCCCAGGTGCCCGACGACGCCCGACGCCTGTTCCGGGCGGCGTGCGTCTCGATCGGACTCGACGGCTCACGCCGGCTTCCGCTCCCGGCCAGTCGCGCCTTCGCCTCGGCGTTGATCCTGGCCCGTGAGTGGGAGATGCACGAACTCGACGACCGAACCACCGACGCGATCGAGGCGTCCTACGAGCCGACCTGGGACTCGGACCGAGGCGAGTTCACATGGGGCATGGGCCTCGACGAGCCGTATCCGAGAGGTCAGTTCAACGCCTTCCTCGCCGCTGCGGAGGCAGCCGGCCCCGGGTTGTGGACACGGCTGTCGGAGGCTCCGCTCGAGGTGTGCCCGCAGCTCGTCGACGTCGACTTCCCGACGATGGCGTTCCGCCGCGCCGAATGGATCGACGGCAACCTGCACCTGCGACTCGCTCCGTTGCGCGACGACCCGGGACGATTCACGAGTTTTCGGTTGGTCGGCGCAGAGCCCCGGAACTGGGACGTGCACGGCATCGAGGGTGCCAGCGTCGAACTGACGATGCACGGTGTGAACATCCGGGTCCCGATGATCACCGCCGACGTCGAGTTGATCCGCGGCAGCTACTGACGGCGTGGTCGACGGCATGGTGGAAGTCGATCTCACCGCGGTCCCACACCTCTGTCGACTTCTTCACCACCTACGTACGTCGGACCCATCGACGATGGCCAGAGCCGGAGGCCCCGTTCGACGTCGACCAGCCAGCGGCGAGGTCGCCAACCGCCCGCCGGTCGTGTTGGTCTCGGGTGGGGCACGTCACTTGCGGTGGCGGACGCGCCAGTAGCTTGATTCGATGAGCGCTCGCCGGGACCCGCCCCGACCGGCGGGCACGCTGCGAGTTGCGACCTGGAACCTGTGGTGTCGCAATGGCGATTGGCGGGCGAGGCAGCCGGCGATCTTCGACGTCCTGCGTGGTGTCGATGCCGATGTCGTGGGATTCCAGGAGGTGAGCACCCGCGAGCCCGACCAGATCGCGTCGCTGCGCGACGAGCTGGGCTATGCCGTGGTGACGGCCCCCGACGGTGACGATGATCGACACGGGATCGCCAATGCGATCGCATCGCGCTGGCCGATCGTCGAGACCGTGTGGCGATACCTCGACGTGGGTTCGATGCCGCCGCATCGGACGGTGCTGCGGGCGACGATCTCCTCACCGCATGGCGTCCTGCGGGTCTACTGCACCCACCTGTCGCATGGATTCGACCAGAGCGGTCTACGCCGCCGCCAGCTCGACCAGGTCGCGGCACTGGTCGCTGAAGAGCGCGATGGTCCGTATCGCGCGTATCCCCCGATCGTGCTCGGCGACCTCAATGCCGTCCCCGACAGCGACGAGGTGCGGCGCCTCACCGGCCTCACCGAGCCGGCGGTTCCCGGCTCTGGTGTTCACCGACGCCTGGGCGCAGGCGGGGCGTGGGCCGGGAGCGACGTACTCCGCGTCGAACCCGTACGTCGTCGACTCGGCCTGGCCGGAGCGACGGCTCGACTACGTACTGGTGGGCTGGCCCAGGCTGTGCCCGCTCGGCAACCCGGTACGAGCCGCCCTGATCGGTGTCGAACCGGTGGGCGGCGTGCTGGCCTCCGACCACTACGGCGTCACCGTCGATCTGCGGTCGACCGCGCCGCCAGCGGCGACGACGTCGAGCCATAGCGGTCGACCCGCCCGATCCGCTGATCGCAGTCGATGGCCTGCCGGCTGCGATCGTTCGCACCGGAGCGCGGAAAGTACCGTCGGCACATGTCCGAGGAAGCCGTTCACAGTTCCGTCGCCGACGATCATGTGGCGACGGTCGAGATGCGTCGTCCGCCGAACAACTTCTTCTCGATGGACATCATCGGTGGCATCGCCGACGCGCTCGAACGTCTCGACGCCGACGACCGCTGCCGGGCGATCGTGCTGCGTGCCCGGGGCAAGCACTTTTGTGCCGGCGCCGATTTCGGCGGCGACCGTTCGTACACCACCGAAGACCTGTACGCGACCGCCGTGCGCATCTTCCGTTGCGCGAAGCCGATCGTCGCCGCCGTACAGGGCGCGGCGATCGGTGGCGGGCTCGGTCTCGCGCTGGCGGCAGACTTCCGGTTCGCTGCACCCGAGGCTCGATTCAGCGCCAACTTCGCTCGGCTCGGCTTTCACCAGGGTTTCGGCCTGAGCGTCACGCTGCCCCGCGTGGTCGGCGAGCAGGCGGCAGCCGATCTGCTCTACACGGGACGGCGGGTCGACGGGGAAGAGGCACGAACGATGGGTCTCGCCGATCGGCTGGTGCCGATCGACGAGCTGGGCGCAGCCGCCCACACGTTCGCGCTCGAGATCGCCCGGTCGGCCCCGCTCGCCGTTCGCTCGATCCGCGCCACGTTGCGGGGGGATCTCGCCGACCGGGTCGCGGTGGCGACGGCGCACGAGGCCGCCGAACAGGCTCGGCTCCAGGCGACCGAGGACTTCGCCGAAGGAACGCGTGCGATGGGAGAGCGTCGCCTCCCAGACTTCACCGGTCGGTGACGTCGTCGCCGTACGACGGTTGGACGACGGGCCCTCAGCCTGTCGCGGGACCGTCGGTCGCTTCCGGGTCGTGACGTTCGGGATCGACGTCCGTCCGGGTCGGGATCGGGCACGTCGGGCAGGAAGTCGGTCGGGTCGGGATCGGGCGTGTCCGGTAGGAAGTCGGTCGGGTCGGGATCGGGCGCGTCGGGCAGGAAGTCGGCCGGGTCGGGATCGGGCGCGTCCGGCAGGAAGTCGGTCGGGTCGGGATCGGGCGTGTCCGGTAGGAAGTCGGTCGGGTCGAGGTCGGCCAGGAAGCTGCGGAATTGGTCGACCTCGGCATCGATCGCCACCTCGTCCAAGACGTCCGTCTCGACCGCCGGGAGCGCGCCGGCCTCGGCGAGCACGTGCTCGCTGACGTAGAGCGGCGCGTGCAGGCGAACCGCCAACGCGATCGCATCGGACGGGCGCGTATCGATACGGCGGTCGCCGATCGGTCCGCTGATCGCGAGGTTGGCGATGAAGGCGCCGTCTTGGAGGTCGGTCACCTCGACCGCGTCGAGATGACCCTCGAAGCTCTCGACCAGGGTTGCCATGAGATCGTGGGTCATCGGGCGCGGAGGGTGCTGGCCACTGGCAGCGATCGCGATCGATGCGGCGGCATCGCCACCCACGACGATCGGCAGCATTCGGTGGGGAGCGTCGTGCTCGCGAAGTACGAGCACGGACGTGCCCGTACGGGCATCGACCTGGATCGCAACGAGGTCAACCAACAGCATGCAATCATGATACAGCTCGTATCAGGATTTATGAGCCAGATGTGCCCACCCGCACCGGGATCGAACGCGGCCCTCGGACCTGGCCACCGGCCCACGTGACGAGTCCGGGGTCGATCAGGCCGAACTCGGGGATCTGTGCCAGCCACTCCTCGACGGCGACGCGAAGCTCCATGCGGGCCAGGTTCGAGCCGGCGCACCGATGGATGCCGGCTCCGAACGCGAGGTGCCGATTCTGGCGGCGGTCGAGAATCACCTCGTCGGCATCGGGGAACACCTCGGGGTCGCGGTTGGCGGCGGGGAAGTTCATCAGGATCCGCTCGCCGGCCTTCATCGGGCAGCCTTCGTACTCCTTGTCCTCGACCAGCCGACGCGCCATCGTGACCGGCGCGTACGCCCGCAGGAACTCCTCGATCGCGGTCGGCATCAGGTCGGGCTCGGTGACGAGACGACGACGATCGTCGGGATGGGTGGCGAGGTGCCACATCGTCGAGCCGATCGAGGACCACGTGGTGTCGATGCCGGCGATCAGCAGTAGGGCGCACATGCCCATCACGACCGGTATCCCGATCGGCTCGCCGTCGTGCTCGCTGTTGAGCAGCTCGGTGATGAAGTCGTCCTGCGGCTCGGCCCGGCGGGCCTCGATCGCTTCGTGCAAGTAGTGGATGATGTGGCCGATGCCGGCACGTCGGCGCTCCAGATCGTGGGCGAACTCGAGCACGTCGCGCACCCACTCGGTGAACGTTGCCGACATCTCTTCGGGCACGCCGAGGATGTGACCGATCACGCGGACAGGGATCTGTTGGGCATATTCGGATGCGGCATCACCGTTGCCTCGTTCGAGCACGTCATCGACGAGACGCCGACACAGCTCGCGCGCGTGAACACCTCGTACTCGGCGACCCGGGCGGGGCTCATGGTGGGCAGGATCAGGCGCCGGGTCCAGGTGTGCAGCGGTGGGTCGGCGCTGATCGGCGGCACTCCGGACGTCAGGATCGGAGACGGAGCGTTGGCCGGAACCGAGTCGTCGTCGATCGTGGGGTCGACCAGCGGGACGACGCTGATGCCGTTGCCGGACGGGAATTTCTCGATGTCGTGTGCGATCGCGTACACGTCGGCGTAACGCGTCGGCAGCCACGATCCGCCCCACCGGTCGGTGTGTGCCATCGGGCAGCTCTGGCGTAGTTCGTCCCAGATCCCGTACGGATCCGTGACATAGCCTGGGTCGAAGATGTCGTAGTCGGTCGCCCAGTCGTGCACGGGCGCGGTGATCGGTGCACCGTGCTCGTCATGGAGAATCTCGGAACTCAAGACGGATGGCCTCCTGGTTGAAGTCGTCCCGACCATCCTGCCAGCCGAATCGCCGTCGGGTTCATCAGCCGATCCTGTACCTCGTCTGCATCTGTTGGTCTCGCCTGGCGTCCATGCAGTGTCCTCCAAGATGGATGGTCAAGATGGATGGTCAAGATGGATGGTCAAGATGGATGGACGAACGGCTGCCGGTTGCATTTATCGTTTGATAGTTATAAAGTGCTGTACATGCCCGAGGCACTCCCACCAGAACTCCTCGAACACGTCGCCGAGCGCTTCCGCGTGCTGGGCGATGCAACCCGGCTGGGCATCATCCGCACCCTGCTCGACGAGGGTGAGATGAATGTCGGCCAACTCGTCGGCGAGCTCGGCACCAGTCAGGCCAACGTGTCCAAGCACCTGCGCATCCTGCACGATGCCCGCATCGTCACCCGCCGGGCCGAGGGCACCGCCGCCTACTACTCGGTCACCGACCCCAGTCTGATGCCGGTCTGCGCGATCGTCTGCGACCGACTGCGCGACCAGGCCGCATCCGACGCCCGCACCTTCGCCGTCACCTGATCGCCGCCACCCGATCAGCGGCGTCGAGCCGAAGCCCCTACCCGTCACCCACTCCACCGACCAGAGGACCCCGAATGAGTATCGACATCGACCCACCCGACACCGATGCATCGCTAGATGCGCATGAAGTGTCTAATGTTGCACCCCATCACGACGACCTCGACACCGACGTCGAGCACCCGCCGCTCGCCCGCATCGGCCGGGCGGCGCACTCACATCGCAGATTCGTGATCGCCGCGTGGGCCGTGTTGGCGATCGGCTTGGGCGTCTTCGCGCCCAAACTCGAACACGCGTTGTCCGGCGCCATGTGGGAGGTCAACGGCAGCGAATCGCTCGCCGCCCGCGACGTGATCGACGAGCAGTTCGGCGGTCTCTCCTCGCAGTCCGCCGTCGTGGTGATCCAGAGCCAGTCGACACCGATCGACGATCCCACCTACCAGCAGGTGATTTCCGAGGTCAACACGCTGATCCTCGCCGAGCCGGGATTCGGGCAGCCGATGCCCGCACAGCCCGGCATGGACGGCATGACCGTGATGATCCAGGCCGGAGCCGACGTCGACCCGACCGAAGCGGTTCGCGCCGCGGAACGCCTCGGCGACGACATCGCCGAGCTCTCGACCGAGGTGGCCGGCGACGAGATCGAGGTGGCCCTGACCGGGTCGCCGGCGTTCTGGGACGACTTCAACGCCGTCAACCGCGAGGGGATGATGAAGGCCGAGATCCTGACGTGGCCGGTCACGGCCATCATCCTCGTGATCGCCTTCGGCACGCTCGCCGCGGCCGGCCTTCCGCTCGTGCTCACCGCGGCAGGACTGCTCGCCTCGATGGGCGTGCTGTACGGGATCACGCAGACCACCGACCTGTCGATCTGGACGCTGAACTTCGCCATGATGTTCGCGCTCGCACTGGGCATCGACTATGCGCTCTTCATCGTCACCCGTTACCGAGCCGCGCTGCACGCCCACCCGGAGGACCCGCAACACGCGGCGGGCATCGCCATGGACACCGCGGGGAAAGCGGTCCTGTTCTCGGGCATCACCGTGTTGATCAGCCTCTCGGCCGTGCTGCTGGTGCCGATCCCCGCCTTCCGCTCGATGGCGGCCGGCATGATGCTCTCCGTCAGCTTCGTGCTGCTCGCCGCGTTGACCCTGCTCCCTGCACTGCTCGGCCCCGGCATCGACAGGTTCGCCCTGCCGTGGCACAGCAAGGGTGACCACCACAGCGAGTTCTTCGCCCGCCTCGCCGACCGGATCCAGGCCCGCAAGGTCGTGGTCGCTGCGGGTTCGATCGTGGTGCTGCTGGCGCTCGCCCTGCCGTTGCTCGGTCTGAAGACCGGGATGCCGGGTATCACGGTGCTCCCGGAGGACGAACAGGCCCGACAGGGCTACGACATGATCGCCGACGGGTTCGGCCCAGGAGGCCCGGGACCGATCCAGGTGATCGTTCCGGCCGGTGAGGATCCACAGGCCGTCGCCGATCAGGTCATGGCCACCGACGGCATCGTCATGGCGTTCCCGCCCCAGCCGGGCGCCGATGGCGCCAGCATCATCCAGGCCGTCGGTGGGTACGATCCCGTCGTCCGTCGAGGCGCTGGCGCTGATCCCGACCCTGCGGACCGAGCTGCCCGACGGTGTGCTCGTCGGTGGTCCGGTCGCCGAGAACTACGACCTCGACCGAACACTCAGCGAGAAGGCACCACTGGTCATCGGCGTCGTGCTCGTGCTCGGCTTCTTGCTGTTGATCCTCGCCCTGCAGGCGATCATCGTCGCCTTCGTCGGTGTGATCTTCAACCTGCTCTCGGTCGGCGCTGCCTTCGGCGTCGGTGCGCTCGTGTTCCAGCACGGTATGGGTGCCGACCTGCTCGGATTCGACAGCCAGGGCTACCTCACCTCGTGGGCGCCGCTGTTCTTCTTCGCCCTCGTGTTCGCGATCTCGATGGATTACACGGTGTTCCTGCTGGCCTCCACCCGTGAGCACTTCGAACGGTCGGGCGATGCGAACGAGGCCGTCCGCGGGTCGCTCGGCCACGTCGGTCGGCCGATCGTGGCGGCGGCCGGTGTCATGATCGCCGTGTTCTACACCTTCGCCATCGCCGGAACGCTGCCGATGAAGGAAATGGGTCTGATCCTCGGGACGGCGGTGCTCCTCGACGCCTTCCTGATCCGGCTGGTGCTGGTGCCCGCCGCGCTCTTCATCATCGGCAACAAGGCGTGGTGGCTGCCCCGCTGGATCGACCGGATCATGCCGAACGTGAAGTTCGCCCACTGACAACTCGGCGAGGCTCCCGCGATCGTCGCGGGCACGAATCGGTGCGGACGCTCTGGCGACATGGCGTCCGCACCGACGCGTCGCGGGCCGGCGCGTCAGGGGCGGTGACCTAGAACAGTCGGTCGGTTGCACGATCGGCGCCTTCGCGCAGCGAGCGCAGCTTTTCCCAGGCGACGTCGGGCACGACCAGTCCGAAACCGGCGGCGGTGTCGAACCCGCAGTCCGTGCAGGCCAAGATCCTGGACGGATCTCCGACGGCTCGGGCCACACGCTCGAGTCGGTCGGCGACCACCTCGGGGTGTTCGACGTAATTGGTCGTGGTATCGATCACGCCGGCGGCGAGGATCCAGTCGTCGGGCAGTGGCCACCGTTCGAACTCGCGGTACTCGTGCTCGTGACGGGGATTGCCGCCCGAGACCAGGAGCCCACCGACGTGGGCCCGGTAGAGCAGCGGCAGCAGGTCGCTCAACGACACGTCGTGCACGTGCGGCCCGCCGTAGTTGCCCCAGCACACGTGCAGCCGGATGCGTTCGGCCGGTAGGCCCTCGGTCGCCCGGTTGATGGTGGCGACGACCCGCTCGACGAAGTCCAGGAACTCGCGGAGCGGACGGTCGGCGAACAGGCCGTGGTGTTCCATCGCCAGATCGGGCGCGTCGATCTGCAACACCAAGCCGGCTTCGACGATGTGCCGGTACTCGACCGAGAGCGCGCTGCCGACGGCATCCAGGTACTCGTCGAGCGATGGATAGAACCGGTTCGCCATCGCCGCCGCGACGATGCCCGGTGACGGGCTGCTCATGAACGCTTCGACGAACGGCCCGTCCACCAGCAGGCCGGACAGCCGCGGAGCACTCGGCCTCGATGGCCCCGGTGTCGTCATAGGTCACCGTCCCGACGGCGACCGGCGGGCGGGTGAGCGTGACCTGGTCGGCGGTCGATCGTTGTGCCCGGCGGATCTCGGCGAACCCGGGAAAGTCGTCGATGTCCTTCCAGCTGCGGCCGACCGCATTGCCGTCGGCGGGCGCCTCCGCGAACCCGGTCATGCGGTGTTGCACGTAGGTGAAGAAGCTCTCACGGCCCTGTTCACCGTCGTTGCCGACATCGATCCCCACCACGCGCTGTCGCTCCACGACGTCGGCGACGGCGGCATCCACGGCGTGGTCGAGCGTGGCGGTGTCGACGGGTTCGTGCCGGCTCACGCGCTTGAGGAGACCGACCAAGCCGGGTGGTCGCGGCAGACTCCCGGCGTGCGTGGTCAGGATCCGATCCCTGCTGCACTCCATCGAACGACGTTACCCGCGGCGGATCCGACCGTGGCCGTGCGGTTGGCGGCCGACGAGATCGTGACGTCCCGGAAACGCGGCATTCAGACGGGCGACCTACCTTGCCGGCGACGGGGACAGATCTGCGTCTTCCTGCCACACCCGACACCTGCTACCGGGGCTACCTCGATGTCGGCCGGCCGGCGGGTCTCGAAGTCGAGACGGGTGCGGAGTTGTGGATCGAGGCCGTCACCCACCACGCCGGCGATGCGCCGGACCTGCTGATGGACGACGGCATCCGAGCCGATCTGGGAGGGCATCCCCGAGGACACCCGCAACCCCGGCGTGCACATCATGACCGGGCCCGATCGCTCGTTCGCCGGCGCCGCGAGCCGGGCGACACCCTGGTCGTGCGGCATCCTCGACATGGCGCCCGCGCCTGCCGCACGGGTCCAACTGCGCCGCCAACTGGGGTCTGCTCTACGAACGCCTTCGGCAAGGAGCGGATCACCATCTACGAGCTCGCGGGCGATGCGTCGCCGCCGGGTTCACGGCGACGGCCGAGCCCGCGGTTCGGGTTCGACTTCACCACGCGTCGCGCTCTACGACCTGCCCGGCGTGGTCACCCCGCCCGACCCCGGCATCCCGGCGACCCTTCTCGGTCGACCGGTCCAGGTACCGGTCCGTCCGCACTTCGGCGTGATGGGAGTGGCTCCGCCGGAGCCCGGTCGCATCAACAGCATCCCGCCGGGCGAGTTGGGGCGGCAACGTCGACAACTGGCGCCTCGGGCCCGGCGCCGTCATGTGCTATCCGGTGTTCGCCGAGGGCGCCGGGCTTCTTCGTCGGCGATCCGCACTTCGCCCAGGGCGACGGCGAGATCTGCGGCACCGCGATCGAGGCGTCGCTCGAACGCTCGGCATCCAGGTCTCGGTCGTCGAAGGACCTTGCGACCACCGCGCCGGTGATGCAGCACGGCGACCCGTGTTCCGAACTGGGGTTGAGGGCGTCGGGGGCGCGGCCGTCGTCAGGGAAAAGCGGGACACGGTGTTCAGTCCGCCACGTTCGTCGGGCACACTCTCTGGGCTGAAGAGGCCGAGTTCCGGGGAACAGGAGTGAGTCATGAGTCGTCAGATCGAATCGGTTGCCGTGCTCGGGTGCGGAACCATGGGGTCCGGTATCGCCGCCGCGAGTGCGGCCGCGGGCTGCCGGGTGTTGATGTTGGACATGAACACCGAGGCGGTCGAGCGCGGGCTGCAGACTGTCGACGAAGGCGATCGGCATCTCGTCAGCACCGGCACGTTCGACGACGATCTCGCCGAGATCGCCGATTACGACTGGATCTGCGAGGCGATCGTCGAGGACCTCGCCACCAAGCGAGAGCTGTTCGCGAAGGTCGAGCCGCTCCGCAAGGACGGATCGGTGATCAGCTCGAACACCTCCGGCATCCCGCTGCGCGACATCGCGGCCGGTATGCCCGCCCGATTCCAGGCCGATGTCGCGATCACCCACTTCTTCAATCCGGTGCAGGTGATGAAGCTGTTCGAACTGGTTCCGGGTGAACACACCGGCGCCGACGTGATCGCGGCGTTCGCGGCGTTCGGTGAGCACCAGCTCGGCAAGGGTGTCGTGCACGCCAAGGACACCGTGAACTTCATCGGCAACCGGATCGGCTGCTACTTCATGCTGAGCGGGCTGCATCTCGCGAAGCCGTTCCTGGCCGATGGAATGACTCAGGAGACGATCAATGCGGTGCTGGGCAAGCCGGTCGGGTTGCCGCCGACCGGTCTGTACGGCTTGATCGACCTGATCGGGCTCGATGTGATGGACCTGGTCGGCAAGAACCTCGCCGTCAACCTGCCCGCCACGGATGCCGGCCGACGATTCACGGCGTTCCCGGAGGCAGAACAGCGGATGCTCGAACGCGGCCAGCTCGGCCGGAAGTCTCGCCAGCTCGGCGGGTTCGGTCGTGTGCAGAAGCTCGATGACGGCTCGAAGCAGATCGAGACGTTCGACCTCGTCACCGAGCAGTGGCGTGACGCCGTCGAGCCCGACCTCGACGGCCTTCCCGCCGAGCTGGGTGCCGTGATGTTCGACGAGTCGGCGCAGGGCCGGCTCGCATGGCAGATCTTCGGTGGCACGCTGCGCTATGCGGCGGGACTGGTGCCCGAGATCGCCGACGACATCGTCAACATCGACAATGCGATCCGGTGGGGCTTCAACTGGGCGCTCGGTCCGTTCGAGATGCTCGATGCGATCGGCAACGACCGGGTGATCGCCAAGATCCGCGTCCGAGGGTGCCGAACTGCCGGCCATGCTGCAAGTCTTGGCGGACTCGGGCAGTGCGACGTTCTATCGCCAGCGCGCCGACGCCGGCCGCGAGTATCTCGGCCGAGACGGCGTCTGGCGGACGTCGGCGTCGTGACGGCCTGACCGGCGACCAACGTGGCGGCACTACAGTGCCGCCATCATCGCCCGTGTCGGACGCCGACCGACGCTCCGACCGCGGGCCCCGAGTCCGAACTGGAGCCAATGACGATGACCACGGTCCGTTCCGAGTTCCCCTTCGAGGTTCGAACGATCGAACACGTCTCGATCGACTTGCCCGACGGCGCCCGGCTGAGTGCCACGCTCCGCCTGCCGATCGTCGACCACCGGGTGCCGGCGATCCTCGAGTACGTGCCGTACCGCAAGGACGATGGCACGCTCGCGCGACAACCGCCAGCACGACTACCTGGCCGGCCACGGGTTCGGATGTGTGCGGGTCGACATCCGTGGATCGGGCGACAGCGACGGTGTGCTCGCCGGCGAGTACCTGGCGACCGAGCTCGACGACGGCGTCGACGTGATCGCCTGGATCGCCGCCCAACCGTGGTGCACCGGGAAGGTCGGCATGATGGGCATCTCCTGGGGAGGCTTCAACTGTCTCCAGATCGCCGCCAAGCGTCCGCCCGCGCTCGCAGCGGTGGTGAGCGTGGCTGCCACCGTCGACCGGTATGCCACCGACGTGCACTACAAGGGAGGCTGTCTGCTCGGCACCGACATGTTGCCCTGGTCGTCCACGATGCTGTGCTTCAACGCACGTCCGCCGAACCCGCGCATCGTCGGCGAGCAGTGGCGCCGGCGGTGGCTCGAGCGGCTGGCCGAGGCACCGGTTTTCGTGCACGACTGGCTCGCCCATCAACGCCGGGACGCGTTCTGGCAACACGGTTCGGTCTGCGAGGACTTCGCCGCCATCGACGTTCCGGTCATGAGCGTCGGTGGCTTCGCCGACGGATACACCGACACGGTGTTTCACCTCGCCGAGCGCCTCCAGGCGCCGTTTCGCGGCATCGTCGGTCCGTGGTCGCACAACTATCCGGCGGTCGGTGTGCCGGGCCCGAACATCGGGTTCCTGCAAGAGGTGGTCGATTGGTTCGGAGTTCACCTCGGACTGGACCACGCGGAAGCGGAGCGCGCCGCCTGGGACGATCCGCTGCGGGTGTGGGTCCAGGAGTGGGTGGCGCCCGCCACGAGTCACGTCGAGCGGCCCGGACGTTGGGTGAGCGAACCGGCTTGGCCGTCCCCGAACGTCGAGTACGAGCCGCTGTTCCTCGCACCGACCGGTCTGTCGGCCAGCGCTCCGACGCCGACGTCGACCAGCGGGCGCAACAGCGTGACGTCCGGCCTCCGGCAAGGATCGTGGTGGGGGTACGCCGAGCCCGGTCAACTGCCTGCCGACCAGCGACTCGAGGAACCCGCCGCGTTCCGGTTCATCGGCGATCCGATCGAGGCGGCGACGACGATCCTCGGATGTCCGAAGGTGCACCTGCGGCTGGCGGTCGACCAGCCCGTCGCGCTGGTCGCGATTCGACTGTGCGACGTGGCTCCGGACGGCACGTCGCTGCAGCTGAGCCGTGGCCTGCTCAACCTGTGCCACCGCAACGGTCACGCCGGTCCCGAGGCGATGGTGCCCGGCGAGCTGTGTGACGTCGTCGTCGGGCTCGATGCGGTCGCCCATGATCTGGGTGTCGGGCATCGCGTCGAGCTCCACGTCGGCACGGGCCTCTGGCCGATCGCCTGGCCGTCTCCCGTCGACGTCGAGCTCACCGTTCAGCTCGGGGAGCGAAGTCGGCTCGACCTTCCCGTGCGAGCCGCAGTGGGTGGCGATCCGTCGATTCGTTGGTTCGACGAACCCGAGACGGCCGCCGACGGTGCCACCGAATTGATCGCACCCGCCCATCGCCGCACGCTGTACGAGGACATGGCGACCGGGACGGTCGTGCTCACCGATCACGACGATGCCGGCACGATCCGATTCGATGCCAGCGGCACGGAGATGTCCTCGAGCGCGACCGACGTGTGGGAAATCACGAGGGGTGACCCGCTCAGCGCCACCGCGACGTGTGACCGCAGTTGGACCGTACGTTGGGGCGAGGTCTGTGCCGAGGTTCGCACGACGTCGACGATGCGTTGCGACGCGACCCACTTCCACACGACCGACTCCGTCGTCGCGTTGGAGGACGGTCAGGAGATCTTCGCCAGCCACCGGCAGGCGACGCGGTCGCGAGACCACGTGTGACCGTCCGTTGACGAATCGAGCAGCTCAACGAGTCGCGGTATCGGCACCCGCCGCCACGCGGGCGAGAATCGCCCGCTTCACCGCTCGCGGGTTCTCGGTCATCATCTGATGACCGGTGTCGGGCAGTTCGACGACGGTCGGTGAGTGCAGTGCGGCAGCGATCGCTCGTCCGCCACGCGGTGGCGTCATCTTGTCGCCGAGGCCGATGATCACGGTGGCCGGACAGGTCGCGGCGGCGGCGGCGGCTTCAGCACCCGTGTAGGCCATGCACGCACGAAAGTCGGTGACGAGTACTCCGGGTCGGCCGTTCTCGACGAGTGCTCTGGCCCCGCCGAGCATCCACAATCCCGGCGTCGGGTTGAGACCGACGTGGGCCGGCTTGGCGTGGCCCCATGCAGCCATCAAGGCAGCTGCAGCCGGTAGGTCGTGCTCGGCGGCCGCCAGCAAGTCGGGATGGACGGGCATCGCCGTCGCGGCGCCACACAGCGTGATCGAGTCGGTGATGCCGGGGTATCGGCTGGCCAGTTCGAGCGCTATGAACGAGCCCATCGAGTGTCCGACGACGTGGACCGACCCGAACCCGGCGGCGGCGGCGAAGCGGGAGACCCAATCGGCCATGGCCTCGACCGATACGAGGGGGTCGCCCTCGCTTCGCCCGTGGGCCGGAAGGTCGACGGCCAGGGCACGGAATCCACGATACGAGAGATACCGCGTCTGCAGCTGCCAGACCGTCGAGTCATGGCCGGCGCCGTGGATCATCAGCACGACCGGGTCGTCACCGGCCAACGTGACGCCACCGGTCGATGCATGCGCCAGGCTTCCATCCACATCGACGATCATCGCTGGCTCGCCTTCAGGGCTCGCTCGAGATCTTCGATGATGTCGTCGGGATCTTCGAGCCCGATCGACAGGCGCACGAGGTCCTCGCTGATCCCCGAGGCCTCGAGCTGTTCCGGGGTGAGTTGGCTGTGCGTCGTCGAACCGGGATGGATCACCAATGTCTTGGCATCACCGACGTTGGCGAGGTGCGACGCGAGCTGCACCGCCTCGATGAACTTGCGGCCGGCATCGCGACCGCCCTTCACGCCGAAGCTCAAGATCGCGCCGGCACCCTTCGGGTAGAGGCGCTCGGCGAGTTCGAAGTCGGGATGTGACGGACACGCGGGTGCTTGACCCAACTCACGGCATCGTTCGTCTGCAGCATCTCGAGCACCCGATCGGTGTTGTCGATGTGGCGGGCCATCCGCAGCGGGAGCGTCTCGATCCCCTGCAACAGCGCGAACGCATTGTGCGGGCTCATGCAGGCCCCGAAGTCGCGCAGACCTTCGGCACGAGCGCGCATTCCCAGCGCCGACGGCCCGAACTCCTCGGCGAACACGATCCCGTGATAGCCGGCATACGGCTCGGTCATGGTGGGGAATCTGTCGCTGGCCGTCCAGTCGAACCTGCCACCGTCGACGATGACACCGCCCAGCGCCGTGCCATGGCCGCCGAGGAACTTGGTGATCGAGTGCATCACGATGTCGGCGCCGTGCTCGATCGGGCGGAAGAGGTACGGCGTCGAGAACGTCGAGTCGACCATCAACGGCAGGCCGTTCGCGTGCGCCACTGCGGCGACCGCCTCGACGTCCATCACCTCGATGCCCGGGTTGCCGAGTGTCTCGCCGAAGAACAGCTTGGTGTTCGGTTCGATCGCCGCCGCGAAGGCGTCGGGGTCGCGTGGGTCGACGAACGTCGTGTGGATCCCGAACCTCGGCAACGTGAGCCTCATCATGTTGTACGAGCCGCCATAGAGGTTCTTCGACGCGACGATGTGGTCACCGGCGCTCAGCAGCGACGCAACAGCGAGGTGGAGGGCCGCGGTCCCGCTGGCCGTGCACACGGCTCCGACCCCGCCCTCGAGGGCCGCGATGCGCTCTTCGAGCACAGCGACCGTCGGGTTCGAGATCCGGCTGTAGATGTGACCTGGTGTTTCGAGGTTGAACAAGGCTGCCGCCTCGTCGGTGTCGGGAAACGAGTACGAGGTCGTGAAATAGATCGGTACCGCCCGGGCACCGGTCGTCGGATCCGGACGCTGCCCGGCATGCAGACTGAGCGTGTCGAATCGGAAGAAGTCGGGTTCCACCATGTGGGCGACACTACCGAGACGATGGAGCGCGTGTCGCAGGTGGGAGCCGTTCCGGCCCGGGCGCCGATCGCTGTTGCGATCAGCACGTCATTTGCTCCGTTCACCGGCAACTGTCCGGTCACGGCCCCCGGTCCTGGTTTCCGCTGCACCGGATGCCCCACGAGCCGCGTGACGGGCGATCCTTCGTAGTCGGCGTGAAAGGGTGGCCACGGCGAGCGGGCATCCGCGAGGCCCTCGTCGGCGGCCTCGCGGCGTCGGTACTCGGTCGGCTCCGGCGGCGTCGAACGATCGGTGTGGGCCGTGTTCGTCAGCGAACTTCGGGAAGACGACCGTGGGGTCGCGTTCGAGTTGGTCGACGAGCGCGATCTCCCAGGTCAGGTAGTCCTGCATGTGCTGGGCGACCACCTCGTCGTCGTGGTCGTACGGCTTGTACCAGACGTCGTCGGCTCGAGTGGTGGGACGTGTGAACCCGGGCTCCATGTCGTGTCCCAGCGTGGCGCCAACCCTTGGTTCCCCCTGCCAGCGCCAGCACCTCGGTGTCCGGCCAGTGGCCCTGAGCCTCGATCACGGCGAGCTTCGCCAGCCGTCCGTCGGTCGAGGTGAGCACGACCGTATCGGCCTCGCCGATCACCGTGCGGGCCTCGTCGAGGCGGCTGCGGACACCCCACCACGCACCGGGGATGTGACCCTTGTTGCGATACTTCAGGCTGGTACCGATGTCGATCACGACCAGTGCCCCGGAATCGCCGTCGGCGGCCAATCGATCGGCGAGCTCCGGACACCTTGATCGTCGGGGCCGATCCGACCGGACGCCGCGACGGCGTCCCGGTCTCCAGCGGTTGCCCATCGAGGCCGGCATCGAGCACCACGACGTCGAGCCAACCCATTTGACGCAACCACGAGGCGGTCATGGTGGCCCGCACCCCGGTGTCGTCCACCAGCACGAGGCGGGCGTTGCGGGTGGCGACGTACTCGTCGGTGGCCTGCACCAACTGCCCACCGGGTGCGTTGGTGCTGCCCGCGAGGTGGCCCGCGTCGTACTCGTCGGGCGTACGGACATCGAGCAGATATGTGGTGCGTGCCGGGTCGGCCCGCCAGCGCTTCAGGAGCTCGTGGTCGATCCGCTCGACCCCGAACCTGGTTGCGACGCGGGCTGCCGCGGCTTCTGCCCATGCCCGGCTCGCCGGCGAGGGATCCGGGGCGTGCACCTCACGGCCGCGATCGACGTGGAAGCCGGCCAGTTCCCATCCCATCGTGCCGTTCTCGAGGGCGACGACGCGGTTCTCCAGCCCGGCGTTGATCAACGACTGGCTGCCGATGATGCTGCGGGTGCGCCCGGCGCAGTTGACCACCACGAGCGTGTCGGGGTCGTCGACCAGTTCCTTGACACGGTGCACCAACTCGGCGCCCGGGCAGTCGGTACCGGTGGGGATGCTCATGTTGCGGAACTCTTGGATCGGACGCGAATCGAGGATCACCATGTCGGCGCCGTCGTCGAGCAGTGCCTTGACCTCGGCGGCCGGCATGCGCGGCGTGCCGTAGGTGTGCTCGACGTACTCGCCGAACGCCTTCGACGGCACGTTCACGCCCGCGTACAGCTCGCCCCCGTTGCTCGCCCAACCGGCCGTGCCGCCTTCGAGCACCGAACAATTCGACCAACCCAGCTCGGAGGCACGGCGAGCCGCACGATCGGCCAGCCCTGCCGATCCGTCGTCACACCACACGAGTCGAGTGTCGAGCCGCGGCACCAGCGACGGCAGCAGCAGCTCGAGTTGGGAGAGCGGGATGCAGGCGGCGTGGAACAGGTGCGCTTCGAGGAACACGCCTTGTTCGCGTGCATCGAGCAACGCCAATTCGTCGCCGTCGGTCAACCACTCGGCCAGGATGGCGGAGTCGATCGGCTGTGGCCCGGCTTTCGGCATCAGCAGTCGAGGCCGGCGCGTGCTTCGCGGATGCCGCTGATGTTGGCGAACGACTTCCATTCGCCGCTCGTCGCGCTGAAGTACTCGCGCCGGTCGAGCCGTTCGAGTGCCAACCCATAGCAGTGGAAGTTGAGTGCCGGTCCGTCGATGTGGATCGAATGCACGTCGTCGGGCAGCATGGCGACCCCTGTGCCGGCCTGCACCATGTGCTGGTTCGTTTCGATCACGCTGTCGGCGCCGCGTTCGTAGAACTTGTTCAGCTCGTGACCCGAGTGACCGACCACCACCGCCCAGGTGGTGTGATTGTGGGGAGGCGTCTCCACGTGGCCTCGGCTCGACTGCACGTACAGCGCGAAGCGGTCGTCCGAATCCTGAGCGAGGCGATACAAGTAGCTGGTCGAGTTCGCCGTGCGCGGGTGGCGCCGGAAAGCTGTCGGGTGGAAACAGCTCGCGCAGGGCGCTCAACTCGATCAGCCGATCCCGGATGGCAGCGACTGCCTCGCGTGTGACTCCGAGGTCGGCTTCGATTCGCCGGACGTCGTTCATTGCTGCGTCGACTGCCTCGGTTCGTGTCACGGCTACCGCATCGATTTCCATCGCGGCAAACTACTTCAGCGGTGGTCGGATCGGGGCGTGGCGGTCGCTGTCAGCTCCAGCGGTCGTAGCGGACGAGTTCGTCGAGCGCGATGCGCGGTCGCTTGAGAGGGCTGTCGGGATGATCGGCGACCGGGTATCCCAGCGTGATCACCATCGGCATCGTCCAGTCCTCGGGCAGGCCGACCGCGACCCGCGCCCTGTCGGCATGGCCGAGGGTGACGGGGCAACTGCCGACGCCTTCGGAGTGGGCGGCGATCATCATGTTCTGGGCCTGGCGGCCGACGTCGAACAGGCGTAGCTGATCGATCGGCGACGCGAACCCGATCACCGCGGCCGAGCCGCCGATCCAGGACGCGAAGTCGCCCGCTGCCGCCAGTGCATCCTGCACGGCCTGATCGGTGACCACGATCAGCCGGTTGGCCTCGATGTTCTTGGCGCTGCCGGCCATTCGTCCGGCTTGCAGGATCCGATGCATCACCTCGTCGGGGATCGCGCGGTCGGTGTAGACCCGCAGGTCTCGTTTACTGACGATTGCCTCGAACGGAGTCATAGCGAAGTGTCGCACGGTCGATAGCGTGCGCGGTCACCGACGTGATCCCGACGGTCAATTCTCGCAGCGGCCGAGGTCGGCCCGAGAGGAACTCGAGCACCGGGCAGGGGACCCGGGTCCATAGCCCGGTGATCCTCGTGCCACCGCTCGTGGTCCAGCCGCGGTCGTATCGTTTCCACTCCGAGCCGTTCTCCCACTCGGGATACCCCTAGTCTCCGACCGTGATCCCGAAGTGACCGACCGTCAGGACCGCGAGGCCGGCACCTCCGAGCGGATCTGGTTGGTGATCGTGCTCGTGATGGCGTCGGCGGCCGTTGCGCAGGCGTTCGGGCGGTTCACGTGGGGAGTGGTGTTGCCCGGAGCGCGAGACGACGTGCTCGACGGGTCGAACACCCTCGCCGGATTCTTCGGCACCCTCAATGTCACCGCGTATCTGCTCGGCACGCTCGCCGTCTCGTGGGCGGCATCGAAGGTCACGCTGATCGGCCTCGTCCGGCTCGGTCTCACGATCTCGACCGCGTCGCTCGGGCTTGCGTCGATCGCACCCAACGCTCCGGTGCTCGGTGTCGCGCTGTTCCGATGGGGCTCGGCGGTGCAGTGATCTGGATCCCTGCTCCCGCGATCGCGGCGAGGACGCTTCCCCCGCATCGGGCTGGTACGGCGGTCGGGATGGTCGGGTCGGGGATCGGGATCGGGATCGTGTTCGCCGGTCAGGTCGCTGCGTTCCTCGATCGTCGCAGTGACGCGGCGGACGCATGGCAAACGCTCTACCGCATCGAGTTCGCGATCGCGGTCGTGGTGCTGGCGGGAGCGTTCCTGCTGTTGCGCTCGCGCGGCGATCGCCCGTCGCTGGCCGGGGGGTTCGGCGGTTTCGGAGCACTGCGAACCGTTCGAGGATGGATCCCGGCCACGGCCGCGTACGCGTCCTTCGGATTCGCCTACATCCTCGTGCTCGGGTTCCTGGTGGCCCGGCTCGAGGACGATTCGGGTTTCTCGTCGGCTCGAGCCACTGCGATGTTCTCGCTGGTCGGCGTGTCGGCGGCGTTCGGTGGCATGACCGTGGGACTTCTGTCCGACCGGATCGGCAGGCGCACCACGCTCACGATGGCGTTCACGCTGTTCGGACTGTGCGGGTTGCTGGTGCTGACCGGACGCCAGCCCTGGGTCGCGATCGCATCGGTGGGGATCGGACTGATGTTCTCGGGCATCCCGACGTTGATCACCGCCCACATCGTCGATCACACCGACGTCACCACCTACGGTCCGGCGTTCAGTGCGGCGACTCTGGCCTTCGGGGTGACCCAGATGATCTCGCCCCAGATCGGTGGCAGCCTCGCGGACGCGCTGGGCTCGTTCACGTGGGTGTTCGCGTTGTCGGCGACAGTGGCGATGCTCGGTGCCGTGTGTTGCAGCCGTCTGCCGAATCCCGAGCCCTCCCATCAGCAGCGAAGTGGCGCGGTTCACCCTCGGTGATGTCGAGCAGGAACCCGCGGATCTTGGTCTGTGGCCGAGCTGTGCTGTGGTTGGTCGAGCCGTGCTGTGTCCGACCGGTTGTCGTCGGACCGCTCCGGATCAGCGTCTGCGACGAGCTGTGTCGAACGGCGAGGCGGCGCGCCCCGTGACCTTGCGGACAGGCGGCGTGAGATATGGTTCGGAATCGGCTCAGTCGAGCCGCATCGCACCACTGAGGGGGGCTCGAATGAGTGAGGATCGCAAGTTGTGGTTGCCGAGTAATCTCGGGCGACGGCAGTTCATCATCGGCGCAGGCGCCGCCGGAGTGCTCGCCGCCTGCGGCGGCGACGACGACACGGCCGCCAACACCACCGCTCCCTCCGGAACGACAGCCGCCTTCCGCAACGACCGGCGCAACCGATGCCACCGGCACGACGGCACCGGGGAGCACGGCGACCACGGCCCCTGCGGTCACGGAGACGACCGTGCCGGCCGGCGGTATCAAGTCGGGTGGCACGTTGCGCGTCGGCCTCGTCGGCAGCACCAACGACCTGATGGACGCTCAGTACATCGTGTCCGCGCGCCGACCAGGCCCGGCTGGTGTCGGGTTGGGAGCCGATCTCCAACTACGACGACAATTTCAACATCGCGTACAACAACAGCCTTGCCGAAGAGATCGAGGCGCTCGCCCCCGATCAGTACGTCATCCGCCTGAAGCAGGGCGTCGAGTTCCACAACGGTAAGACCGTCGGTGCGGACGATCTGATCTACTCGTTCAACCGGCTGATCGACCCCGAGCTCGGAATCGCTCCCAACCTCACCCAGTTCATCGACACCAACAGCTTCACCAAACTCGACGAACGGACCGTCGAGATCAACCTCCTCAAGCCGAGTGTCGCGTTCTTGTACGGCCTGGCCGACTACGGCGCCACCATCGTGCCCGTCGACTACGCGCGCTTCGACGGCGATCCGAGCACCCAGATCGGAACCGGGGCCTTCAAGCTCCAGAGCTTCACGCCGGGCTCCGAGAGCGTGCACGTCCGCTTCGAGAACTACTGGGGCGACTCGTACCTCGACGAGGTCCAGATCATCGACTTCGCCGACCAGTCGGCGCTCGTCAACGCACTTCGTCGGGTGACATCGATGTCGCGATCGACCTCCCCTACGCCCAGGCGGGAGCAGTCGAGTCCGACAGCGAACTCGTGTTGCTCGAGGCGACGAACGGCAACTGGCAGACGATCACGATGCGCGTCGACGTGGCACCCGTTCGACGACGTGCGCGTGCGTCAGGCGATGCGCCTGATCGTCAACCGCGAAGAGATGGTGCAGCGGGTGCTCTCCGGGCACGGCCGGGTCGGCAACGACATGTACGGCGTACTCGACAGCTCGTATCCGAGTGATTTCCCCCAGCGCGAGCAGGACCTCGAGCAGGCCAGGGCACTCCTCGCAGGAGGCCGGTCTGGCCGATGCCGAGTTCGAGGTGTTCGCTCCCGACGACACCGCCGGTCTCCCCGAATACATCACGGCGTTCGCCGAGCAGGCCCAGTCGGGTGGCATCAACGTCAAGGCGACCGTGCTCGACGGCGGCACCTACTGGGGCGAAGGTGGCTACCTCGAGCGGCCGTTCGCCACCAGCTACTGGAGCACCCGCCCCTACCTCAACCAGGTGGGCGCCGGTTCGTTGCCCACCGCGACGTATCCCGAGACGCGGTGGCCACCGGAGGGTTCGAACTTCATCGAGCTGTACGACCAGGCGATCGCCGAGGTCGACACCGAGAAGCGCAACGAGATCATCCGCGAGATGCAGCGCCAGGAGTACGAGGAGGGTGGCAACATCATCTCGTACTTCCAGAACCTGATCGACGGACACGCGTCGTACGTGAAGGGCGCCGTCGCCCGACCGAACCTGCTCAACTTCGACCACTTCGGCCGCGGCTGGAAGAACATCTGGCTCGACCTGTGACCTGACGGGCCGGGGCGCGGATCACTGGCTGCGTCCTGGCCCCGTCATCCCGGCGTTCCATGGGCATCTTCAAACTCATCATCCGGCGTCTGCTCTGGGGTGTCGCCACGCTGATCGTCGTGTCGATCGCGGTGTTCGCGCTGACCAACGTGCTCGGCGATCCCGTCAGGCGGATGTTGGGTCGGGGGGCGCTCCCCGACGTGGTCACGGCCCGGCGGGCCGAGCTCGATCTCGATCGTCCGATCGTCACCCGGTATTTCGATTGGTTGACGGGATTGGTCACCGGCGATCCGGGTGTCTCGTACACCAACAGCCAGCCGGTGTGGGAGCTGCTCAGCGACCGAGTCAAGAACTCGCTGTTCCTGATGGCCGTCTCGTCGGTGATCTCGATACCGCTCTCGCTGTTCCTCGGCGCCTATTCGGCGCTGCGACGTGACGGATGGTTCGACCGGACGCTGTCGAACCAGTTGCTGGTGCTCGCCGCGATGCCCGAGTTCGTCGTCGGAGCCCTGTTGACGGTCGTGTTCGCCACCAACTTCTGGAACATCGTGCCGGCCGTGAGCCGCATCCGCCCGGGTGAGCAACCCTGGTCGGACCTGGACGGCATGGTGCTGCCGGTGCTGACGCTGGTGTTGGCGGTCACCCCGCACGTCGCGCGAACGATGCGGGCGGCGATGATCGAGGTGCTCGAGAGTGACTATGTCGAGATGGCCCGGCTCAAAGGCCTGCCCGAACGTGCGGTGCTGTGGCGCCACGCTTTTCCGAACGCGCTCGGTCCGACGCTGCAGGTCATCGCCCTCAACATCGCCTATCTGGCGGGTGGGGTCGTGATCGTCGAGTCGCTGTTCAACTACCGCGGGCTGGGCATCGCCCTGCGCGACGCGATCCCCGAGGCGAACGCCCCGGTCGTGCAGTTCATCGCAATGTTCATCGCGACGATCTACGTGATCAGCAACCTGGTCGCCGACCTCGTGACCATCATCGTCACACCGCGCCTGCGCACGAGGCTGCAATGACGTACCCCGTGACGGTCCCGGTCGACGACACGATCGACGAGACGCTCGACAGTGCGGTGGCGACGTCCCAGCCCGGACTGATGAGGGCGGCGTGGGGGCTGTGGCGTACGCGCATCGGTGTCGCCCTGGTACTGCTGCTCGTCGGGATCGCGATCGTCGGGCCCTGGATCGCGCCCTACGGCCCGTCCGAGTTCGTCGGGACGGCGAACCTGCGAGAGGTTCCCGGTACCTGGCTGGGCACCGACTACTTCGGACAGGACGTCTGGACCCGATTCCTCTACGGCGGCAGGTCGATTCTCGTCCTGGCGTCGGTGTCGACGTTCATCGGCTTCCTGTTCGGCAGTGCGATCGGTCTCGTCGCCGCCTACAACCGAGGCCGCATCGACGATGTGTTGATGCGGGTGATGGACGTCGTGTTGGCGTTCCCGCAGCTGTTGCTCGCGCTGGTTGCGCTCACCACCGTCGGGCCCGAGCCATGGCTGATCATCACGATCGTCGGGGTCACCACGATCCCGCGCATCGCTCGCATCACCCGCGGGGCCGCGGTGCCGGTGGTCGAACGCGACTTCGTCGCTGCCGCCGAAGCGCTCGGGGAGTCGCGGTTCCGCATCATCACCCGCGAACTGCTGCCCAACGTGATCGGTCCGTTGCTGGTCGAGGCGAACCTGCGTCTCACCTACTCGATCGGGATCATCGCCGGTCTCGGCTTCTTGGGGTTCGCGACCGAGCGCAACGCCGCCGACTGGGGCCTCATGGTGCAGGAGAATCGCGTCGCTCTGTCGGTGCAGCCCTGGGGCACCGTGCTGCCGGCGATCGCGATCGCCTTGCTCACCGTCGGCACGGGTCTGATCAGCGACGGGTTGTCACGCACGGTGGCCGGTATCGACCGAGGACGACCCGACTCGTGAACGAGCAGGACGCGGCGATCACCATCAAGGATCTGCGGCTCGACGTCGCTCAGAGCGGGCACGACATCGTCGACGAGATCACCGTGTCGATCGCCCGCGGCCAAGTGCTCGGCTTGGTGGGCGAGTCAGGCTCTGGCAAGACCACCGTCGGCCTCGCCGTGCTCGGGCACGCCCGCAAAGGAGTCGCGGTGTCGGCGGGTTCGATCACGATCGAGGGGGCCAACATCCTCGAGCTCGACGGCAAGGCGTTGCGCGACGCTCGTGGACGGCTGGTCAGCTACGTACCCCAGGATCCGGGAACCGCGTTGAACCCCGCGTTGCGGATCGGCGGTCAGGTGCTCGAGGTGCTCGAGACCCACGGATTCGGCGCCGACGATGCCGAGCGCCAAGCCCGGGTGGCCGAGGTGTTCGAAGAGGTGAAGCTGCCCTCCTCGGCCGCGTTCCTGCGTCGCTACCCGCACCAGTTGTCGGGTGGTCAACAGCAGCGGGTCGGGCTGGCGATGGCGTTCGCGGCTCGGCCGGCGGTGATCGTGCTCGACGAGCCGACGACCGGTCTCGATGTGACCACCCAGGCCTACGTGCTCGAGACGATTCGCAACCTGGCCCGCCAGCACGGTGTCGCCGCCCTGTACGTGACCCACGACTTGGCCGTCGTGGCGACGCTCGCGGATCAGGTGGCGGTGATGTACGCCGGCCGCGTCGTCGAGCTGGCGCCCACCTCGGAAGTCTTCGCGAAGCCCGCCCATCCGTACACCCGCTACCTCGTCGCCGCGGCACCCGAGATGGGCAGCGATCGACAGCTCGTCGGGTTGGGCGGTCGTGCCCCGTCTCCCGGACAACGTCCGGTCGGATGTGCGTTCGCGATCCGGTGCGAGCTGGCGACCGATCAGTGTCGCGATCGAGTTCCCGGCCGTCACCACGGTTGGCGACAGCGGCTCGCACGAGGTGCGCTGCTTCCACGCCTTCGAGGTACCCGAGCGCACGGTGCCACGCCCGGCCGTCGGTATCGCCGATTCCGATGGCGCGCCAGCGCTCAGTTTGCGCGGTGTCACGGCCTCATACACAGGCCTTGCCGTGGTGCACGACGTGTCGTTCGACATCGCTCGTGGGGAGTGTGTCGCGCTGGTCGGAGAGTCCGGTTCGGGCAAGAGCACGCTGTCGCGGTCGATCGGGGGTCTGCATCGGGAATGGCAGGGCGAGATCGCGCTCGAGGGCCAGCCGCTCGCTCGTTCGTCGCGCGATCGGCCGATTCAACAGCGCCTCTCGATCCAGTACGTCTTCCAGAACCCGTACAGCTCGTTGCATCCGCGGCGGTCGGTTGCCGATTCGATCGCCCGGCCGTTGGCGATCGCGGGCGTCGACAAACGCCAAATCCGCCGGGACGTCGACCGGATGCTCGAACGCGTGTCGCTCAGCTCCATGTACGGCAACCGGTTCCCCGATCAGCTCTCGGGCGGCGAACGCCAGCGGGTGGCGATCGCACGGGCACTGGTCAGCGAGCCGCAGGTCCTGATCTGTGACGAGGTCACCTCGGCGCTCGACGTGCTGGTGCAGGCGGCGACGATCGAGTTGCTCGTCGACCTCCAGAACGAACTCGGGTTGGCGATGCTGTTCGTCACCCACAACCTGCCGCTCGTGCGGTCGATCGCCCAGCGCGTCGCGGTGATGTCCGAAGGTGTCATCGTCGAGCTCGGCACGGCCGCCGACACCCTGTCGAACCCGCAGCAGGACTACACGCTGCGGCTACTGCACGACACCCCGCGAGTCCCCGACTTCGACGCTGACCGGCCCATCTGACGCGTAAGTCGGAATGGTGTCAGGCACATTCCGTCAGGCGTCGATGCGCTCGAGGCGAGCGGTGAAGCCGAGGTACTACCACATCATGAATGGGCCCGCGTCGCCGCTTCACCTCGATCGGCATGCCGACGGGTCGAAGTACGTGCACCCCGTCCTCGTAGGTCGCCACCACGGTGATCTCGGTCGGTTTGTCGAACTCTGCGACGTCGTGCACGCCGCGTTCGACCGTGCCGTCACAGCGCATGTCGTGCACCACACCACCGCCCGTCACGACCACGCGGTCACCCGCTTGTTCGATCCGTTGGCGGTGTCCGAGCGCGGGGTGCGTCGGCTGCTGTTCCCCGTCGACCGATACCTCGACCGTTCGCCACCAGCCGCGTAGATCGGGTGCGCCCTCGCTCAGGGCGTCGGTGCAGCTCGCCAGGACCGGCTCGGGAACTGCCTCGCCGTAGCCACCAGGGGGTGTGTGGGCGACCGGGATCTGATCGACTCCGTCGGAGGTCATGCGGTGTGTGCCGGTTGCCGCGGGGTGGGTTCGAGGATCTGGCCGAGTACGCCGAGCCAGGCGCGCCGTATTTCGGCCTGGCTGCGATCGAGGATGCGGCACATCTGGTCCCACGATTCGAATGACGTGACCGTGCTGATGACGGCCGTCGCATCCTCGGCGGCGTCGAGCGTCATCGCCGACAGCTCGGCGTCGAAGTGATGACGGATCTGATCGGCACGGGAGGTGATGACGAGGCTCATCATGTCGCTGAGCGCTTCGACCTCGTGAGCGCGGACCCGCACGAGGCGGCACATCGGCTCGGTCGTCTCGTAGAGCGTCGCCCGGGCATCGACGAAGCGCTCGATGCGTGCCGCGAGTGGGCCCTCGCCGATGTCGGTGATCTCGAACAGGTGGGCGTAGCGGTCGAAGTAGAGCTCGGTCGTGTCGCGGCGCAGGTCGTCGAGCGTGTCGAAGTACCGGAACAGTGACGCGATCGAGACGCCGGCCCGCTCCGCGATCTCCTCGGTCGTCGGTGGGAGGTGACCCTCGAACACCAGGTCGATCATGGCCTCCGACACGGCGAGCCGCCCGCGCTCGCGGCGGGCCCGTCGGCCGTCGGTGCCGGTCTTGGTGGTGGTCTCGTTGCCGGTCTCGATCGAGAGGTTCATGGCGGCTCCGGTGGTTGCACTCCAACTATTGATAGTAGCACTCGCATCAGTTAGTGTCGCGCCGTCCGCCGGGTCGCGAGCCCGCGGGGCAGTACGTCACGGGGGCGTCATGACACGAGCATCACGATTCGAAGGAACGATCGGTCGCACCGTCGCCGACTCGGAGGCGTGGTACGACGAGCCACCCCACCCGGGTGCCGATGCGCCGAACGTGGTGCTGGTCCTGCTCGATGACACCGGCTTCGCCCAGTTCGGTTGCTATGGCTCCGACATCGACACCGCCCACGTCGACGCGTTGGCCGCCGGCGGCCTGCAGTTCACCAACTTCCACGTCACACCGCTGTGCTCGCCCACCCGCGCCTCGCTGCTGACCGGCCGTTCACAGCACGCGGTCGGCATGCGCGCGCTCTCCAATTTCCGCACTGGCTTCCCCAACCAGCTCGGCCACATCAGCAACCACGCCGCCACAGTGGCCGAGGTGCTGGGCGAGGCCGGCTATGCCACCTTCTGCGCGGGCAAGTGGCATCTCGCCCCGATGGAGCAGTGCTCGGCTGCCGGCCCGTTCGACCAGTGGCCACTGGCGCGCGGCTTCGACCGCTTCTACGGGTTCCTCGAGGGCGAGACCGACCAATTCCACCCCGAGCTCACCTGCGACAACCATCCGATCGACCCGCCGGCGAAGCCCGACGACGGTTACCACCTGTCGGAGGACCTGGTCGACCAACTGCTCAAGATGGTGTCGGACTCGAAGGGTGTTCGTCCCGATCGTCCGTTCTTCGCGTACCTGCCGTTCGGCGCCACGCATGCGCCTCATCAGGCGCCGGCCAGCTACCTCGAGAAGTACCGCGGCAGGTACGACGAGGGCTGGGACGTCGTGCGCGAGCGCTGGTACCGGCGCCAGCTCGAGTTGGGCGTGATCCCCGAAGGTACGCAGCTCGCACCGCCCAATCCCGGGGTCGACGCGTGGGACACGTTGCCCGAGAACCAGAAGCGGCTGGCGTGTCGCCTGCAAGAGGCGTTCGCGGCGTTCCTCGACCACACCGACGACCAGATCGGCCGGTTGGTCGACGGGCTGCGCGGGATGGGTCAGTTCGACAACACGGTGTTCGTGGTGCTCGCCGACAATGGCGCCTCGCAAGAGGGTGGACCGTTCGGGGTGATGCACGAGATGAAGTTCTTCAACGGCATCTTCGAGACACCCGACGAGGCGATCGGCAAGATCGATCAGATCGGTGGGCCGCACAGCCACACCAACTACCCGTGGGGGTGGGCACAGTGCGGAAACTCGCCGTTCAAGTGGTACAAGCAGAACACCCACGAGGGTGGTGTGCACGTACCGATGATCGTGCACGCCCCCGGGCAGATCGCCGCCGACCAGGCCGGCACCAGGTGCGACCAGTTCGTCAACGTGGCCGACATCGTTCCGACCATCTACGACATCGTCGGCGTCACCGCGCCCGACACGTATCGCGGGATCGAACAGCTCCCGGTCACCGGGCAGTCGTTCGCCTCGGTGCTCGCCGATCCGTCGGCGCCCGCCACCAACACGTTGCAGTATTTCGAGATGGGTGGTAGCCGGGCGCTCGTCGCAGGCGACCGTGAGTCCTTGTGGAAGGCGGTGTGCAAGCACGCCCAAGGTGCGGACTACGACACCGAAACCTGGGAGCTGTATCACCTCACCGACGACTGGTCCGAGTGCGACGACCTCGCCCGGGCCCGGCCCGACAAACTGGCGGAGCTGGTCGACCTGTGGTGGCAGGAAGCCGAACGCCACGGCGTGCTGCCGCTGGACGATCGCATGTTCGAGCTGTTCGGTGCCCGGTTCCGGCCCAACTCGCCGCATCCCGAGAGCCGTCGTTACGTGTACCGGCCGCCGATGTCACCGATGCCCGGGCAGGCGTCGGCGGCGATCGGGGGCCGTAGTTTCGACCTCACCGCCACGGTCACGCGGCGAGTGGGCGAGGACGGCGTGCTGTTCGCGACCGGCACCCAGAACTCGGGTGTCTCGGTGTTCGTGCAGGGCGACCGGCTGGTCGTCGACTACAACGTGTTCGACGAGCACACCGTGCTCGAGTCCACCGTCGAGGTGCCGCCCGGCGAGTCGACGCTGGTCGTCAGCGTGCGGCGCGGCGACGGGCGCTCGGGCAGCGTGTCGCTCGAGGTGAACGGCCGGCCGGCCGGATCGATCGAGCTGCCATTGTTCATGCGGATGATGTCGTCGGTGGGGCCCAGCATCGGGTACGACCACGGATCCCCGGTGTCGAAACTGTACGAAGCACCGTTCCCGTTCGCCGGCACACTGCACGACGTCGTGATCCAGCTGCTGTCGAAGCGGGAGCTCGACGCACTCGCGGTCGAGGCCGTCGCAGAAATGAGCCGGCAGTGAGCTTGGCCGTCACCCTGCTGGGTACCGGCAGCCCGATGCCCAGCCCCGACCGCGCCGGGCCGGCCACGTTGATCTCCACCGGCCCGGGTCCGGACGCCGAGCACTACCTGGTCGACGCCGGTCGCGGGGTACTGATGCGGGCGGCGGCGGTGGGCGTCGGCGCGCCGAACCTGGCGGCGGTGCTGATCACCCACCTGCACAGCGACCACATCACCGACCTCAACGACGTGATCACCACTCGATGGGTGATGACGTTCCGACCGACGCCGCTCACGATCGTCGGCCCCGTCGGCACGCAGGCCGTGGTCGACCACATCCTGGCGTCGCTGGCGCCCGACATCTCGTACCGCATCGCCCATCACGACGATCTCGACCAGCCGCCGCTGGTCGACGTGATCGAGGTGACCGACGGTGCTGTCGAGCTGCCCGGGCGGGTGTCGATCACGTGCGCCCCCACCGACCACCGGCCGGTCGAACCCAGCGTCGGCTTCCGCTTCGAGTTCCAGGGCGCCTCGGTCGTCGCCGCCGGCGACACGGTTCCGTGTGACGGCCTCGACTCGCTGTGCGGTGGTGCGGACGCGCTGGTGCACACCGTGATCCGCAAGGACATCATCGCCGGCATCCCGTTGCAGCGCATGCAGGACACGCTCGACTACCACTCGTCGCCCGAGCAGGCCGCCCAGACCGCTGCCCGGGCCGGTGTCGGCACGTTGGTGCTCACCCACTACGTGCCGCCGATCCCCACCGGCGGCGATGGCGCCGACTGGCGGGCGCTCGCCGCTGCCCACTTCGACGGAGCGATCGAGATCGGCGACGACCTCCATCGCGTCGAGATCGCCGGCAAAGGAACATGACCATGGAAACCCTCCGTACCCCCGACGAGCGTTTTGCCGACCTGCCCGGCTATCCGTTCGCGCCGCACCACGTCGACGTGTCCGACCAGGACGGGGGCACGTTGCGCGTGCACTACGTCGACGAAGGGCCCGCCGACGGAGCCGTCGTCCTGTGCCTGCACGGCGAGCCGTCTTGGAGCTACCTGTACCGCAAGATGATCCCCCCGCTCGTCGCCGCCGGCCATCGTGTGATCGCTCCGGACCTCGTCGGATTCGGCAAGAGCGACAAGCCGACCAGGAAGAGCGACTACACCTACGCCCGCCACGTCGCCTGGATGCGGGAGGTGATCGTCGATCACCTCGACCTGCGCGATGCCACGTTGTTCGGCCAGGACTGGGGTGGTCTGATCGGCCTGCGGCTGGTGGCCGAGCACCCCGACCGCTTCGATCGGGTGATCATCGGCAACACCGGCCTGCCCACCGGCGAAGGGCGGATGAGCGACGCCTTCATGGCGTGGCAGAAGTTCAGCCAGACGACCCCGGTGTTCGACACCGGCGCGCTGATCGACATGGCCACGATCACCGATTTGTCGCCCGGGGAGATCGCGGCGTACGACGCCCCCTTCCCCGACGACAGCTACCAGGAGGGTGCCCGGATCTTTCCGTTGCTCGTGCCCACCCGGCCCGACGATCCGGCCGCGAAAGCGAACAAGGTGGCGTGGGAGGTCTTTCGGCGTTGGGAGAAGCCGCTCATCACGTGCTTCAGTGACAGCGACCCGGTGACGGCGGGTATGGATGCCCCGTTCCTGAAGCTCGTGCCGGGCGCCCACGGCCAACCGCACGTGACGGTCGCGAACGCCCACCACTTCCTCCAGGAGGATGCCGCGCCGCAGCTCGCCCGGATCATCATCGACGCGATCGCCGGGGTCGGGCGATGAGTACCGAACTCGGCGCCGACGAGACCGACTGGCTCGATCTCTCACGACGGTGCGCGTTCGAGTCGCACCGTCTGGTCGGTTGGATCTTCTGGGACCCGGCCGGCATCGCCAACTACGCCGCGCTCGGCGTGCCGAACGGTGTCGGGTACTACATCGCCACCAGGGCGGCCCCGCTGGCGGCGGCCGGCGACGGTGCCGTGATCGCGGCGTTCGGCTCGATCCACCCCGACTTCATCCACGTCTCGCTCGACCTGTGTCGCCGGCACACCACGTGGGAGGCCGCTGCCGCCGCCCGTGACGCGGCGGTCGTGGCCGGCCTGCGTTCGGCGGTACCGGGCATCGTCGGCGGCCTGGCCGAGCTCGCCGAACCCCTCTGGGTGGCTGCCGACGCGCTGTCTCCGGCGGGGCGGGCGTTGTTCGCGGCCCATCGCGACTGGCCGCGTCCCGACGATCCGTTGCTGTCGGCCTGGCTGGCCGTCAACTGCATCCGCGAGTGGCGGGGTGACACGCACTGGGCGATCCAGATCGCCGAGGGTCTGTCGATGACCGCGGCAGGCGTGCTCGACAATGCCTGGCGCAGCTACGAGCCCGGATGGTTGCCGCGCAGTCGAGGCGCCGACGACGCCGCGATCGACGCCGCTATCGACGAGCTGGCCGAGCGCGGCCTGGCCACCGACGGTGAGGTGAACGCGGCCGGCGTCGCCTACCGGCAGGAGCTGGAAGATCGGCTCGACCATCTCGCGGTCGAGCCGTGGCGCCTGCTCGGCGTCGAGCGCACCCGCCAACTCATCGGATTGCTCGAGCCGGTCGGCGACGTGCTGCTGGCCCGCGTCGACGCCACCGCGGGGCCGAACTGGATGCCTGCCGGACGACGACGATCGGTCGCGTCGGAATGAGCCCGGTCAGCCGCCGGCGCGACGTCAGCACCGGGTCAGAGGCCGTGTGGCGCGTACTCGCCGCGTTCGACCGCATCGCGGAGTGGGCGCCCAACGTCGATCACTCGTGCCTGCTCACCGATCAGGAGTGGGGCGTCGGTGCGGTCCGGCGGGTGCAGGTCGGGCGAGCGGTGCTGATCGAGACGGTGCGGTCGTGGGAGCCCGGATCGTCGTTGTCGTACGCGATCACCGGTCTGCCCAAGGTGGTCCGCTCGGTCGTGAACACTTGGCAGCTCGATCCGTTCGGTTCCGGGACTCGCGTCACGTTGATCACCGACATCGACACCGGCCCACGCCCGCCCCAGCAGCTGATTGCGAGGTTCATCGGTCGCAAGCTGGCCGAGGCGTCCGACGAGATGCTCGATGGCCTCGTCGCCCACGTCACACACGTCGTACCGAGAGACCCCACCCATGACCAGCCACCGAGATGCTCGATGGCCTCGTCGCCCACGTCACACACGTCGTACCGAGAGACCCCACCCATGACCAGCCACCGAGATGCTCGATGGCCTCGTCGCCCACGTCACACACGTCGTACCGAGAGACCCCACCCATGACCAGCCACGCCATTCGACCCGATGTGATCGTCATCATGACCGACCAGGAACGTGCTGTCCCACCGTACGAAACCGACGACGTCGCGCGTTGGCGGCGCGAGACCCTCTCGGGCGCCGCCTGGTTCGACGATCACGCCGTCAGCTTCCGCCGCCACTACACCGGTTCGCTGGCGTGCGTGCCCAGCCGCCCCACGCTGTTCACCGGCCAGTATCCCGATCTGCACGGCGTGACCCAGACCGACGGGCTCGGCAAGATGTATGACGACTCACGCATGCGGTGGCTGCGCCAGGGCGAGGTGCCGACGCTGGGCAACTGGTTCCGCGCCGGTGGGTATGACACGCACTACGACGGCAAGTGGCACATCTCCCATGCCGACCTGCACGACGATGCCGGTCAGCGGCTGTCGACCAACGACAGCGCCGGGGTGATCGATCCCGCAGCCGTCGAGTGCTACCTCGCCGCCGATCCGCTCGATCCGTACGGGTTCTCGGGTTGGGTCGGCCCCGAGCCGCACGGCGGAGCGCTCGGCGACTCGGGTGTTCGACGCGACCCGCTGATAGCTGCCCGCGTCGTGGCCTGGTTGCGCGATCGGTACGAGCGGCGCCGCGCCGGCGACCCCGACGCGTCGCGACCGTTCCTGTTGGTCGCCAGCTTCGTCAACCCCCACGACATCGTGCTGTTCCCGTTGTGGGCCCGGCGCGGCATGCCGTTCGATTCGCCCTCACCGATCGATCCACCGCCGATCGCTGCGGCGCCGACCGCCGACGAGGACCTCTCCTCGAAGCCCGCAGCCCAGATCGCCTACCGCGCTGCCTACCCGTCGGGATACGGGCCGGCTGCGGCGGTCGCTCGACTCTACGAGAAGAACGCCCAGCAGTACCGCGATCTCTACTACCGATTGCACGCCGAGGTCGACGGTCCGCTCGACCAGGTGCGCCGCGCTGTCACCGACGGCGGGTCGGAGCACGCCGTGATCGTGCGCACGAGCGACCACGGCGACCTGCTCGGCGCCCATGGCGGGCTGCACCAGAAGTGGTTCACGCTGTACGACGAGGCGACTCGGGTGCCGTTCTCGATCGCCAGGGTCGATGCCGGCGCGGCCGCCACGTCGGGCACGGTCGTCGCCGACGCCCCGACGTCGCACGTCGACCTCGTCCCCACGCTGCTCGCCGCGGCCGGCATCGACGAGCGGGCGGTCGCAGAGGTGCTGGGCGAGTCGTTCACCGAAGTGCACCCACTGCCCGGTCGCAACCTGATGCCGGTCGTCGACGGCGCCGTCTCGCCCGATGCCGACCGACCGGTGTACCTGATGACCCGCGACAACATGCTGGAGGGCGACACCCTGGCGTCCGGAGTGGCACGCCGGCTGGGCCGCATCGCCAAGCCGCCGGCGCCGCTGCGAATCCAGGTCCCCGCTCACGTGGGGTCGAACTTCGAGGGTCTCGTGGCCCGTGTCGTCGACGGCGCTGCGCCCGGCGGGGGCGGGCACCTCTGGAAGCTGGTGCGTACGTTCGACGACCCGGCCACCTGGACCGAGCCGGGGGTCCGCCACCTGGCGGCCAGTGGGCCAGGTGGCATGGAGTACCGAACACAGGCGGTACCCGATCAGTGGGAACTGTACGACCTCGATGCCGATCCGACGGAAGCGACCAATCGCTGGCACGACCCGGCGGCATCGGCGGTGTTCGAACACCTGCACGACCTGTTGAAGGCCGAGCGCTCCCGCGCCGTACCCGAGCGCAATACTCCGTGGCCGTACGTGTCGCGCCGTTCGCCGGCCGGCCCGGCCACCAGGCGACCGGCTCCGCCGGCCCGCCTCGCCCGCAAGCTGCTGCAGAAGATCGGCATGCATCCCGACGATCCCGAGACGTTCGACGTCGACGTCGATCTCAGCGGGCACCGCGGCACTGGTGGTGGCCACCAACCACGGCGTGCTCGACATCGGCAAGCCGACCGGCGTGTTCGCCAGTGAGATGACCGTGCCGTACTACGCCTTCCACGACGTCGGCATGACGGTCGACGTCGCCAGCCCGAAGGGTGGCGTGATCCCGGTCGACCCGATGTCGCTGAAGCCGATGATCCGCACCAAGCAAGACGATCGGTTCCTCGCCGACGACGATTTCCGGACCAAGGTGACCGACTCGTCCGCGATCGGCGACCTCGACATGAACGACTACGACCTCGTGTTCCTGGCCGGCGGCTGGGGTGCCGCCTTCGACTTCGGGTTCAGCGAACCCCTGGCGGCGAAGGTCACCGAGGCCAACACCGCCGACAAGGTGATCGGCGGGGTGTGTCACGGGCCGCTCGGTCTGCGTAATGCGACGGGTGCGGACGGTCGGCCGCTCGTGGAAGGGCGCCGCGTCACCGGTGTGTCCGACAAGCAGGTGCGCGAACTCGGTATCGGGTCGACCCCTCATCACCCGGAGACCGAGCTGCGCCGCATGGGTGCCGAGTACGAGTCGGTCACCAGGTTCCGCGACCCGCTCGCCAACCACTGGGTGGTCGACGGCAACCTGGTCACCGGACAGAACCAGAACGCCGGCCCGATGGTCGCCCGCGAGATGCTGAAGCTGGTGGTCGGCCGGATCGAGGCGAGCACCTCACCACGCGGGAAGACCGACGATGGCTGACGCCTCTCGCCACGGGCAGACCGCGACCACGACCTGAAGCCGGCCGCCACGCGGCCCGACGAAGACGGTCGCCTATCAGGATGCTGCTGCACCGGTCGCGGTACCACACGGCGTACGACTGAACGGCTGGTTCGAGGTCGAGGGCACGATACTGGGCGACGGCCGGTCGTGGGACCAGATCCGATTCGACGAGTTCCCCACCAAGGCCGCGTTCATGGCGGTGGTGTTCGACCCGCCTCGCGTCGAGGCGCAGCAGGGTCATCGCGAGGTCGCCATCGCCGATACCTACACGTTGATCCTGCGCCCCACGATCAACCGCATCGCCGCGTCGAACGAGCGTCCGTCGTCGAGCTGATCGAGGTGGGTGTCGCCCCGACGGCGACACCCCCGGACCATCGGTGAGCTCTTGCCTCGTCGCCCCGCGAGACGTCATGAGACCCGCCGGTGCGGCCGAACCACCGGGCAGTCCCGGGGATCAGTCGGCGAGGGTGCCGGCGTAGACCTGCCAGGCGAGGGCGCTCTTGGCCACCAGGCTGAGCACGATGTACACCTTCTCACCGTAGAGATAGCTCGCGAACTTGCCGCGGCCCCGGTACTGCAGCCACTGGTTGAGGCCGAAGCAGTTGAACAGGACGAACAGCGACACGAAGATGCCGTAGACGAAGCCGGGTACGCCGTCGCCCTCGGTCTGTGAGGTGATCAATGCGATCGTGATCGCGATCCACGGCACGATGCCCGCGAGGCAGCCGAAGATGAACGGCAACCAGTTGACGGGCTCGCCGGGCCGGTTGATCTGCTCCATCAGGAGACCGAACAGGATCATCATCGCGTTGACCGTGAACAGGCCGATGATCGCGTACAGGTTGGTGATGCCCGGCAGCATGCCGATCAGTACGACCATCAATGATGCGCTCACCGAGTACTCGATCCAGCGGGCGTAGTTGACACCCCGACGGAGGTTCGCCTCGTACCAGTCGACGACACGCGGGGTCGCCATCAACAGGTGATCGGCGGCCGCCAGGAACAGGAACAGGGCGATCGCGACCGAGAAGCGGAGATCGAAGAACACCTTGTCGATCGTGAGTGGGGTCCCTGGGGGGCCGTCCTGCACAGTTGCCTGAACGGGGATCGAGAAGCCGTTGCTCAACAGCAGGACGACGACGCCCTGGATCAGGTGTGCGAGGCCGACGCCGATGTTCCAACGCCGGAGCGATCTCAGTCGAACTTCGTCGGAACTCGCCCGTTGCTCGATCGAAGTGGTCGTGGTGTTCATGGGTGTTGCTCACTTTCGGTGAGTTCGACCAGCCGTTCGGCCAGCCGCTTCCAGATGATCTTGTGGATGGGTAGGAGCACCCACCAGTAGAGCCGACCGGCGACGCCCCGGGGATGGAACTTCGCCAGCTGGCGAAGGGTGGTGGTGCCATCGTCGCCGGTCTCGACCACCCATTCGAGCCAGGCATCGCCCGGCACCTTCATCTCGGCCCGCAGCCGGAGCAGACGGGGTGGGTCGATCGCCTCGACGCGGAAGAAGTCGAGCGCATCGCCCACCCGTAGATCGTCCGGGTGGCGACGTCCACGTCGCATCCCCACCCCTCCGAGCAACTTGTCGAGCAGCCCACGGAGCGCCCACAGCGAGTTCGCGACGTACCAGCCCCGCTCTCCGCCGATGCCCGACACGGCGGCGAACAGCCGGTCGGCCGGTGCGTTGGTCTGGACGTGCTGGAGGTTCTCGTAGACGGTGCCGCCGGCCCAGTGCGGATCCTGGGGCATCGGGGCGGCGGGCGCCGAGCCGGGAGCGCTGTCCATCCAGCTCGTTCGCATCAGGCGATCGTCTGCGACGTTCAGCGCCCGGCCGATCGCCTCGTCGAGGGTGTACGGCTGGTGGTCGATCAGCCGCCGGATGTCCCGTTCGGGGCTGACGACGACGTCGTTGATCAGACTGTCGACCAGCGGCCGCGCGAGCCCGTAGGGCAGGGGCGTGACCAGGTTGATCCAGTGCGACGAGAGGCGCGGGGTCAGCAACGGAACGGGCACGATCAGGCGTCGCCGCAGTCCGGCCAGCGCGGCGTACCGGTCCATCATGTCGCGGTAGGTCAGTACATCGGGTCCGCCGATCTCGAGCACCCGGTTCGCGGCCTCGGGCCGCTCGATGACGGCGACGAGATAGTGGAGGACATCGGCGATCGCGATCGGCTGGCATCTGCGTCCTGGTGACCCAGCGCGGGCAGATCATCGCCGGCAACACGTCGGCGAGATGCCGCAGCATCTCGAACGAGACACTCCCCGAGCCGATGATCACCGCCGCCCGCAGTTCGGTGACGGGCACGATTCCGGAGGCCAGGATCTCACCGACCTCATGACGACTGGCGAGGTGGCTGGAGAGTTGCGACGCGTCGTCCTCCCCCAACCCGCCCAGGTACACGATGCGTGAGACGCCGGCCCGCTCGGCGGCCACGCGGGTGTTCTCGGCCCCGATGCGATCGGTCTGCTCGAAGTCGCCGGAGTGCCCCATGGCGTGGACGAGGTAATAGAGAGCATCCGTGCCCTGCAACCCGGCTTCGAGTGAGTCGCCGTCGAGTACATCGGCCTGTACGACCTCCACCCGTTCCCGCCAGTCGACCCGGTCGAGTCGCTCGGGGTTGCGGGCGAGGCACCGGACCTCGTGTCCGGCGGCCAGCAGTTCGGGCACGAGGCGGCCACCGACGTAGCCGGTGGCCCCGATCACGGCGACCCTCATGCGGCGCACCGCTCGGAGCCGACATGGGTCCGCTGGGCGGGTGCAGCTGTGGTGGCGGTCGGCTCGAGTCGCTCGAGCGCGCTCCGACACACGGCGATGTAGGGAGCGGCCGGTAGCGGAACGCCGAAACCCACGCGACAGTGGTCGGGGTCGATCGATGTCACCGTGTGATCGGTCGCCGGGATGCCGCCGACCTTCCAGGCCCAACGGGCGCCCGGTTCGAACGTGGTGACCTCGAAGGGCAGGTCGACGCCCAGACACGGTCGACACGACACCGGTGCTGCCGAGCTGCATGACGCCGTCGTGCAGACGAGCGCCGCGCACGCTGGGACCCCAGCCCGGCCACTGCGCCGGGTCGATCAGCAGCTGCCACACGACGTGAGCCGGCGCAGCGATGTCACGGTGGACCCAGACGTGCCGCACGGCGGGTACCTATCGTCCGCTCGTCGCCGAGGCGTCGGTCAGCATCGAGCGCAGCATCCAGGCGGTCTTCTCGTGCACCTGCAGCCGCTGGGTCAACAGATCGGCCGACGATTCGTCGTTGGCAGCCTGGACCGTGGGATAGATCGACCGGATCGTGCGGGTGACCGCCTCATGACCGTGTACGAGATCGCTGATCATCGCCTCGGCGGTGGGGGTGCCGTCGGCTTCCGCGATCGCGGTGAGGCCGGCGAACTGGGCGTAGCTGCCCGGAGCGAAGACGCCGAGCGAGCGGATCCGCTCGGCCAGCAGATCGGCCGCGACCCACATCTCGTTGTACTGCACCTCGAACATGAGATGCAGCGTGTTGAACATCGGGCCGGTGACGTTCCAGTGATAGTTGTGGGTCTTCAGGTACAGCGTGTAGGTGTCGGCGAGGACACGGCTGATGCCATCGGCGATCGCGAGACGGTCGGCCTGGGCGATTCCGATGTCGATGGGGGTGCTGACAGCTGTGGAGTTCATGATTTCGTGCTGACCTTTCTGACCGTGACCGTCATTTCAACATAATTAAGTATGAATTATTCCGGATCCCGTTCACCAGCGGTCGGCGACCCTGGAGCGCGGTGTGTCGGGATTCAGCGCGCCGAGTCGCGGGCCAGCCCGATTAGCTCGTCGAGCGTCTGGCCGGCGCCTCCGACGACCGTGGCGATGCCCGATGCGCGCAGGTCGGCGGCGGTCGCTTCGGCGAGCGGACGTGACGGCGGGTTCGTGACCGTGATGACGACGATGTCGACAGGGTGCTCATGGCAGTATCGCTCGAGTTCGCTCGCCGGCAGGTCGGCGCCCAGATGATGTACGTGCCAATTGTCGCCCCGCAACGCAACCGCGGCCATCGTCGTGGGCAGGGAGTGATGGTCGCCGGACACTGCTGCGACGACCGCCGTGCCGCGCCGGCGCCCTCGTGGGTTGGGGGCGAGTTCACCCAGCATGCGCTCGACGATCGCCGACGCTCGATGCTCGACCCAGATGGTGAGCTCTCCGGTATGCCACTGCTGCCCGATCTGACGCAGTGGCGGCACGATGACCTGCTGCACGAGGTCGATGATCGGTGCGCCCTCCTCGGCGAGCCGAGTGGCGATCTTGGAGGCCTTCGGTTCGTCGCCCGCCACCAGCGCCTCGTACATCTGCCCGGCGGCGTGGTCGAGGCGGGACAACTTGGGCGGGGGCGGGCTCTGAGGTGTACGACGGGTGCGGTCGAGCTCGGCGATCGCCGACCTCGGCACGAGGTAGCGACCGGCCACCATCTCGGCACCCAAGCGTCCGCTGCGCACCCACCGATACGCGGTTTGGTAGTGCACACCGAGCACGTCTGCGGCCGCTTGCAGCTCGATGCGTTCGTCAGGAACGGATTCCACGGCAGCACTGTAGATCCCCGACCAAGTTTCTGCACTAATCTGAACTAAATCAAACTAAACATGACTAATATCGACCGGATGAAGATCATCACCGCTCCGTCGGTCGCTGGGGATCGCCCTGCTGTTCGCTCCAGCGGATCGGATGCAGCAGGGCTGGTGCACGACCTGCTCCAACTCGCTGAATCCGGCGACTACGCGGCGCTGCTGCCGCAGTCGGCGCTGCTCGCCGAACGTGCCGTGGTAGCGGGCGACCCCGAATCGGTTGCCGACGCGTTGGCGCTGGCGGCCGATCGCACCCCGATCGCCGCCCTCGTGGCGATCGAGGCGCTCGCCGTGGTGCGACACGGTGTCGCGGACGAAGCGCTGGTCGACCTGCTATCGCATCCCGTTGCCCTCGTTCGGCGCCACGCCAGCTGGCGCCTCGGCGAGCGGCTGCCGACGCGCCGGGCGTACGGGCCACTGATCGGTCAGCTCGTGCTGGGTGGCATCGACACTCTGCACGCCCATCGAACCCTGCGCAGCTGGTCGCGGTCGGACGGTCTCGTGATCGTGAGGGCCCTGCTCGAGCGTCTGACGATCGAGGCTCAGCCCGCAGCACGCGCTCGGTTGGTCGACCTGCTCGGTGCGATCGGTGGCGATGCCGACGACGTGCTCATGTGGCTCGCCGGGGAGAACGAAGAACACGCCGGTGTCCGGGCCGCCGCCATCGGCGCCCTCGGCGAACGCAGCGATCCGCGTGTCGACGCTATGCTGCAGCGGCTGGCCCGCGCCGACGACGTGGTGGGTCCACACGCCGCGTTGGCGATGACGTCGAGGATCTTCGAAGGTGCCGCGGCAGGGACCGCAACGGGTCCGCACGGTGTTCGGGTCGCCCAACTGGTGCTCGCGGAGGGTCTCGACGGGCAGCTGAGCTCGGGCGGCCGCGGCGACACCGGAGGCGTCGCGAGTCTGCTCGTATCGCTGGGTGAGTCGCTCGCGCGTCGCGACGACGTCGAGCACGTGCTCACGATCGGTCGCGGCAGCGTCCCGGACGCGCTGACCGGACCGCTGTCGTCGAGCCGCATCCCGTTGTCGTTCGGAACGGTGGCGTTCGGTGACGATGCCCGCCCGAATTCGGCACCGGACGCGGCGTGGGAACACCTGCCGGCGATCGAGCGCGGCATCCGACGAGTGCTCCGTCGTTGCAGGCCCGGTGGACGTGCTGCACCTGCGCATGGCCGACGCCGGCACGCTCGCCGGAGCCTCCGTTGCCGCTGCCGCGGGTATCCCGGTGTGCTTCAGCGTGGCGCCGGATCCGCACAACGTGATCGAGTCGCTGCAGTCGCGCGGCGAACTCGACGACGCCGCGTTCGTTCGGCTCGCGACCGAGTCACACGTGTGGTTCCGTGCCCGGCTGGTCGAACGGCTCACACGCGAGGCCGACCAACTGGCGTTCTTCCCCCGGTCACGGCCGATCGAGTTCCTCGAAGCCGTCGACCTCGACGGTCGCTGCACAGCGGTGGTCGCCGAAGGCATCGATCTCCGGGCGATCGACGGTGCTGCCGATGAGCTCGGCCGCAGTGACCTCGCCCACCGCCACGACGACGTGCTCGTCGACCTCGCCGAGCGCATTCCGCCCTCCCGCCGTGGTCTCCCCGTCATGCTCACCATCGGTCGACTCAACCCGATCAAGGGGATGGGCCGGGTCGTCGCTGCATGGGCCTCCGATCCGCGTCTGCACGAGACGTGCAACCTGGTCGTCGTCGGTGGGGACCTCGATGATCCGTCGTCGATCGAGCGCTCGGTGCTCGACGACATCGAGCGGCTGGTTCCGGTCGGCGACCCGCGTCGCGCCGGCCTGGTGCTGCTCGGCGGCCGCCCGCGGGCAGACGTGGCTCGTCTCCAAGTCGCCGTCGCACGAGGCCGTGCCGGCGTCTGCTCGGGTGGTGGCATATACGTCGATGGCGCCCTCAAGGAGGAGTTCGGATTGGCCGTGCTCGAGGCGATGGCGGCTGGCCTGGTGGTGGTGGCGCCCAGCACCGGCGGACCTCCCACCTACGTCGAGCACGGTGTCACCGGTGTGCTCGCCGATCCCGACGGTGATCTGGCCACCGCGATGCTCGCCGCGTTCGGACTGGTGGGCCGCAGCGGTCGGATCGCTCGTGCCCGCACGATGGTCGAGGAGCGTTACTCGATCGACACGATGGCGACCCAGCTCGTCGAGCTCTATCAACCGGCGATGGCCCTGCAATGAGCCTGCTCGTCATCAGCCCCGACTTCGCGTCGCACTATGCGCCGCTCGCCGTGATGGCGCGGGCCGCACGGGGCGCCGGCCATCGGGTGGTGGTGGCGACCGGGCCGCACATGCGTCGCCACGTCGAGGCCGATGGTCTGGAATGGCGCGAGCTGGCCCTCGGCGCCGGTTCGAACGGCGGGATCGCCTCGTGCGACCCCTCGATCCGGCGCTTCATCGATGCGACACGCGATGGAGCGATCGCGACGATCCGCCACCAGGCGCTCGAGCGTGAACACGATCTGCTCTGGCAGCCCGAGCGCGTGGCGCTCCAGATCGCACGGCTGTGCGACGAGCTCGATCCCGATCGTGTGCTCGTCGATCACGTGTCGTTCGGTTCGACGCTCGGCATGTACGCCACCGGGCGTCCGTTCATCACCTTGGTGCCAGGTCACCCCAGCCAACTCCCCGTCGACGTCGAACGGTATGGCATCCCCGCGATCTGGCCGCTGCGGTTCCGTCCCGACCCCCACGAGCTGAGCGAACTGGATCGGCTCGTCGATCGGGTGACGGGGGCGTTCACCGACCGTTGGAATTCGGCACTCGCAGCCGTCGCTCCCGAACGCCCTCCCGTGGCCGATGCGTTCAGGGTGCACGGCGATCGTGTGCTGTACAACAGTGTCGCAGAACTCCAGATCGAGTCGCGGCAGGGCATGCTGCCCGACGATCACCGATTCGTCGGGCCACTGGTCCGCAGCGAGACACTCCCGGGTCGTTTCGACTCGTGGGCCCGCCGTTCCGAGGACCGACCCCAGGTGTACGTGGCGCTCGGTACCTTCTTGTCGTATCGCAGCGACGTGTTGTCGCGTGTCGCCGACGCTCTCGGACACGCGGGCGTACGGGCCGCGATCGCAACCGGCCCCACACCGCCCGAGTCACTCGGCTGCCTGCCCGATGACTGGATCGTCGCACCGCAGCTGCCACAGGTGGCGATGCTCGATCATGCCGATGTCGCTGTCCACCACGGTGGCAACAACAGCGTCCAGGAAGCCCTCGCCGCGGGCGTCCCGCAGGTGGTGCTACCGTTCTCGACCGACCAGTTCTCCAATGCGGCCGACCTCGAACGCACCGGAGCGGCCTGTGTGCTGTCGCCCAACGACATGACCGCCGCAGACCTGGCGCTCACCTTCGACGTGGCGTCGGTGTCGCTTCGACGTCACGCGGCCCCCGCCCTCGAACCGGTCCGTCTGGTCGAGACGATGTTCGACGAGCGAGCAGGAACGGAGACGATGTGACCACCACTCCACCGACCGGCCGATCGACCCTGCCGGCGCATGCCGACGCGGTGATCGTCGGCGCCGGGCTGGCCGGATTGGCAGCGGCGCGCGTGCTGCACGAAGCCGGGCGCGACGTCGTCGTGCTCGAGGCCTCGGACGGGGTCGGCGGCCGGGTTCGCACCGACGTGGTCGACGGCTACCGCCTCGACCGCGGCTTCCAGGTGCTGCTCACCGCGTATCCCGAGATGCACACGCAGTTCGATCTCGGCGCGCTCGATCTGCGGCGCTTCGAACCCGGTGCGCTGGTGTGGAACGGCAGTTCGATGCACGTCGTCGGCGACCCGATCCGGCGCCCGCTCACGCTGGTGAAGACCGGCCTGTGCGCCGATCGGCTCGGTGGCCGACAAGCTGCGCATCCTGCGCCAGCGCATCCGCCTGCAGCGCACCACCGCCCCCGACCTGCTGCGCCAGCGCGACATCAGCACCCTCGAAGCCCTGCACGACCAGGGCTTCAGCGATCGCATGATCGAGCGTTTCTTCCGGCCGTTGGTGGGCGGCATCCAGCTCGACCCGACGCTGCAGACCAGCCGGCGGATGTTCGACGTGATCTTGCGCAGCCTGATCGAAGGTGACACCGCGGTGCCGGCGGGCGGCATGGGCGCGATCCCGGCTCAGTTGGCCGGCCACCTGCCGCCGGGCGCGGTCCGTCTCGGCACCGAGGTGATCGCGGTTGCGCCCGGCGAGGTGTCGACCCGTTCCGGTGAGCGCATCACGGCGTCTCGCGTCATCGTGGCGGCGGAGGGCCCTCACGCCGCGACGCTGCTGGGGCTGCCGCAGGTCGAGTCGAACCCGGCGTCGTGTGTGTGGTTCGCCGCCGACCGCCCACCGATCACGGACCGGTACATCGTGCTCGACGGCATCGGGTCGGGGCCGGCGCTCAACACCTCGGTGATGAGCAACGTCGCGCCTGAGTACGCGCCCGACGGAAAGGCTCTCATCGCTGCCGCGTGCCCCGGTGTGAACGATCCGCACATCGAGCCCGCCGTGCGAGCCCAGCTGCGCGCCATGTGGGGGCCGGTCGTCGATTCGTGGCGTCACCTGCGCACCGATGCGATCGCCCACGGTCAGCCCCGTCAGCACCCGCCCTTCTCCCCGAAGCGTCGCATCGATCTCGGTGACGGCCTGTTCGTGTGCGGCGACCATCGCGACACCGCGTCGATCCAGGGTGCCCTCTACTCCGGCCGTCGCTGCGGCGAGGCCGTTGCCGCCTCCCTCGTCTGAAGTCCGAAACGCTCGCCCACCGAAAGCCTCGCTCACCGAATCCGGCCCATGCCATCTCCGACTCACCCCCTTCCCATGCCCGGTACCGGCGACCCGTCCGACGGGTTTCCCGCGATCGAGCCCGTCACCGCGGAGCCGATTCCGCTTCTGCGGCAGGCCGTCCTGCGTCAGCGGTGGTCGGAGCTCGCCTACTTCCACTGGCGGTACGAGCCTCAGGTCGTGCAGCGACTGTTGCCCGAGGGCGTGCGGGTCGACACGTTCGACGGATCGGCGTGGGTGGGGCTGATCCCGTTCGAGATGCGCAACGTGCGGCTCGGGCCGACGCCGCCCGTGCCGTGGCTGGGCGACTTCATCGAGATCAATGTGCGCACCTACGTGATCGACACGCTGGGTCGGCGCTCTGTGTGGTTCTTCTCGCTCGACGTGCCCCGCACGGCGATCGTCGGGGTGGCCCGCACCGTCTTCTCGTTGCCGTACTGCTGGGCGCGAGCGGAGCACGTGGTCGAGCGTCATGACGACCACGGCGAGCACCACCGGTACCGAATGACACGACGGTGGCCGCGTGGCGCCGCGCCACACGCCGACATGAGCTTCCGGGTCGGCGATGCGCTGCCCGAGCACGCGGTCGGCGACCTCGAGCACTTCCTCAGCGCACGCTGGGCGCTGGTGACCGAGCGGCGCGGCCGTTGCTGTACGGCCGCGTCGAGCATCCGCGGTGGCCGCTGCACCATGTCGACCGGGTCGAGATCGACCAGAACGTGCTGCAGGAGGCCGGCCTCCCCGCGCCGAGCGGCACGCCTCACGCCATGTACTCGCCGGGCGTCGACGTGAGCGTTGCATGGTTCGAACCGATCCCCGGCGGTGCGTCCGTCGCCCTGGACCTCCAGGAGAACCGATGAGCAACGACGTCAGTCCCGCCCCGAACGGTGTGCGCACCGACGTCTCGGGCGTGCTGATCGGTCGATCGGTGCTGGTCGCTGGTGCCACCGGCGGGCTCGGATCGGCGATCGCCGCCGATCTCGCCGATCGTGGCGCCACGCTGACGCTGGTCGCCCGGCGTGAAGCACCATTGTCGGCGCTCGCGGTGCCGGGGCACCGTGTTGCACTCGACCTGCGTGATCCGCCCAACTGCGAGGCTGCGGTCGCAGCGGCGGTCGCTCATGCGGGTCGCCTCGACGTGGTCGTGAACGCGGTCGGAGTCGTGGCGTTCGGACCGCTCGAGGAGTTGTCGGTCGACGTGATGGAAGAGCTGTTCATGGCGAACACGTTCGTGCCGATCATGCTCGCCAAGGCGGCCCTGACCTCGATGTCCGACGGCGGCGTGATCGTCAACATCTCCGGGGTGATCGCCGAGCAGGCGCTGCCGGGCATGGCCGGATACGCCGCATCGAAGGCGGCCGTGCGGTCGTTCGACGAAGCACTCGCGCGCGAGGCCCGCCGGCGCAAGATCCGGGTGATCGACGCCCGCCCGCCCCACACCGAGACCGGTCTGGCCGCCAGGGCGATCGCCGGCCGTGCGCCGAAGATGCCCGCCGGGCTCGACCCGAAGACCGTGGCAGCCACGATCGGCCGTGCGATCGCCGGCGATGCGACCGATCTTCCATCCACGGCGTTCGGGCCGTGACGGCCGTTCTGGTGGTCGGCGCCGCGGCGACGTGGGCCATGGTGGGCCTGATCTGGATCGTGCAGGTGGTGCACTATCCGATGCTGGCGCAGATGTCAGCGCTCTCGCCGATCACCGCCGCCGTCGATCACCAGCGGCGGATCTCCTGGGTCGTCGGCCCGCTGATGGCAGCCGAAGGCGTGACGGCGCTGGTATTGCTGGTCGATCGGCCGTCGACCATGGGTGCTGTCAGCGCATGGACCGCGGCCGTGCTGTTGGGTGTCGCGTTGCTGTCGACGGTGCTGGTGCAGGTTCCACTGCACGCCCGGTTGGCGACGGCGCACGATGACGCGGTCGCCCGGCGTCTGATCACGACGAACTGGGTGCGCACCGCGGCCTGGACCGCCCGGGGCATGCTGCTCGCTGCCGTGCTGATCACCAACTGATGACCATGATCGAGCTGCCCGACGCCCCGCGTTGTCGATCGACCGACCCGTTCGTCGGTGTGACAACCGTGAACGGTCCGACCGGTGCGAGCTGTGTGACAACCGTGAACGGTCCGACCGGTGCGAGCTGTGTGACAACCGTGAACGGTCCGACCGGTGCGAGCTGTGTGACAACCGTGAACGGTCCGACCAGCGTGGGCTGTGTGACCGAACAGCCGAAGCGGCTCGGAATACACCGAGCCCGATCAGGGATACAACAAACATGGCCCGTTACATCGTGAGTGTCCGAACCCCCATGTCGCCCGACGACGCCTTCGCCTACATGGCCGATCTTCGTCACTTCGTCGAGTGGGATCCAGGCGTCGCCCGCGTCGAGCAGGCGAGCGGCGACGGAGCGGGCCCAGGGGCATCGTTCGACGTCGACGTGAAGACGCCGGCGCGCACGATCACCTTGCGCTACGACACCATCACCTACGAACCGTCGACCACGGTGCTCGCCGTCGCGAAGAACGCCTTGCTCACCTCGCGCGACACCGTCACCGTGCAACCCGACGACGCCGGCGGCTCGATCGTGACCTACGACGCCGTGCTCACGCTCAACGGCGTGCTGCGTCTGGCCGACCCGCTGCTCGGGCTGAGCTTTCAGCGGATCGGTGATCGGGCCGCGGTCGGCCTCGTCTCGGCACTGGCCGGCGAGCGTGTTGCGGAGCCCGTGTCATGAACCCGCGCACCATCGTCGACTCGCTGATCGAGGTCCCGATCATCACCAGCTTCACGAAACTGGGCTATGAGTCGCGCCGCCGCCTCGCCGGATGGACCTCGCTCGACGCTTACGACCTCACCGGCAAGGTGATCGTGCTCACCGGCGCCACATCCGGCCTCGGTAAGTCGGCAGCCACCCAGTTGGCCGGCTGCAACGCCACGCTGGTGCTGGTGGGCCGCAATGCGGAGCGGAACCAGACGATCGTCGACGCAATGATCGACGCCACCGGAAATCCCGAGATCACACAGTTCGCCGCCGACATGGGCGACCTCGAGCAGGTCAGGCAGCTCGCCGAGCGGGTGCTCGCCGACCACGACCGGCTCGACGTACTGATCCACAACGCGGGTGCCCTCACGGCCGAGCGCCACGAGGCCCCCGACGGTACCGAGGCCACGGTCGCCAGCCAGGTCGTCGGACCGTTCCTGCTCACCACGTTGCTGCTCGACCGCCTGGCCGCATCGACCTCTGGCCGGGTGCTCACGATGTCGTCGGGCGGCATGTACGCCGCCGGGCTCACCGTGTCGCAGCTGCAGATGGCCGCTGGCACCTACAACGGCACCGAGCAGTACGCCCGCGGCCAAGCGGGCCCAGGTCACGCTCAACGAGATGTGGGCCGAGCGGTTCGGCCAACTCGGGGTGCGGTTCCACTCGATGCATCCCGGCTGGGCCGACACGCCCGGCGTCGACGCATCGCTGCCCACGTTCGCGAAGGTGATGGGCCCGCTGCTGCGGACACCCGAACAGGGCGCCGACACGCTGGTGTGGCTCGCGGCCGACGACGAGCCGGCTGCAGTCGAACGGCGAGTTCTGGCTCGACCGGCGGCCCCGCTCGATCCACAAGCTGCCCACCACCAAGCGCACCGACACGCCGGCCCGCCGCGAGCGGCTGTGGGCGTGGGTGGTCGACGCCGCAGGCGTCGATCCGAGCGACAGCCCGCCCTGCACCGTTGCGTCCGGCCGGAGCGGTCATCGTGACCGGCTCCGACCGTGCCGTGGTGGTGAGTACCACGATCGACCGCACCCCGGCCGAGGTGTGGGCCGACGTCCGCGACATCAGCTCCCACGTCACGTGGATGCAGGATGCCGCCGAGATCCGGTTCGTCACCGAGGCTCGTGACGGTGTCCACGAGGGCGTCGGCACGAAGTTCGAGTGTGACACCAAGATCGGCCCGTTCAAACTGACCGACGTGATGGAGATCACGTCGTGGGAGGACGAGCGACGAATGGGCGTGCGTCACGTCGGTCTGGTCGAGGGCACCGGCGAGTTCACGCTGTCCGATCGTCCGGGCGGCGGGACCGAGTTCCGCTGGGAGGAGGACCTCGTCTTCCCGTGGTTCCTCGGTGGCCCGATCGGCGCGTTCTTCGCTCGGCCAGTGCTGCGGTTCGTCTGGAAGCGCAACCTCGCCCGGCTCAAGCAGCGCATCGAAACCGGCTGAGCTGACCGGTGCCCGTCGAGTGGTTGTCCGTCGAGCCGTCGTCCACCATCGGTACCGACCGTCTGGGTGCTCGGCGATCAGCTGAACCGCGACATCGCCTCGCTGCGCGACCGGCGGCCGGGTGACTGCCGTGTGCTGTTCGTCGAGAGCACGGCCAAGCTCACGTCGAAGCGCTGGCACGTGCAGCGCATGCATCTCGTCGTGTCGGCGATGGCACACTTCGCGGCGGAGTTGATGAACGAGGGTTTCGACGTCGACCACCGCCTTGCCCCGTCGCTGCGCGAGGGTCTCCGCGCCCATTGCGCCGAGTTCGGGGTCGAGCGTGTGATCGCGATGGAACCGATGAGCTGGGACGGTCGCGCGATGCTGCGCGAGCTCGGTGTGGACACGATTCGCAACGACCAGTTCCTGTGTCACTACGACGACTTCGCCGAGTGGGCCGACTCACGGGCGAGCCTGCGGATGGAGGACTTCTACCGGTGGCAACGGCGCCGGCTGGACGTCCTGATGAACGGCGACGAGCCGGTCGGTGGCCGCTGGAACTTCGATCGCGACAACCGTGAGCCGCCGCCGCGGGACGGGCGCCGCTGGCCCGAGATCCACCGGTTCGAGCTCGACGAGATCGACCGTGCCGTGTTACAGCGGTTGCCGGCTGGTTGGGGCGCCGAGCCCTCCGGCATCTGGCCGATCACGCGCCGCCAGGCACTGGTTCGACTCGACGAGTTCGTCACGAGCGCATTGACGCCGTTCGGTGCTCACGAGGACGCGATGCTGGCTGCGGAGTGGAAGCTCGCCCACTCGACACTCAGTTCGTCGTTGAACCTCGGGTTGCTGCACCCGGCCGAGGTGATCGACGCCGCCGAGCAGGCGTACCGGCGGGGGAGCGCGCCGATCAACAGCGTCGAGGGGTTCGTTCGCCAGGTGGCCGGATGGCGCGAGTACGTCTGGGGCGTCTATTGGCAGTGGATGCCGGGTTATCGCGACACGAATCAGCTGGGTGCCACGCGTCCCGTTCCACCGGCATTCACGGGAGAGGCTGCCACCGACATGGCGTGCGTCGCGTCGGTGGTGTCGCACGTATACGACCATGGCTATGCCCACCACATCGAACGATTGATGGTGCTGGGCAATCTGAGCCCTCACTGCGGGCGTCGACCCGCAGGCGATGACCGAGTGGATGTGGTCGGCGTTCGTCGACGGTGCCGAGTGGGTGATGTTGCCCAACGTGATCGGCATGGCGCTGCACGCCGACGGCGGCCGGATGGCGACGAAGCCGTACGCATCCGGCGGCGCCTACATCAGCCGCATGAGCGATCACTGCCGCGACTGCCGATTCGATCCCAAGCAACGCACCGGCCCCGACGCCTGCCCGTTCACCGCGCTGTACTGGGACTTCCTCGCCCGCAACGAGGCCGCGTTCGCCCGCAACCCACGGATGGGTCAGCAACTGGCGGGGATGCGCCGGCTGCGCGATCTCGACTCGGTGCGGCGCCGGGCCGGCGAGGTGTTGGCCGCGCTGGATGCCGGCCGGCTGTGACTGCCGCATCCGGATCCGTGTCCCGGTTCGTAGTGTTTGGTGACGAACGAGTGCTGCCGGGTGAGGTGCCCGGCGGGAGAGGTGGGTTGCGATGAGCTTCCGGAAACATCCCGAGCCGGATCCAGTGGGGCCGGGACAGGAATCCGTGTGGGCCTACCCCCGCCCGCCGCGGCTCGAGCGGTCGAGCCGGCACGTGCGGGTCGAGCTGGCCGGGACGGTGATCGCCGACAGCGATCGGGCCTTGCGGGTGCTCGAGACGTCTCACCCACCCACGTACTACGTGCATCCCGATGACGTGGTGTGGGAGCACGTGCGGGCTGCGCCGGGAGGATCGTTCTGCGAATGGAAGGGACAGGCGTCGTACTGGACCGTCGAGGCCGATCGCGCCGTGGTCGAAGCCGGCGCCTGGTCGTACGCCGACCCCACCGCCGGCTTCGTCGAGCTCACCGACCACGTCGCGTTCTATCCCGCTCGGTTCACGTGCCACCTCGACGACGAATTGGTCGAACCACAGCCGGGCGGATTCTACGGCGGTTGGGTCACCAAGGATCTGGCCGGTCCGTTCAAGGGTGGGCCGGGCACGCTCGGCTGGTAGGTCGCGCAGCGGCCGATCCTGGTGGCGGCGGGGCGCGTGAGTGGCCTACCGTTCGTTGACGGCCACGACCGCGCCGGGTTCGGCGGTCCTCGACTGGTGCAAGCAGGCGCCACCGACGATCTTCGGTTCACCGCAGCAGTCGCAGCAGTAGGGCGGGTGGAGGTCAGGCCAGGAACGGCAGTGCCGGGTCGGCGTGAACCGCTCCGGTACGTAGGTCGACGGTCACCGTGAAGGTCGACGCGGGTGCCGACCAGCGCACCGACACCAGGTGATCGGGCGTATCGAGCAGTTCGAACGTGCCGTGGAAGCCCGGCTCGGTCACCCGCCACCGCAGCATGTCGAGCAACCGGCGCACCACCGGTCGCTCGACCGCCTCAGCGATCTCGGCGGGCGTGTAGCGGTGACGGTTGACGTCGCGGCCGACGCCGGTGGCGGCGAGCAGCTCGATGTCGTTCTCGCCGGCCAGCAGCCCGACGTAATAGATCTGCGGCGTTCCGGGCAGCAACAGCTGCAGCATGCGGGCGGCCAGGTAGCGATCGTCGTCTCGGCCGAGTGCGTCGTAGAACGTGCAGTTCACCTGGTACAAGTCGAGGTTCGAGGCGGACTCACCGGTGGCCGCTCGGCTGGCCCCGCCCGCCCGTTCGTGGATACCTTCGACCAACTCGTGGATCCGTTCGGGCGCCAGCAGGCCCGAGCGCTCGGGGCGCCGCGGGTCGAGGCCGACATCGATCACGCCGATGCCGTCATGGGTGTCGAGCACGTTGATCGAGTTGTTCGGCCGCATCCCGATCCATCGCTTCAGCGGTCCGGCGTCACCGGTGAACATGGCGTCGAGCGTCAGCGGCGGCAGCGCGAAGTCGTAGACGAGGTCGACGCGCTCGGCGATACCGAGTTGGTCGAGGTGGTGGCCGTGCACCTCGACCAACACCATCATGCCGCGGTCGCGGCAGGCCGATCGCGAGGCGGTCGATGAACTCGAACGTCTCGGGCAGCATGAAGCACGACGTACCGGCACGCTTGATCGCATAGCCGACCGCGTCGAGGCGGATCATCGTGACGCCGGCGTCGCACAACCGGTCGAGGATGCCGGTCAGGTACGCCCACCCGACCGGGTGCTCGACATCGATGTCGATCTGTTGATCGGTGAACGTGGTCCACACCGTTCGTCGGCTGTCGTCGGCGAGGCGCACGGTGCTGAACGCCGACGTGGGACGTGGACGGTAGATCTGCGCCACCTCGTCGGCTGATGGCACCCCGCCGAAGACTCGTTCGGGCGTGATGAACATGGGCGCCCATGGTGATTCGTCACCGCGGTGGAGCCAGTCGAGGAACTGTGGCGAGGTGGCCGAGACGTGGTTGACGATCACGTCGGCCATCACGACGTAGTGCTCGGCGAGCCGGCGGATGTCGTCCCACGATCCGATCCGAGGATCGACCTTGGTGTGGTCGATCGGGTCGAACCCGGCATCGGCCCCGTCGATCGGCACGAAGAACGGCAGCAGGTGCACCCCGCCGAACGCCCCGGCGAACTCGCCGTCGAGCAACGCATGGACCCCTGCGATGTCGTGGGCCAGCCGATCGGCATAGGTGATGAGCTGTGGTGCGATCGGTGGCACGGTCGAGTCGTTCATGGCAGCACTGAGGATAGGGCGTCCCCCGAACGCGGCCTGCGTCGTCGGGGTGCTGTTCGAGTCGGAGCGGTCCCGGGTGAGTGGCGTGGTGATCGGCGAACGCGGCCTGCGCGTCGGGGTGCTGTTCGAGTCGGAGCGGTCCCGGGTGAGTGGCGTGGTGATCGGCGAACGCGGCCTGCGCGTCGGGATGCGTTCGGTCGAGCGGTCCCGTGGTGATCGGCGTCGCTCGGTCCGGGTGAGCCGTCCTGGTCGCGGCGGACGGAGGGATACCGTCGTGGTGGTGGAGCCGACCGACCGCACCGATTCGGCGTCGAATCCGAACCCCGGTGCAACGGCTGGGTCGAGGTCTGGGTCGAGGTCTGGATCGAGATCTGCCACGGGTGGCGATCCGGAGCGTGATCACCTCGAAGCCGGGTGGTTGGTCGTCGCTACCGTTGGGTTGGCGGTGCTGGCAGCGTTGACGATCGCCGTGGTCGTGCACCCGGGCCCGCTACCGGGGGAGGTGTCCTGCCTGCGATGGCTCCAGGGCTTCGGCCAACCGGTTCCGTGGCTCGCCGAGTTCGTTCGCGCCACGACGGGCACCGAAGGATCGATCATGGTCGCGGCGCCGGTCGGGGTGTGGCTGATCCTGCGCTCTCGTCGTTCTGGCGTTCGCGCCGTGGCGATCGCGCTGCTCGCCGTTCTGGTGGTACAGCCGGTGTTCAAGGAACTGGTCGATCGGCCGCGGCCGGACTCCACACAGGTCGAGGTGCGGGCGGTGCACACCAGCAAGAGTTTCCCGTCGGGGCATTCGCTCGCCACCACCACGGTCTGGGGTGCTGCCGCCGTGCTCGTATGGCGACGCGGACATCGCGCCGTCGCGTACGGTCTGACGGTGCCGATCGTGATGACCGGTCTGGCGAGTGGCGTCCAAGGGGTGCACTGGCCGTCGGACGCGATCGCGGGCACGATCGTGGGCGGTTTCGCGGCGGCCGCCATCGTGTGGACGCTGCGATCATCTCACTGACGCAGCGTGGCGGATCGCAGTGAGCGGGACCGCGCCGTTGACCGGCCGGCGCGAGACGCCGCAGGGTCGAGTTCGCGCCGTGGAGGACTCCTGATCAGGTGGCCGTGGCCGGGTAGCCCGCTCGTGCAGCGTGCCGGCGAAGGTGCGCGTGCCGTCGCCGGGTGGCGGGCCGTCGGACCGCGAGGCCCTCGAGGATCGGTTCGGCGACTCGGCTGGGTAACCCGTCGACGCCGCTCCGGTCAGAGCTCGGGTGCGATCGTGTCGCCCGGCAACGGACCGTCGGGGTAGAGGGCGGCCTGGAAGCGGCGCATTCCGGCCAACCAGCGGTCGCGGTCGGCGGCCTTGCGCTCGACGTAGGTGGCCACCTCGGGATGCGGCAGCACGAGGAATCGTTCGTTGCGGATCGCCTCGAGACACAGTGTGGCCACCTCGGCCGGTTCCAGCACGCCGTCGCCGCTGGCGACACCGCCCTCGAGGTCGCGGTCGGTGCCCTCGAGGTTGGTCGGGCTGTTCTTGACGATGTTGGTACGGACCGCCTGAGGGCACAGTACCGACACGCGGATGCCCTGGTGGTAGTGGGTGACCGCCAGCCATTCGGCCAGCGAGACCGCTGCGGCCTTGGTGATCGAGTACGACATCGAGCCGATCTGGGTCAGCAGACCGGCCGCCGACGCCGTGTTCAACAGGTACCCCTCACCCTGGGCGATCATCGACGGCAACACCGCCCTGGCGGCATAGATGTGGGCCATGCAGTGCACTTCCCACATCTGCTGGATCGATGCGTTCGGATCTTCGAGTCCAGCGCTGGTGACGTAGCCGGCGTTCGATACGAACAGCCCGATCGGGCCGTGGGTGTCCTCGGTGTCGGCGACCATGCGTTGGATCGCTGCCTCGTCGCGAACGTCGATCGGAACTCCGGTGCCACCGATCTGGTCGGCCACTCGCCGGGCGTCGGCGCCGTTCAGATCGGCGACGATCACATGGCGCGCCCCGGCCTCGTGCGCGGCGCGGGCGATCGCCTCGCCGATGCCGGATCCGCCACCGGTGACCACGACCACCCTGTTGTCGAGCTCCATTCCCGGAACCGTACGTGGCGACCGGACGGGACGACGATCCCGACCGGTGGCGGACGAACGAGCGGCGTGCGGCGTCCGGTTGTCCGTCGCCGACCGCTCGGCGTCCGGTCGTCGTCGACCAGTGTTCGTGGACATCGTATGATTCGTGCTCGTGACGGTGGCAGGGGTCCCACGACATCGGGAGGGTTACGAGCCGCCGCCGATCTCGGTGCCACCGCTGTTCGCATCACCACCACGGCCAGTCTCGATGCTTCGGTGGCTCGTGACGAAATACCTCTGGCCGCAGACACTGATGTGGATCGCGATCGCGGTCGTCGCCTGGAACATCCTGACGCCCGATTTCGAACGAATGGACCGTTTGGAAGTGGGCTGGATCGCGCTGATCTATGCACGCAACGTGACGCTGATGCTGGTGGTGATCGGTGGCTTGCACTTGCGCCTTCACGTTCGCCGCTCGCAGGGCATCGAGTACAAGTACGACAGCCGGTGGTTGGCCACGAATCGCAAATCGTTCCTGTTCGGCAATCAGACCCGCGACAACATGTTCTGGACGCTGGTGAGCGGTGGCCTGGTCGCAACGCTCTACGAGGCATTCGCACTCTGGCTCTACGCCACCGACCGGGTCCCGCACACCAGCTTCTCGGCGAGCCCCGTCTACGTCATCGCCATCACGTTGCTGGTGTTCGTGATCGAGGGGTTCCACTTCTACGGCAACCATCGGCTGCTGCACTGGGACCCGCTGTACCAGGTCGCACACTCGCTGCACCACAAGAACGTCAACACCGGACCGTGGTCGGGGATCGCGATGCATCCACTCGAGCACGTCCTGTACTTCTCGCTCCCGCTCGTGTTCGTGGTGATCCCGGCCAGTCCGTTCGTGATCGCATTCTGCGGGATCTACCTGATGCTGTCGCCGTCCCCGTCGCACTCGGGCTTCGACCGGTTCGTGCTGCCCGGCGGGCGCACGATGCACGGCGGTGACTTCTTCCACAACCTCCATCATCGGTACTTCGAGTGCAACTACGGCATGTTGCTGATCCCGATCGACAAGTGGATGGGCACGTTCCACGACGGTACGCCGGTAGCCCATCAGGAGATGCGACAACGGCGGGAGGCCGCGCGTCGGAGCTGATCCGGTCGGATCGGGTGGTCAGCGACCGGCGAGATAGGCGTCGCGCAGGTCGCGCTTGAGGATCTTGCCGGATGCGTTCCGGGGCAACTGTTCGGTCACGAGCGTGACGACGGTGGGTACCTCGAACTTGGCCAGCCGTTCGCCGAGGAACCGCTGGAGCCCGCCGACGTCGAGCTGAGCGCCCGGCTTCACCATCACGTGGCAGGCCAGTTCTTCCCCGAGCCGCTCGTCGGGGATGCCGTACACCGCTGCCTCGTAGACCGCAGGGTGTTCGTAGATCGCGGCCTCGACCTGGGCGCAATAGATGTTCTCGCCGCCGCGCAGCACCATGTCCTTGGCGCGGTCGCTGACGTAGACGAAACCCGCTTCGTCGATGCGGCCGATGTCGCCCGAGCGCAGCCAGCCGTCGACGATCGTGTCGGCGGTGGCCTCGGGCCGGTTCCAGTAACCGCGGATCAGCATCGGGCCACGGAACCAGATCTCACCGGTCTCGCCGATCGGTAACTCGTTGCCGTCCGGATCGGTGACGCGCAGGTCCATGATCGGCACCGGCCGGCCCGTCGAGGTGGGGTGAGCGATGAAGTCGTCGCCCGCGTTCTGAGGGCCATACGCGTTGGTCTCGGTCATGCCGTAGCCGAGACCGGGCCGTCCGTTCGAGAAGTTGTCATCGATGCGCTTCACCAGCTCGGGCGGCATCGGCGCTCCGCCGCCACCCACCGAGCGCAGGCTCGACGTGTCGCGCTGCGAGAACGTGGGCGCCTCCAGCAGGTCCCAGCTCATGGTGGGCACGGCGACGAAGTTGGTGACCCGCTCCCGTTCGATCAGCTCGAGCGCGCGGTCGGGGTCCCACCGATGGGTCATGACGAGCTTGGCCCCGCTGAGGAACGAACCCAGCATCACCGGTACCAGGCCGGTCACGTGGAACAGGGGCACGCACAGCATGAACACCGTCTGGGGTCGCTCGTCGTCGTCGCTGGGAGCTTCGCGCAGCGACCCGACCGCGGCGCGAGCGGCGAAACTCATCAATGCGCTCAGCAACGCGCGATGGGTCGACACGGCCCCTTTGGGATGGCCGGTCGTGCCAGACGTGTAGAGGATCGTGATGTCGTCGTCGGGTGCGATCTCGACGTCGGGCATCTCGGCCCCGTCGACGAGCAGGTCCTCGAGTATCGTGACTCCGGCGGCGGCCGCCGGGGGTGTCCGCACCACCACGACCTTCGCGGCGATCGCGCCGGGCGCAGCCTGCTGGATCCGAAGCAGCCGTTCCTCGTCGGCGAGCACCACCTCGGCGCCACAGTCGTCGAGGGCGTACACGATCTCGTCGGTCACCCACCAGGCGTTCAGCGGCACTGCCACGGCCCCGACGGACGTGATCGCCACGAACGCCGCGATCCACTCGGGGTAGTTGCGCATCGCGATCGCCACCCGGTCACCCTTCGTCACGTCGAGCTCGTGCACCAACGCATGGCCGATCTGGTCGGCCAGGCCGAGCACCCGCGGCATCGGCCAGCGCTCGTCCTCGTACACGATGAAGTCGTCGGTGCGGGCCGCGGCGAGTGCGAACAGGCTGCGGATGTTCGGTGGGGTGCCGGCGAACACCTTCGTCGGCACGCCCAACACCTCGGCCTGCTGGATCTCGAACATGGTGCCCGGCGCACACACGGCGTCGCAGGCGTCATGGAAGCTCATCGGCATAGCCCTGGTTTGTAGCAGCCGTGACTGCGATTTCCCGCAGTCGCGCATCGGGAGCGGTGGCGGATCCACGAGGCAGCGAGGCGGTACGCCCGATCGTGCTGCTGCCGGGCTCGTACGAACAGCCCCACGCACTCCGCACACGCCGACCCGTTCAGGCCTCGATCGTGACGGGTCGAGGCACCTGCTGTCGGGTAGAGGATCCCGTGCCCCGGCGGAGCGCCGTCGGGATCTCAGCCGGTCAGGTTTCGGGTGAACAAGTCGTGCAGGCGTTCCCAGTGGCGTTCCGATGCCTGCTTGTCGTACAGCGGGCCGCGTTCGCGGAAGGTGAAGCCGTGTTGGGTGCCCGGATACCACTCGACCCGGCCAGGGCAGCCGCTCTCGTTCATCGCCGCCTCGAACGCGTCGATCATCTCCGGCGGGACGTGGCTGTCGGTCTCGGCAGCCCCGACATAGATCTCTGCTCGGGCGTTGACGAGTTGGAGGTGAGGTGAGTCATCGGTGTCGGCGACCAGCCTCACCCCGTGCAACGACGCGGCGGCTCTGACCCGGTCGGGGATGCGACCGGCGAGATAGATCGCGAACGGACCACTCATGCAGTACCCGACGACCCCGACTCGCGTGGCATCGGCGGCGGCGTCCTCGTCGGCGTGGGCGATCAGGGATTGGGCATCGCCGACGATCTTCTCGTTCGAGAGGTTGCTCATCAGCTCGGTCATCCGGTCGCGATCACCCGTCTCGTACAGGTTGTACTGATCGGTGTCCCGGTAGTACAGATGCGGCGCCATCACGAAGTAGCCGGCCGTGGCCAGCCTCCGTGCCATGTCGCGGATTTCCTCGCGCATGCCGGGGGCGTCCATCAGGAACAGCACCAGCGGGTGTGGACCGTGTTCCTCGGGATGGACGATGAACGTGTTCATGTCACCGTCGCCGGTGTGGATATCGACGAAGCGTTCGATCATCGGGAGAGTTTGACAGTCGGTCGACGTCGACGGTCGATCGGCCGGTTCATCTTGCCGGTTCGTCTTGCCGGTTCATCCCGGGTTGCGTCCCACGCGTCGACTGCTGTGGGTGGGGCCCGCTGCCGTCCTGATCCGGGGATCAGCCGACCTCTGCGGCGGGGATCGTCGTCGGGGCGAGCCCGCACGATCCGGGGTTCGCCTCGAAGATCCGACACCGGGCACGCGGCGAGTCCCAGCGTGCCGACCGCTGGTTGCAGACGTGTCGAGATGCAAGAGCGGAGTGGTGCTGCGTTGGCTGGCGGTGCGGTTCGTGGCCGGGCGACGGAGCGATGTGCGACGAACCGCTTGGCGGACCGATCGCCGGGTCGGGCCCGCGGCCACGGTTGATCAGATGGTCGTTCCCACCCGACATGGCGATCGGTTCAGGTCGTCTGCAACTCCCGCTTCTCGCTGAGAGGTGTCATGCCGCTGGCCGTCCGGGTGCCGGTGGGGCCGGTGTGGTGGTGGGTGCCGTCGGGTCGGGTCCAGGTGGCGACGCGTTCGGGGGTCATCGTCAAGCCCCAGCCGCCTTCGTGGACCGAGTGGTGATGGGTTTCACACAACGGGAGCAGGTTGTCGATGTCGGTGTCGCCGGCTGGTTGCAGCCAGGGAATGACGTGGTGGATGCGGCAGGCGTCGAAGGTGACGGTGCAGTCGGGCTGTGCGCAGGTGCGGTGCATCGCGCGTAGTGTTCGGCGTTGGGCTCGGGTGGCGGTGCGGGCGGAGCGTCCGACGTCGAGGGCTTCGCTGTCGCCACCCAGCACGATGGGGAGGATCTCGGCGTCGCAGCACAGTCGTCGCACCGTGGAGATCGGCAGTGGGGTGCCGTTGTCGGTTTCGCAGATCGATCGTTGGTGGAGCCCGTCGATCAGTGTGTCGTGGTCGATCAGCACGGTGATCTCGGGGATCCGGTCGCCGGTGCCGCCGATGGCGGCGATCACGGCGTCGACTTCGAGTTGGGCCCAGGGTGTGCGTCGGTTGCCGTCGGCTTGGCGGAGTTTGGCGCGCGAGGCGTCGATGGCGGCCCACAGGGCGCGGTCGCGGACGGGGTCGAGTTCGAGGTGGGTGTGGCACATGCCGGTGGTCTTGTCGACCCATCGCTTGACCTTGGAACGTTGGCGTTGTTCGTCGAGTTCGTCAGCATCCGACCTGGCTTGCGATCGTGCGATCAGATGCCGAGCGAGATCTCGGCAGCCGCGTTCGAAGGCGTCGACGCTCTGCTTGCCGGCGTCGGTCAACAGGTCGGCTTGGCAGGCGTGGAACTCGGCGAGGAGTTGGTCGTCGAGGTTGCGGGTGGCATGTGCGATCGCGTCGACATGCCCAGCCGACACCGCCCCAGCGGTGAGGGCATCTTCGAACGACGGCAGGGCCGTGCAGACCTGCTCACGCTCAGTGGCGGTCTTGGCGTCTTTAGAGGACTGTTGCCCGTGACGAGACAGCAGATCCCGGGCGGGCTCGGCGCGACCCTCGGCGGCGAGTTGGCGTTGACGGCGTGTGATCCGCACCTTGAGCGCATCACACCAGGCCTGATGGGCAGCGAGCTGGCCGGTCATCTCGGCCAGTTCGTCACGGTCCATCACGTCCGGGTCGGCCGCACGCAACGCCGCGAACACGGCATCGGTGTCGGGAGGACTCATCAGTTGTCTCCAATCAGTAGCAGTCATGATTGGGGAAGCCGGAACACCACCATCATGCACACATGGGTGTCACAGAGATGATCCCTCTGTGTTCATGATCGGGGCCCAGGGGTGATGATTCCGTTCGAGTCGTCGTCGATGCCCGCCCCGGACGACGCTGGTCTCCTCGACGTCGGGGTCGCCGAACACGACAACGACTCCGCCTGCTCGCCGAACACGACGACGACTCCGCCTGCTCGCCGAACACGACGACGACTCCGCCTGCTCGCCGAACACGACGACGACTCCGCCTGCTCGCCGAACACGACGACGACTCCGCCTGCTCGCTGCCGAGGGTTCTCTTCGGCGCCAACGTGCCGGGCCGAGTTCGGCGGTCCGGTCTTCGTGGGCCGCCGGAGACGCCGAGGACGTGTTGATCGAGGCGTGGCTTCCCCGCGAAGGCGACGCCCCGGCACGAGCGTGGTGCGACGACCGTTCGATGCGCTCGATCGGCGTGCACACGTGCGCAGTACGGTGCGGTTCGGAAGGTCAGAAAGGTCGCGTCAGAACATGGATCAGCCAACTACGCAGTACGCCCGTCATGGCGATCTCCACCTCGCGTATCAGACGCTGGGATCCGGCGCCCCCGACATCGTGTTCGTCGCCCCGTTGTACACCAACCTCGAGGTGGTGTGGGCGCAGCCCGCAATGGCGCACTATCTGCGGCGATTGTCGGAGATGGGCCGTCTCGTGCTCTTCGATGCGATCGGAACGGGCCTTTCCGACCCTCTTCCCGAACTCGCTCACTCCCTCGACTCGTGGGCGAACGATGTCAAGGTCGTCATGGACGCCGTGGGCATCGAGAGGGCTGCGATCCACAGCTTCGACTCGGCCGGTGAGATGGCAATGCTCTTTGCTGCCCAGTACCCCGACCGGGTCTCGTCCCTCGTGCTCGTCAATACGTTCGCGCGCTTGCAGCATGCCGACGATTTCCCACTCGGCCTGACTCGGGAGCAATGGGAGCGGTACCTCGACTACTGGCGCGCGAATTGGGGAACCGGGCGAGTCTTCGCCCGGATGAGCGACATCGACGCCGACGATGCTGAACTCGCTGCACTCGGACGCTTCGAACGGCAGGTCGCGAGCCCGGGAGCCGCTCTTCGGTACCTCGACCGCGAATGGCGGACCGACGTTCGGTCTGCGCTGGCGCTGATCTCGGCACCGACCCTGATCGTGCACCGCGCCGACAACGTCATGGTGTCGGCGGGCAACGGTCGATTCCTCGCTGAACGCATCGCCGGGGCGGAGTACGTCGAGCTACCGGGCCGGGCTCACCTCCCGTACATGGGTGACTCCGAGGCAGTTCTCGATGAGATCCGCGAGTTTCTCACCGGGGTGAGAGCGGCACCGATCCTCGACCGCATCCTGGCGACGATTCTCTTCACCGACATCGTCGACTCGACGCGGACAGCCGCTCGAATCGGTGATCGAAGATGGCGCGACACCCTCGATGCCCATGATCATGCAGTGGCCGCGGCGGTTGCCCGTTTCGACGGGCGGCTCATCAAGACCACCGGAGACGGAGCCCTCGCCACGTTCAGCAGCCCCGGGCGTGCCATCGCTGCGGCCCGCACGATCGACGAGAGCACCACCGCGCTCGGCCTCGAAGTGCGTGCCGGGATCCACACCGGAGAGTGCGAAGTGCGCGGAGACGATGTCGGTGGGATCGCCGTGCACATTGCCGCCCGCATCGCAGGTTTGGCCCGAGGTCGACAGGTGCTCGTGTCGCGGACGGTGACCGACCTCGTGGTCGGCGCCGAGATCGCGTTCGCCGACGAAGGGGAGCACGAACTCAAAGGCGTCCCCGGGAAGTTTCGCCTCTACTCGGTGTGTTGACGATCCGGCCGTCGCCGGGCGCCACGATCCCCGATCCAGTGACCGGGAGCCGGTCCCCGGGCCGCGGTGAGAGTCGGAAGTATCAGAGCCGAGGGTTCGGTGACCCGTGGGAGCACCGGTGACGTTCAGCCCGGTGCGTTGTCGATCGGCACCGGCTCGATCTGGTCGGCAGGCTCGAAGCCGAGCACCTGGCCGTAGAACCACAGTTCGGCCTCGGTCGCTCTGATGATGTTGTCGGCCCGTCGGAACCCATGGCCCTCACCTTCGAACATCAGCGACGCGACCGGCAGCCCTTTCGTCCGCATCGCCTCGATGATCTTCTCGGAGTGGGCCGGTGGCACCACCGTGTCGTCCAACCCCTGCATCACGATCAGCGGCGACGAGATCTCGTCGACATGGTTGATCGGTGACCGACGTGCTGTACTCGTCGGCGGCCTCCGGCCAAGGTCCCACCAGCGACACCGAGTACTGCGACTCGAACTTGTGGTCGTCGGTGAGCAACGCGACCAGGTCGGCGACACCGTAGTAACTGGCGCCCGCCGCGAACACGCCCTCGCGGGTGAGAGCGAGCAACGTGGTCGTGCCTCCCACGCTGCCACCACGGATCAGGAGCCGGTCGCCATCGACATCGCCCCGCTCGGCCAGGAACCGTGTCGCAGCGATCGCGTCCTCGACGTCGGCGACGCACCACTGTCCGCGCAGCAGGTTGCGATAGGCACGGCCATATCCGGTGCTGCCGCGATAGTCGACGTCGACCACGGCGATACCGCGGCTCGTCCAGAAGCGATGACCTTTGCCAGCTGCGAACTGGCGGCCTGCTGCCGCCGTCGGGCCGCCATGGATGTACACCAGCAGGGGAGGCAGCTCACCGGCGGGCAACCCGACTTCGGCGTGTGCCGGCGCATAGTACAGAGCGTGCGCCGTCGCCCCGCCGGCGGTGGGGAACGAGATGAACTCGGGGTCCGGTAGGAATGCCGGGTCGAGCCCGAGGGATCGCGCCGGTCGCAGCACCTCGAGGTTGCCGTCGACGATCCGCGCCACTTCGGCCTCGCGTTGGTACGACGCACCAACGAAGACGACGCCGTCGCCCGAGCGTCGCAGCGACGTGATCGACGTGTACGGCACGTCGGGGCCCGACGACAGGCGGTCGCTCAACGGCCCACCCACCACGTGGAGCCCGTCGGTGTGACGCGATCCGCCGAACACCCAGTGCGGCTGGGTGATGTCGTATGACCCACCGGCTTCGGGTGTCAGCTCGCCCGAGTCGAGCCCGACCGAATACAGGTTCCACCAGTCGGTGCGATCGGTGACCACCGACAGCGAACCATCGGGTCGCCACTCGGGCTGCACGAGTGCTTCGTCGCCGTTGCCGACCAGCTTGCGATGTTCGCTCGCACGACCGTCGGCCAGCCCGGCCAGCCACAGCTCGGTGGAATCCCACGGCATGTCGGGGTGGTCCCACTGCACCCAGGTGAGCAGGCGGCCATCCGGCGACACCCGCGGTGCCGCGTAGAAGTCGGCGCCCTCGGCCAGCACCTCGACCATGAAGGAACCATCGGTAGCGATCGCGACGATCTCGTTGACCGCCTCGCGCCGATCGGCCGTGTGGCGTTCTCGAACACACACGTACCACCGCCCGTCGGGCGTGACGCGGCCGTCGGCGTAGCGCAGCGCGCTCGGGACTTCCGGCTCGGGCGTGAGCAGCACCGGTTCGCCCCCGGCCTCGATCCTGCGCAGCCGCTGGTCGCCGAACTCGACGTAGAAAGCGACGCCACGGTCGGCCCACCAGGCCCCGCCGCCGTACTCGTGCACCTTCGTTCGTACGTTCGAATCGGGCGGTGTCACCTCGACTGCGTCGCCGGCGCGCCATCGCACCAGTGCTGTGCGGCCACCCTCCTCCGGCCGTTGTTCGGCCCACCACACGTCGGGACCATCCGGAACGACCTCCGCGACACCGACGGCGCCGCCCACCAACGATGCGGCCGTCACCGGCGTCGGCCAGGTACCAGCGGGAAGTCGCCTCATGATGCCATCCTGCCAGGCCGCTCCGCCCGAGCGACTACGACCAGCCGCCGTCCTGGCTGATCACCTGGCCGAAGATGAACGACGAGGCATCGCCGGCGAGGAACAGCGCCAGTTCGGCCGTCTCGTCACCCCGGCCGAGGCGGCCGGCCGGCACTTCGTTTTCGAGCCTTGCCAGGAATCTCTCGTTCTGCATCAGTTCAGGCGGATAGTAGGTGTCGTTGGCCACGAAGTTCTGGGCGATCACGTTCAGACGCACGCCGTGCCGGGCGAGCTCGTGACCCGCCGACCTCACGAAGGCGTTCTGGGCCGCACGCGCTGTGACGTAGGGCGTGACGTGCGGCTTCATGCGTCGCAGCGGCGATGACGACCCGAGCACCACCATCGACCCGCCGCCGGCCTCGATCATCGCCGGCGCGGCGGCCCGCACGGTCCGCATCAGCGGGTGCACCATCGCATCGAAGCCTGCCAGCCACTTGTCGTCGTCGATGTCGGCGACCTTCGGTCCGTAGGCGGGCAGATCGAGGTTGATGATGATCGCATCGACGGGGCCGACTTCGTCGATCAGTCGCGCCGGTGCCGCGGGGTCGGTCAGCGGATCGAGATCGGCCGCGACGTCGGCGCCCTCGTCGCGGAACAGATCGACGATCGGTGGTCCCATGAACACGTCGGCGCACGTGACGAGGATCCGTCGCCCTCCGAGTCGTTCCGTTCCCATGGTGTTGTCTCCTCTCCTTGCAGTGGCCGTGCCTGTGCGTTCGGAGCTTCGCACGGGCGTCGTGATGTCGGTCGGGTCCTCCCGATCGCCACGCCCATCGAGCTGATCATCACGGTCAGTTCGCGGATCACACCATCGACGACCGGTACCTAGTTCGAGTAGGCGCTGAGCTTGCCGCCCTCGGCGGCGAGGCGCTCGAGTAGGGGCGACAGCTGCCAATGGCCGCCGGGGAGCGATTCGCCGTAGCCCTTGACCTTCTCGACGATCTCGGCGAGGCCGACCGAATCGGCCCAGTGCATCGGGCCGCCCCGGTAGACGGGCCAGCCGTAGCCGTTGACCCACACCACGTCGATGTCGCTGCCGCGGATCGCGATGCCCTCCTCGAGGATCTTGGCGCCCTCGTTGACCATCGGGTAGAGGCAACGCTCCAGCACTTCCTGATCGCTGATCTCGCGCTGCTCGATGCCCTTGCCGATCGCGAAGTTCCTGATGATCTCCTCCACTTCCGGATCGGGGGTGGCGGCGCGGGTCTCGGGATCGTAGGTGTAATAGCCGCGGCCGTTCTTCTGGCCGCGCCGCCCGCTCTCGCACATCAGTTCGCGCAGGGTCTCACCCTTCGAGGTCTCGGCTTTCCAGCCGATGTCGAGGCCGGCCAGATCGCTCATCGCGAACGGGCCCATCGGGAAACCGAAGTCGTACAGCACCCTGTCGACCTGGGCAGGGGTGGCGCCCTCGAGGATCATGCGGTCGGCTTCGATACGACGCTGGAACAGGATCCGGTTGCCGACGAAGCCCGGGCAGACACCGACCATCACACAGATCTTCCCGATCCGCTTGCCGATCGCCATCGCCGTCGCCACGGTGGTGTCGCTCGACGTGTCGCCGCGTACGTTCTCGAGCAGCTTCATCACGTTGGCGGGGGAGAAGAAGTGCATCCCGATCACGCTCTCGGGCCGCGACGTGACCGACGCAATCTCGTTGACGTCGAGTGCCGAGGTGTTCGACGCCATGATGGCGCCCGGCTTGCAGATCTGGTCGAGCTCGCGGAAGATCGACTTCTTCAACTCCATGTCCTCGAACACGGCCTCGATCACGATGTCGCAGTCGGCGAAGGCCGCCTTGTCGGTCGAGCCGGTGATCAGCGCCATGCGCTGTTCGACCTGCTCGGGTGTGGTCGAGCGTGAGCGTTCGTAGTTCTTGCGGATCAGGGCGAGGCCCTTGTCGAGCGCCTCCTGATCGCGCTCGACGATCGCGACGGGGATGCCGACGTTCGCGAAGTTCATGGCGATCCCACCGCCCATCGTGCCGGCGCCGAGCACACCGCACTTCTGGATGTCGACCAGCGGCGTGTCCTTGTCGATGCCGGGCACCTTGTTGGCAGCCCGCTCGGCGAAGAAGTAGTAGCGTTGGGCGGCCGACTGAGGGCCGGTCATCAGCTCCATGAACAGCTTGCGCTCGACCGCCAGCCCCTCCTCGAACTTCAGGTTGACCGCCGCCTCGACGCATCGGACGTTGTACTCCGGAGCGAGAAAGCCCCGCGTCTTGCGGGCGATCGACGTGCGGAAGTTGGCGAACAGCTCGGTATCGCCCTTGACGGCCTCGACCTTCTCGTTACGGTCGCGGACGCGGGCGAGCGGCATGTTCTCGGCGACGGCGCGCTCGGCGAACGCGATTGCTGCCGCTCGCAGGGCCGCATGGTCACCTTCGACCACCTGGTCGACCAGGCCGCACTCGAGCGCCTCGCCGGTACCGATGTGGCGGCCCGTGGTCGTCATCTCGAGCGCCTTGGGCACTCCGGTCAGACGCGGCAGACGCTGCGTGCCGCCGGCGCCCGGCAGCAGACCGAGGTTCACTTCCGGCAGACCGAACTTGGCCGTGCTCACCGCGACTCGATAGTGGGCGCACAGAGCCACCTCGAGCCCGCCTCCGAGCGCCGTGCCGTGGATCGCGGCGATCACCGGAACCGGAGCGTCCTCCATCGCGGCCTGCACCTCCTGCAAACTGGCCGCCTGGGGGGTGTTGCCGCCGAACTCACTGATGTCGGCACCGGCGATGAAGGTTCGTCCGTCACAGATCAGGACGATCGCCTTGGCGCCGTCGGCGACGGCTTGCGTCATGCCGTCGGACAGACCCTGGCGCACATGCCAGCTGAGAGCGTTGACGGGTGGGTTGTCGACGATCACGAGAGCGACGTCGACGCCGTTCGAGGTGACGGTCTCGAGGCGGACGGATTCGGTCAGAGCTGCCATGCCGCTAGTCAAGCAGTTGCGATGTGCGAGCTTCGAACCGCTCGGTCCGCGACCCCGGACCCGCTCGACCACGGCATGTGGTGCGTCGTGCTCCCGGTCAGGCGCTGGACCACGGTATGTGGCGCCTCGTGCTCCCGGTCAGGCGCTGGACCACGGTATGTGGCGCCTCGTGCTCCCGGTCAGGCGCTGGACCACGGTATGTGGCGCCTCGTGCTACTGGTTGTGGAGCAGGAGCTTGATCAGGGTGTCCGCCAGCCAGTACCACGGTATGTGGCGCCTCGCGCTACTGGTTGTGGAGCAGGAGCTTGATCAGGGTGTCCGCCAGCCAGCTTTCGTACTCGTCATGGGACCAGCCGCACTCCCGGGTCAGGTCGAGGAACACGTCGTGGCCGTTCAACGTCCATGCGATGTCGACGGCACGTTCGAATTCGAGCCCATCGCCCAGGCGACCCCGTTGGGCGGCCACCTCCACGACGCCACTGGCCCCGAGTCGGCGGCGACGATCCGACTCGCGATGCAGTTCACTCAATTCGGGTTCGCCGGCGGCGGCGAGGTCGAGGACTTGGAGGAGCGCGCCGACCCGCGCCTGGATCAGACGAACGGCCGAGGCGTAGGCGCGCAGGGTCGACGGTGCGTCGGGTGCATCCCACACCGGCCGCATCCAGGGGCGGTCGTTGACGGGGATCGGATCGTCGTCGCCGGCGATGGCGACGTCGATCGCAGTGGCGAGCACCGCGTGCTTCGTGCCGAACGTCGCGTAGAAGGTTTGGGGGGCGACATCCGAGCGCTCGGCGATCGCTGTGACAGTGGTGCCCTGGTACCCGTGTTCGACGAACAGCTCCGAGGCGGCCGCAGTGATCCGCCGGCACGTCTCGCGAGCGCGTTGCGCTCTCCGGGGGTATCGCTCCTGACTGGACATCAATCTTGACTGTAGTCGATCAATATGAGTAGAGTGTAACTCTAATCAACATTGTCGACTCCAGGAAGCGAGCATCATGGAAGCGGAGATCCTGGGCCCGCCACTCGGCGCCCTGCCTCGCTGATCGCGCCCGACTGACCGAGCGCCTACCGGACGCGGGCGATCGAACGCGGCCGGCGGATCGCGCTCGCCTGGCCCGGCGCCCACCCTCGGACACCTCGCCGGGAGCCTCGGAGTCGTGGTGGCCGACGAATCATTGCGACCCCTGAGCCGCCTGAGCGGCAGCAGCCCGACGACTCGCGCGGGCCGGTGGGCGCCGATCTCCTACGAGGACGTGGATGGCGTGCTGCCCTCGGAGCAGGTCCGACTCATTCGACGTATTCGCACGGGTTTCGGGCCTGCCGGGTGACGCTCGCTCGCTTCGCCGCAATTGCGGCCATGATGCCGGTCGCCCCGCTCACTGCCCCGAGTCGAAGGTCGGGCGACTCAACGAACTCAGCGGGCGTCTTTCCAGGGGCCGGCGTCGGCCCTCGGCTCTTTCGGCAGGCCGAGCACGCGTTCGCCGACGATGTTGCGTTGCACCTCGCTGGTGCCGGCGTAGATCGTGCCGGGACGGGCGACCATGAACGAGGCCATCCAGTTCGCCGGCGTGTTCTCGGTGCCGATCACCGGCGCACCGAGGCCACCGCGGGTCTCTTCGCCGAAGCCGACCATGCCCTCGGCGCCGAGCAGATGCATCGCCGCCTCGGTGATCGCCTGGTGGTGCTGGCTCCAGAACAGCTTGCCGATCGACGACTCCGGGCCCGGTTGCTCACCGCGCAGGTATCGGGTCAGCGCTTGCATGCCGCGGTATCTCATGATCTGGATGTTCGTGTAGAAGGCGGCGATCTCCTGGCGTACCAGCGGATCGTCGGTGAGGCCCCGCTGGCGCGCCAGCTCGACGAACTGTTCGAATTCGGCGCCGAAGCCGAGCGACGTGGTGGTGGCACCGACGCCGCGCTCGAACCCGAGCAGCGTGTTGCCGACCGCCCACCCGTTGTTGAGCTCACCCAGCACGTTGCCCTTGGGGCACCGGGCATCGCTGAAGAACACCTCGTTGAAGTGGTCCTGGCCCACCATGTTGGTGATCGGGCGCAGCTCGACGCCCGGTTGGTCCATGCTCACCAGCAGGAACGAGATGCCGGCGTGCTTGGGCACATCGGGTGCCGTGCGGGCCAGCACGAAGATCATGTTGGCGGTATGGCCCTGTGACGTCCAGATCTTCTGGCCGTTGATGACCCACTCGTCGCCGTCGAGTTCGGCGCGGCAACCGACGTTCGCCAGGTCGGAACCGGCATCGGGTTCGCTGTAGCCCTGACACCACACGTCGTCGCCGTCGAGAATGCGTGGGATGTAGTACGACTTCTGCTCGTCGGTGCCCCACACCAGGATCGTGTTGCCGACCATCCCGATCGAGAACCCGTCGTTGGCGCCGGCCGTCGGCACGCCTCGCTTGGCGAACTCCTCGTTCAGGATCACCTGCTCGATGTGGGTCAGCCCGCCGCCGCCGTACTCGGCCGGCCAGTTCGGGGCGAGCAGGTTGTTGGCGCGCAGGGTCGTGCGCCACCCGTCCTGGAACTCGGCGCGTTCGTCGTCGGAGAGCGCCCCGATCCCCGACCAGCCGTCGGGCAGGTTGGCGTCGAGGAACTCGGTCATCTTCGTCCGAAACTCGTCGGCCTCGGGTGGGTACGTCGGCTGCATGACCGAAAACTATCGAAGCGCCCTCCGCCCGCTCGCAGCGGCGCGGCCCCGTCGGACACCGTCGCTCCAGGCGAGGGATTCCTTCGGTGGTCGAGTCGTCTCCGAGCCCGGCGACCAGTGCGTCGACGAGGTCGAGACGTGCACCGCGCCGTTCGAATCGTGCCGGCGTGGCCGGCGCCGGAAGGTCTGTGCGACACGACTCGAGGAATATTTCCTGATCGGTGCATCCGAATCCCGGGCCCTCTTCGTAATCAAGAACACCAACCCACGGGCGTCCGCCAGCGCCTTCTCACCCAGGAGACCAGCACCATGAAAATCCGAAAGCTCGCAACCGCCGCCGTTGCACTCACCTTGGCAGGCAGCGTCGCCATTGCCTCGCCCGCCGCGGCGAAAGACGCCGGCCCGACCCTGACCGACATCCTCGAAGCGCAAGGCGGTGGCACCGACCGCAACTGGTACGACTTCGACATCCTCGCTGCCGGTGTCTCGGTCGCCGGGCTCAGCGAAGCGCTCGACGATCCGGCCGCGGACCTGACCGTCTTCCTCCCGAACGACCGCGCGTTCCAGGCGCTCGTTGCTGATCTGTTCGGCTGGAAGTACTGGTTCGCCAAGGAGTCCACCATTCTCGACAAGGTCGCCTCGCTCGGTGCCGACACACTCCAGACGGTGATCCTGTATCACGCCGTCCCCGGTCAGATCGACTCGGCGACCGCGCTCGGCGTGCCCCGTGGCACCAAGCTCGCAACGGCGCTCGAGTTGGATGGCAAGCAGACGTACATCCGTGTCTACCCGAAGGCCCGTTGGGGTACTGCGGTCCTGGCCGACAACGACCCCGACGACCGCAACCCACGCCTGATCCGTAGCAAGCTCGACATCCAGGCGAGCAACGGCATCGCCCACGGCATCAGCCGCGTGCTGCGTCCCGTCGACCTCTGATCCAACCAGATCCCCCGCGATCGAGCCCCGGTCAGCCCGTGCTGACCGGGGCTCTCGCGTTGCACGAGAGCTACAGTTCGCCGATGAAATCCGGGAGCCGATCCTTTGTGCCGAGGGCCGATCGGGCGCACCAGGGCGGTGAGCGTGGCACGGTTGCGGCCTGATCGTTCGAGGCGAGCCAGGGGTGGGATCGCGCAGCTTCCGTGGCGCCACGTCGTCAACGAGCTGGCGCCGACCGAGATCCTGACCGCCGATCAGGTCGAGGCGATCCACGCAGCGTCGCTGCGTCTGCTTCGCGATACCGGCATGCGGGTGCTCGAACCCGGTGCCGCGAGCGATTGGCCCGGGCCGGCTGCGCGGTGATCGACGATCGGGTGCGATTCGACCCCGACATGGTGATCGAGACGATCGCCACGGCGCCGTCGTCGTTCACCCTGCGAGCCCGCAACCCTGCCCGCGACCTCATGATCGGTGGCGACAAGATCGTTTTCGCCGCCGTCGGGGGGCCGGCCTTCTGCTCGGATCTCGACAGGGGCCGGCGACCCGGAACGTTCGCCGAGCAGTGCGACTACCTGCGCATCATCCAGTCGCTCGGCATCATCCACCAGGAGGGCGGCGGTCCGTTCGAGGCGATGGACCTCTCCCCGGAGACCCGTCACCTCGACCTGCTCGCGGCGCTGACGAGATTGCTCGACAAGAACTGGCAGGGCATCGCTCTGGGTCGCGAGCGTGCCGCTGACTCGATCGACATCGCCGCGATCGCGCTCGGCACCGATCGCGACGGACTGGCCGCCGACCCTGCCGTGTTGGCGATCGTCAACACCAACTCGCCGCTCAGCCTCGACATCCCGATGGCCGAGGGGCTCACCGAACTCGCCGAGGCGAACCAGGCGGTGTGCATCACACCGTTCACGCTCGCCGGTGCGATGGCTCCCGCCACGCTCGCCGGCGCGTTGACACTGATGAATGCCGAGGTGCTGGCCGGGGTGGCGCTCACCCAGCTCGTGCGGCCGGGTTCGCCCGTGATGTACGGGTCGTTCACGTCGAACGTCGACATGCGCAGCGGCTCGCCGGCGTTCGGCACGCCCGAGTACACGAAGGCGGCGCAAGCCGGCGGACAGCTGGCCCGGCGCTATCGCCTCCCCTACCGCTCGTCGAATACGACGACGTCGAACGCCGTCGATGCCCAGGCCGCGTACGAGAGCCAGATGTCGTTGTGGGGCGCGGTCGCAGGTGGCGCCAACCTCGTCAACCACGCCGCGGGATGGCTGGAGGGTGGGCTCACCGCCTCGTTCGAGAAGCTGGTGATCGACGCCGAGATGCTCCAGATGATGGCCGAGTACCTGCAGCCGATCGTCACCGACGACGACGCGCTCGGGGCTGGAAGCGATCGACGCCGTCGGGCCCGGCGGTCACTTCTTCGGCTCGCCACACACGATGACCCGCTACGAGACGGCGTTCTACTCGCCACTCGTGTCCGACTGGCGCAACTTCGAGACATGGCAGCAAGATGGTGCCGTCGACACGGCCCATCGGGCCAACCGGATCTGGAAGCAGTTGTTGGCCGAGTACGAACAGCCGCCTCTCGATCCGGCGATCGACGAGCAGCTCACGGAGTTCGTCGCCCGGCGCAAGACCGAGCTCGGCTGAATCCGTGGCTCGTATGAAGGCGGTGCTGCGCTGGTGGTTCGAGAATCGCCGGACCGGCGAGATCACCGTCGCTCAATTCCCCAACTGGCCGCTGTTCGCGATCGCAGCGGCGTGGATCGTGCGGCGCTTCGCCGACGCCGGATCGGCTGTGGCCGACATCGCGACCGTCGCTGCGACCGGCCTGTGGCTGTACTGGGGTGCCGACGAACTGATTCGCGGGGTCAACCCGTGGCGGCGACTGCTCGGCGCGGGGGTCGTCGCCTGGCAGGCCGCTCGACTGCTCGGTTGAACCCGTTGGGCGCCCCGCTGAGTCCACGTCGTGCCGGCGGAGGCGGCGGACGTCCGGCGATCGGATTTGGGTCGGACCGGCTCGAATCGCGACAGCTGCACGCTCCACGCGGACTCGGTCCAAGGTACCGTGCTGGCGTGAGCGACCTGGCAGCGCTGATCGAACGTTTCGACGTCGACGCCCCCGCCTTCATCGCCGATCCGTACCCGGTGCTCGGCGACCTGCGAGAGGCCACCCCGATCTTCTGGAATGGGCGCAGCAATCAATGGGTGCTCACCCGTTTCGCCGAGGTTCACGAGACACTGCGGCATCGAAGTCTCGGCCGCGCCTACACACACCTGTACACCCATGCCGAGTTCGGCCAGGCCGAACCCGATCCGCGCTGGGCGGCATTCCACCAGCACGAGCGCTGGTCGCTGCTGTCGCTCGAACCGCCCGACCACACCCGCCTGCGCCGGCTGATCGCCAAGGTGTTCACGCCGCGGGCCGTCGCCGCTCTGCGGCCCGCCATCGAGGGCTACTCGCACGAGCTGCTCGACCGGTGTCGGCAGCTCGGCACGTTCGATCTCTTGGCCGACTACGCCCAGCCGTACTCGGTCGCCGTGATCTGCTCGATGTTGGGCGTGCCCCGAGCCGACACACAACTGCTGCTCGACTGGTCGCACGCGATCGTGAAGATGTACGAGCTGTCGACCACCGACGAAGTACGGGCCATCGCCAACAAGGCCGCGGGGGAGTACATCGCCTACACCCGTGCTCTGATCGCCGAGAAGCGACGCAACCCCGACGGATTGCTCGTATCCGAACTGGTGCAGGTGGAGGACGAGGGCGACACGCTGACCGAGGACGAGATCGTGTCGACCACGATGGTGTTGCTGGAAGCCGGCCACGAAGCCACCGTGAACACCCTGGGCAACGGCGTGCGGGCATTGATGAAGCACCCCGCCGAGTGGGCCCGGCTGGTGGCAGGTGAGGTCGACGCCAAGACGGCGATCGAGGAGCTGCTGCGGTGGGACGCCCCGCTCCAACTCTTCGAGCGTTGGGTGCTCGAACCCGATGTCGAGATCGCCGGCCACAGATTCGAGGTCGGCGACGAGGTCGTGATGCTGTTCGGCTCGGCCGAGCGTGACCCCCGCCGCTTCGACGACCCGGACCGTTTCGATGTCGGCCGCGGCGACACGGCCCACATCGGCTTCGGCGGGGGCATTCACTTCTGCGTCGGTGCCCCGCTCGCACGCCAGGAACTCGTCGTGTCACTCGAAGGTCTCGTCGCCCGCTTCCCGAACCTGTCGCTGGTCGAAGAACCCGAGTACCACCCGACGTTCGTGATCAGGGGCCTCAAACGCCTGCTCGTCGAGCTCTGAGCACCGGTCCGAAGAACGCCTCGGGAGCGCCGCACCGCTCGACAGCCGAAGGTCTCGATCGGTTGTCTGCTCCTCCTGGGAAGGCCTCCGAGGTGCCCGAGACGAGCACGCCGTGCGTCGCCGACGGCGTACTTCCCGATCGGCGCAATGGCGAGCCGTCACTGCGGTCCGAGGCCGATGCGGCCCGCGGGTGCCCGCAGGAACTGGAGGTGGGGCGGGCCCCTGAACGTCGTGGCGTGGTTCGCGTCGGGGCATGATCCTCGTGCCGGTCGCCCGTGCGAGGCGTGTCCGGGGATGGTGTACCGTCTGCCCACCCACAGACCAGAGGAGCAATCATGCAGCGATATGTGATTCAGCGGGACATCCCGGAGATCGGATCGGCCGATCGAGAGGCGCTGAAGGGTGCCGCGGGGCAGTCGAACGGTGTGCTCAGCGCGATGCAGTCCGAGGGCAAGCACATCCAATGGGAGCACAGCTACGTCGCAGATGACCAGACGTTCTGCATCTACGTCGCCGACGATCGAGCACTGATCGACGAGCACGCCGAGCGCAGCGGTTTCCCAGCGACGATCGTGACCGAGATCGGCAAGGTCATCGATCCGACCACCGCCAAGGGGTAGCCCCGTCGGGCGAGCGAGCCGTGCTAGAAACGGCGACATGGCCAACGAAGCTCGTCCGGGCGTCGACCAGCTGTGCAGCGCGGCCGATCGGCTCGACTCGCTGGCGGAGATCGCCGAGTTGATGGACGACCGAGACACCGCGGCGAGTCTGCGAGCCGAGGCGTCCGGCCGACGTATGCAGGCGATGGAACTGCTCGACACGTAGCGGGCGGTGGCCCGCCCACGTGAGCCGGTATCGGAACGACACGTCCGGATCTGGTCTCGAACCGACGCACAGTCGATCGGCGACCGCCGGTGGGCTGCGATCGACTTGCGTCGATTCGGAACCACAGGCGGCACTGCTCAGCCGACGGCCCGGTCGTGCCCTTCCCAGTACGGCGCGCGCAACTCGCGCTTGAGCACTTTGAGGGCCCCGGACAACGGCAGCGGCTCGGTCCGGAACTCGATCGACTTGGGCACCTTGTACCCGGCGATCCGCTCGCGGCAGGCCTCCTGGAGTTCCTCGGCCGTCGCGGTGACACCGGCGCGCAACACCACGATCGCGTGCACCTGTTCGCCCCAGGTCTCGTGCGGGATCCCGATCACCGCGACCTGTTCGACGGCGGGGTGTTTCGAGAGTGCGCTCTCGACCTCGGCCGAATACACGTTCTCGCCACCGGTGACGATCATGTCTTTGACGCGATCGACGAGGAACAGGTAGCCGCCCTCGTCGAGGTAGCCGGCATCTCCGGTGTGGTACCAGCCACCGTCGAACACCTCGTCGGTCGCATCCGGCTTGTTCCAGTACTCGCGCATGAAGTTGCCGGCACGCGCCCACACCTCACCGGTCTCGCGGGGACCGACCTGTTTGCCGTGATCGTCTCGGATCGACAGGGACACGCCGACCACCGGACGCCCGGCCGACTGCAGCCGGGGGCCACCGGCGCGATGGTCCTTCTCGTCCAGCCACGTCAGCAGGGACGAGCACTCCGTCATGCCATAGCCCTGCGTGATGTCGAGGTCCGGGTACCACGAGATCAGACGGTCGAGCAGGGCGGCCGGCATCGGCGAAGCGCCATAGGTGACCCGCTTCATCGATGCCCATCGCTCGGGGCGGAACGACTCGTGGCCGACCATCATGGCGATCATCGTCGGCACCATCATCGTTTGCGTCACCGCGCACTGCTCGATCAGGTCGAGCGCCGCGCCCGGCTCGTAGAACGGCATGAACACCGACGATCCGCCCGACGCCGGCATCCCCATGATCCCGCCCATCGAGGCGGCATGGAACATCGGCGTCTGGTGCAGGTAGACGCTGTCCTCCTCGAGTGGCACCACGCTCGCGATGTGATAGAGGTTCAGCATCTCGGCCCGGTGCTCGAGAGCGACACCCTTCGGTAGGCCGGTCGTTCCGCCGGTGTACATCAGCACGCAGAGGTCTTCTTCTTCGGGTTCGTCGGGCACGACCGGCTCCGCCGAAGCGATCAGATCCTCGTATTTGATGTCGTGCGGCACGTCACCGTCGCCGATCAACACGACGTGCCGGATCGGCGACTGCTCGCCGGACGAGGCCATCGCATCGGCAAGGTGTTGGGCGAAGAACGCGTCGACGAAGACGACTTCGCTGCCCGAGTCGCGCACGATGTAGTCGAGCTCCTTGCCGGCCAGCCGCAGGTTGAGGGGATTGATCACGCCGACACCCAGGAAGGCGGCGTGATAGAGCTCGAGGAACTGGTGGCTGTTGGTGGCCATCACGGCGAACCGATCGCTAGGCCCGATGCCGAGCTGATGGCGCAGGGCGTGGCACAGCCGGAACGTGCGGTCGCCGTGCTCGGCGTAGGTGCTGGTGTATGCACCGTCGAAGAACGCCGTCTTGTCGGCGAACCGCTCGAGCGCCGGCAACAGCGCACGGTGGTAGATGAGTTCTTTCACGACGGGTGACCTCCATGGATCCGGCTGGTGTGCGACATCCAAGGTAGTGGGATGTCGCTCGTAGGTCGAACGGGCACCCACGGTCGTGGCGAACACGGCGGGACCGACGCACCGGACCCGTCTCGCTCAGAACTCGTCGACCCCGGCACCGATCGGGCCCGCTCCGGCGGCGACACCGACGATCCGGATCAGCCGGACGAGCCGAGCAATCGGGCCAGACGGGTTGCCTCGTCGGTGCGGACGACGGCCAGTACCTCATCGCCGGGGTACAGCACGGTGTCGCCGTGGGGAGTCACGATGCCGCTGTCGCGGAGCACGCCCACCAGCACGCATTCGTTGGGGAGATCGAGCTCGGCGATCGTGCGACCGGCAGCTTCGGACGCCGGATGGACCTGCTCTTCGACCAGCGCATACCGGCCCCGCCGCAGCTTGAGCAGCGTCGTCATCTCCCCGAGTGACATCTCCTCGGCCACGAGGTGGCCGATGATGTCAGCCTGGTTGAGTGCGACGTCGACACCCATGTCGGTGGTGTACAGCCACGCATTGCTCGGGTTGTTGACCCGTGCGATGGTGCGACGTACCGAGAACTCGAACTTCGCCAGGCTCGTCACCACGAGGTTGGTCTCATCCCTCTCGGTGACGGCCACGACGGTGTCGGCCAGCCGTGCACCAGCGGCCTCGAGCACGTCGGGATCGGTGCCGCTGCCCTGGATGACGAGCTGGGTCGGCAGGGTGGAACCCAGTTTCCGGGCGCGCTCCGAGTCGGATTCGACGAGACGTATCTCGTGGCCGCCCTCGAGCAGGAGCGAACCGATGTAGGCACCGATCCGGCCACCGCCGACGATCAGAACGTTCGACACGTGAACCTCCTCATGTCAATCCCAGTAGGGCTTCGAGCCGGCTCCGCGAGGCTCCGACCACTGCGAGGTGAAGGATGTCGCCGGCGTGAAGGCCGGTGCCGGCGGTCGGTATGAACGTCTGCCCGGCTCGGCTGATGGCCACCGGCGTCACTTCGCCGGGCACCGTCACCTCGGCGACCGTGCGGCCGTCGAGCAACCGCGGTGCATCGATCTCGACAAGATCGACCTGTCCCGATCCGAGACTGGCGACGACCCCGGCCCGAGCGAACGTCAACAGATCGGCGGTGCGATGGATACTCCAGTCGACCGGTGCGACGACCTGGACGCCCAGTCGCCGGTAGATGTCTGCCTTGAGCGGGTCGTGGAGCCGGGCCACGACCTTCGGGACGTGGAAGATCCGAGATGCGAGCCGGGCCACGACGGCGTTCACCTCGTCGTTGCCGGTGACCGCGGCCAGGCCATCGACGCGGTCGATGCCGGCCTGATCGAGCACCGGTCGGTCGAAGCCGACGCCGTGCACCCTGGTTCCCCGAAACGCCGGCCCGAGTCGTTCGAACGCCGCTGCATCGACGTCGACGACAGCGACGTGATGGCCGGCCGCCTCCAGCGCGCGAGCGAGGCCCGAACCGGTCCGGCCGCAGCCGGTCACGATGAATCTCATGTGGACACCTCCCTGGACGGACCCGGTCGACCGGGCGCAGTTCGAACTCGGCGATAGACGGCTTTCCGGCCCTCGTCGGCGAGCAGTAGCAGTGGGCTCAGCGTTGCGAGCCACAACCAGCTGACCGCAGGCAGCGGTCCCGTACCGACGATGCGTTGGAGCAATGGCACGTACACGATGAGGGCCAGGACGATCAGTTCGGAAACGATCCCGACCCAGATCAGGCGATTGGTGAAGAACCCGACGTGCAGGATCGACGATCGTTCGGTGCGTTGGGCGAAGAGATTGCCGATCTGGGTGAACACGACGGCGGCCAGTGCGATCGCGACCGCCTCCTCGTACAGCGGCCCTTCGGCAGGTAGATCGAGCCATTGCCACCCGTAACCGTTCGTCCAGTAATAGAGGAAGAATGCCGCGATGACGGCGCCCGACTGCAGCGGTCCGAGCCAGAGATACGACCTGGCCAACAAGAAGCGGTCGACGATGTGGGCGGTGCGACGGCGGGGTGGTCGATCCATCGTGCCGGGTTCCGGTGGCTCTGCCCCGAGCGCCAATGCCGGTACCAGGTCGGTACCGAGATCGATCGCCAGGATGGCCATCACGTCGAGCGCGAGCGGGATGCGTCCGCCGCTGAACGCGTACAGCATGAACGGCACCGCCTCCGGTGTGTTGCTCGTGAAGATGTACGAGGTGAACCGGCGGATGTTGGCGAAGACCGCCCGGCCCTCCTCCACGGCGCTGACGATCGACGCGAAGTTGTCGTCCAGCAGGATCATGTCGGAGGCCTCGCGTGCCACCTCGGTACCCGACCGGCCCATGGCGACACCGATATCGGCCTGCTTCAACGCCGGGGCATCGTTGACGCCGTCGCCGGTGACGGCGACCACGTGGCCCAGCTTCTGGAGAGCCACGACGACACGCAGTTTGTGTTCCGGTGAGGCCCGAGCGAACAGGACCTCGCCGCCCAGGGCCTCGGAGAGGGCATCGTCGTCGAGCTCGTCGAGCTCGTCGCCGTTCACGATTCGGACCCGGTCTTCGCCCACCATGCCGACCCGCCGTGCGATCGATTCGGCCGTCAGCCCGTAGTCGCCGGTGATCATGATGGTTCGGATTCCCGCCAGTTCACACGTTCGCACCGCTTGTTCCACCTCGGGTCGGGGTGGATCCATCATCGCCACGAGACCGAGCAGCGTCAGATCGTGCTCGAGGGCAGCGACGCTCAGTTCGGGCAGCGGCCCGTCCAGCTCGCGGCGGGCGATCGCGAGCACGCGTAGGCCCCGGCGGCTCATGTCGTCGTTGGCGGCATCGATCCTCGCCCTGACGTCAGGTTCGAGCTCGACGACCGCCCCGGTCGTCTGAACCCTGGTACACAGCGCCAGCAACTCGCGTGGGGCACCTTTCACGAACAGCACGTGGCCCGTGGTGGTGCGATGCACTGTGCTCATTCGCTTGCGATACGAGTCGAACGGCAACTCGTGCACGCGCGGCGCCACGATGGCCTCGCGCTCGAGCTCGACGCCGGCCTTGTCGCACACCACGACGACCGCGGCCTCCGTCGGGTCGCCCAGCACCGTCCACCGTCCGTCGTGCTCGACCAGGCGGGCATTGCACGCGAGTCCCGCCGCGATGAGCAACGAGCGGAGCGCGGGTGCGTCGTCCTCGGCTCCTGCGACCTGGCGTACCGTCCCGATCGGTTCGTATCCGTTGCCGTCCACCTCGAAACTCGCGGTAGGGCAGAAGATCTCGCGGACGGTCATTTCGTTCTGGGTCAAGGTGCCCGTCTTGTCGGTGCAGATCACGCTGGTGCAGCCGAGGGTCTCGACGGCCGAGAGCCGCTTCACGAGCGCGTTCCGAGATGCCATCCGCTGTGTCCCCATCGCCAACGACAGCGTGACGGTCGGCAGCAGCCCTTCCGGCACGAACGCGACGATCATCCCGAGACTGAACACCAGTCCTTCGGTGACATCCATCAGGCCCGACGACAGTGCGATCGAGCCGACCAAGACGCCGACGCCCACGGCGACGGCGGTGATCACCTTGGTGAGTTGGCCGAGCTCGATCTGCAGTGGGCTCGGCTCGGCGTGAAGTTCCTGGGTGAGGGTTGCGATCCGTCCGAACTCGGTCTCCATCCCGGTTCGGACGACGACCGCCTTGCCGCGCCCGGACGACACGCTCGTTCCGGCGAACACGAGGTTGGTGGTTTGGGCGCGGTTGGTCTCGCGGACGGGTTCACCGTCCTTGCGGACAGGCATCGTCTCACCGGTCAGTGACGACTGATCGACGCGCAGTTCGGTGTGGGCGACGACCCGGGCGTCGGCGGAGATGCGGTCACCCTCGTCGAGCAGCATGAGGTCGCCGGGAACGAGTTCGGTCGCGTCGACGAACATCTCCAATCCGTCTCGCACGACACGCGCCTGAACGGGCAAGAGCTTTCGAAGCGCATCGATCGCCTTCTCGGCCTTGTATTCCTGCCAGAAGCTAAAGAAGCCGTTGATCAGATTGACCAGCGCGATCGCGACGCTCAGCTCGGGAAGCCCGGCGAGGAGAGCGACCACGGCCCCCACCCAGAGCAGCAGTGCCATGAGATGGGTGAAGTGGCCGATCAGACGCGAGCCGAGGGATCGGTGCCCGACCTCGCGGAGCTCGTTGCGTCCCGCGGTCTCGAGCCGCAGGGTGGCCTCCGCCGCGCTCAGCCCACGCGGGGTCGAACCCATTGCTTCGTAGACGTCCCGGGCGAGGAGCGCTTCGACTCCGGCGACACGGCTCACCGGCGCCGCGGTCGGAGCAGTTGGTGCTGTTCCCGCTCTCGTACCTGGCGCAGCGCGCATGGTGCCTCGCAGTCGACTTGATTCTACATCGCTCGCACCCTGCACGATTCCGCTCGAAGATCGATGGGTTCGGACAATCTTCCGATCCTCGCCGTCCGTCGAGGATCGGACCAAGGGCCCTATCACCCTCGGCGCGTCTGGCGTACGTTCGAGTTGTGGAGATCACCGAGTTGACAGTTCGCGCCCGGGAACTCGTGCAGGATGGCACGTTGTCCTACGACCAGAAGCTGCGCCGATTGGCGGTGCTGGCGACGGAGGTGTTGCCGCGTCCGGCCGTCTCCGCGGCATGCGAGGCAGCGCTCGACAAGCGGGTGATCTGCGACATGTACGAGGGCAACGCCCCGTACACCGCTCGCTACATCCTCCCCGATTACGAGTTGGCGGTCCGCCAGGGGCTCTCGTATCTCGAGATGCCACCGCCGACGGATCTCGACGACGCGCTGGCGTTCCTGCAGGTGATGTACACCCACGTCCCGAGCGTCACGACGTATCCCGTCTATCTCGGTGACCTCGACAAGGTGTTGGGACCGTTCGTCACCGAGGACATCACCGACGAACGACTCGACCGCAAACTGCGCCGGTTCTGGATCGGCATCGACCGCATGCTGCCCGACGCGTTCGTGCACCTCGACGTCGGTCCCCACGACAGCCGGATCACCCGTTCGATCTTCCGGGTCGAACGCTCGTTGCGTCAAGCGGTGCCCAACATCACCTTGAAGGTCGACCCGGACGTCACGCCCGACGACCTGATCGAGGACGCTGTGCGGACCGTCTTCGAAACCGGCAAGCCGCACTTCGTCAACCACCCGATGATGGTCGCCGATCACGGCGAGCGTTACGCCGCGGTCAGCTGCTACAACTCGCTCAAGATCGGCGGTGGCTCGCACACGCTGGTGCGCCTCAACCTGAAGGAGGTCGCGCTGCTCCACGACGGCACGACCGACGAGATTCCTGGCGACCACCTTGCCGCGTTACGTGGAGCTGACCGCCGAACTGGCCGAGGCGCGGATCCGCTCGCTCGTCGAGGGCCAACGATTCTTCGAGACCCATTGGCTGGCGACCGAGGGATTGATCGACATCGACCGGTTCTCGGCGATGTTCGGCATCTTCGGGCTGGCGGAGTGCGTCAACCTGCTGATGGCCTACGAGGGTCGCGATCGCGAGGGCGAGGCCCGATACGGCCACGACACCGAGGCGAACGCGCTGGCAGTCCGGGTCGTCGAACGGGTCGCCGAGCTGGTGGCTGACCGGCCGATGCCGTATTGCGAGGGTGGGGGTGGCCGGTGCTACCTGCACAGCCAGAGCGGTATCGACCTCGACGAGGACGTCACCGCCGGCACCCGGATCCCCGTCGGCGACGAACCAGCGCTGCTGGAGCACATCACCACCTGCGCACCGCACCATCACCTGTTCACCTCCGGAGTCAGCGACATCTTCCACATGGATGACACCGCACTGCGCAATCCCGAGGCGATGGTCGACATCATCCGTGGCGGGTTCGCGAGCGGCATGCGCGACTTCACGTTCAACCTCGACAGCAACGAGTTCGTGCGGATCACCGGCTACCTGGTGCGCAAGAGCGACCTCGCCAAGATCGCCGAGCACGGTGTCGTCCGGCACGGGAGCGACCATCTCGCTGCCGGCAGCGAGAACTCGTTCCACCTCACGCAGCGAGCGGTGAAGCGGATCGGCGCTCATGAGCGCAACCCTCGATAGGTCGGTGACGGGCTTCGTCGCCGACACGATCCCGTTCAGCAATGTGGACGGGCCCGGCAACCGGTTCGTCGTGTTCCTGCAGGGGTGCAATTTCGACTGTGTGGCGTGCCACAACCCGCAGACGATCCCCGGGCATCAGCCATTGCAGGGCTTCGACCCGCACCATCTGGGTGTCGACGAGCTGCTCGCACGGATCCGCCGGGCGGCGCCGTTCATCCGTGGCATCACGGCCTCCGGCGGCGAGGCGACTCAGCAGCCGGCGTTCCTGAAGGCGCTGTTCGCAGCGGTCAAGGCCGATCCTGAGCTCGCGCATCTCACCTGCTTCGTGGACTCGAACGGTGCGACCGATCTGCACGTGTGGGACGAGTTGGCGCCGGTCATGGACGGCACGATGATCGACCTCAAGTGCCTCGATCCCGACATTCACCTGGCGATGACCGGCCAGCCGAACGACCAGGTGCTCGCCAGCATCGAACACCTCCGTCAACTCGGCCTGCTGTACGAGGTCCGGCTGCTGATCGTGGCGGGTGTGAATGACGACCTCGCGTTGCTGGGCCGCACGGCCGAATGGTTGGCCGACGTCGACCCATCGATGCGGATCAAGGTGATCGGCTTCCGGGCCCACGGCGCGAGACCCCACGATCCGCCACTCGTCGAACCGACCCACGACGCTCTGCTGGCGATCGCCGATCAGCTCGGACAGTCCCGCGAGTTCGACATCTGCGTCGTCTGAACGCGGTCTCCTCGCCCGGATCACTCCGGTTTGGGTGCTTCGAGCGGCCGGATCGAGATGATCCGGGTGCGCCCGATGCCTTTCAGGTCGTAATGCCGTCTGACCCAGCGCGCATCGAAATCCTCTCGCTCGAGCAGATGTAGCCCGTCGGCCCGCGGGACGGCGATGCAGTTGGGACGGGCGACGCTCGTGAGTCGACTCGCCAAGTTGACGGTCGGACCGAACACGTCACCGCCCACATGGACCGTCGCTCCGAGGGCGATGCCACAGTGCACCGGGGGGACGACCTCGATCGGCGCGAGCCTCCGGATCAGGTCGATCGCGATGTCGACTGCGTCGTCGAGCGTGCTCGAGACGAACATCACCTCGTCACCGATCAGCTTGACCACGCGGCCTTCGTATTCCGAGACCACATCGAAGGCCATCGCCTCGAACGTCTCGACGATCTCGGTGATCTGCTCCTGGCTCGCCTCCTTGCTGATCCGCGAGAACCCGGAGAGGTCGGCGAAGCCGACAGCCTGGAGCGCATCCGCCTCGCTCGTGTTGAGATTCTGGGCCACGGCGGCGAGGAGGTGACGGCGCCAGACATAGTTCATCGTGCTCTCGAGGAACGTGACGACGTCGTTCTCCGGATCGTCGACGGTGGCCGGCCGGTCGACGGTCGCCGGCGCATCTGCGATCACCGCGAGCTGGGCATCGACCAGCCGCGAGAACGTGGCGCCCATCAAGCGAGCAAGCCGGAGGATGTCGGCGTCGTCGATCTGACCTGCATCGAGCAGGGTGCGGAGGCGTCGTAGGACGGCGACGTCGTCACTCCCGAACGCGAGCTCGTCGTCGTCGACCTCTGCGAACCCCATTGCCCGCCACCACCGCAGCGACTGCTCGGGATCGATGCCGCTCCGAGCGGCGATGTCGGCCCGCCGAAGCGTCGGGCGTTCGACGCCGACCAGTTCGTAGATGGCGTCGAGATTCGCTGCCGTCGGGTACGTCTGCCACACCGTCATGATGGCGCGTCACCGATCGCCGGCGGTTGTCGGCGCGGTCCAGGCGAACCTGGTGGGTAGCCGAACGACGGGGCCGGATACGTTGACTCCAACAGATCCAGCGCCCCGAGGAGGACGAGGATGCACCACCGAACACGAATTGAGGCCGGCCCGGTCGTTGGAGGTCGGCGATGACGATCGACGTCGACTCGGTCGATGAGGCGCTGACCACCACGCGGGCGGTGAGGCTGCGGCTCGACCTCGAACGGCCCGTCGACAACCAGATCATCTACGACTGCATCGACATCGCCGAACAGGCCCCGTCCGGTGGGAACCAGGGCAGCAGGCGGTGGATCATCGTGCGCGACCCGGCGGTCAGGACTCGCCTCGCCGAGCTCTACATGGCGACAGGTGGCGAGTTCATGATCGGCGCCCGCGACAAGCTCACCGGCACGGGCCACCCGCAGGAACAGGTCATGAAGTCGGCCGCGCACCTCGCCGAGCACTTGGCCGAGGTGCCGGCGATCGTGATCCCGACGATCATCGGCGTCCACGACGGCAGCGGCCGACCGGGCCTGTTCGACTCGGTGATCCAATCGGTGTGGAGTTTTTGTGTGGCCCTGCGGGCGCGAGGGCTGGGTACGTCGTGGACCACAGCGATCCTCGGCAAGGGCGACGAGCTGGCCGAGCTGCTGGGCGTGCCGGAGGGCAACACCCAGATCGCGATGATCCCGGTCGCCTGGACCAAGGGCACGGAGTTCAAGCGGGCCCCGCGCTACCCGGCTCGCGAGATCAGCTTCATCGATCACTACGCCCACACATGGGTCTCCGGACCCAGCGATCCGCCATGTCTCGCCGATGGGCCGGGAGCCGTGGTCGAGGTCGACATCAAGGCGTCGATCGACGACGTGTGGCCGTTGGTGACCGATATCAACTTCGGCACCGAGCACAGTGAGGAGTTCCGCGGGGCACGTTGGGCCGACGGGTTCGACGGTCCCGCACTCGGGGCACGGTTCATCGGGAGCAATGTGCATCCGGCGATCGGCGAGTGGGACGTGCCGTGCTTCGTGCATCGATATCTCGAGCGAGCCGAGTTCGGCTGGGTCACGTCCGATCCCGACCACCCGGGTGCGCAGTGGCGCTTCGAGTTGGCATCGATCGCCGGTTCGACCCGGCTCCGATATTCGCTGATCATCGGGCCCGGACCGTCGGGGATCAGCGCCGCCATCGCGGCGATGCCCGACAAGGAGCCACGCATCCTGTTCCGCCGGGTCGAAGAGCACCGGGCCAACATGCAGCGCGTCGTCGACGCCATCAAGACGTCGGCGGAGGGCGCCGCTTCGACTCGCTGACGGTCTGGTTCGCCGGTCCCCACGCCGACACAGCATCATGTGAACTTCACCGCTCGTCGGCGCGCTGCGGCGCGTCGGTGTCACGACACACACGGGAGCCTCCATGGCCGACGCACTGATCATCGACGCCTGCCGCACGCCGCGCGGCATCGGCAAGCAGGGCAAGGGCGCCCTCGCCCATCTCCACCCCCAGCACCTCGGCGCGACCGTGCTGCGAGCGCTCGTCGAGCGCAACGGGTTCGACACCGCCGACGTCGACGACGTGGTGTGGGGTACCAGTTCGCAGGTCTGCGAGCAGAGCGGCGACCTGGGCCGCATGTCGGCGCTCGACGCCGGCTACGACGTCACGGCCAGTGGCGTCACGCTCGACCGGTTCTGCGGCTCGGGCATCACCAGCGCCAACATCGCCGCCACCTCGATCATGGCGGGCATGGAGGATCTCGTGATCTCGGGTGGCACCGAGATGATGTCGCTCCCCAAGCAGGGCCTGCTGCCGATGGGCGCCAACAACCCGCACCTGCAGGAGATCCATCCGCAGTCGCACCAGGGTGTGTGTGCCGACGCGATCGCCACGATCGAGGGCATCCCGCGCACGGCACTCGACGCGCTCGGCGCCGAGTCGCAGGCGCGGGCAGACCGTGCGATCAGGGAGGGCCGCTTCGACAGAAGCCTGATCCCTGTGTCGAACCCCGACGGGACCGTGGCGCTCGACCGCGAGGAGTTCCCGCGACCCGGCACCACGGCCGAATCGTTGGCGACCCTGACGCCCAGTTTTCCGGCGGTCGCCGACTACCGCCACACCGAGGACGCTCCCTCATTCCGGGAGCTGATCAACCTGAAGTACCCCGACGTGGACATCCAACACGTGCATCACGCCGGCAACTCGTCCGGTGTCGTCGACGGTTCGGCGGCGATCCTGTGGGCCAGCGCGGACTACGTCAAGGCGCACGGGCTGAGAGCCCGTGCCCGAGTGGTGGCGACCGCCAACATGGGCGACTGCCCGACGTTGATGTTGAACGCACCGGTGCCGGCCGCCCGCAAGGTGTTGCACAAGGCCGGACTGACACTCGACGACATCGACCTGTTCGAGATCAACGAGGCGTTCGCGGTCGTCGCCGAGAAGTTCATGCGCGATCTCGATCTCGATCGTGACAAGGTGAACGTGAACGGCGGTGCGATGGCGCTCGGCCACCCGATCGGAGCCACCGGGGCGATGTTGATCGGCACCGTGCTCGACGAACTCGAGCGGATCGACGGCCAGTTCGGCCTGATCACGATGTGCGCCGGCGGCGGCATGGCCCCGGCGATCATCATCGAACGCCTCTGACGGACGAGCTGGGCTTCGTCCGAGCTGGGCCGTTCAGGCCCGCTGCCTGCGGAGCCGATCGGCCAGCAACAGGCCGACGGCGAGTGGCACGATGATCACCACCGGCAACACGCCCTGCGGGTTGAGGCTGCGCCGATCGGTGACCGAGACCGTCATCGCGTTCGACGGCGCGACGTCCGATCCGTCCTGGGCCAGGACGACCCCGTAGACCAGGAACGTGCCGGGGGAGATCGGCTGGATCGTCCAATCGATCGTGGTGCTCGCGCCGGCCGCGAGCAGGCCGATCGGTCGGGTGAGCGTCGCCGTCCAGTCCTCCGGGTCGACCGAGCCCTCGCGATCGGGGCTGACCACGTCGAGGTGGGCGACGAGATCGCTGCGGTCGCTGTTCGAGGAGTTGGTCACCATGACCTGCACGTCGATCGAATCGCCGAGATCCACGTCGGAACGTTCGGGGTCGATCACCACCGAGAGGTCTGCGGCATCGGACGGCGACGGAGCGGCTGTCACGGTCGTCGCGCCGGGTTCCGTCGCGGTCGCCACGACCAGCAGCAGGGCGGGCAGTGCCTTCATCGCGAATCTCCCAGTTCGATGCGGCGTGACATTCGGATCGCCAGGATCGTCAGCAGTACGGCGGTGACGGCAGGCGAGATCAGCAAGGTCCAGTGCTGCGACCAGCCCTGTTGGCCGACGAGCACGTCGTTGGCCAGCTTCAGACCGCCACTGACCGGGTTCAGTTTGATGAAGATCGAGCCGAGCACACCATGTGCGGTCACCCCGGGCAGCCGGCTGGGTGCAGCGAGCACCAGCAGGATCGAGATCGAGGCGGCGAGGCTGACCCGATTCGACATCGTCAGGGCACTGATCGCCATACCGAGCCCGGTGAGCGCAGCGGACACCAACGAGCCGGCCACCACCATCACGATCGTCGCATCGAGAGCGACGCCCGGTCCTCTGGCGAGCACGACGACGAAGGGCAGCGACACGGCGATCGCGGCGACCCACATGCTGGTCGCGGCGATCAGCTTGCCGACCACGAGATCGCGGCGATGGAGCGGGCTGACGAGCAGCGACTCGAGGGTGCCTCGTTCGCGTTCGCCGGAGATCGCGTCGGAAGCGATCACCAGCGCCGTCAACGCCCCCAGCGCGATCGCGGTCTGCACGATCACGCCGACCGATTCGCGAGCGTCGAGCAGGTTGATGCCGGCATCAGCCGAGACCAGGTACGACAGGGCTGCCAGCAACAAGCTGAACCCGAACAGCACCCCCGGCCCACGGGTGCCGCCCCACAGTTCGTTGAGTTCCTGATGGGCCACCACCGACCAGCCGGCACGAACTCGCTCGGGCCTCGGGGTACCTGCACGCGTGGCCGCCGCGGTCATGACGCGCCTCGTCGGGTCGGTGTCGACGGGTCGCCTGCGACCGAGGTCAAGCTCAAGAATGCGTCGTTCAGCGACACGCGATCGGTCTCGTAGGCCCGCACCTCGATCCCGGCAGCGATGATCGCGGTGAGAACCCGGCTCGATGGGGGAGCGTCGCCGTCGTCGGCCAGACGGAGGTCGAGGTCGCCAGGTCTGGTGTTGTCGAACGACACATGGTCGACCCCACCCACGGCGAGCAGCACCTCATGGGCGGCGCTCACGTCGCCCGGATGGACCCGCAACCGGGATGAGCGCGGCACCTGTGCCGATGCGATGACTTCGTCGACCGTTCCCGTGGTGAGCAGACGGCCGTCGGCCATGATCGCCACCCGATCGCAGACCCGTTCGACCTCGTCGAGCAGGTGGGTACACAGGACGACGGTCGTGCCGTCCTCGGCGGCGATCCGGGCCAGATGTCGGACCACTTCCTCCTTGCCGGCAGGGTCGAGCCCCAACGTCGGTTCGTCGAGGAACAGCACCTCAGGTCGGTTGATCATGGCCCTGCACAGGCCGAGTCGCTGTCGCATGCCGCGTGAAAACTGCGAGATTCGTTGCGCCGTGTCACCGAGTCCGAGTTGATCGAGCAGCTGTTCGGCCCGGGCCCCTGCCTCGGATCGCGTCAGCCCGAACAACTCGCCGTAGAAACGGAGGTACGAGTGCCCGGTCTGGGCGCGGGGGTAGCCACTCGACTCGGGCAGCACACCGATGAGGCGGCGGATGGTGTGCCGGTCGGACAGATCGGACCCTGCGACGGTGGCCGTACCGTCGACCGGTTCGAGAATCGTGGTGAGCGCTCGGATCACCGATGTCTTCCCCGCCCCGTTCGGACCGAGCAGGCCGAACACCTCGCCCGCCCCGACTTCGAGGTCGATGTGGTCTGCCGCGACCAGGTCGCCGTAGGCCACGGTCAGGCCGCTGCACTCCAGTCGTGTGGAGGTCGTCGTCGCCGTTTGCACGCTTCGATTACGCCACAACGATCCTGACCCCTGACTGACCGGCGCTACATCTCGGCATTCGATGCGGCGAGTGTGCGCCGCCGCGGTCGTGGCGTTGCCCGAGGAGTTCATCGAGGCTGGTCCGCGCGATCCGGACGCGCCCGGTGAGGCCCTTCGCGCGATCGCCGAGCATGTCGCTGGTCGAACCCCCGTGCCGACCAGGTCGGTCGGCGTCCCTAACCTGCATCCATGGCGACCGAGCTGCCCGATCTACTGACCGGCATCGCGACCACCCGGGCGATCCGCCGCCTGTCGGCCGACCCGATCCCGGACGACGACCTTGCGACGATGCTGTGGCACGCGACGCGTGCGCCGTCGGGTACCAACCGCCAGCCGACCCGCTTCGTCGTCCTGCGCGATGGCGGCACCGCGGCCTCGGCCAAGGCGACGCTCGCCCGCGGCTTCCGTCAGGGATGGGCCGACAAGGCGGCCGATGCCGGCTACCGCGCCGGCTCGGCGCTGGACCCCACCTCGCCCAAGGGACGTCAACGGTCGGCGATGGACTACTTGGTCGAGCACTTCGAGGACATCCCCGTCGTCGTGCTGCCGTGCCTCGTGCGCTATCGCCCACCGAATCCGTTCGAGGGGTCGTCGGTGTACCCAGCCTGTCAGAACCTGCTGCTCGCCGCCCGGGCGCTCGGGTACGGAGGGGTGATGACCGGCTGGCATGCCCCGGTGGAACGCGAACTGCGCGACCTGCTCGGAATTCCCGACGGGGTGGCGATCTGCGCGACGATTCCGCTCGGGCGCCCGCTCGGCCACCATGGTCCGGTTCGCAGGCTGCCGTTGAAGGACGTGGTGTTCGACGGTGGCTGGAACGTGACGGCGCCGTGGGCGAACGACCCCGAAGGCACCCACTTCGCGGGCCCGCCGCCCGCCCGGCCCGCCTGATCGAGGATGGCGACAGCCCGCTACGGTCGGATCGATGTCCGCTCCTCGCGAGTTCCGTCAACCCCGCTTCGTTCCCTCCAGCGGCGCTTGTGAGATCTTGCTCGTTCGACACGGTGAGTCGGCACCGCTCGTCGAGGGTGGCTCGTTCCCGCTCGTCGGTGGTCATGCCGACCCACCGCTTCATCCCGAAGGCCGGGCACAGGCCGAACGGACCGCCGAGCGGCTCGTGTCGACGGGCGAACGGATCGCCGCGGTGTACGTCACCACGCTGACGCGCACCCATCAGACCGCGGCTCCGCTGCTCGCTCGACTCGGTCAGGAGGCGATCGTCGAACCCGAGCTGCGCGAGGTCTTCCTCGGGGACTGGGAGGGTGGCGTGCTGCGTCACAAGGTGGCCGATGGCGATCCCGATCGCCTTGCAGATGCACGCCGAGGGCCGGTGGGACGTGATTCCCAACGCCGAGCCGGCCGTCGAGTTCGAGGCCCGCGTCCGTGGCGGCATCGAACGGATCGCGGCTGCTCATCCCGACCAGCTCGTGGTCGCCGTCGTGCACGGCGGCGTGATCGGTCAGGTCATCAACATCGCTGTCGGCACGACGGGGTTCGCCTTCACCGGTGCCGACAACGCCTCGATCTCGCATCTCGTGGTCACCTCGACCGCTGGGTCGTCCGGTGTTACAACGACACCTCGCACCTCGGCCCGACGTTCAGCACTGCCGCCGGTCCGATGACCTGACGCGTCGTGTCCGACACGAGCGCACGTCGGGCGGTCAGCGGGTGGTGCCGACCTTGAGGTCCTTGAACGGCACGCCGGTGTCGACGGAGATGTCGCGGGGGAGTCCGAGTACGCGGTCGCCGATGATGTTGCGCTGGATCTCGTCGGTGCCACCGGCGATGCCGCTGGAGAACGAGCCGACCACCGTGGTCTGCAGTTCGCCGGCGCGGCCGTCGCTCGGATCCCATGCCTGACCGCCGGCACCGGCGATCTCCAGCGCGATCTCGCGGAAACGCCATGCGATGACCGAACCGTAGAGCTTGCCGAGCGAACCGCCGGGGCCCGGCGCCTTGCCGGCCTTCATCTCGGCCCGGGTGCGCATCGCGACCAGCGACTTCGTGGTCTCCATCGCATAGATCTCCATCAACTGGTCGCGCACCACCGGATCGTCGATGCGCCCGGCCGAGCGGGCGGCGGCGAGCAACACGTCGTACATCGGTTGGCTGATCGAGCCCGATCCCGCGGACCCGATCGCCACACGCTCGTACATCAGCATCGCCGTGGCCTGCCGCCACCCGTTGTTGTACTCGCCGACGAGGTTGTCGACGGGAATCCGGACGTCGGTGAAGAACACCTCGTTGAAGTGCCGGCCGCCGTCGATCTGGTGGATCGGGCGGATCTCGATGCCGGGTGCCCGCATGTCGAGGATGAACATCGAGATGCCGGCGTGCTTGGGCTGTTCGGGATCGGTGCGGGCGATGATGATGCCGTAGTCGCTTTCGTGGGCGAGCGTGGTCCACACCTTCTGGCCGTTGAGGACCCATTCGTCGCCGTCGCGCTCGGCCTTGGTCTGGAGGCTGGCGACGTCCGATCCGGCACCTGGTTCGGAGAACATCTGGCACCACATCGTTCGACCGGCGATGCTGTCGGGCATGAAGCGCCGCTTCTGATCGTCGGTGCCGAACTCGTTGAGCATCGGCAGACACATGCCGTGGCTGATCACGAACTCGCCGGTCATCGGCGGGAACTCGGCTGCGATGGACCGCCAGATCCGTTCGTGCTCGCCAGTGAGGCCCGCACCCCCGAATTCCGTGGCGTACGTCAATCCCGCCAGACCGGCTTCGGCCAGCTTCCCCTGGAATTCCTTGGCGGCCGGGATGCTCCGGCGTCGGCCCGGCTGGGCATGTTCGGTGAGGAACTCGCGGCAGCGGGCAGCGAATGCTTCGCTTGCCTCGGCGGAGAGTTTCCCATCGGTGCTCGTGTCGGTCATCGATCCTCCTGTGGATCCTGGTGGAAGGTTCTCGAATGATGTGCCGGCTGCGTCGAGTCGGCCGCAGCGATTCGTCGGCCGTATGGCAACTGACTGTATGATCACATACAATCATGGCGATGACAAATGCAGCGAGCTCAGCGGGGCGGGCCACCAGCCACCTGGCACACGAGCTCGATGCGCCTCCTTGGTTGCGCGTCGAGAGCACGTTGATGGCCACGGCCAACGCGATCCGCGCCGCCTACGACGAGCGCCTGGCCCCGTTGGGTCTCACGCTCAGCCTCGCCAGCCTGCTGTCGTACATCGCCGACTTCGGTCCGATCAACCAGACCCGCGCCGCCGAACATCTCGACCAAGGGCGCGCCGTCACGGGAACGCAAGTCGACCGACTCCAAGCGCTCGGCTTCGTCGAACGTCAGCCCGACCCCGATGACCGCCGCGTGTGGTTGCTGGCGATCACCGAGCCGGGCACCGAGCTGGCCGGCTCGATCGCCGAAGTCGACCGGGTGCTGCGCGCCGAGCTGCGCGCCGGAATCACGCGGTCCGAGCGCCAAGCGCTCGCCGGCCTGCTGATCCGCCTGCAACGAAATCTCCACCGGACCACCTCGCCCGGCGACACCTCGTCCCCGGATCTTCCACCACTCGAATCGTCATAGGAGCCACCACATGATCAATGCCGTGATCGTCGACGCCGTCCGCACTCCTGGCGGCCGCCGCAACGGGAAGCTCACGGACTGGCATCCGGCCGACCTGGCTGCGCACGTCCTCAAGGCGCTCGAAGAGCGCAACGGGCTCGACCCGGCAATCGTCGACGACGTCATCATGGGCTGCGTCATGCAGGTCGGCGAGCAGTCGCTCAACATCGGCCGCAACGCCGTACTCGCAGCCGGCTGGCCCGAGACCGTTCCTGCTACCACCGTCGATCGTCAGTGTGGATCCAGCCAGCAGGCGCTGCACTTCGCCGCACAAGGCGTGATGGCCGGGGCGTACGACGTCGTCGTCGCCGCGGGCGTCGAGGTGATGACCCGGACACCGATGGGCGCCTCGATCGTCAAGGACATGGGCTTCCCGTTCCCGGCCTCGTTGATGGAGCGCTACTCGGACACGGGGCTGCCGCCGCAGGGCCTCGGCGCCGAGATGATCGCCGACGAGTACGGCCTCACGCGTGAAGACCTCGACGCGTTCGGTGCCGAGAGTCAGCGCCGCGCCGCGCAGGCCACCGCCGAGGGGCGTTTCGAGCGCGAGATCGTTCCGGTCCCGGTGGTGATCGACGGGGCCACCCAGATGATGACCGCCGACGAGGGCATCCGCGAGGGCACCACGCCCGAGACGTTGGCCAACCTGAAACCGGCCTTCAAGGAGGACGGCAAGGTCACGGCCGGCAACTCGTCGCAGATCAGTGACGGGGCCTCTGCGGTGCTCGTGATGAGCGAGGACAAGGCTGCCGAGTTGGGCCTGACGCCGCGTGCCCGGTTCCACAGCTTCGCCGTGGTGGGCACCGACCCGGTCACGATGCTCAAGGGCCCCATCCCGGCCACCGAGAAGGTGCTCGCACGCGCCGGGCTCTCGATCGACGACATCGATCTGTTCGAGGTCAACGAGGCCTTCGCCTCGGTCGTGCTGGCCTGGCAGAAAGAGCACGGCACCGACCTCGCCAAGACCAACGTCAACGGCGGTGCGATCGCTCTCGGACATCCGCTGGGTTGTTCGGGTGCCAAGTTGATGGCGACGCTGCTCAATGAGCTCGAGCGCACCGGTGGTCGCTACGGTCTGCAGACCATGTGCGAGGGCGGCGGTCTCGCCAACGCCACCATCATCGAGCGCATCTGAACCGGAACGAACACCCCACCACGCAACGCCACCACATCGAAAGGATCAACCAATGCCCAGAATGAACCTCGAAGGTTCCTCGTCGATCGTCACGGGCGGAGCGTCCGGGATCGGTGAAGCCTGTGCTCGCCAGCTCGCGACGCAGGGCTCGCACGTCGTCATCGCCGACCTCCAAGAAGAGCGCGGGCAGGCCGTCGCGTCCGAGATCGGCGGACTCTTCGTGAAGTGCGATGTATCCAGCGAGGCGGACGGGGCTGCCGCCGTCGCGGCTGCGTCGGAGATGGGTCCGCTGCGGGTCCTGGTGAATTCGGCCGGACTCGGCCGTGCCGCTCGCACGGTCGATCGCAACAACGATCCGATGCCGCAGGACCTGTTCGATTTCGTGATCAAGATCAATCTGCTGGGGACGTTCAACATGCTGCGTCTGTCGGCGGCTGCGATGGCCAAGACCGAACCCGTCGATGCCGACGGACAGCGTGGAGCGATCGTCAACATGGCGTCGGCGGCGGCCTTCGACGGCCAGATCGGCCAGGCGGCCTACTCGGCCTCGAAGGGTGGTGTCGTCGGGATGACGCTGCCGATCGCCCGCGATCTCTCTGCCGTCGGTATCCGCGTCAACACGGTGGCCCCGGGTCTGATCGATACGCCGATCTACGGCGAGGGTGAGGCCTCGGAGGCGTTCAAGAACCACCTCGGTCAATCGGTGTTGTTCCCCAAGCGCCTCGGGAGCGCCGAAGAACTCGCGTTCATGGTGCTCGATCTGATCACGAACCCGTACATGAACGCCGAGGTGGTCCGGGTCGACGGTGGCATCCGGATGCCGCCCAAGTGACGGCGGAGAACTCGATGTCCGACGAAGATGCCGTCCTGACCGAGCAGCGGGGTCGGGTGTTGCTGATCACGCTCAACCGCCCGGACGCGATGAACGCCATCAACGGTGCGCTGTCGTCCGGATTGGTGGCGGCGGTCGAGCAACTCGACTCCGACCCCGGCTTGACGGCCGGGGTGCTGACCGGTGCCGGACGTGGGTTCTGTGCCGGCATGGATCTCAAGGCGTTCGCCCGTGGCGAGGACATCGGCCCGATGATGCGGTTCATCAAGGATGGTGCCCGCAAGCCGCTGGTCGGAGCGATCGAAGGGTTCGCGTTGGCCGGTGGGCTCGAGCTCGCGCTCGCGTGCGACCTATTGGTCGCCGCCGAAGGGGTCAAGCTCGGTATTCCCGAGGCCGGCGTCGGCCTGTTCGCGGCCGCTGGAGGCCTGCTTCGTCTCCCCAGCCGCGTCGGTTTCGGCAAGGCGATGGAGATGGCGATCACCGCCGACCCGATCACCGCCGAGGAAGCAGCGCAGTTCGGACTGATCGCACGCGTCACCCCGAAAGGCGGGGCGGTCGAGGCCGCCATGGTGCTCGCCGAACGGATCGCCCGCAACGCCCCGCTCGCGGTGGCGGCGTCCAAGCAGCTGATCAAGGCCACCCAAGGCGTGACCGACGAGGAGTTCTACGCGCTCCAGCTGCCGTTGCAGCGCTCGGTGTTCACCTCGAACGACGCGAAGGAAGGCCCTCGGGCCTTCGCCGAGAAGCGTGCACCCGACTGGACCGGTACCTGACCTTTTCCGCCGACCGGATGCCCTCGATTCAGACCGAAGGGCCGTCGGCTCTGACCCGCTCGACGTCGTCGATCGCGCGGCGCAGGTCGGCGAGCCATTCGTCGGTGTGCCGGCCGACCAGCTTGACGCACCAGGCGAGGGCGTCGGCACGCGACTTGGCGACCCCGGCCGCGATCAACGTGTCGAGCACCTGGCGCTCCGGCTGGCGCAGCCGGGTCATGGCCGGAACCGCGATGTGCGTGAAGAGTGCGGTGTGGCCGTCCGTGTGCACACCCCACGCGACCTTGCGTTCGAAGCGATGCTCGGCCTCGCGGGCGATCGCCATCCGCTGCTCACGGGTTGCTTCGCGGAATCCGGCGATCCTCCCGGCCGCTGCCTCGGATCGCGCGGAATCGGTGGCGTCGCCGTCGAGCTGGGGTGCCTCGATGCCGAGCGTGACGGTGATCTCCTCGCGGTCGACCACGACGGCGGGAGCGCCGTGTTGGGTCCATTCGGAGGGGAGCCGTCCGGCGAACCAGGCCGTGATGTCGGTAGAAATGGTTGTCATGTAATGAAGATTACATGATTACATGACAAGGGTCACCTCGAGGCGGGTGATCGATGCGTTCGCTCAGACGAGCTTGTTCTGCCCGTCACCCCAGTAGCGGTCGCGGAGCACGCGCTTGTAGAGCTTGCCCGTGGGCAGGCGCGGCAGTTGGGCCTCGTAGTCGATCGAACGGGGCACCTTCTGGCGGGACAGGTGCTCGCGGCAGAATGCCAGCAACTCCTCGGTGAGCGCCTCGTCGGGTTCGACGCCCGGCGGTAGCTGCACGATCGCCTTGACCTCCTCGCCGAGGTCGGGATTGGGCACGCCGATCACGGCGGCGTCGACCACCTTCGGGTGGGTGATCAACAGATCCTCGGTCTCCTGCGGATAGATGTTGACACCACCGGAGATGATCATGAACGTCTTGCGGTCGGTGAGGTACAAGAAGTTGTCCTCGTCGACGTAGCCGACGTCACCCACCGTGGTCATGGTGCCGTCCGGCGAACTCGACTCGCGGGTCTTGTCGGGGTCGTTGTGGTAGTGGAACTCGGTGGCGGTCTTGAACCAGATCGTGCCGGGCACGCCCATCGGCAGCGGCTGCATGTCGTCATCGAGGATGTGCAGGTCGCCGAGCATCACCTTGCCGACGGTTCCCTTGTGGGCGAGCCACTCGTCGCTGTCGCACGCCGTGAACCCGAGCCCCTCCGTGGCGCCGTAGTACTCGTGGATGATCGGGCCCCACCACTCGATCATCTGCTCCTTGACCTGAACCGGACAGGGAGCCGCGGCGTGGATCGCGACCTCCAGCGACGAGAGGTCGAACGCCAGGCGCTGCTCGTCGGTCAGCTTGAGCATGCGGCTGAACATGGTCGGCACGAGTTGGCTGTGGGTGACCTGGTACTGCTCGATCAGCCGCAGATACTCGACCGGGTCGAAGCGCTCCATGATGATCACGGTGGCGCCGAGGCGGATCGCCAGGTTGACGGCCGCCTGCGGCGCCGAGTGGTACAGAGGGGCGGGCGACAGGTACACCATGTCCTCGCGGTACCGCCACAGCCTCGCCAAGAACGTCATCAGCACCAGGTTCTCGCTGGGTGGTTGGTCGGGCAGCGGCCGGATGATGCCTTTCGGCCTCCCCGTCGTGCCCGAGGAGTACAGCATCGACGTGCCGAGCTGCTCGTCGGGCAGCGGAGTCGCCGGATACTCGGCCACCGAAGTCGCGAAGTCGCGTCGGCGCGGGTCGGATGATCCTCCCGGGTCGTCGACCACGAGGACCAGGGTCACCCGTGGGCAGCCGGCAACAGCCGCCAGCGCCACGTCGTGTTTCGCCCGCGAGGTGATCAATACCTGCGACTCGCTGTTGTCGATGATGTACGCGAGTTCCTCGGCCGTCAGATACGAGTTGACGCAGGTGTAATACAGACCCGACCGCTCACCGGCACCGCACGCCTCGAGATATCGGTCGTTGTTCTCCATGAAGATCGAGTAGTGGTCGAGGCGTTGCAGCCCGTGCGACCGCAGCAGGTGTGCGAGACGGTTGCACCGCTCCTCGTGCTCGCGATAGGTGACCACCTGCCCGGTCGACGCCATGACGAACGCCGGTCGATCAGGGTGTTGAAGTGCGTAGGTTCCTGCGTACACGTGGTGATTTCTCCTCTGGACTGCGAGATGGGGTGGTGGGTATCGGGCCGGGCCCGTTGCTCAGCTTCCCGAGCCGGGCCGGCGAGACTCGAGCATCCGTCGTCGGCTCTCGTAGTCCTCGTGGTTGAGGTAGGCACCGCACAGGTGGCGATGACCGGTGTACGCGGCGCGCCCGTGCAGCACGCGCCAGTTGTCGAACAGCATGGCGTGACCAGGTGGGTTCACCCGTCGCCATTGCATGGCGTGATCGTTCGCCAGCGCCTCGAACGCTCGCAGCGCCTCGTAGAAGGCGTCCATCTCGTCGGGAGGGAGCAGGAACGGCGCCCGGTCGGCGTTGTTGAACGAGACCTGTGCCAGCGCCCCCGTGTGGTCGTGGCGAAACATCGGTCGCGCCGCCATCAGATGGGCGCCGTCGCCCAGGTACTGACCAGGCACGTGTACGGTCGACAACACTTCGTACAACTCGGGCTCGCTGGCCCGGAGTTCTGAGGCGATCCGGAATCCATCGACCATCGTCGACTCACCGCCTTCGCCGTCGAAGGCGAGGCAGTGCAGCAGCTGAAGACCAGGGGCGTCGTGACTGTACGTGCCGTCGGTGTGGGGCAGCAGTTCGAGGTTTGTGTATGCCGTGTCGGCCTTGGACAGATCGGCCTCGAAGTCCCAGAAGCCGCCGAAGATCGTCTCGCGGACATATCCGACGCGCCGCACGAGTGCCTCGGTGGCCTCGATGGTGGGTGGTGTCCCGACCACGATCCCGAATCCGTAGGTGCCGATCAGTCCGAGCCATCGGGCAAGACCCTCGTCGGTGGACATCACGTCGTCGTGCTCGACGGTGGGCCAGTGCTCGCTGATGATCTCGGCATTCCACAGCACGCGCTCGACGGGGGCGTCGATGATCGGCCGGCCTGGGTGTCGGAAGCCGTGCAGGAACGAGATCGGCAGCAGCGACGACGCCGTGTCGCCGCTCCACACGATCTCGACGTCGGTGTCGCCGACGATGCGAACGACGACGCCGCGCAAGTCTCGTGGGACGCCGGCGGTGTGTAGCTGACGTTGGCGGGTCACCGGGTGCAAGGTGGCTTCGTCGTGGGCGTGATCGCGCAGCCACAACCACGGATACCGGCTGGTGAGGCCGTCGTTCCAGGCGACGACGAGCGAATCGTCGGTGATGTCGAGGGACGTGATGGAACTCACGACGCGATTCAATCACGATCGGGTCGATCCCGCCGCCGTCGGACGAGACGGGGCGCGTCTCGTCGGCGCGGCGCCGCGGAACGTACGGTGCTGCAATGGCGGCGCGCATCGACTACGACGAGTTCGGGCTGTTCCACGAGAACGCGGCCGAGTACGGCCTGCGGCTCGACGGGCGACCAGACGTGCGACGAGTCGACACCGAGCTCCGCGACGGCCGCCACATCAGCAGTCTCGTGTGGGGTCGCGAACCCCCCGTTGCCGTCCTGATCCACGGCGGCGCCCAGAACGCCCACACCTGGGACACGGTGGCGCTGGCATTGGACGTTCCCCTGCTCGCACCGGACCTCCCAGGTCACGGGCACTCGGACAGCCCGGCACCCGGTGCCGGTGCCGGCGCGGCACCCAACGCCGCCGACATGGCCGCTGTGATCGAACGCCATGCCCCCGACGCGGATGTCATCGTGGGCATGTCGCTGGGTGGACTCACCGCGATCGTGCTCGCCGCGGCGCGCCCGGAACTGGTACGCCGCCTCGTGCTCGTCGACATCACACCGGGCGTCACCGGCGAGAAGGCCAAGGCGATCCATGATTTCGTGCGCGGCCCGGCGACATTCCCGAGCTTCGACGAGCTGCTGGCGCGCACCATGGAGTTCAATCCCACACGTTCGGAGAGTTCACTGCGGCGCGGCATCCTGCACAATGCGACCCAGCTCGACGATGGCAGCTGGGTATGGCGGCATCGCCGTGACGACAGCGCCGTGATGGTGGACGACGACGCACCGCGCTCGGAATTGGCGCTGCTCTGGAGCGACCTGGAGGAGTTCGCCGGGCCGGTCACCCTGGTGCGGGGCATGCGCTCCCAGTCGGTCGTCGATGACGCCGATGTCGCCGAGTTGGTGCGCCGCCGGCCCGATGCGGTGGTGGTGGAGGTCGACGCCGGCCACAGCGTGCAGGGCGATCAGCCCCTCGAACTCGCCGAGATCATTCGTCGGACCCTGACAGGAGGCAACCCATGAGTGTCGATTACGACGCGCTCTACCCCAGTTTCACCTACGACCGACCCCGCGACGGTGTGCTGCGCGTCACGTTCGACGCTCCGGGTCTCAACTCGGTCGGCCCCGACGCCCACCGCGAGATCGCCGAGATCTGGCTCACCGTCGACCGCGATCCCGATGTGCAAGTCGCGATCCTGCAAGGTGCCGGCAAGGGGTTCTCGGCCGGCGGCAGCTTCGAGCTGATCGACGGGATGATCCAGGACTACGGGATCCGCACCAAGGTCATGCGCGAGGCCCGCGATCTGGTGTGGAACGTCATCAACTGTTCGAAGCCGATCGTGTCGGCGATCCACGGGCCGGCCGTCGGTGCCGGCCTCGTCGCCGGTTTGCTGGCCGACGTGTCGATCGTCGGTCGTCATGCCCGCATCATCGACGGTCACACCCGGCTCGGAGTCGCCGCCGGCGACCACGCTGCGGTGTGCTGGCCCCTGCTGTGCGGGATGGCGAAGGCCAAGTACTACCTGTTGACCTGCGACACCCTCACCGGCGAGGAGGCCGAGCGGATCGGCCTGGTCTCGCTGTGTGTCGACGACGACCTCGTGCACGCCGAGGCGCTCGCCGTGGCCGACAAGCTGATGGCGGTGTCACCCTCGGCGATGCGTTGGACCAAACACTCGCTCAACCACTGGTACCGGGCCAATGGCGCCGCGTTCGACGCTTCGCTGGCGCTCGAGTTCTACGGGTTCGGTGGGCCCGACGTGGCCGAGGGGCTGGCGTCGCACCGCGAGAAGCGGTCCCCCGACTTCCGCGGCCCCACGAGCGAGTGAGCGCAACGGGCCCGGGAAGTTGTGGCACCCCGCTCGGGTTGTCCTGGACATGACTCGTCTCGATCCTCTGCCACCGACGTACGCCGACACCCGTGACGCGCTCCAGCGCGTCGCCGTGCACATCATCGCCAGGGCCCGCCAGCAGGCCACCGGGCGCTTCGGCTTGCGGGTCACGCCAGGCGGTTTCGGTACGCCCGAGTACGGCGACGAGCTGACGCGGGTTCGGGTGTCGGGTGGCGCGCTGGTGCGCGAGTCCGGTGGTACCTCCGGGGCGTCGACCTCCGCGATGCCGATCGACGGCGCTTCGCTGTCCGAACTGGCCGGCTTTGTCGATGTCGACCTGGGCGCGCTGCTCGACGTGGGCCACGACACGCCGCCGCTCGGCGACCCCTCCGTGGCGCTCTCCGTCGATGCGACGGCCGGGCGTGCGCTCGGCGATTGGTTCGCTCTGGCCGCCGTGGCGCTCGATCGGGTGGTCGCCGGCGTGCCCGCCGCGGCGGAACCGTCCTTGGTGCAGGTGTGGCCCGAGCATTTCGATGCCGCGCTCGACCTGGCCGCCGCTCCCGATCGGCGGGTCAACCTCGGTGGATCCCCTGGCGACGGGTTCCACGCCGAACCGTATCTCTACGTGGGGCCATGGACCGTTGACCGTCCCGGTGACGCCGACTTCTGGAACGCGCCGTTCGGCGCCCTGCTCGGCCACGCCGAATTGCTCGGCGAGTCCGATCCGCTCGGTTCGGCGGTGGCGTTCTTCGAACGCGGCATCGCGTTGCTCGTCGCCTGAGGTTTCACGCTCACGCCGCGTCCGGGTGTGGCAGGTCGTGGTCGAGCTTCATCTCGGCCACGGTGATTCGATCACGTGGTGGGTCACACGATGTCCGAGATCGTGGTCGTGGCCATGGACGGCGAGCCCGGCTGCCACCGCCGATCGAGGCACCCGACCTCGCGCCGTTGTGGTCACAGGCGTCAGGTGGGCCGGTAGTCCTCGACGACGCCGTCGACGAGGGTGGTACGCGGAATCGACCGCAGCTCGCCCTCGCTCAATTCGCGCACTGCCGTGACCGGGTCGGGGTCGGCGAAATAGCGGGCATCCGTGAAGTCGGGCTCGGTGCCGGTGGGCTCGTCCGACCACCAGGACGCCTCGAGTGCGATGCCGTTGGGGTCGCTGAAGTAGATCGAGCGCATCAGCCCATGGTCGACCACCTCGGTGACCTCACTGCCGGCGTCGACGAGGCGTTGGCGAAGAGCGAGCAGAGCGTCTTCGTCGGGCAGGTTCATCGACAGGTGGTCGAAGTGACCGGCGCGAGCGTCGAACACGCCGGCCGGCTTGGCGATCTGGTCGGCTTGCCGGCCGATGTACTCGAAGAACGCGACCGAGCTGTGCGAACCGAACCCGAAGAAGTAGTGGCGGAACGTGTCGGTACCGATGGTGGCGATCAGCGGGGCGCCCATCACGCCGTGCCAGAACCGCACGGTGGCGTCCATGTCGTTCGTGATCAAGGCGAGGTGGTTGAGTCCCTCCCATGCCACGGTCGGCTTGCTGGTGGTGCTGGTCGGTGTGTCCATTCGCGATCTCCCTTAGTTGCGTACGCAAATAATAGCGTCGATGTCGGTCCTCGGCTACCACGAACCGGCCGGCCCGCCCCGTGACCCGCGTTCGACCGGTGAACAGCGGCGGCGTCGGATACACGGTTCGAGTGCGCTCGATGCCTCGCGTGTCGGGCCGTGACCCTGCGATGGCGACCGGCCCCGGCGATCGTCCTAGTGTTCAGGCATGGAGCTCACCACGATGACCTATGAGGTGCGTGACGGTGTCGCTCACGTGCGGTTCACCCGACCGGAGGGCGCGAACGCCGTCAACCCCGCCTTCTCGGCCGACCTGCGCGCCGTCATGGTCGCGATCGAGTTCGACGAAGCGGTCAAGGCGGTTTCGGTCACGGCCGAAGGCAAGGTGTTCTGCGCCGGCGGTGACCTGAAGTTGTTCTACGAGGCGGGTACCGACGTGCCGTCGCTGGCCTCCGACATGCTGGTCGACTACCACGGTGCGATCTACAAGATGAACTCGATCCCGAAGCCGTTCGTGGCGGGTGTGCGTGGCGCGGCGGGTGGTGCCGGCCTGTCGCTGATGAGCGCATTCGATCTCGTGGTGTCGAGTGAGTCCGCCAAGTACACCATGGCGTACACGCGGGCCGGGGTCACTCCCGACGGCACCTCGTCGTACTTCATCGCACGCCATATCGGGCTGCGGCGCATGCTCGACCTGACGCTCACCAATCGGGTGCTCAGCGCCGCCGAGGCCGAGACGTGGGGACTCGTCAACCGGGTCGTGCCCGACGACGACGTCGACCAGGCGGTGGCAGATCTCGCCCAGCAACTCGCCGACGGTCCGGCGTGGGCAACAGGGCACGCGAAGAGTGTGGTGTACCACGGCTACGAGCATGCCCTGCAGGCGGCGGGTGAGTACGAGGGCGTCGTGATCGCCCAGGCGATGAGCGGCCACGACGGCCAGGAGGGGATCGCCGCCTTCGCCGAGAAACGGGCGCCGAACTTCATCGGCGAATGACCGGCGCGCCGGATCAGAACACGATGATGCTGCGCGCCTCTGTGCCTCGCCGCATTGCTGTGAAACCTTCGTTGACCTGCTCGAGATCGATTCGGGCGGCCACGAGCTCGTCGAGCTTGAGACGGCCCTGCAGGTACAGGTCGGCGAGCATCGGGATGTCGCGTTTGAAGTGGTTCGACCCCATGAACACGCCCTGCAGGCCCCGACCCTGCACGAGCATCAGGGTGCCGGGCAGTTCGATGGTCGTGCCGGCTCCCGGCAGTCCGACGAGATAGGCCGTCCGGCCCGGACGGATCATGCGGAACGCCTGCTGTGCGGTCGCCGGCAGGCCGATCGCCTCGAAGGCTGCGTCGACCCCACCACCTGTGAGCTCTCGCACCGCCTGGACCGGATCGGTGTCGGCGCCGTTGATCACGTCGGTCGCTCCGAACGTGGTGGCGAGAGCGAGCTTCTCGGGATTGAGGTCGATCGCGATGATCCGCTCCGCGCCGGCGAGCAGGGCACCCTGGTCGACGGATGAGCAGTACGGGGAGTTCGCGGGCCAGCGCACCCGGCAGTCGGCCCACGTGGGATTGGGACCGATCGTCATGGGGCAACCATACGAAATGAACGGTGCTGACGAAACGGTGGTGCAGCGACCGGTTCGCCGGGATGCCCCGCTGCCGTCGTGCTAGCCGGCTCGGGCGGACGGGTCCTGGCGGTAGAAGCCTGCGAGCCGGTCGTAGAGCAGCGCGGCAGGCGATCGCGGAGCTCGATCGGACGGGTGAAGAAC
>CAVOVK010000003.1:0-16447 GCA_963699815.1 uncultured Acidimicrobiaceae bacterium | reverse complement strand
GGGGCGGCCGGGGCCGCCACCGGGGCCGCCACCGGGTCCACCACCGGGACCGCCACCGGGGCGTCCCGCGTAGCCACCGCCGCCAGGACCGCCACCGGGGCGTCCCGCGTAGCCACCGGTGCGCCCGCCGGGGCCTCCCGCCGGGCGCGATCCGGCCGGACGGGCGCTGCCGGGAGGTGGCGGGATCGGCTTGCCGGATGAAGAAACCGGGCGACCGGGAGGCGGCGGGATGGGCTTGCCGGCGATCGACCGCGGAGGAACCGGGGGCGAGGCTTGCTCGGGTGCCTTGGGCGGAGCCGTGCGCGCCTCACTGCGGATCGGCGGAGCATCGGCAGAGCGCGGAGCGTTCGGGTCTGGGCGACCGCTCGAGATGATGCGTCCCGCGTCGCCGTGGTCGACCGACTCGGGACCAGCGCTCGAGATCATGTGCGGCGCCTCGGCCGCGGGAGTCTCCGGGGCAGGGGCCTCGGCCGGAACAGGAGTTTCTTCAGCCGGCGCCTCGACGGCCGCGGCCTCGACCGGCGGAGCGCTGGACTCGACCGGCGCTGCGGTGTCGGGGGTCGAGGCGTCGACCGTGCTGTCGGCGACGGCCTCTGCGACCGGAACCTCGGCCACGGGCTCGGGCACGGGTGCTTCGTCAGCGGGCTCGGTCGGCAGTGCTGATGCCTCGGGCTCCGGCTGAGCGACCTCGGCCGCGGCGTCGGCCGCACCCTTCTTGGCAGGCGTCTTCTTGGCGGCGGCCTTCTTGGCCGGCGTCTTCTTGGCGGCCGTCTTCTTGGCGGCGGCCTTCTTGGCCGGCTTCGCCGTCTCCGGCTCTGCGGGCTGCTCGGGCCGGGTCAAGCCGTCGCGCTCGGCGCGGCGCCGGAGCATGTCGGCGTAGGCCTCCTGGAGCGACGACGAATGGCTCTTGACGGGCACGCCGAGCTTGCCGCACAGTTCGACGGTCTCGGCATTGGTCATGCCGAGCTCCTTCGCTAATTCATGTACCCGAATGTTCTTGGCCACGCTGGGTGTCAACCTTTCGTCGTTCTGCAGTCTCGCATGGGCGGGGTCGTTCCCCACCCGGTCGTGTTCAGTTCATGCTCTTGTTCAATTCGTCGATGAGTCGATCGATCGACGAGGCAGGCACTGCGGTGCGCCAGGCCCGGTCGAACGCTTTGTGTCGTCGAGCCGGCTCGATGCAGCCCGCCCCGCACAACCATGCACCCCGCCCGGGCGCTTGTCGGTCGATCCGAGCCACGCCCGCCGCGTCGATGACACAGCGCAGCAACTCGCGCTGCGGCCGCCGCTGGCGGCAGCCGACGCACGTGCGGATGGGTACGTGATCGTCACTGAGCCTCGACATCTCCATCGCCACCGGACCCATCGTCACCCTCGACGTCGTCGGCTTCCACGACAGCCTCGGCCTCGACAGCCGTTTCCACCGCAGCCTCTGCGGCCGCATCGGTCGATTCACCTTCGGTCGATTCACCTTCGGTCGCGGCGTCCTCGGTCGCGGCGTCATCGGTCGCTGTGCCCTCGACCGACCCGCCTTCGGTCTGGGCGACCCACTCGGCCTGGCTGAGTACCGATCCGTCGGCAGCGTGCCATTCCATCTCACCGCTCTCGGCGTTCTCGCGCCACTCACCTTCGGCATACTCGACGTGTGCGTCGAGATACCCGCCCGCAGGAATGCCCTCGGCGACCTGCGACTCTGAACGAATGTCGACTCGAACCCCGGTCAGCCGAGCCGACAAGCGCGCATTCTGGCCTTCGCGACCGATCGCCAGACTGAGCTGGTGATCGGGAACGATGACGTCGGCCGCGGTGCCGTCGTCGGAGATGTTGACCTGGTTGACTTTCGCCGGCGACAGTGCCTTGGCGACGAAGTCGGCGAGATCGTCGCTGAAGGGGACGATGTCGATCTTCTCGCCGCGCAGCTCGTTGACGACCATGCGCACGCGAGCACCACGAGCACCGACGCAGGCACCGACCGGGTCGACGTTGTGATCGTTCGACCAGACGGCGATCTTGGTGCGATGGCCCGGCTCGCGGGCACAGGCCTTGATCTCCACGATCCCGTCGGCGATCTCCGGCACCTCGAGCTCGAACAGCCGCTTGATCAAGCCCGGGTGGGTGCGCGACACGACGATCTGAGGACCCTTCGCGGTCTTGCGCACCTCGACGATGTATGCCTTCGAGCGATCACCGGGGTTGGGCCGCTCATAGGGCACCTGTTCGGCCTGTGGCAGCAATGCCTCGACGCGCCCGAGATCGAGCAGGGTGTACCGCGTGTCGGTCTGCTGAATGATCCCGGTGACGATGTCACCTTCACGGTTCGCGTACTCCTCGAACTTGCGGTCGCGCTCGACCTCGCGGATTCGCTGGCCCATCACCTGACGGAACGTCTGGGCGGCGATGCGGCCGAGCTCTTCCTTCTTCGGCGTGTCGTCGCGCTCGTTGACCCAGTTGCCGTCCTCGTCGAGGTCGTAGGCCGTGAACGTGAAGTCCATCGAGATCGGATTGACCTCGACGACGACCTCGTCGGCAGCACCGGGACGGCGCTTGTACGCGCTGGCAAGGGCGTCGACGAGTACGTGGAGGAGGTCGTCCTCCGACATGCCCTTCTCCTGGGCGAGGAGGCGAATTGCTTCGCTCATGTCGAGATTGCTCACGATGACTCCTTCGTTGCGCTCTGCTTCGAGCTCTGCGCCGTGTCCGCCGAGGTCGCTGATGTCGTTTGCTGCTTGGACGCCCGGGATGCGTTGCGTTTCTTGGCTGTTCCCTTGCCGCCCGGTTTGGGCGTGGGCCCCCACACGAACACGGTTCGAGCTCGGTCGATCGCAGCGATCTCGATCACTCGCTCGACCAGCTCGGTGCCTTCGACGATCTGGATCGTCGCCGTGGTGTCGTCGGCTGCGACCAACACGCCCTCGATACGCCGCTGCTCGGCGGAGGTGTCGGCGAGGCGCACGTTGACGGTCTTGCCGATCTCGCGCTGGAAATGCCATGGCAATCGCAGTGTGCGCTCGACACCGGGGCTGGTGACCTCGAGCGTGTACTTGCCCGGAATCGGGTCTTGATGATCCATCTCGCGCGAGATGAGTCGTGTCGCGAGGGCAATCTGATTCATGTCGACACCCGCGTCGGATCCGGGCAGAGTGTCGATGGTGACCCGCAGGACGTTCCCACGCTGCTCGAGGTCGTACAGATCGAGCTCGAGATCGGAGGCGATCGACTCGACGATGTCACGAACACGCTGGATGACGGGGGTGTCACTCATCTGAATCTGCCTCCTTTCACAAAACAAGGCGTGGGACGAGCCCACGCCTTTTCGGTCACCAAACCAAATAGGGACACCAGAGTATAGCCGGAGTCAGGGGTATCTTGCCGGGGTGCTCCGCATGTCCAACCTCTTCCTGCGCACGCTTCGCGACGATCCGTCCGACGCCGAAGTTGCGTCCCACCGCCTTCTCGTCCGGGCCGGCTACATCCGCCGTGCCGCCCCCGGAGGGTTCACCTGGCTACCGCTCGGTTGGATCGTCTACCGCAACGTCGAGCGCATCATCCGTGAGGAGATGGACGCAGCCGGGTTCCAGGAGGTGCACTTCCCGGCGCTGCTGCCCAAGGAACCCTACGAGGCGACCAACAGGTGGGTCGAGTACGGCGACAACCTGTTTCGCCTCCAGGACCGGCACGGCAACGACTTCCTGCTCGCCCCGACCCACGAGGAGATGTTCACGCTGCTGGTGAAGAGTCTGTATGGCTCGTACAAGGATCTGCCGCTGCACATCTACCAGATCCAGACCAAGTACCGTGACGAGGCGCGTCCGCGGGCGGGCCTGCTGCGCGGCCGCGAGTTCGTGATGAAGGACTCCTACAGCTTCGACATCGACGACGAGGGCCTCGACCGGTCGTATCACCTCCACCGCGACGCCTACATCAAGACCTTCGAGCGGCTCGGACTTCCGACCGTGATCGTCTCGGCGATGTCGGGGGCGATGGGTGGGTCGGCCTCCGAGGAGTTCCTCGCTCCGATCGAGGTCGGTGAGGACACGTTCGTGCGCTGCAGTGTGTGTGACTACGCCGCCAACACCGAGGCCGTCAACGTGCCCGCCCCCGACCCGATCCCGCTCGACGGCCTGCCCGCCGCACGGGTCGCCGACACCCCGAACACACCGACGATCCAGACCCTCGTCGATCACCTCAACGCTCACGACGAGTTCATCCGCCCGGAGGGCGAGTGGACCGCTGCGGACACGATGAAGAACGTGATCGTCAAGCTTCGCCACCCCGACGGCACCACCGAGGCCCTGGCAGTCGGTGTGCCCGGAGATCGCGAAGTCGACGAGAAGCGGCTCGGAGCACACGTCGAACCGGCCGTGCTCGAACCGTTCGACGAGAACGACTTCGCTGCCAATCCTGCCCTCGTGAAGGGCTACATCGGACCGGGGACACTCGGGGCGAGCGGCGCCTCCGGCATCAGGTTCCTCGTCGACCCGCGCATCGTCGAGGGCACACGTTGGGTCACCGGCGCCAACGAACCAGGCAAGCATGTGGTCGATCTCGCCTACGGCCGCGATTTCACCGCGGACGGCGTGATCGAGGCAGCCGAAGTGCTCACCGGCGACGAGTGCCCGAACTGTGGTTCCCCGGTCGAGATCGCACGCGGCATCGAGATGGGCCACATCTTCAAGCTCGGCCGCAAGTACGCCGAGTCGCTCGGCCTCTCCGTACAGGACGAGGCCGGCAAGCAGGTCACGCCGACGATGGGTTCCTACGGCATCGGCGTGTCGCGTGCAGTGGCCGCTCTCGCCGAGACGAACCACGACGAGTACGGACTGTGTTGGCCACGCGAGGTTGCTCCGGCCGACGTCCACCTCGTGATCGCCGGCAAGGAGGGCGGCCCACAGCGACCCGCCGCCGAGCAACTTGCGACGGACATGGAGACGGCGGGCCTGCGCGTGTTGTTCGACGACCGCGAAGGCGTTTCACCGGGCGTGCGCTTCAAGGACGCCGAGCTGATCGGCGTGCCCACGATCGTCGTGGTCGGCCGCGGCATCACCGAGGGCACGGTCGAGCTGAAAGATCGTCGCAGCGGCGAGCGCAGCGATGTTCCCGTGGGCGAGATCGTTGCACGGTTGCATTCACTGCCACCACGCTGACGCAGCCGCGCCAGATGGCGTGATAGAGTACGCCATATGGCACACCCGCTGCGAGTGACCGAGCAGGACGTTCGCGGTGGGGTTGCCGGTCTCGACGCTGGCAACGGTCAGCGCAGCCCTCGACGTACCGGTCCCCGAGTTGATCGCGTGGCTGCACATCTCGTCACGCACCTGGGCGCGTCGCAAGAGCACCGGCCGGTTCGACCCACTCGAGAGCGATCGCCTCGCCCGACTGATCCGGCTGATCCGACGAGCGTCGGCAGTGGTCGGCGGCAACGACGAGGCACGCGTGTGGCTCACGACGCCATCGCGAGCGCTCGATCGCCGCACCCCGCTCGACGTCGCCTCGACCGAGGTCGGCGCCGAGGCGGTCTTCCAACTGCTCGGCCGGCTCGAGCACGGCGTCTTCACCTGATGCGCGTCTGGCGCCTGGTCGCCGAGCGCCACGCCAGCACAGCGATGTCAGGCGACGGAGCAGCCCGGTTCGGCGGACGTTGGAACCCTCTCGGCACACGGATGGTGTACACCGCCGACTCGCTGGCGCTGGCCACACTCGAGTTGTCGGTGCACCTGATCGGCGCTCGGGTCAGCTATCTGGCGATCGAGATGGACGTTCCCACTCGCGCTGTCGCTCACCTCGACCTCGATCAGCTGTCGCCGACGTGGACCGGCGATGAGCTCGCGACCCAGATCGTCGGTGGTTCGTGGGCGGGTCGCGGACGCACGCCGGCGCTCACGGTGCCGAGCGCCCTCGTCGACCCACGCAGCGGCGAGCGCAACGTGTTGATCAACCCGAGCCACCCGAAGTCGGGTCAGATCACCGAGCTACAACGCTTCATGGTCGATCTCGACGAACGGATCTGATGCCGTCCGCCCCAGCCCGGCAGACATTCCTCCGCTCAGCCACCGTACGGCGTCGGACCGTCGTCAGTCGGGGGTGTTCAGGTAGCGCCAGCCGGCCCGCTCGTCCATCTCCAGGCGCCGGCGCGGGCCCTGCACCATCGGATCGCCGAGCCCGTAGCCGGCATCCCCCTCCCAGAGGCAGATCCTGGAGCCATCGGGTGCCCAGGCGATCTCGGTGATGAACGAAGCCGGGTCGGCAGCGGCGAGCACCGATGCGACGTCGCCGTAGCGGTGGATCTGCTCGAGCGTCACGTAGGTCGGTGGTGCGATCAGCATCTCTCCGGTCGCGTGCATCGCCAACGCAACGGCCGGTGGGATCCATCGATGGGCGTGGACCTCCTCACCGTCGATGCCGACGTGTTCATCGGCATGGGCGTCACCCGCGGGCGCCAGGAAGAACCACGTGGAGAACCGGCGCGGGGTGTCGGCGGGCGGCAGCCAATGACTCCAGTACACGAGTGACGCCTCGTCGACGTGCAAGCCGACCTCCTCGTGCGTCTCGCGCACCGCGGCCCTCCGAGCAGCAGGTAGCGGGTCGGGTTCCGAGCCCGGTGGGACGTCGGCATCCTCGATCACGCCGCCGGGGAAGGCCCACATGCCTCCGAACGCGGTGTCGGCGCCGCGGTGGATCATCAGCACCTCGAGCTCACCGTCGCCATCGCGCACCAGCACCACCGTCGCTGCGGGCGCTGCGGGCCGGTCGACGTCGGGATGGTCGATCACGTCGAGCCGGACGGTGATGGTCGGCTCAACCTCGTCGTTGGACACGTCAGCCGAGCGCTACGAGCTGTTCGATCAGCTCGCTGACCGGTCGGTACGTGAGCCCTGCGATCGCACGATGTGCGTAGCGGATCACCCCGTCGCGATCGATGATGAAGACGCTCCGCCGCGGAAAGCCGATCGGGCCGAGGGTTCCATACGCTGCGGCGACCTGCTTGTCGATGTCGGCGAGCAAAGGGAACTCGAAACCATGTTTGGCCGAGAAGGCATCGTGACTCTCGACACCTTGCGCCGAGATGCCCACGATCTGCGCATCGACGTCGGCGAACTCACTCAGCCCGTCGTTGTAGGCATTGAGCTGCTTGGTGCACACCACCGAGTCGTCGCCCGGGTAGAACACCAGCACGATCGGACGACCGAGGAAATCGGACAGTGAGTACTCGGCGTCGCCGGTGCCCGGCAGCGTGAAGTCCGGGGCGCGATCCCCGACGCCGACACTCATTCGGCCGCGGCTTCCATGATCTCGTCGGAGATGTCGAAGTTGGAGTACACGTCTTGCACGTCGTCGTTGTCCTCGATGGCGTCCATGATACGCAGCAGCTTCTTGGCGTCCTCGACACTGGTGACAGGCACGAGGTTGTCGCTGACCATCGGCATGTCCGCCGACATCACCGTGTAGCCAGCGGCTTCGAGCGCCTCTTTCACCTCGAACGTGTCGCTGGGGTTGCAGGTGACCCGCCAGGTACCGCCGTCGTCGACGACGTCGTCGGCCCCGGCCTCGATGGCGGCCATCATCAGCTCGTCCTCGTCGACGGCACCCTCGAGCAGCACGACACCGCGTCGGCGTGAACTGCCACCCGACGGCGCCGGGTTCGGCCATCGAGCCACCCATCTTGCTGAGGATGTTGCGGATGTCGGCACTGGTGCGATTGCGGTTGTCGGTGAGCACGTCGATCAGCAACGCGACGCCGCCCGGGGCGTACCCCTCGTACGTGATGTTGTCGTAGACACCGCCGTCGCCCTCACCCGTACCGCGCTTGATCGCACGGTCGATGGCGTCGTTGGTCATCTGCGAGGCCTTGGCCTTCTGCACCGCGGTACGCAGCGTCGGGTTGGATTCGATGTCGCCGCCACCGCTGCGAGCCGACACCTCGATCTGGCGCGCCAGCTTGTTGAAGAGCTTGCCGCGCTTGGCGTCGGCCGCACCCTTCTTGTGCTTGATGGTTGCCCACTTGGAATGACCGGACATCAGGAACTCTCTGCGTGCGATGGGATACGGATAAAGCTGTTCAGGAACTCGGCGTGCAATCGATGGTCGCCCGTCAGCTCAGGGTGGAACGAGGCAACGGTAATCGCTGCGTGTCGGAGGATCACAGGTACACCCTCGTGCTCGGCCAGCACCTCGACGCCTGGCCCGACCCGAACGACCTTGCGGAGCGCGGATGAACACCCCGTGGAACGGTTTCGCGTCGGCTCCGAACGCGGGCACCGGGATCTCTGACTCGAAGCTGTCGAGCTGACGTCCGTACCCGTTGCGCTGCACGGTGATGTCGATCGCCCCGAACGAGAGCTGATCGGGCCTGCCGTCGAGCACCTCGGTCGCCAACAGGATCATGCCGGCACAGGTGCCGAAGACGGGCATCCCGCCGTCGATTCGATCGGCGATCGGATCGAACAGCCCGCTCGTCACGAGCAGCTTGGACATCGTGGTCGATTCACCGCCGGGCATCACGAGCGCATCGACGACAGCGAGTTCATCGGGCGTACGGACCTGACGGGTGGTCGCCCCGAGCTCAGCGAGCCGCTGTTGGTGAGATGCGAACGCGCCTTGCAGCGCGAGCACTCCGATCGTGGGCACGTGCACCTGGGGGCTCCTGAGCTGCCGCCGACGGCATCGTCACCAGCCGCGCTCGGCGTAGTGCTCGTTGATCTCGTCCATGCCGATGCCGGTCATCGGGGCGCCGAGCCCGCGGCTGACCTTGGCCAGGATCGACGGGATCGTTGAAGTGAGTGGTCGCCTCGACGATTGCCGCCGCGCGGCGGGCCGGGCGCATCGCTCTTGAAGATGCCCGAACCCACGAACACGGACTCGGCACCGAGCTGCATCGCGAAGCGCCGCGTCGGCCGGGGTGGCGAGCCCGCCGGCACAGAACAGCGGTACCGGGAGCTTGCCGGTTTCGGCGATCTCCTGCACGAGCGGCAGAGGTGCCTGCAGGCGCTTGGCCCACTCGAACAGCTCGGCCGAGTCGGCCTGGCCGACCTTGCGGATGTCGCCGATGATGCTGCGCAGGTGGCGAACCGCCTCGACGACGTTGCCGGTGCCGGCCTCGCCCTTCGACCGGATCAGCGCTGCGCCCTCGCTGATGCGCCGCAACGCCTCACCGAGGTTGGTCGCGCCACAGACGAACGGGCACGGCGAACTTGTACTTGTCGATGTGGTGGGCCTCGTCGGCGGGCGTCAGCACCTCGGACTCGTCGATGAAGTCGACACCGAACGCCTCGAGGATCTGGGCCTCGACGAAGTGACCGATCCGGGCCTTGGCCATGACAGGGATCGACACGGCGGCTTGGATGCCCTCGATCATCTCCGGGTCGCTCATGCGAGCCACGCCGCCGTCACGGCGGATGTCGGCGGGCACTCGTTCGAGGGCCATCACTGCGACGGCACCGGCGTCCTCTGCGATCTTGGCCTGTTCGGCGTTGACGACGTCCATGATGACGCCGCCCTTGAGCATCTCGGCGAGGCCGCGCTTGACGGGGAACGAGCCAGTGATCGACACCTGTTCGGACATGGTCTCATCGTATCCAGTCGAATCCCTGTCCACGCTGCCGGAATCCACACCGCCGCCCACCGGGGCGATCCAACCGCGCCACCCGGACCATGGCCGGGCAGACTGGCTCGATGTCACCGACCGTCGACTCGCGCCGTGGGCGTCGAGCTCGACGTCGCAACGGGTCGACCGACACCTATGCCTCGCTGCGGATCCCGCAGTACCGGGTGCTGTTCACGATCGGGGCGTTCGGTTTCGTCGCGACCCAATCCCAAGCGATCGCCCGCGGTTGGCTGGCCAACGAACTGAGCGACTCCAACGCAGGCCTCGGTGGGGTGTTCATGGCCTTCGGCATCCCGATGCTGTTCGCGACGCCGATGGGCGGCGTCGCGGCCGACCGGTACTCGAAACGGCAGATCCTCATCATCACCAATCTGATGCTCGACGTTGAGCGCGCTCGTGGATCGCGCTCGGGGTCAGCTTCGGCTTCGTCGAGTACTGGATGCTGCTCGCCACGTCGGCCATTCAGGCGACGGCGTTCTCGTTCCTGGTGCCGGCCAGGATGGCCCTCACGAGCGAGGTCGATCGGGCGCGAGCTGCTCGCCAACGCGATCGTTCTGGGGCAGATGAGCATCAATTCGGCCCGGATCATCGGCCCGGCGATCGCCGGCATCTTCATCGGTGTGGCCTGGATCGGCACCGCCGGGGTCTACTACTTCTCGGCGCTGCTGAGCCTCGTCGCCGCGACTGGGGTGCATCGGGTTACCTCCCGGTCGACCGCGCCCCGACCAGCAGCTGACCACCGCCAGATCCGAGTTCGCCGACAGCCTGCGATACGTCTGGAAACAACGCCACGTCGGCCACCTGATCATCGTGTCGTTCGTGGTGGTGATGATCGGATTCCCCTTCGTCGCCTTCCTGCCCCGCCTCGCCACCGAGACACTCGAGGTGGGCTCGGCCGGCTACGGCTTCCTCGCCGCCTCGTCAGCGGTCGGCGCGGTGTTCGTATCGCTCTACATCGCCGGGCGCAGCACAGGTCGCGCGGCATGGCGGATCCAGGCGATCTCCGGTGTGCTGTTCGGCGTGATGCTGATCGCGCTCGCCCTCGCTCCGACCTACCTGCTCGCGGTCGTGATGGTCGCCGGCGTCGGGGCAGCATCGGCGGGCTTCCAGGCGATGAACAACTCGCTCGTACTGACCCTGTCCGAGCTCGAGTACCACGGCCGGGTCCAGAGCTTGATGATGCTCTCGTTCAGCGGCTTCGGCATGGCTGCCCTACCGCTCGGCGCACTCGCCGACCGCATCGGGCTCGAGCAGACCATGATCGCCATGGGGGCGACCGTGATCGCCGCGATGTTCGGATACCTGGCGATCAGCCGCCGGGCCAGGCAACGATTCGGTGAAGCGGTCGCGCTCGCCTGACGTGATCGTGGGTCGGCTACCCCCAGTCGACGTCGGTCGCGTAGAGCGACCACACCTCGACGATCCGACCCCCGACCACCCGGTGGATCTGCAGCCGTTCGACCGTGCGCAGCTCTCCACTGTCGATGCTCGCACCGCGCAGCGTGACATGGCTCCACACGCGGTCGCCGTCGGCGACACGTCCCCGAACGATGATCGTCGGCTTGCCCAATGCACGCTGGTACTGCCGGAGATCCTGCTTGAGTTCGGCGTGGGTGCGCGTCGCCGTGCCCGTCGGCCCGTGCCGCACGAACGGCTCGGCGACCAACTCGTCGACCGCGCTGAGATCGCACTCGCCCCATGCCCGTTCCTGCCAGCGCTCGACGACCGACTCCGGGTCGTTGCGATCCTCGCTTTCGCTGGTCATGGCGTGAAGTATCGCAGACTCGACCCGACCGCAGAGCCGCCCGTAGAACCGCAGGGCCAGGTGACGTACGCTGCCGATATGGAATCCCTGGTGCTCACGTTGATCGGCGACGATCGGGCCGGTCTCGTCAACGCCGTCGCAGAGGCCATCACCGCCCACGGAGGCAACTGGGAACACAGCCAGGTGGCAGAGCTGGCCGGGAGGTTCGCCGGCATCGTGCTCGTCACCGTTCCGGACGACCGATCCGAGGAACTGGTTGCTGCGCTCGAGCCCCTGAAGGGCCTGCTGGACATCACCGCTCACGTTGCCGTCGGGCAAGCTTCCGACGACACGACCACGATCGTCTCGCTCGGTCTGATGGGATCGGACCGACCGGGAATCGTCAGCGACATCACCCGTGTGCTGTCGCAGCACCGCGTCAACATCGAATCGCTGACCACCAGCACCCGCCACGCACCGATGGCCGGTGGCGTGTTGTTCGAGGCATCTGCAGAACTCGAGATCACGGCATCGGTCGATCTGGCGGCGCTCCAGGCATCACTGGAAGCGCTGGCCAACGAGTTGATGGTCGACCTCACGCTCGAAGCGTGAGGTCGACACCCGGCGTCAGCAGTGGGATGACACTTCGGGTGTTCCCGCCCGTCCGCATGCCGCGGCTGCAGCGCTTTCATGATCGCTAGCGTGCGCGCATGACCAGGAGCACCCACGCCGCCGTTGCCGACGATCGAAATGCCGGCATCGATATCTACATCAACGGCGACTTCTTCCCGCGACACGAGGCGAAGATCTCCGTGTTCGACAGTGGTTTCCTCGTGGGTGACGGCATCTGGGAGGGCATCCGACTGCACGACGACGAGTTCGTGTTCCTCGATCGCCATCTCGACCGCCTCTTCGCAGCGGCGAGGGCGGTCGATCTCGACATCGGAACCCGTGAGCGGATCGAGTCGGCGCTGCGAGCCACCGTCGAACGCAACGACATGCACGATGCCGTACACGCGCGCCTCATGATCACCCGGGGCGACAAGAAGACTCCGTCGCAGCACCCGTCCAACGTGATCGGCGAACCCAACATGGTGATCATCGCCGAGCACAAGCGAGCCGATCCCACGGTCGCGAACGAAGGCATCTCACTGTTCACGGCCACGGTGCGGCGCCCGCCACCCGACACGCTCGATCAGCGACTCAACTGTCACTCGAAACTGCACGAGGTGATCGCCCTCATCCAAGCCACGAAGGCCGGAGCCGACGAGGCACTTATGCTCGATCCGACGGGGGCCGTCGCGACCTGCAATGCGACCAACTTCTTCGTGGTGCGAGCCGGAGCGCTGTGGACCTCGACCGGGCACTACAACCTCCCGGGCATCACGCGTGCAGTCGTGCTCGAACAGGCTCGGGCCGAGGGCATCGTCACGCACGAGGCACCCTTCTCGCTCACCGACGTGTACGCCGCCGAGGAGGCGTTCGTCACCGGGACGTTCGGCGGCCTCACTCCGGTTCGCGAGGTCGACGGGCGCTCGATCGGCGGCGGTGGGCTCGGACCGATCGGTCGTCGACTCGCGGAGTTGTATCGCTCCGCGATCGACGCGGACGTGGCCGCGCGTCGAGCTGCGCGCACGTGAGGCAGACAACATGACCATCCGCATCAACATGTGGTCGAGTCCACGCAATCTGTCGACAGCGATGATGTACTCCTGGCGCCAGCGTGCCGACACCACGGTCGTCGACGAACCGCTCTATGCCCATTACCTGCGCGTGTCGGGCCGCGAGCATCCGGGCACCGCCGACGTTCTGAGTGCGCAGGACCCCGACGGCCGCGCCGTCGTGCGGGAAGTTCTGTTCGGCGCCTACGACACGCCCGTCGTGTTCTTCAAGCAGATGGCGAAACACCTCGTCGATCTCGATCGCAGCTTCCTGCTCGAGTGCAAGAACATCCTGCTCACCCGCGATCCGCACGACATGCTCACCTCGTTCCAGGTGCAGATGCCCGACGCCGTGCTCGACGACACGGGCTTTCCCGAGATGGTCGAAATACTCGACACCTTGCTCGCGGCGGGCGAGGAACCGATCGTGATCGACTCGAAGCTGCTGCTGCAGGATCCCCCCGCCGTACTGGGCGAGCTGTGCCGTCGGCTCGGGCTCGAGTTCGACGACGCGATGCTCACCTGGCCCCCTGGTCCGAAGCCTGAGGACGGTGTCTGGGCGCCGCATTGGTACGACAGCGTGCATCGCTCGACCGGCTGGCAGGCCCGTACCCGCAAGCCGGCGCGTCTGCTGCCGTCGGTCGTCGCCGCGTACGAGGAGTCAGTTCCGTTGTACGAGCGCCTCCTCCCCTACCGGATCGGATGATGCCGCCTCCGCTCGGATTTGTGCCGGCGGTCGGATTTCCATACGGTTCGGGGGCGTGACGGCCATGGGGGCGTCACCGACCAAGGGGGCACCATGTACCAGAGCATCGTCGTCGGCACCGATGGTTCAGACGGTGCGACGCTCGCCGTCGACCACGCCGCTGAGTTGGCGCGCTTGACCGGCAGCACGTTGCACCTGGTCCAGGGCTGTGGAAGCCCGATTCTCTCGGCCCCGATGTACGGCGAAGTGCCGGCAATCGACGTCCATCAAGTCATCGACGCGTGCAAGGCAGAACTGGAGCCGCTGGCGGCACGACTGCGCTCGACGGGGATCGACGTCGAGATCCATGTCGTCGCTGCTTCGGGGCACGCCGCGTTGTGCGACACCGCCGAATCCCTCGAGGCCGATCTGATCGTGGTGGGCAATCGGGGCATGACCGGAGCGCGCCGCTTTCTGGGAAGTGTTCCGAATTCGGTCGCACACCACGCGCCGTGTTCGGTGCTGATCGTTCACACGAAGTGACCCGACCCGCGCTCGAGCGCAGCAGACGGCAACGCTCGCGTTGATCGGTGCGAATCGGCGCCCGAGCTCCCCGTTCGAACAACTCCGGCAGACGGCAACGCCCGCGCCGATCGGCGCGAATCGGCGCCCGAGCGCCCCGACCGAGCAACTCGGGCAAATAACAACGCTCGCGCCAATTCGCGCGAATCGGCGCCCGAGCGCCCTGTTCGAGCGACTCCGGCAAATAACAACGCATCCATCAGGCCGACCACAAGTAGTTGACTCCAGTTTGACGCGTGTTCTCAAGAGTCCATCATGGTCGATCAAGTGATCTCGTGGGCCGGTCGATGTCGTGGCACATCAACGCGAACAGTCGCGGCAAACGAAAGGGAAGTCCATGAGAGGGATGTGGGGCGTGAAGGTCCGCCGGCGGGTCATCACACAAACATCGTTCGTGTGCCCGCGCTGCGGCGTCGATCGTGCGGGAACCGAGGTCGAGCCACAGCGCTGGTTCACGGTCGGACGTGCTCCGATCATCCCGCTCGCGACCCTGCCGCGCGAGGTCGTGTGCGCCACCTGCGAGCATCGCAGTGACCCCGGGGTCCTGGACATCCCCACCTCGGACCAGTTGACCGAGTACCTGACGATGGCGACCCGCAGCTCGATCGCCTTCGTGGTTCGCGCCGGCCGTACGAGCGCTCTCGATTTCAGCATCGGAGAGACCGTCGGTCGCGCGGCCGTTGCCGTCATGACGGCAGGCGGGCACGAGTACGACCTGACGCAGCTCCGGCATGACGTGGCCAATATCGACGACGACCAGGCGCGGGCGAGTCTGCGACGGTTGTCAGCCGAGCTCACACCACACGGCAAGCAGGGCTACCTCCATCGGATGGCGGCGATCGCCCTGGCCGACGGCGAGATGAGCGCTCGCGAGCAGATGGCCCTGATCGACCTGGGCGTTGCACTCGGCATGTCGGCACCACACATCAACGGCGTGCTCGCCGTGGCATCGTTGCAGCCCGAAGCAGCCTGACCCGGGGCCGGGACCACCGGTACGTCACCCTTGCGGCGTCTACGCTCGCACGCATGGCACGCTTCAGCGACATCGGCACGAAGGACCCGTCGAGGGCTTGACCCGCAATTCGTGGCGACGGCCGGCGCGACGCGTGGTGTTCGTCGCGTTCGTGGTCGTGCAGCTGTCGCTGGTCGTCCGGGCCTATTGGGCGCCCCATCACGAATTCGGCTACCAGATGTTTCCGGAAGCGACCGAGTGGCGGGCCGACATCGTGCGGGTCACCTCGCAGGGCGAGTCGATCCCGATCGAACAACCGTGGGCCGGCTACGAGTGGAACCGGCTCGTGCGGGATCGCGGATTGTCGTCACCATGGCGGCGACACCACGCCGATGCCGGACTCGACAACCAGCTGGCGTTCCTCGACGAGGCACTCGAGTGGGTTGTCGAGAACACTCCCGCTGACTCCGAGACGCTCTATATCGAGGCGACGGTCACGAGCTGGTACAACCTGCGATCCCCGACCACGGTCATCATGCGCAGCCCCGTCCGGGATCTGCCATGAGGGCGATCGAACGACTCGACGCCCTGCTCGAACAGCCAGTGCACACTCGTTCGCTCGGCATGGTGCGGATGCTGGTGGGGGCCATCACACTCCTGCACCTGTGGCCGTTCCTGTCGGAGTTGCGGCGGGGGGATTTCTATCGAGACCGGTTCCACCATCCCTATCTGCACGCTCTGCCCGATCCGTCGAAGCAGGTGTACACCGTGATCTTGTCGATCGGCCTGGTCGCAGCCCTTGCGCTGAGCCTCGGTGCCGCCAGCCGTCTGGCGGCGTGGGCGAGCTTCTCGGTCGTCGCCTACAACCTGTCGCTGTCGACGACCAATCTGCACAACAATCGGGCCTACCTCGTCACGGTCCTACTGATCCTCGCGCTCGCACCGAGCGGACGATCGTTGTCGGTCGATGCCTGGGTGCGCTCCCGACGCGATCCCGACTTCGATCGAACGACACCTGGATGGACGCTCTGGCTGCTCCGCTTCGTGAGCGCGGTCACGTACGGAGCTTCTGGCCTCAGCAAGCTGCTCGATCCGGACTGGTTCGGCGGACGCGTCACCTGGGGGCGAGTCGTGGTCCAGGAGGCGATGGTCCGCGATTCACTGCTACCGTCCGCCATCGCCGACATGTTGCTCGACCGTTCCTTCCACACCTTCGCTGCCA
>CAVOVK010000002.1:0-38511 GCA_963699815.1 uncultured Acidimicrobiaceae bacterium | reverse complement strand
CGGTCCCGACGTCGGTGAAGAAGCGAGTCGGGGGCCAGAACCTCTCCAACTCCACGTTCTGCTTGACCCGGTAGATGTCGTCGAGGTGATAGCCGTTGCGCAGCGAGTTCGAGAACGCGAGCGCCGGCATCGCCATCAGCATCGACAGGTGCCACCAATTCACACCACCGACGACCTCACCGGGTGCCGTCGACTCGAGGTCGGTCGGTGGCGCGGGATGAACGAGCCCTCGCAGCAACTGGCGAAATCGTGGAGCAACGTTCATAGGAAGCAGACGGCCCCGGAGAGGGTAACGCGGAGGGGTGCGGTCAGCCGCTCGGGTCAAGCGGCGCCCGGTACCGCGAAGATCGCCTCAGGTCGCGCCTGAGCAGAGCCGGCAGCACATCGGCGATCATCCCGGTGAGCAGGTAGTCAGCGAAGCGATCCATCTCCGTCGGCTGGCCGTTGACGATGATCACTTCGGCCCCCGCACGTTTGGCGATCGGCACACAGTTGGCCGCCGGGTAGACGCTCAGTGTCGATCCGACGGCCAACAACAGATCACACTCGTCGCTGACCCGCAGCGCTCGTTCGATCACCTCGGTACCAGCGATTGCCCGAAGCTGATCGTGTCGCTCTTCAGGATGCCACCGCACACCAGACACGGCGGATCGCCCTCGCCGGAACGCACGCGATCGAGGGTCTCGACCATCGGACGTCGATCGGAGCACTCCAGGCAACGGGTCCAGCGCACCGTGCCGTGCACCTCGATCACCTTGTCAGGGTCGTTCCCCGCCTCCTGGTGCAGCCCGTCCACGTTCTGTGTGACCACGGCATGCAGCTTCCTGCGACGTTCGAGCTCGACGATGCATCGATGGCCCCGGTTCGGTTCGGCGGTCCACACCGGCGTGTCGAGCCGGTTCAGCCAAGCAGCCCGCCGCATTCCGGATCGGACAGGAGACTGATGTTCGACGCCTTCTCGGCGGCCGGATTACGGGTCCAGATCCCCTGCGGTCCGCGGAAATCGGGGATGCCCGAATCGGTCGAGATCCCGGCACCCGTCAGCACCACGATCCGTTCGGCGGCTCCGATCCGTTCGGCAGCGGCTTCGACACCAGTCGGAAGGGGATCCATGAGGTGATTGTTGCGCATCGGCGCCAGCCGCGTACTTCGGTCGTGTCGTTCTTCCGTGCCACCTGGCTATCGATCGTCCTCGCCGCACTGGCTGGGGCAGCCGTCGCCGCCTCCGGATCAGGTGCCGCAATCGTGACCCGAACCGGTGTCCGGAATGTTCCGTCCACCGGACGCCGATTGCGATCTCGAGACGATCGAGGCGCTGTCGAGCGGGCACCCGGCGACCCGCCAGCTCGTGGTGATGGCGACGAAGGGGTTCGTCGACACCATCGGCACCGTCACCGTGGCGGTACGGACCGACGACGGTGTCTGGCACTGCCAGCAACCGCCGATGCCTGCGAGGTTCGGTCGCAGCGGCACACGTCCACTACTCGAGCGGCGCTCCGGTGACGGCACCACACCGGCCGGGGTCTTCCCACTCGGTGTCGTCACCGCGTGGGACGGTCAGCCGTTCAGCATGTTCGGCAATCGCCCATTCGCGTGCTGGTGCCGTATCGCACCGTGCGGCCCGAGGATTGCTGGGGCGCGACACCGAACACCGCCCGTTACCAACACCTGGTCGATCGACCACGCTGCCCGGGACCGGCCGACGAATGGCTGCAAGGCATCGGTGAGGCCTACTCGCACGCCGCGGTGATCGGCGCCAACCTCGATCCGGTCTCGGGTGACGAGCCAGGTGAGATCCCAGACGCGGCAGCGATCTTCCTGCACCGAACGAGCTACAGCACGACTGGCCAGAGCAAGCCGACCAGCGGGTGTGTGTCGCTGGGATACGACGATCTGGTGACCACGCTGCTGCTCGACCATCGGCTCGCGCCGCATTTCGCGATCGGTCCGACCGGCTGGCTGCGCAGCTCGGCCTGATCGATCCCTGTCAGCCGTTCCGAGCAGCCGTTCCTGTCAGCTTTCCCTTTCCAGGTGGCGGATCCCCACATTCAGGCGTCCGGCATCCCCGTCCGCCATCCGAAATCGAACGGAGCAACCGTTGGACGCCACCACCCTCATCTCCTCACCCGCCACGATCCGACCCTGGGTCGATCCGATCGTCGACGAACGCGGCCACGATCCGCGGAGCGCCTACGTGGAGCGCTACTGGTTGGGGGTGATCGGCCCCACCGTGCTGTGGATCATGCGCCGTTTCGCCGCCGGCTTCGACGATGCGCCCGACGGCTTCACGATCGACTTCGCCCACACCGCATCGTGCATGGGGTTGTCGTTCTCGAAGGGCCACAACTCGCCGTTCGGAAAAGCGCTCCATCGTTGCGTGATGTTCGGGCTGGCGCAGCCACTCAGCGATGGGTTCGCCGTTCGTCGCCGGTTCCCCTCGGTCGCCCAACGGCATCTCAAGCGCCTGCCGGCCGATCTGCAATTGACCCACGACGAGTGGGCCCGGCGTACCGTGCGCCTCAGCCCGGCGCGAAGTTGACGGTCAGATCGATCAGCAAACGTGCACCGAAGCCAGTCGCGCCCTTCGGCTTCCATCCGCTGTCGCTCTCGGCATTCATCGTGCCGGCGATGTCGAGATGCGCCCACGGCACCTCGCCGACGAACTCGGACAGGAAGATCGCCGCCGTGGTCGCTCCCGTGTACGGACCGCCGACGTTCTTCATGTCGGCAACCGTCGAATCGAGCAGTTTGCGGTATTGCTCCTTGGCCAGCGGCAGCTGCCACACCTTCTCGTCGGTCGCCTCCGAGGACGCCCGAATGCGCCCGATCAACGCATCGTCCGAGCCGATCACGGCTGCGAATTCCAAGCCGAGGGCGGCCATCGCAGCACCGGTGAGCGTGGCGATGTCGACGATCACATCGGGCTCGGCCTCGGCCGCCAAGCGACAACCCGTCGGCCAGGATCAGCCGACCTTCGGCATCGGTGTTGTGGATCTCCACCGTCTTGCCGTTGCGGATCGTCAACACGTCGCCCAACTTCATCGCCGACCCCGACGGCATGTTGTCGGTGCACATCAGCCAGGCGGTGACCCGGTTGCGGCACCCGAACGCCTTGAGCGATGACATCGTCGCCAGGACTGCGGCGGCACCCGACATGTCCATCTTCATCAGGGCGTGCATCGGGTTGGTGGGCTTGAGGCTGATCCCGCCCGAGTCGTACATCACGCCCTTGCCCACGAGCGCCACATGAGCTCTCGGGTTGCGTGGTACATAGCTGAGCTTGATCATGCGGGGTGGTTCGGTCGAACCGGCATCGACCCCGAGCAGCCCCCGCACCCAACACCGCGAGCTGGTCCTTGTCGAACACCTCGATCGCCAACCCTGATTCGGCGGCGAGTTCCCGGGCCTTGGATGCCAGGCCGCGAGCGGTGAGATGACTCGGCGGGGTGTTCGCCAGCTCGCGAGCGATTCGCCGCGCGCGACGTGGTGAGCCCGAGCGCGGCCCCCTTGGAGGCGGCCTTGTCGCGCTGGCCACCGACCACCAGGGTGATCGAGGTGAGGGCAACATCGTCGTCCGGAGCGGTCTTCAAGCCGGCGTACCGGTAGCGGGCCAGCAAGATGCCCTCGATCACCGACTGGGCGGCACCCGCCGCGTCGACGGAGTCGCTTTCGGCCAGGTTGGTCGCCACGGCGCCACGCGTGGCGGCAGCCCTGAGCGAAGGCGGCAGCGGCATCGCGCAGCTGGTTGGCCGTGGCGGCGTCGCCGACCCCGACGGCGACGAACATCGGACCCTCACGACTGGGAACCACCAGGGTCTGTCCGACGGTTCCCGTTGAAGCCGTGCGCCTCGAGCGCCGCCCGGTTGAGTCCGAGCTGACGTGGCACCGTTCCCGACGGACCGACCGCCAGCCCGACCGCATCGGCGGAGCGGGGAACTGAACGGGCAACGGACACGGCTGGGACGATTTCGGGCATCTCCACAGTCTGGCGCACTCTTGGCCGGGCAACACATCCGGATCGCCCCGGACGGGGCCGCCACACGTGACCCAAGTCACGTGAACGCGAATCCCTGCTATGGTCGTTCAAGCCCTGTACCAGAAATCTCTGGCGCGTGGCGTGAACGACGGGGCCACAGTGCAGCCACCTGTGAACCCGATCACCAATCAAATGGAGGACTAGATGACCCGAACAGGGACGAAGAAGACGTTGCTACGTACCGCCGGAACGGTTGCCGCACTTGCGTTGATCGTCGGCGCATGCGGAGGCGACGATGACACGACCAGCGACACCGCCCCGGAGGCCACTGCGGGGAGACACCACCCCCGAAGCTGACGGAAGACACCGTGGAAGTGACACAGGGCGGGGGAATCCTCGGTGCCGTACAGGCCCGAGGTTCACTGAACTGTGGCGTCTCCGGCGCCGCGGTTGCCTTCTCGGTCACCGAGGCCGACGGCTCCGTCACCGGCATCGACGCCGACTACTGCCGCGCCGTTGCGGCTGCCGTCACCGGCAGCGCCGACAACGTGGTCTTCTCGGCCCTCACGGCTGCCGAGCGATTCACCGCCGTGCAGACCGGCGACGTCGACGTGCTGATGCGCAACTCGACGTGGACCCAGAGCCGCGACACCGAGGTCGGCATGGACTTCGGCCCGACCACCTACTACGACGGCCAGCAGCTGATGGCCCGCGCCAGCGACGGCTTCTCGGGCCAGTCCGAGGTCGCCGAGATCGACGGCGCGATCGTGTGCACCAACGCCGGCACGACCACCGAGACCAACATCGCCGAGCTCGCCAGCGTGTTGGGCATCACGATCACGCTCAACACCTTCGAGGACTTCGACCAGGTCACGGATGCGTTCCTCAGCGGAGCGTGCGACGTGATCACCACCGACGGTTCGGGACTCGTCGGCCGCAAGGCCGTTCAGCAGCCCGCCGACGACGAGTGGGTCATCTTCCCCGCCTCGCCGATCTCCAAGGAGCCGCTCGGCCCGGTGTACGCCCAGAACGACTCGCAGTGGGCCGACGTGGTCAACTGGGTCGTGTACGCGACGTTCATCGCCGACGAGTACGGCGTCACCTCGGCCGATGTCGATGCCGCCCTCGTGGGCGACTTCGGCGCCGAGATGGTGCGCCTGATGGGCGGCGAAGGTGAGCTCCAGACCGTGATGGGCCTCCCGGCCGGACGCGTTCTACCAAGTCATCAGCCAGGTCGGCAACTACCAGGAGATCTGGGACAACAACCTCACACCGGTCGGTCTCGAGCGCGAGGGCTCCTTCAACGCCCAGTGGACCAACGGTGGGCTGCTGTACGCGCCGCCGGCGCGTTCGATCGTCTGATCAACCCGTTCACCATATAGTGGTTTGGGGCGGCCGGCCACGGTCGGCCGCCCCAAGGCACGGTTCTCATCCGTTCGTCACCGCGACTCTGGGGGTTCAGCCGAGTGACCGATTCAGCCGTTCAGGCATCGCCTGTGCACCATGGGCGTCCACCGCTCTGGCGCAACACCAATGTCCTCAAGTGGGGGATCCAAGTCGCCGTCTTGATGATCGTCATGGCAGCGTTCTGGTTCTTGATCAGCCAGGCCAAGACCAATCTGGACGCCAAGGGCATCCCGGTCGGCTACGACTGGTTGGGCAACCCGTCCAATATCCAGATCTCCGAGGGCATCCAGACCGCCGACACACCCGAGCGAGCGCTCACGATGGGTCGTGCGCTCTGGGTCGGCATGGTCAACACCCTTCGCGTGGCCGGGGCCGGCATCATCGTGTCGACGATCCTCGGCGTGATCATCGGTATCGCTCGGCCTGTCGCACAACTGGCTGGCACAGAAGATCGCTTCGATCTACGTCGAGACGCTGCGCAACATCCCCGTGCTGGTCCAGATCCTGCTGTGGTTCGCGATCCTCACGTCGCTCGGCGAACTCACCACCGACTCCGGGCCGATCAAGGGGTGGGTGGTCGCGTCCCAAAAGGGGATCTCGATTCCCCGCGTGTTCCTCGACGACGGCTTCTACCAGTTCGCCGCCCTGCTCGCCGTCCTCGGTATCGGCGTCCATTTCGTACGCCGCTACCTGAAGCGGAAGCAGGATCAGGAGGGTGGCGAGCAGCACATCGGTTCGATCACGTTCGGCCTGACCGCGATCGCCGTCGTCATCGCATGGTTCGCGAATCCGATCATGGCGTGGCTCGGTTCGGTGTTCGACCGCATCTCCGACTGGTGGGGCGACATCCCCGTTGGCGTGATGCAATTGGCGCTGAGTGGTCTCGCCGTGGCAGCGGCCGGATGGTGGATCAAGCGGTTCCTCGACAGCCGCCGAACCCCGGCCGGCCTCGCCAAACTCACCGACGACGACATCTTCCGGATGATCTTCGCAGGTGTCGGAGCGCTGATCGCCGTGCTCGTCCTGCTGGTCCTCTGGCCGGGCCTGTCGAGCTGGATCGTCAATTCCGGCAGTGACTTGTGGGGAGTGCTCGGCGACAAGTTCGGCAGCGGTCGCGGGTCACGCCCGCTCGACGCCATGAAGCCGACGCTGAGCGAAGGCAATTTCGTCAACTTCGGTCCCACCGGTCTGACGATGTCGGTCTTCTTCGCCTCACTGTTCTTCGGCCTCGTGTTCTACACGTCGTCGTTCATCGCCGAGATCGTGCGCGGCGGCATTCTCGCCGTGCCGAAGGGCCAGGCCGAAGCCGCCGCTGCGCTCGGCCTCAGCCGCTCGCAGTCGCTGCGCAAGGTGGTCCTGCCGCAGGCGTTCCGAGTGATCATGCCGCCTCTCGGCAACCAATACCTCAACATCACCAAGAACACCTCGCTCGGCATCGCCGTCGGGTTCGGCGAGATCGTGCAGGTCGGGCAGACGATCTACAACAAGAACAACCAGACGCTGGCGGTATTCAGCATCTACATGGTGTTCTTCCTGGCGTGCTCGTTGACGATCTCCGCAATCGTCAACTACATCAACGGCCGACTCGCGATCGTGGAGCGATGACATGACGACCGACGCGACACGAGTGATGCCTCACGGCACGACGACCTACGTTCGAGGGGAGGCCTGACATGTCCGAACCAGGATGGCTCGGCGTCGCAGCCGACGAGGGCGAGAGCGAAGACCTCGACTACACCCTGACAGCCCCACCCGAGGACCCGATCACCCCTCCTGGTCGCTGGATGCGGGAGAACCTGTTCTCGTCGGTCGGCAACACGATCCAGACGGTCGTGTTCTCCGTGATCCTGCTGGGCCTGATCCGGTGGATCCTCGGGCTGATCTTCGCTGACGAGTCCGACTGGACATCGGTCGCGACCAACATCCGGTTGCTGTTCACGTACAACTATCCGGCTGAGCAGTTCGTTCGGATCTGGTTCACCGTGGGCGCCGTGTTCGGCACGATCGGCCTGAGCTTCGCCGCCTGGCAGCTGTCGCCGTCGCTCACCGTGCGCCGGCTCGGCACCGGGTCGCTGGGTACCGGTGCGATGTTGTTGTTGTTCGGTCTGCTCAGCCCGTCGACCACACCCGACAAGATCCGCGCCGGCATGTTCGTGGTCGGAGCGATCCTGGTCATCGCTGCCGGCCTCACGTTGTTCCTCGTCGCCGAACCACACAAGAAGCGGATCTCCTTCGGCACTGTCCTGATCGCGATCTGCGGCCTCGTGATCGCGCTGCTGTGGTTGTTCCCGCTCGGACGCTACGAATTCGCGGACAACGAGCTCTTCCAGGCCAGCGGCACGGTCAACGAGACCACCAAGACGCCGTGGACGGTCACGCTGTTGATCCTCCTCGCAGCGTTCTTCGGTGGGCGCGCACTTGGCCGCGTCGTCGGCCATCGAGCGCTTCGACTGGCCCTCGTGCTGTGGTGGGTCGTCGGCCCCGCGTTCTTGGTCTTCTTGGTGTTGCGCGACCCGGCGTTCGACTGGGCCTACGTCGCCAAGGTCGACCTCCCGATCGCGATCGCGTTCGCGCTCGGTGGCGGCGCCCTGCTGTACATCGTGACCAAACCCGGCCGGGAGGAGCAGGCCCGCGTGATCGGCGCGTTCATGCTGGTCTTCGCCTTCTTCAACTGGATGGCGGCCTTCTTCGGCTGGTACCCGATGCTCCAGAAGGTCCGCATCTCGTTCCTGCTGCTCGCCTTGTTCGTGCTGATCGCACCGACGTTCGCCGGCGAGAAGGCGGCCCGGCTGCGTTTCGCGGCCGGTTGGCTCGGGCTCGTCGTGATCAGCCACTGGCTGATCACCGGCATCAACACGCCATCGACACTCAACATCGTCGCCCCACCGTTCCTCGGCGGATTCGTCCTCACCGTGTCGATCGCGTACTACGTGATGCTCGCATCGTTCCCGCTCGGCGTCATCCTCGCGTTGGCACGCACGTCGAAAATGCCCATCTTCCGTGTGATGTCGACGGTCTACATCGAGTTCATCCGCGGTATCCCCCTCATCACGGTGCTGTTCTTCTTCTCGATCATGCTGCCATTGTTCCTGCCGGACGGCATGGGCATCTCCGAACTCGCCGCGATCTTCGCGGGCTACTCGCTGTTCTCGGCGGCGTATATGGCCGAGAACATCCGCGGTGGGCTCCAGAGCATCCGTCGCGGCCAGTACGAGGCCTCCGACGCCCTCGGGCTCACCACGGTGCAGCGGACGGCGTTCATCGTGCTCCCGCAGTCGCTGCGCGTCTCGATCCCGAACCTCGTCGGGCAGGCGATCGCCACGTTCAAGGAGACCTCGCTGATCGCGATCGTGGGCGGCTTCGACCTGCTGCGGATCGCCGACAAGACGATCCCGAACCAGTCCGTGTTCCTCGGTCAGAAGAAGCCGGCGTTGCTGTTCATCAGCCTCGTGTACTGGGTCTTCGCGTACTCGATGTCACGGGCGTCGCGCAACCTCGAACACCGCCTCGGTGTCGGCCAGGGGCGCTGACATGTCGAATCGCATCACCACTGTTTCGTTCATCACACTGCACACGGAGAAAACCTCATGAGCATCGCCGACAACGCACTCTCCGCCGAGATGGCGGCCCGCGACAACATGATCGTCTGCCGGGGCGTCAAGAAATGGTTCGGCGACTTCCAGGCGTTGCAGGGCATCGACCTCACCGTCAAGGACCGCGAAGTGATGGTGGTACTCGGGCCATCGGGCTCGGGCAAGTCCACGCTGATCCGCTGCATCAACCGGCTGGAGGTGCACCAGGAGGGCGACATCATCGTCGATGGCGTCGAGCTCACGAACGACCTGCGCAACATCGACAAGATCCGTTCCGAGGTCGGGATGGTGTTCCAGCAGTTCAACCTGTTCCCCCACCTGACGGTGCTCGACAACATCACCCTCGCCCCGATCTGGGTCCGCAAGAAGGCCAGGAGAGAAGCCGAGGCGAGGGCCCACGAACTGCTCGAGCGGGTCGGCATCCCCGAACAGGCCAGCAAGTTCCCTGGCCAACTGTCCGGCGGCCAGCAGCAGCGAGTCGCCATCGCCCGCTCGCTGGCGATGGAACCGCGGGTCATGTTGTTCGACGAACCGACATCTGCGCTCGACCCCGAGATGATCTCCGAAGTGCTCGACGTCATGAAGGATCTCGCCCGCGGCGGCATGACCATGATCGTGGTCACACACGAGATGGGCTTCGCCCGCGAGGTCGCCGATCGTGTCGTCTTCATGGAGTCCGGCGACGTGGTCGAGGTCGGCACGCCCGAACACTTCTTCACGAACCCCACCGAGGATCGCACCAAGTTGTTCCTCAGCCAGATCCTCTGAGCCGGCGAGTTCCGGAACAGCCCGAGGAGGCGCTCGAAGCGCTGCCTAGGATCGGGGCGACGCGAACCGGATCGGTTTGCGCGACGTAGAGGTAGACGAGCCTCTGCGCCCCCGAACAGGAATGGCGAAAGCATGAACGACGCCCCGAGCCACGATGCCCAGACCGACGACGCCCCGACGGGTGGAGATGCCGGTTTCCCGCGCTGGTTGAAGTGGGGCCTGCTGGGTGCCCTCGCCGTGTTGGTGGTCGGCTACGGCATCATCTTCTTGTACGCCAAGGTGCTCAACGACAGCCCCGACGAACTCGACCAGAGTGACCTCGCGGCCGCGCTGGCCGATGACCCCACCGCTCCCACGGGGGCGACAGCCGCAACCCTCGAGCCGCCGCCCACTGCGAGCGGCTCGGTCTGGAACGTGACCGATGCCTCAGAACTCGGGTACCGGGTCGAGGAGGTGCTGTTCGGTGTCAGTACGCAAGGTGTCGGTCGAACCGACCAGATCACCGGCTCGCTGACGATCGAGGGCAGCACGGTCACTGCCGCCGAGTTCACGGTCGACGTCGCCAGTATCACCAGCGACGAGAGCCGTCGCGACGGCCAGTTCCGAGGGCGGATCATGTCGACCGATGAGTTCCCCACCGCGGTCTTCCGGCTGACCGAGCCGATCGAACTCGGCATCGAGCCCGCCGAAGGCGTCGAGGTGGCCACCAGTGCAACGGGGGAGCTCACGTTGCGCGGCGTCACCAACCCGGTCAGGTTCGATCTCACGGCTCAGCTGGCGAACGGCAAGATCGGGGTACTGGGCAACATTCCTGTCGTCTTCGCCGACTACGGCATCGCCAATCCGTCGCTCGGCGGCATCACCACCGAGGACAACGGACTGCTCGAGTTCGTGCTCGTGTTCGAACCCGCGTGAGCCGACGAGGCAGTTCCGGCCGGCCAGTTCGGAAAGGCTGGTTCAGATCGGCTGGCTGCGGGCCCAGGCCTCGGCGAGCGCCGTATACCTGCCGCCGACCCCGATCAGCTCGGCGTGGGTGCCGAGCTCGACCAGCTCTCCATGGTCGACGACGGCGATGCGATCGGCCCGCTGCACCGTCGACAACCGGTGCGCCACCACGATCGTCGTGCGCCCCTGCATGAGACGGTCGAGGGCATGCTCGACGAGTGCCTCCGTACCTGGGTCGAGGCTGCTCGTCGCCTCGTCGAGCACCAGCACCGCCGGGTCGATGAGCGCCGCGCGGGCGAGCGACACCAGCTGACGTTCGCCGGCCGACAGGCGCGAGCCCCGCTCGCGGACCTCGGTGGCGAGCCCATCGGGAAACGCCTCGAAGCGTTCGAGCGCATCGATCGCCCGGAGGGCTTCTCGAATGTCATCGTCACTCGCCGCCGCCCGGGCGAGACGGACGTTGTCGGCGATCGTCCCGTCGAACAGGAAGCCCTCTTGTGGCACGACGACCACCTGGGCACGCAACGACGCGAGTGAGGCATCACGAAGGTCGATGCCTCCGAAACGCACGGTCCCCTCGTCGGGGTCGTACAGCCGCGCCATCAGCTTCGCCAGCGACGATTTGCCCGCACCGGTCGGGCCGACGAGAGCGAGACGTTCACCGGCGGCGACCGTCAACGACACGTCCACCAACACCGGTGACGTGGTGCCCGGGTACGAGAAGGTGATGGCGTCGACGGTCAGGTCGCCGCCGACCGGCAGATCGACCGGGTCGGGGCGTTCGTGAACTTCGGGCTCGGTGTCGAGGATCTGGAACATCTTGTCGAGCGAGGCGGTGGCCGACTGGACCGTGTTGTACAGCTGCGACAACTGCTGGACCGGCTCGAACAGGCTCGACAGCAGGAGCACGACGGCGATGACGGTACCGACCGAGACCTGGCCGTTCTTGGCCAACCAGCCGCCGGCACCGATGACGATCGCCGTGGCCAGCACACCGCAGAACTCGACGACACCGAAGTACCAGGTCGACACCTTGACGCTGCGCAGATGGGCGTCGTACAGCGCCCGATTCGTGCGACGGAAACGCCGATTCTGCTCGGGCTCTCTGGCATATGCCTGGATCACGCGCACCCCGGTGATGTTCTCCTGCAGGGCCGACAGGTTGTCACCGATCCGCTCGCGAACAGCCAGATAGGCCTGGTTGGATTGGCGCTGGAACCGCACCGAGGCCAAGGCGATCAACGGGAACACCAACAATGCCAGCAACGTGAGCTGCCACGACATGATCAGCAACACGACCGACGCGAACGTCACGAGCAGCGCTGCCGACACGAACTGCAGGAGACCCCATTGCACGAGCTCGCTCATCGACTCGATGTCGGCCGTCATGCGCGACACCAGCACACCGGCCTTGTTGCGATCGAAGAAAGCGAGCGATTGGCGTTGGATGTGGGCGAACAATCGCAGCCTGAGTGCGCGCAGGAAACCTTCACCTGCGACGTTGACGTGGATGTACTGCTGCCGGCTGCCGAAGTAGGCGATGATCGCGACGACGACGTACGAACCGATCGCCAAGTTGAGGGCGGCCGGGTCGTTGCCGTCGATGCCCTGATCGATGCCATGACGCAACAGCAGGGGGCCGAGGACGGCCGAGCTCGTGGAGAGCGCTATGAACACCAACGCCAGCAGCGCCGGACGCCGGAACGGAACAGCGAGCCGCGCCGTGCGGCGCAACACCCGCTTGGTCTGTTCGCGGTCGAGGCGGTCCTCCTCGCTGACGGCATGCGATGCCCACATCTCAGTCACCGCCTCCGGCCGACGCAGCCGACGGCTTCGCTCCGGCCCGCGCCGCCGCCAGCACCTCTCGGTACCGGATGTTGGTCGCCAGCAGTTCATCGTGCGTTCCCACCGCGAGCACCCGTCCGGCATCGATCAACACGACGGTGTCGGCCATCGCGATCGTGCCGGGCCGGTGGGCGATCACGATCGTGGTGCGCCCGTCCATCACCGTGCGCATCGCCGCCCTGATCTCGTGCTCCTTGGACGGGTCGACGGCGCTCGTCGCGTCGTCGAGCACCAACACGCTCGGGTCGCTCACCACGGCTCGGGCGATCGCGATTCGCTGGCGTTGGCCACCCGACAGTGAGAACCCGCGCTCACCCAGCACGGTGGAGTAGCCATCGGGCAGTTCCTCGATGAAGTCGGCCGCCCCGGCGAGCTCCGCGGCATGTCGAACCGTGTCGAAATCGACGTCCGGGTCGGCGAACGCGATGTTGGCGGCCACGGTGTCGTGGAACAGCAGGGTGTCCTCGAACACCAGGCCGACCGATCGACGTACGTCGTGCACACGAAGGTCGCGGAGGTCGACGCCGTCCAGTTCGATCGTGCCCTGTTGCGGATCGTAGAAACGCACGAGCAACCTGGCCACCGTTGACTTGCCCGAGCCGGTGCCGCCCACCAGCGCGACCGAGGCGCCGGCCGCGATGTCCAGCGACAACCCGTCGAGAACGGGCACGTCGGGGTCGTAGCCGAACGTCACCCCTTCGAAACGGATCGCACCGCCGATGGCTTCGCCGCTCGGCTGCGTACGAACGCGAGCTGTGACCGGTGACGCCGGGTCCAGGACCATCGGCGTCGTACCGAGCACCTGGTCGATCCGTTCGAGCGCGGCCGCGGCTCGCTGACCGAACGCCACCATCATGCCCACCGTGCGCAGCGGCCAGACGAGCAACTGGACGTAGAAATTGAACTTCACCAACTCGCCGATCGTCAGCTCGCCGTTGAGCACGCGATGCCCACCGACCGCCAGCACAGCGATCAGGCCAATGGCGGGCAGCAGATCGATGAAGGGCAGGTAGACGGCCCGGATACGGGCGGCGTGGAGCGACACTCGCCGGATGTCGTCTGCTTCGGCTTCGAGCTTGTCGGCCTGCACCCGTTCGGCGCCGAAGCCCTTGATCACGCGCACGCCGGAGACGGTCTCTTCCACCACGGACGCAAGCTGCGCCTGTTCCTGTTGCACCTCGAGTACGGCCGGATGGATGCGGCTGGAGAACCGACGCGCAGCGAAGTTCACGAAGGGCAGCGGGGCCAGTGCGAACACCGCCAGCGTCGGATCGGTCGCGAACAAGATGCCGACCACCACGGCGATCAGGGCGAAGTTCGAGATCGTGAGGGGAATCATCACCACGAACGCCTGCACCTGGTTCAGATCGCTCGACGCACGACTCATCAGCTGACCCGTCTGGGCGCGGTCGTGGTAGCCGATGTGGAGTCCGAGAATGTGCTGCAGCAAACGCTCCCGCAGACGCATCTCGGTGAGCCGGCTCTGACCGAAGGCCACGTAGCGACGCAGCGCCGTGAAGACCCCAGTGACCACCCCGGCGCACACGATCAGGAACGCCCACCCCCATGCGCTCCCCGCCCCGACGATCGCCCGATCGATCGCCAGACCCGTGAGCTGGGGCACGGCAACCTTTCCGAGGGTCCACAGCAGCCCGACCGCGACACCGAGCGCCAGACCCTTCCATTGTCGACGCAACAGCAGCACCAACGGGCGCCATTTCGCCCGCCCGTCAAGTGTCGGTATCGGCTCCGCCTCGTCAGTCACGCTGGCGTCAGAGTACCGGCATCCCGCTCCCAGCCCGGACCGCTGGCATCGACGCGTCGGGACTCACGAGAGCAATTCGCGTACACGCTCCTTGGGACGGCCGATGATGGCCGTGTCGTCGGTGACCAACAGGGGGCGCTGCATGATCATCTTGTGGTTCACGATCACGTCGACGATTTGGTCGATCGTTGCGACATCGGCATCGGTCAGACCGAGCTTCTTGAACAAGCTGTCGCGGCGCACCAACTCGGTCGGCGGGTCTTCGAGCTTGGCGATGATCTCACGGAGTGTCGCCTCGTCGGGCGGATTCTTGCGGTAGATCACGACCTCGGCGTCGGCTCCCAGTTCGTCGGCAATGCGCACGGCATTGGTCGAGGAGTTTCAATTCGGGTTGTGGTAGATCGTCACCTGTGCCATGAGGTCAAGCTACCCGCCGGCGCCCGGTTCGTTCCGACTGCGACACCCCATCGGTAGGGTCGCCAGACACCGGCTTCCCCCTTCATGTCCCGTGCCCACGGGCGTGTCCTCACCAAGGAGAAGCCATGCAACTCGTTCCGGTTCACCGCCGAATCCCCCGCGCCGGCATCGACCCCATCGACGACGCCGACACCGCGTTCGTGACGATCTCGATGGCCGTGCAACGCCCAATGCGGCACGAGACGATCCTGGTGCTGCTCGACGACGCACGCTGTGGGATCGGGTTGGTCGCCGTCAGCGACACCAGCGAACCCGACGATGTGCTCGAGGTGATCGAGTGTGTCCTCACCTCGTCGGCGCACGGCGGCCGGTTCGGTGCCGTCATCGTGGCCAGCGTCCGACCCGACACGACGGCGAGGACGGTGGAGCGCGATACCGACGATGTCGATCGTTGGCTGGAAATGAGTGATCTGGCCGAGCAGAGCGGCATCGAACTGCTCGAGTGGTTCGTGATCACCGACGACGTCACATGTCCCCGCGATCGGTTGGGTGAGGCGCCGCGCTGGTGAAGGTACGTCGGTCGGCCGGTGCCATCCGCAACCCGGCCGCCTTGAGCCGGCGGATCAGATCGCGGCTCGACACGATCGACGCACCAGCCGCGATCATCTGATCACGGTATTCCTCGGGGATGTCGTAGTGGTCGCCGTGGAAGCCGCGGCGTGGGATGCCGTTGGCATCGGCGAACTCGTGCAACTCGTCGAGCGACTCGTCGCTGACCAGATGGCACCACAGCCGGTCACGGTGCCGCCACCGTGCCTCGTCGATCAGGATCGTCACAGCGCCGAGACTGGCACACTGGAGCCGTGGCAGACGACGATCTCGAGCTCCGCGTCGCCTGGGAGCAACACCTGGGCCGCTCCCCCGCGTCACGACGCTGGTTCGACACCGTCGTGAGTCGATACCGGGCGGCCGGTCGTCACTACCACGATGTCCGTCACGTGAGGTGGGTGCTGAGACATGTCGCAGAGCTCGAATCCCAGGTCGAGGAGATCGACGACATCGGCGCCGTGGTGGCTGCCGCCTTCTTCCACGACGTGATCTACGATCCCGCCCGGTCCGACAACGAGGCAGCCAGCGCCCGGCTCGCCGAGATCGCGCTCGACGAACTGGGATGGGAGCCGGCACGGCGGAGGCGTATCGAGGCGATGATCGATGCGACGGTCACCCACGACGTCGACGGCGCCGATCTCGATACGCAGGTACTGCTCGCCGCCGATCTGGCCGTGCTCGCCGCCGATCCGACCGGTTACAGCGACTACGTCAGGGCGGTGCGTCGCGAGTACGCCCACGTCGGCGACGCGGAGTGGCGATCGGGGCGGACCCAGGTGTTGCACCGCCTGCTCGGGCGTGGACACCTGTTCGCTCCCGGGCTCGGCTTGGACGACTGGGAGCAACGGGCACGGGCGAACATCACGGCCGAACTGGCAACACTGCGGGTCTGACCGGTTCAGTCGCGCCGTACGACACGCACCGCGCGCCGAGTGCGCACACGCAACGGAATCGCGCGCGGCTGGCGGGACGCGCAGATCGCCAGCGCTGCCGCCGAAGCCGCCAGAGCGAACCACATCACCAACATCCGGTCAGTGTACGCACATTCGTTCGATCGCGCTAGTGCAGCGCTGCTCCATACGACCGGCACGCATGCCTGAATCTGTCGCCGCGATCATCCGGTCTGCTGCTCGGCGAGGTCGAGCCAGTTCTCCTCGATCGCGGCCAGTTCGGCCTGGACCGTGGCAAGTTCCGCCCCGAGGGAGGCCAGCAGGGTGTGATCGGTGGTGGCCGCGAGCTGCTCGTTGAGCCGGTCCGCCTGCCGCTGCAACTTGACCATCGCCTGTTCGACCTCGCGGAGCTGGCGGCCCACGGTGTACTGGCTCGCCGCGCGGGTCTTCTTCGGTGTCCTCGCGTGTGCCGAATCCGAGACCGGCTTCTTGTTCGCCGGAACGCTCGGTTTCGTGGCCCGCTCGGCGAGCCAACCCTGCACCCCGCCGGCCACCCGCCGCATCGTTCCAGAGGCGTCGATCGCGAGCACGTGGTCGACCGTGCGGTCGAGGAAGGTTCGGTCATGGCTGGCCACGACCAGTGCGCCCGGCCACTCGTCGAGAAAGCCTTCGAGCGCCCGCAGCGTGTCCAGGTCGAGGTCGTTGGTGGGTTCGTCGAGAACGAGCAGGTTCGGCTTGGTGGCCAACACCATCACGAGTTGCAGCCGTCGACGTTCACCTCCGGACAGCATCTTCACGGGCGCGTACTGGGCAGTCGAGTCGAACCAGAAACGTTCGAGAAGAACGCGGTCCTCCCAGTCGGGCTGACGCAACGGACCGGCGACGATCTCGCGCACGATCGCGTCGGGTTCGAGCAACGACGTCTGCTGATCCGCGTACCCGCACACCACCGTCGAACCCCGCTTGACTTCGCCGGACACCGGTTGGCGACGCCCGGCAACGATGTCGAGCAGCGTCGACTTGCCCGAACCGTTCGGACCCACCACGCCGAGCCGAGCCCCGGCTCGATCAGCAGGTTGACGTCGTGGAAGACGACATGATCACCGTACGCCTGCGCGACATCGACCAGCTCGATGACCTGGTGGCCGAGCCGCGTCGATCCGGCATCGAGCAGCAGGTCGTCGCCGCGCACCCCCACCGCTTCGGGACCACCGGCGACGATCTCGTTGGCCGACCGCAGGCGCGCCTTGGGCTTCGTCGAACGGGCGGGCGCCCCGCGCTGCAACCAGTCGAGTTCGCGCCGGGCGAGGATCCTCCGGGTCGCCTCCTCGCTCGCCGCTTGCACGTGGCGGGCGGCACGACCCGCGAGATACGTGGCGTAGGCGCTGGCGCCCGGGATGGCGCGGTGGATGTACCCCTTACCGCGCTCGATCTCGACGATCCGACCCTCACCTCGGGCCGTGGTGAGACGGTCCATCAGATGACGGTCATGGGTGATCACCACCAATGCCGCCTTGGTAGCGGCCAGCCGCTGTTCGAGCCATTCGATCGCCTCGAGGTCGAGGTGGTTGGTGGGCTCGTCGAGCACGATCATGTCGAACTCTCCGACGAGAGCGCGCGCCAGCGCGACACGTTTGGCCTGGCCACCTGACAACTGATCGGTGCTGCGTTCGAGCAGCGGCTGCACACCGAGCGACGTCGCGACCGCCGCAACCTCCCACGAGTCACCCAGATACTCCGCGACCGTGCCTGTCGGCAGTTTCGGGTCCTGGTCGAGGATCGCGATCCGCACGCCACGCCCCAGGCGAACCTCTCCCTCGTCGGGCGTCTGCGTGCCCGCCATCAGCCGCATCAGCGTCGATTTTCCCGAACCGTTGACACCGACGATGGCAACGCGGTCGCCCGACGACACCGTCACGGACAGGTCCTCGAACAGCACCTTGTCGGGCTGGGCGATGCCCACGCGAGCAAGGTCGACACAGATCACGTCGTCACGATACGGCAACGTCGTCGAACCCGACCGTGGGTCCGCCGCCACCCGACCACCCAGAAGGGCGGCGGCGGACCGGAGCAGTGATCAGCCGGTCAACGGACGACCGCCACCGGAGAGTGACTGTGCGAAGCGACCTCGGCGCTGGTCGAGCCCAGCAACAGGCCCTTGAAGCCGCCTCGGCCCCTCGAACCCACGACCACGAGGTCGGCGTCGCGGGACGCCTCGATCAATGCGAAACCAGGGGTACCGCGCACTGCTTCGCCGGTCACCTTGACGTGCTCGGGGGCAGGGCCTGCGCTCTCGAGGACGTGGTCGACGACCTGCTGCGCAGCTGCGTCCATCGTGTCGATCTCGGCAGCCACCGTCGCGAACATGCCCACTGCGAGTGCCGGCAGGAACCAGGCGTGCACGACACGAACCTCCTCGACCCCTGGCAGGCCGTAGGCCCACCGAACGGCACGAGTCGATTCGTTCTCGGCACCTTGCTCGGCATCGAGATCATGATCGTCGACACCCACGACGACCCGCCGGGGCATCCCCGCGTGGTCACCGCGCACGATCACGACGGGACGTCGCGTGTGGTGCAACACATAATTGGCGGTCGACCCGAGCATCATCGCAACCCGGCTGTTGCCGCGATGGCCCACCACGATCGCCGCCGCGTCATGGTCGTCGGCCTTGCTGACCAACGCCCGACCGGCATGACCCTGGTGCGTCACCGGCACCAGACGATCGTCGTCGATCTTTCCGAGCATCTCGGTCAGGCCCTGCAAGGACAATCGCTCGATCTCGGACGGGTCGATGGTGACGACCATGTCGTAGCCGGTCACCAATGGAACCTCCCAAGCGTGGACCACCACGATCGTGTCACCCGTCTGAGCGACGGCGCGGGTCCAGTCGAGCGCCTCGTTGGATTCGGGGCTGGCGTCGACGCCCACCACGAATGAGTTCCGGGTTGCATCCATGGGGACCTCCTTCCACTCTGCCTCTGACGCGATGGTGCGCCCGGACGAGCCGGGCGCACCAGGGCCGAACGGCCATTTGAGGGGGTCTGACCAGCTGGGGAGTCCGGTCAGCGAGGATCCGGTCGACAGGATCCGGGTGCGAGGATCACCCGCGCCCTGGGTGTTCGCCGTTCACGCGGGCCGTGATCCGTTCGGTGAGGTTCGCCTTGATCGCGGCGGCCTCCTCGGCCGTCAGGCGTCCGCTCTCGACCATGAGGTCGACGTGGTCCGATGCCTCCGCGACGAGCGAATCGATCACCGTCTGTGGATCGACCTCGTTGGCTTCGGCGATCGCTGCGACCGAACTGCCGGCCCGAAGCTCGGTACGGAGGGTCTCGACGTCGATGCCGAGCAGCCCGGCGATCACCTCACCGTCGCGGCCCGGACCACGCTCGCCCGGACCACGCCCGAAGCTTCCCGGGCCGTGCTCGCCACGCTCGCCATGCTCGCCACGCTCCGGGCGGTTCTCGATCAGCAACTGCGTGACGGCGTCGGCCTGGGCGTCATCGATGACATCGTCGTCGACCAGCTGCTGGAGCAGAGCACGCAGCTGTACCCCTGGATCGGGCCGCTCGGTCGCGGCGCCGTCGGTCGTGTCAGCAACACCGTCTTCCTGTTCGGCGACGACCGCGGCAGCGACCGAACCCGTATCGTCGGACGCCGCGCTGGTGAGCGACGGCACGCCCATCAGCAGGCCGATCGCTCCGCCTGCCAACAAACCGGCGGTGACGCCGATCGCAGCGTTTCTGCGAGTGCGACGCGGTTGCTCGCTCTGGGTGGACTCGTTGTTCATGTCGTTCCTTTCGAGGGAGGGTTCGTGACACAGATCAGTGTGATCGTCCTCGTTGAGAAGCAAACCGGAGCTCGTTGAGAGCAAGGTAAGAACATCGACGTCCGTCAATCGTGCTCCGCAGCGAGCCAAAACCCCACCGTCGCCCCGCCCCCATCGCGGTTCTCGGCCCAGACGTCGCCACCGTGGCGCCGGGCGACCTCGCGCACGATCGCCAGACCGAGGCCCGAGCCCGACATCGTCCGCGCCTCATCGGCTCGATAGAAACGGTCGAAGATGGATTCGAGGTCGGTTTCGGGGATGCCCGTTCCGCGATCCGACACCGCCACGGCACCAGCGCCGACCGTGACCTCGATCGGACCGCCCGTCTCGTCGAATTTGCGAGCGTTGTCGAGCAGGCACGAGATCGCCCGCTGCACACCCGATCGTTGGGCGACCACCATCGAACTCGTCGCATCGAGCTGGATCGAGCGACCGGTCCGACGTTCGTAGCGTGCTGACACGTCCGCCGCGATGGTCGCCAAATCGAATGATTCACGCGACTCGTCGGATGACGCACCACTGGCGACCGCGATGATCTCGTCGACGAGCTCGGTGAGCTCCTCGGTCTCGGCACGGAGATCGCCGAGAATCGCGTTGCGATCGGTCTCGGTCAGGTCGGGAAAGCGCTGCAATGTATCGAGGTTGGTGCGCAGGCTCGTGAGGGGTGTGCGCAATTCATGCCCGGCGTCCTGCGCCAATCGGCGCTGTTCCTCCTGCGATCGCGCCAGGGCTCCGAGCATCCGGTCGAACGCCAGGCTGAGTCGCCCGACCTCGTCCTGTCCTTGTTCTGCCACTTCCACGTCGAGGCGCCCCGTCGACTCGACGTGCTCGGCCGCAATCGTGAGACGTCGCAGCGACGCCGTGACGCGACCGGCGATCCAGAGCCCGGCGGCGATCGCGGCCGACCCGACGAGCAGGACCAGCATCAGCGTGCGAACTCGCAGTGACTCCAGCAGACGGTTGGTCTCGTCGAGCGATCTGCCGACCTGCACAGCGCCTGGGGGAATACCGATCGTTCGGACGCGATAATCACCCTGCGGCGTTTCGACCGTCGAGAACACACTGCGCCGATTCGTCCCGACCACGCTCAGCTCGACCTCCGACAGCTCGATCGGTGACGGGAACGTCGACTGTGACACCGAGCCGTCCCTGAGCACGATCTGGCCGACGAGCGCCGACAGCGGCCCCTGGTCGGGCAACGGGGCATCGACGCCGAACCGTCGATCGTCGAGGCGACGACCGACATCGATCAACGATCGGTCGACCTCGGCGTACAACCGATCGCGCGTCGTCCGGAAGCTGATCGTTCCGACCACGATCGTGGTCAGCGACACCATCAGGGCCATCGCCAACGCGATCTTCCACCGCAAGCTCACGTCGACCCGCTCCTCGCCACATAACCGACCCCGCGAACGGTATGGAGCAGGCGTGATGCTCCGCCGTGTTCGGTCTTGCGACGGAGATACCCGATGTAGACCGCGAGATTTTTCGAGTCGGGACCGAAGTCGTAGTGCCAGATGCGGTCGTAGATGGTGCTGTGGTCCAGCACGATGCCGGCGTTCCTGACCAGCAATTCGAGCAGATCGAACTCGGTCTTGCTCAGTTCGAGGGCGCGGCCGCCGCGGCTGGCGAGGCGCCCGGCAGGCTCGAGTCGCAGATCGTCGAGCACGAGCAACTCCGCCGCTGCTTCGGTGGAACCGTCCACGACACCACCCTCGGGTCGTGTTCGCCGCAAGAGTGCCCGAATGCGGGCGAACAGTTCCTCGAGATCGAACGGCTTCGCCAGATAGTCGTCGGCGCCGGCATCGAGGCCCGCGACTCGATCACTCGTTTCGGTGCGGGCGGTCAGCATCAACACCGGCAACCGGCTGCCTTCGGCGCGCAGCACACGGCACACGGTCAGGCCATCGACGTGGGGCATCGACACGTCGAGCAGCACCAGATCCGGCGTATGCCGCGCGCAGGGCATCGAGCGCCAGCGCACCGTTCGCGACCGCCGATACCTCGTACCCCTCGAGCCGCAACGCCCGCACGAGCGACTCGCGAACAGCACGATCGTCCTCAGCCAGCAGCACTTGCATCCCCCGAGTACACCAGAACAAGGTGAGGATTGGGTGAGAATGGCCGGATGCGGTCGTACATCCTCGTCGCCACCGGAGGCGCGCTCGGTGCCTCCATTCGTTGGGGCTTCGGCGAACTGATCGGGCAACGATCGGGTACGTTCCCATTCCCGACGTTGTTCGTGAACGTCGTCGGCTGCATCCTGATCGGCCTGACGGCGCGTTACGTCCTGCGGGGTTCCGACCGCTGGCAACTCGGCGTGACCGGGATTCTGGGCGGCCTCACCACCTACTCCACCTTTGCGAACGAGACCCGCGGTTTGCTCGATACGGGTCATGCCGGGCAAGCCATGATCTACGTCGCGGTGACGATCGTCGCCGGCCTGTCGGCGACCGAGATAGCTCGCGGTGACTGGTCGAGAGCATGACGGCAGTGATGTTCTTGGTCGCGTCCGGCTTGGGGGCTGCGACCCGGTTGCGCATCAACCAGTACGGATGGACTTGGATCAGCACCCTCGTCGCCAATGTGATCGGGTCGTTCGCGCTCGGATGGCTGCTCGCGGGCGACCCGACCGAACGTGTCCGTACCGTCGTGGGCACCGGGTATCTCGGCACCCTCACGACGTTCAGCATGTTCGCCCTCGAAGCGACGGAGGGGACACCGAGGCGACGCATCGTCATCATTTCGGCCACGTTGGTACTCGGGCTGCTCGCTGCCATGGCAGGGCACTCGATCGGCTGAGCACGCCCCGGCGGCCGATCGGTCGCCACTCAGTTTTGTGCCTCGGCCGAACCGGGCCACCTGATCGTCGCCATCGTCTCCACCCACCGAGGAGGATGCTCGGTGAGCCATCGGGCGAGCTCTACATCACGTTGGGGCGACAGGCACAGGCGTCGACGGGCCACCGACACCGATGCCGAGAATTGATCGGCAGCGGCCGGTCTGCGCTCGCTGGTCGTGTGCTCGGGATCGAGGCCCATCTCGTGCAACACGGCGACGAGGTCGTCAGATGTCGGTCCGGCGGGCCGCTCGACGCCCCAGAAGTGCTGCCACGCCGGCGCCCAGGCCGACATCGGATGCACGATGGGGATCTCGAGCACCACCGCCAGACGCGCATGGTCGGTGAGCGCCCACAGGAACGGCACGATGTCGCCGACGTTGAAGGCGACATGGTGACACACGACCACGTCGGTGGCCGGGGCGTACGCCGCGACCTCCGGCCAGGCGCCGTGAATCGTTCGTCGGGCGACACCGACCTCCGAGGCTGCGCGCAGGAACTGGTCGAGCATCACCGCGCTCGGATCGACGCCGATCAGCTCGTTCGCCGGCGGCACCAACGGCAACGAGGACCTGCCGCCGCCGCAGCCGACATCGAGCACCGTGCCGCCCACCGGCGGCAGGACTTCGCCGCGCCCATCGGGCCGAGACCGCGTCGCGATCGAGCGTGTCGTCGACGGCGAATCACGCGACGTCGTGGCGCCACGGCGATTCACCGGCCTGGTCGACAATGTGCTGGGGAATTTCCCAGGCGGCCAGTAACGCGGCCCAACGTTCGGCCGCCGGCAAATGGGGGACGCCTGAACCGTCGCTCACGATGTAGCGAGCACGCGGATGGGCAGTTCGCCCGGGCAGCGGATCCGGCCGGCGGTCCGGTGCTCGGCGCCGGCCACGCCCGTCATTCGCCGTCGCTGATGACGACCGCGTACTCGGGACAGTTGGCCGCGGCAAGCCGCGCCTTGTCCTCGAGGTCGGCCGGGACCGATCCGTCTCCGATCACGATGGCGTTGCCGTAGTCATCGACATCGAACAATTTCCGGCGCCAATGCATAGCACCGGTTGTGCCCCTGACAGAGCTCTGGATTCACCTCGACTCGCATCTGCCGAGACTAGACAATGCGCCATCAGCGAAAAGCATCGGCACCCGTCGGTGCCCGGGCCGGATGCAGCCGCGTGCCGAGCCCGAAGCGACAACTCCAATCCGTCAGATACAACAAGGTTATCTCACTGAAGGTAGGCACGTTGACATACTGAGTGAGATTTATTGTCAATACCGAAGTTATGTCCTCAGTTCGGCAGCCGCTCGCGATTACGTTGGGACATGAAGGTACCGAACGAGGGGACGCCGAGGTCGCCCGACCTGGACGCCGACACCAGCATTCGGCGGAAACGAGAATCATGATCCGATCCCAGGACGAGACCAGCGAAGCCCTCCTCGCGGCAGCACATCGGCTGTTGGCCACGACGGGGCCCGAGTCGCTCACGGTCCGCCGTATTGCCACCGAGGCCGGCATGAGCACGATGAACGTCTACTCGCGCTTCGGCGGCAAGGACGGCGTCATCGACGAGTTGTACGCCGACGGCTATCGCCGCCTCATGAGCGCCCTCGACTCGGTACCGACCACCGACGACATCCCCGGCGACCTCATCCGGGTCGCTCATGCCTACCGCGACTTCGCACGCGCCAACCCCACCTACTACGGCATCATGTTCCGCGGCACCGTGCACGGCTTCTCGCCCTCGGCCGAATCGACCGAGCTCGCCCTCAGCGGGCTCTCCTCGCTCGTCGAGCGCGTCCGACTCGGCCAGAGTCGCGGTGTGATCACGAGCCGCGAAGACGAAGACACGACCGACGTCGCGGCCGTCTTGTGGGCGACGTGCCACGGACTCGTCAGCCTCGAACTCGACGGCCTCGGCGACGAATACGTGTCGTGGTCGAAAGCCTTCGAGCACGGGATCCACACCATGGTCGATGCCCTGTGCCCGCAGGGCGCAGAGTCACCCACGCTCTGAAACATCGCCACCACCGGTTCTCGGCGCGCGGCGGTTAGGGTGCCACCCCGATGAGCCCGGTGCTGTTCGCAAACGTCTTCACTGACCTGACGGACTGGCTGAGTGAGTTCTCGTCGAACTGGTGGTTTCTCGGCATCATCGCCGTGATCGCCTTTCTCGATTCGATGATCCCGCTCGTTCCCGGGGAGACGATGGTGATCATCGGTGGTGTCGCCGCCGGTCAGGGCGACCAACGGCTGCTGCTGGTGATCGCCGCCGGAGCGATCGGCGCCTTCCTCGGGGACAACGCGGCCTACCTCGTCGGCGACAAGATGAGCGGCTGGATCCAACGCCAGGCCGACGAGCGGCCCAAATGGCAGACGCGGCTCGACTGGGCCAGCGAGCAGATCCACCTGCGCGGCGGACTGCTGCTGATCACCGCCCGCTTCATCCCCGGCGGGCGGACGGCACTCACCGTGTCATCGGGCGTCACCCACCAGCCGCGCCGCTGGTTCGCCGGCTGGATCGCCATCGCCGTGCTGATCTGGTCGACCTATGCCGCCCTGCTGGGCTACCTGGGCGGCAAGGCGTTCGAGGACAACCACACGATGGCATTCGTCGTCGCCTTCGCAGCAGCGCTCGGCATGACCGTGTTGATCGAGGTCGTGCGTCACCTTCGTGCCAAGTACCGCTGACCGGGTTCGCCACACGCGGACGCGCCCGACCAGACTCGGCCCATGAACGTCTCCGAAGCCGTTGCACGGCGCAAGTCGATCCGCCAGTTCCTGCCGGACCAGGTCGGCGACGACATCCTCCGGGATCTCCTCGAACGGGCGGCTCGCTCACCGAGCGGCGGCAACGTGCAGCCCTGGCGGATCTACGTCGTCAACGGCGACAGCATGGTTCGATTCCGCCAGTTCATCGCCGATCGACCCGTCGAGGCGGGCGAGTACGACATCTATCCCCCCAATCTGTGGGAGCCGTACCGGACGAACCGCTTCGCGCTCGGCGAGCAGATGTACGCAACGCTCGGTATCGCCCGCGAGGACAAGGCCGGCCGGCTGAGGCAATTCGCCAAGAACGACGACTTCTTCGGTGCCCCGGCCGGCCTGTTCTGTTTCATCGACCGCGGGATGGGGCCGCCGCAGTGGAGCGATCTCGGCATGTTCCTGCAAACCTTCATGCTGCTCGCCCAAGAGGCCGGGATCGACACGTGCGCCCAGGAGTACTGGTCGGTGCGCCACGACGCCGTGACCGAGTTCGTGGGTGCCCCCGAGGACGAGATGCTGTTCTGCGGCATGGCGATCGGTCACGCCGATCCCGACGCCCCGGTCAACACGCTGCTCAGCGAGCGAATGCCGCTCGACCGGTGGGCGAAGTTCGTGTGACCGAGGCCAAACCGGCGCGACCTTCCGAACGCGGTGTCATCGCCTATCTCGCCTTCTTGTCCGTGGTCATGGCGTTCAGCGTCGACACCGCCCTGCCCGCCTTCGACGAGATTCGTGCTGCGTTCGCTCTCGAGCCCACCGACAGCTCGGTTTCCCTGGTGGTCACGAGCTACCTGCTCGGGCTCGGCCTCGGCCAACTCGTGTTCGGCGTGGTCTCCGACCGCTTCGGGCGGGCTCCGGTGCTCCGCGGCGGACTGCTGGTCTACGCCGCGGGTGCACTCGGCTCGACGCTGGCGCCTTCGCTCGTCACCTTGCTGGTGGCGCGCTTCGTGTGGGGGCTCGGCGCCGCTGCTCCGGGAGGCTTGCGGCCGGCGATCGCTCGCGACTTGTACTCCGGCGATCGGATGGCGCGGGTCATGTCGGTCGTCATGGCCGTGTTCCTGATGGGACCGATCGTCGGACCGATCGTCGGTGAAGTGCTGGTCGAGCTGGGTGGCTGGCGAGCGGCGATGGCCGGACCCGGTCTACTGGTGGTGATCGCGCTGGTCTGGTCGTTGCGGTTCGGCGAGACGCTGCCGCCCGAACGGCGACGCCCACTCCAGTTGCGCCCGATCGGTCGCGCCGTACGTGAGATCGCCAGATCGCGGGTGACCGTCGGCTACACCCTGATGCTCACGATCCTGTTCGGCGCCTTCTTCTCGTTCCTGGGGAGCTCGCAGCCGATCATCGACAACGTCTACGAACGATCCGACCAGTTCGCCCTGTTCTTCGGCATCAACGGTGCGGTGATGGGTGTCACGCTGTGGCGATCGTCGCGATCGATCGAGCGGATCGGCATGGAGTCGATGATGTCGATCTGCATGAGCGCCTTCCTGGTGGCCGCGACCGTCCAGCTCGTCGTCACGATCACCTCCGATGGCCGCCCGAACATATGGCTCTGGCTCGCCACGATCGCCACCATGAACGCCGCGACGATGGTGGTCTCGACGAGCGCCATGTCGCTGGCGATGGTGCCGATGGCACACATCGCCGGGACCGCCGCATCGGTCGTCGGCGCCGTCTCGATGCTCGGCTCGGCCCTGCTGGGTTCGGTGGTCGACAGCCGGATCGACACGACCGTGACCCCGATGACACTCGGGTACTGTGCCTTCGGGCTGGCCGCGACGCTCCTCATGGTCTGGTCACGGGGCGGCACGAACCCCGACGTTCAGTAGCGGATCAACTCCCGGAATCGGCCCACTCCGACGACCTTCACGGGTTCTGGCAGTCGTTGGCGAAGACCCTGGTCCGACGACACGACCGTCACGACACGACCGTCCGGTTCGGCCCGTGCCAGCTCGGCGATGTGGTCGTCGGCGGCGTCGCGGCCACGACGCGGCGCCTCCACGATCGACAGGTTGCCGCCCCCCAGCATCAGCGTCGACTCCGGCACCGGCGCATCGAACACCAGCACCACGTCGTCGTCGTGGGTGCGGCACCACTCGGCGACCCGTTGGGCGAACCGCCCGGATGCCGCGGCTCGATCGTTCCACCAGCCATCGGGCCGCGACCCGTAGACGTTGTTGCCGTCGATCAGCCAGAGCATGGGACCACGGTACGATCGAGGGCGGTCAACCCAGCAACGCCGTCGGCACGTCCACCACGCGGGCCCGAAGCCACTCACCGAGGCTCTTGGCCTGTCCGTCGATGCGACTCGAGGCGGCGACACCCTCTTCCAACAGGTCGTGGATGACGAAGTTGAGCGACCACAGATTCGGCAGGTCGTAGCGATCGATCCGGAGGTCAGCGGTCTCGGGCAGGAGCACACGCAGCCGTTCGACCGTGAGCTCGCCGGCGAGCCATTCGTAGGCCTCTGCACTGCGTGCGAACACACCGAGATTGGCGTTACCGCCCTTGTCGCCCGAGCGAGCGCCGACCACGCGCCCGATGGCTGCACGCTCGGTCGGCAGGCGCACCACGGTCGCGTCGGCGAGCGAGGGTTCACCGGCCTCTGGGCTGCCGTTCGTCGGGGCGATGGAGCCGACCTGCACGGTGGAACCGCCGATGTGGACGTATGCGGGTACGAGCTCGGCAGGCACCAGTGCCGGACGGTACACGCCGAACGGGGACGCCGCAGAAGGGCCGCCCGTCAGACCGTAGAAGCCGGGGATGCTGGCCAGCGCCGTCTCGATGAAGGCGTTCGAGAACGCCCGGCCGACCTTGCGCTCGTCGGGGTCCTTCACGGTGACCCGCCATTGGGCGGTGGCCGCTTCGTTCGATTCGGGGTCGGGCTGGTCGGTGCGGATCACGCGGGCGTCGACGGAGGCGAAATCGTCGGGACCATACGGACAGGCCCTCCAGAAAGCGGCCGCGGCAGCCGTTGCCTTGGCCTCGATGTCGAGCCCGGTGAGGGCGACGGCGATGGTGTTGCGATAGCCACCGAGTTCGTTCATGGCGACCTTCAGCGCAGGAGGTGGCGGCTCGCCGACCGTGCCGGAGATGCGCACTCGGTCGGGGGCGATCTGCTCGAGTTGGATCGTGTCGAAGCGGGCGGTGACATCCGGACCGAGATACCGCGGCCCTGCGATCTCGTACAGCAGCTGCGACGTGATCGTTCCGATCGAGACCTGTCCACCGGTTCCGTCGTGCTTGCCGATCACGGTCGAGCCGTCCGCGGCGACCTCTGCCCACGGAAAGCCGAGCCGGTCCATGCCCGGCACCTCGGTGAAGAACGAGTAGTTGCCGCCGGTCGCCTGTGCGCTGCACTCGATCACGTGGCCGGCGACCACAGCTCCGGCGAGTTGGTCCCAGTCGTCGCGCCGCCAAGCGTGGTGCCAGGCGGCTGGACCACATGTGACGGCGGCGTCGGTGACGCGGCCGGTGATCACGACGTCGGCACCGCGCTGGAGCGCTTCGACGATGCCCCAACACCCGAGGTAGGCATTGGCGGTCAGGTAGCGCTCGAGGTCGCCGAGGTCGCCGCCGTCACTGAACGGCTGGAGCGCGTCAGCGGCAGCCAACTCGCCGATTCGCGGCAGGAGGTCGTCGCCGTCGACGTAGGCGATCGTTGGTGCCAGGCCGAGCCGATCGGCGACCTCCTGCACCGCCTCCGCACATCCGGCGGGGTCGAGACCGCCGGCGTTCGACACGACCTTGATGCCGCGGTCGAGACATGTGCCCATCACATCGTCCATCTGTTTGACGAACGTCGAAGCGAACCCACCACCCGGCTTCTTGGCGCGGATCCGGCTGAGAATCAGCATCGTCAGCTCGGCCAACCAGTCACCGGTGAGCACGTCGATCGGGCCGCCTTCGACCATCTCGCGAGCGCCCGACAAGCGGTCACCGAAGAAGCCCGAACAGTTGGCGATGCGGATCGGGTCAGCCATGCGCAGCGCCGCCATCCGCCGCTGCGAGCCCGACCAGCAAGTCGCCGGTGTCGACGCGATCGCCGACCGCGAAATGCACGGCCGCCACGATGTGGTCCCCGTGGGCGGTGATCTTGTGCTCCATCTTCATCGCCTCGACCACCATCAACAGCTGACCGTCGACCACCGCTTGACCGGCCTCGACGTGGACGGCGATCACCGTGCCGGGCAGCGGACACACTGGACCGCTACCCGCCTCGTCGGCATCGTGGTCGACGAACCGGGGTGGCCGCTCCCAGGGGAGGGAACCGGAAGGGTCGGCCGTGAAGACGCGGTCGCCGAGGAGTCGCACCCCTATGCGTCGACGAACACCATCGATCTCGACGGTCTGAACCTCATCGTCGACCGACAGCAATCGCACGACGCACACGTGTCGCTCGTCGGGCGGCAGGGCGCCCGACTCGTCGGCCGCGGGAGGCAACCCGATCAACACGTCGGCGACTCGATCGCCCCGGCTCCCCGAGCGCCGGAACACGTACTCGGCGTGCATCGGGACACCACGATGCGTTCCGACCGCGAACCCATCCGGCCCAGCATCCCGATCGCCATCACACACCAGCACACAACGCTGGCCACGGGTGCGCAGATTGCGCCAGCCGGATGGCGCGAACCCCAGAATGTGGTCGGACTGCCGATCGGCCCGCTCGATCGCGAAGACCGCGGCGATGAAGTGGGCCAGCCGATCGTCCGGATCGAGCCCGCCCGCTGCCAACACCTCCGGATGCTGGTCGAGGTACGAGGTGAGCGTTCGACCCGCCCGGTAGTCGGGCTCCTCCATGATCGCCGCCAGCGCGGCAGCGTTGGTCCGGACGCCGGTGATGCGTGAGCCACGCAGTGCTCTGGCGATCCGCAGTGCAGCCACACCACGGTCGGCGTGATGGGCGATCACCTTGGCCAGCAACGAGTCGTAGTCGGACGAAACCTCGCTTCCGGCGCGGAACCCGGTGTCGACCCGCACATCACCGGGGACCTCGAACTCGGAGACCGTGCCGGTCGACGGCAGCCAACCCCTGGCCGGATCCTCAGCGACGAGTCGCACCTCGATCGCGTGCCCGGTGAAGGTGATGTCGTGCTGCGCGAACGGCAGTGCGTGCCCCTCCGCGACGCCGATCTGGATCTCGACAAGATCGATGCCCGTGATCGCCTCGGTGACCGGATGCTCGACCTGCAAGCGGGTGTTCACCTCGAGGAACGTGATGATCGGCGAGCCATCGACGGCCTCCCCGACCATGAACTCGACCGTGCCGGCACCGACGTAGCCGACATGGCGGGCGAGCGCCAATGCCCCCTCGTGGAGCTTGGCCCGTACCTCGTCGGAGATACCCGGCGACGGTGCCTCTTCGACGACCTTCTGGTTGCGCCGCTGGATCGAACACTCACGGTCGCCGAGATGCACGACATTGCCCAACATGTCACCGAGGATCTGCACCTCGACGTGGCGACCGCGCTCGATGAACGGCTCGATGAACACGGTCCCGTCGCCGAATGCCGACTCCGCCTCACGGCTGGCTGCCTCGACCGCCTCGGCCAGATCGGCGGGATCGCGCACGACTCGCATGCCGCGCCCGCCACCGCCGGCGGCGGCCTTGATCAGGGCCGGCATCGAAACATCGTCAGGGATGTTGCCGTTCGAGACCTCGACGACCCGGGTGGTCGGAACACCCGCCTCCATGGCCGCACGCTTGGCCGCGATCTTGTCGCCGAGCAGACGGATCTGGTCGGGGGTCGGACCGACCCACGAGATCCCGGCATCCATCACGGCCTGGGCGAACTCGGCGTTCTCGGCGAGGAACCCGTACCCAGGATGGATCGCCGTCGCTCCGGTGTCGAGCGCTGCCTGGATGATCGCGTCACCGCGCAGGTAGGAGTCGGCCGGCGTCGACCCGCCGAGCGCGACGGCGACGTCGACCGAATCGACATGCAGAGCATTGCGGTCGGGCTCGGAGTAGACACCGACCGTCGAGATACCCATCTGGTGGGCGGTGCGGGCGATCCGGCAGGCGATCTCACCGCGGTTCGCGATCAACAGCCGCATCAGTGCCTCCAGATCCCGTATTCGCGGGTGCCGTGAACCGTATTGCTGTGTGCTGCCGACAGGGCCATGGCGAGCACGTGACGGCTGTCGTTGGGGTGGATGATGCCGTCGTCCCACACCCGCCCCGTGGAGTACAGCGCCGTCGATTCGCTCTCGATCTGATCCTCGAGCGCCTGCTTCCTCGCGTTCAGGTCGTCCTCGTCGATTTCGATGCCTCGGCCGGCAGCGGCATTACGGGCGACGATGTCCATCACGCCCGCCAGCTGGCGGGGGCCCATCACGGCGATCTTGTGGTTGGGCCACGAGAAGATGAAACGCGGGTTGTAGGCCTTGCCGGCCATTCCGTAGTTGCCGGCGCCGTAGGAGGCGCCGACCATCAGGCAGAAGTGCGGTACCTCGCTGTTGGAAACGGCGTTGATCAACTTGGCGCCATTGCGGATGATGCCACCCTGCTCGGCCTTCGAGCCGACCATGAACCCGGTGATGTTGTGCAGGAAAACCAACGGCGTGTCGGTCGCGTTGCACAGCTGGATGAACTGGGCGCCCTTCTTGGCCTCCTCCGAGAACAGGATCCCGTTGTTGCCGAGCAGGCCGACCGGGAAGCCGTGGATCGACCCCCAGCCGCACACGAGTTTGTCGCCGTACAGCGGCTTGAACTCCTCGAATCGACTGCCGTCGAGCAGGCGGGCGTAGATCTCGCGGATGTCGAACGGGATGCGAACGTCGGCCGAGGCGCAGCCGATCAGTTCGTTCACGTCGTGAACGGGATCGTCGGCCGGTTCGGTGGGGCCGGGGCCGAGCTTCCGCCACCGCAGGTGCCTGACGATGTCGCGCACCATCCGCAGCGCGTCCATCTCATCAACGGCCAAGTAGTCGCTGAGACCGCTGGTGCGGCTGTGCATTTCCGCGCCACCGAGCGTCTCCTCGTCGACGATCTCGTCGATCGCCATCTTCACGAGTGGTGGCCCACCCAGATAGGCGGTTCCACGACCCTTCACGAACACCGTGTAGTCGCTCATGCCCGGGGTGTAGGCCCCGCCTGCGGTCGCTGGGCCGAACCCGACGGTGATCGTGGGAATCCCGAGCTTGGAAGCCCGAGTCTGGTCGCGGAAGCCTTCACCGCCCCGGATGAAGATGTCCGCCTGGTGCGGCAGGTCGGCGCCGGCCGACTCGTTGAGGCTGATCCACGGCAGTCGGTTGGCCAGCACGATCTCGCGGAATCGCTGTCCTTTGTCGACCGAGCGGGGATTCATCGAACCGCCGCGGTAGGTCATGTCGGTCGCCGAGATGGCACACTCGACACCCTCGATGACGCCGATCACATTCGCGGTGCCGGCTCCGATCGGGAACTCGCTCCCCCATCCGGCCAAGGCGCTCAGCTCGAGCACCGGAGTGCCGGTGTCGACGAGCTGCTCGATCCGCTCGCGCGGCAACATCTTGTCGCGTTTGCGATGCCGGTCGACATAGCGCTGGCCGCCGATCGATGGCACCGAGGCCATGAGGGTCTCCACCTCCGCCCACAGCGACTCCATTTCGGCGAGGTTCTGTTGATACTCGCCGCTGCGCGTGTCGAGCTTGGATCGCAACACCTTCATCGTTTCACCGACCCCACGGTACGCAAACTACGACGCGGTACCGATCAGCGTCAAATGGTACCGCGAGCCCAACGGCTCATCGCAAGCCGATGACGTCCCACACGATTCCGGTCAGCATTCCCAGTTGTAGGTTTGCTCCTGGTCGGTCAGCCAGATCACCCAGCCGCTGTCGGACTCGAAACGAGCCGTGCCGTCGACGTACACGACCAGTTCGCCGATGTCATCGCCGGGTCCGGGTGGTGCCACTCGCAGCATCGCGGTCGATGCGCCGCGCAGCCCGAGAACAGCTCCGGCGACGGGATAGCGATCGAGGTCGAGGATGCGCCCGGTGCCGTCGGGTCTCGGGTACTCCTCGTTGAACAGCGGGTAGAACGTGACACCGTCGACCGTCACGGTCTCGTTGCCACATGCACCGTAATACTCGACCTGCTCGTGGACGGCGGCCACCTCGACGAGCACTGACTCCGAGGCCATCGTGCTGGGGCCCGTGGTCGGCGCGGCAATGGTCGGCGCGGCAATGGTCGGCTCGGCAATGGTCGGCTCGGTTGCGATCGGTCGAACCGCGGCGGGCGCATCGGCCGAGGCTCCGCATGCGGCGAGCAGCAGCAGGCCTACCAGGCTCGACCATTTCGGGGACATCCGTGTCGAGCGCCGCATGCACGTTGGACGTCAACGACACCTCGTCGGTTCCCGGGATCTTCGCACCTCGCGGCGTCGTGGTACCGTTTCCCGCGCAGTGGTACCACCCGAGGTCGGAGGGAACGATGGACGTCAACGAAGTGCTCGACGATCTCGTCGCCGAGCAGCGAACGCTCGACGCGATCGTCGCCGATCTCGATGACGAACAGTGGGGGCTGGCGACGCCGAGCCCCCGGTGGAGCGTGACCGATCAGATCGGACACCTCACCTACTTCGACACCACCGCGGCGTTGGCGATCAACGACGCCGCAGCCTTCGAGGCCCACCGCAAGCAGTTGATGAACACCTTCGCCGACGAGCTGGCCGTCGACGAGTTCACGCTCGCCGACTTCCGGGAGCTGCCGATCGGCGACCGGCTCGCGAGCTGGCGCTCGCACCGCGACGAACTCGAAGCCGCCGGGCGGACGCTCACCAGCGACACCCGTATCGAGTGGTACGGCCCGTCCATGGGGTCGAAGTCGTTCCTGACCGCCCGCCTGATGGAGGTCTGGGCCCACGGCCAGGACATCTGCGACGCCGTCGACGCCACCCGCCCACCCAGCGATCGCATACGCCACATCGCCCAGCTCGGAGTGATCACCCGTGGATGGAGCTACGTGGTGCGCGGCGAACAGGCCCCCCAGGGTGACGTGCGCATCGAGCTGACGGCGCCGTCCGGTGCCGTGTGGGCGTGGGGTCCCGAGGCAGCACCTGCCTGTGTGCAAGGGCCCGCCGAGGACTTCTGTCTCGTGGTCACTCAACGCCGCCACGTCGACGACACCGATCTCACGATCATCGGTGAGATCGCCCGGGACTGGATGACCAAGGCCCAGGCATTCGCCGGCGGAGCCACCTACGGTCCCGCCCCACGATCGGACCCGCACACATCGTCCGAGGGAGGGAACTGATGGACTTCGACATGCCGGCCGACGATGATCCGCGCCGTCTCGTCGTGCGCGAGTGGCTCGCCGAACATCCGAATCCGAGCAACGCCGACCTGCACTCCGGCGGCTACATCGTGCCGCACTGGCCCCAGCCGTACGGGCTCGACGCCGACCCGATGCAACAGCTGATCATCGATGAGGAACTCAAGGCCGCCGGTGTGTCGCGTACCGCCGTCGCAACCAACGCAATCGGTGTCGGATGGGCGGCACCCACGATCTTCCTCGCCGGCAGCGACTGGCAGAAGGAGCGTTTCCTCGAGCCCATTTTCCGGGGTGAGGAGGTGTGGTGCCAGCTGTTCAGCGAGCCCGACTCCGGCTCCGACCTGGCCAGCCTCGGCACACGCGCCGTGCGCGACGGCGACGAGTACGTCATCAACGGATCGAAGATCTGGTCAAGCGGCGCGCACCACTCCCAGTTCGGCATCCTGATCGCCCGCACCGACCCCGACGCCCCCAAGCACAAGGGCATCTCGTACTTCATCTTGCCGATGGACCTGCCCGGCATCACACTCAGCCCGATCGTCGACATGACGACCGCGCACTCGTTCAACCAGACGTTCTTCGACAACGTACGCCTGCCCGCCGAGTACCTGGTCGGTCGAGAGGGGGACGGCTGGCGTCTGGCCAAGGTCACGCTGGCCAACGAGCGCGTGTCGCTCTCGTCGGCCGGTTCGATGTGGGGCACCGGACCCTCCGCCGACCATCTGCTCGACCTGGTTCGCGCCAACGGCGGGCTCAGCGACCCGATCGACCGACAGCGGTTCGCCCGGCTCCACATCGAATCCGAGGTGCTACGACTCGGGCGCCTGCGCACACTGAGCGCCCGCCTCAAGGGCAAGACACCCGGGGTCGAGGCATCGATCCAGAAGATCATGGGTGACGAGCACGGGCAGCACGTGATGGCACTCGCGAAACACGTCGCCGGCGCAGACGGGATGATCGCCGGTTCCGGCCCAGCCGGTGGGCTGCCACTCGGGGCCCAGAGCGGTGCAACCGAGGTCAACTTCCCTCGCGGCGGCGGGCACTATCCCACCGTCGACCCGATCTGGCACTACGGCTACCTGTTCTCGCCGGCGCTGACGGTCGGCGGCGGCACGTTCGCCGTGCAGCGCAACATCATCGCCGAACAGGTGCTCGGTCTTCCCCGCGACATCAACGTCGAGGCCGGTATGACCTGGTCGGAAACCCGCCAGCAGAGGCGCTGACAGCGCGATCCTCGGCGCCGCTACTTGCCGTGCTCGGCGCGGCGTTCGGCCTTCGCCTCATCATGCTCGGCGCGCCGTTCGGCCTTCGCCTCATCATGCTCCGCGCGGCGTTCGGCCTTCGCCTCATCATGCTCCGCGCGGCGTTCGGCCTTCGCCTCATCATGCTCCGCGCGGCGTTCGGCCTTCGCCTCATCATGCTCGGCGCCGGATTCGGCCTTCGCAGCTTTCCAGGCCGATTTCGCCTCGTCGCGAGCCGCCTTCCACTCGGCCTTGCCGGTCTCGTGTAGCTCCTTGAGCTCAGCCTCGAGCGCCTCACACTTCTCGGAGGTCTCCGCCGCCACGTTCGCGTCGCCATCAGCGGTCTCGCTCACTTCGTCGTCGCGGTCGCCGCACGCCTCGTCGAACGCCTCCTTGGCCGCCCGCCATTCGGCCTGCTTCTCGTCGCGCAGATCGTGCCAGAAATTCCGACCCTCGGTCTTGATGGTCTTCCAGTCGGCCGGCTCGGCAACATCCTCGGTGTCGGCTGCGGCCAGCTCCTCGCGAGAGTCGTCGTCACCGTCGTCGTCACCGTCGTCGTCACCGTCGTCGTCACCGTCGTCGTCACCGTCGTCGTCACCGTCGTCGTCACCGTCGTCGTCACCGTCGTCGTCACCGTCGTCGTCACCGTCGTCGTCACCGTCGTCGTCACCGTCGTCGTCACCGTCGTCGGCTGCATCGTCGGCTTCGTCGTCGGCCGTATCGTCGGCTTCGTCGTCACCGTCGTCGTCGGCTGCATCGTCGGCTTCGTCGTCCTGTGACTCGGTGAGACTCAGAACCGGGATCTCGGCACCGGCCGCGGCCGCCGCGCCGACGCCCATGGTCACGACCACGACACCGACGATGCTCTTGCCGGCAATCGTCTTCAGCAGCGCGGAAAGGGTGGGGATCATGGTGTCTCCTCGAATCGACTCGTTACCCGTCTCGTAGTGTCATCGTCCAGTGTGAGCCAGAGGTTGCGCGATTCATGATCAAGCTTTCGTCAAAAGACTGCAGCCGTCAATAGCTACGCGGCAGACCCAGCACGTTCTGGGCGATGAAGTTGCAGGTCATCTCCTGGCTGACCGGGGCCAAGCGCTGCAGCCTGGCCTCGCGCCAATACCGTTCGACGTGATACTCGGTCGCATAGCCGAGACCACCGTGGGTCTGCACGGCCGCGTCGGCCGCGGACCAACAGGCCTCTGCGGCGAGATACTTGGCGGTGTTGGCCTCCGCGCCACATGCGAGCTCGTGGTCGTAACGCCCGGCGGCCTGCATCGTCACGGCCCACGCCCCACGCAACTGCATATGGGCCTGCGCGAGCGGGTGGGCGATCGCTTGATTCGCCCCGATCGGCCGGTCGAACACGATCCGTTCCTTGGCGTACCCCACCGCGCGCCGAAGCGCAGCCTCACCGATGCCACACGACATCGCCGCCAGCAACACCCGTTCGGGGTTGAGCCCGTGCAAGATCTGCTGGAAACCTCGCCCGCGCTCGCCGACCAGGCGCCAGCCCTCTACCGGCAGCTCGTCGTACGCGACCTCGCACGAAGCGACTGCATTGCGTCCCATTTTCGGGATCGGGGCGATGTCGACGTGTTCGGGATCGAGATCGACGAGCAACAGACTCAGCCCGCCGAACCGGTCGTCCCCGCCTCGTCGGTACGCGCCAGGAGCAGACACACCTCCGATTCGAGCGCCTTCGACGTCCAGATCTTGCGCCCGGTCACGATGAATCCACCCATCCCGTCGTCGACCGCACGCGTGGCGATCCGACTCGTGTCGGTGCCGGCGTCAGGTTCGGTCACGCCGAAGGCGACGTGCAGGTCACCGGTGGCAGCGCGGCGCAGGAAGGTGTCCTTGAGACGGTCGTTGCCGAACCTGACGACCGGGTTCAAACCGAACATCGTCAGGTGCAGAGCGGTCGAGCCGTTCATCGCCGCGCCCGACGCCGCAACCCGGTTCAGCACGAGTGCCGCCTCGGTGATGCCCCTCCCGCCTCCGCCGTATTGCTCGGGAATCGCGATCCCGACCCAACCGCCGTCGGCCATCTCCCCATAGAACTCCCACGGGAACCGATGGTCGGTGTCGCACGCTGACCAATAGATGTCGTCGAACCGCGCACAGACGCAATCGACCGCCTCGATGATCGCCTCGTGATCCTCGTTCAGTGCGAAAGTCCATCGCGTCCACGCCCTCGTGCGAGCGGGCACGGGTCCCAACCCACGCGTAAATTCGGCGACGTCATCGTCGTGGACGAACGACGACACGACAATGCCGGGGATCATCACGAGACCGACTGCCAAGAAGGCGTACTGATGGGCGGCGAGCCGATCGATCGCCGGCGCGGTGTCATCCAGATCCCCCAGG
>CAVOVK010000001.1:0-245322 GCA_963699815.1 uncultured Acidimicrobiaceae bacterium | reverse complement strand
AATCGACGCAAAGTCGATCGACGACCAACGGGTGCGCGTCGGGCGACTCTCCGTCGATTCGAGACCGACCGTGCGGTGCTGTCAGACCTCGGTACCCTCCCAGGCATGAGCGAGTACGTAACGGTCGCCGTCACCGGCCCCAGCGCTGCGTTCTTCGACCTCGACCGCACACTCATCTCGGGATCGTCGGCGTTCACACTCGCCACGGCGGCCCGGGCGATGAAGATGATGCCGACTCGCGCTGCTGCTGCGCGACGGCATCTCGGCGGCCACCTTCAAACTGCGCGGCGACCACGACACCGGCAAGAGCGACGGCGCCCGCGACCGCATCCTCGGCTTCGTCACGGGGCAACGCCAAGACGACCTGTTGGCGCTCAACGCAGCGCGTGCTCCCGGTGCTGCTGGGCCGTATCCGCCCGGAGGCCCGCAAGCTCGTCGACATGCACCGGCATGCCGGTCGCGCCACCTACATCGTGTCGGCCGCGCCGCAAGAGATCGTCGAGCCGCTCGCGATCTCGCTCGGCATGACCGCCGGGCTGGGCACCCGCGGCGAAGTCGTCGACGGCATGTACACCGGCAAGCTCGACGGGCCCGTTCTGCTACGGCCAGGGCAAGGTCGACGCGATCACCGAGCTCGCTCGCTTCGAGGGCCTCGACCTCGCCCAGTGCTATGCCTACAGCGACTCGGCCAGCGATCTGCCGATGCTGGGCGCGGTCGGCCACCCCGTCGCCGTCAACCCCGACTCCAAGCTCGAGCGCCACGCCCGCATCCACGGCTGGCCGATCGTGATCTTCAGCCAGCGCACCAAGACGGTCATCCGGCGCACCATGGCCGGCGTCGCTTCTACCGGGCTCGCGGCGGCCACCTTCGCCGCCGGCCTCGAGCTCGGCACCCGCCGCTCGCGCCGCGGCCTCTTCCGCTGACCCACCCCGCCGCACCGGCCCGCCGCACCGTCCCACCGAGTCGACCCGCCGCGTCAGCCGCGGGGGATCAGGGCGAGTTGACGGGAGTGGGCGACCAGGGCGCCCTTCGAGTCCCAGATCTCGCCCGACTCGTCGAACATGCCGTTCTCGATGAACCTGCTGAAGAAGCGGCACCGCAGCGGGCCCGGCGCCGGCACCCCCCGCACGTGCACCGTCAGCTCGAGCGTCGGTGACCATCCGACCGGGAACTTGCCGCTGTTGAACACCACCGGCGCGAACGCATCCGCGGCCATCAGGAGGCCGAACGCATCGATCGGTTGATCGTCGGGCAACTCGAACCAGCCCTGCATCTCGGCGGTTCCGGTGGGATGCCCGTCACGGAAACCGGCATCGACCGGCCGAATGCTCGAGCGCACACGGTGATGGAAACCCGAGTCGACGGGCGGTGCCGCCTGCACGCACTCGTCGATCGGTGGCACCTCTGGTGGCACCCCGACGATCACCGACGGCCCGCCCGGCGTCTGGTCGGCGAACGTGCCCAGCAGCGCCAGCACGTCGGCGTCGGCCGACCGCATCATGGCGCGTGCGGTCGCCGTCCGACGGCCGGCGCGCAGCACCTCGACGTCGATCTCGACCGGCCCCGGCTTGCCCGGCGACAGGTAGTGGGCGGTCATCGTGAGCGGCGGCCGCCCGACGGCATCGGCCATCGCCCGCGCCGCGAGGGCGATGACGTATCCACCGTTCGCATTGCCGCCGATGTCCCATCCCTCGGCGATCTCGGCGTCGTACACACCTCCACCTCGCAACCGGACGGCGGTGGCACGTTCGAAGTCTCCAGACATCGCCGAAACGATACGGGCCCAACCGCGTAACGGAATGGTGCCAGGCACCATTCCGTTACGCGGCGCTCGATCGGTGGACGTGGTCGCTAGCGTCACTCGGGTGAGCCGGTTCTATGTCACGACCCCGATCTACTACGTGAACGCCGAGCCCCACCTGGGGCACGCGTACACCACCATCATCGGCGACGCCCTGACGCGCTGGAACCGGCTGATGGGCAACGACGTCAAGTTCCTCACCGGCACCGACGAGCACGGCCTCAAGATCCAACAGGCCGCCGAGGCCGTGGGCAAGACACCGCTGGAGTTCTGCGACGAGATCGCCCCCAAGTTCGTCGACGCCTGGGAGCGCCTGAACATCGCCAACGACGACTTCATCCGCACCACCGAGCCGCGCCACAAGGCCGCCGTGCGCGAGCTGCTGCAGCGCTGCTACGACGCCGGCGACATCGAGCTCGGCCTCTACAGCGGCAAGTACTGCGTGGCGTGCGAGGAGTACTACACCGACGACGAGCTGCTGGGCGGGCGACCTGTGCCCGATCCACAAGAAACTCGTCGACACCTATGAGGAGGAGAACTACTTCTTCCGCCTCAGCCGCTTCCAGGACCGCCTGCTCGACTGGTACGCCGCCCACCCCGGAGCGATCAAGCCCGATCACCGCGCCAACGAGGCGCTCGGTCTGATCCGCAGCGGCCTGCGCGACTTCTCGGTCAGCCGCACCAGCCTCGAATGGGGCATCCCGCTGCCGTGGGACCCCGAGCACGTCGCCTACGTGTGGTTCGACGCACTCACCAACTACCTGTCGGCCACCGGCTTCGGCGACCCCGACCAGACCTACACCGACTGGTGGCCCGTCGACTACCACCTGATCGGCAAGGACATCATCCGCCAACACTGCGTCTACTGGCCGGCGATGCTGATGTCGGCCGGCGTCGAACTGCCCAAGGGCTGGGGGGTCGGCGGGTGGCTGTTGGTCGACGGCGAGAAGATGGCCAAGAGCGGCGGCAACGTGGTCAACCCGCTCGAGCTGATCGACACGGTCGGCGTCGACGGGTTCCGCTACTACGTGCTCGCCGAGACGCCCTACGGCACCGACGGCGACTTCAGCTACGACGGGCTGGTCGCCAAGTACAACAGCGACCTCGCCAACAACCTCGGCAACCTGGTGGCGCGGGTCGCCACCGTGGTCGCCAAGAAGTGTGACGGCATCGGCCCGGCGCCGCGCGCCGACAGCCCGCTCGCCGCCGCTGCCGCCGCCGCGTTCGAAGGCGCCAAGCGTGGATGGGACGACGTCGCCCCGTCCAAGGCACTCGACGCGACGTGGTCGCTGATCCGCGCCACCAACGCCTACCTCGAAACGAACGAACCGTGGAAGAGCGAGCCCGGGCCACACGTCGACGCCGTGATGGGCGACGCCCTCGAGGCACTGCGCATCGTGTCGGTGCTCGCTTTCCCGGCCGTCCCCCGAACGGCCCAGATCGTGTGGGAACGGATCGGCTACACCAGCGACATCGCCGAACAGCGACTGCCCGACGCCGCGGCATGGGGTGGCTACCCCGGCGGGCAAACCGTCACCAAGGGCGACCCGCTGTTCCCACGGATCACCTGACGCCGTGCCGCCCAGATTCTTCGACTCGCACTGCCACGTCCACGACGAGCGGATGCCCGGAGGCACCGCCGCCGCGGTCCGGGCCGCCCGCGACCAGTTCGTGGCCGGGATGGTGACGGTCGGATGTGACCGCGCCACCAGCCTGGCCGCGATCGCCACCGCCGCCGAGTTCGACGACGTCTGGGCAACCGTGGGCCTGCACCCGCACGACGCCAGCCAGGGCGTCGACACCATCGTCGACCTGCTCGACCAGCCACGGGTGGTGGCGGTCGGCGAGGCCGGCCTCGACTACTACTACGAGCACTCGCCACGTGACGTCCAACGCCAGGCCTTCGCCGAACAGATCCAGCTCGCCCATCAACTCGACCTGCCACTGATCATCCACAGCCGCGACGCCTGGGACGACACGTTCGACGTGCTCGCCGCCGAGGGCACCCCCGAGCACACCGTGTTCCACTGCTTCACCGGCGGCGCCGACGAGGCGCAGCCGCTGCCTGGACACCGGCGCGTTCGTCAGCTTCTCGGGGATCGTCACCTTCAAGTCGGCGACCGACGTGCAAGCGGCCGCCGTGCTGGTGCCGCTCGACCGGATGTTGATCGAGACCGACGCCCCCTACCTGGCCCCGATCCCCTACCGCGGCAAGCCCAACCAGCCGGCGTACGTGTCGTGGACCGCCCAGTTCATCGCCGACCTGCGCGACACGCCGATCGCCATGGTGGCGTGGGCCACGACCGCCAACGCGGCGTGATGTTCCCCGGCGTCACGCTGCCACCCGACCACGCGACCCCCTGACCGGGCGGATCGTGTCGCACACAACGCGCCGTGCGTGGGCGCGGGGCGGTGACCTCCATCGACGGGTCGGCGCCGGTATCCTGGTCATCCCCCCGTTCTTGTCACGAATTTCGTGAGCGCTCACGAAAACCGTGACAGAAATGGGTGGGGTAGCCGCACACACCCACACTGCCCGGACATACACCCCCGCCACCGAGCAGAATGGTCGCGACCAGCGACATCGCATCATGAACCAGGACTTCGCCCAACGCCGACGAGTCGCCCTCGCGCTCGCCATCACCGTGATCGCGGTACCGGCGGCATTCTTGTTGAACCGCAACAACGAGGCCAGCACCGCCCCCACGGTCACGGTCATCGGCACCGTCCCCGGCCAACAATCGAACGTCGGCACCCCGGACGATGCCTCCGATGACACATCGGACGCGGCGAACGTGCCGTCGGCCACCGATGCGATGGGAACCACCGCGGTCGGCTTCCTCGACGGCACCGTGCCCGGCCGTGACTCGGATCCGGCAACGATCGCGATCCCGCGCCTTCCGCAGTCGATCAACGGCATCGGCACGTTCACACGCGACATCATCAACGTCGCCGGCTGCATGGTGAAAGACGCCCCCTTCAGTGCCCGCATCACGGTGACCAACCGTGACAACAGTCGCAGTGTGCTGTGCATCAACAACATCGGTGGCGTGCAGAGCGATGCCGACGTCGTGCTGCACGCCGACGCCTTCGTGCAGATCGCCGATCTCACCGACGCCCCGATCTCCGTGCAGATCACCTGGTGACGCACTCGCGCACCCGCATCCACGAACTGCTCGGTGACGGTGGCCTCGCGCCCCGCCGCGACCTCGGCCAGAACTTCGTGGCCGATCCCAACACCGTGCGCCGCATCGCCAAACTCGCCGACGTCGGCGACGGCGACCGGGTGATCGAGATCGGCGCCGGGCTCGGGTCGCTGACGCTGGCACTCGCCGAGACCGGTGCAGCCGTCACCGCCGTCGAGGTCGACCGCGGCATCGTGCCCGTGTTGCGCTCGATCGTCGGCGAACTGCCCAACGTCACCGTCATCGAGGCCGACGCCACCGCTGCCGACTGGCCGGCGATCCTCGGGCCGCACACCGACTGGACGCTCGTCGCCAACCTGCCCTACAACGTCGCGACGCCGCTCGTGTGCGACCTGCTCGACGACGTGCCCGCGGTGACGTCGATGCTGGTGATGGTGCAGAAGGAGGTCGCCGAGCGCTTCGCCGCCGGCCCCGGCTCGAAGCAGTACGGCGCGGTCAGTGTGAAGATCGCCTACTGGGCCACCGCCAAGCTCGTCGCCACGGTTCCCGCCTCGGTGTTCGTACCCCGCCCCAACGTCGAATCCGCACTCGTACGGATCGACCGTCACACACCACCCGACATCGACCCCACCCCACTGTTCGCCCTCGTCAAGCAGGCATTCGGGCAACGCCGCAAGATGCTGCGACGCTCTCTGTCCGGCACGGTCACGCTCGAGCAGTTCGCCGAGGCCGACGTCTCACCCGAGGCCCGCCCCGAGCAACTCGGCCTGGACGACTGGTGCCGACTGGCCGCCGTCACATCCGGTACGCCCGGAGCCGCCCGCCGGGTGTAACACTCGATCGCGATGGTTCGACTCGACGCCCCGGCGAAACTGACGCTGTCGCTACGCATCACCGGGGTCCGCGACGACGGCTTCCACCTGATCGATGCCGAAATGGTCAGCTTGTCGCTGCACGACATCGTCACGATCGAACCGGCCGGAACCGGGATCACCGCGGTCGGCCGCTACGCCGACGGCGTCCCCACCGACAGCTCGAACCTGGTCGCCGGAGCGCTCGTGCTGGCGGGTCGCACCGCACACGTCACGATCGACAAGCAGATCCCCCACGGTGGTGGCCTCGGCGGTGGCTCGAGCGACGCGGCCGCCGTGTTGCGGTGGGCGCAGTGGGGTCACACGCCCGACGAGCTCGCGACCGCCGCCCGCCTCGGCGCCGACATCGCCTTCTGCCTCGTCGGAGGACGCGCCAGGGTGGGCGGCATCGGCGAGCGGGTCGAACCGCTCCCCCACGTCGACCGGGTGGTCACGCTGGTGATCCCGCCACTGAGCGTCAGCACGCCCGCCGCCTACCGAGCCTGGGACGAGCTGGGAGGACGGGCGGCGCCGGGCCCCAACGATCTCGAACCGGCCGCGATCGCCGTCGAACCCGAGCTGGCACGCTGGCGCGACCGCATCGGCGACGCCTGCGGGAGCACGCCGGTACTGGCCGGAAGCGGCGCCACCTGGTTCGTGCACGGCGAACACAGCAACGCCCTCGCTGCACTGGGCAACGAGGGCGCCGAGATCATCGCCGCGCGCGACCGTTCCGTCATCGAGCGATTAGGTATCGATCGATGGGGACGGTGTCGTCGGCAGCCGGACAGATTGACGGTGCTATTTGCGACGCTGGTGACGCGTGCGGCGAAGCATCTTCTTGTGCTTCTTCTTGCGCATGCGCTTGCGGCGCTTCTTGACGAGCGAACCCATAAGGCTCGCAACGCTACCGGCCAAGTGATCGAGACAGAACGCCGAACCCGAGCAATCGCCCTCAAAACGGGTGATTCGTGCGGAAACCACGCAATTCGGCCCGAACCGCCCCGATCCGGCACCGCACGGAGTCCGCGAGCCTGCCAGGTGGCGCTACCGTATCGACCGCACGGCCGGGTGACCGGTCCGCGACCGTCCGGGGTCGTTCAATGGTAGGACAGCGGTTTTTGGTGCCGTATATAGGGGTTCGAATCCTCTCCCCGGAACGATGAGTGCCGTATCGAGTGCTGCCGCGACGTGCGCTGCCGCGACGTGCGGGACCGTGACGTGTCAGGACCGTGACGTGTAGGACCGTGCCGTCTCCTGCGACGACCGCCGCTGCAGGAGGTGCCCGATGACCGTGTCCGCGATCGTGCTCGCCGCAGGCGCCGGAACCCGAATGCGCTCCGACCGGCCCAAACCATTGCACCGCATCTGTGGCCGCCCGATGGTGCTCCACGTCGTGCACGCACTCGAGATGCTGCACCCCGCACACACCGTGCTGGTGGTCGGCCACGGCGCCGAGCAGGTCACCAAGCGAGTCCAGGAGGATGCGCCCGGCTGGGCCAACGTCACCTTCGTCGAACAGGTCGATCAGCGGGGCACGGGCGAAGCCGCCGCGATCGGCATGACGGCGCTCGCCGGCGATGACTACGACGACGACGCGATCGTCGTCATCCTGCCCGGCGACACCCCTCTGCTCGCCCCCGAGACGCTCGACGAACTGGTCGCCACCCACGTCGCCAACTCGAATGCGGCGACGATGCTCACCAGCGTCATGGACGACCCGACCGGCTACGGACGCGTGGTCCGCCACACCGACGGGCGCGTGCTGCGTATCGTCGAACAACGCGACGGCACGCCCGAAGAGATCGAGATCCGCGAGGTGTGCACCAGCATCTACGCGTTCCGCCGCGACCTGCTCGGACCGGCGCTGCGGAACCTCACCACCGACAACGCACAAGGCGAGTTCTACCTGACCGATGTGATCGGTGGCCTCGCCTCGATGGGACATCGGGTCGGAGCCGTGCAGGCACCGGCCACCCAGACCCAAGGGGTCAACGACCGTTGGCAGCTCGCCCTCGCCGAGCGCGAGCTGCGCAACCGCACCAACCGGCACTGGCTGCTCAACGGGGTCACGATGCTCGACCCCCGGCAAACCTTCATCGATGTCACCGCCAGGCTGGGCCGCGACATCACGATCTACCCCGGCACGCTGCTGCAGGGGGCGACCGTGATCGGCGACGGCTGCGACATCGGGCCCGCGACACAACTCGAGGGTTGCGTCGTCGGGGCCGGCAGCGTCGTGCGCCACACCGTGGGCGTCGACGCCGAGATCGGCGCCGGCGCGACCGTCGGACCGTACGCCTCACTCGGCCCCGGGAGCAGCGTCGTTTCCGGCGCCGTCACCGGTCCGTTCTACACTGCACCTGTAGACGCCTGATCGACGACGCCGATCCGTCACCGCCCAATCAGCCAGCAGCCCGGGGAGGGCGTCCAACATGGAGAAGGTCACCACCAAGAAACTGGCCATCTACTCCGGGCGAACCCACCCGGCGCTCGCCGAAGAGGTGGCCACCTATCTGGGCCAGGCGCTCGGCGAACCGAACATCGTCGAGTTCTCGAACGGAGAGATCCGCCCTCGATTCGGCGAGAGCGTGCGCGGCTCCGATGTGTTCATCATGCAGAGCCACTACGGCATCGACGGGCGCTCGGTCAACGACGCGATCATCGAGCAACTCACCATGATCGACGCCGCCTACCGCGCATCGGCCAAGCGCATCACGGCGGTCTGCCCGTTCTACGGCTACGCCCGCCAGGACCGCAAGGCGGAGGGCCGCGAGCCGATCACCGCCCGGTTGATCGCCGACATGTTCAAGGCCGCCGGCGCCAAGCGCATGATCTCGCTCGACCTCCACTCCGGCCAGATCCAGGGCTTCTTCGAGGGCCCCGTCGACCACCTCACCGCTGCACCGGTGCTCGAGGCCTACGTCCGCTCGCAGGCACCCGACGCCCCGGTGATCGTGTCGCCCGACTCGGGACGCATCAAGGTCGCCGAGCGCATGGCGCAGCACCTCAACGACTGCGAGGCCGACATCGCCTTCATCTACAAGCGTCGCCCGAAGGGTCAGGCCAACGTGGTCGAGGCCAAGGAAGTGATCGGTGACGTCAAGGGTCGTCTGTGCATCCTCACCGACGACATGATCGACACGGGAGGCACGATCGTGTCGGCCGCGGAGATCCTGCTCGAACGCGGCGCGACCGAGGTGTGGGCGATGGCCACCCACGGTGTCCTGTCCGGCCCGGCCATCGACCGTCTGAAGAACGCACCGCTCAGCAAGATCGTGCTCACCAACACGCTGCCGCTGCCGCCCGAGAAGCAGCTGCCCCAGATCGAGGTGCTCTCGGTGGCGGAGATCATCGCCGAGGCGCTGAGCGCCGTGTTCGACGACACCAGCGTCAGCGAGATCTTCGGCGGCGAGAACCTCGCGTGACTGTTCTGTCTGGGGTCGTCAGGGCTCAGCCATTCGGCTGAGCCTCCGAGCTGCGGTGCTCGCTGCGCTGCGCTCCTCGCCTGCTCGGCCTGCGCTCCGTGCTCGGCCTTTCCCGACGGGCCGCACTCCCTACCGAGCTCTCTCGCTGCGCTCGATCGCCCACCTCACGGCCAATCCCCCGATCTGTCCGTGTGGTCGGTGTGGGGTCGGGTGACGGTGCCGCTAGCATGGCTCGCTGCTCGTCTGACCGTTCGTAGAGGCTGATCATCCCATGTCTGAGACCATTCTCGTTGCCACTTCCGGGCGCGCCACCGGTAGCGCCCACTCGCGCCGCCTGCGCGCGCGAGGACACCATCCCCGCCGTCGTGTACGGCTTGGGCATGGATCCGCTGAGCATTGCCGTCGGTCGTCGTGACCTGCGCCAAGCCCTGTCGGGCCCGGCCGGGATGAACACGATCCTCGACCTCACCGTCGACGGCACGGTGTATCCGGCGATCGTGAAGGACGTCCAGCGCCACCCGGTGCGCCGCAACGTCGCCCACGTCGACTTCATCCAGATCAACCTCGACGCCGAGATCACCGTCGACATCCCGGTCCACCTCGTCGGCGAGGCCAAAGAGGTCATGGCGAACAACGGCCTGGTCGACTTGGCGATGTCCGAGATCGAGGTCGTCACCGCACCTCGCAGCATCCCCGACTCGATCGTCATCGACGTCTCGTCGATGACGATGGACAGCACGATCACCGTCGGCGACGTCGAACTGCCGGCAGGCGTCAGGGCCACGGCCGATTCCGAGCTGCCCGTCGTCACCGTCCTCACGATGCGCACCCCGCTGCTCGACGAGGAGGACGCGGCCGCCGCCGAGGCTGCTGCCGAGGCCGAGGGCGAGGGCATCGAAGCCGGCACCGCCGAGGACAGCTCCGGCGAAGACGCCGGCGAGTGACCACCCGGTTTCGCCGCTGAATCATGGGCCTGTTCGATCGGCGTGCCGGTACGGGCACCCCGTTCGATTGGCTGGTCGTCGGACTGGGCAACCCCGGCACGAAGTACGCCGGCACACGCCACAACGTCGGCGAGGAATGCGTCCGGCTGCTGTCGGAACGCCACGACGCGCCGCTCAAGGCCGGCCGTGACAACTCGCTGATCGGCGAGTCGCGCTTCGGCACCGGCGCCGATGCCGAACGAGTCGTGCTGGCGTTCCCGATCACCTTCATGAACGACTCGGGTCGTGCCGTCTCGGCGCTGATCCGGCGGTACCGCATCGACACCCCCGAGCAGATCATCGTCGTGCACGACGAGCTCGACCTCGAACCAGGCGTGGTGCGACTCAAAGCCGGTGGCGGTCTGGCGGGCCACAACGGTCTGCGCAGTATCACCCAACACATCAAGACCCAGGACTACCTGCGGGTCAGGATCGGTGTCGGCAAGCCTCCCAACAAGGACCACGGCGCCAGCCACGTGCTGACCCGTGTTCCCAGCCGCCAACGCGACCTGCTCGACACGGCTGTCACCGACGCCGCCGACGCGGTCGAGATGATCATCGCCGAGGGTATCGACGTCGCGATGCGCGAGTTCCATGGCCGCTGACCCAGCATCGCTCGCCCCGCTCGCCGCACTCCCCAGCCAACTCCGCGACGAGCCGGGCCTCACCCGCGCCCTCGGCGATCCCGGCGCCCGGCTCGCGATCGTCGAGGTCGCCAGGTCGATCTCGATCGCCGCACTCGCCAACCTCTCGAGCCATCGCCCCCTCGTGGTCGCCTGCCCGACGGGCGCCATGGCCGGACAGCTCTACGACGACCTCACCCAATACCTCGGAGCCGACGCGGTCGCCCACTTTCCTGCCTGGGAGACGCTGCCCTTCGAACGCGTCAGCCCCGCCGTCGAGACGATGGGCCAACGCCTCGAGGTGCTCTGGCGCCTGAGCGACAGCGAGCGATGCCCGCAGGTGATCGTCGCCGGGGTGCGAGCACTCCTCCAGAAACTCGGGCCCGGCACGATCGACGTCGAACCGATCACGATCCGCACCGGGTCGATCGTCGATCCCGATCAACTCTCGGCACAACTCGTCGAATTCGGGTACCGCCGCGAAGAGCTCGTCGAGCACCGGGGCGAGTTCGCGAGGCGCGGCGCGATCGTCGACGTCTACCCGTCGACCGCCGACGCTCCGATCCGTATCGATCTGTGGGGTGACGAGGTCGACCGGCTCACCGTGTTCGGGGTCAACGACCAGCGCTCCATCGAAGATCTCGAGGTCGCCACGATCTTCCCTGCCCGCGAACTCATCCCCAGCGACGACGTCCGCGACCGGGCCGCCGACCTGGTCGGCAGCGAGCCGTGGGGTCGAGAGCAATGGGAGCGGCTCGCCGAGGGCGCCCACTTCGAGGGCATGGAATCGTGGGTGCCGTGGCTCGTCGACGACGACGTGCTGATCACCGATGTGCTGCCGTCCTCCGCCAAGGTGGTACTGATCGAGCCGCGGCGGATGCGCGACCGTGCCGCCGACCTGCTGGCGGAGGAAGACGATCTCGCCAAGGCGCTCGCCTCGACGTGGGCCCGCGACCCCGACAAGGAGTTCCCGCGGCTGCACGCCGATCCCGACCGGCTGCTCGCCGACGGCCAGTCGTTCTGGACGATCGACTCCACGCCCGAATCGCCGGATACCCCCATCGTGCAGGCGTCCGGCTGGGGGCCCGTCGGTGGCGACGGCTCGGGGCTGGCGGCCCGACTCGGCGAGCTGATCCGGCAGGGCTACACGGTGACGGTGGCTGCCGACGGCACCGGGTCGGCATCCCGCCTGCACGAGATCCTGCTCGATCAGGGCCTCGACTTCGCCGTCTCACCCACCGGCGCGACGACCCGTGCCGGCGGGGCGATCGTCATCGCCCCGCTGCACCGTGGCTGCACCCTGCCCAATGCCAAGGTCGCCGTCGTGGCCGAGAGCGATCTCACCGGCCGGCGCCGCGCCCACCGCAAGGCCCGCCCGCGACGCCGCGAGGGCACCACCACGTTCGAAGACCTCAAGACCGGCAACTACGTCGTGCACCATCAGCACGGCGTCGGCCACTACGAGGGCATGGTCAAGCGGACGATCGGCGGTGTCGAGCGCGACTACCTGCTCGTCGCCTACAAGGGCGGTGACAAGCTGTACGTGCCGTCCGACCAGATCGACACGCTGCGCCAGTACGTGGGTGGCGAGGCCCCCACCCTGCACCGCCTCGGCGGCAGCGACTTCGCCAAGGCCAAGGGGCGGGTCAAGTCGGCGGTCCGCGAGATCGCCCAGGAGCTGGTCGTGCTGTACCAGACCCGCGTCAACGCCGAAGGCCATGCGTTCGGCATCGACACCCCGTGGCAGCGCGAGATGGAGGAGACCTTCCCCTTCGTCGAGACGCCCGACCAACGCACCGCGATCGACGACATCAAGAGCGACATGGAGCGCCCGTTCCCGATGGACCGTCTGATCTGTGGCGACGTCGGGTTCGGCAAGACCGAGGTCGCGATCCGTGCCGCCTTCAAGGCCATCCAGGAGGGCAAGCAGGTCGCGGTGCTGGCACCGACCACGCTGCTCGCCAGCCAACACGGCAACACGTTCGCCGACCGGTTCGCCGGCTACCCGATCCGCGTCGAGGTGTTGTCGCGCTTCCTCACCGCCGCCCAGGCCAAGAAGGTGCTGGACGGCCTTCGCGACGGCGACGTCGACTGCGTGATCGGCACCCACCGCCTGCTCGCGGCCGACATCAAGTTCAAGGACCTCGGGCTGCTGGTCGTCGACGAGGAACAGCGCTTCGGGGTGCAGCACAAAGAACAGATCAAACGGATCAAGACGAACGTCGACGTGCTCACCTTGTCGGCCACGCCGATCCCGCGGACCCTCGAGATGTCGCTGGTCGGCATCCGCGACCTCTCGCTGCTCCAGACGCCGCCCGCCGACCGTCAGCCGATCCTCACCTACGTCGGTGAATACGACGAGCGGGTCGCCGTCGAGGCGATCCGGCGCGAGCTGCTCCGCGAAGGCCAGGTGTTCTGGGTCCACAACCGGGTCCGTTCGATCGACACCGCTGCGGCGCGGCTGCGTCAACTCGTGCCCGAGGCCCGGATCGCCGTCGCCCACGGCCAGATGGACGAGGGCACCCTCGAACAGGTCGTCGTCGACTTCTGGGAGGGTCGCTACGACGTGCTCGTGTGCACCACCATCATCGAGTCGGGCATCGACATGCCGACCGTCAACACACTCGTGGTCGAGCGGGCCGACCTGCTCGGCCTCGGCCAGATGCACCAACTCCGCGGACGCGTCGGCCGCAGCGGCAGCCGCGCCTACGCCTACCTGTTCCACCCGCATCGACAAGGTGCTGACCGAGGAGGCCTACGAACGCCTCAAGACGATCGGTGAGGCCACCGATCTCGGATCCGGATTCAAGATCGCCATGCGCGACCTCGAGATCCGCGGCGCCGGCAACCTGCTCGGCCAGGCCCAGTCGGGCCACATCGCTGCCGTCGGCTACGACCTGTACTGCCAGATGGTGACCGAAGCCGTCGCCGAGATGAAGGGCGAGCCGATCGCCAAGCCGTCGGAGATCAAGCTCGACGTGCCCACCGATGCCTACCTGCCCGTCGACTACGTGTCGAAGGAGGAGCTGCGGCTCGAGGCGTACCGCCGTCTGGCCGACGTCACCAGCCACGACGCGGTCGACGACATCCGCACCGAGTGGGAGGACCGATACGGCCCGCTGCCGGCCCCCGCCGAGGCATTGCTCATGGTCGGGCGACTCCGGGCCGAATGCCACCGGCTGGGCATCGTGGACATGCAGATCACCTCCCAGCAGGCACGGCTGGCACCGATCGATCTCAAGCTGTCGGCCGCGATGCGCCTGAAGCGCCTCTCCAAAGGAGCGATCCACAAAGAGGACCTGCGACAACTCGTGGTACCGATTCCGCGCGGGCAGGACGCGGCGACCTTCCTCGTCGGATTCCTGCAAGAGCTGATCCCCGCCGAGGCAGCGGTCGGCGCCTGAGCTGATGAGCTTCAGGCGCTACTGCCTCGCCTCTCTCGAACGGTAGGTTGTCCGACGTGATCCGACACTCCCTGCTTCGTCTGTCCCTCGCGGTCGCCGCGGCGACCGTCGCTCTGTCCGGATGTGCCACCTTCACGAATACCGAGGTCGCTGCACAGGTCGGCGACGACGAGATCACGATCGACGAGTTCGAGCCCATCCTGACCGAGTACTTCGAGACTCCCGACGCGTTCGGGACGACCCCGATCGTGAACGGGCGCGGCGACGCCGAGCAATCCAGACTGCTGCTGTCGGCGATGGTGCGCCAACTGCTCACCAACCAGTTCCTCGACGACTACGACGTCGACGCGTCGCAGATTCGGCAGACGTTCAAGGACCAGGCCTCGGCGGACCCACTGTTCGCCGAGATGAGCGACGACATGCAGACCCTCATCGCCGATATCGACGACACGACGCGCGGCCAGGCGTTCGCTCAGATCGTCCCGCCGAGCGCCGCTCAACTGCAAACGCTGTACGACGACGATCCGGCCAAGACCGGTATGCAGTGCATGCGACACATCCTGCTCGAGACCGAAACGGATGCAAACGAGGTACTGGCCGAGCTGCAAGCCGGCGCCGATTTCGCAACCCTCGCCGCTGAACGCTCGATCGATCCCACCGCGGCCGACAACGGCGGCGCCCTCGGCAACGCCGCCGGCGACTGCATCCCGCTCCAGACCATGGTGACGTCGTCCGACCCGGCATTCGCCGCCGGTGCCCTCGCAGCACGCGCAGGTGTCCCATCCCAGCCGATCGAGAGTCCGTTCGGGTGGCACATCGTTCTGCACCGACCGTGGAACGAGATCGCCGACTCGGTCGTCGCTCTGCACCAGCCGGGCGATTCCGGCGGGTACCTGTTCGACGGATTCGCGGTCACGGCCGCCGTCGAGGTCGGCCCACGGTTTGGAACCTGGGACTCGCCTTCTGCCGCCGTCCTGCCGATCGGCTGACCATGCCCCGGCCGCTCCCTCGCGTCGTGGTGATCGGCCTCGGACCCGGCGGCACCGGACACGTCACCACCGAGACGCTCGACGCGATCGATCGGATCACGCCTCGGTTCCTGCGCACGAGCGTCCACCCGAGTGCCCACCTGGTGCCCGACGCCGACTCGTTCGACGAGCTGTACGAGCGAGCCGACCGGTTCGAGGACGTGTACACGGAAATCGTCGAGCGGCTGGTCGCGGCAGCGATCGAACACGGCGAGGTGTTGTACGCGGTGCCCGGCTCGCCACTGGTGCTCGAGCGGTCGGTGCGCACGTTGCGGGCCGACGACCGGGTCGACGTCACGCTCGTGCCGGCGATGTCCTTTCTCGACGTGGTCTGGGCCCGTCTCGGCGTCGACCCGATCGAGGAGGGCGTCCGCCTCGTCGACGGGCACGAGTTCGCCGCCGCCGCCGTCGGCGAGAGGGGCCCGCTGCTCGTCGCCCACACCCACGCCAACTGGGTCCTCTCCGACATCAAGCTGTCCGTCGACGACCCCGATGGCCGGCTCGACGACACACCCGTCGTGCTGTTGCAGGCGCTCGGCACACCCGCCGAGTGCATCACCGCCACGACCTGGGCGGCCATGGATCACACGATCGAGGCCGACCACCTGACGTCGCTGTACATCCCAGCCCTCGGCGTCGCCGCCGGAGAGGGCTACGTGCGCTTTCACCAGCTCGCTCGAACGCTGCGCGAACGATGTCCCTGGGACATCGAACAGACCCACCGGTCGCTGGTGCCGTATCTGATCGAGGAGACCTACGAGGTCGTCGACGCGATCCAGGCGCTCGACCCCGACCAACCACTCACCGACGAGCATCTGATCGAAGAACTCGGCGACCTGTTGTACCAGATCGAGTTCCACGCCACGATCGCCGAGCAGCAGGGTCGCTTCACGATCGCCGACGTCACGGCGGGCATCCACGACAAGCTGGTGCGGCGGCACCCACACGTGTTCGGTGACGAATCGGGCAGGTTGATCGACGTCGACGGCAGCGACCAGGTGCTCACCATCTGGGACGCCATCAAGCGCGCCGAGAAGAGCCGCACGTCGGTGTTCGACGGCGTCCCTGCGTCGTTGCCCTCACTGGCCTATGCCCACCAGCTGCAACGCAAGGCCGCCAAGCTGGGCTTCGACTGGCCCGATGTCGGCGAGGCGCTGCCCAAGATCGCGGAGGAGAGCGCCGAGATCGTCGCCGCGATCGACTCCGACGACCACGAAGCCGTCGCCGACGAACTCGGAGACCTGCTGTTCTCGGTGGTCAACATCGCCCGGCATCTTCGGGTCGACCCCGAATCGGCGCTGCGCGCCGCGTCCAACAAGTTCCGGACGCGGTTCGAAGCGGTCGAGACGCTCGCCATCGACCGCGAACTCGACCTGCACGAACTCGATCTCGGGGCGCTCGACGCGCTGTGGGACGAAGTCAAAGGTCGCGCGCCCGAGTGACGACGGGGCTACAGGGCTACGCGGCGTCGGATGCGGCTACGCGAGTTGTGCATCCGCGAGCAGTGACTCACCGAAGCGCTGTCGCAGGTGGAACCGGTGCTCGCTGCCCTCTTCGATCGCCCGCGCTGCCTCGTTCACCGACAGAGCACCGAGCACCTGAGTGAGACCGGCGATGACGAGGAGGGCCCCGAGCCGGCCCCACTGGTCGGGTTCGGTGGCCTGGTCGACGGTCGACATCGCGCCCAGGAACTGCAGCTCGGCGAGAAAGACGACTGCGATCACGAACGTGATACGCAACGGCCGGCGCCGGGCCTCCGCCACCTCGGCGACGCGTTCGAGGGCGAGCAGTGGGATCGCCAGGAACACCATCTGCAAGGCGAACCCGGCGGCCTGGCGGACCCAGTCATCGGACCCGAGGACCATGTGGCTGCCGATCAACCACACGCCGAACACTGCGACCGGAAGACTCGCTGCCGCGGCGATTGCGCTGCGGCGCTTGCCGGTGGCCCGAGTCGCGTTCACGGTGGCCAAACCGATCCACGCCGTCGCCACCGGGATCGCGGCAAATGCCAGCCATCGTTCGATCACCCGCAGCATGTCGAACAGCTCCCACGTGCGATCGACCTGGCTGGAGAGCACTCCGGACGCACGGTTCTGCTGCCACAGGAGCAGCACGAGGATCGCGCCACCGATCGTGAGTAGGCACAGCGCGAACACGATGCTCGTCATACCGATCCGCAGGACGTTGGAACCCTCATAGGGCGGGCGGGCCGGCATCAGTTCACCGTGCTGCGCCCCCTTCAGTCGCTCGGCCAACGATCCTTTGACCGGAGCGCCACCACCCTGTCGTAGCTCGTTGCCGGGCCCAGGGGTCACCTTGGTGCGGGTCACCGTGTGACGGGCCTCCTCGACACGTTGGGTCGAGGTGCCGACCGGCGAACCGGGCGCGCCCGACGAACTACCAGCGACCCTCATCGGCTCTACTCCCACAGGCCCTTATCGTCGCGCAACGAGCGCCGCTTGAGTGGTTTTTGTACGCCTTTCCCCGAACGCTCGCCACAACCAGCTGCCACACTGATGCGATGCGTGTCCAGGTCGCCCGTCCCTCCGAGCACGCCGGTATCGCCGAGCTGCCCTTTCGTGATCGCCTCGAGTCGTGGAACATGCCGAACGTCCACAACGTGCTGGGCCTCCACCGCCACGTCGTGAAACTGATCGAGTTCCCCGATGTCTCCTACGTGGTCAAGGAGCTCCCCGACCACCTCGCGCTTCGCGAATACCGGCTGCTTCGCGAGATCGCCGACGCCGGACTTCCGACAGCCGAGATGGTCGCCGTCATCACAGACCGCACGGATCCGTCCGGACACGCACACGGCGAGGGCATGATCGTCACCCGCCATCTCGACTACTCCCTGCCCTACCGATCCTTGCTGATGGGGCGCGGCCTCGAGATCCCCTACCTCGGCGACCGCGTGCTCGACGCATTGGTGGTGCTGCTCGTGCGGACCCATCTCGCCGGCTTCTTCTGGGGAGACTGCTCGCTCTCCAACGCCCTGTTCCGACGCGACGCCGGGGCGCTGCAGGCCTACATCATCGACGTCGAGACCGCCGATCAGCACGACGAGCTCACCCGCGGCCAACGCGAGTTCGACCTGATGATCGCCACCGACAACGTGGCCGGTGGGCTCCTCGATCTCCAGGCCGCCGGCCGGCTTGCTCCCGGGATCGACCCGATCGAGGTCGCGCTCGCCATCCAAGATCGTTACGAGGCGTTGTGGACCGAGATCATGTTCGAGTCGACGGCCCCGATCGGCGACATCGTGCCGCTCCAGCGCCGACTCGACCGCCTCCACGAGCTCGGCTTCGACGTCGAGGAGTTGGAGCTCGTCACGAACGACGACGACGTGTCGGTCAGCTTCATCCCCAAGGTCGTCGAGCACGGCTACCACTCCGAGCGGCTCAACAGCCTGACCGGACTCGTCGCCGGCGAGAACCAGGCCCGCCGGATGCTGAACGACATCCAGGGCTACGCCGCTCACCTCCACACCGAATCGGGCCGCTCCGTGCCGTTCAACGTCGCGGCTGTGCGGTGGCTCGATCAGGTCTTCGAGCCAGCGATCGCGCTGATTCCGACCGAGCTCCTCGATCGGTTGGAGGCTGCAGAGATCTTCCACCAGCTGCTCGAGCACCGCTGGTACATGACCGAGCGGACCGGTACCGAGCTGCCGATGGACGAGGTCGTCAGCGACTACCTCCGCCTGCTGGCCGAGGCCCCCGCCGAACGCGTACAGCTCGACGAACCGACCGGCGAGATCAGGGTCCCAAACGGGTTCGACCCGGCTACGGTTGATGACGTATGAGTGAGATCGTCTACATTGCCGGCCGCGAGATCCTCGACTCCCGAGGCAACCCCACCGTGGAGGTCGACGTCGTCTTGGCGTCGGGGGCCAGGGGCCGCGCCGCCGTGCCGAGTGGCGCCTCGACCGGCGAGCACGAGGCCGTCGAACTACGCGACGGCGGAGACCGCTACGGCGGCAAGGGCGTGCTCACCGCGGTGGGCTTCGTCAACGACGAGGTCGCCGGCGTGCTCGACGGATTCGACGCCCTCGACCAACGCGGCATCGACCGCGAACTGCTCGACCTCGACGGCACCGACAACAAGAGCCGGATCGGCGCCAACGCAATCCTCGGCACCAGCCTGGCAGTCGCCAAAGCAGCCGCGAACGAGCTCGAGATCCCGCTGTATCGTCACGTCGGGGGCGCCAACGCCCACGTCCTCCCGGTGCCGATGATGAACGTTCTCAACGGTGGCGTCCACGCCGACAACTCCGTCGATTTCCAGGAGTTCATGATCATGCCGGTCGGCGCACCCTCGTTCAAGGAGGCGCTGCGCTGGGGCACCCAGACCTATCACGTCCTCAAGCGAGTGCTGCACGACAAGGGCCTCGCCACCGCAGTCGGCGACGAGGGCGGCTTCGCCCCCGACCTCGAATCGAACGAGGACGCGATCAAGCTGCTCATCGAGGCGATCCAAGCTGCCGGATTCACCCCTGGCGAAGACATCGCCATCGCCCTCGATCCGGCGGTCAGTGAGATCTACCGCGACGGCATGTACCACCTCGAGGGCGAGGGCAAGGTGCTCGCTGCCGCCGAGCTCGCCGCCTACTGGACACGACTCGTCGACACCTACCCGATCGTGTCGATCGAGGACGGCATGGACGAGAACGACTGGGTGGGCTGGGCCGAGCTGACCGCCGCGATCGGCGACCGCTGCCAGATCGTGGGCGACGACCTGTTCGTCACCAACAGCCGGCTGCTTCGGCGTGGCATCGACGAACAGGTCGCCAACTCGATCCTGGTGAAGGTCAACCAGATCGGGTCGCTCACCGAAACGCTCGACACCGTGGAGTTGGCCACCCGCCACTCGTATACCGCCGTGATGTCGCACCGTTCGGGCGAGACCGAGGACGCGACCATCGCCGACCTCGCGGTCGCCACCAACTGTGGCCAGATCAAGACGGGAGCGCCGGCACGGTCCGACCGGGTTGCGAAATACAACCAGCTGTTGCGCATCGAGGCCGAGCTCGGCGAGGCCGCCGAGTTCCGCGGTCGTTCGGCGTTGGCACCGCGCTGAAACCGCGCTGACGCGTTCTGAGGGTCGCCGCCTGTCAGACTGGGCGACGTGAGCGGCAAGGGCACCTCGACCATCGACCGACCGAGCACGCCGCCGCGCGCCTCCGACCGGGGGCGCTCGCGCCTGGGTGACATCACTCGCCCGGTACAGCGCGATCGCCGCATCGCCCATCATCGACGCAGCAACTTCGCGCTCGCGATCGTCGCCATCGCCATCGCCGGCGCGCTGGCAGCCGCATTGTTCCTGCTGCCGATCCAGACCTATTTCAATCAGAACGACCGGCTCGATCAGCGGCGCGATCAGCTCGCCCAGCTCGAGGCCGTCAACGATGACCTGCGCGGCGAGGTCGCCAGGCTCGCCACCGATGACGGTGTGCGGGAGGCCGCCCGCACAGAGCTGGGCTTCGTCGAGCCCGGCGAACGCCGCGAGTCGGTGCTCGACCTCCCAGCGGTCCCGACCGATCTCCCCGACGGCTGGCCCTACAGCGTCGTCAACGACATCACCGATCTGCGGCGCAATCCTCCCCGGCCCCCGGCGCCGGCCACACCACAGCCCTGAGGGCCGGTTTCCCGTCCGACGTCTTGCGACGTCGAGCCCGGTCTGGTTCGGCTTCGCCGTGTTCGCCGCGCACCGTACGTCGCGGTCCACGACGCCTGGTCCCGTACCGTTGGCCGGCGGTCCGCGAACCGGGGAGGCGGTTGGGATCTGGCCGACCCCGACGTCGGCGGCGATGGCGATGACACCGGGGTCGTGACCGTCGCTCCATTACGGTGTGGCCCGTGAGAACGACGATCGGGCGGCTGCGGATGGCGATCGCCATGGTGCTGGCCGTCTTCGTCGCCGGCAGCATCGGGTACGCCTTGTTCGGCCTGTCGCCGATCGACGCGATGTACATGACGATCACCACCATCACGACGGTCGGGTACCGCGAGTTGAACGGCCCCGACCTCAGCAACGCCGAGAAGGTGTTCACGATGACGATCATCGTCACGGGTGTCAGCACCGCTCTGTACACGCTGACGTTGGCGGTGCAGGTGATCGTCGAGGGTCAACTCCGTGAGTTCGTCGGGAGGCGCAGGATGGACAGGAAGATCGCATCGATGCGAGAACACGTGATCGTGTGCGGCTGGGGCCGCGTAGGCAGGGCCACCGCCTACGACATCATGGCGACCGGCCGCGTCGTCGTCGTGGTCGACATGAACGCCGAACGGGTCGCCGGCCTGACGATCCCGACCATCGTGGGTGATGCCACGCACGACACCACGCTGCGCGACGCCGGCATCGAGCATGCGACCGCCCTGATCGCCGCCCTCGAAGGCGACGCCGAGAACCTCTTCGTCACGCTGTCGAGCAGGGCCATCAACCCCGACCTGTTCATCGTGGCCCGCGCCCGACAGGAGGAGAGCGTCCCCAAACTCAGCCGAGCAGGAGCCGACCGGGTCGTCAATCCGCAGGAACTCGGGGCCGCCCGCATGGCGTCGTTCGTGGTGCAGCCGAACGTCGCAGAGTTCGTCGACGTCGTGATGCACGAGCGTTCGATGGATTTCCGGATGCAGGAGGTCGAGATCCACGAGCACTCGCCGCTCGCCGGGATCTCGCTCCGCGACGCCAACCTGCGCCAGCGAGCCGGCGTGCTCGTTCTCGCGCTGCGGCTCGATGACGGGGCCTTCAACACGAACCCCGATCCCGACACGATCATCCATCCGAACCATGTCATCATCGCCGTCGGCACGGACGAGGCACTGCAGCACCTCGTCGAGGTCTGCCGCTGAAGTCCCCATGCCGCGCACCCACGTCCTCCTCGACCTCGACGGCACACTGAGCGACTCCGAGCCCGGGATCCTCCGTTCGCTGCAATGGGCGTTCGAACGGGAAGGCTTCCCGATCCCGACCGACGCCGAGGTCCGCTCGGTGATCGGTCCCCCATTCGAGATCGGTCTGCCGTCGATCGGCATCCCGGACGACGCGCTGCGAGCGCGTGATCAACACCTACCGCGACCCATACACGCGCCTCGGCGCGTTCGAGAACACCCTGTACGACGGCATCATCGAGATGCTCGATGCGCTCGCCGAGCTGGGGATGTCGCTCTCGATCGCCACCGCCAAGCCTGAACAGACCGCCCACCCGATCCTCGACTACTTCGGTATCAGCGAACGCTTCGACGTGCGAGCGGGCGCCACGCTCACCTCCGAACGGCGCACGAAAGCCCAGGTCATCGAATTCGCTCTGCGCGAGCTCGAGATCCACGCCGACCCCGATCTCGGCGAACACGTGATCATGATCGGCGACCGGAATCACGACGTGCACGGAGCCATGCACCATGGCATCGCCTGCATCGGCGTGACCTGGGGCTACGGATCGATCCAGGAGCTGCTGGGCGCCGGAGCGGTCGCACTCGCCGAGACCCCGGCCGATGTTGTCGAGTTGGTTCAGCTGCCGTACCGTTTGCATCACTCATGAGCACCCAGCCGATCGAGACCAGCAGCTCCGGGACACCGGTCGAGTACACGTTGTGCGATCCACCACCGCTCGGGGCACCGCGCTCGAGTGCCGACCGCTTCATGCGGCGACTGCTGCGCCTTCCGGTCGACGGCCCCGAGGCCACGGCTGCCGACGCTCAGAAGGCCTTCCAGACGTCGATCATGGTCGCCACCGTGCGCTGCTTGCTGATGTACGTCGTGTTTCCGTTCGTGCTCCCGGCGATCGGGCTGGCGCGCGGCGTCGGGCCGTGGATCGGTCTGCCGATCAGCATCGCGGCGATCGTTGCGATCTGCATGAGCATCCGCCGGTTCTGGCGGGCCGACCACCCGAAGCGGTGGCACTACACGGTGCTCGGCACCACCGTGATCGGATTCTTGATCTATCTGGTGATCCAGGACCTCACCGAGATCATCCACTGACGCCCGGGTCGTCATCGCACACGCCCAACGGGTTGAACATCCAAGTGCGCACTCCTGCTTGCCGCCGAGACGAGTGAGATCGAGGTCACCGAGGCACGGATCGTCGGCGTCTCGCACGTACCAAGTCCAAGCAGATCGAGGTCGCCTACCGAAGAGGGCGAACTGACCCGTGGTCGCGCAGGGGTGCGCTCGATCCGGCGCTGGATCCCGACGAGGAAGCGTCCGGCCCAGACCGGTGACGAGCCTTCAGGTAGCGAGCCTCAGTCGTCGAAGGCGAGGAAGCTGACGCCGTCGGACGGTGCGCTCGCGACCACCCTGGACACCGGACGATGCTGCCTTCCAGAAGGCCCGGTAGCTCGGATACTCGAGCTGCGGCGTCACCCAGCCGCTGGCGACCAGCTCGTCGTGCAACCTCGGCAGGTTGCGCCACGGCACGCCCATGTCGACGTGGTGGGCCAGGTGCCACCCGGTGTGGTACGGCACCATCCAGTAGCGCGACCAGCAGTGTCTGACGGATGACGTGGGTGGTCTCGCGTCGATCGCGTCGAGCGGATCATCCCGCCGTGTTCGGCGATCGCCCGCAGCCGGTTGGAGACCCGCCACAAGCTCGACCACGACGCGATCCAGACGACATAGGCGAGCGGTCGCATGAAGACGATCGACGGCGCCGAGCATCACGATCTGCACGGCGAGGATCTGGAGCGCCTCCGACCTGCGCTTGCGGATTGCGCCGAACAGCACACGGAAGTTCTTGTAGGCGCTGATGCCGACGGCGTCCCTGGTGAGCTTGCGGCGCCACGAGTCGGCAGGGATCGGATACCCCGCATAGAGCGAGGCGTCGGGCTCGTCGGGGCCCATCTCGTCACGATGGTGCGCAAAGTGGGCCCGCCGGTACGCCAGCATCGCCTGGTACGACGGGTAGGCCATCAAGAACCGTCCCGTCCAGTCGTTGGCACGACGATTCGAAAAGAGCAAACGGTGGGCCGCTTCGTGCCCGAGGATGTTCAGACACACGTGACCCCGGGTCATGAGCACGAACGCGATCAGGTACGACCACCACGTGTTGAACACTGCGGCGACGATGACGATGCCGAAGGACTGCAGCAGTGTCGAGCCGACCGCGATCACGTTGCGCCAGTTGGGAATGCGGCGCAACTCGTCGCGCAACTCGCGGGTCGGTTTGCGCGCGATCGTTGAGTCGTTCGGTCGGCAGCACGTCGGGCAGCAACTCGGCTGATGGCACCAGATTCGGGCGTGGCGTCAGCGTCATCGACATGTCCGGCATGTTACATTGAATGTTCGTTGTGAGCAATTTCAGGTAACGATTACGACTCGTCGATTCGCGCCGACCCTGCGATCCGACCACTCAACGCCCGTTCGCTCGCCCTGTCGGCGCTGCTCGGCACGCACCCGCCGCAGCTGCCCTCACGGGCGCTCGTGGCGCTGGCCGAGCTGTTCGACATCCCCGCGGGCACGATGCGAACCGCTCTGTCGCGAATGGTGACGAACGGCGAGATCGCCCGTATCGACGGTCGCTACCTGCTCAGCGGGCAGCTGCTCGATCGTCAGCGGGCGCAGGACGCGGGCCGCCGCGAACCGGTCGCCGACTGGGACGGCACGTGGCACACGATCGTCACGGTGACCGACCAGCGCGACGTCGCCGACCGCCGACGGTTCCGGTCGATGATGGCCAACCACCGCTTCGGTGAGTTGCGACCCGACATCTGGATGCGACCGGCGAACCTCGGCGGACCACGTGTGCAACCCGAGTGGATCAGCACCACCGGATCGGTCGACGGCGTCGACCCCACCTCACTCGTGCGCCGACTGTGGGATCTCGAGGCGATCGGCGACAAAGCTCGTCGATGCCTGCACGACATCGACGCGCTCGATGACGGCACCGATTGGCACGACGTGAACTCGATCCCCCGAATCTTCACCACCTCGGCGGCCGTCGTCCGCTTCTTGCGCAACGAGCCACAGCTACCCGTGATCCTGACACCGCCCAACTGGCCGGTGGACGATCTGCGCCGGCGATACGACCGTACCGAGGCACGCTTGCAGGGTCTGCTGCGGGTGTTCTTGAAGGCCGCCTGACACCGACCGCCGACCTCGACCGGTTGGACTCGACTCGGCCGAGCCCGTATCCTGTTCTGACTCCGGCTGTCCGGCCGGAATCACAGCCCGGTCCACGTCGAAGTGACGATGTCGAGTCAGGGCGAACGATCCCGGGGAGGGATGATCTCCATGAAGAGACCATTGATGCAGGCACTTGCAGTCGTGACAGCGTTGGGTTTCGTCGCTGCCGCGTGCGGTGGCGATGACGACACGAGTGAAGCGGCAACGCCCGCGACGCTTCCAGAGACGGTTCCGGCGACGGTCCCAGCGACCACCGCTGCCATGTCCGAGTTCGATCTCGGCGGTGAAACGGTCACGGTCGCCGTCGAGAACGCCTACCTGCCGTTCAACTACCTCGACGCCGACACCGGCGAGCCTGACCGGCTGGGACTACGAGACGATCGACGAGATCTGCAACCGGCTCAACTGCGAGCCCGACTACCAAGACCTTCGCCTGGGAGCCGATGATCCAGGCGGTCGCCGACGGTCAGTTCGACATGGCTGCCGACGGCATCACGATCACCGCCGAGCGCGCCGAGATCGTCGACTTCTCCGACGGCTACATCGCGATCGAGCAGCGCCTGCTGGTGGCAATCGACAGCGGGTTCACGTCGGTCGAGGACGTCATCGACGACGACTGCGGCGTCGTCAGCCAGGTCGGCACCACCAACCTCGCCACCGCGATCAGACACGTTCGGCGAGGACCGCGTCACCGCCCTCGAAGACTTCGGGTTCGTGGTCCAGTCGGTCATCGCCGGCGACCACTGCGCCGCGGTCATCGACGAGACGGCCGGCCAGGGCTACGTCGGCGCCAACGCCGACGCCGTCGAGCTGGTCGGCGAGTCGTTGTCGTCCGACGAGCTGGGCTTCATCTTCCCGAAGGGCAGCGAGCTCGTCGCAGCGTTCAACTCAGGCGCTCGACGACATGAAGGCCGACGGAACGCTCGAGGACGATCTCGCAGCGCTACTTCGGCGACTCGTTCACGATCACCTACGACGACATCGCCGACCCGTGCCGACGAGGGTGCAACGCACCGAGAACCATCGGTATCGGCGACACGGCCTGGTCCGCGGCGCCTGATCCGGCGTGCCGGACGTACTGCCCCAGCCGGATCAGTGCGCCAGGATCTTGTCGAAGAACGCGATCGTGCGCGGTTCGCTGCGGATGGTCGAACAGAACATCCGGTGTGCCCGACTCGACGAACAGGCCTTCGTCGATGAAGACGACGCGATCGGCCGCAGCACGACAGAAACCCATCTCGTGGGTGACGACGACCATCGTCATGCCCGTCGGCCGCCAGTTCGAGCATCACGTCGAGCACCTCCTTGACCATCTCCGGGTCGAGCGCGCTCGTGGGCTCGTCGAACAGCATCACCTTCGGGCCCATCGCCAGCGACCTGGCGATCGCGACCCGCTGCTGCTGTCCGCCGGAGAGCTGACGCGGGTAGGCATTCGCCTTTTCCGGGATCCCGACCCGTGTCGAGCTGACGCACGCCCTCGGTCTCGGCCTCCTCCTTGGAACGGCCCCGCACCTTGCGCTGGGCGAGCGTGACGTTGCTCGAGCACCGTGAGATGAGGGAACAGGTTGAACTGCTGGAACACCATGCCGACCTCGGCCCGCATCGCGTCGAGATCGGCGCTCCGGCGCGGTGAGGTCGGCACCATCGATCTCGATCGTTCCCGATGTCGGCACCTCGAGCATGTTGAGGCACCGCAGCACGGTCGACTTGCCACTCCCGCTCGGCCCGACGATGACGACCACCTCACCGACCGCGACGTCCAGATCGACGCCGCGGACGGCGTGGATGTGCTTGCCGAACGTCTTGTGCAGGTCACGCACCTGGATCATCGGTCTCATGTGCGAGCCTCCCGGCGGTCGCGGGTCAGTCGCCGTTCCACCACGTGAGCAACGAGCGACAGCACGACGGTGAGCGACAGATAGATGAACGACGAGCGCCAGATAGCTGTCGCGGAACTTGAAGCTTCCCGAGGCGTACTGGCGTGCCGCGCTGCGTGACGTTCGAGCACCCCGAGCACCGACAGCAGCGACGTGTCCTTCAGGATCGCGATGAAGTCGTTGCCCAGCGGCGGCACCACCGCTCGCACCGCCTGCGGCAGCACGATCGATCGGGTGGTCTGGCGCCGCGCTGAGCCCGAGCGATCGTCCGGCCTCGATCTGGCCGCGATCGACCGACTGGATGCCGGCCCGGAAGATCTCGGCGATGTAGCCGGCGTAGATCAGCGACAGCGCGATGATCGCCCGCCACTCGGGCGTGATCTTGTTCTCGATGCCCGAGGGCCTTGCTGACGCTCGGGAACGATCACCAGCGCGATCGTGAAGATCAGCACCAGGATCGGGATGCCGCGGATGAACTCGACGTAGGTGCGTGACGAGGTTGCGCGCCACGACGCTGTGCGAGGTCCGCATCGAGCGCCGAGCACCAGACCGATCACACTGGCGATCACGAACGACCACAGGGTCGCCCGGATCGTCAGCCAGATGCCCGGGATGATCCGGTCGAATGCCTGGTTGTAGTCGGCGTCGAACGCGACGAGCAACGCCATCCAGCCGAGGATCAGCCGCCGAGCAGTACGGTCCACCACGGGAACGTGTCGTACCAACGGGTGGTGTCGTTGCGCGTCGACCAGCGCGGCGCGCGACAGGTCGGGCACGGTCGGGGTCCGTGGCCGACGGCGGTTCGATGCAGAAGGTCCATGTGATCCAATCGGTGCGCCTGCACGACATCTCACCACATCAGCGCCAAGATGGCCAGTAACGGCCCGCCGATGCGGCGATCCTTCAGCATCGGTCGCACCGGGCACCGGGTGGTCGGACGACCGACGACAGCATCCTTTGTGTGGCTGGACAGCTCGCATTCGACGCGGCGCTGCCGATGAGGCATGATGGTCGACCGATGCACGGCAGCCGGTCGGTCGAGCTGTCACCCATGCTTCGCTTCGCAGACCAGGGGAGTCACAGTGGAGATCAGCGTCACCGTCAACGGGGTCATGCACACCGACGACGTCGAACCGCGCACGCTGCTCGTGCAGTACGTCCGCGAACACGTCGGGCTGACCGGCACCAACATCGGCTGCGACACCTCGTCGTGCGGTGCGTGCAGCCTCCACCTCAACGGCGAAGCCGTGAAGAGTTGCACCGTGCTGGCCGTCCAGGCCGACGGGCAGGAGATCACCACCATCGAGGGCATGGCCGCAGCCGACGGCACGCTGCACCCGATGCAGCAGGCCTTCAGGACAACCACGGCCTCCAGTGCGGCTACTGCACGCCCGGCATGGTGATGGCGGCGACCAGCCTGCTCAAGGAGAACCCGAACCCCACCGAGCAGCGAGGTCCGAATCGGGCTCGAAGGCAACCTCTGCCGCTGCACCGGCTACCACAACATCGTCCAGTCCGTCCTCGCCGCCGCCGGAGGTGCCAAGTGATTCCCGCCGCATTCGACTACGTCCGGGCCGGTTCGGCCGAAGAGGCGATCAGCCTGATCGGTGAGCACGGCGACGACGCCAAGTTCCTCGCCGGCGGGCACAGCCTGCTGCCGTTGATGAAGCTGCGTCTGGCGCAGCCGACCGTGCTCGTCGACATCGGACGCGTCACCGACCTGTCGTACATCAGCGACGCCGGCGACCACGTCGCGATCGGCGCGCTCACCCGCCACATGGACGTCGAGAACAGCGACCTGCTCCACGAGCACGTCGCCGTTGCTCGCGCACGCCGCCGGCCACGTCGGCGACCCGCAGGTTCGCCACCGTGGCACGATCGGCGGCTCGATCGCCCACGCCGACCCGGCGTCCGACCTGCCGGCCACCACGTTGGCGCTCGGCGCCACCTACGTGGCCCAGGGCCCCAACGGCACACGCGAGATCGCAGCCGGCGACTTCTACCAGGGCTTCCTCACCTCGGTGCTCGAGCCCGACGAGATGCTCACCGAGATCCGCGTCCCGAAGATGAACGGTGCCGGCGTGGAGCTTCCAGAAGTTCAACCGCCGGGCCCAGGACTGGGCGATCGTCGGTGTCGCCGCCTGGCGTCGCAACGGCGACTCCGGCGTCGCCCTCGTCAACATGGGCTCGGTGCCCGATGCTGGCGTCCAGCGTGTCGTCGGCGCTCGCCGGCGGGGCATCGATCGAAGATGCCGCCGAACTGGCCGCCGCCGAGGCCGACCCGCAGGGCGACCTCAACGCGAGCATCGAGTACCGCACGCACCTCGCGAAGGTCCTCGTCAAGCGGGCACTCACCGAAGCAACCGGCTGACCGCCGACATTCCGATTCTGCCGCCGAGCGACCCACGGGTCGTGAGCGCCCACGGCCGAGCCGCGACGTCACGCTGCACCTGGGTGAACGACCATACACTCGCGCAGTAGACCACCAGCAGGTGAGAGATGTCCAACGAGCCAGACCAGATCGACCGACGTCATCTCGACGCGATCGCCGACGCCGACCAGTACCCGTATTGGTACGAAGACGTCGACGAACCCGACTCCAATCCGACCCTGGTCCGAACTGAGAACTGCGACCTGTGCATCATCGGTGGCGGCTACACCGGGCTCTGGACGGCGATCCTCGCCAAGGAACGCGATCCGTCGCGCGACGTCGTACTGATCGAAGCCTCCGAGTGCGGTTCGGCAGCGAGCGGTCGCAACGGTGGCTTCATGGACTCCAGCCTCACCCACGGTGTCGGCAACGCGATGTCGCGGTGGCCCGACGAGGTCGAGTTGCTCGAAGAACTGGGGAAACGAAACCTCGACGAGATCGAGGCGTCGATCCGCAGGTACGACATCGACTGCGATTACGAGCGCACCGGTGTGATCTCTGTCGCCAACTCCTTCCATCCGTCGTCGTATCTCCAAGAGGTCCGCGAAGAGTACGAGTTGTTGCTTCGCCTCGGCCACGACGTCGAATGGCTCGACGCCGAAGCGATGCAAGCCCAGGTGCACTCGCCGATCTTCGCGGGCGGCGTGTGGGACAAGGCGGGGTGCGCTCTGGTCGATCCGGCTCGCCTCGTGTGGGGCCTCAAGGCGGCCGCAGAACTGCTCGGCGTGCGAGTCTATGAGGACACCAGGGCGACCGACCTCAAACGTGACGGGATCGGCGTCATGGTCACGACACCGCTCGGTGCGATCCGGGCCGGCAAGGTGGCACTCTGCACCAATGCCTTCAAGCCGATCCTGAAGCGGCTGAGCAACTACATCGCCCCCGTCTACGACTACTGCATGGTGACCGAGCCACTCACCGACGAGCAGATGGCTTCGATCGGGTGGACACACCGGCAGGGCCTGTCCGAACTGGCCAACCAGTTCCACTACTACCGCCTCACCGAGGACAATCGCATCCTGTGGGGCGGCTACGACGCCGTCTACTTCTGGGGCGGCAAGGTGTCGAGCGAACTCGAGAGCCGTCCCGAGACCTGGGCCAAGCTGAGCCAGCACTTCTTCGAGACGTTCCCGCAGCTCGACGGCGTGCGTTTCACCCACATCTGGGGTGGCGTGATCGACACGTCGAGCCGGTTCTCGGTGTTCTGGGGGCGGGCGATGGGCGGTCGCGTCGCCTATGCGCTCGGCTACACGGGGCTCGGCGTGGCCGCATCGCGGCTTCGGGGCGGCGGTGATGCTCGATCTGCTGCACGGTCGGCGCAGCATCGCCACACAGACCGAGTTCGTGCAGTCGCGGCCACTGCCGTTCCCGCCCGAGCCGTTCCGCTTCGCGGGTATCCAGGCAACCCGCTGGTCGCTCGACCGAGAGGACAAGACGGGCAAGCGCAATCTGTGGCTGCGCAGTCTCGACAAGATGGGCCTCGGCTTCGACAGTTGACGCCGACGCGCCGGGGCGACGCCGATCTCGTCGGCGTCGCCCAAGTACGCACTGTCGTCCGCGGCTGACCGACGTCAGCCGTTGTTCAGCTGTCGAGCGGAATCGGGCCATCCCAGTCCGCAAAGGTGGGGACCACCGGTGTCATCACACCATCCGGCGCCGGCGAGATCCACTGACCATCCGGAATCTGGGCCAGGACGTCCCGAGCCGGCAGCACCTCCGGCGCCACCACGGCGTCCGGGACCCGTGCCACCATGACCGTCGGCGGATTGAGTCCGAACTCCCAGTTGTCGACGGTGCGCAGCACCATCGGTGTCAGCGTCGGATTCAGTCCGAGCTCCCAGCGGTCGATCGTACGGATCTGCGGCACCATCACCGCTTCGGGCTGTGCCACGGTCTCGTTGTCGTCACCGAGCGTGGCGAGCACCACGACACCGGCGCCTGCCGCGAGCACACCCAAGAATGCGAGCCAACGCATCCAACGGATCGGCCGACGCCGCTCCTGAGCAGTGGTCCCATGCTCTCTCATCCACTCCTCGGGAACCGTCAACGGCGTCTCGTCCAGGAGACGAACTTCGTGCTCCAGTGTGTCGCCCTCGTGGAGACCCTGTACTTCTGGTCGTTCGAGTTGCCGTACCATCACTCCTCCTTCCGTCGTCCTCTCGATTCCAGTGTGCACCCCGCCCCTGGACGATCGCTGATCGGCCGAACTCGCAACGGTTGCAGCGCGCTGTACCGACCTTCGACCCTTGCTGAACCGGGCCCAGCGCGCGCGACGATGAAGCCAGGAGTGGAACCCGATGCTTCGCGACGAGATGATCCGGGTACTCGGTCCGATCGATCTGCTCACTGCGACTGGACCACAGTCCGTGGGGAGCCGTAACAACCGCGCCGTCCTCGGAGCACTCGTGATCGCCGTGGGCCACGCGGTGTCGACGGATCAGCTCCGAGCGGTGCTGTGGAACGACGCGCCGCCGAAGTCGGCGGACAATGCACTCCAGACCTACGTGTCACGACTGCGCCGCCTACTCGGACACGACACGATCGTGCGCGCCGAGCACACCTACCGCCTGGACGTGTCCCGCGACCAGATCGATGCCATCCGGTTCGAGGATCTGTTGACGAGCGCGACCGATCTGCGGTCCGAGCCCGTTCGCTGTCAGCGCCAATGCCACGAGGCGCTCGCACTCTGGCGCGGCGAAGCCTTCGGCGACCTCGCCGACGCGGAGCCGTTCCGGTTGGAGGTGATGCGACTCGACGAACTGCGGGTGACCACCATGGAACTCGCCCTCGAGACCGACCTCGCGCTCGGCCATCACGAGATCGCCGTCGCAGAGCTGGAGGGCGCCGTCCAGGAGCATCCATACCGCGAGCGTCTCTGGCACCTGCTCATCGAAGCGCTCGTTCGCGACGGTCGTCGCATCGAGGCTCTGCGGGCGTGCGAGAGCTTCCGCAACACACTCGCCGGCGCCGGATTGGATGTCAGCGACGAGCTACGGACATTGGAGCACCGGATTCTGGAGGGACCTCGTCCACCCCAGCCGACCGACACCGGCCGCGGTGAGCCTCGCCACTGTGCGTCGATCGCGGATCGCGAGGTAGCGTCGCCGTCGTGACTCCTTCGGACGTCTTCGATGCTCTGACCCAGCACGGGTACCTACCCGACGATGGGTTGACGACGGCGGTGTTCCTGGCGATCGAGCTGCGGCGACCGTTGCTGTTGGAAGGCGAAGCGGGCGTCGGCAAGACCGAACTGGCCAAGGTGCTGTCGGCGTGGACCGGTGGCGAGCTGATTCGACTGCAGTGCTACGAGGGCATCGACGCCGCTCAGGCGGTGTACGACTGGGACTACGCACGCCAGCTGCTCCATCTGCGCGCCGCCGAGGCGACCGGAGAAACCGTCGGCCGATCCTCGGATGCGATCGAGGCCGAGCTGTACCAGGAGCGATTCCTGATCAAGCGTGCCCTGCTGCGCGCGATCGGGCACGGCGACGGCCCGCCGCCCGTGTTGTTGATCGACGAGATCGATCGCGCCGACGACGAGTTCGAGGCCTACCTGCTCGAGGTGCTGTCCGATTTCCAGATCACCGTGCCCGAGCTGGGCGTCTACCGCGCATCGACGCCCCCGATCGTGATCCTCACGTCGAACCGCACCCGCGACGTCCACGATGCGCTCAAGCGGCGCTGCCTCTACCACTGGGTCGAGCACCCGGACTTCGACCGCGAGGTCGCGATCGTACGGCTCAAGGTGCCGGCCTGCTCGGAGGCGCTCGCCCGCCAGGTGGCCGCGGCCGTCGAGTCGATGCGCGATCTCAATCTCTACAAACCACCCGGTGTGGCCGAAACGATCGACTGGGCGAATGCGCTCGGGCGCCTCGGCGTGGCCGAACTCGACGAGCGCAGCGTCGCCACCACCCTCGGAACAGTGCTCAAGTACCGCGAGGATCATCACCGGATCGAACAGCACGGCGTCACCGAGATCGTGAAGCAGGCGCTCGAACGCGACCAGCGCTCGAGCTGATCGGAGCGCGGTGGCGGCAGCACAGGGCACTCGCGACGCCGGCGAGATCGCGGTCGCCTTCAGCCGTGTCCTGCGCGGCGCCGGCGTCGACGTGCCGACCAGCTCCACGATCGCATTCAGCGAAGCGCTCGCCGCAACCGGTCTCGACGACCGTGACACCACGTTCTGGGCCGGGCGAGCGACGCTGGTTCGCAGACCCGAGGATCACGCGTTGTACGACCGTGCGTTTCGCGTGTTCTGGGATCACGCGAGTGCACTCGTCGAACTCCAGCCCGAGGACGAGACGATCGATCTGACGCTCGCGATCGACGACGACTCCGAGGACGGTCAACAACCCGACGACGCACCGCCCTCGGACAACCCGGTGATCGAGCTGAGATTCAGCGCGACCGAGGTGCTGCGGCACAAGGACTTCGCCGACTACACGCCGGAGGAGTTGATCGAGGCGCAGCAACTCATGAGCAATATGCGCCTCGTCGGATCACCACGCCGGTCGCTGCGCCTCACCGCAGCCGATCGGCGCACCTCCCGACCCGATCTGCGCCGCACGGTTCGGACCGCGATGCGTTCCGGTGGCGAGCCGATGCGGCGTCACTACCGCCGCCCGAGCACCCGGAACCGCCGGCTCGTGCTCCTGCTCGATGTCAGCGGATCGATGGAGCCGTACGCCAGAGCGCTCATCCGGTTCGTCCATGCAGCCGTGGCAGGCCGCCAGAAGGTCGAAGCGTTCGCCCTGGGAACACGCCTGACGCGCCTCACCAGAGAGCTGTCGTCCCGCGATCCCGACGAGGCGCTCCACCGCGCGGCGGAATCGGGTGGCCGACTACGGCGGCGGGACGCGCCTCGGGCGAAGGTCTACGGATCTTCAACGACGAATGGGGTCAGCGCGGCATGGCCCGTGGAGCGATCGTCGTCGTGCTGTCCGATGGATGGGATCGGGGCGATCCGGAGGTGCTCGGCGAGCAGATGCAGCGCCTTCAGCGAGCCGCTCACAAGGTGGTGTGGGTCAATCCGCTCAAGGTCACACCGGGGTACGCGCCCTTGGCTCGCGGCATGGCGGCCGCGCTCCCCCACGTCGACGCATTCGTCGAGGGCCATTCGATCGAAGCCATCGAAGAGCTCGCCCGGGTCATCAGCCAGTCCTGACCTCGGGTTCGAACACGCCATGACGAGTCCGGTCGGGCAAACTGGACACATGAAGGATCTCCTCGACGACATCGACCGCTGGCGCGCCGACGGGAAGCGGGTCGCGCTGGCCCGCGTGGTCGACATCGAGGGCTCGGGTCCACGCGACCCGGGCGCCGCCATGGCGGTCAACGAGATCGGCGAGGTGGTGGGCAGCGTCAGCGGTGGCTGCGTCGAGGGCGCCGTGGTCACCGAGTCGCTCTCGATCCTGCAAGGCGACCGTGCGGCCGGGATCGTCACATTCGGATACAGCGACGACGAGGCCTTCGCGGTAGGGCTCACCTGTGGCGGAACGATCCGGCTGTTCATCGAGGAGATGAACTGGTGAGCGGGATCTACGAAGCACTCGCCGCCGCGATCCGGGCCGAGCAGCCCGCGGCGCTGATCACCGTCGTCGAGGGCCCCCAGCTAGGCGCCAAATTGCTCGTGCGCCCCGACACCGAGCCGATCGGTTCGCTCGGCGATCCCGAACTCGACCGGGTCGCCCACCGCGACGCACTCGCCGAACTCGAGGCCGGACGCTCCGGTATCCGTCACTACGGGCCGCAGGGTGAGACCACGCCGGAGGACCTGCTCGATACCCCTGTCGTGAGCGTGTTCGTCGAGAGCTGGGCGCGCCCACCCCAGATGTGGATCTTCGGTGCCGTCGATTTCACTGCCGCACTCGCCAAGGTCGCCAAAGTGCTCGGCTACCGCGTGATGGTGTGCGACGCACGCGAGATCTTCGCCACGCGCCGCCGCTTCCCGATGGCCGACGAGGTGCGCGTCACCTGGCCGGGGCCAGTCTTCGAACAACGCGGCGCCGAACTGGGCCCGCGCGATGCGGTGTGCATCCTCACCCACGATCCGAAGTTCGATGTTCCGGCTGTGCAGGGAGCGCTCGCGACGCGAGCCGGCTACATCGGCGTCATGGGCAGCCGTACGACACACGCCAAGCGCATGGAGCGACTCGCCGAGGTCGGGATCACGGACCCGACGGACGTCGAACGGTTGATGTCACCGATCGGCCTGGATCTCGGGGCACGCACCCCGGAGGAAACGGCGATCTCGATCTGCGCCGAGATCATCGCCCGGCGCACCGGACGCATCGCACCTTCGCTACGCGACGGGAGCGGACCGATTCATCAGGGAGCGGCGAAGCGATCAGGTGCCGAGCGTGCGGTCGCGGCGTCAGCCGCTTCCGACGCGAGCACCGCGTCGACGATGTCGCCGTAGCGCAGCGACTTGTCGGGCAGGTGTGCCGCCTCGACGTGGCTGCCCGAGTTGGGCGAGTGAACCATGAGTTCTGCGCCCAGGTAGATCGAGACGTGCCCGGGGTAGTACACGAGATCGCCGGCCTCGGCGTCGTCGTGGTCGATCTCGATCGCGGCCCGGATCTGATCGCGGCTGATCCGCGGGAGCTCGATCGATGCCTGATCGAACGCCCAGACCGTCAGACCGGAGCAATCGAATCCGATGCCCGGCTTCGAAGTCAGGCTGCGATAGGGGACACCGAGCTGCGAGAGCGCCGCCAGCGTCGCCGTTTGCTTGTCGATGCCGACCGACGCCCACTCGTCACTGAGCTGATCGGCGTCGGCGTCGAGATCGGCAGCGGTCATCGCTGCGGTGGACTCGCGAGCCTGCACGAACCGCACGTAGTCGAAGGGGTTCTGAGAACTCCGCCAACTGGCGAGCGCCTCGAGCGCTCGATCTGCCTCGGCGGCGATCACTTCGGACTTGGTCCGCCGGGCGGCATCGGTCGAGCCGGTGGCCATCGAGGCGAGACCGATCGTGGCGACCAAGGTGGCGATCGCGAGCCGCCGCAACGCCGCGACCCGCGAGGAGTGGTGAGTGGTGTCGGTCATAAGGCGGCATCGGGCCCAACACCCGAAGCGAAGAACGACATTATCGTCATGCAACCGTAATGAACAACCTGAAACGAAACCCGTTCGTCACAATCGAGGTCGAATCGTTGCACGGCAAGGGTGCGATCGTCCGGCCTCAACCCAGCGGTTGGGCATACTGCGACGATGAGCGACGACCACTCACACGGGGCGACGGTGACACTGGCCGTGCTGCTGGCAGCGGGCGCCGGTTCCCGTTTCGACGGGTCGGTTCACAAGCTCACGGCGGCCGTCGACGGCCGCACGGTGCTCGAGCGCTCGGTCCAAGCCGCGCTCGACGCCGACATCGGACCGGTCGTGATCGTGGCGGGCGCCGTCGAGCTCGCACACCTCGCTCCGGCGGGCGTGCGAGTGATCCACAATCCCGACTGGGCCGCCGGCCAGAGCACATCGTTGCTCGCCGGTGTCGCTGAAGCGCGCCGCATCGGCGCCGACGCGATCGTGGTAGGCCTCGCCGACCAACCCTTCATCGAACCGGAGGCCTGGAGGCGCGTCGCCGCATCCGTGTCGCCGATCGCAGTGGCGACCTACGGCGGCAAGCGGCGCAACCCCGTCAGGCTCCATCGCGACGTCTGGCCGCTCCTGCCCAAGGAGGGCGACGAGGGAGCGCGATCGCTCATCCGACTGCGCACCGAACTGATCGAGGAGCTACCCTGCCCCGGGTCGCCGGCCGACATCGACACCGTGGAGGATCTCCGAGCATGGCAGAACAAATCATCAACGAATTCACCGTGAATCGTCCGATCGACGAGGCATGGCCGATCATCTGCGACGTCGAGCGAATCGCGCCATGTCTGCCTGGCGCCCAACTCGAGGAGATCGAAGGCGACATCTACCGAGGCAACGTCAAGGTGAAACTCGGTGCGGTGTCGACCAAGTTCAAGGGCGAGGCCCACTTCGTCGAACGCGACGACTCGAACCACACCGCCAAGCTCAAGGCCAAGGGCCGTGACACGGGCGGGAGAGGCAACGCCGAGGCCGACATCCACGCCCAGGCCGAAGCGCTCTCCCCCACCAGCACGAAGTGCACCGTCACCGCCGATCTGCACATCACCGGCAAGGTCGCACAGTTCGGCCGCGGGATCATGGGCGACGTCAGTCGCAAGCTGATCGATCAGTTCTCCCACAACCTCAACACGATGCTCGACGAACAAGGCATCGACACCGCGCCCGAAACGCCGGCCGCCGAGACCGCGGCCGAACCTGCTGCGGAGGCACCGACGATCCGCAAGATCGAAGGGCCGGCAGCCGAGCCGGTGGATCTCGCCGACATGGCGGGCCCCGCTCTGCTCAAGCGAGCCGTGCCGGTCGTGGTCGTCGTCGTGTTGCTGTTGTTGCTGCTCCGACGCCGCAGGTGAATTCGGACACGAGCGATCGCGTTCGGGTGCGCGAGCTCCTGGGGCGCGAACCACAGGGTCGCTACGAGGTCGTCGTACGCGGACCTGGGGGCGATCCGGTCGTGCTGCGCAATGCCGCCTTGCTCGATGACGGCACACCGATGCCGACGCTCTACTGGCTGATCGATGCGGCCGAGATCCGCCGGATCGGCCAACTCGAGGCGGCGGGAGGGGTCAACGCCGCAGAGGCCGACGTCGACCCCGACGAGCTCGCCGCTGCCCACGCCAGATACGCGGCCCAGCGCGATGCCTCGATCCCGGCCGACCACATCGGCCCGCGCCCCTCGGGCGGTGTGGGCGGCACACGGCTCGGCGTCAAATGCCTCCACGCCCATTGGGCCTGGCATCTTGCCGGTGGCGATGACCCGGTCGGGCGATGGATCGCAGATCGCCTCGACCAAGATGCCGCGGCGACCGACACGATGGTGCTCGTGTCCGGCGATCGGACCCGGCTGTCGGGCGCTCGCGAACTCGACGTGGAGATCCCATGTGGCGCTGACGATCTGACCGAACGCTGGCTGAGCGACACCGATCCTCCCCGACCCGAGGCCCTCACCAATGCACTCGGCACGATCACCGACCATCTCGACGATGTCATCCGCGGACACCCGCACCTGCTCAGCGATCACCGGCTGATCTTCCAAGGCCCGACCATCGAGTCATTGGCGCGCATCGAGATCGGCAGCACGGAGATCCCCGACACGATCGAACTGACCCGGCAGTCTGCGGAGGAGATCTTCCGAATGGTCGCCACCGAGGCGACGTGCGATCGAGCTCACAACCCCGGACTACCGTCTGCACACGTGGAAACGATCGTCGCGACGTGCAGCATCGTGTTGGCATTCATGCGACGACTCGGCCTCGATGAGGTCTCACTCCAGGTGCAGCATCAGAGCTGAACGATGGCCAGGCATCCCTCGTCCCTGCTGCGGCGGCAGCCGACTCCCGCGCCTCTACGGTCAACGCGTGATGCTTCGCCCGCTCTCGGCGCATGATTTCACGGCGTGGCGCGAAGTACGGGTCCGCAACGAAAGCTGGCTGGTGCCGTGGGAACCGATGCGGCAACCGGGCATGCCCGACCTCGCGACCGATCGGCCCACGTTCGAAGCCCGCTGCTCGGCGCGAGAGCCGCGAGCGCTCGAGCGACCATGCTTACCCGTTCGGAGTGTTCATCGATCAGCAGTTCGCCGGCGAGGTGAACCTCAACAACATCTCACGCGGCGCGCTGCAGAGCGCGTCGGTCGGGTACTGGATCGATCAGGCGCGGGCCGGCCACGGCTACATCGCCGAGTCGGTGGTGGTGCTCGTCCGGTTCGCGTTCGAACAGCTGCAACTCCATCGGCTCGAGGTGTGCATCGTGCCGCGCAATCTGAACAGCCGACGCGTCATGGAGAAGCTCCGCCTGCGCAACGAGGGCGTCGCGGAACGATTCCTGGAGATCGCCGGCAACTGGGAGGATCACGTGCGGTACACGATCACGGCCGAAGAATGGGCGATGCGTCGAGATGAGTTGACGGCAGCCTGGATCACCGGCTGACAGTCCGACGACGGCCAAACCTACGCCGATCCTCGGGTCGGCGGGTCAAGGATTCAGCTGTTCAGGGCTCGCCGGCGAGGCGGAATGCCTCGGCCTTCTCCTGGCGGATCTTCGTCCGCCGCTTCCACATCTTCGTCTTCCAATGCCGCTGCTTGCGAGTTTGCTTCGCAACCTTGTCCTTGGCGACATCGGAGTCGTGATGGTGGACGGGCTTCCAGGCGGTGCCCGGCTCGTGCAGATCTTCTGCATCGAGTCCGGCGCTCACCTCTTGCGCGACCTGATTGAGCTCCACATGAATTCGATGCCGTTCGCCATGGGCGTGGGCACGCAATTCCTGTTTTGGCGGCAACGGCACTTCAGCAGTGCGGTGACGCTGGCTCATTGGCTACCTCCTCGGTTGGATTGGTGTAGCTCCTCCCCGTACGAGAAGGTTAGCTCACGGGGCACCCCGAGCATGAATGGACTTTGGTAACAATTCTCGCGCGAATTCGCCAGCTCGGCGTGCCGGCGCCAGGACGCCCACCGTCGCCACCTACTTCTTGCTGGAGATCTTGGCCTTCAGCGCCGCGATCCGTTCCTCGAACCAGGGTTGCTTCACGGTCCACAGCTGAGGATCGAACTCACGCTGGACCGCATCGGCATGCTCGTCGATCAGCGCCATGTCCTGGATCGTCTGCTTGGTGATGATGGCCAACTCGCGCGGCGCCGTCGCTGCGCCGAGTGCGAACTCGTGAGCTGCCGCCAGCAGTTCGCCGTCGGGAACGCACTTGTAGGCGAGCCCCACGCGCTCCGCCTCGGGGCCGTCGAGCACCTGGCTGAACACCACCGCGGCCATCGCCCCCTGCTGGCCCACGATCCGGCGCTGCATCCACGTGTGGCCACCGCCGGGGTGCAGCCCGATCTGGAGGAACCGCGTGTCGAACCGGGCTCGGGTCGCGGCGAGGCGGACGTCGCAGCCGAGGGCGAGGTTCATGCCGGCGCCGACCGCCGGACCGTTCACGGCGGCGAGGGTCGGCAGCGGGCTGCGTGCGATCCGCAAGAAGCCCTCGTACACCTTGCCGAGGCTCTCTCTGGTCGCCGTCTGCAGGTTGCCGAGATTGGCGCCGGCGCAGAAGGCGGATCCGGCGCCGGTCACGATGACCGCCCCGACCGCCTGGTCCGCTTCGAACGCGTCCATCGCCTCGACGATCGCCTCGACCATCGGAGCAGTCATCGTGTTGCGTTCATCAGGATTGTTGAGGGTGAGACGTGCAACGCCATCGGTGATTTCGGTGAGAACGAGCGACATGTTGGCAGTCTGGCAAAGCTGGGGCGGCGACGCCCGATCGGTCGTCCCGATCGACGTCTAGAACATCAACCCGGATATGCGGTCGTCGGACCTACCAGCAGGTATCGTGAATGTGTTCACGTGAACACACATCAATCGTCCCGAAGGGGGAGACATGATCAAGACCAAGCGACTACTCGCAGCCGGTCTCGCAGCTGCACTGGTCCTCGCGGCCTGCGGCGGCGATGACGACGACAGCGGCGGCGACGGCGGCGACGCTGTTCGCGTCGGCCTGGCATTCGACACCGGCGGTCGCGGCGACGGCACGTTCAACGACGCCGCAGGGCGCGGTGCCGATCAGGCCGAGACAGAGCTCGGCGTAACAGTCGTCGAACTCGAGGCATCGACCGCCGACGACCGGCAGCCGAACCTCGAAACGCTCACCGATGACGGCATCGAAGTGATCGTCGCCAACGGATTCGCTTTCGGCGACGCGGTCGCTGCAGTGGCCGCCGCCAACCCCGACACACGCTATGCGATCACCGACGGGTTCATCCCCGATGCCCCCGCCAACGTGACGCACTTGGGCTTCGCCGAGCACGAGGGCTCGTTCCTCGTGGGCGCTGCCGCTGCGCTGGCCTGCGAATGTGACGAGGTCGGCTTCATCGGTGGTCAGGAAATCGACCTGATCAAGAAGTTCGAGGCCGGTTACACCGCGGGTGCCAAGCACATCAACCCGGACATCAACGTGCGACGTTCAGTACCTCGGCGCAGCCGGCGACAACGCCGCATGGGGTTCGCCCGACAAGGCCAAGGAAATCGCCAACTCGTGGTACGCCGATGGCGTCGAAGTGATCTACACCGCAGCCGGTGGATCCGGCGCGGGCACTCGCGAAGCGGCCACCGAGTCCGACAAGTGGGCGATCGGCGTCGACAGCGACGAGTACCTGCTCGCCCCCGATGACCAGAAGCCGCACATCCTGACCTCGATGCTCAAGCGGGTCGACGTCGCCGTGTACGACGTCTTCGAGGGCTTCGTGAACGGCACCCTGGCCGACGATTCGGCCGCCGCGGGTGGCTTCTTCGTCTACAACCTGGAATCCGATGGCGTCGGGTATTCGCAGGAAGGTGGCTTCCTCGAGCCGTACTACGACCAGCTCGATCAGATCAAGGCGGACATCATCGCCGGTGATATCACCGTGCCCGACAAGGTCGGCTGATCATCGTCACGCCACGTGCGTGACATCGACATGACACGGGAACGCCCGGGGTAATCTGCCCCGGGCGTTTGCCGTGTACTGGGTACCACCGATCTCTCCGGCGATCGATCCGGTCTGCTAGAACAAGTCCACCACCATGCACTGAGGGGGGACATGTCCGACAACCTCGCCGTACAGCTGATCGGAATCGAGAAGCGATTTCCCGGCGTCATCGCCAACCACGACGTCAACATCGACGTCAAGACTGGCACGATCCACGCCATCGTCGGTGAGAACGGGGCCGGCAAGTCGACCCTGATGAAGACGTTGTACGGCATGCACCGCCCAGAAAAGGGGCAGGTCGTCGTCAACGGAGTCGAGCAGCACTTCAAGTCCCCGAGCGATGCGATCGACGCCGGGATCGGCATGGTCCACCAACACTTCATGCTGGCCGACAACTTCACCGTCACCGAGAACATCATTCTCGGGGCGGAACCCGCCAAACGCGGCCGACTCGACATGAAGACAGCCAGGCAACGACTGCAGGAAATCGCCGACGCGTCGGGGATCGAGATCGATCTCGACGCCCTGGTCGCCGACCTCGGTGTCGGACAGCGCCAGCGCGTCGAGATTCTCAAGGTGCTGTACCGCGGCGCCCAGATCCTGATCCTGGACGAACCGACCGCCGTGCTGGTGCCGCAGGAGGTCGACGAGTTGTTCGAGAACCTCAAACAACTGGTGGCCGATGGTGCCACGGTGATCTTCATCTCACACAAGCTCGACGAGGTGATGGCAGTCAGCGACGAGATCACGGTGATCCGCGCCGGAACCACCGTCACCACCGTGTTGCCGGAGGAAACGAACCAGAAGCAACTCGCCGAGTACATGGTCGGCGCCGAACTGCCCGCCGCCGAGCCGCGCACCACCCAGATCGGCGAGGACATCCGGCTCGAGGTGCGTGGCATCAGCGTCAGCGCCGACGTCGACGGAGGACGACCCCCGGTCGACGACGTGAGCCTCGTGGTCCACACCGGAGAGATCCTCGGGGTCGCCGGCGTCGAAGGCAACGGACAGTTCGAGCTGTGCCAGGCGATCCTCGGCCTCGCCGAATCGTCCGGGTCGATCGTCATCGACGGACACGACGTCACCCATCAACACTCCCGCGAACGACAAGACCTCGGCCTCGCCTACATCCCATTCGATCGCCACACCGAAGGATTGATGCTCGATTCGGCATTGTGGGAGAACCTCCTGTTGACCCGCGACAACGAGCCCGAGCTGTGCCCCCACGGGTTCGTCGATCAGGCCGCCGTGCGGGCGGCGACGGTGGCGACGATCCAACACTTCGACGTGATGACCCCCAGCGAGACCGTGCCGATGTACGCCTTGTCCGGCGGCAATCAGCAGAAGTTGCTGGTCGGACGCGAGCTCGACAGCGAGCCCAAGGTGTTGCTCGCCGCGCACCCGACCCGTGGTGTCGACGTCGGCGCACAGTCGTCGATCTGGGACAAGCTGCGAGATGCCCGCGACCAAGGCCTGGCCGTGCTCCTGATCACCGCTGACCTCGAAGAACTGTTGGCGCTCTCCGATCGGATCGTCGTGATGTTCGACGGCCGCATCAACGCCGAGCTCGACCCCAACGAAGCGACCCCCGAGTTGCTCGGCACCTACATGACAGGAGGTGCGGCATGACGCTCGACGACATCGTCAACCCACCCGCGCGGAAGTCGGCGGGGTCACGCAAAGCCGATCTCGAACGCACGATGGTCACGATCGGCAGCTCGCTGGTCGCCGTGATCGTGGCGTTGGTGATCAGCGGCATCCTGCTCGCCGTCACCGGCAAGGACCCGTTCGCCGCCCTGGCCAAGCTCGGAGAAGTCGCCACCGACACCGACAAGCTGTACGAGGCGGTCTCTCGTTCGATGCCGTTCATCATGTCGGCGGTGGCCTTCGCCGTCACCGCCAAACTCGGACTCTTCAACATCGGCGTCGAGGGCCAGTTCCTGATGGGCATGTTCTGGGCAGCGGTCATCGGAGCGTACGTCGATCTTCCGCCGGTGATCCACATCCCGTTCGTCATCGTCATCGGCATGCTGGCCGGCGCTGCCTGGGGAGGCATCGCCGGGTACCTCAAGGTGAAACGAGGCGTCAACGAGGTGATCAGCACGATCATGTTGAACGCCATCGCACTCCAGATCATCGATTGGTTGTTCAACGACTTCTTCCGGTACGACGATGGCAGCGGTTCGCTCGACGTGCGCACCAAACAGCTCCCGGAGAGCGCCTGGATGCCCGACATCATCGACGACAAGTTGAACGGATTCATCGTCGTGGTGCTGCTGGTCGTCGTGGTCGTACTACGTGTTGGTATTCCGAAGCAGATTCGGGTTCCGGTTGCGAGCGTCGGGCCTCAATCCCGAGGCGGCACGAACCTCTGGCATCAGTGCCAACCGGATGGTGCTGCTGGCGATGCTGATCTCCGGATTGATCGCCGGATTGGTCGGCTTGCCGTACCTGATGGGTGAAAGTCATTCGTACGGCCCGACCAGACCCAGCGGTTATGGGTTCACCGGGATCGGGGTCGCGCTCTTGGGTCGCAACCATCCGATCGGGATCGTCGCCGCCGGCCTGCTGTTCGGCTTCCTCGAAGCCGCTGGTGGTCCTCTCCAGCTGGAAGGCATCCCTTCGTCGATCGTGCGCGTGATCCAGGGCATCACGTTGCTCTCGGTGGTGATCATCAGCGGTGCCGCCGATCGGTGGTACGCCAAACGCACGACCGAGCGTGCTGCTCGCGACCTCCAGTTGGCCGGTGTCGGCACGCAGGCGGTGGCGGCATGAGCGACACCCTCGTCCACGCCGATTCGGCCGACGGAGCCCGAGCCCAAGCCGACATTGCTCGATCGCCTCCCGGGCTCGACCAACACGATCCTCACGGCGGTGGTGCTGTTCGTGCTGTTGTCGTTCGTGCGCACGATCACCGACGCCGGCGTGCTCACCTCGTCGAGCACCGTCGGTGTCGCGATCCGCGCCACGATCCCGATCATGTTGGCCGGCCTGGCCGGTCTGTGGGCGGAGCGGGCCGGCATCGTCAACATCGGAATCGAAGGCATGATGATCCTCGGCACCTGGTTCGGCGGTTGGGCCGCCTGGCAATGGGGGCCCTGGGTCGGCTTGCTGATGGCGATCGTCGGCGGCATGATCGGCGGTCTCGTGCACGGCATCTCGGTCGTCAGGTTCAACGTCGATCACATCATCTCGGGTGTCGCCATCAACATCCTCGCCTTCGGAGCCATGCGGTTCCTCAGCGAGTTGACGTTCGTCGGCGAGCAAGGCGGTGGTATCAGCCAGTCGCCACCACAGTCGTCATCGATCCCGCGCATCAACCTGCCGTTCCTGGCCGGCGGCGGCGGCACAGCCGACGTGCTCGGCAATCTCGAAGCCCGCGGATGGTTCCTGATCAGCGACATCGCCGGAGTGCTCGGCGGTTTCGCCCACAACCTGTCGTGGGCATCGGTGATCGCCTTCCTGTCTGGTGCCGCTCACCGCGTTCATCATGTGGCGGACCGTGTTCGGACTCCAGGTCCGGTCGTCCGGCGAGGCACCGGGTGCGGCAGAGACGCTCGGCGTCCGCATCGTTCCCTTGCGCTACGCCGCGATGTCGATCAGCGGCGCGTTGGCCGGCCTGGGTGGCGGCTACCTGGCGATCGTCGCATCGTCGTACTATCGCGAGGGCCAAACGGCCAACCGAGGCTTCATCGGCCTGGCGACCTTGATTTTCGGCAACTGGATGCCGTACGGCGTGCTCGGTGGCGCATCCCTGTTCGGCTTCGGCGAAGCGCTCAACCTGGTCGGCCCGACATCGCTCCCCAAACTGTTCCTGTACCTGGCGATCGTCGCCGGCCTGGTGTTCGTACGATCGATGATCCGTCGCCGCTGGATCCCAGCGGCGGTTCAGGGCACCCTGGGTGTCGCCTGCCTGGTCGTGTTCCTCACGGTCGACAAGATCCCCGAACCGCTGACGAAGTCGGTGCCATACGCACTCACCCTGGTCGTGCTGGCTTCGGCCACACAACGGCTCAGAATGCCGGCCCACGACGGCAAGCCATTCCGCTCCGGCGAAGAGCACTAACCGGATGTAGCGGGATGGGGTCGGGCCTCATCTGGTTACTCTGACGATCATGGCAACTCCGCTCGTCGACATCGACGCCGCCCGGGCGCTTCCCAAGTCGCTCCTGCACGACCATCTCGACGGTGGTCTGAGGGTGGCGACCGTGCTGGAGTTGGCCGACGAGATCGGTTGGGCACTCCCCGAGACCGACCCGGATGCACTGCAGTCCTGGTTCACCGCAGGTGCAGCCACCAAGGACCTGCTGCAGTACCTGGCCACCTTCGAGCACACCTTGGCCGTCATGCAATCCGAGGCCCACATCGAGCGGGTCGCCGCCGAGGCCACCCTCGACCTCGCCGATGACGGTGTCGTCTATGCCGAGGTCCGATTTGCTCCTGAACTGCACCAACACAACGGATTGTCGCTGGAAGCGGTCGTCGGCGCCGTGACCGCCGGCTTCCGGCGAGGCGAGGGTGAGGCCGCCGCGGCCGGCAACACGATTCTGGTCAATGCCATCCTGTGCGCGATGCGCACCGAACAGCGCTCGATGGAGATCGTCCAGCTCGTCGACCGTCTACGCGAGCACGACGACAAGGTCGTCGCCTTCGACCTGGCGGGCGCCGAAACCGGATGGCCACCATCGCTGCACGCCGAGGCGCTGGCGTTCGCCCGCGAGCAGCACCTGAATGTGACGATCCACGCGTCGGAGCCGCCCGATCTGGAACTGATCCACGACGCTCTGGTTCAGGGCGCCCACCGGATCGGCCACGGTGTGCGTCTGCGCAGCGACATCACCACCCGAGCCGACGGTTCGCTGGAACTCGGCGCGCTCGCTCGCTACGTGTTCGACCACCAGGTGCCACTCGAGATGGCTCCGACGTGTCATGTCCACGTCGGAGCGGTACCCGACCTGCCCTCGCACCCGATCGGGCCGATGCTGCGCCACGGCTTCAACGTCAGCGTCAACACCGACAATCGCCTGATCAGCGGCGTCATGCCCTCCTCGGAGATGCTGGCTGTGGCGACCACGTTCGACCTCGGACGGGACGAGATCGAACAACTGGTCGTCAACGGTGTCATGAGCGGATTCGCCCCGCTCGAGGTTCGGCGACGGATCGTCGAGCAGCAGGTGCGCCCCGGATTCGCCTCCTTCGCCTGACGCGGTGCAGCGCTCACGGTGACGTTCTTCACGTTCTTCCCGTAGGGTGCGGTCAGGCGTCGGTGACCACTCGGGTTTCCAGGGCGTCATACCCCCGAGATCCCCTCCGAAAGTCGCGATGACCTCCCTCTCTGCATTCGTTTCCGGCGCGCGCGCCCACGGCGTCCTCGACCGCACGCAATGGATCACCCGCCCGAAGACCGACCTGCTGTCGGGCCTGGTGGTGGCGCTGGCGCTGATCCCCGAGGCGATCTCGTTCTCGATCATCGCCGGTGTCGATCCCAAGGTCGGCCTGTATGCCTCGTTCTCGATCGCCATCATCATCGCCTTCTCCGGCGGCCGACCGGGCATGATCTCGGCAGCGACCGGCGCCATGGCGCTGGTGCTGGTGCCGCTCGTCGAGAACTACGGCATCGAGTACCTGTTCGCGGCCACCATCCTGGCCGGCATCCTGCAGATCGGGCTCGGCTACCTCGGGGTCGGCGAACTGATGCGGTTCGTGCCGCGCACCGTGATGCTCGGGTTCGTCAATGCGCTGGCAATCCTCATCTTCATGGCACAAGTGCCGCACATCCTGCTCTCCGACGATGCCTCCCGCGGCGACCGATGGATCGCCAACGGTGCTGCGATCATCGTCGGCCTGGTGATCATCTACGGGCTTCCCCGTATCACCAAAGCCGTGCCGTCGCCGCTGATCGCGATCGTCGCCATCACGGGTGCTGCCATGATCTGGCACCTCGATCTACCGACCGTCGGCGACATGGGTGAGCTACCGAGCAGCTTGCCGTTCGTGGCGTTGCCGAAGCTCCCGTTCGCCTTCGAGACACTTTCCATCATCTTCCCCGTCGCCCTGACGCTGGCGTTGGTCGGGTTGCTCGAATCGTTGCTGACCGCCCAGCTGCTCGACGATCTGACCGACACGAACTCCGACAAGAACACCGAGGCCCGCGGCCAGGGGGTCGCCAACGTCGCCACCGGCTTCCTGGGCGGCATGGCCGGCTGCGCCATGATCGGCCAATCGATGATCAACTATCGCTCCGGTGGCCGCACCCGCCTGTCGACGCTGGCCTCCGGCGTGTTCCTGCTGGTGCTGATCCTCGCACTCGGTGACCTCGTCGCCCAGATCCCGATGGCTGCGCTCGTCGCCGTGATGATCATGGTGTCGGTCGGTACGTTCGACTGGCGCAGCGTCAGCCCATCGACGATCAAGGCCCACCCGATCACCGAGACGTTGATCATGGCCGCCACCGTGACGATCGTCGTGTTCACCCACAATCTCGCCTACGGCGTCGGGAGCCGGTGTCGTGCTGTCAGCGGTGTTCTTCGCCCGCCACGTCAGCGACCTGGTGAAGGTCACCAGCGTCGTCGACCCCGACCACGTCGAGCGCCTGTACGCCGTCACCGGCGAACTGTTCTTCGCCTCGACCCACGACATCGTGCACGCCTTCGACTACGACGCCGTCGAGGTCGGGCGGGTCGAGATCGACCTCACCGACGCCCGAATCTGGGACACCTCCGCGGTGTCGGCGCTCGACACGGTCGTCGCCAAGTTCGAGCAACGCGGTATCCACGCCGAACTGGTCGGCATGAACGAGCACGCCGAACGCCTCCACACCCGGACGACCGGCAACGTCTCGGTCCACTGAGCAGGTCGTGTCCGACACGACATGGTGTGTCAGCGGGCGAGTTCGCTGACTGCCTGCACCTCGATGCCACCCCGCGGGCGCTGGGTGAGTGTGACGGTGACCTGACGGGGTCGGGCCGTTGCCATGATCTCGCCGGCGATCTCTGCCGACATCGCCTCAGCGAACACGGCGCGATCGCGAATACCCCCAGAGATAGAGCTTGAGGCTCTTCGATTCGACGCACCACTCGTCGGGGACGTACTCGATCACCACCGTCGACAGGTCGGGCTGCTGCGTGACGGGACACATCGATGCCAGTTCGTCGTTCGTGAACCTGACTCGGGTGACGTTGGCGGGCGCGGGGAACACCTCGACGTGGTCGATGGCGTGGCGCACGGTTGCCCCGAGCACGGTGAGTCCGTCGGTCATACCTGGAAGGTTAGGACTCGGGAGATGTGCTGGAAACCCTGCGGAACGGTCGCTGCGCTCCGTGTCGTTGCGCATCGCCCCTGGAACGGCTGATCGCAGTTCGCCGATCGGCTCGGTCCCGGCGCATCTCCGATCTCGTAGGCTGCGGGAGATGGCGTGCAGCGATACGGTGACACGATGATCGACGAGCTGATCCACAGAGCGCCCAAGGTGCTGTTGCACGATCACCTCGACGGCGGACTCCGCCCGGCGACGGTGCTCGAGCTCGCCGCACGAATACGGCTACGACAAGCTGCCCACCAATGACGTCGACGAGCTGGCCACGTGGTTCAACCGTGGCGCCAAGCGCAACGATCTGGTGCTCTACCTCGAGACGTTCGCCCATACCGTCGGCGTCATGCAGCACCGCGATGCGATCGAGCGGGTCGCCTACGAATGCGCCCACGACCTCGCCGCCGACGGTGTGGTGTATGCCGAGGTGCGTTTCGCCCCCGAGCTCCACATCGAGGGCGGGCTCACCCTCCACGAGGTGCTCGATGCCGTACTCGCCGGGTTCGAGCGTGGTGCCGCCGGCACCGATCTGACGATCTACGCGATCTGTTCGGCGATGCGCACTGCGGCGCACAGCCGCGAGATCGCCGAGTTGGCGGTGAGCAACCGCGATCGTGGTGTGGTCGGCTTCGACATCGCCGGCGCGGAAGCGGGCTACCCGCCCTCGCGGCATCTCGATGCCTTCCAGTACGTGATGCGCGAGAACTTCCACTCGACGATCCACGCCGGCGAAGCGTTCGGGCTGCCGTCGATCTGGGAGGCCCTGCAGTACTGCGGTGCGGCCCGGCTCGGCCACGGGGTCCGCATCGTCGACGACATCACGGGTCCTCCCGGCGAGGAGGAGCTCGGCCGTCTCGCATCGTTCGTGCGCGACCGCCGGGTATGTCTCGAGCTGTGCCCCACGTCCAACGTCAACACCGGCGTGTGCGCCTCGATCGCCGATCATCCGATCGGTCTCCTGCGACGGCTGCGCTTCCGGGTCACGGTCAACACCGACAACCGGCTGATGAGCGATACGTCGATGACCAACGAGATGCGACAGCTCCGGGCCGCCTTCGAGTGGGGCCTGAGTGACTTCGAGTGGCTGACGATCAACGCCATGAAGTCGGCCTTCGCGCCGTTTCCCGAACGCCTCAAGATCATCAACGGTCTCATCAAACCGCGCTACGCGCTACTCAACGCCGAATCTTCCATGGGAGCACTCTGATGCCCATCACCGTCACCCTCGTCGACCATCCTCTCGTGGCCGACTCGCTCGCCCGTATCCGCGACCGCGACACGCCCAACCCGTCGTTCCGCAACAACCTCGAACGGATCGGCACGCTGCTGCTCGCCGAGGCGACCAAGACATTGCCGACCGTCGAGGGCACGGTCGAAACCCCCCTCACCACAGCACCGGCGAGCCGACTCGCCGTCCAACCCGTGATCGTTCCGGTGCTGCGAGCAGGGCTGGGTTTCGTCCACGCCGCTCAGGAGTTGATGCCCCTCGCCGACGTCGGTTTCATCGGAATCTCACGCGACGAGGAGACGTTCCAGCCCAAGCCGTACGTCAACAAGCTGCCCGAATCGCTGGCAGGTCGCCCGATCATCGTGATCGATCCGATGCTCGCGACCGGGGGCTCGCTCGTCCACACCATCGCCCTGCTCACCGAACGGGATGCGCCCACGCCGATCACCGTCGTCTGCGCACTCGCCGCACCAGAGGGCATCCAGCGGCTGCGCGACGAGGGTCTCGACCTGCACATCGTCACGGCCGCGATCGACGATCACCTCAACGAGCACGCGTTCATCGTGCCGGGCCTCGGCGATGCCGGAGACCGCCAATTCGGCACCGGCGGCTGACTACCGATCACGGGCGTGACCAACATCCGCGGGCGGCTGAGGCCGCTCACCCCATACGCAGCTCCGACGGCGCTGGCACTCGTCGTCGGTGCCATGGCGGCCGTCATGTTCGCGTCTCATCGCTCGGGGCACTGGTGGGGTGACGACTGGGCGCTGTACGTCCGCCAGGCGAAAGGTCTGCTCGACGGGAACGCCCGGCAGGTGATCGACGACAACAGTTTCACCGTCGAGAACTCGCGAGGTTCGGCGTTCAGCCCACCCTTGTATCCGTGGGGCTTCCCGATCCTGCTCACACCGTTCGTCGCGATCATCGGCACGAACCTCGACCGGCTCGCGATCGTCCCGGTGCTGAGCGCCTGCGCGTTCGCATGCTGCTGGTACGTGCTCGCCAGGGCGAGGGTCGGGGCGCTGGTCGCGCTGACGGGCGTCGTTGCGATCACGCTGTCGCCATTGCTGCTGGGGTGGACCGAGCTGATCCAATCGGAACTGCCGTTCATGGCGGTCACCGGGATCGTGCTGGTCGGCCTCGACCGGGCGGCGGGATCAGGTGTCCTGACACGGACATCGGGCAAGCTGTGGCCCCTGGTACTGATCGGTTGCGGCGCCGCGGCGGCGTTCTCGGTACGGCGAGAGGGTCTCGCCATGGTGCCGGCGATCGTCGCCGCTCAGCTCGCGGCGCTGATCGCGACACGCGACGAGCACTGGTGGAGGGCAGGGTCGCAGCGGCTGTCCCTGTCGATCCGTCTCGCGCTCCCCCACGCCGCCGCGCTCGCGGTGATCGGCCTCGTCCAGTTGATCCTTCCGAGCACGTTGGTGCCGCAGTACTCGGGCACGACCATCAAGAACGTATGGCGCCTCGGCGACAAGCACATCGATCACCTCGCAGAGGTGGTCGGCCTCAAACGTTCGTGGCAGCCGGACCCGATGATCTTCGGCAACGTCGCCCTCGGATGGATGGCCGTGGGCCTGTACCTGTTGCTGGCCATCATCGGGATCGGATTGGCGCTCGGCCCCAATCGCCGACGCGACCTGCATCTCGTCGTGTACGCCGCCGTCGCGCTGATGATCGGAGGCAGCTTCCGGGTGGCGATCAATCGCTACGTGTGCAGCGTTGCGCCGGTGCTGATGGTGCTCGCGCTCGTCGCGCTCACGACGCTGCTCCGCAACCGACGGCTCGGGTGGCTGCCCACGGCCGCGGCCACGCTCGCGCTCGCGGGCATCGTCGCCGGCAATCTCGCGAACGTACACATCCGCATCGACCGTGCCTCGACGTTCCGCGACAGCGGCCAGATCGAGTGGGGCCCGACGCATCCCGATGCGATCGTGATGTTCGACGTCGTGAGAGAGCGCAGCGACCCCGATGACGTGATCGCCGCACCCAAGGCGAGGGCGATGACACTCGAGACCGACCGCCGCGCCGTCCAGGTCGACGACTACCGTCCGCTCCCGACCACCGTCGAGCTGAAGCTGATCGTGACGGAGCGCACGGCGAACCTCACGAACACACTGCTCGATCAACCGGACGAGTTCACGGAGGTATGGCGAAATTCCCGGTTCGTGGTCTTTCAGCCCAACAAGTCCGCCAACGCAGCCACGAACGGGGCCGGGTCCTCGTCGACCGCCTCGCCGTAGAGTTTGACCTTCGGCTCGGTGCCGCTGGGGCGGATCTGCACTCGTACGCCCCCGTCGAGCTCGAACCTCAACAGATCGGCCTCGGGGTACTCCTCGGTGCTGACGACCGAGCGCCCGCCGATCGCGGTGGGTGGGTCAGCCCGCAGGGCCGCCACCTTCGCGGCAGCCTCGACCGGCGTCATGCGGACCGAGGCGTCGGCGAGCACATGGCGGCCGTACCGGGCCGCGATCGCGTCGAGCCATTCCTGCAGCGTGCGGCCCTCGGAGGCGGCGACCGCGGCGATCTCCGCAAACAGCACCGCAGCGCTGATGCCGTCCTTGTCGAGCGGCCGCTCGGCCACCAGATAGCCGAGCGCCTGCTCGTACCCGAGCACGAAATGCAGATCGGGCCGATCGAGCACAGCGCGGGCGATCCACTTGAATCCCGTGAACGTCTCGGCCGAGTGGACGCCGTGGGCGGCGGCCATCTTGCCCAGCAGGGATGATGAGACGAGCGTCGTGATCACGAGCCGGTCGGGATCGTCGTCGAGTCCGAGCAGGTAGTCGGCGAACAGCCATCCGATCTCGTCGCCACCGAGGCGCCGCCAAGATCCGTCGGGCTGCGGGATCGCCGCCGCCAGGCGGTCGGCATCGGGATCGTTGGCGACCGCCAGTTGGGCGTCGACGCGCTCGGCGACCTCCATCAGCAGATCCATCGCACCGGGCTCCTCGGGGTTCGGGAACGAGACCGTCGGGAACGTGCCGTCCGGCTCGTACTGCTCGGCGACGACGTGCGGGGCGTCGAATCCTGCCGCCTCGAACGCGCGCACCAGCGTCGCGCCGCCCACTCCGTGCAGTGCGGTGTATGCGACCGGCACGCCGGCGACCTCGGGCCGGCGCCTGACGGCCGGAATCGACGCGACGTAGGCATCGATCAATCCATCTCCCACGCTGGAGATCAACGGATCATCGGGGGCCGACATCGTCACCGCCGTCGGATCGACGCGATCGATGCACGCCGAGATCCCCACGTCGTGCGGTGGCACGATCTGGGCACCGTCACCGAGATAGACCTTGTAGCCGTTGTCGGCGGGCGGGTTGTGCGAGGCCGTGACCACGATGCCGGCCGCGGCGTCGAGTTCGGTGATCGACCACGCCAGCACCGGCGTGGGTACTCGCTGATCGAACAGCCGAGCCGGGATGCCGACAGCGGCCATCACCCGAGCGGTATCGACGGCGAACACGTCACTCTTGCGTCGGGCATCGAACCCGATCACCACCCCACGCTCGCGGGCCAATGGGTCGGTGTCCAGGAGGTACTGAGCCAGGCCGGCCGCGGCCTGTTGGACAACCAACCTGTTCATGCGCAGCGGGCCGGCCCCGACCGCAGCGCGCAAGCCGGCGGTGCCGAACTGCAGCCGGTCGGAAAACCTGGCGGCCAGCTGCGCCGGGTCGCCGCCGATCAGCTCGAGAAGCTCGGCACGGATGTCGTCGTCGGGTTCCGCCGCCAGCCAGCGCTGGGCGGTGGTCAAGAAATCGCTCGTCACCCCACCAGCGTACGCAGCTCGACCAGCGGGCGAGGACCCACGTGGGAGATCACCTCCGCCGCGGCGAGCGACCCGAGCCGGCCGCACTCCTCGAGCGAGCCGCCCGAGGTCAACCCGTGCAGGAATCCCGCAGCGTAGAGATCGCCGGCCCCCGTGGTGTCGATGACCCTTCGAACCGGAACGGCGGGCACCTCGAGCAGTTCGTCTCCGGTGATGATGATCGAACCCCTGGCCCCCACCGTGATCGCGGCCAGCTGACAGTGCCCCCGGAGTTCGTCGACCGCCTCGTCGAAGGTTTCGGTCTCGTACAGCGCGATCAACTCGGATTCGTTGCCGAACAGCAGGTCGACCTCGTCGCTGACCAGCGAGTGGAAGTCGTCGCGATGACGATCGACGCAAAACGAGTCGGACAAGGTGAGCGACACGAGCCGACCCGCCTCGTGGGCGACGCCGGCCGCATGCCTGAACGCCGCTTTGGCCTCGTCGCGGTCGTAGAGATACCCCTCCATGTAGAGCACCTTGCCGCTGGCGATGGCGTCGTCGTCGAGGTCGCTGACGCCGAGCAGGCTCGATGCGCCGAGATACGTGTTCATGGTGCGTTCTGCATCGGGGGTGACAACGATGATGCACCGTCCGGTCGGAACGTCGTTGCGGTGGTCACCGGCGCGGAACTGCACACCGACGGCCAGCAGGTCGTGGCCGAACGCGCTGCCGAGCTCGTCGTCGGTGACCTTTCCGAGATATGCGGCCGAGCCTCCGAAGCTGGCGATGCCACACATCGTGTTCGCGGCGGACCCGCCACTCATCTCGACCGCGGAACCGAGCGCCCGATAGAGCGCCACGGCACGTTCGGTGTCGACCAGATCCATTCGTCCCTTGACCAGTGCGTGGTCCTCGAGGAAACGATCGGATGCGTGTGCGATCACATCGACGAGCGCATTCCCGATTCCGACCACGTCGAATCGAGTATCGCCCCAGGCCTTCCGGTCACCGATCGCAGTCACGTTCGGGCACGCTACCGGGCCCCGAGGGAGTCGAACCCCCTCCGAGTGAACCACAGCGGATTTCCGGTCGCAGGCACGCCGGATGGGGTCCGATCCCCACGGGGATACGATCCGCCGTCGTGACTGCTCTCGACCCATTCCGCTTGCCGCGATCGGCCGCTCCGGTGCGCTACGACCTCGTGCTGGAACCCGATCTCGACGTGTCCACGTTCAGCGGAACCGTCGACATCGAGATCACCGTGTCCGAGTCGTGCAGCGAACTCGTACTCAACGCGGTCGAGCTCGACATCGACACGTGCACCTTGGACGGAGCTCCGGTTCCGTTCCGAATCGAGCAGGCCACCGAGCGACTGTTCATCGCTCCGGCCGACGGCGCTGGCGCCGGCGATCACGTGCTGTCGTTCGAGTTCCGGGGGGTGTTGAACGACCAGCTGCGCGGGTTCTATCGCAGCACCTTTCGCGACGAGGACGACGCCGAGCGGGTCATCGCCACGACCCAGATGCAATCCACCGACTGCCGCCGCGCGTTCCCGTGCTGGGACGAGCCCGACTTCAAGGCCGTCTTCGGTGTCACATTGGCGATCGCTCCCGGCCTGGTGGCTGTGTCGAACGGGCCCGAGACCCGGCGCGAGGTCCGCTCCGATGGCAAGACCGTGGTCCGCTTCGCCGACACGATGCCGATGAGCTCATACCTGGTTGCGTTCGTGGTCGGCCCACTCGAAACCACCGACTGGGTCGATGTCGATGGCATCCCGGTGCGTATCGTGCACCTGCCCGGCAAGGAGGCCCTCACCGGCTTCGCGCTCGACGTGGCAGCATTCTGCCTGCGCTGGTTCCAGCAGTACTACGACATCCGCTACCCGAGCGACAAGGTCGACCTGGTGGCGCTGCCCGATTTCGCGGCGGGTGCGATGGAGAATCTCGGTTGTATCACGTTCCGGGAGAACCTCCTGCTCGTCGACCCCGCGACGGCGACCCAGGGCGAGCGTCAGCTGGTCGCCGACGTCGTGGCTCACGAGCTGGCGCACATGTGGTTCGGCGACCTCGTCACGATGAGTTGGTGGAACGGAATCTGGTTGAACGAGGCCTTTGCTACCTTCATGGAGCTCGCTGCATGCGACGCCTTCCGCCCCGAGTGGGATCGCTGGACGTTCTTCGGGCTGGAACGCAGCGCCGCGTTCGAGGTCGACTCGCTGTCGTCCACCCGTCCGGTCGAATACGAGGTCGAGTCCCCCGCCGACTGCGAAGGCATGTTCGATGTGCTCACCTATCAGAAGGGTGGTGCGCTCCTGCGCATGCTCGAGCAGTACTTGGGTGCAGAGCGTTTCCGCCGCGGCGTCGGCCACTACCTGAAGACCCACTCGTACGGAAACACCGAGACGAGCGACCTGTGGGACGCGATCGAGCACACCTCCGGCGAGCCCGTGCGACGTGTGATGGACTCGTGGATCTGGCAGCCCGGCTATCCGCTGGTCACGGCATCGATCCACGGCGACGAGCTGGTGTTGTCACAGCGCCGATTCACGTTCGACCCCGCAGCCGTCTCGACATCGTTGTGGGCGGTGCCGCTGGTGGTTCGCCAGGGGGATCGTGTCGACTCGGTGCTTCTCGACGGCGACGAGGTGCGCGTACCGATCGGACCAGAGGCCGTGATCGTGAACGCCGGCGGCCACGGCTTCTATCGGGTCGCCTACACCGAACTGCTGCGATCCCGACTGACGAGCGATGTCATCGCCGGCATGACCGCACTCGAGCGCTACAACCTCGTCGACGATGCGTGGAACGCGGTCACCTCCGGAGATCTCACGGCACTCGAGTTCCTCGAACTGGTCGACCGTTTCGGCGACGAGCGCGAGTACGGCGTGTGGCAGAGCATCGCCAACGGCCTGCGCGGCGTCCGCCGGCTGCTCGACGACGATCCATCAGCCGTGGCCGGCTACCAGCAACGGGTCGTCTCCCTCGTGGGCCCGGCGCTGGCCGAGCTCGGCGAGCCGGCCGACGACGAGACAGAGCTCACGGCGAAGCTGCGTGGACTGCTGTTGGCGGTGATGGCGGTGCAAGGCGCCGACCAGACGGCTCGCAGTCGCGCGCGCTCGTACTACGAAGACTGGTCGCAGGACGCGGCCTCCGTCGACGCCGAACTCGCGGCGGCGGCGACCGGCGTCGTCGCCGCGACCGGTGACGCCGCGGACTACGAGCGCATGCTCGGCCAGGCGATGAACGGCGCGACCCCGCAGGTGCAGTTGCGGCACCTGTATTCGCTCGCCGAGTTCGACGACGCAGATCTGGTGCGGCGCACGTGCGAGCTGGCCATGAGCGACCAGGTGAAGACGCAGAACGCACCATTCCTGCTGCGCGCCTGCATCGGCAATCGCGAACACGGCGTTGCCGCGTGGGATTTCGTGCGTCGCAACTGGGCAGAGGCCAACGAGCGATTCCCGCGCAACACGATCTCGCGGATGATCGAAACCGTGCGCCTGCTCGATCGGCCGGCGCAGGTCGCCGACGTGCAGGCCTTCTTCTCCGAGCATCCGATCGAGCAGGCCGCCAAGACGCTGGAACAAGTTCTCGAGCGTCAACACGTGAACGCCGCGGTGCGCGCCCGCAACGAAAAACCGTTGAGCGAGGCGCTTCGCCGACCTTGAGAAATTCTTTCGGCGGAGTGCATCCGTTGAGGCGTGCCGGTTCGTATTCACCACCGAGTGGCGGTGCAACTCGTGCACCGTTCGCCACGTGCCACACCAACCAGGGCTCCTCGGACCCGGCACAGACCGACAACTCGAACCGAAAGGTACACACGACATGAAGCGACTTCTCGCAGGTATCGCGGCCATCGCCGCGGTTGCCATGGTCCCCGGCGCGGCCAACGCCCAGGAGGCCACCCAGATCACCTTGCTCCACGGCATTCCCGGCGCCACGGTCGACGTGGCCGTCGACGGTGATGTCCTGATTCCAGGTTTCGAGCCGGGAGCCACCCAGGACCTGACGGCGTTCGCCGGCCAGACCCTGACCAACGTCGAGGTCCGCCTCGCCGGCACCGAGGACATCGCCATCGGACCGGTTGCAGAGTTCCCCGTCCCGGCCAGTGGCAACTGGACCGTCATCGCCCACCTCGACGCCGATGGCGTTCCCACCATCACCCCGTTCGAGAACAACACGGCGATGACCGCTGATGGTCAGGGCCGCTTGACCGTTCGCCACACGGCCGCAGCTCCCGCTGTCGACCTCGTGGTCGGTGACGCTCGCCCGATCGAAGGAGCAGCCAATGGTGCCAGCGCCGAGCTCGAGCTCCCCGCCGGTGAGATCGCCGGCGCCCAGCTCGCCCCCGCCGGCGGTGACCCGATCGTCGACGTCCCGACCGTCACGTTGAACGCCGGCACCAACCTGATCGTGTACGCCGTCGGCTCGCTCGACGACGACACGTTCACCTTCCTGACCCAGGAGATCGAGGTCGGCATGGAAGCGGCAGCCGGCGCGGAGGATTCCGACAGCGACGGCACCCCCGCCCCGACCGCCGTCAACACCGGTGAGCCGGTCGGCAACTCGGTCAACATGGTCGTGCTGGCGGCTGCCGGCGGCATGCTGGTGCTCGCAGGTGGAGCGTTCGCTCTCCGCCGGCGCAGCGTCGAAGTCTGATTCACTTCCGTACATGACAGAGCTCGCCCGACCCCGACGCCGATCATCGGCCAGGGGTCGGGCGTTGCTCGTTGTCGGGTCGGCGGCCGCTGTGGGTGCCGTCGGCCTCGCCGTCTGGGCCTTTGCCGCCGGCCCCGAAGTCGTCCTCGACGTCGAGAACGCCGTGGCCGTCGAGACTCCGAGCACGGTCGCCCCGCTGGAGACGGCTCCGAGAGCGGCGGCTACGGCGCCCGTTGAGGCCAGTCCGGCAGCATCGACGACCACGACCACGACGATCCCGCTCTCACCGCTGGCCGAGATGCTCGGCCCGCGGGGCAGCGCGATTCCCCCCGAGATCGAGCCGCGCCGGCAACCGGTGTCGCTGTCGATCGATTCGCTCGATCTGGAAGGGCCGGTCCGTAGCGTCGGGCTGCGGACCGACGGCGCGCTCGAAGTGCCAGGTGCGAGCGAGATCGGTTGGTACCGCTACGGTGCCGCACCCGGCTACGAGGGCGCGACCGTGCTCGCAGCCCACGTCAGCTGGAACGGAGACATCGGGCTCTTCCACCGGCTGGGAGACCTCGATCCGGGAGAACGGGTCGAGATCACCCTCGAGGACGGCTCGCAGCGAACCTACGAGGTGACCGAACGGACGCTCTACGACAAGGACGAGCTACCCGCGTGAGCGGATCTGGCGCAACACCGGCGACGAGACGCTGGTGCTGATCACGTGCGGCGGTTCGTTCAACCCGGAGATCCGGCGCTACCGCGAGAACATCGTGGTGTACGCCGTGCCTGTCGCCTGAGCACCGCCTGAGGTTCCGTCACCGCGCTCCTGTCACGTGTGCTTGTCACGTGTGCTTGTCACGTGTTCTTGTCACGTTTTTCGTGAGCGCACACGAAAAGCGTGACAGAGACAGGGGATCGTGCGAGGACGACCCACGATCTTCGGCGTCGGTCAGTAGATCTCGATCAGACCGGCGGCTCCTTGGCCACCGCCGATGCACATCGTGACGACACCCCACTTCGCGTTGCGGCGCTTGCCCTCGAGGAGTACGTGCCCGGCGCAACGGGTGCCGGTCATGCCGAACGGGTGGCCGATCGCGATCGAACCGCCGTTGACGTTGTACTTCTCGGGGTCGATCCCGAGCTGGTCGCGAGAGTAGAGGCACTGACTGGCGAACGCCTCGTTGAGCTCCCAGAGGTCGATGTCGTCGACGGTCAACCCGTGGCGCTCGAGCAGCTTCGGCACGGCGTAGATCGGGCCGATCCCCATCTCGTCGGGCTCACAGCCGGCAACCGCCCACCCCTTGAAGGCACCCATCGGCTCGATGTTGCGGCGCGAGGCCTCCTCGTCGCTCATCATCACCACAGCGGCGGCACCGTCGGACAGCTGGCTGGCGTTGCCAGCTGTGACGTAGTTGCCCTCACCGCGTACGGGCTGCAGCTTGGCGAGCCCTTCGAGCGTGGTCGTGGGACGGTTGCACTCGTCGCCGGTGACGGTGTAATCGACGATCGTTTCTTCCTTGGTCTCGCGGTCGACCAGCTTCATCTTGGTCTGCATCGGCACGATCTCGTTCTCGAACAGACCGTTCTCCTGAGCAGCGGCCATCCGCATCTGGGATGTGTACGAGAACTCGTCCTGGTACTCGCGCGACACGCCGTAGCGTTCGGCCACGATGTCGGCCGTCTCGATCATCGCCATGTAGATCGCCGGATACATCTCGGTCAGATGCGGGTCCATGTTCGCGGTGCCACCCATGCCGGGGCTGGGGATCGAGATCGACTCGACACCCCCGGCGACGACGCAGTCGACGCCATCGGCTTTGATGTGGTTGGCGGCGACGGCGATCGAGTTGAGCCCAGACGAGCAGTGGCGCTGGATCGTGTTGCCGCCGGTGGTGGTCGGCAGACCGGCCAACAGGCTGGCGAGTCGGCCGAGGTTGCCGGCGCCGTGGGCGCCGTTACCGAGGGCGACGTCTTCGACGGCTTCGCGTTCGATGCCCGCCCGGTCGACAGCGCTGCTGATGGCGTGCGCCGCCATGGTCATCGCCGGCGTCATGTTGAAGCCGCCGCGGCCGGCCTTCGCCAATCCGGTACGGGCATAGGAAACGAATACTGCTTCGCGCATCAGGAGCGCTCCTGTCTGGGTGGAAGGGGGACCGGTCAAGTCCGCAGCGACGCTACCGACGTCACCCTCTCGGATTCCATTCGAAGCGGCGCCTCCCGCGAGCCTGCATGCGTGATCGTGCGTGCTGAAATGGAAGCGCCGCCGGTCGGCGAGCACCACATCGATCGCATGGGCCCCGAATCGAGGGTCGCTGCCGCCCTCGAACGAGGTGTCGGGTGTCACTGCTCTCGGTTCCACGACGGCTGGGTCATCGGGCATTGCCTCGGCGTGGCGGATCGTGGTCACGGGCGAACGAGCAGCGCTACCTCGCGGCGCCCGCGGGCGGAGAGGGCTGGGAGCGTGGCACGCGCGATCGCGTTGACGCTGGTGCCGTTGTCCAGCGTCCCCTTCGTGGTGGACCCCCTCGGCACGATCGACGTCGGTGTCCACGCTCCAGCGACCATGTCCGGCACCCCTGTGGGCGTGATCGACACATGAACGGGCCTCGGTGACCGACCGCGCCTCGTCGGACGCGAACCGCCTCGAACGGTGGACACGACGATGTGAACGTCACCCAGACTCAACGGAAGCCTCGCCACACGTCCGCGGACATCGAGACGTGGACACGTGGAGCTGAGGGGAATCGAACCCCTGACCTCTTCATTGCGAACGAAGCGCTCTACCAACTGAGCTACAGCCCCTGATTTTCGGACGGGAGTGTACCCGCCCGGGGCGGGAGATGCGTCAGTGCTGCATCCAGTCGTTCGGCCACGAGCCGCTCTCGCGCTGGCGAACCTGCGACAGGAGGTAGGCGTAGCCGCACAGCGCGAGAAACGCGAATGCGAACAAGTAGAGCATCGCCGGCTCCTGGGTGGTGGCCGCGAGGAACAAGGTTGCGCCTGCTGCAACCACGAGCATGAACAACACGTTCGAGCGGCGACGGCGAAGCTGATCGGCGGCGGAAACGTTGTGGCGAGCCACGTGCGCCTGACGGTGCTGTTGCGGACGAGGCTGACCACCCGTGGGATCGCCGTGGGTGCGACCGCGTGGAGCAGACTCGCGCGCCTGCGTCGCCAGCGAAGCGCGACCGGCCTGCTGGCCACCGTGTGTACGCCCCGATCCGGCCTTGCGCATCTGGGGGGTTTGAACGCCCGGGCGTCCAGCGGCCGCTGGACGGTGCAGGGGCGACTGCGCCAGCGGGCGGGCCATGCCGCGGATAGAACTCGAAGCTCGATTGGGGACCGATCCCTGCAGCTTGTTGAGCTGACGTCGGAAGTCGGTGACCGATGAATTGGGCCGGTTCTCGATACGGGAACGGAGCAGCGGCGGGATCAGTACGGCTGCCCACGCAGCAGCTACGACCAGTAGGACGAGTTCGCCCATGTGTGAGATCCTTCGTTCGGCGACTGGGACAACGATCGATGTAGCTTGCGACCACCGGTCGCGAGGACAACGCTTCGTTACGATTCTACGACATTTGTAACACGGTCGGCAACGTCGAGCGTGTCAATCGTGACGACGCTGCCACGCAGAGTGTCAACGCCGACATCCATCCAGAACGCAACACACACGTTCATGACGCTTCGGGACGTCGATAGGTTCCCGACCGGCCACCTGTCTTCTCCCACAGCGCCAACTCCCCGATGGTCATGCCCCGGTCGGCCGACTTGCACATGTCGTAGATCGTGAGCGCCGCCACCGAGCACGCGTGCAGCGCCTCCATCTCGACGCCGGTCCGTTCGATCGTGTCGACGAACGCCTCGACCGCCACATGGTCGTCGCCGATGTCGAAGCTGATCGACACCGCGCCGACCAGCAGCGGATGACACAACGGGATCATGTCGGAGGTGCGCTTGGCGGCCTGGATGCCGGCGACGCGAGCAACCGCCAGCACGTCGCCCTTCTTCACCTCGCGGTTGGCGATCGCCGCAGTGGTCTCGGGTTTCATGAACACCTTGCAGCGCGCCACGGCCCGGCGCAGGGTCGGCTCCTTCAAGGTGACGTCGACCATGCGGGCATGGCCGAGCGGATCGAGATGGGTGAACTCGAGATCGCTCATGCGCCACCCACGGTACTGCACGCCGGCACTGCCATGGACCTTCGACCCCGGCGACGGCGACGGCCACCGCGGGCCGTCGCACGATCAGCCGCCGATTTGGCTCATCGTGCGTGTCGGACGGATGAAGTTGACCTGATTGATCTGATGTCCGGCCCACTTGGTGCCGACCGCCGCCTCGATACGCCGGGCGATCTGGTCGTCGGTTTCGCCGGAGCGTATGGCGCTGCGCAAGTCGAACTCGTCGGTCGCGAACAGGCAGGTGCGGAACTGGCCATCGGCGGTGAGCCGGACGCGGTCGCAGTCCCCACAGAACGGCTTGGTCACGGTCGGGATGACGCCGACCGTTCCGCTGCCGTCGAGGTATCGCCACACGTTGGCGGGCGCGGCCCCCCTGGCGGGAATGACCTCGATCGGCCATTCGGCGGCGATCGTGGCCACGATCTCGTCCTGTCCGACCACCTGGGCGCGCTGCCACGCGTCGCTCGCATCGAGCGGCATGAATTCGATGAAGCGCACCTCGACACCCTCATCGCGGCCGAAGCGGGCGAGATCGACGATCTCGTCGTCGTTGGTACCACGTTCGACGACGGCGTTGATCTTGACCCGATCGAAGCCAGCCTGCTTCGCGGCAGCGATGCCGTCGAGCACATTCGCCAACTCGTCGCGACGGGTCATTCGAACGAACTTGTCGCGATCGAGCGTGTCGAGGCTGACGTTGATGCGTCTGAGCCCCGCCTCGCGCAGGCCGGGGGCGAGGTTGCGCAGCGTGGCGCCGTTGGTGGTCATCGCCAGGTCGACACCGAGCGCTGCGAGCTTCGCCACCAAGCGAGTGATGTGAGCCCGGATCGTCGGCTCGCCACCGGTGAGGCGAATGCCGTCGAATCCGTACTGCTCGACACAGATTCTCGCCAGCCGCTCGATCTCCTCGAAGGTGAGGATCTCGGACCGGGGCATCCACTGCATGCCTTCCTCTGGCATGCAGTAGGTGCAACGGAAGTTACACCGATCGGTGACCGAGATCCGCAGATCGCGCACGACACGGTCGAATGGATCGATCAGATCACGCGCCCCGGAATGCGACATCCGACCAGCCTAGGGGTAAACCCGGCCGCGCACATGAGCGGGCTCAGCCCTGCATCATCACGACAGCGACCTCGGAGCCGGCGGGCAGGCCGTCGCCATCCGGAACGATCGCGATGGCGTTGGCGAGCGCCGTCGCAGCGAGCTGATGGCTGCCCTGCGCACGAGCGGAGCGCACGTGACACCGGCCGTCGTTCTCGAAGGTCGCGAGCACCCGCATCAGGTGCGTCTTGCCGTCCGGTCTACGGATCAGATCGTCGTCGGTGAGCGCGACATGGCTGGGACGCGCCAGCCTGCGGTGCCCCATCATCCGTCGCAGTGCAGGTCGGGCCAGCATCTCGAAGCTGACGATCGAACTGACCGGATTGCCCGGCAGCCCGAAGATCGGCGTGTCCTCGATGGTGCCGAATGCAAAGGGCTTGGCCGGTTTGATCGCGATCTGCATCCACGTCATCTCGGCGATACGGCCGAGCACAGCCTTCACCACGTCGTAGTCGCCCATGCTGACGCCTCCGCTCGTGACGATCGCGTCGCACTCGGACGCCGCCCGACGCAACACCCCTTCGAGCGCCGCTTCGTCGTCGCGAACGAGACCCATGTCGACGACCTCACAACCCGTTTCGCGAAGCAGCCCGGCGAGCATGCGACGATTGCTCTCGCGAATCTCTCCCCGCGCGAGGGGTCGGCCGTCCTCCACCAGTTCGTCGCCGGTCGACAGCACGGCGACGCGAACCCGCCGATGCGCTTGCACGGTGCGGGCATTGATGCTGGCCAGAACACCGACGACCGGAGGAGAAGCGACCGTGCCTGCCGGGAACAGCATGTCGCCGGGCTGGACGTCGTCACCGGCGCGACGAACCGCTGCGCCCGCCTCGACGCCGGCATTGACACGCACTCGATCGCCGGGAAGTCGCTCGGTCTCCTCGACCATCACGACGGCGTCACAGCCGGCCGGCAGCGGTGCACCGGTCATGATGCGGATCGCCTCACCGCGCCGGAGCACGCGGTCGCTCGCCGCCCCGGCGGCCACCTCACCGACGACCAGCAACTCGACCGGCAGTGACCTGGTGTCGGCAGCGATGACGGCATATCCATCGACGGCGGAGTTGTCGAATGGTGGGACCTGCTCGTGGGCCACGACATCCGACGCCAGCACGAGCCCCTCGACACGGTCGAACGCGATCTCGACCGCGGGGATCGGCGGGCAGCTCCCGATCACGAAGTTCTGGGCGTCCTCGAGCGCTATCACAGAGCGCACCGTACCGGTCCAGGGCGTGCGACGGCAGACTGGAATACGTGACTGACGGCAAACCGGTGCACCCTTCGCTGCCGAAGGCATTCCCCGCCGACGGATATTCGGCGCGCTGGAGCACGTGGGATGGTCGGCACCGCGAAACGCTGTCGCTGGAATGGCAGAACGAGGCGTGGACGGCGACCGGGTCCGTGGGGCGCGAGAACGTGCAGTACGTGATCCGCCTCTCTCCGCTCTGGCGGGTTCGCCAGTTCCTGCTGTTCCGCGACCTGCCCGATCCGGACCTGTGGCTGGGCACCGACGGCGGGGGCCGGTGGGGCGAGGTGAACGGCGCCCACCGCACCGAACTCGACGGTGCGTTCGATGTGGCGCTGCGGTGCACACCGTTCACACACACACTGCCGATCCGTCGCCACCCACTCCTGGTGGGCGACTCGACCGACTTGCCGGTGATCGAGATCGACGTCGAGACGCTCGGTGTCGTGCCGGTCGGGCATCGGTACGAGCGACTCGACGAACGCCGGTGGCGCGTCACGAGATCGCGTTCGGCCGAACGCCCGGCGCCCGACACGTTCGACTTCGACGTCGACGAGTTCGGGGTCGTCAGAGATCTCGTCGGGAAGTTTCGCCGGATCGAATGAGCCGGTCAGGCGGTGGTGTGTTCGGCGAGCAGCTTCGACACGTCCGCCGACATCTCGGGGTCGCGGAGCGCGAACGCGATCGCCGCTTCGAGGAACCCGACCGGGCTGCCGGTGTCGTAGCGCGCGGTGCGCGACAGCACCGCCGAGAACGGTGACCGGGCGGCTTGCGCCCGGAGTGCATCCGTGAGCTGCAGCTCGCCTCCGCTGCCCGGCGTCAGGGCCTCGATCTCGTCGAAGACATCCGGCGTCAACACATACCGGCCGATGAGGATGAAGTCGCTGGGCGCCTCCGCTGCGGCCGGCTTCTCCACCAGATCGGCGACCGGGATCACCCCGTCGTCATCGATCGGGCCAGAAGGAGCGACGACGCCGTAGGAGCTGACCTCGCTGAGCGGCACCTGCTTGACGCCGACCACGCTGCCGCCGGAACTCGCACACACCCCGTTCATCTGCGCCAGCAGGGACGAATCGCCCATCAGTTCGTCTGGCAGCAGCACGGCGAACGGCTCGTCACCGACAGCTTCCCTGGCGCACCCGACGGCGTGACCGAGCCCGTGCGGATTGTCCTGGTACGCGATCGTGACCCGCCAATCGCGCCCGATGCTGGCCAACCGATCGGCGACGCGATCGTTGCCCTTTTCCGTGTAGCGCATTCACCAGGGCGGGGTCGGGCGCGAAGTACTGCTCGATGGCCGGCTTGTTGCGGCTGCTGATCACCACGACGTGCTCGATACCCGCGCCGACCGCCTCGTCGATGATGATCTGGATCGCCGGAGTGTCACCGATCGGCATCAGCTCCTTCGGAACGGCCTTGGTGGCCGGAAGGAACCGCGTTCCCATGCCGGCCGCGGGAATGACGGCGCTTCGTACCTGCACAGCGGCGACACTAACGCGGGGCCGTGCCGATGCCGAGAATGGTCGACACGTCAGCAGGTCACACCGCATCTGGAGCCACATCTCACACCACCGGCCGTGAAGCGGCGCCGCGTGCCGATATCTTTCGATATCGCCATGCCCACGTACGTGTACAAGTTCATCGACACCGGCGAAACGATCGAGGTCCAGCAGTCGTTCGACGAGGACGCCCTGACCGAGGCGGTTCATCCGGACAGCGGCGCGACGATGGCGGTGAAAAAGGTCTTCCTGCCCGTCGGCGTCACATTCAAGGGTGACGGCTTCTACAAGACCGACAGCCGATCGGCGAAGAAGCCGGCCGCGTCGGCGACGCCGTCATCGTCCGAATCCGGCTCGACGACCAGCGCGACCCCTGCGGCGAGCGATTCGTCGGGTGGCACGTCGCCGACGAGCACCCCCAAGACTTCGTCCGACACCACATCGTCGGGCGACTGACATGCTGATCCCGCTCAGCGACCGGGCATCCGAGCTCGGCGCCGAGGTCGGGATCATTGGTGGGTCCGGTTTCTACGAGTTGCTCACCGACGCGACCGAAGTCGAGATCCACACGCCGTACGGCGAGTCGGCCGCACCTGTCACGGTCGGCGAGTTGGCCGGGCGGCGGGTCGCATTCCTGCCCCGCCACGGCCGGCGACACGAGTTCGCCGCCCACCGCGTTCCCTACCGCGCCAACATCTGGGCATTGGCGTCGTTGGGCGTCAGAGCGCTGATCGGGCCGTGCTCGTGCGGGTCGTTGCGACCCGACGTGCACCCTGGCGATTTCGTGGTCGTCGACCAACTGATCGACCGCACCCATGGGCGCCCCGACACCTATCACGACGTAGGTGCGCCGGAGGGAACCCCCGGCCGTGAGGGCTCCGTTCACCATCAGTCGTTCGCCCATCCGTACGACGACGATCTCCGACGCGTGCTGCTCACCGCTGCCCGGTCCGCCGGCGTCACGGTGCACGACGGCGGCACGATGGTGATCATCAACGGACCGCGGTTCTCGACGCGGGCCGAAAGCAGCTGGTACCGCCAGATGGGTTGGTCGGTGGTCAACATGACCGGTTACCCGGAGGCCGTTCTCGCCGCCGAGGCCGGGCTCGCCTATGCGACGATGGCCTTGGTCACCGACTACGACGCCGGCGTCGACGGACACGCGCCGGTCACCATGGAGGCGGTTCTCGAGGTGATGCAACGCAACGTGGCGCAACTGCGTGACGTGCTGACTCGGGCGCTGCCTGCGATAACCTGATCCGGTCCGACTCCCCCTCGTCCTGTCTCTCCAGGGAGGGTTTCGATGTCGACCGTCGGTTCTGTCACCACGATCTCCGTGTCACTGCGGCGACTGCTGATCCGGCGTCCGTGGATCCAATGGATGCTGATCGCGGCCGTCGCGTTCGGAATCGCTGCATCGGTCCACCTCCGATTGCGCCAGGTCGACCTCGCGCGCGACGTGTGGGGCGCCACCGTCCCGGTCCTGATGGCGACCGGGCGAATCGAGGTCGGCGAGCCGTTGCGCGTCGAGATGCGGAACCTACCGATCGCAGTCGTCCCGAAGGGTGCGATCACCGACGCGACGGACCTCGTCGCGCGCCAGCGCATCGGCGAGGGCGAGATCGTCACGCGGCCTCGATGTCGTCGCCGACGATGGCCCCCAGGCGATGACCCCCGCCGGTTGGCTCGCAGTGCCGATCGTCGAGTCGCCGAACTCGGGTGCTTCGGTGGGCGACCGGGTCCAAGTCGCCAGCGATGGACTCGTCGTGAGTTCGCAAGCCCTCGTGGTCGGTCGGTTCGACGACGTCACCATGCTCGCCGTGCCGGCGCGCGAGGCAGCGCTGGTCCCGGCCGCCGCCGCCGCCGGATCGCTGACCCTGCTGCTCGAACCATGATCCGTGGCGGCGTCCACGGCCGGCTCAGCGCCAGCCGGCAGCCGCCACCACCAGCACGGTGATCCCCAACGCCACGCGGTAGATCACGAACGGCGTGAAGCTGTGGGTGCGCAGGAGCCGCAAGGTGCCCCACACGGCAAGCCAGCCCGCCAGGCCGCTGGTGATGACACCGACGATCATCGGGGTGAGCAGACCATCGGGGACACCGTCGGCGAACAGCTTGCCGAGCTTCAACATCACCGCGCCGGCGATGACGGGCACGCTCATCAAGAAGCTGAGTCGAGCCGCCGCATCTCGATCGAAGCCGATCCATCGCGCCGCCGTCATCGTGATCCCGGATCGCGAGGTGCCCGGATTGAGCGCCAGTGCCTGAGCGGCGCCCACCAGCAGTGCGTCGCGAGGATTGAACTCGTCGACCGTCCGCCGGCCCATCTGGCGGTCGGCCCACCACAGGAGCAGTCCGAATCCGATCAACGAGACACCGATGATCACCGGTGTCCCCAGGCGTTCGTCGATCCAGCTTTCGAACAGCGCTCCCACCAGGGCCGCCGGAACGGTTGCGAGGAGCAGTAGCCAGGCGATCCGCCCGTCGTTGTCGATCGGACGCTCGTGGTGCCACAGCAACCGAAGGCCCTCGCGGACGTACCGCGCGAGATCGCGCCGGAAGTATGCGACCACGGCCACCAGCGTTCCGAGGTGCAGAGCGACGTCGAACGCCTTCTCGACCGATGGATCGCCCGGCGTCTCCCAGCCGAACAGCCACCTCGTCAGGATCAGGTGACCGCTCGACGAGATCGGAAGGAACTCCGAAAACCCCTGGACGAGGCCGAGGACGATGGCATGGAGGATCGGCATCGGCGATGACGGTACCGGCATACGATCGCGTCCATGGCGATACGGCGATCCACCCGACCTCGTCACAGCCGACGGCTCTTCGTCACCGGAGGCACCGGATTCCTGGGTCGCCACATCGTCCGCGGCGCCGCCGGCAACGGTTGGGAGATCGTCGCACCGTCTTCGGAGGCGCTCGACCTACGCATCGCGGACTCGGCCCAGTCGGCGATCGGCGACTGGAAGCCCACCGCGATCGTGCACACGGCCTACCGCAAAGACGATCGGGCGTCGATCGTGGATGCGACGCGGAACATCGCCGAAGCCGCCGTACGCCACGGCGTGCGGCTCGTGCACGTGTCGACGGATGCTCTGTTCGGGGGCCGCCTCGCGCCCTACCGGGAGGCCGACGAACCGACGCCGATCACTGACTACGGCCGGTACAAGGCCGAAGCAGAACGGATCGTGACAGCGACGGCTCCGGAGGCGATCATCGTGCGCACCTCATTGCTGTTCGGGTCGCGGGAGCTGTCCGGCCACGAGCTCGCCGTGCGCGACGCGATCTCCGGCCGGTCGGCGATGAGATTCTTCACCGACGAGATCCGTTCGGCGGTCGTCGTCGACGACGTAGCCGTCGCGCTCGTGCAGCTCGCCGAACGACCCGATCTCGTCGGGCGCCTGCATCTCGGCGGCCCGGAGCCACTCAGCCGGGCCGAACTGGCGATCCGCACCGCTCGCCGGCACGGTTGGGACGAGTCGAAGCTGGCCTTCTCGTCGATCGAAGGGTCGGGTCTCGTTCGACCCACCCGGGTCGTGCTCGATTCATCGCTCGCTGCCTCGTACGGGTTCTCGCTGCGCAGCCCGCCCGCCGGACGAGGTCCGTTGGAGTCAGTTCATGATCCGGCCGATGGGTGAGATCCGCCGAGGTCAGTTCATGATCCGCTCATCGTCACGTCGTGGATGACGAGGCTGACACCGGCGGCTCGCATCGGCAGCCAATCCACGTCACCGCCGACCTCGGCGATGTCGAGCAACATCCTCTGGAGTGTCGAGGCGATCGTGAACTCGCGAACCGGTGCACCGACCTGACCGTTCGAGATCAGCAGACCGGCCGCACCGGTCGAGAAGTCGCCGCTGATCGGATTGACGCCCGAGTGGATTCCGGTGACGCTCTGCACCAACAAGCCGTCGTCGATGTCCGCGATGAGTTCGGCCTGCGACCTGGTGCCGGGCACCATCGACAGGGCGAGGGCCCCGACACCCGGCGTGCCCGAGAACCCGCCGCGCACTGCGTTACCGGTCGAGACCGTGCCCGCTCGCCGAGCCGAATACGAGTTGTGGGTGAACTGGTGCAACACACCGTGATCGATGAGCGCGTTGCGACGCGCCGCCAAGCCCTCACCGTCGACGTCGGTCGCCGTGTACGCGAGTGGGTTGGTCGGGTCGTCCACCAACGTGACGAAGCTCGGCGCGACCTCGTCGCCGAGGCGGTCCTTGAACAAGCTGCGACCTTTGACGACGGCCTCGCCGTTCAGGGTCGACGAGATGATGCCGAGCAGCTGAGCCGTGACGAACGGGTCGAGCACCACGGTGGTCCGCTTCGACGGGGGTTTGGTGGCGCCGAGCAATCGGGTCGCTCGATCGGCAGCTTCCTTGGCGGCGCGGTCGAGGTCGAACATGGTCGGCGAACGGCCGACGCTGAACCCGAACCCGGTCTGGGTCTCGTCCCCATCGTCGGCGAGCGTGGAAACGCTGACGTAGCAGCCGTTCTCACGCCCCCACCGGCGAATGCCCGTCGTGGTCGCAACCGCTGCCTCGCCGTACGCGTCGGCATAGTTCGAATCGTCGATTCGAACGCGCGTGTCGACCCCGAGCGTCAGCCGCTCGAGTTCCTTCGCCAACTCGATCTTGCGTTCGGTGGGATAGTCGGCGAGCTCGGCGTTCCAGAGTTCCTGGTCGGTGGGTTCGACACCGTCTGGCTCGGCGAGACCTGCCCACTCGTCGACCGTGCCGAACTGGACGTTGTCGCGAGCCTCCGCCAGTACTTCCGCGACGGCCGCCTCGTCGAGCGTGCCCGCGTAGGCAAAGCCGGTCCGGCCCTCCCGGATCACCCGGATACCGATGCCCTCGGCCTGGGCGGCCACGAAGTGTTCGACCTCGCCTTGGTACACGCGGACCTCGGTGTCGCCGCCGCGCGATACGAACGCCTCGACCTGCTCGCCCGGCGCCGCCCGCGCGATGACACGATCCGCGAGATCCAACAGGTCGCTCACGACGCGGTCCCCCCGATCGTCAGCGACTTCACCCTCAAGGTCGGCTGGCCGTCACCCACGGGCACCCCCTGACCGTCCTTGCCACACGTACCCGGGTTGCCCATCGCGAAGTCGTTGCCGAGCATGTCGATGTCGAGCAACACCTGCGGCCCGTTTCCGATCAGGTTGCCTTCGCGCAGGGGTTCGGTGATCTCGCCGTTTTCGATCAGGTAGGCCTCGTTCATTCCGAACACGAAGTCGCCGGTAGCGGTGTTGACGCTGCCGCCACCGAGGTGGCTGACGTACACGCCGTGCTCGGTCGAACCGACGATGTCGTCGGGATCATCGGTACCGTCGAGCACGAAGGTGTTCGTCATCCGCACCATCGGAAGGTGCATGTAGCTCTGGCGACGACCGTTGCCGGAAGGCGCTCGGCCCTCCTTGCGTGAGCGCAGGTGGTCCCACATGTAATCGGTGAGCACACCGTTCTCGATCAGCACGTTGCGCTGCGTCGGATGACCCTCGTCATCGATCGCGATCGTGCCCCATTCCGTCGGTAGCGTGCCATCGTCCACGAGGGTGACCAGCGGGGACGCGACGAGTTCACCCACCTTGCCCGCGTACACGGAGGCCCCCTTCTGCACGTGGTCGGCCTCGAGCCCGTGACCGCACGCCTCGTGGAACAACACGCCCCCCGAACCGTTCTTGATCACCACGGGTACCGGTCCGGAAGGCGCCGGCCGGGCCCGGAGCTTCACGATCGCCTGACGCGCTGCGTCGCGGGCGAGTTCCTCCACATCCACGAGATCGAAGGCCTCCCAACCGATCGTCTGACCCATCGACTGGAAACCGGTCTGCATCCCGGTGTCACCGTCGGCGACCACGCTGATGCGCGCCAGCACGCGCACGATGTCATCCTCGGCCAACAGCCCGTCGCTGTTCGCGATCAGGACCTTCTTGCGGCTGTCGCCATAGCCGGCCGACACCTGCACGATCTCGCTGCCTGCCGCCCGCGCGGCCTCGTTGATACGCAACACGAGCTCGACTTTGGCGGCTTTGGCGATCTCGTCCGGATACTGATCGACCCGGTTGACGCTGTGCGGGTCGGAACGCGTGAGCGCGATCGTCCGTGTGCCGCCATCACCTCGACTCGCCGCGGCAGCGGCCGCGGTCGCCGCCTCGGCGAGACCAGCCTCACTGAGATCGCTCGTGTGGGCGAACCCGGTGGTCTCGCCCTTGATCACACGGATTCCGGCTCCGCGGTCGCGCCCGGACGTGACCTGCTCGATGCGCCCGTCGTCGAGCCCGACCGACGTGTTGCGTTTGTCCTCCGCATAGATCTCGGCAAAGTCGGCGCCCGTGCGCAGAGCCGCTCCGAGCGTTCGTTCGATGATGTCCTGGTCGATCACGTCGGGCAGCCTACGCGAACCCGTCGCGAGTGGCCCGTCGGACTCGGGAAACAACGGGTGGTACCGGCGATCGCCACGCGGTCCAAGCGTCGCCGGCCAGGGTACGAATAGTTGTCACGAAGCCGTCACGTGGTTCATCGGCGACCAGGCGTTAGCGTTGCGTCCGGTGAACGTAGCGGTCGGATTGAAGGGCGAAGCGAGACTCGTCGTGGGTGAGGCCGACACGGCCCGCGCCCTCGGTTCCGGCGATGTCGAAGTGCTCGGAACGCCCAGGCTCGTCGCCCTCTTCGAGCAAGCCACCGTCGAGGCGCTCAGCGGTATTCTCGAGCCCGGACAATCGACGGTCGGCATGCGAGTCCAGGTCGATCACCTACAGCCGACACCCGTCGGCGCCGAGATCGTCGTCGAGGCGAGCCTCGAGAAGATCGAAGGCCGCCGCATCACCTTCACGGTCACCGCGACTGATTCGGGTGGTCTCGTCGCGGCCGGCAAGGTCACCCGGGTGATCGTCGATGTCGATCGTTTCATGAGTAAATGCTGCAAAGCCGACTGAACGGCATCGCAGTTGCGGCCGGCGCGCTGATGCTGGTCACCGGGTGCGCCGGAGCCGACGGCACAGATCGCGGTGCAATTCGCGAGAACGTGGTCGAACCCGGCATCACGGCCATGCGACAAGCCAGCGAGCTCGCCTGCAGTCAGGATGCAGCGACCCTGCGCAACGCCATGGACGCCTATGAATTGCTGACCGGAGCGCCCCCGGCCGACGAAGCAGCGCTGGTCGACGACGAGTACCTACGCGAGGAATCCGCGTTGTGGGACGTCACCGACGGCCGACTCGTGCCGGTCGACCCGGGTTGCGGCGCCGTTGCCACCGAAGCTCCCGAAGGCGCCGACATCGTCACCTCGACCGAACCGCCCCAGAGTGCCGAAGAGGTGTTCGACAGCTTCACCCCCGATCAGATCACCGCGGTCGGCGGCGACGCCTGCGCTCGCGAGTTGGCGGCGATCTTCTCCGGCGCCGATCGTCATGCGTTCGAGATCGGCTCCGACCCGACGGACCTGCAACAGTTGGTCGACGAGGGACACCTCGCACGGACACCGGAGCTCTGGGAGATCGTCGACGACCTGCTCACCCCGGTCGCCGGCTCAGGCTGCCTCGATCCCGACTGAGGAACTGCCGGTCAAGCGCGATCCCGAACCGGCCGGAGACGGACATGGTGCAATCCATGCACCCTGTCCCGGCAGCAAGCGGCCGTCATGGCAGCCGGCCAGAACTCCATCGATCGCGAACCGTGTGCCAGAGACCGATCTCGTCGTGAGCGGCGTGTCGCGCTCGGTATCGTCCGGCCTCGGCCCCGGGAGGCAGGTGCGGGTGCGACTCATGCGAGATTGCTGCTGCGGGGATAGGCGTCGCCGGGGTCGGTCATGATGTTCACGAGATACGGCACACCGCTGGCGAACGCCCGATCGAGTGCCGGGCCGATCTCGTCGGGTCCGGTGACCGTCTCGCCACCGCCGCCGAGGCTCTTGACGACCTCGTCGTAACGGGTGCCGGGCTGCAGGTCGCACGCCATGTCCCATCCGTAGATCATCTGCATCGGGTGCTTCTCGAGTCCCCAGATGCTGTTGTTGCCGACCACCATCACCACGGGCAGGTCATGGCGCACCAGCGAATCGACATCCATCAACGAGAATCCAGCGGCCCCGTCGCCGAGCATCACGACGATCTGGGCGTCAGGTCGAACCACGCGCGCCGCGATCGCGTAGCCCATGCCGTTGCCCAGGCATCCGTATGGACCCGTGTCGAGCCAGCACCCCGGCTGGTGGACCTCGACATACTTGCCGGCGTACGACACGAAGTCACCTCCGTCGCAGATCACGACGGCATCGCGCTCGAGCCGCTTGCGCAGCTCGCCGTAGATGCGGGTCGGCTTGATCGGATAACTGTCGGCAGCCAAGAACGGCGCCTCGGCCGCTACGGCGGCATCCTCGGCGGCGCGCAACTCGGCGAGCCAGCTCGAGTGATCGAGCCGGTCACCCGTGTGATCCGCGAGACCGCCCAGAGTGAGCGCGATATCGCCCACGACGGTCGGCACGTCGATGTGACCCGCCGATTGGGACGCAGCGTCGACGACGTGGGCGACCTGGGCCTCGCCGAATCGGCCGAACCCGACCCGGAAGTCGAGTGGCGTTCCGATCACCACGACCAGATCGCCGCGTTGCTTGAGCAGCCCACGTGTCCGCAAGAACGCGTTGGGGTGGTCGGCGGCGAGCATCCCGCGCCCGAGACCGTTGAAGAAGCACGGTACGTCGAATGCCCGTGCGGCGGCCTCGAGTTCGTCCCAGGCACCCTCCCAATAGGCATCGCTGCCGACGAGAAACGCCGGCCGCTCTGCAGCCGCGAGCAACCCGGCCAGCCGAGCCACGTCGGCGGGGTCCGGCGCCGTACCGTCGACCTCGCCGACATCCGGCACGTCGCCCTGCGAAGGTCCGAACACGTCGAGCGGGAAGTCGAGGAATACCGGCCCGCGATGAGGTTGGGCCGCGAGACCGACCGCGTCGTGCACGGTCCGGCCGGCGGTGCTCGCCTCGGTCACCGTGGCGGCACGCTTCGTGATCGGTGCCAGCACCGGAACATGGTCGAACTCCTGAAGCGACCCCGCCCCCCACCGGGCGGCGGGCGCCCGACCACCCAGCACGACCAGGGGCGATCCGTTGAAGTGCGCAGATGTCACGGCCGACACACCGTTGGTGACGCCGGGACCCGCCGTCAACGCGGCGAGACCAGGTCGCCGGGTGAGCTTGGCGTACGCCTCGGCCGCAAACGTCGCCGACTGTTCGTGGCGCGTATCGACGACGCGCATCCCACGATCACGCGCCGCCTCGTAGAACGGCCAGATGTGCCCGCCATTGAGCGTGAACATCACGTCGATCCCGAACGACTGCAACGCTGACACCGTCTGCTGTCCGGCATGTCCCTCGATTCGCGTCATGCGTGGAGGTTAGGCGGCCCACCGCTCCCTGATCCCGCCGACCCAGAGCCACCGCCGAGATCGAACCGGCAACCCGGCGCATCCCGCCCTCGAGCAGTGCGGGCCCGAGCGCTGGGCGGAACGGACGAATCGACGATCGCAGCACTCCACGGCAGCGGCGCTCAAGAGGTAGCGTTTGCACCCGAATGTTTCTCGAGCGCGTGAACGAGCCAGGCGACCTGCGCGACCTGTCGTACGAGGAGATCGACGCGCTCGCCGGCGAGATCAGGGACTTCGTCGTCGCCGCCGTTTCGGAGACCGGCGGCCACCTCGGATCGAACCTCGGTGCGGTCGAGTTGTCGATCGCACTCCATCGCGTGTTCGAATCACCCACGGACGCGATCTTGTGGGACACGGGCCATCAGGCGTACGTCCACAAGATCCTCACGGGTCGGCGAAGCGGCTTCGAGCAACTCCGCCAGGAGGGCGGACTGTCGGGCTACCCCAGCCGCGAAGAGAGCCGGCACGATCACATCGAGAACAGTCACGCCTCCACGGTGCTGAGCTATGCGTACGGCATGGCGGTGGCCCGTGATTCCGGGGTCGACGATCACCGCCACATCGTCGCTGTCATCGGCGACGGTGCGATGACGGGCGGGATGGCGTACGAGGCGCTCAACAACCTCGGGCACAGCAAGCGTCGCGTCATCATCGTGTTGAACGACAACGGACGTAGCTACGCGCCCACCGTGTCGAATCTGTCGGCCAACAGTCAGGGCGCCGACGAGCGGGCCAACCATCCCAGCATCCCCGCCAAGCTCACCGACAAGTTGGCCCACGCACTCACCGACATCCGTCTGAACCCGGTGTACGTCCGGCGCCAACGTCGCCTCGAGGAGTTCCTCGCCAACTTGCCCGCGATCGGCCCACAGGCCGAAAAGGCGATGGAAGGCTTCAAGGCCGGGGTACGCGAGTTCCTGCAACCGCCATCGTTCTTCGAGGCGCTCGGTGTTCGATATGTCGGCCCGGTCGACGGCCACAACGTCGCCGAGATGGAAGCAGCATTCTGTAACGCCGAACTGCTGTCGGCCGAAGGTCCGATCGTGGTGCACGTGCTCACGCAGAAGGGCCGCGGCTACTCCCCCGCCGAGGACGACGACGAGAAGCATCTCCACGATGCACCGGTGTTCGACCCCCTCCAGGGTCCGCCCAAGGCGGTGCCCACGGGATACACACAGGCCTTCGCCGAAGGTGTCATCAAGGTCGGCGAGCTGGATCCGCGAATCGTCGCGATCACCGCCGCGATGCCGGGCCCGACTGGTTTGCTGCCGTTCCAAGAACACTTCCCGGACCGCTGCTTCGACGTGGGCATCGCCGAGCAGCATGCAGTCGCCGGCGCGGCCGGAATGGCCATGTGGGGGCTGCGGCCGATCGTGGCGATCTACTCGACGTTCCTCAATCGCGCCTGGGATCAGGTGGTGTACGACGTCGCGATGCACCGCTTGCCGGTGATCTTCTGCCTCGATCGCGCCGGTATCACCGGGCCGGACGGCGCCAGCCACCACGGCGTCTACGACATGGCCTTGCTCTCGAAGGTCCCGGGCATGCGGGTTCTCGCACCCAGCAGCGCCCAAGAGCTCCAGCAGATGCTGCTCGACGCAGCGACCCTCAACGACGAAGGTCCGGTCGCCATCCGCTACCCGCGCGGTGCCGCCCGCCAGGTCACCGACGACGCTGTCGGGGTGGGGCTACACGCTCGCAAGGCACGCTCGGGCGACGGCCGGGTGTGCGTGCTGGCCGTGGGCCGCATGCTCGAGTCGGCGGAGAAGGCAGCGAACGAACTGGCGGCGGAGGGCATCGAGATCTCGGTGTGGGATGCCCGGAGCTGTGCACCGCTCGATCCGGTCATGATCGCAGACGCTGCGACGCACCGGTGCGTCGTCACCGTCGAGGACGGCATCCGCGAAGGCGGTATCGGCATGACGATGTTCGATCAGATCGGAGCGATCGAACCGGCCGTGCCCGTGGCGATCCTCGGTGTGCCGACACAGTTCATCGCATACGGAGATCAGAAACAGATCCTCTCCCGGCTCGGGCTCGACGCCACCGGCATCGCAGCGACCGTGCGTTCGCTCCTCGCCTAGGTACCGCCGGGTGGACATCGACCTGCAGGACGAGCTCACGTTTGCGCTCGAGTTGGCGGATCTCGCGGATCGGTTCACGCTGCCACGGTTCGAGGATTCGGATTTCACCTTGGGGTGGAAGGACAATCGCACCGAAGTCACCGAGGCCGACCGCGGCGCAGAACGATTGCTCGCAGAACACGTGCTCGGCCATCGACCGGCCCACGGCTTCTTCGGTGAGGAGTACGGGCTGCAGGGTGTCAGCGAATCACCGTGGCGCTGGATCGTCGACCCCATCGACGGAACCTCGGGTTTCGTGCGCGGCATCCCGGTGTGGGCAACGCTGATCGCGCTGACCCACCGCGAACACGACGTCGTCGTGGCGGTGGTCTCGGCGCCGGCGATGGGCCGCCGATGGTGGGCGTCCCGCGGTGCAGGTGCGTACGCGAACGGCCGACGGTGTCAAGTGTCCGACGTGAGCGAACTGTGCGAGGCCCAAGTGAGCGTCACGTTCAACCACGGATGGGACACCCTCGGACTCACCGCTGAACTCGTGTCGATCCAGCAGCGGGCCCGACGGGCACGGGGTTTCGGAGACTTCTGGCAGCACTGCCTCGTTGCCGAAGGTGCACTCGACCTGGCTGTGGACGCGGTCGGGGTCGCGCCGTACGACATCGCCTCCGTGCGCCTGCTCGTCGAGGAGGCCGGCGGTCGATTCAGCGATCGCCACGGCAACGCCACCCACGAGCATCCGACGGCGATCAGCAGTAACGGCGTACTGCACGATCAGATCATCGACCGCCTCGGAAGGTGATCGAACGAACGATCGGTCGCGTCGACGGGGTGGCCCGTCAATCGGTCACGAAACAGAACTCGTTGCCTCCTGGGTCGGCCATCACCTGGAACGACCCGTCGTCGTCATCGATCAACCCACCGATCTTGCGCGCCCCCAGTTGTTCGGCCTGGTCGATCGCCGGCTCGAGTTCCTCGACCTCGACGTCGATGTGGATGCGATTCTTTCCCCTCTTCGGTTCCGGCACCTTCTGGAAACCGAAGTAGAACCCCTCCTCGTCACCGTCGAGCACTACCCAGTCAGGACTCTCCACGACGACCTCGCCCCCGATCATCGCCTGCCAGAACCGCGCCAGCGCCTCGGGATTCGAACAATCAACAACGATTTCGTGCAGTGCGCCAATGGCCATGCAGGTACCGTACGACCCATGGCGACGCCATTCCAGATCACGATCGATTGCCACGACGCGCAAGCCATGTGCGCCTTCTGGTCGGTTGCACTCGGATACGTCGAGGAACCACCTCCCGCTGGTTATCTCTCGTGGGATGATTTTCTCCGTGCCAACGAGATCGTCATCCCACAGCCCGGTTCGATCGGCGCACTGGTCGACCCCGGCAATGTCGGCCCGCGTCTGCTGTTCCTCCGCGTTCCCGAGGCGAAGGTCGTGAAGAACCGGGTCCATCTCGATCTCCGTGCCGGTCGTACCGATGCCGACAAGCAGGCCAAGGTCGCCGAGCTGGTCGCAGCGGGCGCCACGGAGATCCGCCGGGTCGACGAACAGGGCAACTGGTGGATGGTGATGGCTGATCCCGAAGGCAACGAGTTCTGTGTCACGTGATCCGAAGTCGCTCGACGCTGCGAGCGCAGCGATTCGGGGTGGGCGCCGAGCGAGTGGGGCATCGCTCGCCCCGGCTCTCTGGGCGTCGACGGTCTGGGAGTCGGACTCGATGGCCGACGCCAACCGCCGCGCCACGAGTCTGCGCGCCCATGAGTTCTACGGCCGCTACGCCAACCCCACCGTGCGCTCGTTCGAGGAGGTCATCGCCGAGCTCGAGGGCGCCGAGGACGCGATGGCGTTCGCCTCGGGTATGGGGGCCATCGCAACCACCGTGATGGCGCTGTGCTCGGCGGGTGATCACATCGTCGCCGCCAGGCAGCTCTACGCCGGCACGCTGGCGTTCCTGCACGGGCCGTGTGCCCGTTTCGGCATCGACGTCAGCCTGGTCGACGGCACCGAGCCCGGAGCGATGGCCGCGGCGGTGCGACCAGGACGAACGATGCTGGTATTCGCCGAGACGCCATCGAATCCGCGTCTGGAACTGTGCGACCTCGACGAGATCGGGTCGATCGTGGGCCCGTTCACCGTGGTCGATTCGACCTTCGCAACGCCGCTCGGACAACAACCGCTCGCCCACGGCGTCGATCTGGTCCTGCACTCGGCTACCAAGGGCATCGCCGGACACAACGACGCCACCATCGGGGTGATCGCGGGCGAGAAGGAACTGGTCGATTCGATCTGGGGATACGGCGTGCTGCACGGCGCGATGGCCTCACCGTTCGACGCCATGAACGCCCTGCGCGGCGTGCGCACGCTGGCGGTGCGAACGGCGCATCAGACGGCCACGGCGCAACGTCTCGGCGAGTGGCTCGAGGCGCACCCGGCCGTCGCATCCGTTCATTACCCGGGCCTGACGAGCCACCCACAGCACGACCTCGCCAAGCGACAGATGCGCCAGTTCGGCACCGTGCTCGCGTTCGACCTCCGAGGCGGCCGAGACCACGTCGCAACGTTCCTCGACCGCGTCCGGCTGGCCAGACGTGCCACGTCGCTCGGCGGACCCGAGACCCTGGTGTGCCATCCCATGACCACCACACACGCCAGCCTCTCCGCGGACGAGCAGGCGGACACCGGCGTCACGGAAGGCCTCGTTCGGGTCAGCATCGGACTCGAAGACGCGACCGACATCATCGCCGATTTCGCCGACGCCCTCTCGTGACCTGGGCGCCGAACGATCGGCGTCGACTCAAGCGATGAGTTCGGCGGCGAGCGACTGCTGCTGGCGCACACGATCGGTCATGAACACCAGCAGCTTCCACATCAGTTCGGGTTGGTTCGCGACGAGCGCCTTGAACTCCCACGCAGAGATCGCTGCCGTGGTGACCGGGCCGACCGCGGTCACCGTGGCCGAGCGCGGACCATCGTCGATCAGGCTCATCTCGCCGAAGAAGTCGCCCTTGCCGAGTGCGACGCGAAGGTTCGTGCGCTCGACCTTGACCTCGCCATTGATGATGAGATGGAATCCCTGACCGTTTCGGCCCTCGGTGATGATCTGATGACCATCTCGGTGCTCGACGATCTTCATCCGCTCCCAGATGCGGCCCAGGTCGCGCTGGGACAGCCCTGCGAACAGTGGAACGCCCTGCAAGAGCGAGATTCCGTCCTTCTTGGTGACCATGCATACCCCCGGGTCGAGATGGTTCGCTCACCTTAGCCCTGAACGCCTACCGGGACAATCGTGGTCGGCGATCCGACGCGTCGGGCCGGTCCATCGCCACGAGCAGGCGCCCGGGCCGCGCTCGAGCCCCGCCGTGCGACGGCACTCGATGATCGGGATGTGTTCGGTAGGCCCTGCTCGATGGCACACTGCACAGCGATGTGGAGCCTCGTCATCGCTGCAGCGTCAGCGTTCGGTGTGGTGTTCGTCGCCGAACTCGGCGACAAGACGCAGCTACTCGCATTGGGCTTCGGCGCTCGGTACCGCCTGCGAACGGTGGCGTTCGGACTGGCGTTGGGTTACGCCGCCGCGGGATCGGTCGCCGCCCTCGTCGGTGGCGTGCTCGGGGCCGCGCTCCCGGAACGAGGGATCGGGTTGGCCGCCGGTGTGCTGTTCCTGGCGTTCGCGGTGCTCACCGCGCTCGACGGCGACGACGACGGGCTCAGCGGCGATCAACGGGTCGTGACAACCCGCAGCGTGGTCATCTCGATCGCCCTCACGATCGCGATCGCCGAGATGGGCGACAAGACACAACTCTCGACGGCTGCACTCGCCGCACGCTCGAACCCGGTCGCTGTCTGGGTGGGGGCGACAGGCGGTGAGCTCGCGGCCGGAATGATCGGCGCTGTTGCAGGCCAACGGATCGGAGCGAGATTCGACGCTCGTGTGTTGCGGCTGGCCTCGGCCGCCTTGTTCGCCGCGTTCGGCGTCACGCTGCTCGTCGTCGCGTGGTGACGGGAACACCCGATCAGCTGCAGTACACCGCGTTCGGCGTAACACCGCTCGTCGTCGCGTGGTGACGGGAACATCCGAACAGCTGCAGTACACCGCGTTCGGCGTCACACCGCTCGTCGTCGCGTGGCGACGGGAACACCCGAACAGCTGCAGTACACCGCGTTCGGCGTCACACCGCTCGTCGTCGCGTGGCGACGGGAACACCCGAACAGCTGCAGTACACCGCGTTCGGCGTCACACCGCTCGTCGTCGCGTGGCGACGGGAACACCCGAACAGCTGCAGTACACCGCGTTCGGCGTCACACCGCTCGTCGTCGCGTGGCGACGGGAACACCCGAACAGCTGCAGTACACCGCGTTCGGCGTCACACCGCTCGTCGTCGCGTGGCGACGGGAACACCCGAACTCAGCTGTAGTACGGGTTCTCGCCGGTGGTGTGATCGGTGAGGTCCCGCACGCGCTGCACGGCCGGAAGCGCCTCGCTGAGCATCGTCTGGACACCCTCGAGCATGGTCATCTTGCTCATCGAACAGCCGTGGCAACCGCCGCCCATGGTCATGTACGCGGTGCCCTCGCCGTCATGACCGACGTACGTGACGAAGCCACCGTGAGCGGCCAATGCCGGGTTGACCTCGCCGGAGACGAGCGCCTCGATCTCAGCCGACAGTGCGTCGTCGCGGGTGAGGCCTTCGATCGACGGCGCCTCGGGGCGATTCGGGTTTCGGATGACGAGACCCTGCGACTCGGTGTAGTCGAGCGTCGCGTCCTGTAGCAACTCGACGTTCTGGGACGGGATGATGACCTTGATCGAGACGCCGCCGGCACCCTCGTGGGTACGGACCTCGTCGGTGAACGCGGCCTTCAAGTACTCGTCGAAGCTGAGGTCGTAACGGAAGTCTTCGCCGGGGCTCGACGCGATCGCGAGCCGCAGGCCGAGTTGCTCGGCATCGGCCTCGTCCGAGCGCAGCTCGAGCAGTTTGCCGAGAGCCGCTTCCGTGATCGTGATGATCGGCCGGCTGACCGCTTGCCCTGCGTCGTTGCTGGACGCCAACGCTTCGAGGGGACTCATGCCGTAGAGGCTACCGTCGCGTCCCGTGAACCCCGATCCTGGACCCGAGCTCACCACCGACTGGTACGTCGATCATCTGCTGGCCGACGCCGAGCGGTTCGCCGCTCTGTTGGAGAGCGCAGATCTCGATGCGCCCGTCGCGGCATGTCCGGGCTGGAACATCGCGCGGCTCGCCGAGCACCTCGGCCAGATCCACCGCTGGGCCAACTTCTGCGTCCTCAACAGCAGGGCCCCGGGCGAGGACGAGGCGGCCTCGCTCGAATCGTTCGACCTGACCCACGCTGCCGACTGGATGCGCGCCGGCGCCGACGAATTGGCGACCACCCTCAGGGCGATCGATCCCGAGGCACCGACATGGCATCCGTTCCCTGTCGCCCAGGTCGGGGGGTTCTGGCCGCGCCGCCAGGCGCACGAGACCTCCGTCCATCGATGGGACGCCGAACGCGCAGCGGGCCATCCGGCCCACGTCGACCCGACACTGGCCAGCGACGGGATCGACGAGTACTTCGAGATCGTCATCCCCCGTCTGATCGTGCGCCGGCACATCGCACTACCGGCCGGCAGCATGCACGTTCACTGCACCGACGTACGGGGCGAATGGCTGGTGTGGGCCGACGACACCGGCTATCAGTTGATCCGCGCCCACCAGAAGGGTGACGCGGCGTTGCGCGGTCCGGCCGAGGCGATCCTGCTACGTCTCTGGGGTCGGAGCTCCCAACGCAGCGACGAGATGAGTCCGGTCGGTGACGAGTCGGTGCTCGACACCTGGCTCGAGATCGGCGGCGCCTAGGAAGTCGGCGGTGCTCACGGGCGAGGGCTCAGCGGACGCTGCCGGCACCGCCATCGACGACGATCCGCTGGCCGGTGACGTAGCCGGCTCGTTCGCTGCACAGGTACACCACCACGTCGGCGACGTCGGAGGGTCGGCAGACGCGGCCGAACGGGAAGCCTGCATCGAGTTCGCGCAGATCCTCCATCTCGGGGTTGCCGTAGATCGCCCGGGCGAGCCGCACCCCCATGTCGGTCTCGACCAGTCCGGGCGCAACGATGTTGACGTGGATGCCGTGCGGCATCTCCTCCTTCGCCAGCGTGTACGCCAGCGACTCGAGCGCGGCCTTACCCATGCTGTACGGGGCTCCGTTCGGGCTGTGCGAATCGCGCGGCGACCGACGAGATCATCACGATGTCGCCCCGCGCCGCCCGACGCATTCCGGGCAGCACCAGCCGGCAGGCGTGGTGGGCACCGACCGCATGGGTGTTCAGCACCCGAACGAGCTCCGTCGGGTCGGTGTCGGCCACAGCGTTGCCTCGCGACGCGATGCCGGCGTTGCACACGAGCAGATCGACGTTTCCGAGGTCGCCACCGACCTGGTCGATCATGGCCCGCATCGCCTCGGCGTCGTCGACCGACGCCGCGTAGGCGTGGGCGGTTCCCCCGGCAGATCGGATCGCGGCGACCGTCTCCGCGGCCGCGTCCGAGTCGCGCCGGTAGTTCACCGCGACTGCGGCGCCCTCCGCCGCCAGTTGTTCGCTGATCGCGCGTCCGATGCCTCGGCCGCCGCCCGTCACCAGAGCGACCCGACCCGAGAACTGACCAACTGCTGCGTCCATGTGGCAACCTTGCCAGGTGACCGAAGGCAGCAGGAAGGCAATCATCGCGGCATTCTTCGCCAATCTCGGGATCGCCATCGCCAAGTTCGTCGGATTCCTGATCACGAGTTCGGCCGGGTTGTTGGCCGAATCGGTGCACTCGCTCGCCGACACCGGCAACCAGGGCCTGCTGTTCCTGGGCGGGGCCCGCGCCAAGCGCACCGCCACACCAGAGCATCCGTTCGGGTATGGACACGAGCGATACTTCTGGGCGTTCTCGGTGGCCTTGGTGCTGTTCTCGATGGGCGGGCTGTTCGCGCTCTACGAGGGCATCGAGAAGTTCCGGCATCCACACGAGGTCGACCATCTCTGGGTGGCGATCGGGATCCTCGTGTTCGGACTCGCACTCGAGGGCTACTCATTGCACACCGCGGTGAAAGCAGCCAATCACTCCAGAGGCAAGGGCGTCAGCTGGTACCGGTTCATCCGCAACTCGAAGGAGCCCGAGCTCCCCGTGGTGCTGCTGGAGGACACCGGCGCCGAACTCGGCCTGTTGCTGGCGCTGGGTGGCGTCATCATGGCGAAGGTCACCGGTGACGGACGCTGGGACGCCCTCGGCTCGATGGCGATCGGTGTGCTGCTGATCACCATCGCGATCGTGCTGATCATCGAGATGAAGGGCCTGCTGATCGGTGAATCCGCGAGTGCGCCCAATCGAGCGGCCATCGCGGCGGCGATCGAGAGGTCTGCCCACGTCGAGAATCTGATCCACCTGCGCACTCAACACCTCGGCCCCGAAGAGATCCTGGTCGCCGCCAAGGTCGAGTTCGACTCGTCGCTCACGTTCCAGCAGTTGAGCCGCACCATCGATGACACCGAGGTCAACATTCGGGCCGCGGTGCCGACAGCCCGCCTGATCTACATCGAGCCCGATGTGAAGCGCACCGAGGCGGAGAACGAGCTGCGCGCCAACGACGATCCCGAGTAATGCGTCGAGCGAGCCCCGGTACGGCGGCGCGCCGAGCACCGCGCGCGCCGCGCACGCTGGGCCTCCTGGCAGTGATCGCGGCGACATTGTCCTTCGCCATCAGCCTGTCGGTGGTCAAATGGCCGGGTGTCCCCGGGTCGGTGATCGCCTGGTGGCGGTTGATCGGCTCATCCCTGTTGTGGTGGGCGTTTCTCGTCGTGCGCCGGCACCGAACCGGCCGATCCCTGCCGACCCTCGAGGCGTGGAAGCTCGCCACCCCGCCTGCGCTGTGCTTCGGTCTGAACATCTCGCTGTTCTTCCTGGCCCTGACCCGAACCAGCGTGGCGCACGCCGACTTCATCTCGTCGATGTCACCCCTGATCCTGATCCCGGCCGGGTTCGTGTTCTTCGGCGAACAACCCCGTTGGCGAGCACTGCGATGGGGCGGCCTCGAGCGCGATCGGCCTCGTGATCATTCTCTGGGCCGGATCCGACACAGGCGTGGCAACCGTCGCCGGCGACCTGCTCGTGGTCGCCGGCGTGATCGGCTTCGCCGGCTATCAGCTGCTCGCCAAGCGCACCCGCGGACAGCGGCATCGAGCCGTTCGATTTCATGGCGATCGTGATGACCGTGGCCCTCGTGACCGCGACGCCGGTTGCGATCACGACCGCCGGCTCCGACCTCTGGCCGCTGAGCCGGAACGCCTGGATCGCCGTCGGCATCTTGGCGGTGATGACCGGCATGGTCGGTCATGGACTGCTGTACTACGCACACAAGTCCGTACCGATCGCCACCATCAGCTTGTTCCAGGCCAGCCAGCCGACGATGTCGACGTTCTGGGCATGGGTGCTGCTGGGCGAGACGATCACGATCGGTCAGGTTCCCGGGATGGCGCTGGTGACGACCGGCGTCGGCATCGCGGTGTGGTCGAGTTATCGGCCGTCACCGCCGGCCCGGACCTGAGTGGCCTACCGTACGAGGGTGCGCGAAATCGTCGACCTGCTGATCCACGGCGACACCATCGTCACGATGAACAGCGATCGGGAACAAATCACGGACGGTGCCGTCGTCGTGCACGACGGCCGGATCGTCGCTGTTACGTCGCTGGCAGCAGCGACGCGGCGGTTCGAAGCGACCGCGACACTCGGCGGTCGTGACACGGTCGTCATCCCTGGCCTGATCAACGCGCATCAGCACCTGACCGGCGACCGGCTGCTGCGATCGACGATCCCCGACGACCTCGGCCTCGACGATGCACTGACCCAGTGGGCGCTCCCCTCGCACGCGGCCCACACCGGCGACCTCGACGAGCTGTCCGCTACGTTGTCGCTCGTCGAGGGCGTCACGAACGGCATCACGTTCACGGTCGAGGCTGGCACCGTCGCACATCCCGATCGGGTGCTCGCGGCCTTCGATGCCGTCGGTGTCGGCGGCACACTCGGTTCGTGGGGATGGGACGTCGGCGACGGTCCCCACATCGGATCCGTCGAGGAAGTGATCGCCAGACAGATCGCCTCGCTGGAGGCATCCTCAGGACACCCGAACGTCCACGGCTGGGTCACGCTGGTCGGTCACGACCTGATGAGCGACGATCTGGTGGTGGCAGCCAGTGAGTTGGCCCGGGCCCACGACACGCGTCTCACGTTCCACATGTCGCCCAGCACGTCGGATGCCGTGTCCTACCTCGCTCGTACCGGGCGGAGGCCGCTCGAACACCTGGCACATCTCGGTGCCCTGGGCGATCACGTGCTGGTCGCCCACGCGGTACACATCGACGACAGCGAGGTCGATGTCGTGGTCGAGCACGACGTCGCCATCGCGTCATGCCCGTGGGCCTACCTGCGGCTCGGTCAGGGAGTCACCCAGTCGTTCCGGCATCAGCAGCTGATGCGACATGGCGCTCGTCTCGCGCTCGGCTGCGACAGCGAGAACGCCGGTGACTCGATCGACATCCTGCTCGCGGCGCGGCTGTTCGCCGGGCTGGTCAAGGACTCCACCGGCGATCCGACCCGCTTCACGGCGGGTCGGGCCCTGGCGCTCGCCACCATCGACGGGGCCAGGGCAATCGGGATGGACCACGAGATCGGGTCGCTGGAAGTCGGGAAACGAGCCGACGTCGTGGTCGTGGACACGACCGGCCCGATCTGGACGCCGCACGCCACCGACCCGCTGATCGCCCTCGTATGGGCGAGCGATGGCCGTTCGGTTCGAGACGTCGTGGCGTCGGGTCGAATCGTCGTGAGCGACGGCGATTGCACCGGCGTCGACCTCGATACGTTCACCGCCCGGGCGCAGGAAGTTCACCGTGATCTGGTATCCAGGTGCGGTGCGCATCCTCGTGACCAATGACGACGGTATCCATGCCCCAGGGCTGCTCCATCTCGCTCAGGCGATGACCCAGCACGGTGACGTCGTGGTCGTGGCGCCCGACAGGGAGTTCTCGGGTGCCGGCGCTGCGATCGGAGCGATCTGGGAGTTCACACCGCACGTCACGAGGCACGAGCTGGACGGGATTCCCGAGGCGTGGGCGGTCAACGGGCCGCCCGCGTTGGCCGTGATGTACGCCCGCCTCGGAGCCTTCGGCGACCCCTTCGATCTCGTCGTGTCCGGCATCAACCCCGGAGCCAACGTGGGCCGCTCCGTGTACCACTCAGGCACGGTCGGAGCGTGCCTGTCGGGTCGCAACGGGGGTTGGCCGGGGATCGCCGTCAGCCAGGCGTCGGCAGGCTGGGGCGTCGAGGGTCAGGCCTGGGAAGAAGCGGTGAAGCAGCAGAAGTGGCACACGGCTGCCGCCGTGGCGAGCGCCTTCGTAGGAGGCTTCATCGCCGATCCACCCGACGAGGTCGTGATCGCCAACATCAACGTGCCCAATCTCGAACTCGACGACCTCGCCGGATGGTCGATCACCGAAGTCGGGCAGCTGCCGCCACGGGCGATGTCCAGTGTCCACCTCGTGCAGCACGCCCTCGATCCCAACCACTTCGACGTCAAGGTGTCGTGGGGCGAGCCGATCGATCTGCCCGAACACACCGACGGTGGTGCGATCGAGCGCGGCACCGTCTCGGTGACCTATCTGACCCGTCTCCAGGGCGAGCCGCGCTCCGACCTGGTCGGCGCCGAACAGGCACTGGACCACCTCCTGGCCTGACGCACCCGCCTCGGCGCTGGTCGGCCGACGAGCGCGTGCCGTCGCTCACGATCACGAGCGGTGGGCAGGGGCCATATAGAACCAGAACGGAAACGGCGCCCCTTGGGCTTGCAGCGACTTGCGGGCTGCCAGCACGGTGCTGCCCGCCGCGGTCTGTTCGAAGAACCAGGCTTCTGCGGCGCGACCACCCGGAGTCGGGCCGGTGACCAGTTCGAGCGCCGCCTCGTCGTAATAGGCGCGGATGTCATGACAGACGGCCACCGTGTTCTTCCCCGGTAGCGGCAACTCCTTCCACCCTGCGCCCTCGGCCCATGCGTGCAACACGGTCAGTGCATCGACGATGCCGTCGGCGTCGAGCACACGGCCGACTGCGGTGACACCCCGTTTGGCGAGCGCTCGGTCGTAGGCCGCTCGTAGGCCGCGCGCCTCGTCGACTGAGGCTGGTGCGCTCGGGTCGTAGCGCGGCGGCAGCGCACATGCCATCGGGGTCTCGTCCGACTCGATCACCTCGGGATGTGTGTCGATGATCGGGCCCTCGGACTCGAGCAGAGCCAGGCCCCGAAGCAGGACGTCGGTCTGGAATGCGGCGTCGTCGGGTCGACCGAGCGGGCGTCCCAACGGGAACTCGCAGTACAGGGCCCGCGGCGGACTCATCCGTTCGACGACTTCGATCATCGAGGCGAACACGACGGTGACCAGCCCTGCGGCCTCGAAAACGTGGGCGAGCGTACTCACGGTACGCGTGCACAGCGGTCAAACTGGGGTCAGCAGCACCACGTCGACGGCGTCGGCGAGCAGCTCGGCCGCACATGCCGGCCCGGTGTCGAGTCGCAGCTCGGACACCGTGTCGGGTTGGTTGCCCGCGAATGCGAAGTGGCGCGGTGCGACGTCACCGATGACGCCCTCGGTGGCGAGTTCCTCGAGCCGGTCGATCGGGTACACGACGTTGAGATCGATCTGGAAGCCGGTGTGGTCGAAGTTGGGGCTCCAGTGCCCGAGGATCAGGTTGCGGTCGCCGCGGTCGAGCGCCCGGTAGCTCGTGTCGCCCTGGGTGAAGGGCGGGTCGTGGGGGCGGTGCAGCGCGGCGGAGGTGACGATCGCAACCCTGCATTCCGACAGTGGCTTGCCGAGACGCGTGAAAGCGGGATCGTCGAACTCGGGTACGGGCAACGCTGCCGAGTGGGCCCGCATCGCTTCGTCACCGTTCATCTGTCGTCCCTCCGTTCACGTCACGCCGCACGTCGCTCCGTTCGCCTCGCTCCGTTCGCCTCACGCCGTTCGCCTCACGCTGGGGAGGCGTCACCTCGACAGTAAGCAGTCCGAGTGTCTCCGGGAGAACCGGGGCAGGCCCACGCAATGGCCCAGCTCCTCTCGATCCCTCCGTTCTCGACGCACCGACCGGTGCGAGTACACGGTCATCAACCGACCGCTCTGGCCTCGAGGTCGAGGGGCGGTTCGGTCCAGCTCGCGGCGTGGATCGTTCGTGTGGCCGCAGCAGTGATCCCGTTCGCGATCAGCATCGGGTCGCCGGTGGGTGGGAACGCCCACGCCTGTGCGGTGCCGGCGCCTTCCACCGGGAGCACCATCGCGACCACGGTTCCATCGGCGTAGAACCCGACCGGACTGGTGACCGTCTCGGGGAATCCGAGGCTGTTCGAGACATCGTTCGCCATCGAGAACGCCTGCACGTCGATGGCCGAGCGTTCCTGCCGACAATCGCCGTGCTCGTGTCATCGCCGCACGATAGACGCGACGAGGCGTGACATCGGGCAGAATCGGGCGATGGGGATCGAACTCGATCACACGATCGTTCCGGCCCGAGACGGCGAGGCGTCGGCCCGCTGGTTCGCCGACCTGTTCGGGATGGCCGCGCCGACCCGATTCGGGCACTTCTGGCAGCTGACCACGTCGAACGGGGTCGATCTCGACTTCGACACGTACGACCGGGGTGCGGGTCCGCTCACCTCGCTGCACTACGCATTCCTGGTCGACGAGGCGGAGTTCGACGAGATCTTCGACCGACTACGCGAGCGAGGCATCCGGTACTGGGCCGACCCGGGTCGGAGCGAAGACGGTCGGATCAACCACCGCGACGGTGGCCGCGGCGTCTACTTCGCCAGCAACGACGACCATCTGCTCGAGATCATCACCCGGCCGTACGGAGGCTGAGCATCCGTGCGACGCCGAGATGCTCCTCGGACCGGCGGTTCAACCCACTGAGGGCTCGTCCGAGATGTCTTCGGGAACCTGCGTCGATCCGTGAGGCATCACCAGGACCTCCACACGCAACGCGGTGTGCTGTCGCAACGGCGTGAGTGCGACGTCGTTCCATCGCATCCACTCCGAGAGGAGTGCACGCGTCGAGCCTGGATCGGAGAAGGGCAACGATCCGGGCATTGGCACAGCGGCGGAACCGGTCATGTCGGCCTCCCTTTCTCACTGCCGAGCAAACCACGGTCCGACCAGGTTCGACAAGGGCACAAAGGACATTTCATGACCTGCCGAGCCAGATTCCGTGAGCTTCCACCTCGCTCCCCCGACCCGCCCCGGGTTCGGGTTGACGATCTACTCTGTCGGCATGACGTACCCGAACATCCTGGTCTTCGTCGACTTCCCGGTCGACGATGTCGATGCCGCCAACGCGTTCTACTCCGAGGTCTTCGGTTGGGAGGTCGAGGAACGGATCCCCGGCGTGTTCCACCGCATCGTCCCGGGTCAGAACTTCAAGCTCGACGATGGCACTCAGGGCCCGACCGGCAACCTTCACATGGGTATCGCTCTGGCCGCCAACGTGCGCCCGCACCCGGACCCGGCTCCACCCGAGCCGACACACCTCAGTCCGGGTGGTCGGGCAGCACGGGCGTGGATCCTGATCAGCGAAGACGACTCGTTCGACCGCATCCTCGAGGCAGCGGAACGGCTGGGCGGCAAGATCCTGTGGACCAAACACTTCTGGACCGAGTTCGGTGGCGCCAATGCCTCGTTCCTCGACCCCTGGGGCAACCAGCTGATGCTGTGGCAGCACCTGGAGGGCATCGAACAGGACCCGGAGACCCACGAGCTCGTCGGCGACGCCGAGCTCCCCGACGGCTGGACGATCGAATAGTCGATCGCACGGTCCCAACGCGCTGATCGAAAGCGGCACCGCCCGCCACTCAACGCATCGGGAACTTGGCCTTGTCGGGCAGGCCGGAACGGGTGGTGATCGCCTCGCCGGCGATCTGGGCCCTGGCATACAGCTCGAACTCGTCGACGGTGGTCATGCGGCCGTCCTCGACCACCACCTCGCCGCCGACCAGCACGGTGTGCACGCCACGACCGTCGGCCGACCACACGAGCTGGTTCATGACATTGAGCAGCGGTCGCCACTCGGGACGCTCGGTGTCGTGCAACACGATGTCGGCGTGCTTGCCGACCTCGAGCGAGCCGATGTGATCGGAGAGCTGCATCGCCTGAGCGCCGCCCAGCGTCGCCATCTCGAACGCCTTCTCGGCCGGGAACATCTGTGGATCCTGACGAGCATCCTTGAACAGACCTGCGACGAGATAGGTCGCCCGCATCAGATCCGAATAGTTGGACGCGTTGTTGCCGTCGGTGCCGATCGCGATGTTGATACCCGCCATCGCCATCTCCGGCATCTTGCCGACCTGTGTGATCCCGTAGCTGACCTTCAGCGCCGTCGTCGGACAATGGGCCACCTGGGCACCCGTCTCGGCGATGATCGCCACCTCACGGTCGTCGACCTGCACACAGTGCGTCATCACGACGTCGGGGCCGAGTACGCCCAACTCGGCGAGGTGCACCATCGGGCGGTGCCCGAATTCCGCGATGAAACCCTCCGGGTCGAGCATCGCCGGGGACATGTGGAAGCTCAACCCGGTGCCCCGGTCGGTCGCCAGTCGGCGGGCGGCCGACCACAGCGGATCCGAGCAGGTGGTGTGTCCGACGAGGATCGGCCAGGCGCCGACACGATCGTCGGCGCCGGCCGGATACGCGTCGAGTTGGCGTTCCAGGTGGGCGATTGCCTCATCGGTGCGCTGCTGGTACACCGCCGGCTCGGGAGGCAGATCCCACACCCAGCGGCCGACTCGGCCACGGATGCCGACCTCGCCCAGGCCGTCGACCACCTCGTCGAGGAAGCGGATCGTGCCGGCCTCGAGAAACGAGGTGGTACCCGACTTGAGCATCTCGATGGCCGCCATCTGGGCCGACAATCGCTCCTCCTCCGCGGTGTAGACCGCATACAGGGGGCACAGCCACATGAAGACGTTTTCGACGAACGGTGTGTCGTCTGGCACGTAGCCGCGCGTCAACGGTTCGCCGGTGATGTGGATGTGGCTGTTGACCAGGCCGGGCGTGACCACGAATCGGTCACCACCGATCACGCGATCGGCCTCGTAGGCGGCACCGATCACGCTCGCCTTGTCGACGGCGACGATCCGACCTTCGTCGATCGCCACCGCCCCATCGCGGATGATGTCACGGGTCTCGTTCATGGTCACGACCTGCCAGCCGTGGATGATCGTGTCGATGTGCTGCATCACTCTCCCGAAGTCGTGCGTGTGACGGGTCGTCGCGGTTTGCCGGCGACGTATTGCTGTTGGAAACCGATCGGTTCGATCAGGCGGATCGCCTCGAACCCGGCCGCCCTGATCCACTCCGAGTACTGCCGCCCGGTGAACCCGTTGCCGTTGACCGTGCTGGCCATCATGGTGGCGCCCATCAGCACGGCGTGCGGGTTGAGCTTACGGTCGACGTCGCAGAAGTAGTCAGCGAGGATCAACGTGCCCTCGGGTCGCAGAGCGGTGAACGCCCGCTGGATCAGGTGCCGTGCACCGTCGGCGCCTTCGGTGCGGCAGATGTGGCCGAGCACGACGATGTCGTACGCCTCGGGCTCGAGATCGACGGTGTGGAAGTCGCCCGGCAAGAGCCGGACACGGTCGGCGACGCCGTGCTCGGACACCTTTCGTTGTGCAACGGCCAGTACCCCGGGGAGGTCGTTGACGACCGCGGTGGCCGTGGGGTTGCCGTGCAGGATCGCGATCGCCCACGGGGCGCCGCCGGCGCCGAGGTCGAGCACGCGCGGTGCCGTCAGAGCCGAGTAGCGGAGCTTCAGATCGGCCCGCATCGCACACCGGTACATGGTGGTGAACGTGCCCTCGACGAGCGGAACGTAGAACGCCGCCGGGTCGTCCTCGATCGGGGTCGAGGGACGACCGTTGCGCACCGTGTCGGCCAGACGGCTCCAGTTGTCGTGCGGGCCGGGTGCGACGGGGATCAGGTCGGCCATGGTGGCCGGGCCGTCACTCACCAGGTAGCGCCTGGCGGCATCGTTCAGATCGTAGACACCGTTGACCTGTTCGAGCAGTTCGAGCACGACGATCGAATCGAGCAAGGTACGCAGGTGCTCGGGAGACGCGTGGATCTCGGCATTGACCTGCTCGAGCGTCGAAGGCCCGATCCGCTGCAACGTGTCGAACACATCGAGTTCGAGGGCGGCGACGAGCACGTGGTAGCGGGCGAGCCCCTCGATCGCCGCCCACACCGGAGCAGCAGGCGGCGGCTTGAAATCGGTGAACGGCCGACCGACATGAGCCATCGTGTGCGTCTTCTTGAGCTGGGGGTACGGAGCATCGCGCGATTCGAACATCGTCGCTCACCAACCGCGCGTGTCCGACACGACACGGTCATCGCCTGCGCGGTGCAGCGCAATGGCTGTCGACCGCGCTGTGTCCGAGACAACGCGGTCATGGCTGCAGGAGGATCTTGCCGAAGAAATCGTTGGTGGTCATCTTGTCCTGGGCCTCGGCGGCCGCTTCGAGTGGGAATATCGAGTCGATCACGACGTCGTAGTGCCCGGCACAGAAGTTGTCCCAGACGGGTCCGAACTCGTCGGGTCGGTAGGGATCGGAGCCGAGGATCGAGATGCCGGAGTGGAACAGATAGCCGAGCGACGGGATGGTCGCTTCGTCACCGGACGCGTTCCCACAGTTGACCAGCCGACCGTGCAGGCCGATCGCGAACAGCGATTGCCCGAACAGCGCTGTTCCGACGTGGTCGAGCACCATGTCGACCCCGGCGCCCTGGGTCACCTCGCGGGCCCATCCCGTGACGTCGCCGCTGCGGTTGTTCAACACGTGGTCTGCGCCGAGCGTCGACGCCCGCTCGCACTTCTGATCGGTGCCTGCCGTGGCCAACACCGTCGCGCCGGCGTGTTTGGCGAGCTGGATCGCCGCCGTCGACAGACCGGCGCCTGCGGCGTGGATCATCACGGTCTCGCCGGCCCGCAACCTGCCGACCTCGAACAGCGCATGGGCAGCGGTGACGTAGCAAGTGGCGAACGGCGCTGCCTGCTCGAACGAGATGTGATCGGGTACGTGGTAGACGTGCGACGCCGGCACGAGACACTGCTCGGCGTAGCCACCATCGACGGTGGCGCCGATGATTCCGAGCTCGCCGAACAGATCGCCCATCCCACCCAGCTTCGAACGATCGTCGACACCGGACATCGAAGGATCGACCACCACTCGGTCACCGATCGAAACGCCGGTGACCTCGTCGCCGACCGCCGACACGACCCCGGCGACATCCATGCCGGCGATGTGCGGGAGCTGGAACCCCGGCATGTTGAACCAGCCGTTGCGCTGCACCACATCGAGCCGGTTGAGTGCCGTCGCGGCGACGTCGATGACGACATCCACCGGGCCCGGTTCAGGGTCGGGAACATCCTCGTACCTCAGCACGTCGGTACCGCCGAACTCGCGGTACAACATCGCTTTCATCGCGCCCTCCTACGGCGATCGGCGGCGAGGCCGGGGGGTGTCCATCCGGCGTCGTCGGGGTTGATGTCGACACCCGGTGGCACCACGGCGTCGATCGCGTCGAGCGTGTCGGCATCGAGCCTCAACTCGGCCGCTGCGAGCAGGTCGTCGAGTTGATCCCCGGTCTTGGGGCCGATCAGGGCAGTGGTGACCGCCGGATGCTCGACGCACCACGCCAGCGCCATATGGGTCAAGCTGATGCCCGCCTCGGCGGCGATCGCCGCCAGCTGCTCGACGGCGTCGAACTTCGCCTCGTTACCACCGTCGAAGTGATCCGGATCGGTCGCCGCTCGGCTATCCGCCGGTGGAGGCGACGAGCGCGAGTACTTGCCGGTCAGCCAACCCCCACTGAGTGGGCTCCAGACCAGTACGCCCATCCCGAACCGTGCGGCGATCGGCAAGACGTCACGCTCGATGCCGCGCGCCAGGATCGAGTACGGCGGCTGCTCGGTGTGAGGGCCGACCTGGCCGCGCCGCTCGGCCGCCCAGTGCGCCAACACGATCTCCTCGGCCGGGAACGTCGATGTACCCCACGCCAAGATCTTGCCGGTGGTGATCAGGTCGTCGAGCGCGGCGACCGTCTCGGCGATATCTGTCGTGGGGTCCGGGCGGTGCACCTGGTACACGTCGATGTGATCGGTGCGAAGCCGGCGCAGACTGTCGTCGACCGCCTGGCGGATCCATCGACGTGAGTTGCCACGCCTGTTCGGGTCGTCGTGATCGCCGACGGCATAGTGGAACTTGGTGCACAGCACGACCTCGTCGCGGCGCCCGGCGATCGCCTCGCCGACGATCTGCTCGTTCTCACCGTCGGCGTACATGTCGGCGGTGTCGATCAAGTTGATGCCCCCGTCGAGCGCCCTGTGGATGATCCGGAGGCACGCCGTCCGATCCCGATTGCCCCAGGCACCCAACACCATCGCCCCCAACCCGAACCGGCTGACGTGGATGCCGGTGCGGCCGAGCGGACGTAGATCGAAGCTCACGTGAGACCTCGCACGAACGGGCGGGCGAGCGCCCCGGGCGGACGTACACGATGGGCGAAGATCGCCATGCCGACCAGCGTGACCACGAACGGCAGCGACTGCAACATCTCGGAGTTGAGCTGGTAGCCGAGGCCTTGCACCGACAGGCGGAACGACAGCGCACCGGCGAATACGACGCATCCGCCGACCGTGCCCCACAAGGTCCATCCACCGAAGATCACCGCGGCGATCGCGATGAAGCCACGACCGCCGACGATCGAGTCCTCGAACTGCCCGATCTGGACAAAGATCAGGAAGGCCCCGCCCAGGCCGCTGGTGATCCCTGCGTAGTAGATCGATTGGCGCCGCCGCAGGTTGACCTTGATTCCCGAGACGTCGGCGGGCTGCGGCGCCTCCCCGACGGCGCGCACCTCGAGGCCCCAGCGGGTGCGATAGACGAGCCACCACGAGATCGGAATCAGCGGGTAGAGCAGATAGAACGGCCACGGCTGGCCGAACAGCGCCTGGCCGATCAGGGGAAGATCACTGAGCAACGGCACCTCGAACGTCGGGGCGATCTTCGTGGAGGGCGCCAACTCCCTGTCGAGAAAGCCCGTCAGACCGAACACGAGGATGTTGAGGGTGAGGCCGACCACGAACTGATCGGCCGCCAACCGATGGCTCATCTCCGCCTGCACGCCGGCGACCATCATGCCGCCCACCACACCAGCCAGAAGACCGAGCACGACCGAAGACGTCCGGTCGTAGGCGACGGCACTCGTGAACGCCCCGGCCAGCAGCATGCCCTCGATCGAGATGTTGAGCGTCCCCGCCCGCTCGGCAACCCACTCCCCCGTTGCCGCGAAGACCAGCAGGCCGGCGAACAGGGCACCGTTGATGTAGGTCGAGTCGGCGGTGAAGATCTCCCAGATCGCATGGAACAGATCGAACACGGCTATGTCCTCGCAGTCGTCGCGGCACGGGCACGGCGCCGGTCGCGGATGAAGATGACGGCAGGCGGGATCAGCAGGGCGAGCACCAACAGTCCCTGGATGACATCGGTGATACGCCCCTCGACGCCCGTGCTGCCCACGAAACCCGACCCGGTGATCAGCGCCGCGAACACGAATGCGACCGGGATCGCCACGAGCGCCCGCTCGCGAGCGACCAGTGCGACGAGGAGGCCGGTCCAGCCGATATTGGCAGAAAAGCCGGGAACGAGCCGATAGTTGCCGAACGCGAAACCACCGCCTGCCAACATCGCCGCCCCAGCGAACCCGGCGAACGCGCCGCTCAACAACAGCGCCATGCTGCCGTACCTGGTTTGTGACACCCCGGCCCGTTGGGCGGCGCGCGGGTTGCGGCCGAGCATCCGCAACCGAAATCCCCAGACGGTGTGGGCGAGGGCCCATGCGAGCAACACGGCCAGGGTGACGGCGACGAAAACAGAGACCGGGAACTCGTTGCCGGCGACGGTCACGCGCGTCATGCGGCTGCCTTCGGGGATCTGCTCGCTGACCTGGTTGCGGTTGCCCCGACTCGCCTCCGGCGCGAGCAACAACCACTCGTACCGCAGCCCGAACGCGACCGCCTGCCCAGCGATCGTGACCAGCAACAGCGTCGACAGCACCTCCGGAACGCCTCGCCAGTACTTCAGTACTCCTGCGATGCCGGCCCAGATGGCGCCGCCGAGGGCGCCTGCCAGCAGCAGGACGATCACGTTGAGCGTCCCCGAAGCGCCGACGAGGAAACCGAGGTAGGTCGCCATCGCGGAGCCGATCAGCAACTGGCCTTCCTGCCCGATATTGACCAAACCCGCCTTGGCGGAGATGACCGTACCGAGGGCGACCAGCAACAACGGCCCCGCCGTGCCGAGCGTCTCGCCCCATCGGCCCGGAGCGCGCACGCTGCCGTCGATCAATGCCGACAGCACGGGCCGCCACGCCCCGCCCGTCGCTTCCACCAACACCGCAGACAGCACCAGGGCGACGAGCACGCTCAAGGCGTACAGCGTGATCCATTCGGCGACCCGCGCGCCGCGCGCCGAGGACGCGTTGACCGGTGCTGTCGGCGCCGGCGCTTCGATCGTGTCCGTCATGCTGCGGCACCGCCCATCAGCAGACCGAGCCGCTCGATGTCGAGTTCGTGATGAGCCATCTCGCCGACGATCCGCCCCTGGTGCATCACGACCACCCGCGTCGCGACATCGAGGATCTCTTCGAGCTCGCTCGAGATCAAGAGCACGCCGACACCATCGGCGGCGGCCGATCGCAGCCGCTCGGTCATGTACTCGATCGCACCGACGTCGAGCCCGCGCGTGGGTTGTGCGGCGACCAGCACCGCGGGGCGATCCGACAGCTCACGGGCCAGGACGACCCGCTGTTGGTTACCGCCCGACAGCGACCACATCGGAGCGTCGGGGCCCGAGCACTGGATCCCGAAATCGGAGATCATCCGGACCGCGAACTCACGCAGCGCGTGCTGATCGATGACGCCACGGCGTGCGACACGGCGTTGGTTCACGAGCACGAGGTTCTCGGCCACCGTCATGTCGAGCACGCAACCCGAGTCGTGGCGATCTTCGGGGATCACCGCGATCCCGGCTCGGCTCATGGCGCCCGGCCGACCCGTGACCACCTGCTGACCGCCCGAGATCACGACACCAGCATCGAGCCGTACCAGACTGGAGAGCAGATCGCCGAGCGCCCGTTGACCGTTGCCCTCCACGCCGGCGACCCCGACGATCTCGCCCGGCCGCACGTCGAGATCGAGGTCGTCGAGCAGCTTGACGCCACCGGGTCCGACGATCGTGGCACCGCGGATCGAGAGTGCGGGGGCCACCGACGCGTCGACCTCGTGCTCGGCGGTGTCGTCATCGGCCACGCCGTCGACGTAGATCACGCCCAGCGCGGCACGTTCGGTGCGCAGCGACACCGCGCGACCCACCATGGCAGAGGCCAGGGTTGGGGCATCGGTGTCAGCCGTTGGCCTGCGGTCGACGACCCGCCCCTGACGCATGATCGTGACCTCATCGGTGCTGTGGAGCACCTCGTCGAGCTTGTGGCTGACGACCACGACCGCGCGATTCTCCGCGGCGACCACATGGCGCAGCGACTCGAACAGCTGCACCGACTCGTCCGGGGTCAGCACCGACGTCGGCTCGTCGAACACGACGATCGACGGATCGCGGCGCAGGCACTTGATGATCTCGACCCGCTGTCGCAGCCCGGCGGTGAGGTCACCCACTCGGGCATCGGGCTCGATCGCCAGGCCGTACTGGTCGCTGATCTCACCGATCCGGCCGCGCACGGCGCGCGGGTCGAGCCGGCCCGTGTCGCCGAGCGCCACGTTCTCCCAGACCGAGAGCGCGTCGATCAGACTGAAATGCTGATGCACCATGCCGATCCCGAGTCGCGCCGCATCGATCGGGTCGTGGATCGTGCACGGGGCCCCGTCGATCTTGATGACCCCGGCATCGGGCAGCACGAGCCCGATCAGGATCTTCATCAACGTCGACTTGCCGGCACCGTTCTCGCCCAGGATGCCGTGAACCCGCCCTCGGTGAAGGACCAGGTCGACAGCGTCACACGCTGTGACGGCGCCGAACCGTTTCGTGATGCCGGTCAGCTCGACCGCCGGGGTGGGCGCCGCGGCGCCCACCCCGGTCGATCTGTCAGAAGTGATGCTCACCCTCCGGCGTATGCCTCACCCGAGATGGTGCCGAGCTGGCCCATCAGCTCTTCGTCGAAGGAACCGAGCAGGGCGAACGAGTCGTCCACGAGCGCCTGGGCCTCGGGCGACGCATCGCACAGTTCGGCGCCGTTCAGACCCTGCTCGGTCGGGAACTGATAGGTGGCGCCCTCGGTGAGCTGGCCATCGATGATCAGACGAAGCGCTTCTGCGGCATATCGACCACCGTCGAACACGATGCTGCCGCTCCAGGCGATTCCATCGTCACGACTGCAGATGTCAGCCGGACCGGCGGCGAACACTGCGATGTCCTCATCGGTCGCCAGCTGTCCGACAGGATCGAGCGCACCGCCGAGATAGGCGTACGCGAGCGTGGCACCGTTGGCGATCGCATTCGTCGAGCGCGGCGGTGGCATTGCCTGCATTGTCGAAGTCGAACTGGAAGTCGCCGGAGCCGACGTACTCCATCGTGAACGACGGATCGACCGACTGCATACCGAACACGGTCGCGTCGTATGCCTCCCGCTCGAAGTTGAGGTCGCAGCAACCGATGAACACGGCCTGGCTGCCTCCCTGCTCCTGGAGCGTGGCACCCATGGCCACGCCGGCGGTGTAGTGGATGGCTGCGCCCCAATCGGTTGCCTGCGCCAAGCCGGGCAGTTCCTGGAATCCGGCGCCACAGTTGCAGTACCAGAAGATGTCGGAGTACTGCTCGGTCAGATCCGGGAGCGGCTCGGCGATCTCGCTGGCCCCGACGAAGATGATGTCGACGCCCTGGGAAGCAAGGTCGGACATCGCCTGCGCGGCCTCGGCAGCCCCGATGTTGTCGCTGACGATCGGCGGGGCGAACCCGTTCTCGGCCGAGAACGTCTCGGCGAAGTCGACCAGCGACTGGTAGTAGCCGTTGTCATCTCGCGGGCCGGCGGCGGCAACGCCGATCGTAACGGTGCCGTCGCCGTCGGCGTCGAACGTCTCGATGACGTCATTGGTCTCGACCGCCGCTGTGGTCTCCGGTGCCATCGTCTCTTCTGGAGCCGTGGTCTCTTCCGGAGCCATCGTCGTCTCGGGCGCCATCGTCGTCTCCGGCGCACTCGTCGCCTCCGGAGCACTGGTGGCTTCCGGAGTACTCGTCGAATCGTCGTCGCCACCGCAAGCTGCGGCGACGAGCGCGAGCGGCACGAGCAAGGCGCACAATTTCCTGGACGTTCTGGACATGTTGGTTCCCCCCATCGGTGTGCTGATGATGTTGACGGTCGTTCTCATTCGAGAACCCCCTGATCGCCGTTCAGCTGCGGCGACGACTGTTGAAATCATTGTTCTAGTTGCCCTGTGACGCAGAGCGGTAACGCTGGACGAGCCAACGGTTGAACTGGACATGGCTCTCTTCTTGCCACGAGTACCGACCCCTGGGCGCGAACCGCGAGTTCAGACCATGTTGCACCTTGGTGGTGGCATCTTGGTCCTGGCGCACGAACACCTGCACACCGGCGTCGGACAGGGCCACCTTCTCGTCGAACAACGGGTCGTCGAGAGCGGACGGGTGGAAGATGTAACCGATCTCGACATCGATCGTCTGGGCGCTCTTCGGTCGGACCAGGAAGAAGAAGCACTGATCGGGCGCGGTACCGAAGCACAGCGTCGGCGGCATCAGGGCGAACGTCGAGCGAGTGCGCTCTTCGTCGGTGAGATCGGGGAACACGGGCATGATCACGCGATGGGTGGCGTTGAATCCGCCGTCGATGTGGGTGTAGCCCGATGTGCGGAAGATCACGTTCGATTCGTCGTTCCACGGTTCCGGGAACGCCGACATGCTCGACGGGCAGAAGTCCTGCACGTATTGATGCAAGCGGTTGGCGTGATAGCCGTCGTTGAAGTTCTCGAACATCACCTTCCAGTTCCACGGCATGTCGTGGAGCGTGAACGTGCCAGGGCACACGGCATCTTCGAGGTGGTAGTTGGCGAGGTACGGCGTGTAGCGCTCGAGCGTGGGAGCCAGCGGCGCGGCGTCGGGATCGAAATTGACGAACACGAATCCCATCCACTGCTCGACCTGCAGCGCCGGCAGCCCCCAGTCGCCCTTGTCGAACTCCTGTGTGCGTTCCATCGCCGGGGCGCCGAGCAAGCGGCCGTCGAGCCCATAGATCCAATGGTGATACGGGCACTTGAACGTGGTGTCGTTGCCCTGGCCCTCGCAGACCTGCATCGCCCGGTGCTGGCAGACCGCAGAGACACAGCGGACGTCGCCGTCTTTGTCGCGCACCACGATCAAGGGCTCGTCCGTGATCGTGACCGTGAACCAATCGCCCGGGTTCGGAATCCTCTCGGCACGGCCGACGCACACCCACTCGCGCATGAACAGCGCTTCCTTCTCGAAGGCCAGCACCTCCTCGGAGGTGTACAGCTCGGCCGGCAAGGTCGCGGCGGTGGCGACGTCGGTGATCGACTCGTCGAGCGACTCGAGCAGTTCGCGGGACACGCCGGTCGGCATCTGGCTCATCGGACAGCCTCCTTCAACAGGAACTTGCGGATCTTCCCGACGCTGGTGCGCGGCAATTCGTCGAGGATGGTGAACTCACGCGGCACCTTGGCCTTGCCCAGCCGCTCGCTACACCAGGCGGTCAGCTCGTCGGTGGACGGAGGGTCGGACGCGTCGATCGGCACGACGAACGCAACCGGCACCTCGTCGCGAACCGCATCGGGAGCGCCGACCACCGACGCCTCCAACACCGCTGGATGGGCGGTGACGACCGCTTCGACCTCGACCGTCGACACGTTCTCGCCGGCCACCTTGAGAACGTCCGAGCGGCGCCCATCGAAGAAGAACCGACCGTCGGCGTCGCGGCGGGCACGATCGCCGGTGAGGAACCACTCGCCGCGGAAGTTGGCGTCGGTCGTGATCGGGTCGTCGAGGTATCCGGCGAACAACGTGATACCACGATCGCCGCGAACGACGATCTCCCCGACCTCGTCGACCGCGACCCGACCGCCGTCGCCATCGTGGACATCGACCTCACACCCGCCCGTCACGTACCCCATCGAACCGCAGTCGGGTCGATCGGCGGCGTCGGTGAGCACGGCCGGGATCGTCTCGGTCATCCCGTACAACTGGCGCGGCCGACAGCCGAACCAGTCGCTCACGGTGGCGTACTGGTCGGGTGTGACGTTCTGGGCGAACCAGCAGTGCCGGAGGGCGAGACCGTCGACGGGGCCACCACGGGCGAGGATCATCCGCAGCGGGGCGGCGAACAAGCTCGCGCAGGTTGCCCGGTGACGGGCGGCCTGCGGCAGGAAACCGCTCGCCGAGAACGTGTGCATCAACGCCACCGAGGCGCCGGCCCAGATCGCCGAGGCGAACGAGTAGTACTGAGCGTTGGCGTGGAACAGTGGCAACACCACGAGCTGGCGATCGTCGGGCGTGAGCGCGGCCGCCTCGGCCATCGTCTTGCCGGCGAAGGCATAGTTGGCCTGGGTGATCTCGACCCCCTTCGGGCGCCCGGTCGTGCCGCTGGTGAACATCACGGCGGCCCGATCGGTCAGTGCCGGCTCGGGCCAGTCGGCGAACGCTTCGACGGGCAGCCAGTCGAAATCGGCGTCGGTCTCGTCGACACGGAACAGAGCGATGTCCCCGGCGGCGGGTTCGTAGTCGTCGATGCGCTCTCTGGAACAGAACCCCACCACCGGCGCCGTGCGCTCGATGTGATCGGCCAGCTCGGGCGCGCGCCCCATCGGGTCGCTCGGCACGATCCAGGCCCCGAGCCGATTGGCAGCGATCCAGACGGCGACGAATGTCGGGCAGTTCGTGAGCGCCAGGTGCACCGATGCACCCGGACCGACGCCATGGCTGGCGAGCTCGGTCGCCATGCGGGCCACGACCACATCGAACTCACCGTAGGTCCACTCGGTGACCGTGGCGTCGGGCGCTTCGAAGGCCAGGAACGGCTCGTCGGCGCGCGCCGACACCGAATGCGCCCACGAGCGAGCGAACGTCACGGCGTCGGGCCAGCTGCTCATCTCGTCACTCGGCCACTCCGTAGCCGCCGCCGCCCGGCAGCTCGAGTCGGACCACGTCGCCGGGAGCGAGCGTGAGACGCGCCTGCGTGACGACCGACTCCCCGTTGACCTTGAAGCTGCCGGCCCCACCCGGCTCGCCACCGAACACCCCTTGTGGAGGCTCGGCCAGACGGCTGGTGACGGCGTTCAGCTGCCAGGGCTTGCTGGTTGCGACGGAGAACTCGACGACCTGCCCGAGTCCACCCGTCTGGCGGCCCGAACCACCCGACCCGCGCCGCAACGACTTCTCGTGAAACCGAATCGGCGCCGATGCCTCGACGACCTCGATCGGCACTGCCGACACACCGGTCGGGTACGAGCAGGCATCGAGACCGGGCTTGGTCGCTCGCGCCCCGACGCCTCCGGCATACGTGAACATCGCCGTGATGAACGGCGAGCCGTTGTCGTGGTTGCCGTTGACCTGCATCGTCCACACCGCACCGGAGCCTTCCGCCATGGCGTCGTCGGGGCGTATCTGAGCGAGCGCTTTGAGCAGGGCGTTCGGCAGGAACATGCCGACCACGTGGCGGGCGGTGCCGGGCTGCGGAGGTATCGCGTTGACGATCGAGCCCTCCGGCGCGAGGACCTTGATCGGACCGAGGCTGCCGTGGTTGTTGGGGATGTCGGGATTCAGCACCGAACGGACCGTGAACGTGGTGTACGCGTGGGTGTAGTTCTTGACGACGTTGATGCCCCACGGGCTGGCCGGCGAAGTGCCCTCGTAGTCGACCGTGATCTCGCCCGCCTCCGGATCGACGTCGACCGAGCACACGATGTCGATCAGGCTGCCGTCAGCGAGATCGAGCACGGCCGACGCGACGTACGAGCCCGCTGGAAGCGCCCGGATGCTGTCGCGGGTCGCGGCCTCCGAGCGATCGATGATCTCGTCGGCGAGCCCCTCGATGTCGTCGAGGTCGAACGTGTCGCACAGCGTTGCCAACCGCTTGGCGCCAACCTCCCCGGACGCCAGCTGGGCGTGCAGGTCGCCTGCCATGTGATCGGGCTGACGCACGTTGGAGAGGATGAACTTCCAGACGTCATCGTTGCGCTCGCCGCGCTTCATCAGTTTGCAGATCGGGATCCAGAGACCCTCCTCGAACACGTCGCGGCCTCCGGCCCCGATGCCGTAGCCGCCGACGTCGGTGTGATGGATGGTCGAACCGAAGAAGGCGATCAGCTTGTCATCGCGCCAAGCAGGCACCAGCACGGTGACGTCGAGCAACTGGCCGGCCGTCTTGTACGGGTCGTTCGTGATCAGTACATCGCCCGGCTCGATCGTGTCGAGCGGGTACTCGTCGAGCATGTTGGCGGCGCCGATCGCCAGCGAGTTGATGTGGCCAGGCGTGCCCGTAACGGCTTGGGCGACCATACGGCCTCGTCGGTCGAACACGGCATTGGCGAGGTCGCCCGCCTCGCGCACGATCGGTGAGAAGGCTGCGCGCTGCAGTGCCCGGGCCTGCTCGTTGACGGTCGCGATCAGTGATTGCCAGAGGATCTCGAGTTCGACCGGATCGAACGACCGGGTGTCGATGTCTTCGGCAATCGTCATGATGGTCCTTTCGGGGTGCCGCGGGTGGCGATCAGACTGCCGTCGGTCGCCACGTCGACCGACCAACCGGGCCGGATCACCGACGTGGTTTCGCGCTCCTCGACCACCGCCGGGCCGTCGAAGTGCGCACCGGCGCCGAGATCCGCTCGTCGGTACACGGGGACGTCGACGGCCGGCACGCCACGGCCGAACACCATCGCACGATGGCCGCGCGGTTCGGGAGGTCCTTCGGCCGGGAGGAGGTGGTTGGACGGTTCGACGACCGTGGTGGTCGCCGAAGCGGACAGCCGCCACGTGACGGCCTCGACCCTGACGTCGGGAATCGTGAGGCCGTAGATCCGTCGATACTCGCTGTCGAAGGCGTCGGTCACGTCTGCCGGCGATGCAGGCCACTCGTCACCCTCGCCGACCCAGATCGTGATCTCGTTGCCCTGGCCCGAATACCGAGCGTCGATGCCGTAGCGGAACCGAACCGCATCGTCGGGCACCCCGGCGGCCGACAGCACTCGCCGGCCCTCGGTGCGCAACTCGTCGAGCAGGGCGTCGCGCTCGGCGGGGTCGATCGTGTCGATCATCCGCGGGAGCGATCGAGCGAGGTCGATCCTCACGGGCGACACCAGTGTGCCGAACGCCGACAACACGCTGGCGTTGACCGGGAAGATCAGTCGATCGCTCTCGAGCAGGTCGGCGACACCGCAGCGCGTGCACCGGACCGGCGCCGCCGAACGCGATCACGGTGACGCCGCGCAGATCGACGCCCATCTCGACAGCGTGCATGCGGGCAGCGGCCGCCATGTTCTGGTTGACGATCTCGTGCATACCGGCGGCGGTGTCGATCGTCGAAAGACCGAGCTGGTCGGCAACGCGCGCGACCGCCGATCCGGCCAACGAGGCGTCGAGCGGCATGTCGCCACCCAGGAACGCGTCCGGGTCGAGCAGGCCGAGCAGCACATCGGTGTCGGTGACGGCCGGCTCGGTGCCACCTCTGCCATAGCTGGCGGGACCCGGTTCGGCACCCGACGACTCGGGGCCGACCTTCAGCAGACCGAACTGGTCGACACGACCGAGGCTGCCCCCGCCTGCGCCGATCTCGACCAGATCGACCGACGGCACCGACACGGGAAAGCCCGAGCCCTTCTTGAACCGGTACGCGCGGGCGACCTCGAAGGTGTTCGTGAGTTCCGGCTCACCATGTTCGATCAGGCAGGCCTTCGCCGTCGTACCACCCATGTCGAAACACAGCAGCCGTTGCTCGCCGAGCCTCCTGGCGAACCAGCTGCCCGCCAAGGCGCCAGCAGCCGGCCCGCTCTCGACCAGTCGGATCGGCGCGCGGGCGGCGTCGTCGGCCGAGACGACACCACCGTTCGACAACATCATCAGCACCGAGCCGCCGAACCCTTCCGCCGACAACCACTTCTGCAGCTCGTCGAGGTACGGACCGATCACCGGCATCGTGGCCGCATTGCAGGCGGTGGTGATCATACGCGGGTACTCACGGATCTGGGGAGAGATCTCCGCCGAGATGCACACCGGCACACCGAGCTCCCTGCGCAGGAACGTGGCGATCTTCTGTTCGTTGACGCGATTCACGTAGCTGTTGAGCAGACAGACCGCCACCGACTCGACCCGCGCCTCGGCCAGATGACCGACCAGCACCGCCAGGTCCGCGTCGGTCGGATCGAGCAGCACTTCGCCGGCCGCGCTGACCCGTTCGTCGATCTCGAACGTCAGTTCACGCGGGATCGGAGGAGCCGGGAACTCGATCTGGAGGTCGTACATGTCGTAGCGATGCTCGTCGCGGATCAGCAAGGTGTCGCCGAACCCCTTCGTGGTGACCAATCCGCTGTGACCGATCTTGTTCTCGATCAGTGCATTCGTGATGAGGGTGGTCGCATGCACGATCGGAGCCGTGATCTCGTGTGGCGCCACACCGGCCTTCGCCAGCAACTGGGTGACACCGGAACGCACACCGTCGAGCGGTGCCCCGGGTGTGGTGAGCGTCTTGTCGACGACGATACGACCGGAGGCAGCGTCGAGCAGTACGACATCGGTGAACGTGCCGCCGATGTCGACGGCGAGGCGCCAGTCGGTGACGGGGCGGTCGGCGTCGGGCATCAGCCGTTCCTCAGATCGTCGCGAGGTGGCGCGAACACATCGAGGATCCAGCACTCGCCGAACTCGTCGTCACCGACGAACACGCTGTCTCCATGCCAGACTCCCGGCGGTGCGAGGTATGCCTGATGCTCGCCGATCACGACTCGCTCCGCCGGATCGTCGTGCCCGATCCGGAAGTCGAGCGCCCCACGCACGATGACGCCCAATTGCTCGTGGTCGTCGTGTTTGTGCAGGAACGAACCGGTTGCGCCACCTGTGATCCTCCAAAAGCACAGCTGGAGGTGATCGCCCGTGATCACGCGTCGCCGAAATCCAGGGCGGTCGGTCTCCGCGAACTCGTCGTCGTCGAAGAAGTGGCAGTACTGCGAACTGAGATTCATGCGTCCATTCCTTGCCCGGCGGAGGCAGCCGGAAACACGCTGCTCGTGCCGCCGTACCGTCGGCGATCGGCCTCGATGTCGAGCGGACCGACGATTGCCTCGGACTCCTTCTCGCCCCAGTTCTCCGGTGGGTTGAGCCACATCACCTCGAACTCGATGCCGTCGGGATCGCGGCAGTAGAGGCTCTTGTTGACGAAGTGGTCCGACTCGCCGACCAGCGCCCCCGCCGATGACAGGCGGTCGCGGAGCTCGGCCAACTCGTCGAGCGTCGCGACCTCCCAGGCCAGGTGGTACAGACCGACCGTGGATCGGCCGGCGTCGGAGTCGCCTGCGGCATCACCGATCGAGAAGAACGCAATGTCGTGGTGGTTGTGCGATGCCGGCGCGCGCATGAACACGAACGGACCCGGACCGTCGATCACGGTTTCGAACCCGAGCACTTCTTCGTAGAACCGTTGTTGGCGCGCCGCGTCACGCACGTAGAGCACGGCGTGGTTCATCCTCCGGATGCTCATCTCCACTCCTCTCGGCCGGCGATCTGATCGCAGCTGTCGAACCCCGTGTCGGCGAATCGGGCCCGGGTCGGAAGTCCGGGCCGGACCGCGACCATGGACACCGTCATGACGACTCGTCCCCGGCGCCGATCATCGCCGCGAACCGGCGGCGCCATTCGACCGATGCCCGATCGGCCTGCACGTTGACGAGTTCGGTGCGGCCCAGGGGCATCGTGCCGGGCACCAGCTCGAGCATCCGTTTGTCCTCCGCCCCGATCGCCCGATCGAACGTGATCACGTCCTGCGGGTCGATGCTGAAGTCGTCGTTGCGCCAGACGACGAACGTGAACAGCGAGTGGGTGTCGTCGACCGGCGTACTGCACAACAACAAGATGTGCTCGAGACCGTCCTCGTAGCGGATCGTGCTGCGCACGTTGAACGGCAACTGGAACCCGGTGCTCATGTGGCGATGGACCACGGCCTCGGTGGTGCCCGTCGTCGCCACCGCCTGGTCGGGGTTGTTGGCATCGACCTCGTAGGAATAGCCGAACCAGCCGCTGTCGAGCTCACCGAGTTCGATGCGCGGCACGAGCGGGCTCTGCCCTGCACCGAACGTGCCGGTGTGCACCCACGGAAAGTGGCTGATATCGCAGAAGTTGTCGACCATGCGGGTCGCACAGACGCTCCAGTGCTGCATGCCGCTGTTGATCCGCCGGAACGCCGGATCGTCCTCGTGGGCGATCACCGGGATCTCCGAGACGGGTTCGCCAGGGCACACCCACACCAGCCCGTAGCGCTCCTCGACATTGACGCACCCGAGGTGAGCACTCGGTGGCACCGTCGCGCCCACGCCGGACGACGGCACGCCGACACAGCGTCCGGCTTCGCCGAACGACCACCCGTGATAGGCGCACACGAGTTGCCCGTCGGTCACCGTGCCCGCTGACAGAGGCGCCTCGCGATGCGGGCACCGATCGGGGGCGACGACGACCGATCCAGCACCCGTTCGCCACACCACGTACCGGTCGGCGAGCAACGTGACCGCCAGCGGCGCGTCTGCGACGTCGACGCTCTCGGCGACGGGATGCCACGCCGAACGAAGCGACGAACTTGCGACGAATCCCGTCATGCATCCCCCTGGCCCGACCCAGACCCACACCATGAATGGTCAGACCATCTGACCATTCATGTCGATGATACTCGTGACACGTCGGCCGGCGCCAGCCGAACCCGGCGAATCGCGAGCCCGGAGGTCGTCAGCGCAGCTCGTCGACGATCGAATGCTCGACCGTGGCGAGATGAGCGCTGACAGCTGTCGTCATCTGGTGGCCGCTGGCGGAGGTGAACGCATCGACGATCGCCCGATGGCCGGCAATCGCATCGACGACCAGTTTGCGCACCTCCGGACGATTCTGCTCGTCGCTCAGGATCGCATCGAAGTGGCGGGATCTGAACAGTTGATCCAGCACCTTGCCGTACAGCTCGATCAACAGTGGATTGCCGCACAGCGACGCGATCGTGGTGTGGAATTCACGGTCGAGCCGCCGGAACTCCTCGATCTCGAGGTCGTCGTCGAAGCGGGCGATCAGCGACCGAACGACCTCGCGCCCGGCATCGTCGGCGCGCTCGGTCGCCAACGCGAAGATCGGTCCCTCCAGGACCCGACGTGTCTCGAACAGTTCGCGAACGAACGTCTTGCGGTTGTCACCGCGCTCGACGGATACCTCGGGGAGGTGCTCGGAGACGCAGGTCCGATTGCCGCGCCGCTCGATGACTCCCAGCGAGAGCAGCCCCTGGATCGCCTCGCGCACCGACGTGCGCGCCACCTGGAACTGATCGCTCAACTCGCGCTCGGAAGCGATGCGCTCGCCCGGCGCGAGCTCGCCTGTGGTGATCCGCTGCAACAGCTGTTCACGAATCTGGGTGCTGACGGTGCGCCGCACCACCGGTTCGAAGGCGACTGGATCGGGCAGGTGAACTTCCCTTCTGGCGACGGCGCCGGTCATGATCCAGTGAGGATCTGGTGATGATCCGGGCGCAGGATGGACGTGGACCGATGGTCGGACCATCGGCCCGCGCACGCTAGCGGCCCGGCGCCGAGCCGACAAGCCCACTGGTCAGACCATCGGACCGCGAGCTAGGGTCGCCCGAGAACCCACGACCGGAGCGTTCACCCCTCGGAGGCCAGTGATGCAGGAACCGACATACGACATCCATCCGACCGAAGCCCGATGGACACATGTGGCCTTGCGGGTCGACGACATCGACGCCACGATCGACTTCTACACCTCGATGACCCCGATGGTGCTGATCGACAGGCGCCAGGACGACATGGGCTTCGGGGCCTGGCTGGGCATGCCCGGCGCCACCAGCAACCCGTTCATCCTCGTGGTCGCCCAGTTCCTCGAAGGCTGCGACCCCTTCGCCGACGCCCCCAAGGAGGTGCTGGCCCCGTTCGCCCACCTCGGCGTCGAACTACCCACACGGGAGGCCATCGACGAGATCGCGTCCCGGGCCGAGGCCGCCGGTTGCCTGGCGATGCCGGCCACGATGATGCCGCCGCCGATCGGGTACATCTGCATGGTCCGCGACCCCGATGGCAACATGGTCGAGTTCTCCTGGGACCAGGGCGTGTACGCCACGCTGCGCGACCGATTCGGCGAACCCGCGTCGAGCTGACTCGAGACGACCGGCGACTTCGACGACCCCGTCGACGCCGTACCCACGACGACTCGAGCGACGGATGCCCGGCCAGGGTGGTCGGGATCGCCGGCGGAGCTGCCGACCGGCAGCGATCGAGGTCGGTTCGATCTCGCTCCCACGGGATCGAGATCGAACGCCATGTCGACGGCCATCGCGCAGGCTCACGAACCTCCGGGGCGCTGGGCGAGCACCACCCACATCTGCTGCTCGTCGACCACGGCGAACACCTCCCGCGTGTCACGATCGTAGGCACGCAGGGTCGCTTCGTCGAGGAAGAACGCGAAGCGACCGTCGGGCGACCACGCCACCGAGGGGGTGTAGAAGTTGCCGGCGAGTTCGACGAAGTCGCCGGTGCGCAGATCGATCAGCCCGACTTTCGGCGTGTCGTTCGACGGAACGATCACGACGCACATATTGCCGTCGGGCGAGAGCATGCTGCTGCGGCTCACCCCCCATCCGTACGCCGACTGGAGCATCGGCGACTTCTCGAATGACGAATCGGGCTGCACCGATCTGGTCGTTCCGGTCCGCCGGTCGGTCACCGACAGCCCGCAGTGCAGCTGAGCGTCACAATCTCTGGTCACGCTGACGTCGCCCGACAGTCCCAGCAGCTCACCCGGCCCGATCAGCTCGACCGACGACTCGCTGATGGAGTAGTTCTTACCCGCGGCGACCACGACGAGTCCACCGTCGTGGTCGACCAGGAGTGGCCATGTACCGGCGGGCAGTTCGATCGTGGCGCCGGTCGGCTCGCCGGCCAGATCCACCTCGACGTAGGTCATCGGCAGTCCCCACGACTGGTTGTCGGGGACGCGCCAGAAGCGGTCGGTTCCGGGGATCCACAGCGGTTGCCACGGATCGCCAAGATCCACGGGATCCGACCGACCGTCATCGCTCACCACGAGGCTTCTTCCGGTCTGTTGATTGGCGACCACGAGCCAATCGTCACCGACGATCAAACCACTGGGATCCCCGCCGAACCACGGAAGCGTACGTTCGAGGATGGTTTGAGCCGCGAGGTCGAGTTCGATCAGGCGATTGTCGGTCGTGATGCCGACCAATGACAGGTCGGCCCCGGCGAGTCGCGAGTCGATTTCGATCGACGTCACCACCGGAGCGGGAAGCGTGCTGGTCGTGGTCGACGGGCGGGGCTTCGGAACGGTCGTCGTGATCTGCGGCACGGGCAACGTCTCACCGACGAGCACGAGGGTCGTCGGTGGCGCCGTGGATTGGGGTGCGGTGACGGTTGACGTGGCGACCTCGTCGGAACCAGTGATCCGACCGAGCGACCACCCCAGCAGCAACGCCACCAGCCCGACGACCGACGCCGTCACGACCTGCCGACCCCGATCGGACGCGAGCCAACCGGCCGCCGACGTGTCCGCCGACCCGACGACAGGGTCACCCGGTCGGTCAGGGTCACCCGGTCGGTCAGGGTCACCGGGTCGGTCAGGCTCCCCCGGTCGGTCAGGGTCACCGGGTCGGTCAGGCTCCCCCGGTCGGCCCGGCACCCGCCCCGACTGGTGCCATGCACGCGCCGGGGATTCGACGTTCGCCGTCAGCTCGATCTCGATGCGTTCGGGTTCGGGCCGTTCCTCCACCGCCCACCATCAGACCACAGACGCTCGACAGATCACAGGCGCCCGAATCGAATCGCCGGGCCCGGATCGTTCAGGCCGGAGCGGGCCGGGCCGCCATCGCCTGCCACTCCACCGGCTCCGACAGCACCGGGAACACCTCTCTGGTCGTCCGGTCATATCCGAACAGGTCTCCGCTGCCCCATCCCCAGCCCCAGCCCGAGCCCGACTCGTCCGAGTCTGCGATGAAGAAGGCGAAGCGATCATCCGGCGACCAGACGACAGTCGGCAGGAATCCACCATTGCCGATATCTGCGAACTTCACCGGAACTCAGGTCGATCAACCCCAGGCGCGGTCCCTCACCAGATTCCACGATCACCACACACATCGAGCCGTCAGGTGAGATCGCCTTGGCACTCGATCCGGACCAGCCGTGCAGCGATTGGAGCATCCCGCCGTCCGCGGGGTCGACGTCCAATCGGCGCACGTCACCGGAGCGCCGATCGGTGATGGACAGCCCACATCGGAGCTGGTCGTCACAATCCCTGGTGACGACGATCTCGCTCGACATACCGATCAGCTCGCCCGGTCCGAGGTACTCGACCGACGACTCGTCGATCGAATACACATCGCCGGCCGCCTCGACGACCAGTCCTCCGGCGGGGTCGCTTCCCAAGGGCCAGGTGGCGGCCGGCAGTTCGATCGCGGCGCCGACGGGGCGTCCGGTCAGGTCGACGAGCTCGAACAGCGTCGGCGACTCCCAACCGTCGGAAACCCATCGGGCGCCAGAACTGCTCGGTGCCCACCTGCGCGCCGCCGAATGCGCCCAACTCGACTCGTTCGGAGGAACCATCGTCGTGCACCACCAAGTTCGTGCCATCCCCTCCCTGGCCAACACCACCCAATCGTCGCCGACGATCATCGAGCCGGGCTCAGCCCCACCGACGGGATCGATCTCGCGTCGTATCACCGTTTCGCGAGCGAGGTCGAGTTCGGCGAGGACGTGCTCCTGTTCCAACCCGATCAATGTCAGCTCGACCCCCTCCAGTCGCGGATCGACGTCGACCAGGTACAACTCCAGCGGAGCGAGCCCAGGGGGGATCGTGGTGGTCGTCGTGGGGCGCGGCCGCGCCGTGGTCGGGGCGGCCGACGGCAGGGAATCGCCGGGCGCCGACGACTCCGTCGTCGACTCGCTGGTCACCGGGGTCGTGAGGCTGGACGTCGAGTCATCGCCGCCACCTCCGGTTCGACCGATCAGCCAACCCAGCCCCAGGGCGACCACGCCGACGATCGCCGCCAACGCGAACCGTCGCCGTTGTTCGGGGTCGGGACGTGCAGGCTCACCATCGCTCGGCCCCCTGACGATCACTTCGCTGCCATCGGCCTCCCACCGTTCGGGCCGCCGTCGGCTCCAGCGATCCCCCTCCGCAGGGGATGTGTCGTTCGAGGTCAGACCGATCTCGATCGGTTCGGGCTCTGGACGATCGTCCATCAATTCAATTGGATCACATCGACGGCTCGAACACCATCGCGATCGCTACGGTTCCTGCCATGGATGCGCGATCTACCGTCGAGCAATACCTCACCGCACTCTCCGCCGGCGACGTCGATGCCGTGGTTCGCCTCGTCACCGACGATTTCCGGAACGAGCACACCAGCACGCTCGGTTCGAGTTCCGCCGGCCGCGACACCTACCGCGAACGGCTCCCCGGATTTCTCGCCCAGTTCGCCGCCCTGCACTACGAGGTCGTCGACATCATCACGGAGGGCGACCGCGTCTCGGTGCGATATCGGCTGACGGCGAACTTCGAAGGCCACCCGCTCGACATCCCCGGCGTCATGCTGTTCGAAGTTCGCGACGGCCTGATCGCCCGCCGCACCGACGTCTGGGACAGCCTCACCTTCCTGCGCCAGACGGGCGCCGTCGACGAGCGCCCATCCGGGTAGGGTGGTAGCCACGTACGCAACGAACGGGGAGCTCGCTGGCGCGGCGGGCTGAGAGGGTGGACGCCACCACCGACCCGAGAACCTGATCCGGGTAATGCCGGCGGAGGAATCAGATGGACGAAACAGTCATCGTGGTCACCGGAGCGGAGCCACTCGACCCCGAGATCGTGGCCGCGCTCCCACCGAACCGGATCGTCATCGCCGCCGACGGCGCCCTCGATCATTCGTTGGCGGCCGGGCTCACCCCGGCGGGCCTGGTGGGTGATCTCGACTCGATCTCGCCCGAGGGCCTGGTCTGGGCAGAAGAGCACGCCACGATTCAACGCCACGACCCCGACAAGGACCACACGGACACCGAACTGGCGCTCGCCATCGCCGCCGACTTGAATCCCGCCCGTATCATCCTCGTATCGGGCGGCGGAGACCGACTCGACCACACGTTTGCCGCGATCGGTGCGCTCGGGCACGCCAACCTCACCAGCGTGCCGGTCGTCGAAGCCTGGTGGGGAACCCAACACGTTCGCACGCTCCACGGGCCGGGGAGGCTGCGATTCGAGGAGCCCGCCGGAACCACGATCTCTCTGCTCGCTCTACACGGTCGCTGCAAGGGCCTGACCATCGCCGGCGTCAGGTGGCCGCTCTCCGATGCCCGCCTCCCACCCGTCGTCGGCCTCGGCGTCAGCAATGTCGCCACCGGAGACGTCATCGAGATCGTCGTGATGGAGGGCGTCGTCACCGTCATCACCAACCCAGCTCCCGAACCGTCATGAAGCGCGGCTGGAGCGCTTGGATGGTTGCCGCCGCGCTCGCTGAGCGTGTGCGGCGAAAACGGTTCCGTCGATGACGCCGCCGCGAACGAGCCGGACACGATCACGCTCGTCGCGTACGACTCGTTTCCGGCGAACGACCCCGAGAACCCGATCTACATCGCACTCGCCGAGTTCACCGGACAGACCGGAATCGACGTCGAGGTACTGATCGCCGGCGATACGGGCACGATGCTGTCGAAAGCGGTGCTCACCTCCGGGAATCCCGAGGGCGACGTGATGTGGGGCGTGGACAACACGTTCCTCTCCCGCGCCGTGGAGGCCGAAGTGTTCGAGCCGTATCGGGCCGTCGGTGTGTCGGACCTGCCCGGCGAGTTCACCGAGCTCGTCGGCGGCGCAGAGGCGACCCCTGTCGATTTCGGCGACGTCTGCGTCAACTACGACATCGCTGCGCTGCAGGCGGCGGGCGTCGATCCACCGACCTCGCTCGAGGACCTCGCGCTCGCCGAGCTACGACGGCATGCTCGTCGTCGAGAACCCGGCCACGTCGTCGCCCGGCCTGGCATTCCTGCTGGCCACGATCGCCACGTTCGGCGAGAACGGGTGGGAGGCGTACTGGGAGCGCTTGCGCGCGAACGATGTCGAGATCGTCGACAACTGGACGCAGGCGTACTACGAGTCCTTCACGTGGGCCGGTGGCTCGCGACCGCTCGTGGTCAGCTACGGCTCGAGCCCTCCGTTCGAGGTGTTGTACGCGACCGAACCGCTCGATGCTGCTCCGACAGGGGTCGTCGAGGCCACGTGTTTCCGCCAGGTCGAATTCGCCGGGGTGCTGCGCGGCACCGACGCCCCTCAGGGCGCCCGCCTACTCGTCGACTTCCTGATCACCGAGCGGTTCCAGCGCGAAGTGCCGTTGAACCTCTTCGTCTTCCCGGTGAATCGGAACGTCGAACTGGCCGACGAGTTCGTGCGCTACGCCACCATCCCCGAACGCCCGCTCGGCCTCGACCCCTCCGTCATCGACGCCGGGCGGGCGGACTGGATCGACCGGTGGACCACCGTCGCGACCGGCTGAACGGTCTGCCGCGGTGGTTCGTGGCGGCCGTCGCGCTGCCGCCCCTCACGTTCCTGCTGATCTTCTACGTCTGGCCCTTCGGCACCCTGGTGGGGCGCGGGCTGGGCCTGGGCGCGATCGTCGACACGCTCGGTCGATCGGCCACATGGCGGATCCTGTGGTTCACCACCTGGCAGGCCGTTGCGAGCACGGCACTCGTGCTCGTGTTGGGGTTGGCCCCGACGTGGGCGATCTCGCGCTTCGGATTTCCCGGTCGTCGCACCCTGCTGAGTCTGCTGACCGCTGTGTTCGTCTTGCCGACGGTGGTCGTCGGCGCAGCATTCGTCGCGTTGTTGCCCGCTTCGCTCGACCGGAGCATCTGGGCGATCCTGGGCGCTCATGTCGTCTTCAATCTCGCCGTGGTCGTGCGCACGGTGGGCGGCGTCTGGGAACAACTGCCCCCCGACCTCGAACACGCAGCGGCCACCCTGGGGGCAAGTCCCCGGCGAGTGTTCCGCCACGTCACGCTCCCACTGTTGCGTCCTTCGTTGGCAGCGGCCGGAGCGATCGTCTTCTTGTTCACGTTCACCTCGTTCGGTGTGATCCGGGTGCTCGGCACCGCAGGTCGGACGACGATCGAGGTCGAGGTGTGGCGTCGCGCCACACAGCTCGGCGACATCGGCGGCGCGGCGGTGCTCTCCGTGTTGCAGCTGGCCGTGCTCGCGGCCCTGGTCGTCTGGTCGGCCGGAGCGCAACGCCGGTACACACGGACGATCGGCCTGCGCGGGCCGGTCGAGCGCGTGCGACCACGGGGCCGCCAGCGATGGTTGGTCGCGATCAGTGCCGGCACCGCGTCGATCGCCGTGACCCTGCCGCTGATCGCTCTGATCGAGCGTTCGCTGCGGACCGATGGGTCGTACTCACTCGGGGCGTGGAGATCGCTGGGTGACGACGAGATCCGGCCCGGGCTTCGCCTGGGCATCGATCCCCTGGGTGCGCTGCGCAACTCGGCGACGACGGCGGTCTGGGCGACGATCTTCGCCGTCGTGATCGGCGCCATGGCAGTCGTCGCGATCACTGCTCTGGGGCGTTCGGGCAAGCTGCTCGACACGGGGTTGATGCTGCCGCTCGGCACGTCGGCCGTCACGATCGGGTTCGGCATGCTGATCACGTTCGACACGTCTCCGGTCGACTGGCGCGCGTCGTGGTGGCTCGTGCCGGTCGGCCATGCACTGGTGGCGGTGCCGTTCGTCGTGCGATCCGCGCTCGGCGTGGTGCGCAGCATCCACCCCGACCTACGTGCCGCAGCGGCCACCCTGGGGGCCCCTCCGGTCCGGGCGTGGGCGGCGACGACCCTGCCCTTCCTCCGGCGTCCGCTCGCCACCGGGGCCGGGCTGGCAGCGGCGATCTCACTCGGCGAGTTCGGAGCAACCAGCTTCCTCAGCCGATCGGGTTCCGACACGCTCCCGATCGCGATCGAGCGACTGCTCGGCCGGACCGGCCGTCTGTTCCAGGCTCAGGCCTTCGCGCTGTCGAGCATCCTCGCCGCCGCCACGATCACGATCGTGTTGCTCGTCGACCTCGGCGGATCGAACGATCGGGGGGACCCACGTGCTCGACGCTCGTGACATCACGATGTCGTACGAAGGTCGACCACTGCTCGACCATGTCTCGTTGCGTCTCCGACCCGGCGAGGTCGTCGCCCTCCTCGGCCCGTCCGGCAGCGGCAAGAGCACCCTGTTGCGCATCATCGCCGGCCTGGTCGTGCCCGACGGCGGGCAGACGTTCATCGACGGCGTCGATGTCACCGCGGTGCCGACCCATCGACGATCGATCGGCATGGTGTTCCAGGACGAGCAGCTGTTCCCCCATCTCACCGTCGCCGGCAACGTCGAGTTCGGCTTGCGGATGGCCGGGATGGCGGGGCGTGAGCGACACCTACGGACCGACGAGATGCTCGCCCTGGTCGGCCTCGGCGGATTCGGTGGGCGGCGGATCGATCGATTGTCCGGTGGCGAGGCCAAACGGGTCGCGCTCGCCCGCTCGCTCGCCCCGTCGCCGAAGGTGCTCTTGCTCGACGAGCCACTCACCGGGCTCGACCGTGAGCTGCACGATCGTCTGGCGGGCGAGGTTGCGGCGATATTGCGCAAGGCCGGCACGACCGCCCTGTGGGTGACCCACGACCCGGCCGAGGCCGAGGTGATCGCCGATCGAGTCGTACTGCTCGGCACCGAGCCGGCCCCGTAGTGTGTCCTCGTGTGGATCGAGATCGTCGAGCTGGAGCCCGCCGACACGTATCCGCTTCGCCGCACGGTGCTCGCGCGACGGTACGTCCAGCGACGTGGTCGAGTTCGACGGTGACGAACTGCCGGACACGGTGCACCTCGGCGTGCGTGTCGATGGTGTGCTCGTTTCGATCTCCACGTGGCTCGAACGCGACGCCCCGGACCTCGCGAGCGGACGCGGCGTGCAACTGCGCGGAATGGCCACCGCGCCCGGGCACCGTGGCACCGGCGTCAGCACCACGTTGTTGGAGGCTGGACTCGACCGGTGCCGCCGCGCGGGTTTCGACGTGGTGTGGGCACGGGCTCGGACCGCCGCGCTGAACTTCTATGTTCGTCATGGGTTCCAGCCGATCGGCGACGACTACATCGATGCCACCACCGGGCTCGAGCACCACGACATCATCCACTTCCTCGACTGAGCTTTTCCCTTTCGCGCCGGTGCCGCGCCCTCATTGCTGGCGGAGGTCATCGTGCAACAGCAGTCCCAGAACCCAACGCCGCCATCCCACGCCGTCGAATCGTTCACGTCGGATCGTCCCGATCCATCTGCGCTCCGGCACCGCGCCGGTCAGCTACGCCGGCTCGCCACGACGATCGAACGATCCTTGGTGATGACGCTCCTCGACGCGAGTGGAGGTGATGGCTGGGACACCGATCGCGCCCGGCTGTGCGATCGCATGCTCGACCGCAACCTGCACCAGCTGCATCAGGCGGCGGACGACCTTCGGGAGGCCGCGCTCGCCTGCTGCCATCAAGCAGACGAGCTCGATGGTGGCCACCGCAACCAGGTCGCATGAATCACGATCGAGCCGGCACGGGGCACATCGTCCGCCTGCGCGCCCGCACCTCGGACGCGCTCGACGAACTCGACGAGATCCGTTGCTGGGACCCGTGTGCGGCGACAGCACTGGGCGCCGTTCGCCTCACCCGCTTCACCCTGGACTGCTTCTGGATCCCCACCCTCGACGATCTGCTCGCCGCCCGGCGAACGGAGCCGGACGGCACCGGACCGGGGGCGTCAGAACACGTTGGCCGGTGCCAGCCCGGCGACCTCGATGCGGCCCATCAGCCATGCCAGGCGGATGGCGGGGGCGAGGGCGAGAGCGGCCGCGGGGAGCGCGGTCATCCCCATCGGCTGACGAGCCGACCAGAACATCTCCATCAGCCGTAGGTCTCTGCGCACGTAGTCACCCGGCATCTCGGCGAACTCATAGCCGAGGTCGAGATCGAAGCGATGCACCTCGACCTCACGCTGGCGCATCAGGGGCAGCGATGCCTTCGGTCGGACACCGGGCAGCATCGTGACCGTGCCGCTCCAGTCGACGGCCGCTTCGGACATGCGAGCATCGAGTGCAGCGGCCGTGGACGTCACGTCGTCGACGAGCTCGGGCCATGGACGCGACGCCCCCGCTTCGATGTCGCCGTTGCGTCCCTCGACGCCGTGCGGGTACTGAGCGAACCCGTCGAGCATGCTGATGATCCCATCGGCGTTGCGGGCGATGTGGGTGAGCACGTGACCGACGGTCCAACCGGGCAGCAGACTCGACCGGGTCGGGTCGACCGGATCGACCGCACGCAAGAACGCGGTGAGCGAGTCGTGCGACGCCAGGCACGAGTCGATGTCGCGCCGGATCTCTCGCGGGTCGGGCCGATCACCGTTCACCACCGCGACGGTAACGCGTTCGTGGCAGGCTTGGCCGATGCAACGAACTGTTCACACGACCGGACGAACGAGGGGACACACACGATGCAACTCGGCATGATCGGACTCGGCCGGATGGGCGCCAACATGGTCCGACGGCTGATGGGCGACGGGCACGTCTGCGTGGTCCACGACGTCAGCTCCGATGCGATCGACGAGCTCGCCGGCGAGGGCGCCACACCGGCTCACGGTCTGGAGGAACTCGTCGCCGCGCTCGACGCGCCACGCCACGTCTGGGTGATGATTCCCGCGGCGTACGTCGGTGACACCATCGACCGGCTGGCGCCGCTGTTGTCGCCCGGCGACGCGATCATCGACGGCGGCAACTCGTGGTACCGCCACGACGTCGACCGCAGCGGCCCGCTGCTCGCCGACCATGGCATCGACTACCTCGACGTCGGCACGAGCGGTGGGGTGCACGGACTCGAGCGCGGCTACTGCCTGATGATCGGTGGTGCGGCCGAACCGGTCGCGCGACTCGCCCCGATCTTCACGTCGCTGGCGCCCGGCGTCGAGGCCGCCGAACGCACGCCTGGCCACGCCGGCGTTCCTTCGCCCGCAGAGCAGGGTTGGTTGCACTGCGGCCCCTCGGGCGCCGGTCACTTCGTCAAGATGGTGCACAACGGCATCGAGTACGGCTTGATGGCCGCGTACGCGGAGGGTCTCAACGTGTTGGCGAAGGCGAACATCGGCGCCGTCGACCACGCCGTCGACGCCGAGACCGCCCCGCTCGACGATGCGAGGTACTACCGGTACGACATCGATCTGTCCGCCGTCACCGAGGTGTGGCGGCGCGGCTCGGTGGTGTCGAGTTGGCTGCTCGACCTCACCGCCGAAGCACTGGCCGACGACCCGATGCTCGATCGGTACGCCGGGCATGTCAGCGATTCCGGCGAGGGACGGTGGACCATCCATGCCGCGATCGACGAGGGGGTCCCTGCGCCCGTGCTGTCGGCGGCGCTGTACCAGCGGTTCAGCTCGCGGGGCCGGTCCGACGTCGGCGACAAGGTGCTGTCGGCGATGCGAGCAGGCTTCGGCGGCCACCACGAACGGAAGGACTCGAGCCGATGATGCTCCTCGACACACATCAGCCCCGCGCCGATGCGCTCGTACTGTTCGGCGCAACCGGCGACCTCGCCAAACGCAAGCTGTTCCCCGCGCTCTATCACCTCGAGCGCACGGGCCAGCTCGGTGTGCCGGTGATCGGCGTGGCGCGCAGCAGCTGGTCGGATCAGGCGTTCTGCGAGCATGCCCACGACGCGATCATCGCCGCCGAGCCGCACGCCGACGCCGCCGTCCTCGAACCGCTGATGAGGCGGCTCGAGCTGATTCGGGGTGACTACGCCGACCCCGCGACCTGGGAGAGTCTGCGTGACACCCTCGACCGGCACTCGTCGTCGAACGCCGTGTTCTACATGGCGATTCCGCCTTCGATGTTCCCCGAGGTCGCCAGACGGCTGGCGTCGGTGAGCCTGAACGAGCGCGGCCGGATCGTGGTCGAAAAGCCGTTCGGGCGCGACCTCGACTCGGCGCGGGAGTTGAACGCCACGCTCCACACGGTCTTTCCCGAGGAGCGGATCTTCCGGATCGATCACTACCTCGGCAAGGAGAGCGTCGAGGACCTGCTCGTCTTCCGCTTTTCGAACACGATGCTCGAGCCGATCTGGAATCGGCGTTACGTGCGCAGCGTTCAGGTGACGATGTCGGAGACGATCGGGGTCGAAGGTCGTGGCTCGTTCTACGACGGAGTCGGCGCAATCCGCGACGTGTTGCAGAACCACCTGCTCCAGGTGGTCTCGCTGCTGGCGATGGAACCCCCGGCCGGCTCCGATCCACAGTTCCTCCAGGACGAGAAGGCCAAGGTCATGGCGGCGATGTCGGCGATCGATCCCGCCCGGCTGGTTCGCGGGCAATACGTCGGCTATCGCGACGAGCCGGGCGTCGCCCCCGACTCGAACATCGAGACCTACGTCGCAGCGCACCTGACGATCGACTCGTGGAGGTGGGCGGGCGTCCCGTGGTTCGTGCGGGTCGGCAAGGGGCTCACGTCAGCCGCGACCGAAGCGGTGATCGAATTCCACTCGCCGCCTCGGATGTTGTTCGACGAGGCGGGTGGCCCACCGCCCGGGCGCAATCTCGTACGGCTGCGCCTCGGCAAGCGTGACGGCGTCACCTTCACGCTGCAGGCCAAGACACCCGGACCTCATCTCGACAGCCAGGACGTCGACGTGTCGGTCGATTTCGCGGCTGCGCTCGGCGAGCGTTCCGAGGCCTACGAACGTCTGCTGGGCGATGCGCTGCTCGGTTCACCGCGCCGCTTCGCGCGCCAGGACGTGGTGGAACAGACGTGGCGAGTGATCCAACCGGCGATCGACGAGCCCGGCCCGGTGCACCCCTACTTCCGAGGAACCTGGGGCCCCGCCGAGGCAGAGCGCCTGCTCGCGGCGGGCGACCACTGGTTCGATCCCAGCAGCTGATCGCCGCCGAGCGCCATCTCGTCGAGGGTCATCCGGCCGGGGTGATCTCACCGAGCGACCACTGCTAGCGTTGTCCCAACTTACGGACAGTGCGTCCCGAATGTTGAGACAGTATGTGGATCATCATCACCCTCGCTGCTGCGACGTTCCAGATCCTGCGGACCTCGCGCCAACACGAACTGCGATCGGTGCTGTCCACGAGCGCCGCCGGCTACGTGCGCTATGCCTACGGGGCCCCGCTGGCGGTGGCACTCAGCGCCGTACTGTTCGCAGTGCTCGGACGACGGATGCCCGACATCCCCGGTCGCTTCTGGCCGATCGTCGCGGTAGCGGCGGTGTCGCAGATCATCGCAACGGTGGCCCTGCTCGCCTCGTTCAAGTTGCGCGATTTCGCGATCGGTACCGTCTACTCGAAGTCCGAGGTGCTGATCGTCGCCGCGCTGGGCGCACTCGGCCTGGGCGTCGCGCTCGAGCCACTCGGCTGGATCGGCGCCGTGCTGGTCACCGTGGGTGTCGCCTGGTTGGCCTCGAAGGGCTCGTTGCCGGGGCTGCTCCGCCAGGCTGCCGACCCCGCCGCGCTGATGGGGCTGATCGCCGGTGCCGGATTCGCGGGCGCCGCGATCGGCATCCGCGCGGCCTCGCGCAGCTTGACGGGCGCACCGTCGTTCGATCGCGCGGTACTCACCCTCACCGTTCTGTTGCTCATCCAAACGATCCTCAACACGGTCTGGTTCCTCACGACCGATCCGTCCCAGATCACCCGAACCGCGACGGAGTGGCGTCCCGCGGCATGGGTGGGCGTGTTCAGCCTGCTGGGCTCGATCGGGTGGGCGTGGGCATTCACCCTCGAAAGCGCTGCGAAAGTCCGCACGCTCGGGCAGGTCGAGTTGATCATCGCGTTCGTCGTCGCCCGCGTCACGATGGGCGAGCGCCACACCCGCACCGACCATCTCGCCAGTGCCACCGTGCTCGTGGGCGTTGTCCTCGTCGCGGTGCTCGGCTGATCGGTCCCGGCGGGTCGACGAACGATGTCGATCGACATATGTCCGGACAACAGGTAGGTTCGGGGGGTGAGGACCGGTCATTGGGATGCCGTCTGGCAGAGCCGACTCCCCGAAGACGTCTCGTGGTTCCAGACCGAGCCGACGGTGTCGCTGCGGATGATTCGGGCAGTCTCGACACCGGACGACGGCGTCATCGACATCGGCGGCGGTGCCTCGAGGCTGGTCGACCGCCTGCTCACCGACGGATATCGTGACCTCACCGTGCTCGACATCGCGGCTCCTGCGATCAGCGCTGCCCAACGACGTCTGGGCAGGGACCACGTGAACGTGACGTGGATCGTCGCGGATGCGACACACTGCACGTTCGACCGAACGTTCGGACTCTGGCACGACCGCGCGGTGTTCCATTTCCTCACCGATGCCGAAGATCGCGACCGCTACCTGTCGACGATGAGCAACACCCTCGCCGCGGGAGGACATGTGGTGTTGTCGACGTTCGGGCCCGACGGACCCGAGACATGCAGCGGCCTCCCCGTGCGCAGGTACACCACCGAACTCATGTCCGAGACGCTGGGGGCCGGCTACGAGTTGATCGACCACGAGTTCGAACAACACGCGACCCCGGGCGGCGGCATCCAACAGTTCCTGTACGGCCTCTTCCGGCGAGTGCGCTGAGCCCTTCAGTTCAGTGCGTCTCGGCGCGGGATGACGACGACCGTGCCATCGGGCTCGCGGTGGACTGTGACGCGCACGCCGTAGAACTCGGCCAGCGTCTCGGCACGCAGCACCCGTTCCGGCTCGCCACTGGCCACCACGGTGCCCTCGTGCAACAACACCAACCGGTCGCTGTACAACCCCGCGAGCGTCAGATCGTGCATCGCCGAGATCACCGTCAACCCGTGATCTCTCCGTAGCCGGGCGACCAGTTCGAGTGCCTGCTGTTGATGGCCGATGTCGAGTGCACTCGTCGGTTCGTCGAGCAGCAGGATCGGCGCCTCGGTCGCCAGCGCCCGGGCGATGACGAGACGTTGCCGCTCCCCACCGCTGAGCTGCGCCGAGCCTGCGGTCGGCGAACTCCGAGAGCTCCAGCCGATCCAGCACGTCGCCGACCATCGCCCGGTCGTGCTCGACTCTCGCTCCCGAAGTAGCCGACGAACGGTGCCCGGCCGAGCAGGGCATATTCGAAGCCCGTCATGTCCGACGGCATCAGTGGGTCCTGCGGCACGTACGCCACCAGGCCCGCTCGACGCGACCTGGATCGCAGCGCCATCGACGAACCGTCGACGACGACGTCGCCACCGGAAGGAATCACGCCGACGATCGCCCGCAGGATGGACGACTTGCCGGCGCCGTTCGGCCCGATCAGGCCCAGCCACTCCCCGGAGCGAACCGTGTCGGTGAAATCGTGGACGACCGTGTGTCTGCCGAACCGCACGCACAGATTCCGGAACTCGATCGAGCTCATCGAGCGATCTCCCTGGTGCGCAGCAACACGATGAAGAACGGTGCACCGACGAAGGCGGTGACGACGCCGATCGGCAGCTCGGCCGGGGCGGTGAGCGTGCGACCCGGGATGTCGGCGAGGATCAGGAACGCGGCGCCGAACGGCGACCGTGAGCGGCAGCAGCTCGCCGGTAGCTGGCACCCGCGACGAGGCGCACCATGTGGGGAACGACCAGTCCGACGAATCCGATCAGCCCGCTCACGGCCACGACCGCGGCCGTGCCCAGCGTCGCCGCGATCACCACCACCAGCCGCACGCGGGTCACCGGCACGCCCAACGTCATCGCTTCGTCGTCACCGACCCGCAGCAGGTCGAGCTGACGCCGATGGAAGAACAGCACGCACGCAGCTGACCGTCACGTACGGCAGCACCAGTCGCACGTCGTCCCACCGAGCCGTCGACACCCGCCCGAGGATCCAGTTGTACACCTCGCGCACGACCTCGGAGTTGCGTTGCAGCACGAAGGTCTGCACCGCCGTCAACAACGACACCATCGCCACGCCGGCGAGCACAAGCGTCGACGTGGTCGCGGATGCCACCGAACGAGGCCCCGACCAGGTACGTGATGGCCACCGCGCCCAAGGCGAACACGAACGCCACGGCCGGCACCGGATCGACCGGCCAGTTCGACCCGACGTCGTCCCAGATCGCGATCATCAACGTGGCGCCCGAGCCCGGCACCGGCAGCGGCACCGAGTAGGTACGGATCGACGAGCGGGTTGCGGAACACACCCTGATAGCTGGCTCCGCCGACCGACAGCATCGCCCCGACCAGGCCGGCCAACACCACCCGTGGCATGCGGATGTTCCAGATGATCGACCACTCCCGGTCGCTGACACCACTGTCGATCGAGATCAGCGGGAGGTGATCGAGCAGAGCGAGCGGCACCCGCCACCAGACGGGTCCGGCGGGGCCGATCATCGAACCGAGCAGCACGGCGAGCACGACCGCGAGCCACCGAGACCGGGAGCCACCCGACTCGAAATCGTCGATCGCCGTGCTGCTCGACGTTCATGACATCAGCCGCGCGGCGAGTCGGCCGACCGCTTCACCAGCGGTTTGCAGGTACTCGACGATCCGCGGGCCCCACCTCGAGGCGATGTCGTCGTTCATCTCGACGACGCCGCCGGTCGCAACGGCGTCGAGCGAGTCCCAGCCCGGCCGGGCCGCCAACGTGGTTGCCGTCTCGCCGCAATACAGGGTGCATGCCAGAAAGATGAGATCGGGATTCTCGGCGATGACGAACTCGGCACTGAGCTGCGGATACGGATTCCCGTCGCCGACCGCGTCGGCGATGTTGACCAACCCGATCTCGCCGTAGACGGCACCGATGAAGGTGTCGCTCGTGACGGAGTACAACGTGTTGTCGAGCTCGTGGTAGTAGGTCAGCGGCTCGTCGAGCACGGGCAGGTCCGCCTTGACGGTCGCGACGTCGGCCTGCATGTCGGCGACCAACTCGGCGGCCTCGACCGCGTGTCCGGTGGCCGCACCGAGCTGTTCGATCTGGGCGTAGACGTCGTCGAACGACACCGCAGCGGGCCCCTCCCAGTGGGCGATGCCGAGCGAGTCGAGCTGTGCGAGCAGATCGGGATTCGTGCCGTCGGTCACGATCAGATCGGGTTCGAGGCCGGCGATCGACTCGACGTTGGGCTCGTAGGCGCTCACACCTTGCATCTTGTCGGCGGCCTCGGCCGGGTAGTTCGAGAAATCGTCCACGGCGATCACCTGCTCGCCGGCACCGATCGCGTACAGCATCTCGGTGCCGGTCGGCGACAGCGAGATGATCGCGGACGGGATCCCGTCGGCGGTGGTCGCGTGCACCGTCGTCTCGGCGGCGCTGTCGTCGGTCGCGCCGGGCGTGGTCTCATCGGGAGCGTCGGCGGGCACGGTTTCGGCCACGGTGTCCGGTGCGGTATCCGCAACGGTCGCAGCGGGCTCTGCCGCCACCGGGTCGGATGCATCGTCGCCGCACGCAACCACGAGCAGTACACAGCCGGCCAGCAGGCCGGCGATCTTACGGGTGTTCATGAACAATCCTCCGAGTGAGGAGGACAAGTGGGCCGTGATCGGAGTCCGATTCGCGAACCGCCCTTGCCTCGAGGGTCTGGTTATCGCGCACCGCCGGGTCGACCGGGCTCGTCTCGATCGAGTCGTCCAACTCGTCGGGAACCACCGTTGCGGGACAGCGCCGGAATCTCACCGGACTTCGCACCAACCGTGCAACCGAGACAGTACACGGTCGGGCGTTGCGCGCGACATTGCAATAGGCTCCCGCCCCTGATGACTGACGAGGCCGACTCCACCACCGTCGCACTCACCGACGATCCGAGGCCCGACGGGTTGCGTTCGGTGCCGTCGCTCGTGCTCGTGAACACCGGTAACGGCAAGGGCAAGAGCTCCGCCGCGTTCGGTGTGATGCTGCGCGCCCTGGCCGCCGACTGGAAGGTCGCCGTCACCCAGTTCATCAAGTCGAGCGACTGGAAAGTGGGTGAGGAGAAGATGGGGCGCCGACTCGGCGTCGACTGGTTCGCGTTCGGCGAGGGCTTCACGTGGGACTCCGACGATCTCGACAACGACATCGCGCACGCTCGCGCTGGGTGGGCCACGGCCAAGTCGCTGATCGAGGGCGGCGAACATCAACTGGTCGTGCTGGACGAGCTGACCTACCTGTGCAGCTGGGGCTGGGTGGACGTCGATGAGGTGGTCGCCACGATCGCCGGCCGCCCCGAACACGTGAACATCGTGGTGACCGGCCGCGATGCACCCGGAGAACTGATCGAGATCGCCGACACCGTCACCGAGATGATCGAGATCAAGCACGCCTACCAGCAGGGCATCCGCGCCAAACGCGGGATCGACTACTGAGCGGCGACGAACAGGGTGCGGATCGACGGCACCGATCGTCGGCGCCCGCACGAGCGGCGGTCCACGACGAACGATCGAGCAGCAGATCGACCGTTCGAGGGCACCTCTGACGGGGGTCGGGAGGGTTGCCGGCTCAGCTCCCGACTGATCGGCTGTGTAGCGTCGGGACGTGACCGACAGCGCACACGTCGTGGTGACTACCGACCGATTCTCCGATGACCTGACGATGCTGCTCGACAGGTTCGGCTTTCGCATCGACGTCATCTTCCCCGCGGATTCGCCGAGGACTGCAATCGTTTCCGGGCACGGCGTGCGGCTGCGTCTCGAGTCCTCACCCACCACCCGACCGGTGGTGCTGCACCTGCTCACCGCCGCGCCAGGTGGGGCGGTCACGCTTCCGGGCGGCTCGGTGATCGAGCCTCGGCCGCGCGACGCTCCCTACGCATTGCCCGACAACCAGCCGTCGCTCGTGATCTCCCGCAACACCGGCGAGTCGGGCGTCGGACGCGCCGGCATGCGCTACCGAGACTTGATCCCCGACCGCTGGGGCGGCCGCTTCATCGCCTCGCACATCACGATTCCCGAAGGCGGCCCCGTACCCGACTACGTGCATTTCCACAAGATCCGGTTCCAGCTGATCTTCGTGAAGTCGGGCTGGGTGAGGGTCGCCTACGAGGATCAGGGCGACCCGTTCACCCTGGTTGCCGGCGACTGCGTCATCCAGCCGCCCGAGATCCGTCACCGGGTGCTGGAGAGCTCGGCCGGCCTCGAGGTCATCGAGATCGGCTGCCCGGCCGAGCACGAGACGATCGCCGATTGGTCCATGACCCTGCCCAATGGTCTCGGCGATCCAGGGCGCGACTGGGAGGGGCAGCGCATGGTGCGCCATGTCGCCGAGGGCGCCCCGTACCAGCCGTGGCGGATCCATGGTTGGGAGTACAGGGACAGCGGTATCGGCGCCGCCACCGACGGCCTGGCCGGCGTGCGTGTCGCCCGACCCGCCGGTGTCACCGACGAAGGCTGGATCGCCCACGACACCGAGTTCTCCCAGCTCGTGGTCCTGTCGGGTGGGACCACGTTCGAGTCCGACGGCGGCGAATCCGTCCACCTCGCAGACGGCGACAGCGTCGCCATCCCCGGCGGGCTGCGATACCGGCTCCGTGAACCGACCAGCGACTGCGAACTGCTCGATGTCACGATGCCTGCCACCCCCCATGTGTCGGCCTAGACCGGTGCAGCCGCGAGCCGCTCCGATGGGGCGACGGAGTGGCCCGAGTACCCCACGCCGAGTTCGTTCACCGCGACGACCACGATGGCGCGGTGATCACCGCTCACGAGCTACCCACCGCTGTCGATGTGGCATTCGAGCTCACCGGCAGAACGTGGTTCGGCCCCGGTTGACGGTGAAGCCGGCCGGCCTCGGGATATCAGGAACTACTACCGATGTCGCGGCGATTCATCGCCGCCAGCCCGACGAGCGTGAATCCGGCCGCCACCACCACGAGCACCACCAGCGGCAGCGGTTCGAATGACGCCGCGGGCATCGCCGGTACGTGCTGGAACGGCGAGACGTTGCGGGTCCATTGCGGCAGCTTGAGGGTCTCGGAGAGCAGACCGACGATGGCGCTGACAGCGACGCCCGCCCACGCGATCGGCGCCCATCTCGGACGCCATCCGATCAGGGCGACCGTCAGCCCGGCCAGCACGAGCAGGGCGGGGACCATCGCCGACACGGCGGCGAGCACCGGGAGGATCTGGCCGCCGCCTCCCAACTGGGCGGCGGTGCCGAGCCCGGTCGCCAATCCGCTCACCAGCATCACGATGATCGTTCCGACCGCGGACATCACCAGATAACTCATCATCCACCTACGGCGGCTCACCGGCGTCGCCAACACCGGTTCGGCTCGAACGGCGGACTCCTCGGTTCTCAAGCGCAGCACTGTCGACACCGTGTACCCGGAAGCGGTCAAGGCAATCATCAGCACGGTCGTGGCGAGGAAGATCTCGGTCGGAGTTCCGACGCCGAATTGGGCGAAGAACTCGGCGATCGCCTCACTCTCGAGCATCTTCTCGGCCTGGTCGGCGACCAGCCCGAAGAAGAAGCCGAGCATCGCCAGACTGATCGTCCAGGCGATCAGCGATGTGCGTACGAGACGGGCCGCCATGGCGAGCGGTGTCGCCAGATGCGGGCTCGCCTCCACGGGGCCGGGCCGCTGTTCGAAGAACCCGGCACCCAGGTCTCGCCGCGCCGAGAGCGCGACCCCTGCAGTCGTGAGCGCGACAGCACCGAGTGACAGCGGCACGAGTACCCACCAGCGCTCGTCGTCGAACGCTCGGATCGACTGCGCCCATCCGAGCGGTGACAGCCACGTCACCCAGCCGGTCCCCAGATCGCCGATCGCGCGCATCATGAAGAACACGCCGAGGGTCGCACCCGCCGCGGCGTTCGCCGCTCTGGCACTGCTGGCGATCTGGGCGGCCGCGGTCGCGACCCCGATGAAGACCAGGCCGGTACCACACGCGATCGCGGCGAACGCCAGCGTGCCCGTTGCGGGGAGGCCGAACGCGAGCAGGCTCAGCGCCAATCCGATCGTCACGACGACGTCGATGATCGCCACCCACACGAGCGCCGCCGCGAGTGGCGCGAGCCTCCCGACGCAGGCCGCCCTGACCAGTTCCGCGCGGTCGGTTTCCTCTTCGGCACGGGTGTGACGGATCAACAGGAAATTGCACATCAGCGCCACCGCGATCAGCGTGTACACCAACGTTTCGTTCATGACCACCGCCCCCAGGGTCGGATCGTCGAGCCCGTAGCCCGGGCCGGCGAACGCCTTGAGTGCGACGTCCGCCTGAGCGAGGGACGCGTACTCCTGCAGATCGGCAGGGGTCTGGTACAAGCCGACCACGCTGGCCACCGACGCCGCGAAGATGCCGACGACGGACACGATCCATATCGGCGCCCGCAGACGGTCGCGGCGCACCATGAACCGGATCAGGTGAACGAACCCGGCGAGCGGCCTCGTCGGTGACGGTGTGTCGCGGGTTCCGGTCTCCGACCTCGCCGGGGCCAGCAACGTCGTCACGGCGCCACTCCCGCACCGTTCGCGGCCAGGTCGTCGCCGTATTCACGCAGGAACAGCTCCTCGAGGGTCGGCGGCTGGCTGACCAGCGATCGGACTCCGAAGCTCGCGAGGTGTCGCATGACCGCTCCGAGCGCTGCGTTGTCGACCTCGAAACGGAGGAACGCCTCGTCGGCGCGCACCGCGTGCACTCCCTTGGTCGCCTCGAGCCCGGTCACCGGGCGCTCGGTCGACACGGTGATCGCGGTCCGCGTCGTCGTGCGGAGATCGTCGAGGGTTCCCGACTGCACGGTCCGGCCATGGCGGATGATCGTGACGCGGTCGCACAGCTTCTCGACCTCGGCCAGGATGTGACTGGACAGCATCACGGTCCGCCCCTGCTCGGCCACGGACAAGATGCAATCCTGAAACACGGTCTCCATCAGCGGGTCCAGGCCGGCCGTCGGTTCGTCGAGCAGCAGCAGTTCGGCACTCGACGACAGGGCCAGCACGAGAGCGACCTTCTGTCGGTTGCCCTTCGAGTAGGTGCCGGCCTTCTTCGCGCGGATCGAGCTCGAAGCGCTCGATCAGCTCGTCGCGCCTGGCCGTATCGAGGTCCCCGCGGAGTCGGGCGAAGTAGTCGATGATCTCACCTCCCGACAGGTTCGGCCACAGACTGACGTCGCCCGGCACGTAGGCGAGCCGCCGGTGAAGCGCGACCGCGTCGCGCCACGGGTCACTTCCGAGCAACTCGACATCCCCGCTGTCGTGCCGCAACAACCCCAACAGGGTACGAATCGTCACCGACTTGCCGGACCCGTTGGGCCCGAGGTAACCGTGCACCTCTCCGGTCGCCACTTCCAGGTCGAGCCCGTCGAGCGCCCGGGTCGGACCGAACGTCTTGACCACGTGTCGGAGGGAAATCGCTGTCGACATCGTCTGCTCCTTCCACCAACGACGATACGACGGTTCACCCACCACCGTGAAGAACGGTCGATGTCGACATGGCCGCCATCGGACCTCGGGAGTGTGCGGGCACTTCTCCCGATTCACGGATGCCGGCCGAACCACCACGGTGGCGGCATGTGCCATGCCGATCTTCCGACCGACGCGGAGCGATGGCCGGCTCCGCCCCCACCGCCGGTGCCCGCCGCCCGACCGCGACCGACGGGCACGGCTGCCATCGTCGTCGGGATCGCCGGCAACATCGTCGGCGCCGTCGGGTTCGTCGTCGTCTGGCTGATCAGCAACATCACGCTCAACACCTGTCGATACGGGGGCTCGCCCGGCGCCGTCGACGTCGGCCGGGCGCGTGTCTGGCTGTCGATCGCCACCGTGTCGTGGGCGGCGCTACCGATCATCGCCGCAGCGTTGGCGAAGCGGGCCGAACGCAATGCCCATGTCTGGTACGTGATCGCGTTGGGCGACGTGCTCGCGGGTGGCTGGGCGGTCGCCGCCCTCGGACCGTGGGAGCTGTGCCTCTGAAGGGCTCGGCATGTGATGGGGTCTTGGCCGGGCCAGCAGTAGCCTGCCACGTCGTGCCGATTCCCACTCCCGTCGCCCAGGTCGTTCGAGGTTTCACAATGGGCGCCGCCGACATCGTTCCCGGCGTTTCGGGCGGAACGGTGGCGCTGGTACTCGGCATCTACGAGCGGCTGATCCGCAATGTGCACACCGGAGCACAGTCGCTCAAAGCCCTGCTGACCGGCGACCTGAAGAGCTTCGGCACGACGATCCGCGAGGTCGAATGGATCTGGCTGCTCTCGCTGTTGGCGGGCGTCCTGACGGCGATTGCCGTGCTGTCTTCCGTGATCCAGCGACTCCTCGACGAGCAACCCGTGCGAATGGCCGCCTTGTTCTTCGGTCTCGTGGTCGGCTCGCTCACCGTCGCCTGGCGGATGATTCGGTCGGTCGGCGCCCCGCAGATCGCGACGGTCGTGGCCGTTGCGATCGCACTGTTCCTCGTGCTCGGGCTGCGCAGCGACACCGAGGTCGCCGAGGGCACGGCCGAGATCGTCACCAAGTCGTGGTGGATCTTCCTCCTGGCCGGGGCACTGGCGATCTGCGCCATGATCTTGCCGGGCATCTCCGGGTCGTTCATCCTCGTGATGATCGGGATGTACACCGAGGTGCTCGGCGCCGTCAACGACCGGGATCTCGTGCCGCTCGCCGCCTTCGCCGTTGGATGCGTCATCGGTTTGGCGCTGTTCTCGACCGTTCTCACCTGGGCGCTCGAACATCATCACGACCTCGTGATGGCGGCGATGGTCGGGCTGATGCTGGGTTCGCTGCGGGTGCTGTGGCCGTGGCCGCTCGGCACCAAGACCACCGATCTCGACCTGCCGGCCGACGATGTGGCGTTTCCCATCCTGTTGGCGCTCGCCGGGTGTGCGCTCGTCATCGGGGTCGAGCTCGTCGCCACCCGGATGCACCGCCGCTCTCTGGCGAACTGAGCAGCCATCGACACGGCGGCCGCCCGCCCGGTGCGGGCTGGCGGCCGACACGGTCGGATCGACGGCAGAGTTCAGCTGGCGAGCAGCCCGGCCGCGCGCTCGGCGACGAAGGCGGCCAGCCGCCGCCCGAGATGCGGAGACTCGGTGGCGTTCAGCCGGTATGCGGGCCCGTACAAGGTGGCGAGCGCCACCTGCAGGCCGCCTGCATCGCAGATCGGCACCGCCAAACCGTTCACCTCGAGGTCGAGTTCCTGCTCGGTCCATACAAAGCCTTGCTCGCGGGCACGAGCGAGGCGGTTCCGAATCGACTCGACGTCGACGATCGAATACTCGGTCGCGACCTCGAGCGGCTGAGCGAGATACGCATCGAGTCGATCGCGTGACCATGCCGTCATCGCCATCAGTCCGGGCGCGACGAGATGGAACGGATACGAGACCCCGGCTGGGTCGGCGACTTGGACCGCGGTCTGCGAACGCACGCTGTCGAGGTACAAGAATCCGTCGCCGTCGTCGATCCCGACCGCCGCGTTCTCACCATGGATCCGCTCCATCTCGGCGGTGAGCGGGCGCAGCAACTCGCGCAGTATGGCCGCCGAGCGACCGACCCGACGGGTCAGAACGGACAGGCCGGCTCCGGGTCGGGCCGCGCCGGTAGCCGTGCGCTCGACCATGCCGAGTTCGTCGAGGATGCCCAGCATCCGAGCCGTCGTCGACTTCGACAATCCCGAGCGCCGCGCCAACTCGACGGACACCCACGGGTTCGTCGGCGGCGACGACGAGCTGGAGCAGCCCGAAGGCGCGGTGCACCGGGCCGACCGGTCTCGTCGAAGGTCTCGATACGGGTTTCGACACAGGCCTTGACGCGGTGCTCCGGTCACTCATACGCTGCAATCTGAACATAAATAGGACGTCCTAATCAATAGGACAACATGGTGAACCAGATCGGGGACCGCCTTGCACGATGCGCCGTTGACTCCTGACTTCATTCCCCACGCCTGGTGGCCGCTCGCCTCCGCCCGGCTCGTCGATGGGTTCGTCGAGTTGACGTGGCCCGATGGCACCACCTTCGACGCCTACTCGTTGTGGCTCGCCGAGAACGCCGAGGGATACGGACTCGAGCCGCTCACCCACGAGTCGATGCTCGAGCCTCGCGACCTGCCTGCGCCGTCCGACCTGGTGGCGGCATCCGTCGACGACGACGGCGCCTTGACGCTGGGCTGGAACGACGGACGCGTGGTTCGCGTCCACCCCGGCTGGCTGCGCTATGTCGCCGACGACGCCCATCTCCCCGCCACCTCGCTGCCTACGCCGCAGATGTGGACGGGAGCCGACTTCTCCGAGCCACCGACGATCGACGGCTCGAACATCCTCGCCGACGATGACGTGCTCGACGAATGGATCGCGACGCTCGTGCGGTACGGGCTGTGCCGTCTCACCAACACGCCCACGGACCTCGACTTCGTCGGCCGGCTGATCAGCCACGTCGGGCCGATCCGTGACACCAACTTCGGACCCGTCTGGAGCGTGCAGCTCAAACCCAACCCCGACTCCACTGCCTACACCGGACTCGACCTCGGCCAGCACACCGATCTGCCCACCCGCGAGGTGCCACCGGGGTTCCAGTTCCTGCACTGCGTCGAGAACACGGTGCAGGGTGGTTGGTCGCGAATGAGCGATGGCTGGGCCGTCGCCGAGGCGATCCGTACCGAGCACCCCGACGCCTACGAGGCCCTCACGACGCTCGAGTGGGTGTTCATGAACCGCTCCCAGGGCGCCGAGCACCGCTGGATCGGTCCGATCATCGACCAGGGCGCTGCGCGCCAGCCCCTCACCCTGCGGGCGTTCTACCCGGTGCGCAGCGCTCCACACATGGACACCGCAGACATGCCGCGTGCCTATCAATCGTTGCGGGTGTTCGCCGAGATGGCCCGCGATCCGCGCTTCCAGGTCGCGTACCCGTTCCGGCCGGGCGATCTGGTCGGTTTCGACAACCGGCGCATCCTGCACGGGCGCGACGCCTTCGAGAGCAGCGGGGCGCGCCATCTCCGCGGGTGCTATGCCGATCACGACGATTTCTACTCGCGCCTTCGGGTCCTGCGTCGCGGCCGAGTCCGTCTCCCCTCGACAGATCAGACCAGCACCACCCAGACCAGCACCACCCAGCCCAGCAGCCAGACCAGCAGCCAGACCACCACCCAAGAGGTTCCAGCATGAGTTCCGTGTTCATCACGTGCGCCGTCACCGGCAGCGGCGACACCGTCGGCAAGAGCGACCAGGTTCCGGTCACACCAGAACAGATCGCCGACGACTGCATCGCCGCCGCCCACGCCGGCGCCGCTGTCACCCACATCCACGTGCGAGATCCCATCACTGGGGCGGGCGCTCGCGAACCCGACCTGTACGCGGAGGTGGTCGAGCGCGTGCGCGCCAGCGACGTCGACGTGGTCATCAACCTCACCGCGGGAATGGGTGGGGATCTCACCTTCGGATCGGCCGAGCGGCCGTTCCCGGTCGACGAGGCCGGCACCGACATGGCCGGAGCCACCGAGCGGCTCGAGCACGTGCGCCGGATCATGCCCGAGATCTGCACGCTCGACTGCGGCACGATGAACTTCGGCGAGGGCGACTACATCATGACCAACAGCACCGCCACGCTCAAGGAGATGGCACGTCAGATCCAAGCGCTCGGCGTGCGCCCCGAGATCGAGGCCTTCGACACCGGTCATTTGTGGCAGGCCAAGGCGTTGGCCGACGAGGGCCTCATCGACGACCCGGTGATGATCCAGCTCTGCATGGGTGTGCCGTGGGGTGCGCCGCCCGACATCAACACCTTCATGGCGATGGTCAACAACCTGCCCGACTCGTGGACGTTCAGCGCGTTCTCGATCGGCCGTCGCCAGCTCGAGTACGTGGCCCTGTCGGCGATCGCCGGCGGCAACGTACGGGTCGGGTTGGAGGACAACCTGTATCTCGGCCGCGGCAGGCTGGCCACCAATGCGGAGCTCGTCACACGCGCGGTCGAGATCCTGGAGAGCATCGGCTACGGCATCAAGGGTCCTGACGAGGTGCGCTCCGACCTCAAGCTGACCAAGCATGCCTGACGCCGAGATCGCGCGGGCGGCTGCGATCGGCTGCGGCGTGATCGGGGCCGGCTGGGTTGCACGGCTCCGACTGTGCGGGGTCGACGTACGGGTCTTCGATCCCGCCAACGATGTCGCCGAGGTACTCGACGAGGTCTTCACCAACGCCCGTCGGGCCTGGCGTCAGATGGAGCTCGAGCCACCACCCGGGCTGATCGGCTCGCTGACGATCTGCGAATCGATCGCGGATGCCTGCGCGGAAGCCGAGCTCGTCGTCGAGAGCGTGCCCGAGCGGATCGAGGTGAAGCATCGTACGCTCGCCGCCATCGACGTAGCGACCGAGGCGACGACGATCATCGCCTCGTCGACATCGGGGTTCCGACCCTCGGTGCTCGCAGAGCCGCTCGGTCGGCCCGAACGGCTGATCGTCGCCCACCCGTTCAACCCGGTCTACCTGTTGCCCCTGGTGGAGCTGGTCGGCGGCACTGCGACGGCGACCGACGTCATCGATCGGGCACGCTCGATCTACCAGTCGATCGGGATGCACCCGCTCCACGTGCGCGCCGAGATCGACGCCCACATCGCCGATCGTCTGCTCGAGGCGGTGTGGCGCGAGGCGCTGTGGCTGGTGAACGACGGAGTCGCGACCACCGAAGAGATCGACGACGCGATCCGCTACGGGTTCGGCTTGCGGTGGGCCCAGATGGGCCTGTTCGAGACCTATCGCATCGCCGGCGGGTTGGGGGGCATGCGGCACTTCATCGCCCAGTTCGGCGAGTGCCTGTCATGGCCGTGGACGAAGCTGATGGACGTTCCCGAACTCACCGACGATTTGATCGACAAGATCGCCGAGCAGTCCGACGAGCAGTCCGGGCACTACGGCGTGCGCGAGCTGGAACAGATCCGCGACAGCAACTTGGCAGCGATGCTGCTCGCGCTCGAACGAAACGATTGGGGCGCCGGGCGGACCGTGGCCGCGATGCGCAACAGCCAGACGTCCGACTGACACACATCGAGATCTACTCGAACCACGCCATTTCGGATCCCGGCAGCACCAGCTTGCCAGCGTCCGAGTAACTGGAGATGCCGGCGATCCTGCGGCCTATTTCGATCTACCGCGCGATCGCAGTGTCGACATCGGGACACACGTCGACATCTGACAACACCCCACACCGTTCCGTTCATCGAACTGCCGCACCGGGTGGGCAGAACGCTGCACGGAACGAAGAACGGCGCGGTGCGGAAGCGGACCGCTGGTCAGACGCGGTCCATGGGGGTGTGACGGCCGGGGGGCAGGCCGACTTGGATCACGTCACCCGGACGCACCCGGCCACCTTGCACGACGACGGCCATGACACCGCCACGACGCACCGTGCGACCGTCGACGCGTTCGATCAGCTCACCGCGTAGACCCTCCTGGAAGCCGTCGATCTGACCACATGGGTTACGCAGGCCGGTGAGCGCGATCAACGCCTCGTCGCCGAGCCGTAACGTGGCGCCGATTGGCAGCGCCAGCAGGTCGATCCCCGCGGTCGTGATGTTCTCGCCGAGGTCGCCGGGGACGACGGTGTAACCGGCCTCGGCGACCTCTTCGAACAGCTCGCTCTGGATCAGGTGGACCTGTCGAAGGTTCGGCTGCTCGGGGTCCAGGGCCACCCGGTGCCGGTGCTTGATGCGAGCACCGAAGTGGGCGTCACCTTCCACTCCGAGCCCGGCGACCAGCGTGATCTCCTCGATCGACGGCTTGCTGAACGTATAGGCGGCGCTGCGGTTGACGGCCACGACCCTCACGACGTCGCGCTCGAGATCGTGGTCACAACGATCGTGCCCCGCTGAATTGCCTGATCTGACACCAACACAGTCTCCAACGCGCGGTAGGCCACCGACAAACGACCATGGACGACCGGCCCGACGTCGTCACGAGATCCGCGAGGGGATGGGAACTCCGCGCCACGTATCGGCGCCGGGCACCGTCACCTCGATCGCCGCACCGGTCTCGACATCGAACAGGTGGACCTGGCCCACGTCGACCGAGAGCCGCAGGGGGGCCCAGCGGTTGACCTCGTCGTGCCCGTCGATCGCCGCGACGATCGTCGAGCCCTGATCCGATCCGTCGATGCCCGGCTGATCGGTGGACAGGAGGGCATCGCGACATCCGTCGTCGACCGGCTCGATCACTCGGATCACCGGGGCATCGATCAGGGCGTGCACCCACTGGACCGCGCCCAGGTGTTCGTGGAATCGAACGCTCAGCTCGAACACCCCGAATGGATCGCGATGAAATGCATCTGGGCGGATACCGACGATCACCTCGCGGTCGATGAGCCCATCGATGCGGGGCCACCGCCGGGCGGCCCCATCGAGCGGCACGCGGTAGCGACCGATCTGCAGGCCCGGACCCGATCCGTCCCGGACCACGGTGGCCCCGAGCAGGTTCATCGGTGGACTCCCCATGAATTGGGCGACGAAGGTGTCGGCCGGCCGTTGGAAGATTTCGATCGGGGACGCACACTGTGCGATTCGACCGGCCCGCATGACCGCGACCCGATCACCCAGCGCCATCGCCTCGACCTGATCGTGGGTGACGTACACCGTCGTGACGTCGAGCCTGCGCTGCATCGCGTGCAGTTCGGCTCGCAGGTCCGTACGCAACTTGGCGTCGAGGTTCGACATCGGCTCGTCCATCAACATCAGGTCGGTCCGGCGGACCATCGCGCGTCCGATCGCGACCCGCTGACGTTCTCCACCACTGAGCGCGGTCGGCTTCTTGTCGAGATGATGCTCGAGACCGAGCAGGCGCGCCGTCTCCACCATCTGTGCCCTCGCCTTCCGCTTGCCGACACGCGCCATCCGAAGCGGGAACAGAAGGTCGTCGCGCACCGTCAGATGCGGATACAGGGCACTGCTCTGGAACAGCATCGCCAGGTTCCGATCGCCGGGTTGAACACCCTTTACGCTGACCCCGTTCACGAGCACGTCGCCAGCGGTGATCTCCTCGAGCCCGGCGATCATCCGCAATACCGAGGTCTTGCCGCACCCCGACGGTCCGACGAGCACGAAGAACTCGCCGTCGGCGATCTCGAGGTCGATGCCGCGCACGGCGACGTGGCCGTCCGGATAGATCTTGCCCAACCCTCGCAAACTCACCGTCGACATCGCAGCCTCACCCGGCGGTCACGCCGATGCAGCCGGCAACGTCGACGGACGGCGATCACCGCGACCTCAACCTACCCGAATGGCCGAGGAGCAGGTCCAGCCAGCCGTGGTCGAGTCGCTCCCGGGCCGGGGCACCGGGCCGGTCAGGCCCCGAGCAGCCGTCCGGTGACATCGGTCGAGTCGACGTCGATCGCCGAATACGGCAGACGAGCGAAGAACTGATCGGCGTTGCGGGCCAGCATCCGGATCGCGGTGTAGTTGGCGCTGCCGCCGATGACAGCGCCGAAGCCGATCGGGAGCGCCCGACCCAGGGCGACGACGGCGCGCCGCGAGCCGTACCGGCGCAACAGCGATCTGCTCATCAACCGATTGGCCATCTGCAGTGTCGCCAGTGGGATGCGACGATCGACCATCGGTGACACGCCGATCGATGCCTCGTTGATCGCCGCGAGATGCCGTCCTTGGCCGAGCTGCCGTAGATCAGCACGGCGAGCACCCAAGCCCGTCGCTCGTCGACCGTCGGCGCGGGCCGACCGTGTGCTGCGGCGATCGTGAGGATCAGATCCCCGGCTCGGGTGGTGAACCAACCGAGCTCGGCGGCAGCCGCCAACATCGTTCCCGCCGTTCCGACCGTCGGCGCCGCCGCTGCAGCTCCCGCCGCCGCACCGGCAACCCCGAGCTCGCGTGAGAACGAGTCGGTGAGCGCCTTGATCTTGTCGGGCCTGATGTCGCCCGGAAGCGCCGCCGCACGTTGTGTGGCGGCCTCCCATCTGTTCCTCGACACCTCGTCGATCGCCTCGAGCAGCCGCTCCGTGACCTTGAGGGCGTCCTCGGTGGCCATGACCGCGTTGAGCCGAGCGGTCCATTCATTCGCCTTTGCGTTCAATCGCTCGCTCGCTCGCACCGACCTGTTTCTACTGCATGAACGACCCTGCGGGGTGCTCACCTCGCGTGATCATGACGAGACGTCGGGTCGGTCGGCGTTCAACCGACCAGTTCGGCGATGCGCCGGATGCCCTCTTCCATCGCCTCGTCGCCGAGCGCGAAACTGAAGCGGGCGTATCCGGGGGCACCGAACGCCTCGCCCGGCACGAACGCCACCTTGGCGTGCTCGAGCACGAGATCGGCGAGCTCCAGCGTGGTCGTTGCCGAATGTCCGTCGATGTCACGGCCCAGCAGGCCCGACACGTTCGGGAAGCAATAGAACGCCCCCTGCGGTTCGATGCAGGTGACACCGTCGATGTCGTTCAGCAGACGGTGCATGTTCGTTCCCCGTCTGCTGAAGGCGTCACGCATCATCACCACATCGTCGAGCGAGCCGGCCACGGCGGCCAGCGCGGCGCGTTGCGCAACGTTCGACACGTTCGAGGTGACATGGCTCTGGAAGTTGGTACACGCCTTGACGATGTCGTTGGGGCCGATCAACCAGCCGACGCGCCACCCCGTCATCGCATAGGTCTTGGCGACACCGTTGAGCACCAGGCATTGGTCGGCGATGTCGGGCACCACGGTAGGCATCGAGGCGAACTCGTGACGGCCGTACGTGAGGTGCTCGTAGATCTCGTCGGTGACGACCCAGACGCCGTGCTCGAGCGCCCACTCACCGATCGCCTTCACCTCTGCCGGACTGTACACCGCGCCCGACGGGTTGTCGGGGCTGACGAACAGCAACACCTTCGTACGATCGGTGCGTGCCGCGTCGAGCTGCTCGATGGTGGCCTTGAATCCGGTTTCGTCGGTGGTGTCGATGACCACCGGCACACCACCAGCCAGCGTGATCGCCTCCGGATAGGTGGTCCAGTACGGGGCCGGCAGGAGCACCTCGTCACCGGGATCGCACAGGGCTTCGAACGCTGTGTACACCGCGTGCTTGCCTCCGTTCGTGACGAGCACCTGGCCGGCATCGACCTGGAAGCCGGAGTCGCGCTGGGTCTTGGCGGCGATCGCCTGCTTGAGTTCGGGCAGGCCCCCCGCGGGCGTGTAGCGGTGGTTCTTCGGATCACGGCAGGCAGCGACGGCCGCTTCGACGATGTGCGCCGGAGTCGCAAAGTCGGGTTCGCCGGCCCCGAATCCGATCACGTTCTCGCCGGCTGCCTGGAGCGCCTTCGCCTTGGCATCGACCGCAAGGGTCGCAGAAGGGGCGATGGCGGCGAGGCGTTTCGAGGTTCTGTTCACGACACCAATGCTGCCAGACGAACCCGACCGAATCCGCGCCCGAGAACCAGAGGCCCCGGAGACGCGAGTCGGGAGTCGTGCCGGGGAAGCACGACTCCCGACTCCTCGAACGATCCGATCTCGGTGTCAGTCGACGCGTTCGATGGTGATCCGGGCGACCGGGCCCTCCCAGCCGTGCACGCCTGGGACGAGGTCGGCACCGCCCTGGACACCGGGATGGTGCATGATCACGCCGCCTTCCGGGGCGCGCTGGAATGGACTGTTGCCCACGGGTCCGGGGATGTGGGCCGCGAGCTCGTCATTGATCTCGGTCCCGGCGTCGTACGCTCCGACCTCGAACACCTGAGTGTGGCGACCCAGTTTCACGGAGTCGAGGCCGGTGAACCCGTCGTTGGTGTTGACCAGCATGCTCACCAGGCTCAACCGGTCGCCTCGACCGGCGTCGATCTCGAACGAGTACGACCCCATCGGCCCGATCGGACCACCGCCGCCGACCTTCGCCTCGGAGACGCCGCGCACTTGGGTGTACGTGTCGACGAAGACGCCCACATTGGCGTCCTCGGCGACCGCTGCCACCGCCGCCGTGGCGGGCGAGCCCGTGTTCCAGACGTCGGTCCAGCGGCTGTGGACGACGACACCGGCCGGCGACAAGGGCTGGAAGCCGGTCGCGATGTTCTCGACCGTGACCCGATAGGTCGCCGTCGGATGCCCGCGGTCGGCGTTTGCAATTGCCGGTACGGCGGCCAGGCCGGCCGCTGCGGCAACCGCCGCAATGGTGTGACGAATCTTCACTGATCTCTCCTGTTGGTCGGGTGTTGGGGACTGCTCCCACTCAACGCAGCGGCCGCGAAACGAACAAGACGGGCGGGCGAAACAAGACGCGCCGAATACGAAACGAATCGTGAAGCGACGCCCGTGGAAGCGCAGGCGCTCGCTGACATGCTGGGCCCGTGGATTCTCAGGACATCCGACTTCCCAGTTCGATCCTGCCGGCCGACGGCCGCTTCGGCTGCGGGCCCTCGAAGGTACGTCGGGCCCAGATCGATGCCGTCGTCGCCGGATCGACGTCGCTCATGGGCACCTCGCACCGCAAGCCGCCGGTCAAGTCCCTCGTGGGTTCGGTGCGCACGGGCCTGTCCGAGCTGTTCGCTCTGCCCGACGGTTGGGAGATCGTGCTCGGAAACGGCGGCACGACGGTGTTCTGGGACGCGGCCACGTTCGGGTTGGTCGAGCGGCGCAGCCAACATCTGGTGTTCGGCGAGTTCTCGTCGAAGTTTGCAGAGGCATGTGCGACCGCCCCCCACCTCGACCCGCCGAGTATCGTCGAGAGCCCGACGGGTGATCATCCGCTGCCCGTCGCCACCGAGGGCATCGATCTCTACGCTCTGACCCACAACGAAACGTCGACAGGTGTCGCGATGCGCTTGGCTCGACCCGTCGGTGTCGACGAGGGCGCCCTCGTCGCTGTCGACGCCACCTCGGGTGCCGGCGGCCTGCGATGGTCGCCTGACGACGTCGACGTGTACTACTTCGCTCCGCAGAAATGCTTCGCGGCGGACGGCGGATTGTGGCTCGCGGCGTGCTCTCCAGCGGCGGTCGAGCGGATCGAACGGATCAGCACCGGCGACCGATGGCAGCCCGCATCCCTCGATCTCGGAATCGCCCTGGCCAACAGCCGCGCCGACCAGACCTACAACACGCCCGCCGTGGCGACGTTGATCATGCTCGACGCCCAGGTTCGGTGGATGAACGCCAACGGCGGGCTCGAGTGGTGCGCAGCTCGAAGCGACGCTTCGGCCGCGATCATGTACGGCTGGGCCGATGCCCGCGACTGGGCAGCGCCCTTCGTCACCGATCCCGTCAAGCGTTCGTCCGTCGTCGCCACGATCGACCTCGACGACTCGATCGACGCCAGCGTCGTCTCGTCGATACTCAGATCGAACGGCGTGCTCGACACCGACAGCTATCGAAAGCTCGGCCGCAACCAGCTGCGCGTCGGCATGTTCCCCGCCATCGAACCCGCCGATGTCGAGGCGCTGACCCGCTGCATCGACACCGTCGTCGAATCGCTCCCGGTCTGAAACACTGTCCATCGTGAACGTCGACGAGGTGCTCCAACTCGAGATCGAGGGTCTCGGCCCCTTGCGGTCACCGGTGATGCTCATCGCCCTCACCGGGTTGTTCGACATCGGCGGTGCGGCCACGACGGCACTCGACCGCTTCGCTCCGGCCGACACCGCGATCACGATCGGTGAGATCGACCCCGATCCGTTCTACGACTTCACACAGGAACGGCCCCAGATCGAGATGGACGAGGGCGAGGCGCGGTTCATCCGGTGGCCCGAGAACCAGTTCGACGTCGTTCGCGGACGGGGCGGCCGCGATCTCGTCGTGCTCGTCGGCGTCGAGCCGCATCTCGCCTGGCACACGTACTCGACGTGTATCGCCAGGGTGGCCCGCGAACTCGGCTGCGAGGCGGTCGTCACGGTCGGTTCTGCCGCCGAGGCGGTGCCGCACACGCGGACCCCACTCGTCACGGGCAGTACCACCGACGCCGAACTGGCGCACCGCCTCGGCATCGGACAGCCGACCTACCAGGGTGTCACCGGCGTCGTGGGCGTCATCCAATCCGAGTTGGCCCAGGCTGGCATCCCGTCGGTGTCGTTGCGAGTCGGTGTCCCGCACTACCTCATGAACGCCGAGCACCCTCAGGCCGTCGCTGCGTTGCAGACCCACCTGTCGCACGTGCTCAACGTTCCGGTGCCAGCGGACGAGGGTGAACTCCGCGAGGAGATCGTCAGATGGCGATCGCTCCACGACGAGGTCGTCGAAGGCGACGTGCAGCTCCAGTTCTACGTGCGCATGCTCGAGCAGGAACACGACCGGCGGGCCGAGGCGGCGATCCCGTCCGCAGACGATCTCGGAGCAGAGTTCGAGGAGTATCTGCGTCGACAACGCGACGACGACTGACCCGGCTCGACGTCATCCGGTCGCGGACGTGCGCATCGTCGTCGCCAACCGTCGGGCAGCGACCAGACACCCGATGCCCACGAAGAGCGCGACCAGCGTCGTCCACGCCAGCCCGGCGCCGATCGCACTCGCGGTCTGTTCGCCGAGTTCGACGTCCTTGCCCGCCAGCACATCGCGGACCGCCTCGATGTCGCCGACACGACGGTCGACGACGAGCAGCAGGATCGCTCCGCCCAATGCGACGCCATACGTGATGCACAGTGTCCGGATGAATTGGTGAGCGGCATTGGCTCGACCCATCTCGGCTTCGGCGCTGCTGGCCTGCAACAGGGTCAGCCCGGCCGTCGAGACGAAGCCGATCGACAGACCGACCCACGCGAATCCGGCGAACACCACGGCGAGCGGCCAGTCGAACGCGATCGCCGAACCGGACAGCGCGAGCGCGGGAACGATCATGGTGGCGCCGAGCAGGATCACGTCGGCTTCGCGCCATGCGTGCAGCGCCCGGCTGAAGACGACCGAGCCGACCGTCCAACCAACGGTGAGGAAGACCAGCGAGAAGGCGGCGACGCCTTCGGAGCGGCCGCGGGTGGTCTGCACGTACAGCGGCAGGTAGTTGTCGGTCGCGAGACCGGCGATCAGGATCAGCCCACTCGTGAGATGCACCCACCGCAAGGGGAATCTCGTGAGGTGTTCGCGGTGGAGCACCGGATCGGAGATCCGGCCGCTGTGGCGCCAGTAGGCGCTCGCGCTCGCCGCGGTGGCAGCCAGGCCGGCGCCGACGAGCCACCACCGAACACCGATCTCCGACACGGTGACGAGCGAACTGATCGTCACGACCGTCAACAACGCGACGCCCGTCCAGTCCATGTGCACGGTTCCCGGTCGATCGCGCGTGCTCGGGAGCGAACGCCACCCGACCGCGAGCGCCACGGCGGTCAAGGGCAGCTGCACCAGGAAGATCGATCGCCAGTCGCCGATCGTCAGCAGGGCTCCGGCGACGGCCGGCCCTCCGAATCCCATGCCACCCCACACGAGCGAGTTGGCAGCGAACGCGCGCGGCCGAAGCTCGTGTGGATAGGCGAGGCCGACCGCGGCGAGAGCGACGGCGATCACCAGGCCGCCACCGAGGCCCTGCATGACGCGGGCGGCGATCAAGGCGGGAAGATTCGGCGCAGCGGCCGCGGCCGCGCTCCACAGGAGGAACCACACGCCCGTGATCCTGAACGTACGCCGTACGCCGATCGCGTCGATCACCGGGCCGGCGACGATCACGGCCACCGCAGAGGTGGCCAGGTAGGCGGTGATCACCCATGGCACCAGACCGACATTGCCGAGATCCTCGGTGATGTTGGGAAGCGCGGCGACGATCGCCAGCCCGTCGAACGCGGCGATCGCGACGATCGTCAGATTGGCGATCGTGACCGGCAGGTACCGACCGGCCCAGATGCCCTGGTCCGACTTCACCGAGGGCAGGCTAACGACCGCTCGCCGATGCGTCGCACCCGAGGGAGCGGTCAGCCGGCAGCGGCCGCGAAGCCCTGATCCAGGTCGGCGATGATGTCGTCGATCGACTCGAGGCCCACGCTGAGACGCACCTGGCCGGGTGTGACACCGGCCGCTGCCTGCTCCTCGGCGGACAGCTGGCTGTGGGTCGTGGTCGACGGTTGGATCACGAGGCTGCGTACGTCGCCGATATTGGCGACATGGCTGTGCAGTGTCAGCCCCTCGACGAACTTCTTGCCCGCGTCGGCGCCGCCTTCGACATCGAAGGCGATGATCGATCCGAAGCCCTTGCCACCGCCGTAGACGCGGGCGCGGTCGTGCCAGGGACTGGACTCGAGCCCGGCGTACGACACGCTGGCGACCTGGGGATGGGCATCGAGGTACTCGCCGACCTGCTGAGCGTTCTCCCAGTGTCGGTCCATCCGGAGGCTCAACGTCTCGAGGCCCTGCAGGATGAGGAAGGCATTGAACGGAGCGATCGCCATGCCCAGATCACGCAGCATCTGGACCCGGGCCTTGAGGATGAAGCTGCCATGGCCGAGCGCGGGCCAGTAGGCGAGCCCGTGGTAGCTGGGGTCGGGCTCGTTGAAGTTGGCGAAGCGACCCGAGGCGCCGTAATCGAACGTGCCGCCATCGACGATGACACCGCCGATCGAGTTGCCGTGCCCGCCCATGAACTTGGTGAGCGAGTGGAGCACGATGTCCGCACCCCATGCGAGGGGCTGCACGAGGTACGGCGTCGGCACGGTGTTGTCGACGATGAACGGGATGCCGTGCTCGTGGGCGACGTCCGCGATGTTCTCGATGTCGAGGAAGTTGTTGCGCGGGTTGGCCAGCACCTCGCCGTAGAACACCTTGGTGTTGGGTTGCACAGCAGCGCGCCACGCCTCGAGATCGTCGGGGTCGTCGATGAAGGTGACGGAGATGCCCATCTTGGGCAAGGTGTAGTGCAGCAGGTTGTAGGTTCCGCCGTACAGCGACGCCGAGGCGACCAGGTGGTCGCCCGATTCGCACAACGTGAGGATCGCGAGTGTCTCGGCCGCCTGGCCGGACGCCACGGCGAGCGCCCCGGGGATCCCGATCGCAGTGGTGCAGCCGCCCTCGAGCGCGTTGATGCGGGCCTCGAGCGCCCCTTGGGTGGGGTTCATGATGCGGGTGTAGATGAAGCCGACCTCGGCCAGACCGAACAGGTTCGCCGCATGTTCGACATCGCGGAACTCGTACGAGGTGGTCTGGTAGATCGGCACCGCCCGGGCACCCGTCGCCGGGTCGGGGTCTCCTCCGACATGGATCTGCTTGGTCTCGAAACCCCAGTTGTCGCTCATGGCGAGCACCCTAGGCCACAATTCCCGACCCCACAAGTCAGGATTAGGCGGTGATCAGATCAGGCCGAGTTCCATCACGGCATCGCGCTCGCTCACCAGTTCGGCTGCCGAGGCGTCGATCTTGGCGCGACTGTACTCGTCGATCTCGAGACCCTGGACGATCTCGTAGTTGCCGTCCTTGCACACGCAGGGAAAGCTCGAGATGATGCCGTCCGGCACGCCGTAGCTGCCGTCGGACCGCACACCCATCGAGACCCAGTCACCGGGCGCGGTGCCGAGCGACCACGAGCGGATGTGATCGACCGCGGCATTGGCCGCCGAGGCAGCCGAGGAGGCGCCGCGGGCCTTGATGATCGCTCCGCCGCGGGTCGCGACCGTGGGGATGTAGGTCTGGTCGACCCACTCGTGATCCCCGACGGCCTCGTAGGCCGACTTCCCATCGACCTCACAGTGGAGCAGATCGGGGTACTGAGTGTTGGAGTGATTGCCCCAGATCGTCATCTTCTTCACGTGGTTCACGCTCACACCCAGCTTGGCGGCGAGCTGAGAGATGGCGCGGTTGTGGTCGAGACGAGTCATCGCGGTGAACCGGCTCGGATCGAGGTCGGCGGCGTTGCTCATGGCGATCAACGCGTTGGTGTTTGCCGGGTTCCCGACCACGAGCACCTTGACGTCCCTCTTGGCCGACCGCGCCAGCGCCTGCCCCTGCGGCTTGAAGATGCCACCGTTGGCCGACAGCAGATCCGAGCGATCCATGCCGTCCTTGCGGGGCATCGCACCCACGAGCAATGCCACATCGGCATCGCCGAACGCGAGATCTGCGTCGTCGGTGCACACGACCTCCGACAGCAACGGGAACGCCGAGTCGTCGAGCTCCATCCGGACGCCTTCGAGTGCGCCGAGGGCGGGGGTGATCTCGAGCAACTGGAGCGCGATCGGTGTGTCAGGGCCGAGCATCGAGCCGGAGGCGATGCGGAACAACAACGAATATCCGATTTGACCGGCAGCGCCGGTGACTGCGACACGAACTGGTGAGGTCATGTCACCGAGCGTACGCGCGACACGCGCGACGGACCCAACGCATCGGCCGTCACCGACCGGTGATGTCGCCGATCATGTCGGCGTAGAACTTCTGGCCGTCGCTCGACAGATGGATGCCATCGGATGCGAAACAGTTGCCGACGCAGTTGTTCGAGAGTGAGTTCCAGTCGACGAGAATGATGTTGTCGTTCGGATTGTCGCGCGCCGCCAGCAACGCATTGTTCTCTCCGGTCCACGGCCGGTTCGCGCGGACATTGATCAACAGTACGTTGGGCACCTTGCTCAGCGGGCGCAGGAAGTCGTCGAGCGTCTCCTTGGTGAACGGCCCGTTCGTACCGAGATGGATGACCACCGGGGACCCGAACAGGTTGGCGTCACCGAGCTGCTTCATGACCGGAACCATGTCGATCATCTGACGGCTCTTCTCGGCGTTCACCGTGTAACCCCGATCGCTGAGCACGCCGGCCGCGCCGAGCATGACCGAGTCGCCGATCGCGAAATAGTTGACGGGCTCTGGCGGCAGCGTCGTCGTGGTGGTAGTCGTGGTCGTGGTGCTCGTGGTCGTGGGTGCATCCGCCACGGCGGGCACCGTGTCGCCGACCGGCACCGTCGTCTGGCTGGGCGTCGGGGTGGCGGGAGCCGCTCCCTCGCCGCCGCCACCCGCGCCCAACAAGTCGTCCAAGGACGTCGTGTTCTGCTCGCCCTCGGTCAACGCCTGGTCGATCTCGTTGCGTTGGAGATCGGCCAAGCCGAGCCGCAGCACCCCGAAGGTCAACAGCAGCAGGCTGACGGCGATCGCACCACTCACCAGCTGACGGGGCCGCCGATCCCGGCGCCTGCCGAGATCGCGCCACCAACGACCGAGCTCACCACGCCGGATCGGTGTCTCGATGTAGGTGTACGACAACTCGGTGATCACGGCGGTCACCGCTATGCCGACGAGGAACTGCCGAAACGTCAGCGCATTGCCCGCCACCTTGCGGATGATCTGGTAGATCGGCCACGAGTACAGGTACAGCCCGTACGAGCGTGTGCCCACCCAAGCGAGGGGTGGGATTCCCAGCAGTCGGCTGGTCAGCGTGCGACGGTGCGTCACGGCCGCGATCATCATCAGCGTGGCCAGATCGGTGACCAGGAGACCGCCCCGGAACAGCCACGGATCAGCACCGGCCGGGGTGACGAAGTGAAGTCGCCAGGCGCACAGCGCGAGCACCGACAAGCCGACCAGCGCGACGATGTCGAGCAGACGGTTGGCGGTGCGCAGTGGGCCGCGCATGATCGCGACGGGCCGCCAGATCATGGCGAACGCAGCGCCCAACAGCAGACCGGTCGATCGCGTGATCGTCGACAGGTAGAGCGTGTCGGCCTTCGAGATGCAGCGTTCGCCGATGGTCCAGTACGCCTCGGGATTCAGGGTGCATTCCCCGATCCGGCCGGGGTGGTACAGGAGCGCCGTCATGACGGTGACGGTCAGAGCCGCGAGGACGAGCCATCGCGCCGTGAGCGCCAGATTGCGGGTCCCGTTGCGCTTGAGGATCAGCAGCATCACGATCGGCCAGATGAGATAGAACTGTTCCTCGACCGCAAGGCTCCAGAGGTGCCGCAGCGGAGCGAAATCGCCTGACGCGCTGTACCCCTGACCGACCCAGATCTGGAACCAGTTCGACACGTAGGCCAGCCCGGCCAGAAGGTCGCCGCGGAGTTGGCCGAGTGTGTCGGCCCTGAAGATCCAGCTGTACGTGAGCAGCAGGAACATCATCACGAACAACGCCGGCAACAGGCGCCGTGCCCGGCGCATCCAGAATGCACCGAGGCGGACCGTTCCGCTGTGCTCGCGTTCGGCCATCAACAGCAGCGTGATGAGATATCCGCTGATCACGAAGAAGACCTCGACACCGAGGAACCCGCCCGACAACCACTCGCTGTTGGCGTGATACACCAGCACGGCCATCACCGCGAGCGCACGCATGCCATCGAGCCCGGGCAGGTAGGGAACCTTGCTCAGGTGCGATGGCGCGCGTCGGGGGCGCGCAGAAGCTTGCGTGGCGACAGCCATTGGTTCAAGTATCGCCGAACGGTTGGCGTTTCAGCGGTCATGGTGCGGGTGCTCTAGCCTGCAACCGATGTCCGAGAGCTCGTTCGACCCGGTACTCGCAGCTGCGACCGCGTCGGGTTCGCCGTTCGAAATCGTGTCGTGCGACCCGGACCTCGCCGACACGGCCGCGTTCTGCGAGGCCTACGGGTTCCGGCCCGACCAGTCGGCGAACGCGATCGTGGTGGTGGGCAAGGGCGACCCCAGGAGGTACGCCGCCTGCCTCGTGCTGGCGACCACCCGCCTCGATGTGAACGGAACGGTGCGGAAGAGGTTCGGGGTGAAGAAGGCGTCGTTCGCATCGGCCGACGAGACCGCCGTGATGACGGGGATGCAGATCGGCGGAGTCACCCCGTACGGCCTACCCGAAGGCCTGCCGATCTGGATCGACAGCCGTGTGATGGCCTGTGAGCAGGTGATCGTCGGTGGTGGCTCGAGGGACCGCAAGCTGTTGGTGCCCCCGGCCTCGCTCGCGGCACTCCCCAACGCAGAAGTGGTCGAAGCCCTCGCCAAACCGTACGAATAGGCCGTCGATCGCCGAGGTGAGCAGCAAGCGGCACCGAGCCGTACGAGTATCACATCCGCCGGGCCCCGAACGCCGCAACCAGAAATTCCCCGAAGCTGATTCCGAGCTGGATCGTGCGCTCGCAAGGCGCGACGAACCCGAATTACCGGGCCTCAAGAGATGCAGCAGCACGAGGAGATCAAACCCATCCGCCGGGCCCCGAACGCCGCAACCAGAAATTCCCGAAGCCTGATTCCGAGCTGGATCGTGCGCTCGCAAGGCGCGACGAACCCGAGTTGTCTCCGGACAACGAGCGGTGAGGCGCAACGCCGCGAGCGTGCGATCCAGCCGGAATCAGGTCAGTGGCGGAAGTGGCGTTGGTGGGTGAAGACCATCGTGATGCCGTGCTCGTCGGCGGCGGCGATCACCTCTTCGTCTCGAACGCTGCCGCCCGGCTGGATGACGGCCTTGATGCCGGCCGCGGCCGCGGCATCGAGACCGTCGCGGAACGGGAAGAAGGCGTCGCTGGCGCAGGTGCCGCCCACCGCGCGACCGGCCGAGCGTTCAGCGGCGATGCGGGCCGAATCGAGTCGGTTCTGTTGGCCGGCACCGATGCCGTAGGCCTGGCGGTCCTTCGCGTACACGATCGCATTGCTGGTCACCGCCGCGCACACCTGCCAGGCGAACACGAGGTCCTCCCACTGATCGTCGTTGGGTTGCGCCTCGGTGACGACCTGCCAACCACTGCGGTCGATCGAGACGAGATCGGGTTGTTGCACGATGAAGCCGCCATCGAGCGGCTTGAGATCGAACGGCCACTCGGCCGGCGGCCCCGCGGTGATGACCCGCATGTTCTTCTTGGCCAGCAACACGTCGAGCGCGTCAGCCTCGAATCCGGGAGCGACGACGACCTCGGTGAAGACGCCACTCAGGGGCTCGGCCATCGCCCGAGTCACGATGCGATTGACAGCAACGATTCCTCCGAAGGCGCTGATCGGATCGCATGCATTGGCCTTCACGTAGGCATCGGCGATCGGGTCGGCCGGGTCGGTACCGATCGCCACACCGCAGGGGTTGGCGTGCTTGACGACCACGCAGGCCGGAGCGTCGAAACGATGCACCAGCCGCCAAGCGGCCTCGGTGTCATAGAGGTTGAGATAGCTCAGCGCCTTGCCGCCGTGCTGTGTCATCGTGTCCCACCAGCTGTCGGCACCGCTGAACCGATAGCGGGCTCCCTGCTGGTGTGGATTCTCGCCGTACCGCAGGATCTCGGCACGCTCGAGCGCGGCGTGGAGCGTGCGCGGCAGCGGTTCAGGATCGGGCTCGGTGGCGTCGAACCACGTGACGATCGCCGCGTCATAGGCAGCCGTGTGGGCGAACGCATCGCGCGCCAGCCGTCTGCGGGTGGGCAGTGTGACCTCGCCGTGCTCGCTGATCTCGTCGAGCACCGCCGGATAGTCGGTGGGGTCGACCAGGATGGCGACGTGGGCATGGTTCTTGGCCGATGCCCGCACCATCGCCGGGCCGCCGATATCGATCAGTTCGATACCGGGCTCGTCGGAGAACGGGTAGAGGTTGCTCACGACGAGCGAGATCGGCTCGATGCCGTACTCGGCCATGTCGGCCCGATGCTCGGGATCGGTGGGGTCGGCGAGCAGCCCCCCGTGCACCTTCGGGTGCAGCGTGACCACGCGGTGATCGAGGATCGCCGGCACACCCGTCAGGTCCGCGACGTCGGTGACGGGCACCCCGACCTCGGCGACGGCACGCGCCGTCCCGCCGCTCGACACGATCTTCCAACCGAGCTCGTGGAGCGCTCTGGCGAACTCGGCGATTCCGGACTTGTCGTAGACGGACAGCAACGCGGTGGGCACGTCCTGGGACCGTAGTCAGCACGGCGCACTCCGCGCTTCGATCCGAACGAAATGTCAGTCGGCCGAGGTTCGACCCCAGAACTGCCGGGGGTGACTACGGTCGCGGTTGCGATCGGAACATTTCCGATCGAAGTCTGGGGGTTCACATGAAGAACAAGATCACCGTCGCCGACCTCATCATGGCTGTGGGAGGGCTCGTCGCCTTCCTGTTCTCGTTCCTGGCCTTCTACAAGCGTGGCAACTCCAGCGTGTCGGCATGGGACGGGGATGCCGGTGCGTTCGCAACGACCGTGCCGGCGATCCTCGGCCTCGTGATGGTCGTGTGGATCGGCCTCGAATTGGCCGGGGTGAAGCTTCCCGAGCAGGTGCTCACGTTCAACAGGGCCCAACTCAAGGGCACCTGGGGGATCGCTGCGTTCGGCATCTTGCTGTCGTGGATCAGCGCCGACTTCGGCGGAGCCGACAAGGGCGCCGGATTCTGGCTGATGCTCCTGGGATCGTTGGCCATGATGGTCGGCGCCATCATGGGCCTGCTGGGAAAGGGCACCGAGACCATCGACATCCCTGGCGTCGGCGACGAGCACTGACCCAGAAACGAGCACAGCCTCGGGGACAGCCACCGATGTCGACGACAGCGGGGCAGATCGTCGGGGCGATCCACCTCCCATCGGGTGACGGCGACCGTTGCGTGGTCGCCGTCGGGTGGCCGGACCTGAACGGTGCCCCGCAACGCCTCGATCGGACGATCGGCCTCGCCGAGCCGGTCGTCGAGGGTGCTACGGATCGACGATCGAGGTCAGATCCTGGTCTCCAGCGCAGACCACGGAAACCTCATGGTCGATCCCGCCGATGGAACGTCGGCGGATTCGCCGCGCTCGGAACCCGACCGAAGCCGGATGACGGACTGGTTCAGAGGCCGGCGACGATGGCGGCCATCAATTCGCCGGCTTCGGTGGGGTTGAGTCCCACCTTGACACCGGCCGCGGCGAGGGCATCCATCTTGCCTTGGGCCGTGCCCTTGCCACCGCTGACGATCGCACCGGCATGGCCCATCTTCTTGCCGGCCGGCGCGGTGACGCCGGCGATGTAGGCGCTCATCGGCTTGGTGACGTTGGCCGTGATGTACTCGGCTGCCTCTTCCTCGGCCGAGCCGCCGATCTCGCCGATCATCATGATCGCGTGCGTCTCGGGGTCGGCCTCGAACTCGCTCAGGCAGTCGATGAAGTTGGTCCCCGGAACAGGATCGCCACCGATGCCGACGCAGGTGGTGACGCCGATCCCCTTCTGCTTGAGCTCGTACAGCGCCTGGTAGGTGAGCGTGCCCGAACGGCTGACGATCCCGACGTTCGGTCCGGTGGCGGTCGGCTCTTGCGCGATCTCACCCGCCGTGATGCCGATGTTGCACTTGCCAGGGCTGATGATGCCCGGGCAGTTCGGCCCGAGCAGCCGCGTGTTCGGGTAGTCGCGGAGCAGCGTGTTGAACACCTTTGCCTCGTCCTGGGCCGGGATGCCCTCGGTGATGCACACGATGAACCCGATACCAGCCGCCGCCGCCTCGAGGATCGCGCCCGACGCGAACTTCGGAGGCACGGTGGCGAACGATGCGGTCGCACCCGTGGCAGCCACGGCCTCGGCGACCGAGTCGAAGATCGGGATCCCCTCGACCTCCTGGCCACCCTTTCCGGGGGTGACGCCGCCGACGATCTGGGTGCCGTAATCGCGGTTGCGGAGGCCGTGGTAGCGGCCTTGGCCACCCGTCAGGCCCTGGACGATGACCTTGGTGTTCTCATTCACGAAAATCGCCATGTCGGTGTCTCCTCAGTTCCCGTTCGCGATCGCAACGGCCGCTCGAGCGGCTTCGAGCATGGTCGGCTTCGACATCAGCTTCTCCTCGGGTATGCCGGCCTGAAGGAGGATCGCACGACCTTCCTCCGCGTTCGTACCGTCGAGGCGGATCACGATCGGCGCCCGCAGGTCGACACGGCCCATCGCCTCGACGATGCCCTTGGCGACCTCCTCGCCGCGGGTGATACCGCCGAAGATGTTGATGAAGATCGATTTCACGCTCTCGTCGTGGTTGATCACGTCGAGAGCCGCCGCCATCACGTCGGCATTGGCGCCGCCACCGATGTCGAGGAAGTTCGAGGCGCTGCCGCCGACCTGGTTCACGACGTCGAGCGTCGACATCGCCAGACCGGCACCGTTGGCGATGATGCCGACCGAACCCTCGAGACCGATGTACTGCAGGTCGTGCTCGCGGGCGAGCCGCTCGCGTTCGTCGAGGATCTCGGTGTGCTTGTACTCCTCCCACTCCGGGTGGCGGAATCCTGCATTGGTGTCGAGCGTGACCTTGGCGTCGAGGGCATGCACCTCGCCGGTGGGCTTGAGGATCAGTGGGTTGATCTCGGCCAGATCGCAGTCGCCCTCGGTGAAGCAGCGATACAGCTTGACCAGTATGTCGGCCGCCCCGTCGAGCGCCCGCTCGGGCAGCTTGGCATCGACCGCGGCCTGACGAGCGGTGGCCAGATCGAGCCCGTCGACCGGGTTGATGTGGAGCTTGACGATCGCATCGGGGTTCGATTCGGCGACCGTCTCGATCTCGACGCCACCCTCGGCGGACAGCATCAGCAGATGCTGCTTGGCCGCGCGATCGAGCGTGAAGCTGGCGTAGTACTCCTCGTCGATGTCGGAGGCCTGCTCGACCCAGAGTCGGCGCACCACGTGACCCTTGATATCCATCCCCAAGATGTTGCTCGCGTGCTCGCGCGCCTCCTCGGGTGTGTTGGCGAGCTTGATACCGCCGGCCTTGCCGCGTCCGCCGACCTGCACCTGGGCCTTGACGACCACGGGGTAGCCGGCGAGCTCGGCGGCCGCCAGTGCCTCGTCGACGGTGTCGGCCTTGTCGCCCGGACTCACCGGGATGTCATAGCGGGCGAAGTACTGCTTGCCCTGATATTCGAACAGATCCACTGATCAGCCTTCCTGGGGGTTGCTTCTGTGTCGTCGTTCACGTGGTGCGCTCGTCGAGGGCGGCCTCCAGCCATCCGCTGATGGTGCGGAGTGATGCGCCCGGCTGGAAGATCTCGGCGATTCCCTGCTCCTTGAGCGTTCGCACGTCGGCATCGGGAATCACACCGCCACCGAACACGAGCACGTCTTCGAGGCCGCGCTGCGCGAGCTCCTCCACCACTCGCGGAAACAGCGTGAGATGGGCTCCCGACAGCAGCGAGAGGCCGATGGCGTCGGCGTCTTCCTGCAACACCGTCTCGGCGATCTGTTCGGGCGTCTGATGGAGGCCCGTGTAGATCACCTCGAAGCCGTGGTCGCGCAGTGCCCGTGTGATGGTCTTCGCTCCGCGGTCGTGCCCATCGAGTCCGGGCTTGGCGACGACGACGCGATACTGGCGCTTCACGAGTGCCTCACCCTATTCGCTGACCACGAGCGTCCCCCAACCGGCCGCTCTCGACTCCGATCGGCGCCGGAGCGAACCCCCAACACGCGATCACCGCGGCAGACTGTGAGCGTGCCATTGCCCGAGTTCCGATCACCGTTCGCACGTGCCGTCATGCCCGTGCTCGGCGGCATCGTGTTGTTCGCCGCGATGGGCGCCATCACCTGGGGCATCGCGGTGTACATCTCGAGTGGCGGGTCGCAGACCTCCGAGCGGCTGGCGCGCAGCACGTTCGAGATCGGCGATGTCGAGAGCCTCGCCGAAACCGTGGCCGACGATGGCCCACTGCTGTTTCCCGAACTCGGCACGGCGATCGGCACCCGATCGATCGTGGTGGATCACACGGGAACCGCACCCGCCGACGGATGGCGCGTCTACTGGGCCTACCCGGCCGACAGCGATCCGAGCTGTGTCGTCGAGCAGGTGCGAGGCACCTCCGACTTCGTCGACTGCACGGGACGCACGATCGATGTGAGCGAATTGTCGCCACCCGACGCCGGCGTGTTTCCCACCGTGCGCGACCGTACGACGCTCATCATCGACCTGCGCGGCGCCAGACCGCCGATCGCCGGCACCTCCACCAGCACCCCCTGACGGGCCGAGGTCCGGGCCTCCAGGGTCCTTCGACCCTCGCACGTGTGGGTGCCGCGCGACAGAATCGTGGTGCACACGCCGAAGCAGTCGACAATTCGTCGGCCAAACATCGCTGGAGGGCAGGATGCCGGAACATCTCACCGAGCAGATCAGGAACGTTGTGTTGATCGGTCACGGTGGGGTGGGCAAGACCACACTCGCCGAGGCGATGCTGCACCGTGCCGGCCTGACCACCCGGGCCGGATCGGTCGACGACGGCACCAGCGCCCTCGATCGCGATCCCGAGGAGATCCAACGCCACTCGAGCGTGTCGTTGGCCGTGGCATCGTTCGACTGGAAGGCCAGCGACGGCCAGCTCTACCGGATCAATCTGCTCGACACGCCAGGCCACCCCGACTTCGAGGCGGAGGTCGACACTGCCCTGACGGTCGCCGACCTCGCCGTGCTCGTCGTCAGCGCTCCCGACGGCCTCGAGGTCGGCAGCCACGCGGCATGGCGCAAGTGCGCCGCTCGAGGTGTGCCGCGGATGGTGTTCGTCACTCGGGAGGGCAAGCACCGCGCCAACTTCGAAGGCGTCGTCGCCCAGTTGACGGCGACGTTCGGCCCGGGCTTCTTGCCGATCGAGTTGCCGTTGGGCGAGGAAGAGGCATTCCACGGCGTCGCCGATGTGTTGAGCGAGCAAGCCCACGAGTACGAGCCCGACGGCCGCCACCACGTCGAACCCCTCCCCCATGAGTTGGTCGCCCACGAGCACGAGATCCACGATCAGGTGGTCGAGGAGATCGTCAGCGGCGACGACTCACTGCTCGAGCGCTACCTCGAGGGCGAGGAGTTCACCCCGATCGAGCTCGAGCGAACCCTCTCCGCGGAGGTGTTGGCCGGCACCCGGTTCCCCGTGCTGGTGGGCTCCGGCACCACCGGCATCGGCGTCGATCGTCTCGCCGACTACATCTGCGAACTCGGCCCGGCGCCATCCGGCCGGCCCGTCGCCGTGACCGCAGGCGACCGGACGGTGCTGGTCAGCCCCGATCCGTCCGAGCCCCCCTTGTTGTACGTGTTCAAGACGGTGTCCGACCAGTACGTCGGGCGGATCTCGATCTTCAAGGTGGTCACGGGAACGCTCCGCCCAGATACCACGCTGCGGGACATGCCGTCGGGTACCGATGAGCGCCTGCACGCCCTCTTCCATCTCCAGGGTCCGGAACAGAAACCGGTGAATCGGCTCGTGGCCGGTGACATCGGCGCCGTCAACAAGCTGACCAACGCCGCGACCGGCAGCACGCTCGCTCCGGCATCGCAACCCGTCGAGATCCCGCCGGTTCCGCTGCCGACCGCACACCTCGCGCTCGCCCTCGTGCCGGTGACCCAGAGCGACGACGACAAGCTGTCGGAAGCGCTGCAGCGTCTGACCCAGGAGGACCCGTCACTGGTCATCGGACACGACGAGTTGTCCCGGCGGACCGTCCTGCACGGGGTGGGTGACGCTCATCTCGCGGTAGCGATCTCGAGGCTGGAACGCAAGTACGGGGTGAAGGTCACCACCGAAGAGGTCAGGGTCCCGTATCGCCGCACGATCGCGCGAAGCGTCGAGATCGAGGGGCGGCTCAAGAAGCAGTCGGGCGGTCACGGCCAGTTCGCCGTGGTCAATCTGAGGGTCTCACCGCTCGAACGAGGAGCCGGGTTCGAGTTCGTCGACGCGATCGTCGGCGGAGCGATCCCCAAGCAGTACGTCGCCGCGGTCCGTCACGGCGTCGAGGAAGCAATGGCGTCGGGAGGCCCCCTCGGCATCCCGATCGTCGATGTGAAGGTCGAATGTGTCGACGGCAAGACGCACTCGGTCGACTCGTCCGACATGGCCTTCAAGACCGCTGCCGCCTCCGGCTTCAACGAGGCGATCGAGAACGGCTCACCGTTCCTGCTCGAGCCGATCTCGGAGGTGACGATCTGGGTACCGGTCGATGTCCAAGGCGACGTGCTCGGCGACCTCAGTGCGCGGCGCGGGCGGATCGTGTCGAGTGCCACCGACGGTGATGGCGAACAGGTCATCACTGCTGAGGTACCGACCGCGGAAGTCGGCCGCTATGCGATGGATCTGCGGGCGATGACGGCCGGTCGAGGGCGTCACAGTGTTCGCCACATCGGTCACGACATGTTGCCCGACCACCTGATCAAGAACGTGCTCGCGGAGTACGCCGAGGGCTGAGTCGGCGCTCGTGTTCGTGTCGTCGAGCAGCCGTCGTCAGGCGGTTTCGACGACGCCGAGGAGGCGCTCGACGAACAGGTCGGTGTGCTGCTCGAGATAGTTGCGCTTGATCTCGAGCCCGCCGATCACGTCGGCGCCCGTCTGACCGACTGCGGTCGAAAGCTTGTCGATGCTCTTGCCGGCGTCGATCGCGAACGTGAGGAAGCACGCCGCCTTCTTGCCGCGCATCGTCGGCAGATTGGCGATGTTGCCGAGGGCGAATGGTGTCTGACCGAAGACGAACAGACCGTGGGTCCAGGTGCCGACCAACACCAGTTCGGCGCGCTGGATCGAAGCGAGGTCGGGGTTGCCGACCTTGGACATGCCGGTGATGTCCCAGCCTTCCTGCTGCAACTTGTCGCCGATCAGCTCGGCGGCTGTCCATGTGTTCCCGGTGAGGCTCTCGACGAGCAGTGCTGCCTTCATCGCATCAGATTCAACCACGTTCGACCCATCGGTGTCAGGGACGAACGTCACAGCGACGATTCCCTCATATTGTGATATCTTCACATATATGCAGATAGCTGCCGGACGGACACGGGCCGACGATTCGGCTGCGTTGTTCCGGCTGCTCGGTGATCCGAACCGAATTCGCATCCTGGAAACCCTCGCCGCCACGGACGAGATGTGCGTCCACGAGATCGCCGATGCCGTCGGCACCAGCGAGACCAAGGTGTCGCAAGCGCTTCGCCTGCTCCGCACCGCAGGTGTCGTCAGGAACCGTCGCGACGGTCGCCACATCCACTACCGGCTCGACGACGACCACGTCCGAACCCTGCTGGGCGTCACCGCCGAACACCTTGCCCACTTGGCGTCCGACCAGCAGCGAGCGACATGAGCAGCGAACACTCCCACGGCCCGACACTGTCCCGAGCCGGCGAACGCCACCGGACTCCGCTCCTGATCTCGTTCGTGCTGATCGGCGCGTTCTTCGTGGTCGAGGCGGTCACCGGTCTCCTCACAGGCTCACTGGCCCTGCTCTCGGACGCCGGGCACATGCTGACGGATGTCATCGGGCTCGGCATGGCGCTGGCGGCGATCCAAGTCGCCAGTCGTTTCTCGCTCCGCGAGGACCGTTCCGACACCGGTCACACGTTCGGCGTCTACCGACTCGAGATCTTGGCGGCGTTCGTCAATGCCCTGCTGCTGTTCGGTGTGGCGATCTGGGTCGTGTTCGAGGCGGTCCGCCGCTTGTTCGACGAGCCCGAGGTGATCGGCGTGCCGATGCTCGTCGTCGCGGTGCTCGGGCTGATCGTCAACATCATCGCCTTCGCGTTGCTGCGGCAGGGTTCGAAAGAGTCGTTGAACGTCGAAGGCGCCTACCTGGAGGTCCTGGCGGACACGGTCGGGTCGATCGGGGTCATCGTCGCCGCGGTGCTGGTCGCTGGCCCCGGATGGACATGGGCCGATCCGTTGATGGCAATCCTCATCGGCCTGTGGATCCTGCCGCGCACGTGGCACCTCGGACGGCGATCCGTGCGGGTGTTGCTGCAGGCCGCACCTGCTCACATCGATCTGTCGACGCTCGCCGGAGACCTGGCCGAGATCGACGGCGTGTGCGACGTGCACGATCTACACGTGTGGACACTCACCTCCGACATGGAGGCGGCGTCAGCCCACCTGGTGGTGCTCGCCGGTGGCGACCAACACGCCGTGCTCGATCGGGCCCGTGAATTGCTGACCACGACGTACCACATCGATCACGGCACGTTCCAGATCGAGCCCGATGACCACACGGGGTGCGACGACATCACCTGGTAGCCGTCCGGCCCGATCGGTCACGCTCGTGACCGGTGCCACGTGGACGCGAATCGTCGGTCGGCTACGGTCGTTCGATGCTGAAGATCGTGATTGCTGGTGGGGGAATGTGCGGCATGGCGGCGGCCATGATGCTCGCCGACGACGGCCACGAGGTCACCGTGCTCGAGCGCGACGCCGCACCGCCGCCGCCCGATCCCGAGAGCGCCTTCGAGGGCTGGGATCGCCGTAGCGTGGCTCAGTTCGGGCTGGCCCACTTCCTGTTGGCACGTGGTACCGACATCTTGAAGCATCAGCTCCCGTCGGCATACCGACTGCTCGACGACAACGGCGGATTCCACATGAACCTGGTCGCGTTCTTGCTGAGCCTCCCACCCGCCGCCGACACGGAACCCGGTGACGATCGGTTCGGGCTGCTCACGGGCCGCCGCAGCACGCTCGAGTGGGCACTGGCGACGGCCGCCGCCGATCACCCCGGCGTCTCAGTTCGCCGCGGCGATGCGATCGTCGGGCTCACCACCGGCGCGTCGGTGATCGACGGAATCCCTCACGTCACCGGGCTGCGATTGGGCACCGGCGAAGAGGTGCACGGCGACATCGTGATCGACGCCACCGGCCGCCGCTCCCCGACCCCCGACTGGCTGGCCGACATCGGAGCTGTGGCACCGATCGATCTCGCAGAAGACAGCGGGTTCGCCTACTACGGTCGCTACTTCCGCTCGGCCGACGGGTCGTTACCCGGCCTGCTCGGCCCAGCCCTCGCCGCGTACGGAACGTTCTCGGTGCTCACGCTGCCGGCCGACAACGGAACGTGGTCGGTCACGCTGTATGGCCTGTCCGACGACAAGGAGCTCCGTCGCTTCCGGGATCCCGACGTCCACGAGCGGGTGGTGCGGGCGTGTCCACTGCAGGCCCACTGGCTCGACGGCGAGCCGATCAGCGAGATGAAGTCGATGGCCGGCGTGGTCGACCGGCACCGAAGGTTCGTGGTCGACGGCAAGCCGTGTGCGACTGGGCTGCTGTCGGTCGGCGACGCCAGCTCGTGCACCAACCCGTCGCTCGGCCGAGGCATCACGCTCGGGTTCATCCATGTCGAGCTGCTGCGCCGCGAGATCGCCCGCCATGCACACGACCACGTGGCGCTGGCGATGGGGTTCGACGAGGCGACCGAAACCGAGATGCGGCCGTACCACGACGCGACGACTGCGCTCGACCGCAGGCGGGTTGCCGAGATGCGGGCCTTGTTGGCCGGCGAGACGATCGACCCCGATCCGGCGACGCAGATCACCAACGTCTTGTCGGCCGCCGGCGCCTTCGACGCAACGTGTGCCCGGGCGTACGGCGAGATCTTCAACTTGTACGCCGTACCCGACGAAGTGCTCGCCCGCCCCGGTATGTACGACCACGTGATGTCGCTGGCCGACAAGATCCCGACCGATCCGCTCCCCGGGCCCAGCCGCCAAGAGCTGTTGGCGTTGCTCTCATGACGGTCGTCTTCGTTCACGGCAACCCCGAGGTCGCTGCGATCTGGGAACCGCTGCGGGCCGAGCTCGGGCTCGACTCGGTGGCGCTCTCACCGCCCGGGTTCGGCGCACCGGTGCCCGACGGGTTCGACCCCACGTCCGACGCCTACGCAGAGTGGCTGGTCGGCGAACTCGAGCAGTTCGCCGAGCCCGTGGATCTGGTCGGACACGACTGGGGAGGTGGTCACGTGATGCGGGCCACGACGCGACGACCCGACCTCGTGCGGCGGATGGTCACCGACATCGCCGGCACCGGCGACCCCGAATACGTGTGGCACGACATGGCACAGCTCTGGCAGCAACCGGGCGCCGGCGAAGCGTTCTTCGAAGGCATGGCCGGCATCCCCGTCGCCCAACGGGTCGAGAACTTCGTCGCTGCGGGCATGTCTCCCGAGGCAGCGCGCGCCTGCATCGAGGCCTCGGGCCCGGAGATGGCTTCATGCGTACTCACGCTCTACCGCTCGGCCGTGCAGCCGAGGATGACCGAATGGGCCGATGAGTACGCACAACTCCCCGACCGGCCACCCACCCTGGTGGTGATCGCAGTCGACGACCACTACACGGGCGGCGAGGTTCTGGCGCGCCGCACCGCCGAACGTTGGGGCGCGGAAGTCGCCGTACTCGAAGATCTCGGTCATTGGTGGATGCTGCAAGACCCAGCCAAGGGCGCCGAGATCCTGCGCCCCTTCCTCACGGCCTGACCACGTTGCGTCGGACACGATGTGGTCGTCACCGACACGACGTGGACGTCAGAGCTTCTTGAGGGGGGCCCAGGCGAGGGCGAGGTGCTTTTGGCCGACGCCGGAGAAGTTGATGACCGCCTCGGCCTTTTCGCCGGTGCCGGAGATGTCGATGATGACGCCCTCACCGAACGCCGGGTGGGCGACGTCGTCGCCGACGCGCAGCCCGAGCTCTTGGGAGTTGGCCGGTTGCGGCTTGTTCGCCGCCCGCAAGGCGGCCTCGACCACCCGTTCACGATGCTCGTCGGTGGCTCGGCTCTCGGCGCCTCGACCGCCGTCTTGTCCATCGCTGCGACGGTAGGGCGGTGGGTCGGAGTAGCTGCGCTCGTCGCGCTGGCGGTAGCTCTGGCGACCGTATGACGAACGGCCCGTCGTGTTGCCCTTCGACTCGATCAGATCGCTCGGGATCTCGTCGAGGAACCGCGACGGCGGGTTGTACTGCGTGTTGCCGAACAGCATGCGACTCCAGGCGTGGGAGATGAACAGCCGACTCATCGCCCGCGTGATGCCGACATACGCCAGGCGACGTTCTTCTTCCATCTCCTCGGGCTCGGTGAGGGCCCGGTTGTGCGGGAAGACCCCTTCCTCGACACCCGTGATGAACACCGCCGGGAACTCGAGTCCCTTGGCCGAGTGGAGCGTCATCATCACGACTTGGTCATCGTCGTCGAGCTGGTCGGTGTCGGCCACCAGAGCGACCTGCTCGAGGAATTCATCGAGCACGGTGAACTCGCGCGCCGATCCGACCAGCTCTCCGAGGTTCTCGACGCGTCCGTGGGATTCGACCGTGTCTTCGGCCTCGAGCTCGCCGAGATAGCCGGAATCGTCGATCGCCGCCTGCAGCAGATCACCGGGCCCGACGCCTTCCTGTCCGACCATTGTGCTGAGTCGGTCGAGGAACTCGACGAACGATGCGATGCCGCGCCGAGCAGGCCCGCTGACACCGGCGTCCTCGGCGTGCCGCATCGCATCGACGAACGGGATGCCCATCTCACGCGCATAGTCATCGAGCCGGCCCACGCTGGTGTCGCCGACACCGCGCTTGGGCACGTTGAGCACGCGCTTGACGCTGACCTCGTCGAGCGGATTCAGTACCGCCCGCAGATAGGCCATCGCATCCTTGATCTCGCGCCGGTCGTAGAAGCGGGTACCACCGACGACCTTGTACGGCACCCCGAGCCGCATGAACGCCTCTTCGATGACGCGCGACTGAGCGTTCGTGCGATACAGCACCGCCACCTCGCGCCAGTTGATCGCATCGTCGTCGTGTAGTTGCCGGGCGGTGCCGGCGACCCACATCGCCTCGTCGCCCTCGTCCTCGGCGTGATAGCGGACGATCCGCTCACCGCCACCCGAGTCGGTCCACAGGTTCTTGGGCTTGCGTTCGAGGTTGTGATCGATCACCGCGTTGGCGGCGTCGAGGATCGTCTGTGTCGAGCGATAGTTCTGATCGAGCACGATCGTGGTGACGTCGGGAAACGCATCCTCGAACTGCAAGATGTTGCGGAAATCAGCGCCGCGGAATTTGTACACCGATTGATCGGTGTCGCCCACCACGCAGACGTTGTGATGGTCGCCGGCGAGCATCAACACGATCTCGTTCTGCGCCTGATTCGTGTCCTGGTACTCGTCGACCAGGATGTGGCGGAACCGCTGGCGGTAGTGGTCGAGTACGTCGGGGTACTCGCGGAACAAGCGCACCACGTTGAGCAGCAGATCGTCGAAGTCCATCGCCCCGGCACGCTCGAGGCGGGCCTGGTACTCGGCGTACACGTCGGCGTGCTTGCGATCGAAGATGTTCTGCGCCTTGGCCGCGGCACCGGCCGGATCGACGAGCTCGTTCTTCCAGAGCGAGATCAAGCCGTGCACACCGCGCGGCGTGAACCGCTTGGCGTCGAGCCCGAGATCGCGGATGACGTACCCGGTCAGGCGCACCGCATCGGCCTGGTCGTAGATCGAGAACGTGCGCGGGTAACCGAGCGCCTCACCGTCGCGTCGCAGGATGCGAACGCACGCCGAGTGGAACGTGGACACCCACATCGCCTTGACGACCGGTCCGATCAACGCGCCGACCCGCTCACGCATCTCGGCCGCCGCCTTGTTGGTGAACGTGATCGCCAGGATCTCCGAGGGCCTCGCACCCTGATCGATCAGGTGTGCGATGCGGTGGGTGAGCACGCGTGTCTTTCCCGAGCCCGCACCCGCCACGACGAGCAAGGGACCATCGCGGTGCACGACGGCGTCGAGCTGATCGGGATTCAGCCCGTGCGTGAACGGATTCGGACCAGCGGGCCGGAGGAAGTCGGACGAACCGGTGTCATCGCCCGAGTCGGCAGGATGCGGCACCTCTTCGTCACTCGGCGGGTCGTTGGGAGCGGGCTCAGCCTCGAACGGGTCCTCGGCGAACGGATCCTCGGCGAACGGGTCCTCGGCGAACGGGTTGTCGGCGAACAACTCGGGCTGTGACGGATCCGGCATGACCAGGTCATCCTAGAGAAGGGGTACGACGACTCGGCGACCACCATGATCGACGAACTCGAAACAGATCACCACGATGCGCTTCTGGCCGCCCGGTTGGTGCCCCCGTCGCCACCGGACGAGCTCGACGAACCTCAGCGGGCGGCCAGAGCAGCGATCGCCGGCAGTCGTTCCCAGGCGACCTCGAGTTCGTCACCGGGGAACACGTTGATGCTGCCGACACCCGCCGCTTCCAGCGACGCGACATGTGCGAGCGCATCGTCGAACGTGCCGATCGCTCCGATCTCCGTCCAGTAGTCGGCCGGCATGTCGAGCAGGGCGTCCGACCCGGTCGCGGCCACCCGAGCGACGATCTCGTCGAAGCACGGCAACACCGTGAACGCCGGCCAGGCGGCCGTGAACAATCCGGCGACGAACGGTGCGACCGCCCGGTACGCCTCGCGCCGCGTGCCGGCGACCGACATCATGGTGAACGTCGCCACCAGGAAGTCATCTGGACGCCCGGCCTGGTCGAGCGCCCAGTTCACGTACGCAGGTCCTGCGCCCTCGGCCAGCAACATCCCGTCGGCAACTCGTCCGGCGAGCGCCAACGACTTCGCCTGCTGCACCCCGGCGATGACGGGTGGCACGTCGGAGGGCGGCTGGTCCAACTGCACGGCGTCGAGCGAGACCTCTCGACCGGCGAAGCTGACCTCGTCACCGGCCAGCAGCCGCTTGACGACGGTGATCGTCTCGTCGAGCGTCGTGAGCGGCGACGGTGTGCGAGCACCGATCTGCGCCATCCAGGACTGGACGCCGTGACCGATCCCCGGCGTGAAGCGGGCCGGCGCAATATTGCACAGTGTGGCGATTTCCATCGCCGTGATCGCCGGGTTGCGGGCGACGGCAGGCATGATCCCGATCCCGACCTCGAGCGACTCGGTGACAGCCAGCGCGGTGGCTGCGAGGCTGACACCGGCCGTGAAGAAGCAGTCCTCGATCACCCACAGCTGCTGGATTCCCGCAGCCTCGACCCGGCGGGCGTAGTCGGCCATCGCCCCGGCATGAAAAGCCCGGTCGAAGCACATCCCGATCGCCGCGCGTCCTGTCATCTCCCCGAACGTACTCCGACGCTCGCTCGGGTCGGAACGATCGGGGACCACCGGGTTGCGTAGGGTGATGGCATGACCGATCCTGGCCTCACCGGGGAGACGACCGAGTTGCTCCAGGCATTGATCCGCAATGCGTGTGTCAACGACGGGACTCCGGAGTCGGGCGAAGAGACCCGCAGCTCCGATCTGCTGCAGACGTTTCTGGAGGGGGCCGGGCTCGACACACAGCGGTACGAATCACGTCCCGGGCGCGGCTCGATCGTGGCTCGCATCGAAGGTTCCGATCCCGATGCTCCGTCGCTGTGTCTGATGGGGCACACCGACGTCGTGCCGGTCAGCCCCGACGGATGGAGCCACGATCCGTTCGGCGGCGAGCTGATCCGCGACGCCGACGGACGAGATGAGGTGTGGGGACGCGGTGCGATCGACATGCTCAATCTCACCTCGTCGATGGCCGTCGCCTTCCGACACCTGGCTCGTACGGGCTTCCGGCCGAAGGGTGATCTGATCTACTTCGGTGTCGCCGACGAAGAGGCGGGCGGTGTGTGGGGCGCCGAGTGGATGTTCGAGCATCACGCCGAGGTGATCGACGCGGACTACTGCCTGACCGAGCTCGGCGGTTGGTCGACCGTCGATGACCACGGAACTCGTCATGTCACGATCAACATCGGCGAGAAGGGGATGTCGTGGCGCCGGATGCGGGTGCGGGGGACGCCGGGCCACGGGTCGATGCCATACGGCGCCGACAACGCTCTGGTGAAGGCGGCCGAGATCGTACGGCGCCTGTCGGAGCATCGCCCCGTCCCGTACCTCGGCCAGACGTGGACCGCACAGGTCGACTCACTGGGCCTCCCGGACGAACTCCGCGCGGCGATGCTCGACCCACAGCGCGTGTACGACACGATCGCCACGTTGCCCGTGCCGATCGCTCGCACGTGTCACGCGCTCACGCACACCACGATCTCGCCGAATGTCGGCCAGGGCGGGCAGAAGACGAACGTGATCCCCGACACCGTCGACATCGACGTCGACATCCGCACGGTTCCGGGCATCACCGGTGACGACGTCGACGACATGCTCGCCGACGCGCTCGGCGACCTCGCCGACCAGGTGGAGATGTCGACCATCCAGTCCGGCGAGGCGACCCAGTCGACGACCGACAACCCCTTGTGGGATGTCCTCGCCAGAAACGTCCAAGTCGCCTATCCGGGGGCACACATCGTGCCCGGCCTCGTCGTCGGTGGAACCGACGCTCGCTTCTACCGCAATCGCAATCGGGTGGCGTACGGAGCCGGTCTGTTCTCCCCCGACATGACCGCGGCGACCTTCGGCAGCCGTTTCCACGGCCACGACGAACGGATCGACGTCGAGAGCCTCGCGCTCGCGACCCAGTTCTGGATCGACATCGCCACCGACCTGCTCACCTGACCGACCGGAACCCGGCCACCGCATCCGCGAGCCGTTCGCGCGAGTAGACGCTCCTCGGCCGGATCGATGTCGCCGGGGCGTTCGTGCAAGAGCGCGAGCCGTGCCAGCGAGGCGTGCAGGCGATCGAACGAATGCCGGCGCCTGCGATCGAGCTTCCTCCGCTGTCGCAACAGGTGACGCCAGCCACCCACGAACAACGCCGCCTCGTCGGGCGCGATCTGATACTGCAGGACCAGCGACGGAATCCTCGCCACGAACCGCTCGCGCTCGCGACCGCGCATCACGAACAACGTGATGGCGACGGCGACGAACAGCACGAAGAACAGGGCCATCGCGGTGAGGATCACCGCAAGGCCGGCACTCTCGTCGACGTCATAGGTCACATCCGCCAGAACGAGTGCTCCGTTCCAGGCTGCGTGGCAGACAACGGCGAGTCCGTACCCCCACAGTGCCCGCGGCCAGATCCGTTGCCCCTGATGAACCGCACGGCCGATTGCGAGACCGGTCCAGAACGTGAAGAGCGGATGCGCGAACGGCGTCAGGATCGCCCGCAGCACGAACACCGGCAGCAAGGCACCCTCCACGTCGGCGATCGCGAAGTAGGTGATGTCCTCGACCACGGCGAATCCGACCGCCACCCAGCCTGCGTAGACGATGCCGTCGGTGACGCCGTCGACATCGCGCCTCCGTACCGCCCACACGATGCCCAACGCCTTGGCCGCTTCCTCCACCAACGGTGCCGATCCCAGCATCGCTGCGAGATCACCGAACAGCACGCCGACCACGGGGTTGGCGACCGAGGCAGCGGTGACTGCGACGGTCGCACCCCACAGCATGGCGTGCACCTTCGACGAACGAGGTTCCGGCTCCACGCGATCCAGCCACGACAACACTGGCAACACGATCACGAGCGGTACCAGCCCGGCGATCGCGGCCCATGGCGCCTCGATGGCGATCACGAGCAGCATCAGCGCAACCAGCACGCCACACCCGAGCACGGGCGGACTCAAGAAACGCGGCAACCGCGGCCGACGTGCGGCGGCGTCCGGACCCGCCGAACCATCGGACGCGAAGGGACTCCACGACGTGCCGTCGAACCATCGCCACACCTGCGCGCCATACGGGTCGGGATACCACCCGGCAGGCGCCCCGGCCGCGCCCGCGTCGGGCGGCGCGAACGGCAATTGCGGCGAGGATCCGTCGCTGTCCGTCATGCTCAGTCGCCGATGAACGCCCGCATGTGGAACCCCATCTGATCGGCGCCGTAGCGCAGGTCGGCGCCGACGGGGCAAGCCAGGCGGGCGGCACACCCCTCGTGCAGGCAGTCCGGGTCGACCCCCGCGCGGACGTGCGACGCGCACCTGGCTGCGTCATAGCCGGCCTCCGTGAACGCCTCGACCGGACATGCGGACAGGCACGGACGCTCGGCGCACGAGAGGCATGGCGACGCGTCCTGCCCGATCGCCGGCAATCCGTCGACCACCCGCGGGAACAGGAACGCTCCACGGTATGCATGCCACAGCCCGAATTCGCCATGGATCAACAGCCCGATCGGCGACCGCCAGACGTGGTCGGCCCGCTGGGCCCAACGCTGGAACGGCTGGAACGGCTCGTCGCTGGGGTGGACGAATGAGGCTCCGAACGACGTCGCGATCGGCGAGAGCGTCGCCCGCGTCCACGTGTCGAGCGGATGCGGAACCGATGACTCCTCGGAGCGGAACCGGGCCCACATCGCCCCGCTGACGTTGCCGATCATCACCACGGTCCGCACCGGGCGTCCATCGGGCATCTGCAACGCGTCGGCGGGAACTGTCGCGAACCCTCCCCGTGCGACCATCCCCGTCGACCCGACGACGCCTGCGATCTGGGGATAGTCCGCAGGCCCGGTCATGTCGGCAGGTTACGCCGCCACGCCCTCCCGAATCCCTGGCAAACTGGTCGCCATGCCGGATCTCGAGACGCTGCCAGCCGAGACGATCCCAGATGTCGACGAGGTGCCTCAGACCGACGAACCCGTCGTGGCCCACATCGTGAAGGTCGACCCGGGCGAGTCGGCTGCCGCCAAGGTGCTCGAGGCCCGGATCATGGGCACCCCGATCGAGGCGTTGTGCGGCTTCGTATGGGTTCCCGCTCGCGATCCGAAACAGCTCCCCGTCTGCCAAGCGTGCAAGGAGATCTACGACATGTTCCGGATCTTCAACGACGGCCTACGCGATTCACCGTCGGATTGATCGTGGCATGCCGAGCGATCTGAACATCCGATCGGCCGTGCGGGCGTTGATCGTCGACCCCGACGACCACGTGCTGCTCGTGCGATTCGAGTTCTCGTCCGTCTCGGTGTGGGCGCTGCCCGGCGGCGGCCTCGAGCCCGGGGAGTCACCGGAGAACGGATTGCGCCGCGAGTTGCACGAGGAGCTCGGACTCACGGACTTCGAGATCGGTCCGCACATCTGGAGCCGGCTGCACATCATCCCGATCCTCGACACGGACTTCGACGGTCAGCGCGACCGCATCAACCTGGTGCGTACGCCGCGGTTCGAACCGGAGCCGACCATCGGCTGGGAGGCGATGCGGGCCGAACGCGTCCACGAGATGAGATGGTGGTCGCTCGACGAGATCCTCAGCGCAGGAGATGTCCGTTTCGCGCCACGCCGACTCGCGGAGTTGTTCGGCGAGCTCATCACCTCGGGCACACCACCCGCACCGATCGACACAGGGGTGTGATCGATGGAACCGATGGGGAAACGCCCGGCGAACCGCTCGACGGGACGCGTCAAGACTCCCTCAAGGGGCACCCACGGCGCGCCGATGACACACACATGACCCATGTCGACGTTTCGATGCGTCACCTGATCGACCATGTGGTCGATCAGGTGCCTGGCGTGTTCGGCGCGCTCGTCGGCAGCGCCGACGGTCGCGTGCTCGCGTCGCGGATCACCCGCAACACCGGGTTCGATGCCGCATCGATCGCCGCCATGTCAGCGGCGGTACTGGGTCTGTCGAACCGGCTCGTGCAACTGACGGGCAACGCACCCGCATCGTTTTCACACCAGCGTTCGGTCGATGGTCAGGTGTTCGTATTCGGTATCTCCACGGTCGCGGTGTTGACCATCCTCACCGATTCGGCGGCCACCCCGACCCAGATCCAGATGGTCGGCCAGGACGTCGGACGCGGCCTCGAGCGCCTGTTCCTCGGCGCCGCCAGCACCTGACTTGCCCGCGTCTACCGAAGGTTGCGGCTTGCGGTCGATGCCGCCTGGCCGGATGTGAGATCACCGGCGCGCTGGACCATTCGTCGACAGCACGGGCGCCGACTGCATCGCTCGCAGTGGTACCACTACCACTGCGGTCGTACGGATACCACACTTGCCGACGACCGACGCGTGGGCTTCGATGAGAAGGTGAACGACACCGATCAGCGAGACGGAGCGACGCGTCCGGATCCTGAAGCGGGCACCATCATCGTGCGTTCGAGTTGGCGATCGAACCGGAGCGGACATCTCGCCGTGAGCACCACCTTGGCGGCGTCGGTCGCCGTCGTGACATGCCTCCTGATCGCAGCACAACGAGCCGACTCGGCGATGGTGCGATTGCGGCACGACACCCACGCCGGAGACATCCGGATCTGGAACGAAGGACCTGACGCCGATCCACTGCTCAGCGCAGTTGCCGGAACGTGATGGCGTCGAGGCGGCGGGTGTGGTCAGGGAGCTGTTCGTTCGGCCAGTGGATTCGGATCTGTTCCCCAACTACAACCTGCTCGCGATCGTGCCCCCGGATCCGAGCCTTGGCGTGGACGTCCCGCTGGTCGTGGACGGCCGAGCGCCCGACCCGGACGCGATCGACGAGATCACGATCAGCGAGGACTTCGCCCGGAGCCTCGGCGTCGGGGTCGGCGATCGACTTGCGCTCGAGTCGATGAGCGACGAATGGGTGGACGTTGCGTTCAACGGCGGGGACCCCGGCCCGATCGATGGTCCTACCGTCGACGCCGAAGTCGTCGGCCTGGCGCGCACCCCCGCCGACTTCGGACGGGTGGAAGGCGTGATCGAACTCAGTCCCGCGTTCGCCGACGAGTTCGCCACCCGGATCCGTACCTACACATCCGTCGAGGCGAAGCTCACCGACACGTCGGTGCAACAGGTCGGACCGGGCGGCGGAGACGACAGTCGCGGCTCGCGGTCGATGCCGCGAGTGGCAATGGTGCCATGTGTTCGGCGACGACGTTGATCACACCCTCGGAACGTTCCAACCGGCCGCGGATCACCATCGCCGGTGCACCTCTGGCAACCTTGCGGAACCGCGCCCAGCATCCCTTCGACACGACGACGTTGATGAGACCGGTCTCGTCCTCGAGATTGAGGAAGGTCACCCCCTGGGCCGTCATCGGGCGCTGTCGATGGGTCACGACACCGGCCACCACCACCCTCGTACTCGGCTCACACTGCCAGAGGCCAGCGGACGTGACGACGCCCAGCTCGGTCAGCTCGTCGCGGACGAACCTGGTGGGGTGGCCCTCCGGTGACACCCCGGTCGACCACAGATCTGCCACCGACTCCTCCAACGGGGTCATGCCCGGCAGAGAAGGTGGCCGCTCGCCGGTGACGATGCCCGGCAATCGACCGGGTCGTGACTGCGACACGGCGCCGACCGCCCACAGCGCTTGGCGGCGTTCCAACCCGAAGCACTCGCCGAACACGTCGGCGGTGGCCATCGCCTCGAGATGGGCGAGCGTGAGCTCGGGGACACGCCGGACCAGGTCTTCGGGCGACTCGTACGGACCGTGCTGGGTGCGCTCGTGTTCGATCTGCTCGGCCAACTCGGCGCCGACCCCACGCACCGAACCGATACCGAGTCGCACCGATGCTCCTGCGTCTTCCAACGTGGCTCCGGCCATCGAGGAATTCAGGTCGGGGGTGCGCACCACCACACCATGGCGGCGAGCATCCTGTACCAGAGTGTGCGGCGACCAGAACCCCATCGGCTGGGCGTTGATGAGAGCGGCACAGAACGCAGCCGGTTCGTGAAACTTGATCCATGACGAGGCGTACACGAGATAGGCGAAGCTGACCGAGTGCGACTCGGGGAAGCCGTAGTTGGCGAACGCCTTCATCTTCATGAAGATCTCATCGGCGACCTCGCCGGCGATGCCGCGCTCGGCCATGCCGGCGAACAACCGCTCCTTCAGATTCTCCATGCGAGCCGCCGAACGCTTCGACCCCATCGCCTGGCGCAGTTCGTCGGATTCGGACGGCGAGAACCCGGCGACGTCGATCGCCATCTGCATCAGCTGTTCTTGGAACAGCGGCACGCCCAGCGTCTTGCCGAGCGCGTTCTCGAGCAGCGGGTGCAGATAGGTGACCGGTTCCTGCCCGTTGCGACGTCGGATGTACGGGTGCACCGAACCGCCCTGGATCGGCCCTGGGCGGATCAGCGCCACCTCGACCACCAGGTCGTAGAAGCGCCGCGGCTTGAGCCGCGGCAAGGTGGCCATCTGTGCCCGCGACTCGATCTGGAACACCCCGATCGTGTCGGCCCGGCACAACATCGCGTAGACATCGTCCTCCTGCGGGATGGTGGCCAGATCGACCTCGTAGCCCCGATGTTCGGCGATCAGGTCGACGGCGTAGTGCAGAGCGCTCAGCATGCCCAGGCCGAGCAGGTCGAACTTCACCAGGCCGGCATTGGCACAGTCGTCCTTGTCCCACTGCAGGACGGACCGCTGGTTCATCCGCCCCCACTCGACCGGACAGACCTCGATCACCGGGCGGTCGCAGATCACCATCCCACCCGAATGGATGCCGAGATGGCGTGGCGCGTCCTCGATCTGAGCGGCCAGATCGAGCACCTCGGGGGGATCGTGCACTCGGGCTGAGCGGCGGTGGCTGCGATACCACCCCACCCGTCGATCTGTTTGGCGTAGGCATCCTGTTGACCCGTGGAATAGCCCAGCGCCTTGGCCATGTCGCGGATCGACGAGCGGGCACGATACGTGATGACGTTCGCGACCTGGGCGGTGTGGTGGCGGCCGTACCGCTCGTAGACGTACTGGATCACCTCCTCACGGCGGTCGCTCTCGATGTCGATGTCGATGTCGGGTGGCCCATCGCGCTCGGTCGACAGGAACCGCTCGAACAACAAGCCGAGCGAGACGGCGTCGGCCTTGGTGATGCCGAGCGCGTAACAGACAGCAGAGTTGGCGGCGCTGCCGCGGCCCTGACAGAAGATGTTGGATCGGCGGCAGAACTCGACGAGGTCCCACACCACCAGGAAGTAACCGGGAAACCCGAGCTGCTCGACGATCGCCAGCTCGCGGTCGATCGTGTTCCATGCCCGAGCGCGAACCGACAGATCCTCGTGTGGAGCGGGACGCTCGCCGTACATACGTCGCCCGCCTTCCTCGGTGATGTGGCGCAAGAACTGCATCTCGTTCATCCCGTCGGGGCACGGGAACGGGGGCAGGTGGGGGGCGACCAGCGACAGGTCGAACGCTGCAGCTCGGCCGATCTCACCGGCCAGTTCGACGACACCCGGATAGCGGGCGAACCGGCGTGCCTGCTCGACACCCGATCGCAGGTGTGCCCCAGAGGCCGCCGGGAGCCATGGGTCGATCTCGTCGAGGCTGCGGCGGGCCCGCACCGCTGCGATCGCGGTGGCGAGCTTGCGCTGGGCAGGCGTCGCGTAATGCACGTTGTTGGTGGCGACGCACTCGACACCGACCCGATGAGCGATCTCGACGAGGGCGTCGTTGCGGGCGGAGTCGATCGGATCGCCGTGATCCCACAACTCGACCAGCACGCGGTCGCGTCCGAATGCACCGACCAGCCGTTCGAGCTCACGTCGCGCCGCCGACGGGCCATCGTCGAACAGGGCTTGCGGCACCGCCCCCTTGCGGCATCCGGTGAGCACCCAACCGACACCGCTGACCGCATCGGCGACGTCGGCGAACGTGAACTGTGGTGCACCCTTCTCCCCCGCCAGATGGCCGAGGCTCAGCACCCGCGCCAACCGGGCATATCCCGACGGACCGTCGGCGAGCACCAGCATGTGACGGCCGGCAGGGTCTGGGGCATGCGAATCGGGTACCTGCCCGGTGTCGACCTGGAACAAGGTGTCCGCCTCGGAGCGCGAGACATGCTGGTGGTCGGCCAGACCCGGTGTGAGTGTGATCTCGGCCCCGAACACGGTCGGCAGACCGACCGCCCTGGCTGCCTCGGCGAAGCGGACCACGCCGTAGAAACCGTTGTGGTCGGTGAGCGCCAGCGCCTCGAGCCCCAGGCGGGCCGCCTCGGTGGCCAACTCCTCGGGATGCGATGCCCCATCGAGGAACGAGTAGTTCGAGTGGCAGTGCAGCTCGGCGTACGGCACCGTGCCGGGGACGCGGGTGATGCCGGCTTCGAAGGGCTGCCGCTTGCGCCCCCACGCCGGGCTGTCACCACCGGCGTTCCACGACAGGCTGCCAGGGGCGCGACCATCTCTGCCTTTCCTGCCGGAGAGGGTCGCCTCCAGCTCGCTCCACGTCCACGACGGATTGTTGAAACCCACTGACGCGAGTATCGAACACTTGTTCGTACGCGCGCAAGCCGAACGGTGGAGAACGACGACCTGTGGCCACCCTGGAGTCGCGTGACCGACCGGCACGACAATCGGGCCACCGACTCCGACCCGCACGGCAGCGAGCGCGCCGGCCGACCGATCAGATGACGAGTCCGCCGGACGACAGATCTGTCAAGCCGTCATGGCTTCGTCGCCGACGACCTCGCGGTAACTGCGATCGGTCGACGGCAACCGCTCCTCCGAGTGCAGGGTGATCGGCCCCTGACCGACCTGGGTCTCGAAGTCGCCGGGATACCCCTGGGGCAGACGTCGCACTTCGCGCCGCCGCGGCGAGTCCATCAGAAATCATCTGCCAGCGTCCTGAGCAGGGATTTCAGGCGGTCGTCATCCGCCCGTTCGATCGCCGCCGGCCAATCGAACCATCCGATCTCCTGGCTTTCACCCACCGGCGGAACGGGGTCGGCGTCACCTGCTGCGAGCACGTAGCGCAGATCGAGATGGGTGTGTCCCCTCCCGCCGGGGTGGACGTCGACGTGCGCCAATCGAGGCACGCCGTGCGGATCCACGTCGGCGTACGACACGTTCAGCCCGGTCTCCTCGTGGGCCTCGCGCAGGGCCGCCTCCCATGGCGTCTCGCCCTGGTCGATGTGGCCACCCGGCTGCAACCAGAGACCCAGGCGTTTGTGGCGCAGGAGCACGACGCCACGCGGCCCGACCACGATCGCGGAGCCGGTGACGTGCACCGGGTCGAGCGATTGATCGAGCGGGTCGACGAGACGATCGAACTCGATCAGGAACCGATCGATGCTGTCGCGCTCGGCCTGATCGATCGGCGTGCGTTCGACGACCGATCGGCGCACCCGGTTCCGTCCACTCGACATCGCCTCACGGTATCGACCCGAGACCAGATGAAATTCAAACAAAGCACTTGAGTCCACGATCGCGGTAGCCGATACGTCAAGCACAGCCGAACAGCGGGCTGGACCCTCATCATGGAACCCAATACACAATTCTCCCCCCGAGTGCTGCTAGCCATCGACGACCTCCGTCTGCGGCGCACGAACGAGGCCGGCCTTCGAGCCGCTGGGTTCTCCGTCAGCGCCCCGGGGGATGCCGACGCCGTCAGTATCCTGGCCGAATCGTTCTCCCCTGACGTTCTCGTGATCGACACCGTGATGCAGGACCATGACGACCGGCCCCTGTACCAACGACTCCGCAACGACACCAACGGGTACCTCCTGTGCATCGATCCCAAGGGTCGCGATCGGGCCAGGGTCGAGCTGCTGCGTTTCGGCGCCGACGACGCAGTGTCGTTGCCGGTGAGCCCTGACGAGATCGTCGCCCGCTGCCATGCGCTGCTTCGTCGGCCACGCGAGATCCGGACCGACTGGGACCCCGTGCAATCATCGGTCGTCACACTCGGGCCGCTGACGATCGACGCCGGTCGCCACGAGATCCGCCTGGGCGACGCCGAAGTGCCGGCAACTCGCATCGAGTTCTCGTTGCTCGAGCACCTCTGCCGCCGACCGACCGAGGTCGCGTCACGCAGCGAGTTGCTCGAATCGGTCTGGGGGCAGAACTGGGTCGGTGACACACATGTCGTCGATGTCCATCTGTCGAACCTGCGCCGCAAGCTCGATCAGGCCGCACCCGAGCTACGGATCATCCACACCGTTCGCGGTGTCGGATTCCGGATCAGCAACGAAGTGCTCGATGCCGCCGAGGCATCGATGGCCACGAACATGCCGACCGAAATCCGGCCGGAGACGACGATGAACAGTACCCACGCCGACGTCAACGTGCTGGCCGGCCAGCATTCCGGCAGCGCTGCCGGCGATTGACACGACCCGCTCAGCGGGTTCGCCGGATACGTGCTCATGAATAGGTGGCAAGAATCGACCAGCGCTGCTGTTCGACCCCTACCAAGTAGGCGATGCCCTGTTCGGTGACCACCTGGAAGCGCGCCAGACGTCGCGACCGATCGGGTGACCACCAACGCTGCTCGATCGGCCAGGGCCCTGCCCAGGCGACCACCGGCTGACGTTCCGACCCCACGACGATCGACACCGGTGGAGCGCTCACCTCACCACGGCCGCTGACGTGAACCCGAACGCCGGCAGCGTCGAGCAACTCAGCGGGAACGGGCTGAGCAGGCACGATCGACGGCGCAGGAGCAGGCAACGCTCCTGGCCAGGGCCCACCCCCACGATCGAGCCGATCGGCTGCATGCTCGAGATCGACCGATGCGGCAGACACCCAGCGATACCGCTCGACCGGCAACCGTCCACCCACCCACGTCGGCACCTTCACTGCTTCGTCGCCGGCGAGGCCGCTCAACCGGACGATCGCTCGCGCCGCATCGTGGTCGGCTCGTGATCGGCCACCCCACAGCCCACCCTGAACGCCATCGTCGCTGCGCACCTCGTGGGGCACCAGCCTGATCAGCGCCACCCCACCGCTGAGACCATCGGGTTGCGCCGCCCATCCATCGAGCTGCCAACGCACACGCTCGACCATCGCGGTCCCGGACAAGCCTTGATCGCGATACCAGGCCCGTTCACATCGTTCACCATGTTCGGTCTCGACGATCACCACCAACCGCACGCACACCCGGCCCTCTGCTGCCAGATCGGCAACGAGCTGGTCGGCCAGGCGTTTGGCGACGAACACCACCGTCTCGAGGTGCACGACGGGTTCGGGGAACGGATGCTCGACCCACCATTCGGGCGGCAGATCGGTCGTCGATGGTGGGCGTGCATCACGGCCGCCTGCGAGCCGATGGGCATGCAGCCCCTCGGCACCGAACCGTGCGAGCACATCTCCGGGCTCGAGGGCAGCCAACTCACCCAGGGTTCGCAAACCGAGCCGGGCGAAGAGATCGACCAGTTCGGGGCTGATCTCGCCGAGCTCTCGCAACCAAGCCACGCGAAGCCCACCGACGAAGCCGACCGATTCGTCGGGGGGCACGATCAGCACACCGGACGCGTGGCGCGAGGCGCGACGAGCCGCTATCGCCGACGCCGCGCGTCCATCCGCCACACCGACCCCGGCAACCGTGTGGGCGACCTCGCGTACCGAGCGCGACCAGACGTTCGGCCATCGCCTGTTCACCACCGAAGTAGCGCGAGGGGCCGCGAGCAGGCAGGCACAACCAACCTGGCTCGACCACCTCGAGTCGCGGTGCCATCTCGGCAACCGCACGAACGATCGGCTCGAACTCGCGTGCGTCTCGGTCGGGGTCGTGGTCGACGATCAGCAGCTCGGGGCACGCCCCTTGCGCCGCACGTCGGCGAGCCCCCATGCGGACACCTGCTGCCGATGCAGCCGGTGTGCAGGCGATCACCCGATTCGAACGAAAGACCGCAGCAGGATGGCAGGGAGACACTGCGGCTGCGACGGTTGGCCAATCCGGACACCACACCGTGACCAGACGAGGCGAAACAGGCGTCGGTGCCACATCATCCTGCTCGCGTGAGCACGACATCATCACCGTTGTCGATGTTGTCGCTCCGAGCGTCGGACGAGTGCGCGCCGGCGAGCGCGATACGGCCGTCAGGTCCCGGCAACCAGAGGTCGCGCTCGACCGGGCGCGGCATCCGGCGTCCATCGACGCGCACGGTGGCTCGACGAGCGATCAAGTGCCCGGATCCCTGCCCGAGCCCACTCCATTCCAGCGAGGTGGTGATGAGCTCGAGATCGCACGACACCCCGGGTGACGCCCGACCGACGGCGATCAACACGACGCCTCGCGCCTGGAGTCGGGCCCGGACCTTGCGCACCATCCGTTCTGCCCCGGCTGGAGGACAGGTCATCACGATGTCGAACCCGTCGGCGGCTGCCGCGACCCGCTCGGCCCACATGGCAGAGCCACCGGGAGCATCGACCATGACCAAGCGCGAGAGCGGAATCCCGAATCCGGCAGCTGCTTCGACCCCCAACATCGGGACACCGACCACCGCCAGCCAGGATCCGGCGACAACAGAGCGCGAGGCGAGCGCCAGCGCCAGCGACATCGCTGCAGCTCCCGCACATCCGATGATCCGTCCACGCTGCAATCCGGCGTCGGGGATCACGGACATCATCGCCTCGTCGACCGGCAGACATCGGTCGCGAGCAGGCGTCAGGGTTGCCAGTGTCGACGTCACCAGCCCACGATATCGAACACCTGTTCCCTTTTCCAGCGGTATTTCGAAAGGGAAGGGATTCGGGCAGACGGTGTCAGCCGCCGTGGGTCGCCTTCCAACGCTCGCGTGCCGATCGGCTGCGTTCGAGCAGGTGAGCCGGCACGCGCTTGGCCGCCTCGGACAGCTCGACTTCGCCCGTCTCCCCACCGCCGGATGCAACGGCCGCCGGTTCGTCAGGCTGGAGATCCTCGAAGGACGGGGGCTCGACACCCGGCTTCCAGTACTGGTACATGTCACGAACCACATCGCTGAGCCCGCTCGAGTCGAATCCCTTGCGGAGATCGACGGTGACGATGTTCCCGAAGACATGCACCGACTCGACCTGGCCCGTCTCGAACAGCAGCCTCGCCAATGACGGCGCGGGCTTCGAGCCGATCGCGTCGTGTACGGAACCGAACCGCTCATGGCCCATTCCCGACAACGAGCGGTTGAGCTCGAAGCGCACCACACCCGCAGAGGTACTCGGCTTCTCGACGACTCCGACCAACTGACCCATAGTGCGCACACAGTAGCTCTTCGGCCCTGCCCGCTCCCACCGGTGCCGTCCACATCAGGAGTGGAAACACCCCGTTAGTGTGCCCTGCGTGGTCATCAGGCGAATCCTGGGTGCGGTACACAACCCGGCACAACTCGTACTCGCCGCATTCGTCACCTTGATCCTGATCGGCACCGCGTTCTTGAGCCTGCCGTTCGCCGTCGATCCCGGAGTCGACCATCCCGGAATCCTGGATTCGCTGTTCTGGTCGACATCGGCCACGACCGTCACCGGACTCGGAACCGTCGACATCGCGGCCTTCTCGTTGTTCGGCGAGCTGGTGCTACTGGCGCTGATCCAGCTCGGCGGGTTCGGGATCATGACGATCGGTTCGGTGCTGGCACTCGTCGCCTCGCGCCGGGTCGGCCTCCGCCAGCGGATGCTCGCCCAAGCCGAGATCGGTGCTGTCGACATCGGCGAGCTGCGGTACCTGATCTCGGCGATCGCAAAGATCACCCTGCTGGTCGAATCGTCGATTGCGCTGATCCTGTTCATCCATCTGTCGACCACCGATGACACCAGCGTCGGTCGGGCCGCATACAGCGCGGTGTTCCACGGAATCTCGGCATTCAACAACGCCGGCATCTCGCTCTACTCGGACAGCCTGACCCGGTTCGTCGACGACCCGCTCGTGGTCTTTCCGATCACTGCCGCATTCGTGATCGGTGGGCTCGGTTTTCCGATCTTGGTCGAGTTCCGCAAGCGGATGCCGCCGAGGAAGTGGAGTCTGCATACCCGAATCACCCTCGGCGCCACGATGTTCCTGCTCGTAGCCGGACCCCTCCTGGTGCTGGTGCTGGAATGGACCAACTCCGCCACACTCGGGCCGATGGGGGTATGGGACAAACTGCAGGCGGCATGGTTCCAGGGCGTCACACCACGAACTGCCGGCTTCAACACGATCGACATCGGTGCCCAGCGCGAGCCCACGTTGAACATCATGACCGGCTTGATGTTCATCGGCGCCGGGCCGGCCTCGACCAGTGGCGGTATCAAGGTCACCACGTTCGCCGTGCTCGGGTTCGCGATGTGGTCGGAGGTCCGTGGCGACAACGACATCAATGTGTTCAACCGGCGGTTGCCGGTACAAGTGGTGCGTCAGGCGATGACCGTCGCCCTGTTGTCGGTCGGCACGGTGTTCGCCGGAGCGATCGCCCTGACGACGATGTCGTCGTTCAGCTTCACCGAAACCTTGTTCGAGGCCACCTCGGCGTTCGGTACCGTCGGTCTGTCGACCGGCATCACCGGCTCACTCCCTGCGATGGGCAAGTTCCTGTTGGTGCTGATCATGCTCACCGGCCGCATCGGGCCGGTCACATTCGTCACCGCTCTCGCGCTCCGACAGCGCCGGCGCGCCTACCGTTTCCCTGAAGAGCGGCCGATCATCGGCTGACTCGCTCGAAGGAGCACACATGTCCGACAAGATCATCCACACCATGTTGACCGGGCTCACGTCCGATCGCGTCCGTCACGAGGGCGAGATCATCGTGATCGGGCTCGGCCGATTCGGGTCGTCGCTCGCCCAAACGTTGACCGAACTCGGCTACGAGGTGCTGGGCGTCGACGCCAGCGAGGACAAGGTGCAGGAGCACGCGGGCATGCTCACCCACGTCGTGCAGGCGGATACCACGAGCGAGCGAGCGCTGCGCCAGATCGGCGCCGCCGATGCCGTCACCGCGGTCGTATGCATCGGCACCGGGGTCGAGGCCAGTGTCCTCACGACCACGGCGCTCGTCGACCTCGGTGTCAAGAACGTCTGGGCGAAGGCGATCACCGAACCACACGGTCGCATCCTGCAGCGTGTCGGCGCCCACCACGTGGTGTTCCCCGAGGCCGAGATGGGCAACCGTGTCGCCCACCTGGTCACCGGACAGATGCTGGAGTTCCTGGCACTCGACGACAACTTCGTGATCGCCGAACTGATCGCTCCCGACGAACTGATCGGCGTTCCCCTCGGCGAGTCGAACCTGCGCGCCAAGTTCAAGGTGACCGTCGTGTGCGTGAAGCCCGATCAAGGCCAGTTCAACTACGCCGATCGCGAGACGGTGCTCAGCAAGAGCGACCTGATCGTGATCGCCGGCCACCGTGCCGACGTCGAACGATTCACCGACAGGAACTGACGACACCGGCCGGTGAGCGTTCGCTCACCCGTGCTCGAGCGCTGCGGCGAGCACGTCGGGAAACCGGTCGGGCGTGCAGGCCATCACCGTGGCACCGAGTGCGGAGAGATCGGCAGCCGCCGTCTGATCGTGCACTGGCGCACCCTCGTCGCTGAGTGCCAGCAGACACAGCACGGTGACACCGGAACGGACCAGATGGGCGACGCGGCTGCGCATCAGCTCGGCGTTCCCACCCTCGAACAGATCGCTGATCAACACGAGCACCGTGTCGTTGGGGCGAGTGATCAACTGGCGGCAGTAGCCCAGCGCTTCGGCGATGTCGGTGCCACCGCCGAGCTGGACCCCGAACAGCACGTCGACCGGGTCGTGCAACACCGGGGTGAGATCGGTGATCGCGGTGTCGAAGGCGACCAACCTGGTCTGCAGTGCCGGAAGCTGGGCCAGCACGGCACCGAACAGCGACGCATAGACGACGCTGTCAGCCATCGAGCCGGATTGATCGACGGCGATCAGAACATCTTTGGCCAGGCTTCGCTGACGGCGGCCGAACCCGATCAGGCGCTCGGGGATGACGGCGCCGTACTCGGGTTGGTAGTGACGCAGGTTGGCGTGCACCGTGCGCAACCAGTCGATGTCGCCCGGGCGCGGTCGCCGCGATCGATTCGCCCGTGCGAGCGCTCCGTGAACGGCGACCCGCGTTCGGTCGGTGAGGCGCTGCTCGAGCTGCGCCAGCACGTTGGCGATCACCTGGCGGGCGGTCGCCCGTGTCTCGTCGGGTAGCAGGTGATTGAGCTCGACGAGCAACGTGACCAGATGGATGTCGGGTTCGACCGACTCGAGCAGCTCGGGTTCGAGCAACAATTGACGCAGATCGAGCCGCTCGATGGCGTCGCGCTGCATCACCTGCACGACCGGCTTGGGAAAGTAGGTGCGAATGTCGCCGAGCCAGCGGGCCACCCTGGGTGCCGAACGGCCCAGCCCGCCGGCCTTGCCCGATCCACGACCGCTACGCCGTTGCTGAGCACCATCCTGGTCGTAGACCGCAGCCATCGCTGCGTCGATCCGCACGTCGTCACCGCTCAGTTGGCTGCCGGTGCCGTCGGCATCGCCGCCGCCCAACACGAGCCGCCACCTGCGCAGGCGCTCGGCCTCCGAAACCCGTCGGGTATCGATGTCGATCATCGCCAACGCCCTCCGACCCACGTTCTGCTGGCGCGAACACGACCTCGGACGTCGAAATCGCGCCAGCAAGTGCCAGCGTCGAAACCTGCTGGCGCGAACACGACCACGAGCGTCGAAATCGCGCCTGCAGAAACACTCATGCCGGGTCGACGCTGTCATGGGCCGGGAGTCCGAGCATGTGGCGCACCGTGCGGAGCGCCGCCACTGCACGAGCGTCGTCGAGACCGGGTCCGAAGCCGGTCAGCGCCTGACGTTCCTCGCCCGCCATCAGCCGACCGAGTTGGCGACGTTCGGCCGATTCGAAGGATCCGAACGTGCGGCGCAGCAGCGGCACCGTCTCGTCGAACGCCTGTGGCGTGAGCGACGACAGCCACCGATCGACCACCGCTCGCAGGTCGGAGTCGTGCACGAGCACCGTCCCACTCCCGGCAAGGAAGCCCTCGACGAACGCTGCTCCGGTCGACGGTGGTGTGCCGGGTGACAGTGCCCGACCCAGACGCTGCTCGACCTGGTGGCCGGTCCAGTGTGCATTGTCGTGCAGGATGCGCGTCGGCCCGACCCTGCACCCGCCCGTGGCCCGACCCTTCACTCAACCGTTCGAGTACCTCGGGGAAGGCTCGACGGCGAGCACGATGATCGACGAGGGCCAGCGCATGCTGAACGCCGCTGAGCCGTTCGACCATGAGGTTCGCCGCGTCGTCATCGAGCGAGGCACAAGCCGGCACGACGCCTGCCAGGACCCGCACGACCAGCCCGTCGAACACGGAACCGACGGTGGCTGCGTCGGTGGAACGTACGTCGCCGTAACGCTGCGCCTGAGCGAGCGGCCCCAAAGCCGCCATCAGCTGGCCGACGTCGGGATCGTTGGCAGCACGCGTGGCCAGCTCGTGCACGATCGGATCGACCGCGCCGGGCAACGCAGCGAGCAACGCGAGATCGAGGGCAGCGGCGATCTCGATCAGCGAGCCGGCGGTGTGCGCCCGATCGACCAGCCGGTTGGTTGCGGCCTGCTCGACCGTGGTGCCGTGGCCGGCGAACTCGATGATGCGGATCGACCACTCCGGCCGCCACGAGAGGTTCCAGGTCTCGCGGAACGTCCCGCTGCTCCCCCGCCCATCCTCCAGCGAGCCCCAGGGCACACCGATCGCCGTGAGCTGGTGCAACAGGTGCGATCGACGCAGGCCGTTCGGCGTGCGCAGGTCGAGCTCGATCAACTGATCGTCGGCGTCGAGCTTGAGCCGAGCCGAGCGTTGGCGCTTGGCGAGATCGCGCGCCAACGGAACCTGTGGCGCACCGTCGGGCACCGATCCGATCGAGCTGCCGATCACCAGCTGGCGGCGCACCAACGGCAAGCCACCCATCACGGTGTCGGCGGCGTCGAGCACCTCGTCGAGTCCAGGGCGCGGTCGCCCCCGCATGGTCGCCAGTGCGTCGGCCATCCGTGTGGCAGCGATCAGATGGTCGGGCGACGCCGACATGTCGGCGCGCCGCAGCACGCGGGCGGCGTCCACGAAGAAGCGTGCGACACCGTCCGGGCCGGGATGCCGGAACACGTGGTCGTACCAGCCGGGGCTGCGCACACCGGCGCCGTACCCGGAAGCGGCGGCGAGCCGCTCGTGTGTCCAAGGCACCCAACTCACGGCTGCTTTCACCTTCGGCAGGCCACGCAACGTGGCGTTGTCGGCAGCCGCCGTGGTCGCCCGGACAGCGGTGACGTCGAGTGCAGGCACATGCCAGGCACCGCACACGACCACGACCGTCTCGTGCCCGTCCGCGAGGGCGGCCCGGATCCGCTTGCGCATGTGTGCCTCGCGCCGCTCCTCGCCGGCCGAGGGTACGGTGCCCGAGCGCACCGCCACCATCGCCTCGCCGACCGCATCGAAGGCAGCCAGGCCGTCGCCGCGGTGCTCGATCACGTCGTCCCACCATCGCTCGACATCGGGTTCGCCGGCGGCGGCGGCGAGCGCTGCGAGAGGATCGCCGGGGCCGTCGCCTTGGATCAAGGAGTCGTCGCCGTGGTCGGCCGCCAAGGTGTTCGCGAGCGGCAGGTCGATCGCTTCGACCGGGCATCGATGCCGGTTGGCCCATCGAACTGCCTGCCACTCGGGGCTGAAGGCGGCGAGTGGAGCGAAGACGGCCCGACGCGGATCGTCGACGGCATGGCCCAACAGTGCGACCGGCGGGTCGAGTCCGAGCTCACCGATCCACCGGAACGCCGATGTCGTCTCGGCGGGCGACTCGACCATCACGATCGACGGCTGCAACAGATCGAGGGCTTTCACCACCGACCGCGCCGAACCGGGTCCGTGATGCCGGATACCCAGGAGATGCAGCGCCATGGTCGACCGCTCAGTCGAGGGCTCGGCAGGCCTCGTAGAAATCGTCCCAACCGTCGCGCTGGGCGACGACCGCCTCGAGGTATTCGCGCCAGGCGACACCGTCGTGGACCGGGTCGCGAACCACGGCGCCGAGCACGCCGGCAGCAATGTCACCGGCCGACAACGCGCCATCGCCGAAGTGCGTCGCGAGCGACAACCCGTTCGTGACGACCGAGATCGCCTCGGCCGTCGACAGCGTTCCACTGGGCACCTTGAGGCTGGTGCCGCCGTCGCCGGTGACACCGTCGCGGAGCTCTCGGAACACCGTGACGACGCGTCGGATCTCGTCGGCGGCGGGAGCGATGGGCGGCAGCTGCAGCGCGGCGCCGAGTTCGTTGACCCGCTGGGCGACGATCGCGATCTCCTCGTCGGCGGTGTCGGGCAACGGCAGCACGACCGTGTTGAAGCGCCGCCGCAACGCCGACGACAGGTCGTTGACGCCGCGGTCGCGGTCGTTGGCAGTCGCGATCACGTTGAAGCCGCGCGTGGCGGCGACCTCGGAGTTCAGCTCGGGAACCGGCATCGACTTCTCGCTCAGCGCCGTGACGAGCGCGTCCTGCACATCGGATGGCATGCGGGTGAGTTCCTCGACACGGGCGATCGAACCGAGCTGCATCGCCCGGTAGATCGGGCTGGGCACGAGCGCCGCCTCGCTCGGCCCTTCGGCCAGGAGCCGGGCATAGTTCCAGCCGTACCGCAACGTCTCCTCGGTGGTACCCGCGGTGCCTTGTACCAGCAATGTGGAGTTCCCGCTGATGGCGGCCGCGAGGTGCTCGCTGACCCAGGTCTTGGCCGTGCCCGGCACACCGAGCAGCAGCAGCGCCCGATCGGTGGCCAACGTGGCAACGGCGATCTCCATCAAGCGTCGCTTGCCGACGTACTTGGGAATGATGACCGTTCCGTCGGCCAGTTCGCCGCCGAGCAGATAGGTCACGACCGCCCACGGCGACAAGCGCCAGCTGGGCGGCCGCTCACGATCGTCGGCCGCAGCCAGCGCAGCGAGCTCGGAGGCGAACTGCACCTCGGCATGTGGCCGCAGGATCTCTTCGGTCGAACCCATCCCGCCAGACGTTACCCACCGGGTGCAACAGTCGCCGCCGGAACGAGATGAGACGCCAACAACTCGTTGTGTCCAACTCGTCGTGTCACATCTTTCGTGAGCGCTCACGAATGTCGTGACAGGAACGGTGGGGTTCAGCTGGTTGCGTTGGCGTAGACGGTCTCCAGCAGAGCGGCGATCGACGCGCTGTCGTCTCGCAACCCTGTCGTGGTCACCGAGAGCCACAGGCTGCCGTCGACGACCGTCGCCGTCGATTGCAGCGGGCTCTCCGACGCATATCCGTCATCGCCGAACGTGACGTCGACACACCCGTCGCAAGGCTCCGGCCGATACAGATCGAAGTCCTGGGCTGTCTGGATCAAGAGACTGTTCGCGTTCGCATCTCGCCACGAGCACCCGTCGATCGGCCCTGCCTCGCTGCGCTCGGGCTCGACGGTCGTATCCCCGAAGTACCGGGTCAGGATCGACTCATCCGCGAGCTCACACGGGTCGAGCCCGTCGGGCGTCCCCGCGACGGCGTCTTCCTCCCCCGCAGAATCCGAATCACCACCGCACCCGGCCAGCACCACCGCGACGAGCAGCACGGTTCCGAACGTCCGCATGACGGCCTCCCCTCGACGCGCGCGAGGCTACACCCGATCCCCGATCCCATCCCCGATCCCCGATCCCCAAACCTCTTTGTCACATCTTTCGTGAGCGCTCACGAATGTCGTGACAGGAACGGCGGGATTCAGCTGTTGTGACGGCAATGGGACAGGAACGGCGGGGTTCAGCTGTCGTGACGGCAATGGGACGGGAACGGCTGGGTTCTGCTGCCGTGGCGGGAACGGGTTCAGCCGGCCAGCGCCATCGCGGCGTACAAGCCCACACCGTTGTACAGCGCCGACTCGTTGATGCGCATGAAGTTCGAGTGGTTCGGCGCCGCCTCGGTAGGGCTCACGTCGTCGGGACACACGCCGAGCATCGCCATTGCACCCGGCACCCGGTTGAGCACGTAGCTGAAGTCCTCCGCAGCGAACGCCGGCTGGGCGCTGACGACAAAACCGTCCGCACCGAGCAGTGCCGTCGCTACTTCACCCGTGAGCAGCGCCTGGCCCTCGTCGTTGACCGTGACGGGGTATCCGGGCACCACCTCGCACGAGCACGTGCAACCGTGGGATGCAGCGGTGCCTGTCGCGATGCGTTCGACCGCCGCGTGGATCTGCGAGCGAACGCCTTCGTCGAATGTTCGGATCGTGCCCTCCAGGAACGCCGAGGCGGGGATGATGTTGGTGGTGGTGCCGGCCTGGATGTGGGCGACGGTGAGCACGGCCGACTGCGTCGGATCGAGGTTGCGACTCACGATGCCGTTGAGTCCTGCGACCATCGCGGCAGCCGGCGGGATCGGGTCGACGGTCTGATGCGGCGCCGACGCGTGACCGCCGCTGCCGTTCACCGTGATGTGGAACTCGTCGGCGCTGGCGAGCAACGGTCCGCTCTTCGTGAAGATCATCCCATTGGGCATGTTGCTCACGACATGGATCGCGAACGCCCGATCGACACCGTCGAGCACGCCTTCTTCGATCATGTATCGGGCGCCGTGATAGCCCTCCTCACCGGGCTGGAACATGAAGCGGACCCGCCCCACGAGCTCGCCACGGTGCTCGCTGAGCAGTCGGGCGGCGCTGGCCAGCATGGCGACGTGGGCGTCGTGGCCGCACGCGTGCATCGCACCCTCGCGCTGCGACTGGAAATCGCTGACGAAATCCTCCGTCAACGGCAAGGCATCCATGTCGCCGCGCAGCAGCACCGTGGGCCCGGGACGCCCGCTGTCGAGATCGGCGACGACCGAGGTCGTCGACTCACCGAGCGTGATGTCGAGGCCGAGCCCTGTCAGCGACTCGACGATCTTTGCCTGTGTATCGGGGAGTTGCAGCCCGATCTCCGGCTCGGCGTGGATCGAACGCCGGAGCTCGATCGTGTCGTTCTGCAGGTCTCTGGCCGCCTGGAGCAGGTCACCACCGATGGACGCTAGGTTCGTCATCCCCCAGCTTGCCGCGGATACGAGGTTGTCGAAGTCGGTCGACCGGATCCGCCGTCGTTCGGCCCCGGAACCTGGTTCTTCCGAATATGGTTCTGCCGTGGAGCCCGCGCCGGATCGCACGTTCATCGAGTCGCTCCACGGGTTCGCCCTCACCCTGCCCGACGCCTGGCCGGACTCGCCATGGGGCGACCGGGTCGTGAAGGTCGGCAAGAAGATCTTCCTGTTCGTCAGCGGACCCGACAGCGAGCGCCCCGTCATCACCACCAAGCTGCCCGAGTCGAGCGACCACGCACTCTCCTACCGGGACGCGTTTCCGACCAGGTACGGCCTGGGCAAGCACGGCTGGGTCACGATTTTCGTCGACGCCGTGCCGGCCGCGGAACGGGAGGTGTTGTTCGACTTCGTCGAGGAGAGCTATCGGGCGGTGGCATCCAAGACGCTCGTCAAGCGGCTCGATGCAGGCGGGCCCACGGCTCCTTCCAGGACAGGCGTCCCCAACGAGACGGCAGTCTCGAACTCGACACCGAGCTCGCCGCCGGGATGATCGCGGGCGGCGACCGAGGAAACCGCGAACGGTCGGCGCCCGAAGCGGCAGTACGGTCGAATCATGCATCTCGCCGAGCGCATGCACCTCCCGCACCCATACGTGGCCCGGCGGTATCGAGGCTCCGAGGACCACCCGGCGGTGACGGAGGTGCTCGCCGCGTATCGCGAACACATCGGCAACCCGGAACTCCCGACCGTCGAGCAGCTCGACGCCGCCTACGCCCATCTCACCGACTGTGATCCCGATGCCGACATCGCGCTGATCGAGACGGTCGATGGAGCAGTCGTCGCCTATTGCAGGGCGAGCTGGACCGACCTCGAATCCGGCGTACGGGACTGCATCGTCTTCAACCCGATCAGCCCCGACCATCTGGCCGAGCCGCTGTTCCGGCTCCTGATCGAGGCGCAGGAACGACACATGCGACCCTGGGCGGACGACGTCGGCCGGGCTCGATACCGCGCCTATTCCGTTCATCCCGGTCCCGGGAAGGCCCCGACCGAGGAGGCCGCCTGGCTGGAAGCGATGGGCTACGAGGCGACCGAGTGGGAGGCCTTCCTGGTACGCCCGAACCTCGAGGACATCCCGGTCCGTCGACTTCCCGAGGACGTCGAGGTTCGGCCGGTCGAACCCGACCAGGTGCGCAGGATCTGGGAGGCCCACCATGAGGCGTTCCGGGGCGAGTGGGACTTCGAGGAGTCCGAGCCCGAGGACATCGACGCCATGCTCGCCGAACCGCACCTCGACCCTTCCTTGTGGAAGATCGCATGGGCGGGCGACACGATCGTCGGCCAGGTGAAGAGCTTCGTCAACCACGAGGAGAACGCCGAACGCGGCTATCTGCGCGGCTACACCGAGTACATCTCGACCCACCTCGACTGGCGCAACCGCGGCATCGCGGGCACGTTGCTGGCGATGAGCCTCTGCGAACTGCGGGACCGGGGTATGACGGAGGCAGCCCTGGGGGTGGACACGAACAATCCGGGTGGCGCCTTTCATCTGTACACGTCGCTCGGCTTCGAGTTGGAGACCTACGAGGCCATCTACACCAAGCCGATCCTCACATGAATGTCGGGATCCGCAGCATCACGACCGGCTGTGGCGGCGAGTCAGGTGACGACGCCGAGCTCGGAGAGCATCCGATGTCGCAGACCGGCGAGATCGGCGAGGGCGAGGGCCAGCCCGCTTCGTGCCGTGCCCAGCGTGGCTGCGGCGTGCAGCAACACGTCGGGCCTGCACCGGGCGAACAAGTTGACCAGCACGGCGCGATGCGGCGGCCCGTACTCACCCGCGTCGAACCCCTGCGCCAGCCGCTTCACGAACGTGTGGGCGTCGGCGTCGAGCAGGTGCGCGAGTTCGGGCGGCACCGGCAACTCCGGCAGATTCGCCACCGCCTCTGCTGATGCTGTCGCACGAGTCGTAGCGGCGAGCGAGGGGAGATGGTCGACCAGCCACGGAGCGAGCGGGCCGCCCGCGACAGCGACGCGCGCCCGCCGCACAGCGTCACCACGATGGCGCTGCAACTGCTCGACCAGGGCATCGGGCGGGACGCGCACACCGCGCTGGATCACGGTGAGCAGCCATTCGTCTTCGAGCACGGGCCACTCGGCCACCACGGTGCGCCACGTCACGACGGCCGCAGCGCTGCAACACGAACGCCCGTCGAGTTCGGGCAGCTGCAGTCGATCGGCCGGGGGACCCGCCGCGAACGCGGCCCGGCGCGCCGCTGCGAGGGCGCCCACCGCGGCGAGCATGCGAGACGCGTCGTCGGGACGAACGGCGTCCGCGATCAGATCGGCGACCGGGCCTGCGGGCGGCGCCGGGGGCTCACGTCGATCGGTGCCCAGCAGGGCGGTCGTGACCAGCTCGTTCCAGTAGGCGTCGAGGTCGTTGCTCACGAGGCCCCCACGAACGAAGCGTCGGCTCGCGGCCCGAGATCGAGCGTGCGGTCGGGGAGGTGGACCGTGAGCAGCCGGACGCCCCATGGTGTCCACTCGATGGTCATCTCGACGGACATGTCGCCGGCGGGCGCGTCGGCACAGGCCGCCAACAGCGTGCCGAGCGCCCGATCGTCGGCTTGCACCGGCAGCGACCCGGTCGTATCGGTCAGCATCCACCGGCCGTCCGCCACCGACGGCGCCGCCCTCACGGTTGCGGGATAACGCTCGAGCCACGGTTCGCCGGCGACGGCCGCACCGATCTGATCACATGCCTCGACGATGGTGACGGCTCGCGGTGTGGTGAACGGCAGCGGATCGGCATGGCGCCGCCCTGCCAGGGCCCGCAGCGACCCACCCGGGTAACGGTGGATGTCGGCGTGCACCACCGTGCCGACCGTGAACGAGTCGTCGAGGCTCTGACGGTAGGCGGCGAACGACAACAGCATCGCCCACCTGCCCGAGTGCACGCCTCGCAACCACAGGCGACGCACCTCGATGCGATCTTCTCGGGTGTCGCTGCGGCCGGCCACGAACCACTCGTCGGTTTCCGGAACGCCACCCAACACATCGGCATGCCGCACCTGCCATCCCGACGCGGTGGCGACCGCGTCGGCGAGCTCACCCGGCAGGCTGGGCAAGCGCCGCCCGGCCTGTGCGATCAGGTGCAACAAGCCGAGCTCGGCCAGCACCTCGGCATGCCAGTCGGGGCCGGCACCGACCAGCCCGGCGAGCCGGCGGACCCGATTGGCGAGCGCACCGGCCCGAGCGTCGACCAGGCGAGCCGCCAGCTGGTCCCAGGTGCCGTACCGGGCGAGTGCGGGGTCGGCAAGACCCGTGCGCATCCGGTCTTCGAGCCATCGGTCGAGCTCGATCAGGCCCTCGAGCATGCGGGCGACCCGATCGTCTCGCGATCGGTCGAGTTCGTCGCGATCGGCGGGCGAGACGTCGCCCACCTCGCCTGCGGGGTCGCCGCCCGATGATCCCGGCGACGCGCCGTCGGAGGATTCGTCCGTGCCGGACACGGAACCGGCAGGTGTCGTCGCCTCGCCCGGGCTCGCCGCCCGGCGATCCCGGCGCTCGATCCACGACTCCACCGATCCTGGCCGCGACGATTCGGGCACTCCATCGCGCAGCCACAGCAACAGCAGCGCCAGGGCGTGCTTGCAGGGATGCTTGCGGCTGGGACAACTGCACCGCCACGCCACCTCGACATGGTCGACGGCGGTGTCGTACGGCTCGGCGCCCGATCCGCGACATCGTCCCCACACTGCGCGCCCGTCACGGCCGAGTGCCGACCACCGGCTCGGCTCGGTCAATGGCTCGGCTGCGGCCACCGACCTCGGCGACGGGGCGACCGCTGCCACCTGTTCGACGGTCCACCTCTCCGATCCGGCCACGGGAGTCACGGTAGCGAGCGGGTGTTCCATCGTTCGCCTGCCCCGATACCGTCACTGACCATGAGCGAACGTGTGGTGTCCGTGTCCCGAGTCATCAAGGCATCGCCGGAGGCGATCTTCGACGTGCTGGCCGACCCCGCCCGACACGGCGAGATCGACGGATCCGGCATGGTGCAGAAGCTGCGCGGGGAATCGAATCGGCTCGAACTCGGTTCCAAGTTCGGCATGGACATGAAGATGGGGTTCCTCCCGTACCGAGTCACGAGCACCGTCGTGGAGTTCGAGGAGAACCGGTTGATCGCGTGGGCGCATTTCGGCAAGCACCGTTGGCGCTACGAGCTCGAACCGGTTGCCGAGAGCGACGGGGGCGGTACGAAGGTGACCGAGAGCTTCGACTGGTCCACGTCGATGTCGCCCAAGGTGATCGAACTGGCGGGCTACCCCAAGAAGCATCCGGCCAACATGGAGGCGACCCTCGAACGGCTCGCCTCCGTCGTCGAATCCTGACGGTCGAATGCTGACGGTCGAATCCTGACGTTCGATCCTGACCCACACGAGGTTGCCCCCCCGATGACGACCGATGCCGTTCACTTCTATTGGCGCCCCGGCTGCGGGTTCTGCTCGATGCTGCGCCGCGGCCTCGACAAGGCGGGCATCGAAACGGTCGATCACAACATCTGGGACGATCCCGACGACGCTGCGACGGTGCGTTTCCACGCCAACGGCAACGAGACGGTGCCGACCGTCGTGATCGGTGAGGTCGGCATGGTCAACCCGTCGACGAAGCAGGTGGCGAGCTACCTCGAGAACAACGCGCCGCACCTGCTTCCCGAGGGGTACGTCGCTCCCCAACCGGGAATGCTCAGCCGCCTGCTCGGTGGCTGACGACCCGAGGTGCCGCACGGCGGCGTGGCCGAGCGTGGATGTGCGTGCCGATCGATGACGGCGACGGCGCGGCCCAGATCGGCTGGTGGCCGATCGGTCGGCCACGGCGGTTGGCCGTGATCGCTGATGCCTACGACCTCGACTCCGACCAGGGTCCGAACCGTTGGCATGCCTCGACGATGCGGTCGCCCGCGGCGGCCAGATCGTCCAGCGCCGCGTCGAGCCGGCGAGCGGGCCTTCATCGACATGTGGAACGAGAAGATCCCGCGGCCTCCCGGCAGCCGCGGCGGTCAGGTGGCATGGCCCGCTACGACGCCGTCGCGCCGACTGGGCCATCCACCGCCCGTGGGTACGAGCAGGCGCCCGCTACCTGACAACGAGCAGGATCGGGGCGGACGTTCCGGGAACTCGATGAGTCACCTACGTGGTGCAGGTCGCGCAGGTGCCGTAGATGTCGACCGCGTGATGCAGCGGGGCGAAACCGAGCGCCGACGCGACCTCGTCGAACGTGCGGTCCATGGCCGCCTCGACCCGGTCGGGCAGGGTGACGTCGACCACGGTCCCACACGACTCGCAGATCAGATGATGGTGATGCTCGGTCAGGTGCTCGGCGAGCTCGAACAGGGCGTGGTCGCCGACGTGGACGAGTCGGCGCACCACACCGACATCGATCAGCACCGACAAGCTGCGATAGGCGCTGCTCTGGGCGAGGGACTCGTCGGCGGCCAACAGGTCGGGCAGCGTGATCGGTGCACCGGCTGCCGCCAGCGCATCGACGACGGCTCGGCGGTTGGTCGTGTACTGCTGCTCGTGATCGGCGAGCCGGGCGGCCACCGATCGATGCAGTTCGGCGCTCGGGCGGTTCAGTGCTCATGTTCGTGCACGTGTTGGTGCATGCCGTGATGGGGCACGAGTTCGGGCGCATGTGGCTCGCCGTGATCGTGGCCGTGGTCGTCGACGACGATCGACAGCCCATCGTCGCGGTATCAGGCGGCCGCCGAACGCCTCGGCCAGCAAGGTCGGGATCAGCACCTGTTCGGGCGTACCGTCGGCCAGCACGCAACCGGCCATCAGCATCACGCGACCGGCCCGGCGCGCCTCGGCGAGATGATGCGTCGAGAACACGACGGTGCCACCGCCGGCGGCGTGCTGCTCGATCACGTCGAGGATCCGCAACTGACTCGGCAGGTCGAGCCCGGTGATCGGCTCGTCGAGCAGCAGCAGGTCGGGTCGGGCGGCCGACGGCCTGGGCGACGAGCACCCGCTGCTGCTGACCCCCTGACAGATCGCCGAACGAACGACGCCGAAGGCCGGTCACCTCGAGCAGTTCGGCCGCCCGATCGATGCATTCGTGGTCTTCGCGGCCCAGCCAGCCGAGCAGGCCCCGACGCTGGTAGCGCCCCATCCGCAGCACCTCGTCGACCGACAGCGGCATCCAGCGGTGGTGCTGGCGATGCTGCGTCACCATCGCCACCGTGCCGGCGACGGTCGCCGTGCCGTCCTCCGGCGTGACCAGACCGGCGAGCAGCGACAGCAGCGACGTCTTGCCGCTGCCGTTCGACCCGACCAGAGCGACCGTGGTGCCACGGTCGCAGCTCGAACGATGTCGGAGCGAGCGCGACCACCGGTCCGTAGTGGACGCACACGTCGCGTGCGATCACGAGCGGGTCGTCGGTGGTCGAGACGTCGGCAGTTGGCATGAGAGTGATTCTCACTCTAGCATCATGAGAATGATTCTCAGACGGCGTGCCACCACACTCGCCGTCTGCGTGCGCGACCCTGCTCGGCGCGTGCGCGACCGACACCGAGGTGACCGAGTCCGACTCCCGTGCCGATCGTCGCGACGACCAGCATCTGGGCCGACATTGCATCGAACGTCGCGTGCGGCGAGCCCGTCGTGCCTCGCTGATCCCTGCCGGAGCCGACCCGCACACGTTCGAGCCGTCGCTGCGCGACCGCGAGTTGATCGACGGGCCGGCCGCGATCATCGCCAACGGGATGGCGGCTCGAGGGCCCGCTCACCGTGGCTGCTGGAATCGATCGACGATCCGCCGATCACCACCGTGTTCGAGATGTCCGACGCGCGTCACCGTGATCGACGACGACCCGCACATCTGGCAGGACCCGACGCTCGTCGCCGCAGACGCTCGACACGATCGAGGCAGCAGCGGTCGCGGTCGACCGCGACCCGATCGAGATCGAGGCGTGCACCGACCGACTATCGCGCCGAGTTGCTCGCACTCGACGCCGAGATCACCTCATTGCTCAGTCCGATCCCAGCCGAGAACCGGGTGATGGTCACCAGCCACGACTCGCTCGAGTATTTCGCCCGGCGCTACGACATCGAAATCCTCGGCACCGTGATCCCGTCCACCAACACGCTGGCCGAGTCGAACGCAGCCGATCTGGCAGCACTCGCCGAGCTGATCGCCGAACGCAACGTATCGACGATCTTCACCGAGCAGCTGGAGTCGACGAACGACGCCGAGGCGTTGGCGGACCGTCTGGGAGTACGGGTCGTGCCGCTCGTCACCGATGCGACTCACGACCGATCCCGACAGCGACACCTACATCGAGATGATGCGCTCGAACGCGGCCGAGATCGCCGGGGCGCTGGCGCCGTGAGCTGGCTGACACACCCGATCGCCTGGTGGATCACGCCGTTCGCCGACAACCCGTTCCTCCGTGATGCCCTGTGGGCGGCGCTGCTCAGCGTGGTGTGCACCAGCGTGATCGGCACCTGGGTCGTGCTCCGCGGCCTCAGCTTCCTCGGAGATGCCCTCGCCCACGGAGTACTGCCCGGGATCGCGATCGCCTTCGTGCTCGGACACAGCACCACGGTCGGCGCCCTGATCGCGGCGCTCGCGATGGTCGGTGGGGTCCAGCTGATCCGCAGCGCTTCACCGCTCCCCGACGACGCGTCGATCGGTGTGTTGTTCATCGGGTTCCTGGCACTGGCGGTCGTCGTGATGTCGGCCCAGAGCGGTCGCGGCGCCGGTGATCTCACGCGCTTCCTGTTCGGGTCGATCAACGCCGTCGATGCGGGCGATCTGCGCACGTTGTCGGTCGTCGCCGTCATCACCGTCGGCGGGGTGATCGTGCTGCACCGAGCACTGCTGGTCAGCACGTTCGACGTCACCCAGGCCAAGCTGATCGGCTTTCGCCCCCAGCTCACCCATTTCGTGCTGCTGGTGCTGCTCGCACTCTCGATCGTCGCCTCGTTCGAGACCGTCGGCAGCCTGCTCGTGTTCGCCTTCCTGATCGCTCCCCCGGCGACGGCATCGCTGCTGGTCAAACGGGTGCCGCTGATCATGGTCACCGCCGTGGCGATCGGTGCCGTCAGCGCCGTCATCGGCTTGCTGATCAGCTACCACCATGCGACGGCGACCGGCGCCACGATGGCATTGGTGACCGTGATCGTCTTCCTGGTCGCCCTGCTCGGCCAACGCCTGGCTCAGATCACCGCGCACCTGACCCGGAAGCGCCAGGTGCCTACCGGCTCGCGCTCCGGGCACCGTTCCATCACTCGGCCTGCAGGACCAGCAGGTACTGACCGCCGCCCGATTCGACCAGGGCCGACACGTCCAGATCGGGTTCGAGTCGCGAGATCCGGTCGACCAGCCAGTCGGCGGCGATCACGGCGTCCTCGTGCGTCGGGCACCGCGCCATCACCTCTCGACCACCCTTGCGCTGCAGGCGTTCGACGGAGGTGAGGATCACGGCCGGGTCGCCGACGAACAGATGGTCCGCCCAGGCCACGACCGGTTTCACCGATCCCTTGCCGGTGTTGCAGCCGCGGTGTGCGAGCCGATCGGGGGCTTCGGGCCTGCCCTTGTTCTTCTTGGCGCGCCGATCGGTGATGCGGGTGTCGATGCTGGGCCCGCGCGGATCGTTGACCGACATCTCGGGATCGACCGGCTCGTCGCACAACCAGCAACGCCAGCCGTCGCGATCACCGAGGACTTCCAACCTGCTCACGGGCAGCACCGTAACGGAATGGTGCTTGCCACCATTCCGTTACGCTCGGCACATGCCTGACGCTCGGCTCGCCGGAACCCAGATCGCCGATTCGGTGATCGACCTGTTCGGACGCACTCCGCTGGTTCGGATGAAACGGATCATGGAGACCGAACAGCTCCCCGCGGTCCTGGCCATGAAGATGGAGACCACGAACCCAGGAGGCTCGTCCAAGGACCGTCCTGCGCTCGAGATGATCGTCGCCGCCGAGCGCGACGGCCTGCTGAAACCGGGCGGCACCATCGTCGAGCCGACCAGTGGGAACACCGGAGTCGGCCTGGCGATCGTCGCGGCGCAGCGCGGATACAACTGCGTCTTCGTGATGACCGACAAGGTCGCACCCGAGAAGATCTCGCTGCTGCGGGCGTATGGTGCCGAAGTCGTGGTGTGCCCGGTCGCTGTGGCGCCCGACGACGAGCGCAGCTACTACAGCGTCGCCGAACGACTGACCCACGAACGCAACGCGTTCCGGCCGAACCAGTACGCCAACCCCAACAACCCGCTCGCCCACTACAAGACCACCGGCCCCGAGCTGTGGGAGCAGACGGCAGGGCGGATCACCCACTTCGTCGCCGGGGCCGGCACGTGCGGGTCGATCACCGGCACCGCTCGGTACCTGAAAGAGCAGAACCCGAACATCAAGGTGATCGCCGCCGATCCCGAGGGCTCCGTGTTCTCGGGCGGATCGGGTCGGCCCTATCTCGTCGAGGGTGTCGGCGAGGACTTCTTCCCCGCCGCCTGGGCACCCGAGTTGTACGACGAGACGATCGCGATCAGCGATGCCGAGAGCTTCAGGATGGCCCGGTACGTCAGCCAGGTCGAAGGGATCCTGATCGGTGGATCGGGTGGTCTCGCCGTAGCTGCGGCGATCCAGGTCGCCAAGCGCGCCGAACCGGACGACATCGTGGTGATCTTCAACCCCGACTCGGGCCGCGGCTACCTGTCGCGCGTGTTCGACGACGACTGGATGGCCAACTTCGGGTTCCTCACCGAATGCGACCAGTGCGTCGGCTCGGTGCTCGAGACGCGCAATGCCACCCTCGACAGCCTGCTGTACGTCAATCCCCACGAGACGGTGCGCGCCGCGATCGAGCGAATGCGGGCACACGGCGTCAGCCAGCTGCCGGTGTGCAAGAACACCCCACCGTTCGCAGCCGCCGAGGTCAGCGGCTCGGTCGACGAGCTCGAGCTGATGGAGGCGATCTCCGCCGACGGCCACGTGATGGATGCGACGGTCGAAGACGTGATGGGCAGGCATCTCCCCACGATCGGCGTCGGCCAGAAGCTCGAACGCGCCGTCGAGATGCTCCACACAGCACCCGCTCTGCTGGTGTTGTCGGGCGGCCGCCCCTTGAGCGTGCTCACGCGCACCGACATCCTCAGCTACTTCGACGCCCAGGCCAGCGCCTGAGCCCGCCAGCACGACGACCGGAAGGACCACCGATGGGTGAAGAGCAAGAACAATCGGGATGGGCGTTCGAGACGATCGCCATCCACGCCGGGCAAGAGCCCGACGCGGCGAGTGGTGCCGTGGTACCACCGATCTCGCTCTCGACCACCTTCGCCCAGAGCGAGGTCGGCGTGCACAAGGGGTACGAGTACTCGCGCTCTGGCAATCCCACCCGCACCGCGATGGAAACCCAGATCGCCGCGCTCGAAGCCGCGCGCCACGGTCTCGCGTTCGCCAGCGGACTGGCAGCCGAGGACAATGTGATGCGCTTGTTGACGCAGGGGCAACGCGTCCTGTTGGGCAACGACGCATACGGCGGCACGTTCCGCCTGATCTCGAAGGTGTGGTCACCGCTCGGCTTCCCGTGGACAGCCGTCGATCTCAGCGATCTCGATGCCGTCGTCGCCAATTGGCCCGGCGATACCGGTCTCGTGTGGCTCGAGACGCCGACCAACCCGCTGCTGACCTGTTTCGACATCGAAGCGATCGCCGAGATCGCTCACGCGCGAGGTGCGCTCATGGTGGTCGACAACACGTTCGCAACGCCCTACCTCCAACAGCCGATCACGCTCGGCGCCGACATCGTTCTGCATTCGGCCACCAAGTACCTCGGTGGCCACAGTGACGTGGTGGGCGGATTCCTGGCGGTCGACGACGACGAGATCGCCGACCGTTTGCGGTTCACACAGAATGCGGCCGGTGCGGTGCCGTCACCGTTCGACTGCTATCTGGTGTTGCGGGGCGCAAAGACGCTCGGCGTTCGCATGGACCGCCATTGCGAGAACGCCCGGGCGATCGTCGACCTGCTGGTATCGCACCCGACGGTCGAGCGGGTGCTGTATCCACAGCTCCCGGATCATCCCGGCCACGCTGCAGCGGCGAAGCAGATGCGCGACTACGGAGGCATGGTCAGCTTCACGGTGAACGGTGGTGAGGCGGCCGCCCGCCGCATCGCGGCCGGCACCGAGCTGTTCACCCTGGCCGAGTCGCTGGGCGCGGTCGAGAGCCTGATCGAGCACCCCGGCGCGATGACCCACGCATCGGCCGCGGGATCACCATTGGAAGTGCCCGACAATCTCGTGCGCCTGTCGGTCGGGATCGAACATGCCGGCGACCTCGTCGCCGACCTCGCCCAAGCCCTCGAACAGGGCTGACCGACGGGCTGGCCGGGGGGACCGGTCAGTCCCAACCGCGGCGAGCGAGCTCGGCCCGCAGCGCCGTCATCGCCAGATGGATGCCGTTGATGCCCTCGGGGCTTCGCGACCCGAAGGTGACGGCTCGGCGCTGACACCGCTCGTGTTCCTCGGTCACGCCCAACCGGCGTGCGAGCTCGTGGCTGTAGACGATCGTCGCGTCGGTGCGACAGAACCACGACTGCAGCAGCAGTTCTCGGGCCGTCGCCTCGTCGCCCTCGACTCGCGCCAGGGCGGCGAGCAGCAGCACGCTGTCGTTGGCCTCACCCGGGAACCGACCGGTTCGGCCGCGAGCCACCTGGATCCGCAGGTAGTGCATCGCTGCATCGATGTCGCCCAGCTCGAGGTGGGCGAGGGTGCGCACGTCGGCACCGTCGAACAGGGCGATTCCGTAGGCGTCCAACTCGACAACCGTATGGAGTGCCTGCGTTGGCGAGCCCAGGATGATCTGGCACACCCCGGCCAACCGCAAACCTGACTGGACAGTATTGGCCGAGCGGAAGTTGATCTCCTCCTCGATCTTCAGTGAGGTCTGGAGTTGGCCGAGTGCTGAGGCGATTTCGCCGGAATACGCCGCATGCAAGCCGCGCGCGCTGCACAGGAATGATTCGGCAAGTCGGACGCTTCGTCGTGAGCTGTGTGGCATCGCCTCGTCGAGCGCAGCCTGCGCCTTGTCCAGCAGCTCCAGTGCACGATCAGGGGTGGCGTGGCAAGCCATCCACGCCTGATACATCCGCCCCAATGCGTGCGCAGTCGGGGTCGGCGACTTGGCCAGCGCCGCCGCGTGACGATTGAAGGCAGCCCAGTCGCTCAACATCGCGCAGGGATTCATCAGCCCTTGTCGCAACCAGTCGGCCAGCTCGGGGTTGTCGGCGGGGCATTGGTCGATCGCTCGTGCAAGGAGTGCCCGGATCTCGATCATGTGCCCGAACAGGTCGTACGCGGATCGGGCGCCGATGACGAGTTCGCCAGCTGTGGTCCACTGTCGGGTGCTCGCAGCCCACTCGAACGCCGCTGTGATGTTGCTGCGATCTTGGTGCAGCTCGACGCCGAGCCGAAGCTCGCCGCCGAGGTCGCTTCCGTTGATCGTCGCGATCCGGTGGAAGTGGGCGAGGTGCTCCTGGCGGGCGTCAGCGGCCTCGCCGGAGTCGACGAGTCGGTCTTCGGCGTACGCCTTCACGGTCTCCAGCAGACGAAAGCGGGAGTCCTGGCGTCGTTCGGTCCGGGCTACCAGCGACTTGGCGATCAGCGCCTCGATCAGCGCTGTTGCGGTCTGACGCGAGACCTTGGCGACAGCGACCACCGCGTCGAGATCGAACCCGTCGACGAATACCCCGAGGGTTCGGAACACCCGCTGCTCATCGGGGTCGAGCAGGTCGTAGCTCCAGTCGAGGGTCGCCTCCAGCGTCCGTTGGCGTTGGCGCCGTCTACCACCCGCCAGCAGCTGGAAGCGATCGTCCAACCCAGCAAGCAGTTCGCCCGGGGTCAGCACCGTGATCCGCGCCGCGGCGAGCTCGATCGCCAGCGGCATACCGTCGAGCCGGGCACACAGGGTGGAAACGGTGTCGGCGTTCTCATCGGTCAACTCGAACCCCGGATCGAGCGCCGTCGCCCGATCGACGAACAGTCGCACCCCGGCCGAGGCCGCCGAGTCGCAGGCCAACGTACCCAGCACGACCGTGCGCTCACCCTCGACGTCGAGCAGTTCCCGGCTGGTCGCGAGGAACACGGTGTCGCCCCGGGCCGCGAGCGCGCGTTCCACGAACTCGGCGCACTCGTCGATCAGATGCTCGCAGTTGTCGAGGATCACGAGTGCCGCCTTGCCGGACAGGAATCCGATCAGCTGCTCGGTGGGCTCGGCGCGCGTGAGCACCAGCCCGACGGCGTTGGCGATCGCAGCCGGCACGTCGGCGCCACTCATCACCGCTGTCAGGTCGACGAACCACACACCGTCGGGGCGGTGGGGTAGTTCGGCCTCACCGACGGCGATCGCGAGTCGGGTCTTGCCCGAACCGCCGACCGCCGTGACCGTGACCAGTCGATCGGTCGCCAGCAGATGACGAACCTTCGACACCTCGTCGTCGCGCCCGATCAGCCGGGTGGGACGGGCAGGCAGGTTCGTGAGCGCAGCGTCGACGACGCGCAGCCGCGGGAACTCGCCGTCGCCGAGTTGGTACAGGTGGATCGGCTCGTCGACGTCGCGGAGCTGGTGGACGCCCAGGTCGATCGCGTCCACTGCCGCGGTCGTGCGGACGGCGCCCGTGATCAGCACCTGCCCACCGTGACCGGCCGCCTCCACCCGAGCCTGATTGATACTCGAAGGGCGTTGCGGCGGTTGTCGTAGCGTTCAGAGCGCCGGTTGGTGGGCTCTACTTTGGGCCTGTCACCTTCGTGGTTGACCTCACTGCGATATGTCCGCTGGCCGGTGTTCTGATCGGGGTGTGGCTCGAAAGAGGCGCGAGCTGAACGAACACGAATCAGGAGTGCCCACCTCGGTTTCCTCATCACCGAGACAAGGAGCAATTCCAGATGACCATCATGATTGGCATCGATCCGCACAAGGCGTCACACACCGCCGTCGCGATCGACAACACCGAGTGTGTGCTCGACGAGTTGCGAGTTCGAGCGTCCGCGAAACAGACCGAGCAGCTCCGTTCGTGGGCAGCTCCGTTCGAGGATCGGGTGTGGGCGATCGAGTCCGCACGCGGTCTCGGCTATCTCCTCGCCCAACAACTCGTCGCGTCGGGTGAGACGGTGGTGGACGTGCCGGCGGTGCTGTCAACACGCACCCGACTGCTGGGCTCGGGGAAGGCACAGAAGAACGATCCCAACGACGCTCGTTCGGTCGCAATCGCGGCGTTGCGCAACGACGGACTTCAACACGTCACCGGCGACGACCACCCCCAAGTGCTGAAGCTGTTGGCGAAGCGGCATCGTGATCTCGCCCGGATGAAGAGCCAGGCGAGCTGCCGGTTGCACGCGTTGTTGATGGAACTGTCACCGGGCGGGATGGCCAAGGAAATGACCGTGACCAGGGCAAACGGCATCCTCGACCGCGTGATCGTCGACACACCGACCACAGAACATCGAATCGCGGTCGCACGAGAGTTCGTCGACGACATCGCGCTCTACGAACAGCAGATGAAAGCGTCGCTGAAACGGCTCCGACCAGCCGTCGCGGCATCAGGCACCTCGCTCGTCGAGATCCGCGGTGTCGGCGTCGTCGTTGCGGCGCTGATCCTCGGCCACGTCGGCGACGTCACCAGGTTCGCATCGGCGGCGCATTTCGCGAGCTACAACGGGACCGCTCCAATCGAAGCATCATCAGGTGAGCGGCGACGGCATCGGCTGAACCAACGCGGCAACCGCCAACTCAACTGGGCGCTCCACGTGATCGCCATCACCCAGCTGCGCTACCCGTGCGCCGGGCGCGAGTACTACGACCGCAAACGCGCTGAGGGCAAGAACACCAAAGAAGCCATCCGTGCGTTGAAGCGGCAACTCTCCAACGTGATCTACCGGACCCTGGTCGCTGACGCCCGTCGAGTCTCGAGCTGACTGGTGGGCCCGGGAGGACAATCAGGCACGACACGAAATCCAGCGTGACCGGCTCAACATCCTGAACGGCCGGCTCTTCGGATAGGTCACTCCCGGACCCGACAACCAACCCTACGACGAAGCCTCCGGCTCCGCCAGAGGCACCACCGAACGCGCCCCCAGACGCCTCAGGAACTGGGGGTTGACACAAAGAGGCTTCGCAGTGTTCACGACCGGACCGAAGTAGTCGCCACCGCGCTCCTCGGCCTCACCGATGTGGATTCCCATCCGCACCCTCAGCGCCGGCCCCGGCCAAGCGACGGCAGTGAGTTCCTGCTGTGCCGCGCTGGCGGCCGCGACCGCATCCGATGGGCGGGCGAACGCCGCCGCGAACGAGTCGCCGGCCGTCGTGAACACGTAGCCGCCGCGCGACTCGATCGCCCCATGCAAGATCCCGTCGTGAACCAGCAGCGACGCCGACATCGCCTCGGAATCGGACGCCCACAGCCGGGTGGAACCCTCGACGTCAGTGAACAGGAAGGTCACCGCGCCCGTCGGCCTCCCCTGCCGACCGACCGCCCCATCCACGATCCCAGTATCCCAGACCTGCCGATACCCGGCCGCGAATACCCGGTGCCGCTCGACCGGTGTGAGCCCATCACGGAGTCGATGCGGGGCATCGACGTCGTTCTCGAGCCGTCGGAGCCGTGTCAGCAGCTGCCGGGGTAGCCGGCAGCGAGCTCGCTCACTCGGGCGTCGTCGGGGGCGGACAGCCCGAGCGCATCCATCGTGAGCGGCCCGATGATCCCGTTGGCATCCTCGCCGACCGAGGCGATGCCGCTCTCCGTCTGGAACTCGCGCAACGCCGCGGTGGTGGCCGGACCTTGGATGCCGTCCACCACGAGCTGGGCGCCACGGTCGTTGAGCGCTGCCTGCACGTCGCTCACCCAGTCCCAGTCGAGCGATCCGCGCAGTCCGAGCCGGTCGGGTACGGACGTGTCGGTTCGTTCGGCCAGGAAGAGCGCCGGCAGGTACTCGGTCTCGCAGTTCAGGTCCATCGTGCCCACGACCAAGTCGGGGTACACAACGCTCAGCTCGCCCAGCGTCGAACCGACCCCGATCCCGTTGCCGAGCCACAGGTCTCGCGCCGTCGATCGCCATGACACGAGTGTGAGCGTGCCCGGTGTGGGCTCGCCGAAGCCTTCGCCGACCCGATATGGCATGTCGCTCACGACGAACGACAAACCTGGGTCGTCCCATCCGACGAACCCGATCTGGTAGGCGGCCCAATAGCCGTACGGGAGATACTGGAACGTCCCCGGCGGCTCGGCGCTCTCGATCATTTCCTCTGTGGGCGGCCCATACGCGACCCGGAGCTGCTCGAACAGCCCTTCCACCGGATCGCCGAAATCGACGTCGCCGAACCCGTCGGGGCGCAGCACGAACGTTCCGATCGACCCGTCGCCCGCGGTGGCACCGGCGACACCCGTCGCCCCGAACTCGGCCACGATCAACTCGTCGGGAACCAGACCGAGCGCTTCCGCTATCTCTGGCTCGACCCACATCACCGGTATCGGTGAGAAGCCGTTGTCGGCGAGGAACTCGTCCCAGGCCTGTTGGGTGCCCGGCCCCCACTCGCCATCGACCGTGAGCTCGGCACCGTGCTCGTTGAGCGCCCGTTGCACCGCCCTCACCAGCGCAGGACGCGGTGTGGTCGTCGGCGGTGTCGGTCCAATCGAATCTGCCCCAATAGTCGCCGGCCGGCGTAGCGACGTAGACCGCGCTGAGGATGCCCTCCCCGTACCCGAACTCGATCTCGGGATGAATCGCCCTCAATCTCGCCTACCGCAATTCCGGGGCCAACGCCGTCTGCGGTCGACAACGCGGCACCATTCGCGGGCCGCACGGTCCGCCACGCACCGAAGTACACCGGCACCCGGCTCGGGTCCGCACCGTCCGGAGAGCCGAGGTCCGTGATGAGCACATCGAGCCCCGACGAGGTCCAGGTCAGGATCCGTGCCGTCTCGAAGACCGGCACGCACTCGCGCCATCTGCTGCCCTCCACACATTCCTGTCGGTCAGGATCGACGGTGTCGTCGAGATCGGGTGGGCCGAGGATCCGTGTGAAGGTTTCGACGGCCTGATCGCCCGGGGTGCCGAAGTCGACCGGCCCGAGCCCATCGGGGCGCAGCACCAACCCCTGGTCGTTCCCGTCCGCCGGTCCGACGGTCGTCGTCGAGCGCGGCACCGCGGTGGTGCCGATCGTCGAGGAGGGAGCCGTCGTGTCCGGTTCCATCGCGGTGGTCGGAACTGAGGTCGTCGGGACCGGCGACCCCGTGACGCTCGATTGGTCACCACCCCCACCACATGACACCACCAGCGATACGAGGAACAACACACCCGGCCAGCGACCGCTCACGACGACTACCTCCAATTCCAGTGTGCGCTCGGCCCACCCGTCGCTTCAAGCGTTCGTGACGAGCGTGCGAACGGTGATCGGAACTCGGGCAATGGCACGCTCACCACCGAAGTGGCACGGGCGGTTCGTCGTCAGCGACCGGCGAGTGCTTCGACGACCCCGGCAAAGCCCTCGGGGTCACGGATCACGAAGTGGCTGATGCCGAGCTCCTCGCGGAGCCGTCCGAGCTGGTCGACAACCTGTTCGTGCGAACCGAACACGGCGAATGGGGTGCGCTCCACGACCTCGGCCGGCAGGTCGAACCGTTCGGCCAGCTCGGACGCAGACGGAGCGTCAGGGCCGACGGACACGAACTGCACCAGCGCCGATCGTTCGATGTCGCCGTTTCGATCACCCGCGGCCTCCGACAGCCATCGACCGCGCTCGATCACCTGATCGATGGCGAATCCTCCCCCACTCGGTGTGCCGTCCTCGGCGTGGGTCAGCCCGGTGAACTGGAAGATGTCTGCATACCGACCGGCGAGACCCACCACCCGTCGACCGTGGCCACCGATCAGGAACGGTACGTGCTCCTGAACAGGCCGAATCCCGATGTCGTCAAGATGGACCGATTCGTGGTCGCCCTCGTGATCGACAGTGCCGGCGTCGAGCAGCGAACGCAGGATCGCCAACGACTCTCCGAATCGGGTGACCCGAGGCCCGACCGGCCGAAGCGGTGAGCCGATCCACGTGTGTTCGGCCTCTGCGTAGCCGGTGCCGAGGCCCAGCACGAGGCGGCCGCCCGTCATCCGGTCGAACGTGGCCGAGGTTCGAGCGAGCAGCGCCGGTTGATGGAACTCGTTGTTCAGCACCAGCGGCCCGAAGCGAAGACGCTCGGTGGCCTCGGCCGCAACCACCAACGGTAGGAACGGGTCGATCTTGACGTCGTACGGCGAACCGGGGGCCCGCCCGATGTGGTCGTAGGTGTACAACTCGTCGTATCCCAGCGACTCGACCAACCGGGCGTGGTCGGCGATGGCGACCGGGTCGTCGAACGGGCCGCCTTGCACGGCGAAGCGGAACGGTCGCGTCACGGTCACCTCGACAGGTTCATCCGGTCGCGACCGAGGTGCATCGTGGAGATCGTACTGCGCGCACCCTCAGGCCCGATCCGCACATGCCTCCCGGTCGCGACCGAGGTGCACCGAGGAGATCGTACTGCGCACACCCTCGGGCCCGATCCGCACATGCCTCCCGGTCGCGAGCCAGGTGCACCAGAGAGATCGTACTGCGCGCACCCTCGGGACCGATCCGCACATGCCTCGATCCAGGTCGGGCTCGTCAGTCGGACGGCATCCGCCTGGCGGTCTCCCGCAACTTCCGGTTGTTGCGGGGCTCGGTGCGGTTCTTGGCATCCGTGAGCTGCCTGATCATCTCGTCGCGAACCTCGTTGAGCCCGCGTCCCAGGCTGCTCGACGACGACTTGGCGACGAACGGCTTGAATCCGCCGATCTGAACGTCGAGCGTGATGTGCTGGCTCGACGTGTCGCGCTCGTTGACGTGCAGATCAAGATCGATCGATCGGTCACGAAACGACTGCAATCGCTGATCCAGTTTCGCCCAGTGAGCGATCAGATCGACGACCTCGTGATTCTCGAGCTGACCGTGAACGCGGAGCGCGTCCGCAACGATCGGCGGGTGGTCCGACATGGCGTGCCTCGGTTTCTGTAGAGACTTCGCTGATACCAATTATGCAAGTCCGTTCGGCGCGGACGCGAAAGGGTCGGAGGTCCCCTCGGACCGGGATCGCGAACATCAGAAAAGGGTCGGTTGCTCGGCGCGGAACATGCGCGAACATCAGAAAAGGGTCGGTTGCTCGGCGCGGAACATGCGCGGACATCCCGACCACGGCACGTAGTTGTCCATGAACACCCAGGTGCGACGATGGATGGCGGACGGACCGTACCCTTGGAGCGCGAACTTGTGGACCGGGCAGGGGTAGCCCTTGTTGGTGTCGAACGACCAGTTCGGGTAGCTCTCGGCCAGCACCCGCATCTGGCGATCACGCACGACCTTGGCCAAGATGCTGGCGGCCGCGACACTGAGACAATCTCGGTCGGCCTTCACCCTCATCTCCACACGGGCGACGGTCGGTGACACGAAGTCCCACTTACCGTCGCTGACTGCAACATCTGGGACCACGGCCAATCCGTCGATCACGCGGCGGCATGCAAGGCGTTGGGCATCGGCCATGCCCATCTCATCGCACTCCTCCTGACTGACGGCGCCGACCGACCACGCCACACACCAGTCGGCGATTCGGTCGAAGATCGCCTCGCGACCCGCCTCGGTGAGCAGCTTGGAATCGCGCACACCGAGTACCCGCTTCTCACGCGGCAGGATGGCCGCACCGACCATCAGGGGCCCGGCCCACGCCCCGCGGCCGACCTCGTCGATCCCGACGATCGTGTCGTAGCCGTCGGCCCACAGCTCCTGTTCGATCTTGCGGGTCGGAGCCCGGCCGCGCGTTGCCATCGCCGGTGACGCTACCCCGCCGAGCCAACGAGCGGATCGTGCTGCACTCCGATCGTGGGAGAATGCTCGATGTGACATTGAAGGTGATCGGTGCGGGCCTCGGCCGAACAGGCACGTTGTCGCTGAAGCTGGCACTCGAACGGTTGCTCGGCGAGCCGTGCTACCACATGATGGAGGTCGGCGGGGCTGCAGGCCACGTCGAGGCCTGGCATCAGGCAGCGCTCGGGAATCCCCCCGATTGGGACTGGTTGTTCGACGGCTTCGGTGCCGCGGTCGACTGGCCGATGGCGCCGTTCTGGGAGCCGTTGGCGGAGATCTACCCCGATGCCATCATCTTGCTGTCGACACGCTCGGATTCGAACACATGGTTCCGAAGCGCCAGCTCGACGATCTTCGATTCGACCAGGCGGCAGACGGACGACGCCCGCCGAGCCATGTGGCAGGCGCTGTCGGGCTTGACCTTCGATGGCTCGTACCAGGACGAGGCCGTCGCGATCGACGGGTACGACCGCCACAATGCCCATGTGCTGGCGACCGCGCCGAGCGAGCGGCTCGTGTCGTATCAACCCGGCGACGGCTGGGAAGGGTTGTGCACCGCGCTCGGGGTCGATGTGCCCGACGAACCGTTTCCGCACACGAACACCACGGGCCAGTTCCGTCGGCGTCTCGGTCTCGAAGCACCCTGAGCAGCTCGACGCCGGCTCGAGCGTTCAGCGCAGGGTGACGCCTGGGTCGCCGGCCTCCACGACGCCGACTCGCCAGAATCCTCGACCGACGAGAACGTCGGCCGCCTCCGGAGTTACTGCGGCGAGCAGGCCGCCGGATGTCTGGGGATCGAAGCACAACGCCTCGGGTCCGGCGGCCGCCGTCGTGTCGAGATGACCGGCGAGGTATTCGCGATTGCGGGGGTCTCCCCCTGTGCGCTTGCCGTCCACGGCTGCCTCGAGGGCCCCCGGATAGGCCAAGATCGAGCCGGTGTCGATGACGGCACGAACGCCGCTGCGTTCGGCCATCTCCCAGCTGTGCCCGGCGAGGCCGTAGCCGGTGACATCGGTGACGGCGTGCACCGACTCGCCCAACTCCCGCAAGGATTCTGCGGCTGCCCGGTTGAGCGATTTCATGCCGGCGATCGCCACCGCCTTGTCGTCGTCGGTGCCCGCCGCCAAGGTGAGTCCGGTACCGATCGGCTTGGAGAGCATCAGCACGTCGCCCGCCACGGCGCCCGATTTGCGGAAGATCCGATCGGGATGCACGACGCCCTGTACCGCGAGGCCGTAGATGGGTTCGGGATTGCGAATCGTGTGGCCTCCGGCCACGGCCCCACCGGCAGCCGCGACCGTGCGGGCTCCCGCCTCGAAGATCGCCACGATCGCCTCGCGCGGAAAGTGCTCGGGAAACGCAGCGATGTTGACCGCCATCACGACCTGGCCGCCCATCGCGAAGACGTCGCTGCACGCATTGGCGGCAGCGATCGCGCCGAAGTCGGCCGGATCGTCGACCAATGGTGGGAAGAAGTCGGTCGTCGACACGACGGCGACATCGGGGCTGACCTGATAGATCGCCGCATCGTCGAACGGTGCCAGCCCCACCAGCAGCGACGGGTCGGTCGCCACGGGAAAGTCGGCGACGAGGTCCTTGAGCAGCGAGGCGCCCCACTTGGCGGCACAACCACCGCACGACGTCCATTCGGTCAGCTTGAGTCCGTCGAGGGCGGGAATGTCGGTGAGCGCCATGGTGTCCGAGCCTATTCGCCAGGATCGGTATCAGACCCTCGGGCGATGCCGGAGCGACGCCGAGACCTCCACACCGGCACGTGCTCGAGACGGGTCTTTCGACCCTATAGTTCTGTAGTCTTTGACTACATGATTAGATGAAGGCAACGACCGCCGGGTCGCCGTCCGAGGAGGCATGCCATGACGACCAGATCAGTGACCGCCAGATCGAGAACCGCCAGATCGGGTGCGGTCCGAACCGCTCTCACGCTGGCAGCCGTCGGCCTGTTGGCGACAGTGGCCGCGAGTTGCGCCGACGATGGGGCGTCCGGCTCGCCGCTGGCCGCCAGCAACGCCGGGTTCGTCACGGGCGCGGACGCCACGATCCAGCCCGGCGAGACCGTCGAGTTCGTGGCCACCGAGTTCGCGTTCAGCCCGAGCATCGTCGCCGCCGAGCCGGGCGACTACCGCGGCGTGCTGATCAACGACGGCACGATGGTGCACGACATCAAGTTCTCCAACGGCGAGGCGATCCAGGCTGGGGTCGGAGAACGAGTCGAGTTCGACTTCACCGTGCCTGAACAAGGCGTCACGTTCTTGTGCTCGATCCCCGGACACGCCGAAGCCGGCATGACCGGAGCGATCGACACGCCGACCTCGGCGGCAGCCGCCGCGGCGGGAACGACAGGACAAGGTGCTGGACCCACGGTGGAGGTGGTCGAGGCGAACCCCGACGCTGCCCCGTACGTACTCCACGATCCGCAGGTGCCGGCGCGTGGCCAGGGGAACGGCGTCACGCTGGTCCCTGGTGGCGCCCCCGACGGCGGCGATCTGATCGAGGTCGAGATGGTGGTCGAAGAGAAGCTGATGACCGTGGCGGAGGGTTTCGAGCAGATGGTGTGGACGTTCAACGGCACCGTGCCGGGTCCCGTGATCCGCACCCAGGTCGGCGACACCGTGAGCGTCCATCTCGTCAATCCCGCCAACTCCTCCGCCGCCCACTCGGTCGACTTCCATGCCTCGCAGGTGGCCTGGAACGACGAGATGCGCTCGATCGAGCCGGGCGAAGACCTGATCTACGAGTTCACGACCGATTATGCGGGCGTGTGGATGTACCACTGCGGCACCAGTCCGGTCCTGCACCACATCGCCAATGGCATGTTCGGCATGGTGATCACCGAGCCCGAGGGCGGCCTCCCACCGGTCGACGACGAGTTCTTCCTCGTGCAGAACGAGTGGTATCTCGGCCCGCAAGGCGAGGTGTCGTCGTTCGAGAAGGCCAATCAAGCGGCACCGGCGCCGGACTTCGTGATGTTCAACGGCGTGGCGTTCCAGTACAAGGACCATCCGATCGAGGTGGCCACCGGGGCCGATGTGCGCTTCTATGTGCTCGACGTCGGGCCCTCGATCGACTCGTCGTTCCACATCGTCGGCACCATCTTCAACGAGGTGTGGAAAGAAGGTGTCCATCTGGCGCGCGGCAACGACGGCAACTGGGGTTCGCAGGCCGTCGATCTGGCTCCGGCACAAGGTGCCATCATCGAGCTGAGTCCGGCCGAGGACGGTCTGTATCCGATCGTGACGCATGCGTTCAACTTCCCGGGCCGCGGAGCACTCGGACTGCTGCAGGCGGGCGACGGCGAGCCGTGACATCCGCTCCGAGAGGATCCGATCGCATGCGTCGATCCGGCCGCCTCGGCTGCTCACGTCGACTGCGAGCCTGATCGCCGATATCCCCCGGCGATCAGCTCTCGTGGAGGGACAGGGAAACCTCGGCGATCGACGCGCGATGCAACTCGCCGAGCAGCATCGCGCGCGCCCGTGTCCACGGCTCGTGGAGCGCGCACGGCCCGGTCTGCGAGCACGGCCGATCGGCGAGCACGCAGCGACCCGATTCGGTGGGCCCCTCGACGGCCTCGATCACCTGGAGCACCGAGAGGCGGGCGGGATCGACGACCAGCGCATAGCCGCCGGTCGGCCCCGGGTCGGATCGCACCCAGCCGGCGCGGACGAGCGGCGTGATGACCTGTGGCACGAAGCCGACCGTGCTGCCGACCAGTTCGGCGAGTTCGGGACCCTTGATCCGTTCGTCACGCTCGCCGAGCACCTTCAGGATCTGAACCGCCAGATCGCTCTTGCGGGTGACCTCCAGTCGCATACTCACAAACTACAGGAGCGATGGCGCCCCTGCGCGTTCGACCGCGGTCGACGGAGGCCGGCGACGCTCTCAGGTGAACGAGCCGGGGCTGTCGCCGACGGCAACGGTCGGTGCACCCGGCGGCGTCGGCCACAATGCCTCGCCCTTCGCCTCGACGGTGCCCCAGTCAGGGTCGAGGCGGGGGGAGCTCAGCTCGATCGCTTCACCCGCCTGTTCCCACAACACGGCAGGCCGATCGCCGTGCCAACGAATTGCGAACGACACCGTCGTCGCGTCACCGACCGGCACGCCGTACACCTCGATCGGGTGACCGAGCCACGGAGCAGGAAACCCATCGGGGAGCAACGCGCCGGCCGTGGCCAGCTGCGCCTCGAGCCAGGGCACGGCACGCACGCCCGCCGGCACGCGGTCGACGAGCACGGACGGAGCCCGGCCAGAGACGATCCGCTCGAGATCGCGGCGAGCCCGGCGCTCGCCCGCGGCGACCAGGACCCGCCCTGCAGCGACCAGCGCGGCATCGGCCTCCCAGCCGACGATCGGCCCGATCCGTTCGACCGCGTCGACGAGTTCGGGAATCCACTGCTCGGGCCGCTCCCCCATTCGCACCAGCTCGCCGAGGGCGAGCGCGAAGCCGATCGGATCGTCGTCGGAGTGAGGGATCGACCCGAGCGCGAGCTCGCACCGCTCGGCCGTGATCGCCTCGGCAGCCGACGCCCCGCGCTCGCCGTCGGGGAGGACGAATCTGCTCGCCCGTTCGGTCGATGCCAGCCACCCGCGAACCACTTGCAGATGCGTCGGCACGCCGGCCGGCATCGGTCCGGATCGTTGCCGGCCATGAACGATCGCGACCCGGATCGTCGCCTTGTGACCGAGCGGCAGCACGAACGCTTGCGGTGGCAGCTCGATACCTTCGATCGGCACCTCGGCAATCTGCCGCTCGGTCAGCACATCGCGACGATCGAACGCCAACGCCACGGGCATCGTCGACTCGTTCTCCACCTCCACGATCGTCAGACCGCCCGAATCGGCCACGCTGTAGATCCGCTGCACCACGTCGCCGTTCGGCACCCGCAGCCGGGTCTCCACGACCGCTGTGCCCTGCACTCGCTGCTGGCGGACGGCCGGTTCGGCCGACGGCACGTGCCATCGGTCGTCGGCAGCGACGAACCAGTTCAACGCAGGCGTGTCGTCCCACGGCTCGACCGTCCCCCAGGGCGTGATCGAGGCGCGCCAAACACCGCCGGTGACTCCGGTCGTGATCATGGGTCAGCCCAGCTCGCTCTTGTTCGAGCGCGACATCAACGACGAGAGCGCCTCGCGGGCGTCGCGACCCTCATGGCAGACAGCGACGACCTGTTCGGTGATCGGCATCTCGACCCCGTACCGGGCAGCCAGGTCGAGCACGCTCGGCGAACTCTTGACACCCTCGGCAACCATGTTCATCGACGCGAGGATCTCCTCGATCTTCTGGCCGCGTCCGAGTGCGAGGCCCACCGAGTTGTTACGGCTCTGCTTCGACGAACATGTCGCGATCAGATCGCCCATACCGGCGAGACCGGCGAAGGTGAGTGAGTCGCCACCCATCGCCACCCCGAGACGCGACATCTCGGCAAGACCGCGGGTGATCAGCGTGGCCCGCGTGTTGTCACCGAACCCCATCCCCTCGGCCATGCCGGCAGCTATCGCGATCACGTTCTTCACCACGCCGGCAACCTCACATCCGACGACGTCCGGGTTCGTGTAGATGCGCAGGCTCGGCCGGGTGAGGATGCGCTGCAGTTCGAGGGCGATCGTGGCGTCGGGGATCGCCACCACGCTGGCGGCCGGCTGCCCCGCCATGATCTCCCTGGCCAGGTTCGGGCCCGTCATCACACCGACCGGGCGTCCCGGCATCTCGTCGGCGGCGACCTCGGTCATGCGCATCAGCGTCTCGCGCTCGATGCCCTTGGTGAGGCTGACGATCGGCACCCACGGCCGCAGGTGCCGCGCTACTTCGTGTGCGACATCACGAAAGCCGTGCGACGGCACCGCCATCACCACCACGTCGGCACCGGACACGGTCTCGTGCATGTCGCTCGTGGCCCGCAACTGATCGGGCAACGTGAACTCGGAGAGGTAGTCAGGATTGGTCCGCGTCGAGTTGATCTGTTCGACCAGCTCGTCACGCCGGGCCCACAGCATGGTCGGTGTGTTCACACTCGCCAGTGCCGCCACCGTGGTCCCCCACGACCCGGCTCCGATCACGGCAACTCGAATCTCCGATGAACGCGACATGCCTCATCAGCGTACGCCGAACGCCCGGGCCCCACCATTTCCGGGCGTCGGCAGGGCGCGACCGGAAACCCCCGACCGCTCGACCGGGCATCAATCCGCGGACGACGCCACCCCACCAGTCGTGCACCGTTCCACCCGCGCCCGTAGTGTGACGCTGTGGAGACGGCCGTGCTCATCCCGATCAAGGCGTTCCATGCTGCCAAGGGTCGCCTGCGCGGTTGGCTGCCCGACTCGGATCGAGCACGGCTTGCGCGCTGGATGGCGGAACGGGTCATCGCGGCCGCACACCCACTGCCGACGTTCGTGGCCTGCGACGACGACGAGGTCGCCCACTGGGCCGAGCTACGAGGTGCTCATGTGCTGTGGGGCCCGGGTCTGGGACTCAACGGTGCCATCGACCAGGGCGTCGACACGCTCGCCGGAAAGGGCGCCGATCACGTGGTCATCTCGCACGGGGACCTCCCACTCGCCGAGGACCTGTCACGGGTGGTCCGCTGCGGCCACGTCGTACTGGTGCCCGATCGGCGGCGCGACGGCACCAACGTGATGAGCCGCCCCTGCGACATCCGACTGGACGCCGCCTACGGTGCCGGCAGCTTTCGCAGCCATCTGGAGGCTGCGCTCACCGCCGGCCTGCCCGTGAACGTCCGGATCGACGATCGCCTCTCGATCGACATCGACACCATCGACGATTGTCGCGATCCGCTGGTGGTTCCGCTACTGCGAACCGTGCTCGGTGAGGCGGCGCTGCTGTGAACGCGAACGAACCCGGCCAACCGGTGCCGGAGCTCACGACGATCACGAGCCGTAACCTGCCGATACCGAGCGTCGCGCTGGCGATCGGCGCTCACCCCGACGACGTCGAATTCGGGTGCGGCGCGACGTTGGCGAAATGGGCCGCGGCCGGATGCCTCGTGCACCATCTCGTCTGCACCGATGGTTCGAAGGGCACCTGGGACCCACACGCCGACATTCCGGCCCTGGCGGCGCGCCGGCAGCTCGAGCAACGCGAGGCGGCCAGACGGCTGGCCGGCCCGCTCGCCGGCGAGGTCGTGTTCCTCGGGTACGTCGACGGCGAGCTCGACAGCGATCTGGAGGCGCGCGGACGGGTCGCGCTGGCGATTCGCCGACTGCGGCCCGACGTCGTGATCGGCCATGACCCGTGGAAGCGATACCGCCTTCACCCCGACCACCGCCATGCTGGCCTGCTCACGTGCGACGGCATCGTCGCAGCCCGCGATCCGCACTTCTTTCCCGAGCAGGGCATCGCCCACCATCGGCCCGACCACCTCTTGTTGTTCGAAGCCGACGCCCCGGACCACCTCGAGGACGTCAGCGACTGGATCGATCCCAAGCTCGCCGCGCTCGAGGCTCACGAGAGCCAGTTCGAGTCGACGATGAAGGCGATCGACGAGGCGCAGCTCGACTCGTTCCGCGGTCGCATTCGGGGACGGTTGACCGGGCTCGGCGCCGACTACGGCGTCGGTGCCGCCGAGGTCTTCAAGCTGATCAGCGACCTCTAGACGAGTAGTTCCAAGGAATTCGCGCGCTCCGCGCGATCATCCACCACATGTGCAGCGAGGGTGTCCAGGATCAGGGGGCTTACACAAACCCTGATCCGGAGGAACAGCGCATGAACCCTGACCTGGACACCCTCGCGACACGACTCTACGTCACCATCGATGACATGCTCATCGCTCACCCTCAGTGGGCGCCGGAACGTCCCGCGATCGGGATCGCCCCGAAGCTCTCCGACGCAGAACTGCTCACCCTTGCCGTCATCCAAGCCCTCCTCGGGTTCGTGTCCGAAGCCCGGTTCATCCGCCACGCCCACGCCCATCTGACGCCCTGGTTCCCCTACGTCCCTGATCGGCCTGGCTACAACAAACGCCTCCGCCATGCCGGCGAGTTGTTCCACCACGTCATCGCTGCGCTCACCCGAGCGTGCCCGTCGGCCACCGATGATCTGTGGCTGGTGGATTCCACACCGGTCGAGTGCGGCCGGAGCCGCGAGACGACGAAACGCTCGAATCTGGCCGGGTTCGCCGAATACGGCTACTGCGCTTCGCATTCACGGTTCTTCTGGGGACTGCGCTCTGCATCTGGTCACCACGACCAGCGGTCTGCCGTTGGCGTTCGCGTTGACCGGCGCCAAAGCCGACGAACGCGACACCTGCCTCGACATGATCGCGTTCGCTGGACTCGACACCCAAGGCACCACGTTGATCGCGGACAAGGGCTACCGGCGGGCCAGTTTCGAGGCCGAACTCAACGATGTCGGAATCACACTCATTCGGCCGAGCCTGAAATCAGAGAAACCACGAGGTGGCCGACGCTTCCTCAAAGCATTCCGGCAGATCATCGAGTCGGTCAATCAGACCTTCAAAGCCCAACTCGACCTCGAACGCCACGGCGCCCGGACACGCTCAGGAGTCGCGGCGCGAGTCCTACAGCGAGTACTCGCGTCAACCGCCGCTATCTGGCACAACGAAACCAGCGGAGCTACTGGCCCCCCACGCTCACTCCTCGCCTACGACCACTGACACCCCTTGGAACCAATCATCTAGGTCCCGGGCGCCGAGGCGCAGGCCGACTCCTTCCGCGGTCGCATTCGGGGACGGTTGACCGGGCTCGGCGCCGACTACGGCGTCGGTGCCGCCGAGGTCTTCGAGCTGATCAGCGACCTCAAGGTCCCGGGCGCCGAGGCGCAGGCCGGAACGGTCGGAGCTCGCCATGCAGATCGCACGAGACGCGACGACGGGGCAAGGTCATCGACCTTGCCCCGTCGTCCGGGTGTCGTTCGAGCCGAACGTGCGGCCCTACTTCTTTCGGGCGGGAGCCTTCTTGGCGGGAGCCTTCTTGGCGGGAGCCTTCTTGGCGGGAGCCTTCTTGGCTGGAGCCTTCTTGGCGGGAGCCTTCTTGGCTGGAGCCTTCTTGGCGGGAGCCTTCTTGGCTGGAGCCTTCTTGGCTGGAGCCTTCTTGGCTGGAGCCTTCTTGGCTGGAGCCTTCTTGGCTGGAGCCTTCTTGGCTGGAGCCTTCTTGGCTGGAGCCTTCTTGGCTGGAGCCTTCTTGGCTGGAGCCTTCTTGGCTGGAGCCTTCTTGGCTGGAGCCTTCTTGGCCGGAGCCTTCTTGGCTGGAGCCTTCTTGGCGGGAGCCTTCTTGGCTGGAGCCTTCTTCGCCGGAGCCTTCTTCGCTGGAGCCTTCTTGGCCGGAGCCTTCTTGGCCGGAGCCTTCTTGGCCGGAGCCTTCTTGGCCGGAGCCTTCTTGACGGGAGCCTTCTTGACGGGAGCCTTCTTGACAGCCATCAGTCGGTCACTTCCGGTTCGGATTGAGGGCGGCCTTCAGGGTCGAGCTCGCCGAGAACTTCATGGCGGTCGAAGCGGCGATGTTCACCGGGTCACCCGTCTGCGGGTTGCGACCGACACGCGCCGGACGGTTGGTCGTGCTGAACGAGCCGAAGCCCGGCCACGCAACCTTGCCGCCACTCTTGGTGCTGGAGACGACGACATCGAAGAACGCGCCGATGGTGCGCTCCGCATCAGCCTTCGACACACCTGCTGCTTCGGCAACGGCATCGATCAGTTCTGCTTTGGTCATGAAAAATCCTTTGCGTCACGTTGTTCGAGGGCGGATTGTCCACGCCTCGTCGCCCCTCGGGCTGATGCCATCAAACGCAGCAAACTACAACGTTGCAACTACCAATATCATTGCATTTGCAATTGAGATGTTCTCGAAGCCTTATTCCACAACGGTCTGGGGAACATCAGTCGAGGCGAATCGGGTCGAGAACGCGCCGCAAACGATCGGCGACGACATCTGCTTCGCCATCGGCATACTTCTCGCGCGGCCAGAAGAACCCTCGCAGCCCATCGCCCCGACGGCGCGGCACGATGTGCACGTGGAGATGGGCGACGCTCTGGCTGACCACGTTGTTGTTGGCCACGAACGTGCCGGCCGCATCGAGCGCCTCTGGCATGTGTCGAGCGCTGATCTGGACGCGGAGGAAGAACGGACCGACCTCGTCGGAGGCCAGGTCGGCGAGCGTCACCACATGACGTCGCGGCACCACCAACGTGTGACCCCGAAACAGCGGTGACCGATCGAGAAACGCCACCGCCACGTCGTCCTCCCACACCACGAGAGCAGTTCTCGCTCCGGCGACGATCTCGCAGAAGATGCAGCTCGCAGGCTCCGATTCACCACGGTGCGTCCGCCGAACAGCCATGTCGAGACCATACGGCCTGCTTCGTGACCATCCTCCGGAACCGTCCAGCGGGACCATCCACCACGATCCCGTCGCGGTCGGATACAACTTGTCCCGTTGTTGTTAGGCCCTCCCGACACCTTCCAGCCGCTACTGGAACTCACCATCCAACAGGGGTGAACGTGACCGACCTCTCCACGTCAGACGAACTGCGCTCGACCAAGGGTGCTGATCTCGAACGAAGGGAGGGGCCAACCGACACAGGGACGATCACCAGAATCGTGGTCGACACGTCGGTCTTGATCGCTGATCCGCACTGCGTGAAATCGTTCGGAGCAGCGGCGCTGATCATTCCGCTCACGGTCGTGGAGGAACTCGACAGCCTCAAGACCCGCCCCGATGACGTCGGTCGGTCCGCGCGCACGGCGCTGCGGGCCATCGAGGAACTGCGCGTGCTCCATGGTGGATCCCTCGCCGGAGCCCGTTCCCGTGGGAGACGGCACGGTCCAGATCGAGATCAACGGCATCCAGAAACACCTGCTGATCGAGCACGGCCTCGACGTGGCCGTGCCCGACAACCGCATCATCGGCGCCGCGCTCGGCCAGGCCGGCAGGGGTCGGACATTGATGCTCTCCAACGACGCCGCCCTTCGCATCAAGGCAGCCCACATGGGCCTCGATGCCGCCGAGCATCAGCCGACCAAGGTGGCTCGGGCCGACCACCCGATCGGCTGGTCGGTGATCGACACCAGCCATGAGGTGATCGACTGCCTGTACGCCGCCGGGGCCGTGGATGCCACGGCGATCCCCGCCGCCGCCGAGCTCAACGAGAACGAGTTCGCCGTGCTGCGCTCCGGCTCCCAGTCGGCGCTGACGCGCTCGATCGGTGGCGAGCTGGTGCTGCTCCCGCAGGCGCTGCCAGAACCGTGGGGTTTGCGACCCCGCAACAAGGAGCAGCGATTCGCGGTCGAACTCCTGCTCGACCCCGACATCGCGGTCGTCGCCCTCGACGGCCGGGCCGGCACCGGCAAGACGATCTTGGCGATCGCCGCCGCGTTGGAGCAGGTCGTCGAACGGCAGATGTACGAGCGGGTCGCCGTGTATCGCCCGCTCGTGCCGGTCGGACGCGCCGACGTCGGGTTCCTCCCCGGTGGCCTCGAGGAGAAGCTCGATCCGTGGATGTCGGCGATTCACGATGCGATCGTGGCACTCACCGATCGCAACAGCAGCCACGACGCGCGCCGTCTGATCGAGGAGCTGACCGCCCGTGGCCAGCTGTCACTCGAATCCGTCACCTTCCTGCGCGGCCGGTCGCTCCACCGCCAGATCGTGGTGATCGACGAGGCGCAGAACCTCGAACCGACGACGCTGCGCACGATCCTGACTCGAATCGGTGACGGCACCAAGGTGATCTTCACCGGCGACACCAGCCAGATCGACGCGCCCTATCTCGGCGAGTCGAACAACGCGCTGGCCGTGCTCACCAACGCATTCAGCGGCCAACCGTGTTTCGGACATGTGACGCTCACAGCGTGCGAACGCAGCGACGTCGCCAGCCTCGCGGCCGAGCTGCTCTGAACTGCGAGTCGTGGGCGGTGCTCGGAGCACCTTCGCCCACAGCGCAACTCATGCATGCGACACCCGCCGTCTAGGTTGACGGACATGCAGGCCGACGAGACCGACGTCAACACGTCGCCGTTCCCGATTGCGCCCGCACTCCCACGATTCGCGGTCGTCGACATCGAAACGTCGGGGCTGTCGACCAGACGGCACCGCATCCTGCAGGTCGCGGTGGTCACCCTCGAGAATGGCTGCGTCGTCGACGAGTGGTCGTCGCTGCTCAAACTCAGCTGGCCATTGCAGCGAGTCGGCCCCCGAAAGGTGCACGGGATCGATCGCAAGATGCTGCGCACAGCTCCTCCGCGCCGCGACGTGCTCGCCGAACTCGCCCAACGGCTCGACGGCGCCGTGTTCACGGCCCACAACGTCCGCTTCGACTGGCCGTTCATCTCCCGCGCTACGGCCAAAGCAGGCATCACCATGGCAACACCTCGGCGATTGTGCACGCTACGGCTGTCCCGCCAGCTCGATCCCGATCGAACCATGTCGCATCGCCTCGTCGATGTGTGCGATCGCTACGGCATCGTCAACGAGCGCCCCCACGATGCCCTCTTCGACGCCCGCGCCACGGCGGCGATCCTGCCTCATCTGCTGCAGGCACACGGCGTCCAATCCGCAGCCGACCTCGATCCGCTCTACGAGCGCCGGTAACGATCCAACAGCGTCGCTGCCATCTCGGCCCCGACACCGCGCAGGTGGTCCGGCTCGAGCACTTCGGCGCCGGCGCCGAGCCGCACCAGCGTGGTGCGCAACCAGCGTTCGCTGGCGACCGGGAGTTGCACCGTGACCCACCCGTCATCGTCGGGCTCCGACACGTGATCGATCGGATACCGCTCGATCACCCACCGGGCCGACGGGGCGAGCCGCATCGTGGCACGCGGCACCGAACCATCGGCGAACCACGTGCCGGGCACGGGGAGCGGCTGGTCACCCGCGGGGAGTGACACACCGGTCGGCTCGATCGATTCGATACGGTCGATGCGAAACGTGCGCACCTCACCGGTCCGGTCGTCGTCGGCAGTCACGTACCATTGCCCGCGGTCGGTGAACACCTGCCGCGGGACGATCAAACGCTCGGTCGTCTCGTCGCGTGACGGGCTGTGGTAGCGAACCCGCTGCTGCGCCCCGGATGCGACGGCCTCGGCGATGACGTCGGTGAGTTCCGGTCGATCGAGTTCGATCCGTACCCCGGCGGTGTCGTCCTCACCCAGCGCCGTGGCGAGTTTCGCCAGACCACGCCCGAGCGGGCCATCGGGTTCGGCACCTGGCAACTCCATCGCCGCACGACCCGCGGCCAACAACTCCCACGCTTCGATCGAATTGAGGCGCAGCGGCCGCGTGAACAGCCGCGGCACTCCTACCGAGATCATTCCTTCGTCGATGAACACGTCGATCAGCTCGTCGACGAACGGAGGAAGGCCACACATGGCCACCAACTCGAGATCGTGGACGACCTCTGCCTCGGTCAGACCGAAGCGCTCGGCGGCCTCGGTAACGAGCACCTCACCGCGCTCCATCAGCCACGGCAGCATGACGAGCAGACGTCGCAGCCGTTCCTCGGCCGGGCGCGGCCCTCGCCGGGGGCCGGTCATGCCGACATCGCTTCCAGCCACGCGACGACGTCGGCACGGACCTCTGCGGGTGCGAGTACCTCGGCGTGATCGAGATACCCGAACAGCCACGACCGGAACGCGGGCAAGTTGGCACACGGCACATCGATCTCGATCGAGCCGTCGTCATGGCGAACGCGGACCCGTCCGTCGCCGACCTCGGCCAGCGCGGTCGCCGCCCGCGCAGCGTCGATCTCGACCCGAGCGTCGGGAACCGACGCGTCGGCACCGATCAGTTTGGGATCATCCGGGAACGCGTCGCGGGGATCGAAACCCTCCGGGCGCTCGAATGATCGATCCGTGATCCGCTCGACCTCGCCATCGATCCGATCGATCCGGTAGGTGCGGCGATCCTCACGACCGTGGTCATACCCGATCAGGTACCAGAACCCGTCCCTCAGCAGCAGCCCCCATGGGTCGACCGTACGAGAAACACCGCGATACCCGAAGGACACGGCCGTTCGTGTCGCCACGGCCTCGCGAAGCACCGGCAACGAGGCGACATCGGGCATGATCGCCGCGATCGGCGCCACGCCGTCGAGCATGCCCGCGCCGAGCTTCCACATCGCCTCCTGACCCGATGCCGAGCCGGGGCGCGTGGCGGCCATCGCCACCTGCAGTGCACGCATCTCGTCGTCGTCCAACCGGAGGTCGTCGAGCTCGTACCTCGCCCGATCGATCCAATAACGCGTCTGGCCGGCGTACTGTCCGCCCGCCACGATCTCCTGATCGATCGGGACACCGATCTCCCGGAGCGCCGCCTTGTCGCGCTCGAATGCCGCGCGGCGGGCCGTCTGCGACTCGGGGTACTGCCCGGCCAACTCCCCCGCGATCTCGACGAGGCTCAACGGCTGATTCGTCTCGAGCAGCAGCGCCAGCAGGTTGGTGAGGCGTTCGACGCGATCGGCCATGGGCGATGCTCGCTCGTTCGGATCAGCGCTGGTAGTCGTAGAAGCCGCGTCCGGTCTTGCGGCCCAGCAGACCGGCGTCGACCATTCGGGACAGCAGCGGTGGCGGAGCGTACAGCGGCTCCTTGAACTCCTCGTACAGGCTCTCGGCAACAGCCAGCGTGGTATCGAGGCCGATCAGGTCGGTCAGTCGCAGCGGACCCATCGGGTGGCTGCATCCCTCGACCATGCCGGTGTCGATGTCATCGGCCGAGGCGAAGCCCGACTCCATCATCCGGATCGCCGACAGCAGGTACGGAATCAGCAGTGCGTTCACCACGAACCCGGCGCGATCCTGGCTGCGAATCACCCGCTTGTGCAAGATGTCCGTGGCGAACGCGTCGGAGCGAACGGCGGTGTCGTCACTGGTCATCAGGCTGGTCACCAGCTCGACCAGTTTCAGCACCGGCACCGGATTGAAGAAGTGGATGCCGATCACCTGCTCGGGGCGTCGCGTGGCGGTTCCCAGCTTCATGATCGGGATCGAGCTCGTGTTGCTCGCCAGGATCGCTCCATCGGCGGTGACGACCTGATCGAGCTGTTTGAAGATGTCGACCTTCATCGAGGCATCCTCGACGACGGCCTCGACGACCAGCTGGCGGTCGGCCATGTCGGCGATGTCGGTGGTGAAATGGAGGTTACCGACGGCGGCATCGCGCTCGTCCTCGGTCATCTTGCCCGCCGTGAGACCACGGTCGAGCGACTTCACGAGCCGCGCCCGCCCCGCCTCGGCGGCAGCCTCGTCGATCTCGCGGATCATCACGTCGCGCCCGGCGCGAGCACATACCTCGGCGATCCCCGATCCCATCAGGCCACAGCCGACCACGCCGATTCGTTCGATCATCGGTACCACGTCGCTCATGCACCGACGATACCGCTCGGACCGAACCGCGACGTGCCCCGGCCCGCGACCGCTCCGAACCGGCGCCGCAGCGCATGTGTCGTATCCGGCGATCGGTCCGATCTTCCGGCAGAATGTTGCGATGTCTGACCAGGCCAAGGGTTCGATTCCACGCCAGTGGGTCGGAACCCCGTACCCGCTCGGAGCCTCGTACGACGGTTCCGGGACCAACTTCTCGATCTTCTCCAGCGTCGCCGAAGGTGTCGAGCTGTGCCTGCTCGGCGATGCCTCCGAGCAAGGCCGGCGCGACGAGGTGCGGGTCGACGTCAACGAGGTCGACGGCCACATCTGGCACGTCTACCTCCCGGACATCCGCCCCGGCCAACACTACGGCTGGCGCGTCCACGGGCCCTGGGACCCAGGGGTCGGGCTCTGGTGCAACTCGACCAAGCTGCTCCTCGACCCCTACGCGAAGGCGATCGAAGGCGTCGTCGACTGGACACCGGCATGTTTCGGGTACGACTTCGCCGACCCCGACCAGCCCAACCTCGACGACAGCGCCCCGCACGTCCCGCTGGCGGTCGTGAGCGACCCGTTCTTCGAGTGGGGCAACGACCGCCCGCCCGGTACCGACATGCACGAGACGGTCATCTACGAGGCCCACGTGCGGGGGTTGACCATCCGCCACCCGGGTGTTCCGGAGGAGCTGCGCGGCACCTATGCCGGTATCGCCCATCCGGCAATCCTGGACCACCTCACGGACCTCGGCATCACCGCCATCGAGCTGATGCCCGTTCACCAGTTCATCCACGACCACCGACTCCGCGAGCATGGTCTGCGCAACTACTGGGGCTACAACTCGATCGGCTACCTCGCGCCACACCACGACTACAGCTCACGCGGCGCGATGGGAGCGGCCCAGGAGTTCAAGGCGATGGTGAAGTCCCTGCACGAGGCCGGCATCGAGGTGATCCTCGACGTCGTCTACAACCACACCGCAGAGGGCAACCACCTCGGTCCCACCTTGTCGATGCGGGGTATCGACAACCCCGCCTACTACCGACTGGTCGACGGCGACGAGCGGCATTACCTCGACTTCACCGGCACGGGAAACAGCATGAACATGCGCCATCCGCACGTGCTCCAACTGATCATGGACAGCCTTCGGTACTGGCACCTCAACATGCACGTCGACGGGTTCCGGTTCGACCTTGCGTCGGCGCTGGCCCGTGAGTTGTACGAGGTCGATCGGCTCTCGGCGTTCTTCGACATCATCCAGCAGGATCCGGTGATCTCACAGGTCAAGCTGATCGCCGAGCCGTGGGACGTCGGCGAAGGTGGCTACCAGGTCGGCAAGTTCCCGCCACATTGGTCGGAGTGGAACGGCAAGTACCGAGACACCATCCGCGATTTCTGGCGCGGCGAACCTGCCGCCCTGGCCGAGTTCGGGTACCGCTTCACCGGAAGCTCGGATCTCTACGAGGCGGACACTCGCAAGCCGACGGCATCGATCAACTTCATCACCTGTCACGACGGCTTCCCGCTCGCGGATCTCGTCGCCTACAACGACAAGCACAACGAGGCCAACGGCGAGGGCAACAATGACGGCGAGTCCCACAACCGGTCGTGGAACCATGGCGTCGAAGGCCCCACGGACGATCCGGCGATCAACGAGCTACGAGCCCGCCAGAAGCGCAACCTGATCGCGACGTTGCTGTTCTCGCAAGGGGTGCCGATGATCTCGGGCGGCGACGAGATCGGCCGCACCCAGGGCGGCAACAACAACGCCTACTGCCAGGACTCCGAGATCTCCTGGACCGACTGGGAGCACGTCGACGAGGAGCTGCTCGATTGGGTGAAGCGGGTGGTCCGCATCCAGGGGGACCACCCGGTGTTCCGTCGCCGACGTTGGTTCCAGGGCCGCCAGATCCGAGGCGTCGACGACATGACCTGGCTCCGGACCGACGGCGACGAGATGAACGACGACGACTGGGACTCGGGTTACGCCAAGTCGGTCGGGGTGTTCCTCAACGGACACTCGATCCAGGCGACCGACCCGTTCGGCGGTCGCATCGTCGACGACAGCTTCCTGGTGATCTTCAACGCCAGCGAACTCGACCTCGACTGGCAACTACCCGATGCACGGTGGGGTGAACGTTGGGTCGTCGTGCTCGACAGTGCTCGCCCCGACGTCGGCACACCGGAACTGCCGTCGCAGTTCGTCGACGCCGGAGCGGTCATCCCGGTCACGAGCCGCTCGATGATGTTGCTGCGCCAGACGGAGACCGAACCTGCCGACACACACCCCACCGCCAAGCGGTCGGCGACCCCGAAGCGATGATGGAACCGCCCGGCGCCAGCGCCGGTCGGACCGGCACCACGTTCGCGGTGTGGGCCCCGATGGCCGACACGGTCGCGTTGATCCTGGGTGACGATCGCACGTTCGACCTGGTGCGGTCCGACGACGGCTTCTGGAAGGCAGAGATCGCCGGTGTCGGCCACGGCGATCGATACCGCTACTCGATCGACGGCGGTGCGCCGCTACCGGATCCTGCGTCGGCCTGGCAGCCGGACGGCGTGCACGCCGCGTCGGCCGTCGTCGATCCCGCACGGTTCGTCTGGACCGACCAGGGCTGGCGCGGCCGAGGGCTGGTCGGCGCCGTCGTCTACGAGTTGCACATCGGTACGTTCACACCCGGCGGGACGCTCGACGACGCGATCCCGGAGTTGGAGCGACTTTCGACGCTCGGCATCACGACGATCGAGCTGATGCCCGTCAACGCCTTCCCCGGCGAGCGCAACTGGGGCTACGACGGGGTGTACCCGTTCGCCGTCCAGCAGTCATACGGCGGGCCCGAAGCCCTGGCCCGCTTCATCGATGCAGCCCACCGGAGCGATCTTGCCGTGATCCTCGATGTGGTGTACAACCACCTCGGTCCCGAGGGGAACCACCTGCCGGCGTTCGGCCCCTACTTCACCGACGCCTACACGACGCCTTGGGGCCCCGCACTCAACGTCGCCGGCCGCCACAGCGACGGCGTCCGCTCCTACTTCGCCGAGAACGCCGCCCGATGGATCCGTGACTTCCACGTCGACGGCTTCCGATTCGACGCAGTGCACGCGATCGTCGACCCGACCGCCAACCCGTTCTGGGCCGAGATCTGCATCGCGGCGCGGTCGGCGGCCGCAGCAGCGAGACGCTCGATCGTGTTGATCGGCGAATCGTCGGACAACGATCCGCGCCAGCTGCATCCGATCGAACACGACGGCATCGGCCTCGACGCGGTGTGGTGCGACGACGTGCACCACAACTTGCGGGTGGCCGCAACGGGCGACCGCCGCGGCTACTACGCCGACTACGACGGCACCGCGACCGAGCTGGCGGACACGATCGGGCACCGATGGAAGTTCCGGGGGCAGTACTCGACCGCCCGGGGCCGTCGCCACGGCCGCCCGGTCGACGACGTCGCACCCCATCGATTCGTTGCCTGCTCACAGAACCACGACCAGGTCGGCAATCGCCCGGCCGGCGATCGACCAGACCATCACGTCACGGCATCGCAACGCCGATTCGCCCCATCAACGGTGCTGCTGTCGCCGTACACGCCGATGCTGTTCATGGGCGAGGAGTACGGCGAGCTGGCCCCCTTCCCGTTCTTCGTCGACCACACCGATCCCGACGTGTTGCGTGCCACCAACGAGGGGCGTCGCGCCGAGTTCGAGGGTGCCGACTGGTCCGTCGAGGTGCCCGAGCCGGGTGCACGTTCGACGTTCGAGTCTGCCGTTCTCGACCCGTCGATCGTCGAGCGGGACGAGCGGTCCGCCGAGCTCCTGGCGATGTACACCGAACTGCTCCGGCTGCGTCGCGAGATGCCGTCGGTCACATCTCCGACGGCGACCCAGCAGATCGATCAGATCGGCGACGCCGTCACCATCCTGCGTACGCTGGACGGACGAACCACCACGGTGGTGATCAACGAGTCGGACGCATCCGTGGAACTGCCGATCGACGGCACCTTGGAATTCGCGAGCGACGACACTCGCTGGGGCGGAACCGGCAGGACCGCCGTCATCGACAGCCGGTTGTCGATCGCCGGCTGGACGGTCGCCCTCGTCGGCTGAGTGCCACGTCGGATCAGTCGCGCTCGAACACCGCTACGGGGAGGGTCGGCTCGGCGTCCGTTCCCACGACCGATGCCGCTGCGACGGTGCCCGACAGCGTCGGGGCCAGGGGATCGAGCACGTCGCACCAGGTGCCGGGCGGGAACGTCAGCTGACCGCTCACCTCCGCCGCGCCGCGCCGCACGGCGACGACCACGTCGTCGCCGCGCCCGTAGGCGAGCGCACCCGACGACACGACGATCGGCCGATACGCGCCGTTCGGCCCGAACGAAGCGGACCGCCGTCGACGCAACGCAAGCAAGTCGCGGACGAGGACGGTCTTCACCCCCGGATCGTTCTCGGCCCACAGCTCAGCCACCGTCCGCCCGTCGACGGCCGACCGCTCCAGGTCCTCCCAGTCGGGTGGCGTCCGGTTGTCAGGGTCGACGAGTCGATACACGAACGCCTCGGCCCCCTGGTAGATGTCGGGCACACCCGGCGAGGTCAGCCGCATCGCGGTCGCAGCCAGTGAGATGCCGGGGGTGATCGCATCGAGGCCGAGCTGCGACTCCGCATCGATCGAGATGACGAGTTCGGCGAGGTCGACGAGTCGACGCTCGTACACCTCGTCAGGCTGCTCCCAGTCGGTGTGCGTCGCGGCTTCGCGGCACGCCTTCACGAGGTAGTCGTGCAGACGAGTGACATCCAGTCCAGGTGTGGTGACGGAGGTCTGCACGGCCAGCGAAGCAGCCACCCCGTCGACACCGGTTCGGCCGACCAGTTCGACGATCCAACCTTTCAGGAATCCCGTGATCCGCAACGGGTCGGCGGCGGCCTGCCACGTGAGCGCGACCGATCTGGCGCGAACGTCTTCGGACCGCTTCGTGTCGTGGGTCGACGACGCCAGCATCGCGCTCGGCCGCGAGCGCCGACGCTCGAGGTTCTCGGCGTGGAACTCGTCGACCGTGATACCGAACCTGCCCGGATCGCCGCCGACCTCGCACAGTGAGGCCAGCCGCAGGTACCGGTAGAACGACCGGTCCTCGGCACCCTTCGCCATCACCGGTCCGGTCAGCTGCTGCCATCGGCGGCGCGCCTCGAGCTGGTCCCGGCCGACCGGTTCGAGAAGCATCCGAGCCACCGCGCCGTGCGAGATGGCCCCGATCAGCGGCGCCGCCTCGGGATCGCCGGGCAGGTACGTCCGGTAACGAGGCAGCGTGGTCGTCAGCGCGAGGAGTTCGTCCCGAAGCTCCGACTCCCCGGCGCCGAGCGCCCGCGCCGTGATCCGGAGGAGCCGCCCGAAACCGGGGGCGAGCGCTTCGTCGACCACCTCCCGGCGAGCGAGGAGCTCGAGCTCGTGGAACGGTCGGCGATCACTGCTGCACGTCGACCACAGCTCGTCGAACGCGGGCTCGGCGGACGCGCACAGCAGCACGTGATCGACCGAGCGGGCGAACTCGTACCCCGTCGTCCCGTCGACCGGCCACGTCGCCGGCAACAGCTCCCCCGGGGCCACGATCTTCTCGACGTACAACAGTGCGTCGTCGCCGATCCTCCGCCGAAGGCCGGCGAGGTAGCCGGCCGGATCGGCGAGACCGTCGATGTGGTCGACCCGCACCCCGCCGAAGCCGGGATGTCCGGCGTACCGCGCCGGCAACGTGTCGACCGCTTCCGCGACATGCTCGTGCTCGACACGCACGGCGACGAGGTCGTCGATGGTGAAGAAGCGACGGACATTGCGCGCCGGGTTGCGCCAATGTTGGAGGACGTAGTGCTGTGCCTCGATCAGTTCGGGGAGCGGCAACCCACGAGTACCAGCGGCGAGGGGCAGCCGGCGTTCACCGTGGACGACGAGGGTGTCGTCATCGACGCTGATCGCACCGGCGTCGATCACGTCCGCACGCACCGCCCCGAGCACGGGCAGGATCACGCGACCCCCGGTCAAGTCCCAATCGACGTCGAACCAGTCGTCGGCGTCGGAGCCCGGCCCGTCGCGCAGCAACGCCCACCAAGTCGGGTTGAGATCGGGCCGCGTGGCAGCCACATGATTGGGAACGTGGTCGATGATCACCGCCATGTCGCGCGAGCCGACCTCGTCGAGCAATCGCGAGAAGCCTTGCTCGCCACCGAACTCGGCACGCACCCTGGTGTGGTCGACCACGTCGTACCCGTGGGTCGAGTCGGGGACGGCCTGCGTGATCGGCGACAGGTAGACATGACTGACCCCGAGCCGCTGCAGGTGGTCGAGCAGCTCGATTGCGGCGTCGAACCCGAACTCCGGCGTCAGCTGCAGCCGATACGTGGCGATCGGAGACACCGTCACGTCGGCCATGATCCGGCACGATGATCGTGGTACCACGCGATCGTGGCGTTCGTGGACGCGGTCGTGAAGTGACGGATCGGGTTGCCCGGTGAGTTCGGGCGTGATGCGGTTGGCGAGTTCTTTGCCGAGTTCGACGCCCCATTGATCGAAGCTGTTGATGCCCCACACCGCACCCTGCACGAACACGATGTGCTCGTAGAGCGCGATCAGCTGACCGAGCACCGACGGCGTCAGACGGTCGGCGAGAATCAGTGTGCTGGGCCGATCGCCAGGAAAGTCGCGGTACGGCTCGGCGGCATTCGCGCGGCCGAATGCCAGCGCCTCGGCCTGGGCGAAGAGGTTCGACATCAACAGATCGTGATGGTTGCGGTACGGATGATTCGGGTTGGCGAACCCGATGAAGTCGACCGGCACCACCCGCGTCCCCTGGTGCAGCAGTTGGTAGAACGCATGCTGTCCGTTGGTGCCGGGCTCGCCCGCACCGATCGGACCGGTATCACCCGCCACCGGGCTGCCGTCGAGCCGCACGCGCTTGCCGTTTGATTCCATGTCGAGCTGTTGCAGGTAGGCGGCGAATCGCGCCAGTTCCTGTGCGTAGGGAAGCACCGCCTTGGTGGACCGACCGAGTGATTCGCCGTGATGGATGCCGATCATGGCCAACAGCACCGGCGCATTCTCGGCGGACGGCGCCGAGAGGAAGTGCTCGTCGATGACGCGGAAACCGGCCAGGAATTCGCCGAACGCGTCCGGTCCGATGAGGATCATCAGTGACAGCCCGATCGCCGAATCCACCGAGTAGCGCCCACCGACCCAGTCCCAGAACCCGAACATGTTCGACGTGTCGATGCCGAACGCGGCGACTCGTTCGGCATTGGTCGAGACAGCGACGAAGTGATCGACGACGGCATGCTCACCCAGGGACGCCACCAGCCACGATCGGGCGGTGTGCGCGTTGGTCAGCGTCTCGATCGTGCCGAACGTTTTCCGACGCGACGATGAACAGCGTCGATGCCGGATCGAGCCTGCCCAACGTGGCGTGGATGTCGGCACCGTCCACGTTCGAGGCACATCGGCATGAGCCTTGCTTCGCAAGGCGAGTTGCGACGAAGACGACGTGAGTCACTCCGCCGCCTGTTCGGCTACGACACTGGCCGGCATCGAAGGGCCGGACGAGCCGTGACCGACAGGCCGCCGCATGGGACCACGCGTCCTCGCGCCAAAGCGCGAAACCTCGACCGGCGCAGCAAGTGCAAGACAGGCGCACTCGTCCGGCCTTCTGCGGCGGTTCTGCGGACTTGGGCCCTGCCCCTGCTCGCCCTCGGAGTTCCGGCGCCAGCGCACTCCACGCGGTAACGACGAAACGCCCTGTCTGCGGCATGAGCGTGAAGCTGCGCAGGGTGAGCGACGATAAAACCGACTTGCGTCACCTCCGCCGCCCGTCGACCTCACTGAGAGGCGTCATGGGGGCTCCGATGAGACTGCGGGTGCGCCCACGGAGTCAACGCTTTCTCGGGGCCCCGCGCTGCCACCAATCGACCGCCGGCCGCTCGTGCACGATAATCGCGGCAAGCGTCGGTATCGCCCAAGTTGCAGAACTTCCAGAGCTCCTTGGCCGCCCGCGAGAATTTGGAAAAGAGGACCTGGTCGACATCGAACGCATCCAACTCGCCGCCACGGAAGCGGTCGATTGCCGTGCCCACGCGCTGCGCCAACGCCGTCAGCTGGGCCTCGTGATACGCCGCCACAGCCGCGCGAGCTGCCTGCCGATCTGACTGAGCGGACATCGGTCGAGGGTAAGTCCCAGACATCACAACCGTGCAATGCGCGGATGACCTGCAAACGGGATGAACGGTCCCGCCACGCCGCGCGACCGCCGCATGGTCGGGCGATCGTAGCGCCCGACCAGCGGCACAATCAGGCCGGTGGGCCCGGGGTGTGGGCCAGTCCTTGCTGGTGGGCGATGGCGGCGGCCTCGGAGCGGGAACTCGCGCCGAGTTTGGCGAGGATGTTGGCGACGTGGACGCTGACGGTCTTGGGTCCGATGAACAGCTCGCCAGCGATCTGTGCGTTGGAGTGAGCGTCGGCGAGGAGTTGGAGCACTTCCCGTTCGCGTGGGGTGAGCCGCACGCCGGCTCCGGCCGGCTCGGCCGTGTTGTCGTGGACGCCGGGCAGGGGGATGCCGCGGCGAAGGGCAAGGGTGGTGATATCGGCGATCAGGGGGGTTGCGCGCAGTGCGCTGACCTGGTCGAAGGCAGCGGTGAGCAGCGGGGCGGCGTCGTCCCTGCGGTCAGCGGCGAGGAGAGCCGCGCCGAGCCGGTAGGCGGTGTAGGCGCGCAGGTGGGCGGGGCCTTCGACGTCCGGGTGGGTGAGTTCCCGATACGCGGCTTCCCATCGGTCTGTCGCGGTGTCGTCGGTGCTTGGCGTGAGTTCGGCGTCGATGACGGCGTCCCAGGCATGCTGGATGCCTGAGTGGGTGAACGACTGCCGAGCGTGGGCGAGGGTGTCGCGGGCGTGCTGCGGCGCGTCGCCGCCCTGCTCGATGGTGCTGATAGTGCGGGCGAGGGTGTGCAGCATGGCCCACGCGGTGTAGGCGAGTGGCCGTCCGAGGTCGGCGAGGGTGTCGAGCAGGATCGACAAGGCACCGTCGGGGTCTCCGAGTGCGAGGGCGTGCTCGGCGCGCACCATGGCGATGGGGAAGGTGCGCTGGGGGTCATTCCCGGTCCAAGCGGTCACGCGGTCGAGGGCGGCGACGGCGTCGGGTGCGTGCGGGTCGCCTCGGTATGTCAGCACTTCGGCGCGAAGATGGGACAGCGCCAGTTCGGAGAAATGGGGCAGGTCCTGGGCGAGGAGGTGATCCGCCAGGGCGAGGGCTTCGTCCCAGCGTCCCAGCGCGACCAGCGCCGCGACCTCGTTGACGGCCCAGACCTTCTCATGGGTGCGGTTCAGGCCGGAGCGCTGGACCCGCTCGCGCCCCTCCACGCACACTTGCCGGGCCTCGTTGAATCTCCCCATGATCATCAGCAGTTCGGACAGGCTGAGCCGGTAGAACAAAAGCGCTCGCTCGGAGCCGGCCTCGACGGCGAGCTGCCGCGCCTCCTCGAGCAGGCCCAGGCCGGTGTCCAACTCCCCCCAGCCGGCCACAGCCTGGGCGAACGCCAGGATCCCGACGGCGAACGACTCGACCTCCCGGTCAGACACCCGCTGGGCCTCGGCCCGTGCCTGGACGGCAAGGTCGGCGGCGACAACGTGGCCGAGCATCAAGTGCCACTGCGCCAGCTTCCACAGTGCCCAGGCGCGGCTCGGCGATGGGGCGTCAGGAGGCATCACTGCTAGGGCGCGGTCCATCCCGGCCAAGAACTCCTCGGCCGAGAGGGACTGGGAGTGTCCCAGATGTCGGCTGAGCAGGTGCGCGTGCCGCTGCGGGTCGCTGTCCGAGTCGACCGCGGCCAGCGCTGCCTTGGAGAAGGTGTCCTGGCGGTCGTCGTCCCCGGCGTCGAAGGCCGCGTCCGCGGCGCGTTCGAGGAGAGCTGCCCGATCACACCCAGCCACCGACTCCGCGTTGGTGACGCGTGCCCACAGTTGCAGGGCTCGCTCCAGCATTTGCATCTCCTCCTGCGGCGCATGCGCAGCCTGGGCCGCGTCGGCCGCGGCGAGGGAGGCTGAGAACGCGCGGGGCAGGTCCAGGGCGGCGTACCAGTGGTGTGCCACCTGCACCGCCAGCCCAGCGCCCTGTCGCATCTTCGTCGAGGCGCTGCTGCAGCACGCCGGCCCAGCGTCCATGAAGCGCAGTCTGCTCGCCGGGCAGGAGGTCGTCGTAGACAGCCTCGCGCAGCAGCGCGTGCCAGAACGCGTAGCCGTGCAGGTCACGGTCCACCCGCAGCAGCTGCGCACCCACCGCCTCCTTCAGGGCGGCATCCAGCCCTCGCGGGTCGAGGCCGGTCACGGCGGCCAGGTCGTCATGGACTACTCGCAGGCCACCAACCGACGCCGCTGCAAGCATCCCCCGCCCCGACTCGGACAAGGCCTCGACCCGCAGCAGCAGCAGATCACGAAGCGTGTCCGGCAACTCCTGCCCCGGCTCGCGGGCAGCGAGCTCCTCGACAAAGAACGGCAACCCACCCGTGCGCTCGACCACGTCGGCCAGCAGGTGCGGATCCGGTGGCTGTCCGCGCAGGTAGGTCAGCATCGACTCCACGTCGGATGACTCCAACCGCCCGATGCTCAACCGGGTCACCCGCGGGCTGCGCCCCAGCTCCCCCAGCAGCGGCCGCAGCGGGTGGCGGCGGTGAATCTCGTCGGAACGGTAGGTCACCACCAGCAGCACCCGGGTCTCCGCGACGTTGCGCACCAGGAACTCCAACAGCTCCCGGCTCGACGCATCGGCCCAGTGCAAGTCCTCCAGCACCACTACCAGCGGCCGCGCCGCAGCGCACTGCTCCAGCAAGCGGGCAGCCGCCTCGAACAGACCGGCCCCGCCCGACCTCCGGCTCGATCGCAGCCGCCGCTCCTAGCTCGGGCAGCAGGCGTGCCAACTCCGCCCGGCCGGGCCCCAACACCTCGCCCAGTCGCTGCCCACCCATGTCGGTCGCCAGCGCGCGCAGCACCGGCAGGAACGGCGCGTACGGGATCCCGTCCGCGCCGAGGTCGACACACTGCCCCCACACCAGCCGACCTGCTGGATCCGCCCCGAGGCGGCCTCGGCCAGCGCGCCGGCCAGCCGAGTCTTGCCAATCCCGGCCTCCCCACCCAGCACCACGCAGCGCGTCGACCAAGACCACACACGCTCCAACTCGGCCCCCAGCGCCTCAACCTCCCTCTCCCGGCCCACCAGCGGCCCCTCGTCCTGCTGGGCTGGCAGCCCCCGCGCGCCGTCCGGGGGGTGGCTGACCGACCGGGGCATCAAGGCGCACCTGCCACGCCGCGACCGGGTGCGGAATGTTCTTCACCGACAACCGGCCAAGATCGTCGAAGTCGTACTCGACCCGGCCGATAACCTGCCGGTGCACATCGTCGGAGACACAGACTCCCCCAGCGTGGGCCCGACCCTCGAGGCGAGCAACAACATTGACGACATCGCCATAGATGTCCCCGTCACCCTCGACGACGACCTCGCCGACATGCACGCCGATCCGTAGCAGCATGCGCTCCAACACCGGCAGCTCGGCGTTGCGCGACCTCATCAATTGCTGGACCTCGACCGCCGCGCGCACAGCCTCGACCGCCGAGGGCACCTCCACCAGGAGCCCGTCGCCCGTGCCCTTCACGATCCGGCCCCCACGGCCCACCCAGACCGGGTCCACAGCACTGCGATGGTCCTGCCACGCGGCCAGCGTGCCGTCCTCGTCCTCAGACACATCATGGTGGAGTACCCAACAACGTCGACTACAGCGACAGCCGCCAGACGCCGAGTCCCCATACCCAACCCTCCCGCCGATACCCTCACGATCGCAATCCCCTGTCAGGGTGTAGGCGGCTGCATCCGTGTCCGCGGTGTAGCGCGAACCAGGGCCCCAAGAAGTCCCGACCAGCAACACCCTCAACTCGGGGTCTGTCCGATGAACGGTGTAAGTGGCGTTCATGGTTAGTTGGTCTCCGCCGCTGGCATGCGGTCGGCGAAGGTGATGGCGAACGCGTTCAGGGCTGGCTTCCACCGTACTGCCCACCGGGTCTGGCCGGTGCCCTTCGGGTCCAGTGATCGGGTGACCAGGTAGAGGCACTTCAGGGCGGCCTGCTCACTGGGGAAGTGTCCGCGGGCCTTGACCGCGCGGCGGTAGCGGGCGTTCAACGACTCGATCGCGTTCGTTGAGCAGATCACTCGGCGGATCTCGACGTCGTAGTCCAGGAACGGCACGAACTCGGTCCAGGCGTTGCGCCACAGGTTGATCATGGCCGGGTAGCGGGTGCCCCACTTCTCGTCCAACGCGTCGAGTGCGGCCAGGGCCGCTGCCTCGCTCGGGGCGGTGTAGATCGGTCGCAGGTCCCGGGACAGCTCGTCCCAGTACTTGCGCGACGCGTAGCGGAACGAGCCGCGGATCAGGTGGATGATGCAGGTCTGCACGATCGCGTCGGGCCAGACGGTGTTCACCGACGCGGGCAGGCCCTTCAGCCCGTCGCAGACGACGAAGAACACATCACCCACGCCACGGTTCTTCAGGTCGGTCAGGACCGCCATCCAGAACTTGGCTGACTCCCCGCCGCCTTGCCCGGCCCACATCCCCAGGATGTCCTTGTGACCGTGCAGGTCGACCCCGATCGCGGCGTAGATCGGGCGGTTGCCGACCTGCCCGTCGCGGACCTTGACCATGATCGCGTCGATGAACACCGCCGCGTAGACGCCTTCCAACGGTCGGGTGGACCACGACTGCATCTCCTCGAGCACCCGGTCAGTGATCCGCGAGACGGTGTCCTTGGACACCGACGCCCCATACACGTCAGCGAAGTGCGCGCTGATCTCCCCGGTCGTCAGGCCCTTGGCATACAACGACAGCACCACCTCGTCGACATCAGTCAGCCGGCGTTGACGCTTGGCCACGATCACCGGCTCGAACGTGCCATCCCGATCCCGGGGCACGTCGATGTCGACCTCACCACACGCATCAGTCAGCACCGTCTTGGCGCGTTTGCCCGTTGCGGGAGTTGCCCCGGTTCCGGCCCTCGGGGGCGTGCTTGTCGTAGCCCAGGTGCTCAGACATCTCCTCGTCCAGAGCGGTCTCGATCACCGTCTTGGTCAACGCCTTGAGCAGCCCGTCCGGGCCGGTCAACGCGACCCCGCGGTCCCGGGCCTGGCGCACCAACTCCCGCGCGGCCTCCAACTCAGCCGCCGACGGCTGCCGCGGCTCCTCCAGCTCAGATTCCTTCGAAGGTGGACTCACACCCACCAGTGTCTCGGTCATGACGACCCTTCCCCGCCGAGCTCCCACTCAGCGTGTTGGGCCACTTACACCGTTTCCCGGACAGTCCCTCAACTCGGCCATGGGCGGGCTCGCTGGTCAGTCGGTGGCGTGGCTCCTGAGCCGCTCGACGGCCGCGGCGAGGACGGGTAGGTCGTGGTCGACGGTGCCTTGGACGATGGCGTGGGAGGTGTCGAAGTAGCGGTGGGTGAGCCGGTCCCGCATCCCGGCGATCTGCGCCCAGGGCAGGTCGGGCTCGGTGGCCAGCAGGTCTGCAGACAGGCCCTTGACCGCTTCGCCGATCTCGATCAGCCGGACCCGGACGGCGTCGTAGACCAGCCCGTCGGACAACCCGCCCCGGGTCAGGTGGTCGTCGATGGCGTCCAGCGCAGCCTGGATGTCGTCGAGTCGCTGCCGGTCGCGGCGGCTCACAGCGGCACCGCCTCGTCGAGCACCTCGCGCGCGACACCGGGCTTGAGGTCGCTGGCCGGGACCACGTCGACCTTCGCCTCGAGAATCTCCGACAGGTCGCGCTCCAGGGCGGCCAGCCCGAGCAGCCCCGTTCCGGGTGCGAGGTCGACTAGCAGGTCCACATCGCTGTCGACGGTCTCCTCACCGCGGGCCACCGAGCCGAAGACCCGCAGGTTCGACGCCCCCCGCGAGGAGGCAGCCCGCTTCAGGGCCCGACGGTGCTGCACGACGCGGCGACCCAGCGGCCCGGTCAAGCGGGCCCGGGCCGGGACCGGCTTGCGCACACCAACGGCCAGTTCCAGGCCGGTGGCGGCCACCAGCCGCGCCAACGTCGGTAGCGACGGCTGACGTGCTCCGGACTCGTATGCGCTGATCACGCTCTGCGTCACCCCCGCGCGACGAGCCAACTCGGCCTGGGTCAACCCGGAGCGACGGCGGGCATCCCGCAGCAGCACTCCCGGCGCAGTGGCCGTATCAGTCGGCATCCCCGCATCATAGCGGATCGTCGATACCGCAAGCAGCCGAGAACAGCACTCTCATCGGCATGTTGGGGCGTTGACGCGCAACCCGATCAACCACCCCGGAACCCGCGTCACAGCGCTGCCTGTGGACGCTTGCGGCTGTGTCACTCCGGCCGCTGGGGACTCACCAGCCAGAGCATGGTCGAGCGCGCGCTGATGCTGCAACCCGCGCGTTCCGTCGGTGCCGACGGTGGGTGTTCCAGACTGGACGTGTCGTGGTCCGCTGAGGCTGAGACGGTTCAGCGGTTGCCTCGGTTCGAGGCGCTGTACTGGATCGTGCCGCTCAGCCAGGCGTTGGTGACCTCAGGGTCGGCCTGCACAGTTGACACGAAGGTCGACGTCCCGGACCCCCTGGCTTCGATGAACCGCCCGGTGGAGTCCTCTCCGTTGACCGTCCAGTCGTAGTAGCCGGTCACCGACGTGGGAGAAGCTGTGGGGTCGAACGGCCCACCGCCTTCCTGCACGAGCACGAGGACGTCACCGTTGGCTGCGGTGAACGTGAGCGTGCCCACGATGCTGACCGTCATCGTCGTCATGTCGAGTGTCGTGCAGTTGTCTTGCACGAAGTCGACCTTCCCTAGGTGCGAAACGTTGCCGGTGCCGACGCTGACGAAGTTGAACGCCGCCCCATCGCACGTGCCCGGCGGTGGAGCCATGTCCACCCAGTGGGTACCCGTCAGTGTTCCTTGGATGGGCACCGGCTTGGGTGGGCCGTGACCTGCCCACGCGACAGAGCCACCTACCACCAGCGCCAACATCGCGACCAGGATCACGCGAAGTAGCTTGGCCATGACATCCCCCAATCCCTGAGGCCCGGGCGGCCCCTCCCCTCGACCGATACGCCCGTCCGGCGCGGCCGTCCAGAGGCGAAGGACAGCGCGGACGACATCTACCGCAGACAATCGAGCGACTCGCGAGACCGCTCAACGCGCATCCCGCGCGCTTGGCCGTACGCGCGACTCTGCCGCGATCCGGTCGCTCCCAGGCGTGACCCACTTCGCCGCCTGTGGGCGCACCACGACCCGGGGTCGATTCCGCCCGATATGACCTGGCCCCGAACGCCCGAGTCCGTTGGAGGGACTCGCTGTTGCCCGTCGTCAGGACCTACGGTGGCGACGTGTCGACGTTGCTTGTGAGCGGCGCTTGGGCTGGCATGGGCCATTGGGCCCTAGTTGGTGAAGGCCTTCGGCGTAGACACAAGGAGTGGCCCACGAACATGCGGGGGGACCCCCGGGAGGGCACGCACCTATGCCTGCCAGGCATGGTCAGGACTGGTTGGTCTTGCCAGATGGCTGCCCGGCGTGGTGAGGCGAGATCATCTGGAGTCGCCCGCTCACTGGGCGGGACGAAGGAATGGGAGGACTCATGAAGCGGAACATTGTGCTTTCGCTCGCATTCGTGATGGTGCTGAGCGTGGTCGCTGCTGGGCCGGTCAGTGCGAAAGAGCCGTTGCGTGGGGACATGACCATGGTCCTCAACCAGGACTTGTCAACATTCGAGTTTGGGCTCTTCGGCTGTCCTGAGATCGCTTGGTTCGGCAGCATCGATGTCGACGGCACGACCTACGGCATGGCGCTCTATCCCTTGCCCGGACGAGTCACGGGAAACGGGAAGATCACCCACTTCGAGGAGAGTTGGAAGGTTTGGACTGAGGAGTTCAGGCTGATCTATGACCACGAGGCCGGGTGGTACTCCCTGGACGACTGCGAACCGGGGGACTATGTCATGGCCGGGACCGACGAAGGCGTGGCGGGCTTCGCGAAGGGCCTCGTCGGTGCCAAGGCCCGGTCAAATGGGGTGGTGGAAGAGGCGCTGGGTCCATTCGCTGAGTGGCGTGACCGCAGGATGCACCATGACAGCGTGTTGGGGCTCGTCGACTTTGGCGACCTCGTGGGCGCCTTCGGCTTCTACGGGGACCTGCGACTCAACTGAAGGCCAGACAGGCTGACACCACTCGGCGTCCAAGGTCTGACTAGCGCTCGACCCCGCGACTGGGCCGACTCGCAGAGATCGAGTCGGCCGCCTGACCGGCCCGAAGACCCCGAGGTGTAGACAGCGGCATGCCGCCCCCTCATCGCCTCGATCCGGTCGGTCTCGTAGTGCGTCATCTCGGCCGCCTGTGGACGCACCTCGACCCCGCGTCGATTCCGTCCTGAGTCAGCGGTCCGCTCGGCTCGCGGCTTGGGCGTGGTGAAGCGGCATCGCCTCACGACTAGCGCCCCAGGGGCGCAAGAGGAGAACGGCCCCGAAGCAATGCGCTTCCCACTCCGACGCTAGAGCCACACGACCAAGCGTGGGCAGCCGCAATGAGAGCGGCCACCCGGACGCCCTCGATCGAGTTTCGCCAGGCACCGGCCGTGGGCCGGTACGTCTTCTGCGAGGGCCGGAGGCGGAGGGACATATGGCTCTGGATGCCCACAAGTCGCTGCAGGAACTTCATGGTGGAGAAGGCTGCTGCAGGAGCCGCAGCGGTGTGGGGGAGGAGAAAGCATGCCCATGGTCTCCAAGGTCACCGCCAGTGATCGCGGGAGCGTTCCGGGGATGGTGGGCGCAGGGCGCGCTCGGGGTCTGAGCGGAGGTGGGGGCTCCCGACGTTGGGTGTCGGTGCTGCTCAGAGCGGTCGCCACGGGCGCCGTCGCGCTCGGCGCGGTGCTGGGCGTTGCGCCGAGTGCAGCGGCTGAGGAGGGCCTGGCCGTCGAGTCTCAGAACCGGTACGTGGTCGAGGACACCGGTGTGCGGGCGACTACCACTTTGACGATTCGCAACACCAGCCCCGACCAGTACCTGACTGACAGCGTCGTCTCCTTCTACTGGGATGAGTTCGGCGTGCCCGTCCCCGCTGGTACGCAGAACGTCCAGGCGACAAGCGAGGGGCGTCGCTGCAGGTCAGGATCGAGCCGACCGAGGACCCGAGCATCGCCATCGCCGTGGCGTCCTTCCGGCCCCTGAACTACGGGCAGTCGCGGACGATCGAGTGGAGCTACACGATCCCGGGGGCACCGTTCCGCGCGGCGGACTGGACGCGCGTGGGGCCGGGTTCGCGACCTTCGCCGCCCAGGGCGTCGGCGACCCGGGGAATGTCGGCGTGGTAGTGGTCGCGCCGGCGTCGATGACGTTCCACAGCACCGGCAGCTTCGCCGAGCGTCGCGAAGGCGACGCCGTCACCTACACGGCGACGAAGAACACCGACGAGTACGGCATCTGGGCAGCAGTCTCGGCGCGCGACCCGGAGCGGGCCGATGAACACGCGGTCGAGGTCGGGGACACCACGCTGCGGCTGCTGAGCTTGCCCGGCGACACGGCCTGGACCGACTTCGCTGCCGAGCGAGTGACGGCCGGCCTGCCGGTGCTGGAGGACATCATCGGTGAACCTTCGGCCCGGCGGGATGGACAAGATCCGCGAGGACGTGTCGCCGCACGTCCTCGGCCACGCCTGGTTCGACCACGCAGCGGACGAGATCGTCGTGTCGGAGGACCTCGACGAGGCCACGCTCCTCCACGAGCTCACCCACGCGTGGTTGAACCCGGATCGGCTGCAGGAACGGTGGCTTGAGGAGGGACTGACGGAGGTGGTCGCGTACCGGGCCGTCGAAGCGCTCGGCGGTGCCTCCGAGCCACTCCGGCACCGGACCGGGCAGCGCCGTCGGCGCTCGCACTGAACGCCTGGCAGGAGCCGATCGGCAAGCCGGATGCCGCGGTCGAGGACTACGCCTACGCGGCAGCGTCCAACGCCGTCGGCCAGCTGGTCGGTGGTCTCGACGACGACACGTTCACCGCTCTGGTCGTGGCGGCCTACGCGGGCGAGAGCGCGTACGAGCCGGTCGGCTCCGTGGAAGAGAACGAGGGACGCACCGACTGGCAGCGATTCCTCGACCTCGTGGAGGTCCGGACAGGCAACGCCGACGCCGCCCAGGTCTACCGCACCTGGGTGGTCGACGCCGACCAGACCGCGCTCCTCGACGAGCGTGCGACGGCACGACGGGCCTACACCGACGTTGACGCCGCGGACGGTGACTGGCTACCTCCCTTGGGGCTGCGCTCGGCGATGACCGACTGGGACTTCGCCGCGGCCGGCGACATCGCGGCGGGGATCGAAACCGCGCCTGCAGACGCCGCCGCCGTGCAGGAGGCCGCCGACGCGGCCGGGCTGCCTGAGCCCGACGCCGTGCGCGAGGCGTACGAGGAGGCCGCCGACGCGGACGCGTACGCGGCGCTAGGGTCGATGCTGCCGCGCGCCGTCGCGGTTGTGGGCGACGTGGGAGACGCCTCGCGCTCCGCGGCCGTCGATCGTGGCCCGTCTCCGACTTCGGCGAGCTGCTGCTCGGCGTCGACACGGCGGCGGCCGACGCCCGCGCGGCGCTCGACGCCGGGGACCTCGACGCGGCAGCCGAGAGCGCCGACCGCGCGGCCCGCGGCGCGGAGTGGGCCACGCCGACCGGAATCGGCGTCGTCGTGCTGACCCTTGCCCTCGTCGCCGGAACGGTGCTCGGCGGTGCACGGCTCCGGAGCCACCGTCGGACCGCGAGGTCCGCGGCAGCGGCCGCAGCGGTCGTCGACCCGGCGGACGCGCTCCACGAGGGTACGGACCCGGCCGAGGTCGTCACAGAGGTTGGAGACGCCGAGGTCGCGGCGGGCGGGCAGACTCCCGCGCAGGAGAGCGCGGACCCGGAGAACGGCCGGAGCGGAGCCTCTCTCGCTCTCTCATCGGCCATGAGCGAGCCCTGCCGCGCAAGGCGAGCGAC